>NC_008228.1:1296751-2593502 GCF_000014225.1 Paraglaciecola sp. T6c
TTTACGTCTATATCCAATTGATGCGTATCGAATGCTAGAACAGTTATATGCTGACTCAACAATCCAAAGTACGCTTTTAGAATCAGCTGCGCTTAAAGCTGGACTAGATCCAGCCAGATTGTTTCCCGCCACTACATCAAGTGATTTAGACCATAGGATTGTGCCACTCATTCATTCCGCGAGTATCACCATTTATAACCAAAGCGAAGATACTGATACACGACTGTGGTTTAAGCCATCTGGAGCAACCCAGTGGACACCGGCTTTAGCGTTAGAATGGGAGCCGATACAAGGGGCTCTATCGGGGTCAATCGTGCGTTTGGAACCTCAAACCGTATACGAGGTAAAGCTGGAATATGTAGAAAATGGTCAAATTATCGATCAGCAACAATACAGCTTTCAAACTCGTCCTAACTCCCCACCTATTGACCCAGATAAGATTTACTATCTCTCTGATATATATACAGGCGGACAACTCGATTTAACAACCTTGGGTATTCAAGGCAGCGAAGAAGGGTGGGCGCTGATTATTGGTGATGGTACTGAGATCGTCGCTGCTGAAGGTGACAATGCCGCCATTGATATAGGTGGGCAGAGTTACATTAAATTCGAAAACATAACCGTGAAAGGGGGCAGATTGTATGGCATCGGTGCCAAACAAGCACATCACTTATGGATAGACGGCTGCGACATATCTGAGTTTGGACGAGCTGCAGGTGATATGCGCGATGGTGTGGCTTATGAGAATGTTGAAAGTACCAAGGCGATAAATTACGACTCCGGTATCTTCCTCCAAGAAACAGGGGTAGTAACCATTGAAAACTGCGAAATACACAGTCCTAAGGGCAAGGCAAATCATTGGCAGTACGGGCATCCCTATGGCCCTAGCGCACTATTGTTGGCTGCTCGTCACTCGGTAGAGGAGTACCGAGGACAATACATTATTCGCAATAATCGGTTTTATGGTACTGATGCTAAAAGATTTAACGACGTCATTGAAAGCCGCGCAAATGCGCGTTCGTGGGGGGGCTTTCTTAGAGATTCGGCGATACATAATAACTATCTTGCTTATGCAAATGACGACCTCATCGAACTTGATGGTGGGCAAAGCAACGTGTTGTTTTACGACAATGAACTAGAGCAAGGCTACTGCGGAATAAGCGCGATCCCCAATATGTTGGGTCCAAGTTATATCTTCAATAATTATATTCACAATTTAGGTGATGAAAGACAAAAAGCGTGGGCGGCCATAAAGCTCGGTGGTTTAATGTCAGCCCCAGCAGGGGTGGTTAATATTTTCGAAAATTTGATTGTAACCAGCAGCAATGGCATTACTGCGTCTAGGTTCGAAAGTGATTATACTTTCTGGGTTAATGCAAGAAACAATGTGTTAATCCATGATAAATATTGGACCAAAATGGGGCAGGGCATATACGATGTTGAACAATATGCTAGTTCAGAATTCATCAATAACCTTATCTACAATAGCAGTTACCAAGCTCCTGCAGTGCAAGCTAATATGGGATCTGACTTTTACCATCCTTGGTCTTATCAACTATCACAAATAGAAAATATCAATAGTACTGGTGCAAGTTTTGACTTAGAAGTCGACGAGCGCTTTATCATTTCCAACTTCTCAAGCACGTCGCCTGCGAGCCAAAGCATATTAGCTCAAACTAACTCGGGTGTTGGCGAGTCGAATGCTGCGATCAATTTTAACGATACAGCCATAAAATCATTCGATACCCAGGACGAAGCTGGGGATTATATTATAAACGATACAGGCGCTACGCTTACCCTGCTTGGAAATACATGGAAGAGTGTGCAGGGGGAATACGAAATCACACCTCAAACAACCTTGACGTTCGAGCTGAAAAATAACGGAGCAGGTGAAATCGTGGGTATTGCGTTTGAGAACGACAATCAACTGACAAGCTCAAGGCTATACAAATTCAGCGGTACCCAGCAATGGTCAAATAATGCTTACAAATATACCAATGTCGGCGATTTTCAAACCATCACTTTGCCCATAGGTCAAATGTCTACCGGAGAGATTGATAGACTCGTTTTCGTTTTAGACGATGATAATCCCACGGGGACCCTGGCCGAAGTCTCATTCAAAAACGTCAAGTTTATAGAGCCCACCGCTACTCAACAAAATATTGTTAATTCAATAACTCAAGTCGGGATATCGAATAAATAAAATGTGACGTTGTGAAAAGTGAATAAATTTAGCGTAAGTCTTCAAATTGTAGTGCGATAGGATTAAGAATATAGTTGAAACTAACTTGTTTCTATCGCCAAATTTTGACATTTCTTTCAATCAGAAATACGTTAAAAACTATATTTGGTTAATGTCGACAAGGATGAATTATGAAAGTTAAAACGTTAGTTAAGCATATATGCATTTTCGCTACTTTATTACTATGTCATTCAACAAATGCCTCGATCATTAAGAAAAACGATTTTTCTCTCGATACCTCCACCAATATAATTACCGGTAACGGACTGAATTGGACGCGTTGGGACACCCTCGCGGGTGTGTCAATCAACCAAGCTTTAGGCTTGTATGCCGCGGACGGTTGGCGACTCGCCTCCAGTGATGAAATAATAGGCATGTACAGCCACTTTCTCTCTGGGGTTAACTGGTCGATGGCCCAAGGTGAAAACAGCGGAGTGAATGATTTTATCTCGGTAGATGACTATAAGGATTTAATTACTATTTTCGGTGTTAGTTTCAACGAGTTCGGGGGGATGTCAAACATAATATTTGGCAATGATGTGGATAACGACGGAGCCTTTCGTTCAGCAGGGGCGTATTACACTGATTGGGACCCTGCCGCGGGGATCTATCCGGACTCAAGACGTTTAACGGTAGACTTTTCATCCGGCTATTACAGTGTGCAACTAGTCAGAGCGATAAACGTAAGCGAACCCAAACAGATCTGTTTTTTCATGCTCTCACTTTTACTGCTATTGGCTACGAAATATCGAAAAGCTATTCGCTAAGCGCTTATAAAGGCTCTGAGGATGTATGGGGTAAGACGGACTATTATTAAAGGCAATTATTATTGCCTTTAATAACTTAATTCATACGTTGAGCCGAAAAATTTTTAATCATTATTTCTAAATGATGACTCAATAGCTCTGACTTTTACTGTTTCACGTTAGATTCACCAATGCTAATGAGACTCACCTCTTGCCTTTAAAAAACATGCCTTTCATTTGCTTCACTTCTTCAATTGTATGTTTATAAAAAAATAAGAAACTAAATAATGGATAACTTATACATCCCGCTATTATCAGTAACACTAGCAATAAGACTTGATTCGAAATGACTGGGGTTAAAAACTGTTTAATCAGCATAATGCTTACAAACATGGCAAACGCGCTAAAGTAAGGCGGGAAAACAGAAAAAATCAATTTCTTGATATTAATTGAAACGTGCTGGCCTACAATTTTGAAACGTATAGGAAGTACTAAAAAGTTCGCAATCACAATGCTAATCAACATGGTTGTAATTCCAAACCAAATGGTACACCCCGCTACTAATAAACTATTGGTTACACTAATAATAGTTAATTTAAATGCGTCATTAGTTCTGCCTTGAGACACGAGCAAAGTAGGCAAAAACCATCCGATAATGGCAGGATACATAACGAAGGCGGATATACTCATAAAAACAGCACTTTGACTAAATTTATCTCCGAAGATAATAGTGACAAAAGGGTCTGCTATTGCCGCTAGGCCCATAAACATTGGCATAACGATGGTTGCAGTAAGAGCAACCAGCTTAATGTACAAATCGCCGACGTTTGCTCCTTCTTTCACGCGAGAGAAGCTGGGAACGACCATAGAGTTGATTGAGCCCATTGTGATTTGGTTTATCATGGTTTCGCCTCTTTTTGCTGCATTAAGCAAAGCGAAATTGGCTGGCCCCAACACTAGACCTGTAAATAATGAGCCCGTTTTTTGGTTCACAGTCGATAAAACTGCTGATCCCAAAAGCGGTAAGCAAAACTCTCTTAGCTCTTTCTTATACTCATTATTAAAATAAAACTTGGGGGTAAAGTCAGCGATATATGACATGAAGAACAACTCTAACGAGGCGAGTACTAGGCGGCCAATAACCAATGACCATAATCCGTATCCAAGCTCTGCAAGGGTAATAATAACGATGGCAGAAAGAATTGAAGCGATAAACTTCACTACGCCCATCTGCTTATTTTTGAAATCTCTTACCAGCTTACCGTTAAAAACAACTTGTAAACTCAGTAAAATAGTTATCGGCGCCAAGCTCATAAAGACATAGGCTGCTAAGTGTGAGTAGGTGTAATACGCAATTGGAGCGCCAATAAATACTAAGCCAGCTGCAACGACCATAGCAAGGCCAACCACATAGATCATAGTGCTTGAAGCGTACTGCTCATCCCAATTTTTGCGCTGTACGATGTTTTGGTTGACCCCGGCATTTACCGCGATGTTCGCAAATTCAACAAAAAGCATACAAAACGCCACTAAACCAAAGTCTTCCAAACTGAGGATACGAGCAAGATAAACAAACACTGCAAAATCAATAACATTTATCCCGGTACGCGTAATCGAAATCCATAATCCACCTTTCGCGGCCTGCTTTTTTAACGACATTCAATAACTCTCATAATAATCTTATAATTCTAGGTTCGGTGTTTTTACGCCCGTAAATGACTCAAGGTCTTCATTTCTCATTTCTGCAACTCGTTGGCGTTTTAAATCGCTAGTAAACTATGTGGGGTTGATGTAAATCGCGATTATGCCACAGCACTAATCGAGCCACTTTGTTGAGCTGAAGTATTTTGCGGGTACTTAAGAGTTTACCTTTTTACTAGCATGTTGACTCGGCCTATTGTAATCAAATTTTGTATCAAATTCATGACATTACACAGCATGTAATGAGTGTAAGTTAAGTTTGGCTATCTTTTGTAATATCGATGGCTGATTCGGAGCAATATTTCATGACGTTTTTACGAGATATTAGCGGGTAACATTTGATTTTGAACATCAAATCAAATGGTTTTGCTTTTTTTTTAGACAATCCAGAGCCATGACACAAACCTTATTGCATGGGCGAGTTATAACTCATATTATCTTGCTCCATAATGGAGTTATAAAATCGGAATAATATGAAACATCGTCAAGATATTGATGGTTTGCGCGCGATAGCAGTTCTTGCTGTGGTACTTTTCCATTTTGGTGTAACGGGTATGTCGGGTGGTTATGCTGGCGTCGATATATTTTTTGTCATCTCTGGTTTTCTCATTACCTCTATTCTAATGAAAGATGCAGAAACTCAATCTATTAGCTTTCTAGGTTTTTATGAAAAACGTATTAGAAGGCTATTTCCAGCCCTTTTTGCAACCGTACTGGCTTCTTTCATCGCTGCATATTTTATCTTTATGCCCGATGAATTTAGGGAGTTTGGCAGAAGCGCCATTGCCGCCATCGTTTATCTATCTAATGTATTTTTTTGGCTCAGTAGTGATTATTTTCAGGGCTCTTCGGAATTAAGCCCATTATTGCATACATGGTCGCTTGCGGTAGAAGAGCAATTTTATTTGATATTTCCCGTCATTGTGTGGGCAAGCTATAAATTGGGTAAACGGGCTTTTTATTGGTCTGTAGCCTCTTTATTCACATGCTCATTCGTTGCTTCAATATGGTATATAAGCATCTCTGCTAGTACGGTGTTTTATTTGTCTCCCTTTCGATTTTGGGAGTTACTAGCGGGTTCCATAGTTGCCATTGCATTCAAAGAAAACCTTGTCCCCAACGCAAAGATAGCAAGTTGGTTAGGAGTCTTAGGCCTGATTTTGCTTGTTGCGCCTATTTTTGTTCTCAATAAAGAAAGCTTATTCCCAGGCTGGGCGGCAGTACCTTCTTGTTTAGGCACGGCTTTACTGATTTGGGCGAATGATCAGAATAAATGGATAGGCAAGCTGCTCAAACTAAGATTTATGCAATTTACGGGAAAAATTTCCTATTCAATGTACCTTTGGCACTGGCCCATCGTAGTGTTTTACGGTTACTGGATTATTAGGGATCTTGTTTGGTGGGATACGCTTTTATTGGTAATCGTGACCTACGCCATCAGTCATTTATCCTGCAAGTACCTAGAAGCACCGTTCAGGCTCCATCGGGGTGACATTTTGCGCCCGCTAAAAGTCTACTCAACGTCCATTGCATTTAGCTTCGTTATATTTGTTCTTGGTGTATTGGTTTGGAAAGCAGACGGTTATAAAGCCAGATTCCCTCACTTTGTTGAACAACTCAACTTGAAGGACGCTCATAAAGAGAGCGGATTTGCAGGCTGCTTTATTAAAGAAGATCAGTTTTATAATGACAATTGGAGCTACGATTCGTGCGTTATGACAATGCCCGGTGCAACAGAAACCATTTTACTGTGGGGAGACTCACATGCGTTTCATCTCATCGGCGGACTCAAAACGATTCAGCAAGAGCTAAATGTGAATATTGCGCTTTACGCCAGCGCCGGTTGCTCCCCATTGTTTGACACCGATATTCCGCGCAACCCCCAATGCCGAGCGAACAATGAATTTGTCAAAGAGCTTATTGATACCCATAACATCAATGGTTTGGTTTTGGCTGGAAATTGGGCTTGGGCATTCAAAGTCGAAGACCCTGATATCGATTTATCGAGTGTGCGCTCAACATTTACTGCACTGACTGAAGCGGATAAAAAAGTGTTTGTTGTTAATCAAGTCCCCATTTACCCCGTAAAGAACCCTGCGTTCTTAGGCATGCGCCTGTCCACTTCATCCAAAGCACCACAAGATTATCTTTTGGCCCCTGAGTACGGTGTAAAGGCTTCCGAACAAATAAAATCGTTATTACCAGATGAAAATGTATTTAGCCCACAAGATTTATTGTGTGAAAAGGGCAAGTGCCTTATATATCGTAATAAAGAAATAATGGTCAGGGATAGAGCACATCTTTCTAGTGCGGCCAGTATATATATTGTGCAGTCAATGGCACCTAAATTAAAAAATGCGCTAGGCCTAGGTTTGAAATAAGAAACTATTCGAGCTAATGAGTGCAAGATTGCGCGTATCCTAGCAGGCGCGTTACACCTGCTAGGACCTTTACATATTAATTTGCTTTTTAGATTACTGAAACGATGTAAATAGCGAAAACCACTTATTTTGAATTGAGGTAGTGTCAGTGGTCGCTGATAGGACAACACTTTCATGGGACATTCGCTGATATTCTGAGTCAGATTTCAAAATACTGCGTATCGCATCTCTAAATGCCTCTTGTTCGAACGGTTCTATTAAAAAGCCGTTTTTACCATCGACTACAACTGATTGAGCAGCATCAAATGTATTGAAAAGAACAATAGGTAAACCTTGGCTTCTTGCCTCTATAAGCGATTGGCCATAACCTTCATAATATGAAGTCATGACAAATACGCTGTACTCCGACAAGGTTTTTGCAACATCATTGGTTTTGCCTAGAAACCTAATGTTAGGAACGTTTGAAATTTTCTTCTCTAACTGATTAACTTCTTCACTAGAGCCCGCGCCATATATATCAAGCGTCAGCTCTGGCATCTTCGCCACAACGTCAACCATAGCTGCAAAGTTCTTCTGATTTTCGGCGATCCTGCATATAGTAACCAGCTTGTTATTCTTATTTTGCCGCGGCGCTGTGGTGGGCAACTTACATGCTCTGGGTATAATAAACATCTTGCTGTCTTCGACCTCAAATCGCTGGCACAGTGCTTTTTTGTCAAATGAGGTATACAACGTTAGCGCGTCAACTCGATTAAGAATTTTTTGGGCTAATGCTTTTAGAATACGTCCCTGAAAAAGCTCTTTGACGCTATTAGACTGAACTAAAATGATTTTAGGTTTGTGTTTGGTGAGTAAAAAAAACAGCAAATTTGCCGGGTGATAAGTGATAACAACGTCGTACTTACCCCGTACAGCTTCTTTATAAAAAACAAACGCTTTATTAAGCGTAGCGAGAAAGCCCGATTCAAAATGAAGCTTCTTCTTAATATCAAATTCAGTACGAGGAATTTCAATTTCTTCAACAGGAGGCTCTCTATTGTACAGCTCATAAAATGCAATATTACCTTGCTCAATAGAGAGCTTGATAGACCTAACAAGGTTTTCAATGCCACCAAAACCTGAGCATCGATTAGGATGATAAGACAGTACCGATAGTTTCTTCATATGAATAAATTCAACACTTAATTAAGTAATAATGAGTGAACGTGACCTTCGATTTAATCAGCAAGAAGGTCAGACCATTGTTTTGCTATGACATTATCTGAATACGTTAGATCTGCCAGCGCTATAATTTCCTCGCGAGGATAAGGCACCAAACCCGCTAAAGCATCACCAAAGTCTTCTACTAAGTGCACCAAAGGAAATTCACTCTTAACATTTCGCGCATACTGCGAGTCTTTTAGCACTACATTAGCGCCATAAGATATGGCATGGTAAAAGGTTCCACTAACGATCATTGATGCCTCTTCGTGCGCTAGAATAACGAACGTAGCTGAGGACAGAAGGCCATTCAGCTCTTCAACTTCCATAAAGCGGTTTTCGTACTCCACTTTAGGAAGTCGGTCTGCTATCAATGAAGTTATTTCACTATTGAGTTCTGTACTCTTGCACTTGCCGATTATTTTGAGCTCACGTTTAGGGTCCCAATTTTTGAGAATGAGTGGGACATTTTTATAAGGCTTAATATTGCCGAAAATTAAATATCCAAAAGGAGCTACTGATTGAGCTTCGGTTTTTTTATACAGAGGATGAGATATAACCTTAGACTGGAATTCTTCTACCTTTCGGTGAGTAACAATAGTATCGCTGAAAAAACTAATCGCCCCACATAGAATGCGGTAACACAATTTACTATGTTCCAAATGGGGTTTGTAATTATGCCTTACCCAAACGATTTTCCGATAATATAAGTTGGCAATGACCATGCCCAAAACGACGCGCAGTGTTTCTTTAGCTTCGCCCAAAAACCCTTTTTTTAAGCAAGGATAATCTTCTAACCAATTTAAAATAAGAACGTCAGACCGTTTCCCTTTGAGCCACTTTTGCAACATGGTTTTAGGAGACAGTGCAACAAACTCCACATCAGAAAATTTGCTTTTTAGTATGAGTGATAAGTTCAACAAATATTCGTTGTCCCCTTGGAATTTAGGGAAAATACAGATGTTCTTGTTAGCTTTACAATTTTGCATTATTTGATACTTTCTCAGCTATATATTTCTAGTTTAATTCAACATTGTAAAGTCATGCAGCCCTGACAGTGCGCGGAAAATACACCAATATTGGTCGATGGCTGAGTGTTGAACAATGTAAGTTTTGCTCTAGTACACACCGTTCATTTAATTTGCCTAAACCTGGCGGGGCCAGCTCAGTAGGCCACTTAGCTCTTTGGTTAAAGCGCTTCATTACCTAATACACGTGCACTGCACATATATTGCAGCATAAAACGTTCACATTTTTATACTGCCCGCGCCATGTTATAACGCTAAGCTAAAGCAGATCATACAGCCGTGCCATGCATATTTCACCGATTAAATGCAGTAAACCTATATGATTTATTGAACATTATTTAAGTACACCCTTGACTTGTACCACCGATATTTGTGGCGCAACAATTAGCATTAACTGTACGTTGGGTAAACTACAACATTAGAAACGTAGCGCTCTTACGCGATGATACAGAGTTTAAAACTTATCGATGCGAATAAAATTCTGCGTTTAATCACAACAGTCGTTATAATCATCGACCTAGTAATATCACTGATTTCAAAAGGCAAGTTAAGACCTGGTAAAGCAAGAGTGATTTCCCCTGACTTTTAATCTTGGTTAAAAGTTGAAATTAAGTACAGCAATGTAGCGTAAGTAACATAGATGAGAATTGGATTATGAAATATTTAGTCACTGGAGCAGCTGGGTTCATTGGAAATTATGTCGCTGAAAAGCTTTGCGCAGAGGGGCATGACGTTATTGGGTTAGACAACCTTAACGATTACTATGACCCAAACCTAAAGTTGGCGAGACTTAAACGCATCGAGCATTGTAAAACATTTACGTTTGTTAAGGCCGATATTTCTGATCGCAACACTATTGCAGCATTATTTTCTCAAGAAAAATTTGACCGCGTGATACATTTAGCAGCGCAAGCTGGGGTGCGTTATTCGATTGAAAATCCAATGGCGTATATAGATTCAAACCTAACGGGTATGGCTACCATTCTCGAAGGTTGTCGTCACAACAATGTCGAGCATTTAGTTTATGCATCTTCTAGTTCTGTTTATGGTGCAAATAAAAAAATACCGTTTGCCGAAGGTGACCGTGTAGATTATCCGGTTTCACTTTATGCAGCGACCAAGAAGTCGAATGAACTCATGGCGCATACCTACAGCCATTTATATTCGTTGCCTACAACCGGTCTGCGCTTCTTCACTGTGTATGGCCCCTGGGGCAGACCAGACATGGCGCCATTCTTGTTTACTGATGCTGTGGTAAATGACAGAGCGATTAAAGTTTTTAATGACGGCAAAATGCAGCGAGACTTCACTTACATTGATGATATCGTCGAAGGAATTTTACGTATCCAAAACGTAATACCGAAACCGCGCGAAGAGTCAAACAGTAGCTCTGAATCTTCGCCTTTCTACAAGCTATACAACATCGGTAACAACACGCCTGTCGAATTAGAAGCGTTTATTGGCTGTATAGAGAATGCGCTAAGCAAAAAAGCGGTGAAAAATTACATGCCAATGCAGGACGGCGATGTCGTAAGAACGTTTGCTGATATTACAAATTTAGAAAGCGAAATCGGCTTTAAGCCCCAAACTGAGCTCCAAGATGGAATCAATAACTTTGTAGGCTGGTTTAAGCAGTATTATTCGTAGCGTGTTGAATAATGAGCGCTTAGTTAGGAAAGGCCACTGGATTGCAAGACGATGTAACGGCCCATGTGTCATAATGGCGGAATATCATTTTGCTAATGTGGCCGTTAAATGACCTATTCCAGATTAACCCGAGTGACAGTTTAAAATTTATTAGCGTTGGCGTTATTATTGCTTGGGTGGAAAAGAGTTAATCAAGTTATGCTGGGCACGCGATAATGAGCCTAGCATCAATTTGTCAGCGATCAGGTGGCTCTCTCGTTATACAAAGCAGGGAATCGTATTGAAATAGTTAAACGAGATGAATCAATGAAATTAGAAGAAGTAGTAAAAACAAATGTCGGCGGATTAATTACCGCATGTGTTGACCGCAAACAGTTAGTTGATTTGATGGTGTGTCGCGTTTTGGATACACGGGCGGGTGATATCAAATCGCCTCTCGTTATTTTTTCATCAAATGGCCACAGTATCTCTATTGCCAATAGTGATCCTGAAATGGGCCGTATGCTTAATGAAGCCGATATACTGCATGCCGATGGGCAAAGTGTGGTGAGCTTTTCACGTTGGTTTAGTGAAAAGGAGATACCGGAACGCAGCGCTACCACAGATACCATTCATGACGTCCCTATGATGTCACCAGAAACCGTTAAACATTTTCTTCTTGGGGCGAACCAAGCAACCATTGAAAAATGCGGCAATATTATGTCAGAAAAATATAATAACTTTGACGTTGTCGGCACCCAACACGGGTATTTTAGCGAAGCAGACGAAGATGAGATTGTCGCCAAAATTAATGCTTCAGGTTGCGAAGTGCTGTGGGTCGGGTTAGGAAAGCCCAAAGAGCAATTGTTTATCTTGAGAAACAAAAGCAAGTTAACGGTTCCCGTCATTATCTCGTGCGGCGGCTGCTACAATTTTGTCACGGGCGATTACAAACGTGCTCCCGCCATCTTTCAAAAGCTAGGGTTAGAATGGCTACACAGAGCCATGACCGAACCTAAGAAGCTGTTATGGCGATATATCACGACCAACCCCCATGCCATATATTGTGTCATTAAACATCGCTACTTTGTTTAGGGAATAAACATGAGCCGTAACAATGTACTGTTTTTACACAAGTGGTTTTCGTTATCTGGTGGGGTTGAACGCGTTCACCAAAACTTATCGAATGCGCTGGCTAATGAGGGTATTTCCTCAGAATTCTACGTATACGATATAAAAGGCGATAAAAAAGCCGGTTATGACAAACTGATCGACACCAAGAAGGCGACGCATCCGAATCAATCTGATAGTTTCTTCAAAAAGTTAAAGCACCTATTTGCTCATATTAAAGCTAACGATATCGATGTCATCATTGCCGCGACGGAAACGGCAAATATTTTAGCCGCATTTTGCGCGTTAAGATTTCCAAAATTATCGGTGGTATATACCAGACATTGCGCTTTCGATGTGAGCGATCAAAAGCTATCACCCGCGAAGATAAAATTGCTTTATAATTTCTACTCGTTGACGGGCGGGGCAATAGTGACCGTTTCTGGGTCACTTCAGCAGGAACTACTTCGCAACATTAAACTTGGCAGAAAGCACGTCGAATTTATTCCCAACGCTGTGGTCGACCAACAAGTGATAGCGAAATCTTTGAACAATACCGACGCATTTGAATCAACCGATTACTTTTGTGCTGTAGGGCGGCTTGTAGAGCAAAAAGGTTTTGATATGCTCATTCAAGCTTACGCGCAAGCCCGTCAGGCGAATAACAACCTACCAAAGTTGCTCATCGTTGGCATTGGTGAACTAGTAGATGAATTAACTCAACTAGCAGAGTCACTGAACATTAAAGAGTATGTTGAGTTCTACGGCTTTACTGAAAACCCATATTACATTATACGCAACGCCCAAGCGTTTATTTTGTCATCTCGACATGAAGGTATGCCCACGGCGCTAGTAGAGGCGATGTATCTAAATACACCGGTTATCGCTTTTGATTGTCCTACTGGGCCTTCTGAGCTAATCGAAAACGGTGTAAATGGCTTCTTGGTTGAAACTAACAATGTTGAAAAGTTGGCTGACGCGATAGGGCGTTATAAACAGCTCATTGGTAAAGATATTGCTGATAGCGTGAGCGCGTTTGAGTACCAAAGTGTCGCACGTCGTTACATCAAAGAATTCAGTAGGTAAATAATGGCGAAAATCAGTATTGTGTTGCATGATTTGCGTGGTGGTGGCGCAGAAAAAATGATGGTGCGCTTAGCGAATCAGTTAGCGCAAAATGGTGATACTGTAGAAATGATACTATTGACCGCAGGTGGGGTTAATAAATCATTTTTAAGTGAATCGGTAACACTCGTTGAGTTGAATTCGGCCCGCACTTTGTCTGCTTTTGCGCCCTTGCGTAAACACCTAAAGCAGTCAAATCCAGATGGCATATTATCCGCTCTCACCCATGTCAATGTCATTACCGCTGTCGTTTGTGCCAGTTTAGGTTGGTCAAAGCGATTATCTGTTAGTGAACGAAATACGTTTTCACTCGATCGCAAAGTAAATAATGGCCTAGTGATGCGTATAACCTATGGCGTTGCGCCCTACATTTATCGCTTAATTCCCAACCCTGTTATCGCTGTATCAAAAGGTGTGGCTGATGATCTTGTCGATTGCTCTATTGCTAGGCAGCAAGATGTATGTACTGCATCAAACCCAGTGATCACAGAAGACACGCGAGAAGCGGCTAAACAAGATGCGAAACATCCTTGGTTAGTTAACCATGAGTGCAAAACTGTTGTTGCAGTGGGTCGCCTTAGCGATCAAAAAGGCTTTGATATGCTTATCGATGCATTTTCTCTCGTATCAAAAGAGATAAAAGCACGATTAGTCATTTTCGGTGAGGGTGAACTAAGAACTGCGCTACAAGCGCAAATTGATCGACTGGACTTAACCGCACACGTTGACCTCGCTGGTTACACCGACAACCCTATTGCCGAAATACAACAAGCCGACTTATTTGTGTTGTCTTCACGTTTTGAAGGTAGCCCGAATGTATTGGTTGAGGCGATGTCAGTTGGATGTAAGGTGGTTGCTTTTGATTGCCCATCAGGGCCAATGGAAACGCTCAAAGGCGGTGAAGTTGCTCCCTTGGTTGAATATAAAAACGTAGCAAAGTTAGCAAAGGTTATGCTCACTGAACTTGCGAGTGAAAATCTTCAAGAAAACCGCAACAGGATCATTCAAGCCGTTAATCGTTTTAGTGCAGAAAATTCTGCCAAAGAATACCGAGCGCTTATTCTCAATGACAGCGCTTTGCAACAGAAGTGAAATAATTACCAAACATGAAAATCACTCTTGATACCTTAAAACGTGCTTATTTATTCACCACGGTTTTCTACTACTTTGGCTTTTTAAGTTTCACCTCACGTCTATTAGCGGGAGGTCGAGCTGACGATTTAATGAGCGCCAATGCTTCGGGTAATGCCGCTAAGCAAATTGTCGGTATTCTGCTATTGCTAACGGGCATCTATCTTTTACTTAAGGTCGATAAAAAATTACTGTTTTCCATGCTCATTAAGAGTTTATGGTGGTGGGTGCTAATCGCCTTTTTCTTAGCGTCCATATATTGGTCCTATGAGCCGGGCATTACCCTGCGCCGCAGTATCGCTTTTATTACACTGGTTGTGGCAGGTTTTTGTGTCGCCGCACACTTTAACGCCGAATCGTTAATGTATTTTATCGCTAAAACCATATTCGTTGCTGCCGTCATGGGCCTCATTTATTTGGTTATATCACCGAGTAATGCGTTAGGTGGTCATGGCGAAGGTGAACGTGCAAATATGTTTATCGGTATCATGGGCGACAAAAATGGCGGGGCGCGGTTATACGCTTACGGTATTTTGATACTTGTTGGCCTTGGCAATTACCGCACTCGTAACCATAAAATTATGCTAGCGGTTTTGGGGATCTGCTTAGTGTTTGCCAATTCAGCGACAGCCATCGTCATGGTATTCGCTGGTGTGGGCTTAATCACGCTATTTAAGGTTATGCGCACTAACAGCCCGAATGTTAACTTACGCCGTGTTGTGATTATCACGTTATTATTAGCCGCAGCAGCTGTCGCGGTTTCCTTTCTATACACTTTTTTATTAGAGCTACTTGGGCGAGACCCAACCTTGACAAACCGCACTGTTATTTGGGGGTTGCTCGATGAGTATATTCAAGCTGAAAGTACCTTAGGCTATGGCTTCGGTGCATTTTGGGTCAGCGACGCCGTCGCCAGTTTCGTGGCTCGTTGGAGCTATATCGGTAATGCCCATAGTGGTTATTATGAGGTTCTACTGTACGGTGGGTATACCGGATTGGTGTTAGTTATTATTCTGACCCTTAAAATAATTAAGGATTTGGTTCAAGGGTACATTATTAGCAAAAATAGTGAACTGTTAGCAGCCTTGCTTGCCATTGTTTTATTGCAATGTGTAGTTAATTATATCGGTTTCGTTGTAATCAATCACAATAGCCCTGATATGCTAATTTACAGTGTAATCTCATTTATCGCGATGTTGTCAATCTCCGCTAAAGCACCTGTCAATCGTGAACAAAAACCTAATTTAAGAATTGATCAAATATGATAAGTAATAAGAGCATTAGTACCAAAATTGTCGATGTCGGTGTTGTTATTCCTGCTTATAATTGCAGCCAAAGTATTCTAAAGGCACTTGAATCTATTTTCATGCAAAGTGCGCTGCCTAAAGAAGTCATCATCGTTGACGATGGCTCCAAGGATGATACGCAACTAGTAATTGAAGGCAGTGAGTACGCAGATCGCGTTACCTATGTGAAACAGGGCAATGCAGGCCCTTCTAAAGCCCGTAACCATGCTATTTCTATAGCGACAGCCAAGTGGCTAGCTTTTTTAGATGCTGATGATTTATGGATTCATAAAGATAAACTGCGCCTACAAATGGAATTGGCTGACAAGCATGCCGATGCAGTGTTAATCGATAGCTATGCTTCTATCGATTGGCACGGACAGAGAGAAGAGACGGAATCGCGTCAGAAAGACGGCGATGTTTTAAGACAATTTCTTTATAGCAACATTATTAATGCGACCTCTTCGGTGTTAGCGAAAAGAGACAAAATTGTTGAAACCGGCGGGTTTGTAGATGATTTGCGTTTCGGTGAAGATAGACTATTGTGGGCTCAATTAGCAAAGGTAGGTGGTGTGTATACACTACCTATTGTGACTGTGAAAAAGTTTAATGCAATTGGTAATTTAACGTCCAAAGGCGACAAAAACTATCACTATCGCGTCGATTTGGTAAATAGACTGCTCGGGTTTATTGACGCGCCAAAGGCAGAGCTTGCAGACATATGGTTGACCAATGTCGTCGACTTTTTCCGTTTAAGTTTCAAAGCAAACGACTCCGATACTTACCTGTTGATATTTAATGACACATTAAAGCATAAAGGGCCTAATTTATGGTTTAGTAAATTTGGCTTTTTGGCCTTACATGCAAAATTATTTAATACCTTTGAACCGCTGCTTTTTTTAAAGCGGGCCTTAAAAAAATAAAAAATACACTTGATAGGAAAGGTTGTTGCCTTCAACGATTCAGGCCTTTTGTCTTTAAAAGTCAATTTTTACTATTTAGGGTTTTCACCTGATCTATGAAGACCTCATTTAAGAGTGCTGAATTGTCGCCTAAAATGAAGTCTCATAGCATACGCACACCATTGCTAAGGACGGTTGAACAATAGTTTTATGGGTTGTGTAGTGGATAACTTACTCGCAATAATACCGATACAAACCGCTAGCCCTACAGCCAATAGTATATTGGCTGAAAACGAATAAAGCCCAATTTTATTCAATAACATCCGAGTGGCGGCAGGCAAGGCAAAATGGGTGAGGTATATAAATAAACTAATGCTCCCTACGTATACGCTAAATTTAAACAGCTTCGTATTTTTAAATAAGGTCTCGGTACGATAGCAAATAATTAAAAAAGCCACAGCCATCAACAAGGAAACAATGGGCTTAGTGACCATGTGCAACTCTGAACGGTACAGCGCGATAAATATCCCGAAACCCACGAAGAACAAGGGCCCAAAGAGTGCTAGTTTGTCACTTTTGATGACCCTAATAATCTCATTCCCTTTAAAAAAGCCAATGGCGTAGAAAAGGTATATCCAAGCGAAACGTTCAAAAATGCTGCCTTCGAACCAACCAAAATAGAAACTGTTTAACAAATTCGCAGCAACCGCTACACCTATGACTATGTTTGGCGAAATATTCCTTACGAGCAAAGTGACTAAATGCGAAAGTGCCAAAGCATAAATAAACCAGATGGTGGGTACGGGGTCCCATAAAATAAAAAATATTTCATTCGCGGCCATATTGGTATTAGTAAAGCTATTTGAGAGTAACCTGACCAAATAGATAATTAGGCTCCATAAAAGGTAAATATACACCCAATCAAGGAGTTTTGAGCGGTGGGTTTGTATTGGCTTATTTTTGATCGAGTTTCTAATCAAAATCCCTGACACCATAAAGAACATTGGCATCAACCAGCTTCTGAAGAAACTCGTTAGTGCCTGTATCGTTTCAGTATCATACTCAAAACTATTCAGAATGCCTTCACAGGTGTGGTACATAACGACCAAGCAAATCCCTAGGCCTTTTGCTAGGTCAAGCCAGTCTTGCCTTTCCCTTACTTTCGTTTTACTACTCGTCATATTTTTTCACTTTGAATTGTGGATTAGCAGATATTGTTAGTTTCATATACTAACAAATAGAGATATTCATGACGTACAATTATGGTACAAAGCGTTAATCTAACCTCTATTATGATGTGCGTCTAAATACCACTACATTGCTTTTTAAAAATTGTTCCCCTTGCCATACATACTATCTAAACTGATATGTTAGTTACGATTTGATTAGTGAGTGTACAACTCACTCTGCGTTTCTTTTATTGGGGTCGGCACTGGAAAGCTAGATACGAACTTTCTTACCTAATAAGCGGTATTAGTTTTTCCTTGATTTCCTTTTGAGAATCAGAAGAAAGTCAAGGCTGATATAAGTCACAGAGTCGTCCTGCCTTTACCAAGTCCTCTGCGACCGTGCTCTACTAGTGGTGACAAACTAGAAACTAATTCTCCCTCAATGGGTTGTACCAGAGATGCACACAAGAAAATATAACCTAGTTTATTGTATTAATATCAGAAAACTAGCCCGTCAATTTAAATTAAACCGTTTAATTCCTGAATAGAAACTTTTCGTCCGCGGTGGATTGGTATTTTAATTGCTTACGTACTTTAGAAGAAAAGATTTGTTCCTTAAACAAAAAAGGGGATAATAATCTCGTGGTTTAGCTTATCTAAGAAAGTATCAGCTGCGTTATTAGTGATAGTCATACACTATCTGGGTTTTAGTTTGGGTAAATGCTCACTGTCGAGTGTCACAGGGGAAGGTAGTTGAATTTTTTTAGAAAGAAAAAAGATGAAAGGTTTCATCAAAACGAGTTAGAAAGCAAAGCACAATCTCTCGCCTATTACTGGCAGCCAAAAACAAAAGAACCCAATATAGGGGATTATCTTGCCTTGGACGTGGTGCAACAAATGCTGCATCTTAGAAATCGTTTTGTACTTGATAAGGTAGACCAAACCAACAAGTTGTTGTCTATCGGCTCAGTACTGCATTTTGCTAAAGATAACGATGTCGTTTGGGGTACAGGTAGAAATGGTAAGGTAAGAGAGGACGTTCACAATTATAAGACTTTAGACGTTCGAGCGGTACGCGGGCCTTTAACTCGAGATTATCTATTAGCAAAAGGAATTCAATGCCCTGAAGTGTATGGCGATCCAGCGATTTTATCGCCTCTGTTTTATCCCGAGCAGATAATGTGTCCCGAAGGGCCTTCTCAAGAGTTTGTCATTGTCCCTCAGCTTAACGACGATATGAATTTTTATAATGGTTACGAAGGGCTGTTGCTTTCACCTCGAATGTATCCTGGTGACTTCATTAGCGGTATTTTGAAGGGTAAAACTATTATTAGCTCAAGCCTTCACGGTGTCATTCTTGCTGAGGCTTATGGTAGAAACGCCATTTTTCTAGATTCAGGTAGCGGTGAAACCCAATTTAAATACGATGATTATTATCAAGGCACAGGTCGCGAAACTTACCATTCAGTTAAAACGATTGAAGAGGCTAAAGCACTGGTTTCGCAGCCGATCCCAGATTTGAAAGATAGGCAAAATGCGCTAGTTAACGCCTTTCCATTTGAGTTATGGCAACAATAGTTTTTGGTACACGAAGAACTTAATTAATACAGAAGTGAAGGAACGTCATGAAACTAGCTGGCTTAGAAGGCTTAAGAGGAATAATGTGTGTATGGGTAGTTATCACCCATACCTTAACGATCGCCGCACTACCCATCTACAAGAATGAAGGTGTGGGTATGTTACTTGCTAATGGCACCTATGCAGTAGGTGTGTTTATCCTGCTTAGCGGTTTTGTAATTGCTTTTTTACTGGACAGTAAAAAAGAACAATACGGCCTTTATATAGCTAGAAGAGCCCTGAGGCTCTTTCCTGCTTATTTGGTATGTTTACTACTCAGCATACTGATTTTGGACATGTCCATTGAATTTCTGAATCAGTTGATATTTGAACACCCGAAAACTGCAAATCGCTTAGAGCTTTTTCACGATACCAAGGATAACCTGACAACCCATTCACTGCTCCATCTTTTCATGTTGCATGGGATAGTAACTTCTGAGTTTTTACCCTCGTCAGCTTACGCGATTATGGGTCAAGCGTGGAGCCTAACGCTTGAGTGGCAGTTTTATCTCATAGCACCTTTATTGATGTATTTTTTGAATCAGAAAAATTGGTTTTTCGTAGTCGCGATATCAGTTTTACTGCTTATTTTGCAGCGTGAACTAGCTTGGGTAATGGGACATCGATCCTTTATCTTTGCTAATATATCGCTGTTTATTTCGGGGATATTGACGTTTAGATTTTTTAAATCTTTTAGAGACGGAATATACTCGAAAAAAGAATACCTGATTAAATTTAGTATTTTAGTACTCCTCACAATTGTATTCCAAATCAAGATTGGTAGTAAATTGGCTATGATTCCACCGCTTATTTGGTGGATAACCATTGTGTCAGAAACTGTTATCACGAAGAACGTACTTCTGAATATGGTGAAACGTATTAATAATTGTCGACCAATATTATTCTTGGGAAAAATATCTTATTCAATTTACTGTTTCCATATGATATCGCTCTACTGTGTGGGTTGGTTCTTCATGGTCGTTATGCCTATCAGCTCTCATGTGCTGTACGCATCGTTAGTAATTGGCTTATCATTCCCTATAACTATTGGAGTCTCATTTCTCATCTACTCTTACGTAGAAAAATATTTCATTAAAGTGGGCAAGGGGCTTGGTGTGCTTTCAGCTGATAAAGTTGTTTCAAAAACTAATTGAGTGTTCTGGACTGACAGCATCAGATTTTTCTAGATACGATGCATATACACTCGGCGCGACGGCATGTATTCGGCCGTCGCCTTATTTGCTTTTTTAATCGCTGCGCATTCTAAATTTTTGTGCTGAGTGCTGAGTGCTACTGCTCTTGCCTTATTTACGGCTGCTTTTTCAATAGGTGACGAGTAGTAGGATGTTCGCTAAATCTACATCTGAAATTCTTCTATTGCGATACAACGTGAGAGTGACAGAAACTCAGTAATTTATAGGAAGATGTGATCCAAATACGTCAATTTTTCAATGGCATACCAAGGCCGCATATGATTATTATCTTTATAGTAGAAGCCTCGGGAGTCATCACTGGTGCTGCAAATACCTTCATTACACAAGTGCGCGATGGGGTCTATTATTTCAATATCACCGAGCTCGGTGAAAAGGCTTAGGGCTTCGTGGTGAATTGCGTAAGTATTTCGTGTTTCTTCTTCTGTCATAAAGGCTTTTAATCCATGTCGAATGACAGCCTGCGGATTAAACTCTTCTCCCCTTGGCTCTCCTAAAATCAAATACACTTCCTTAGCGGCGGCTTTTAGCTGAGCAAGAAAGACGTCGTATTCTTTGGTTCTAAGCGCTAACTGTTCTTTCCTTTTCGTTTCGATGTTTGATAAATACACGTCAAAATTAAAAAAAGTAGTCACGATTCTATCGAATTTGACCTTATCTAAAAGAAGCTGATAGTTCTGTAAATTGTCGCAGTTCCATTTGGGGTGTTTCATCGAGGGCGTTGCAAGGCACCCGCCATTTGTTAAGAAATAAACATTGTAATCAGAGTTTAGCCCCTCCACATACGGGTATAACTGTTCAGAATGGCTTGAGCCTAAAACTAAGATATTCCTATCGGTTTTTCCGCGAATGAATCTGATTTTGAGAGGCCCTATAACTTTATTCGCTTTGGGGTAGCTCCAATCACTTTTCGCCGTGATTGCCGATGCAACGAGAGTTCTCTCTGGTTCGGCAAGTCGATTTATTAAGCCATTTGTCAGAAAAACCACAAGGCCGAACACAGCAAGAAGTGAGGCTGCGGGCAATGGTTTCAGTAGATACTTCATTTTGTGTAAACCATAATCAGCCAATGATTTTGATTCAATAAAGACAAAGCTTAAAGCGCCTAGAAGGATTGAAAGCGGTAAGCCCACCATCCACCAATTCTCACCTAGAGAGAAGTAAAAACCTGCGACTATGATGGGCCAGTGCCACAAGTAAATGGAGTAAGACCATTTACCTAGCATGTGGCAAAGTCTGTTATCAACGATAAGCGATCCGCCATTGTTAGAAATTAAGACTAAACAAGCTCCTAATATAGGCAGCAAAGATGCATAGCCAGGCCAAGGTGTTTCCGCTGAGAATAGGAAAAATGATGAAACGATTAATAGTAAGCCAGTGCTCAAGCCAAGGCGTTTGGTTGTTGGCCCCAAAGCGATGGGGTACAAAAAGACTAGCCCTCCAGCAAGCATCTGCCACGCTCTAGTCGGTAATAAGAAGTAGGCTGCACTGCTAGTGTTTAATGTGACGTAAATAGAGAGAAGCAGCGCTAAGAGTGTAGTGGCAACCAGCAGTAGTTTAAGCTGCTTCAAATTTAAAAATTTACTCAGTATTACCAAAACCACCGGATACATTAAGTAAAACTGCCACTCTACAGACAGACTCCACGTATGTAACAGCCACTTTTCAATTGATGAAGCATCAAAGTAGTTAGACTCTTTCCAGTAAACGAAATTTGATGTGAACGTTAAACTTGCTGTGGTGTGTTTACCCATATTAAGGTAATCGATAGGAGAAAGTAAAAAATAGCCTAAGACCATGAGAACAAAGCAAAGAAACGCCAAGGCCGGAATAATCCGCCTTACTCTCGCTTGATAAAAACCTATTATTGAAAACGTTTTCCGCTCTACGCCTTTAACGATTATCATTGTCATCAGAAAGCCTGATATAACAAAGAATACGTCGACTCCAGCAAATCCCCCTGGCAACCAAGCGTGGTTGAAATGGAAAATGACTACGGCTATAACGGCGATCGCCCGCAACGCGTTTATATCTTCCCTGAACTTCATAGACTCTTAACGTTAACTAAATAGGTGAAATTTGTATCTAGGGGCCTGAAACCACCAAGCTCTGTCGACAACTCTCGGCTAGCTTGCTTCACTGCTATTTTATCTGACAATGTGATCTAATATTCTTTTTAATTTTCGTCGTCCTTTCCAATAAAGTGAATTTTTATGCGCCGCCATATTTTCTTTAGGAAATATGGCGCGGGGAATAGGTAATTCAAGAAAGGGACATAATTTCTCCCAACCATCACCTTGGGTGACATCAAAGGCTAATAGTTGGTTTTCTCTACCTTTGAAGTGACTAGTCACGCCGTCATAGTGACGTTTAAACTGAGTTGCCCAAGCTTCTCTGTCTATCGTTAGCCAATTGATATCAGCATCTGGCTCCTTTCTTTTTCTCTCTTGGTTCCTTTTTACATGCTTCTCTCTACTGTCAAGCCAACCCTCCATGTCTCTGATATTTAATATAAACTTACTGTTAGGATATTGTTTATCAAACTCTTTTACGATATCGATCGTAGAGGGCCCCAAATCCCAATCTGAATAGGCTTCGTAATGCTCTATTCCTTTAAGTATGTTGTTGCCCGCAAGATAGTTGGTCTGAATAATTTCTTTAATGTCGGTTTTCTCAACTCCTTTATAATGCACGCTCTTTATGTCGAGCATGGTAAAGGCCTGGTGTAGCGAAGACGTTCCTGTTTTGTTTAAACCTACACAAAATATCTTTTTATCCATATTCATCAATTCCATAAAGTTGCGGCTTTCTAGGTTGCTTTTAAAATACAGCGCCTAAAGCACCAATCCAGTGAACAAATGCACTACCTAGGGTCGGCAGAAAGTATTATGAGAGAGTCTGGGTTGATGTTGAGACAGACCTTTACGAAATGTCTACTTGTACGGCACATTCTGGACTCAACTATGTCGTCTTATCGTTTTATTAACATATACACCTTAAAAGGTAAGCAAGGTATAAGCCAAGCAGGGACGAACCACTTACCAGAATGTTAATATACTGTTTATTACAGCGATTGCGGCCATCTCTGGTGTCGATGCAGGGATAGTGAAGGAATAGTGCAGGGATAGTGTGGAAATTTGTTGTTGGTTAGGCTAATAGGTCGTTTAGGCGTTCCAACATGACTACCAATGCGTAGATTACTGTCTTCTTTTACATACTTATTATTGATAAAGCAAAGACTGCTATTTGGATGCTGAGCGGAATATTACTCATTTTTCGCTAATAGAAGGGGGAGTAAAAAATAGAATGGTGCACAGGGGTATTCGCTATTCGAATGTCGCACCTCAAACAACTAAACAATACACATAGTGCCATGCATCAGATTATGCTGGGTATAACACTGACACCTGCATGGTCATATTAGTGTGGGATCCCATAGGCAATGTATATTTCATCTCCTGCTGACAACATGTGTATTGGGGTATATATTTTAATGAAATCTGCGGATCTCATTTTGTTCAACACTCGATTTTAAGGAAGAAGCCAATGATCATGCTGACGTTTAAACGTATTGTTCTGTTTTATATTTCGGTCAGTTTTTGTCAAAGCGCAACAGCAACTATTATCAGCACAGCACTCACTGCTGAAGCATATACCCTCAGTTACCCTAAACCAGATAACGGTTGGCGCATGTTCGATTCAGGGTCGTACTTTGCTTCTACCTATACAATATCGAACATCTATGACACCAGCGTTTATGCTAGTAGTTATGTGGAAGGTAATAAAAGAGGAACTGCTTTATTATCGATGCGTAAGTATGCGGCGAGTGTTGCTAGTGGAAGTGCCACAATAGGTTATCAGTTAGAAAATAGTTCATCCATCGTGCAGCAATTCGCCTTGCGTTTTAGTCCTTTATCTGGCTACTTACAAGCGTATTGTGCTGACCCAGAAAATCTGTTTTTTGAGAGTAATAGCGTATTACCCTGCATTGGTGAAGACTTTACAGTCTCCAGCTACAATGCGCGAATTACCTTAAACGACGAGTTGATTTGGTCAAGCATGGCTGAAGTACGCTCAGATAGTAACGGCGTAGGCGTTGTCACTGATGGTGCTGTGCTTGGCGTTTTTGATGTTGAAATGCATTCATATCGCTGGGGCACTCAATGGTTTGAGCTACCACTGGGCGTATTTGAACCAAATGAACAATTTAATCTTGTTTACAGTGTTGATGTGTTAACTGATGGCGTGGCGAGTCTGCAAGGTGGTGCTACAGCTTGTGAGCCTTATAGCTGTCCTTATTCTGACAATATTGCATTCGCTGATTATGGTTTCCCGCAGTTTGACGAATATAACGATTCACTTTTTCAATTTTCATCAAGTGCATTGGCTGTGAATGAGCCCCCTAAGCTAGGGGCCATATTGATAGGGTTATTACTACTAGCCGGTCGATTGAAGAAGACATAGTCGACCGTAATAGTAATCGCTTTGAAAGATGTTAGATTTACCCATGCAGCTATTCCCGCATAAGCCATTTTTGCTATAAGATACTCGCCTTATTCACACAAAAACTGATCTGTGAGAAAAAGTCCTTTACCGCGATAAGAAACGTTAGACATGTGGGGTAGATGCCATTTAACCTGCACAAACGTATGTAAATCAAAGTAGAATCATGTGTCAAACTTATTGTGAACGACTCCGTTTTCATTGCATTATTGTGCATGTAGTTATTTTTAAAGGAATATTGTGGGGATTTTAAATCGATATCGCGGTAAAGCTTTGGATGTTTCTAGCCTTTACTGTTTGCGACTATTAAACAGCATCATACCTAAGCGTTTTGCTTCACCCTCTATTTTACTCTTGTCTTACCCCAGAAGCGGCTCCTCCTGGGCCGGTGAGGTGCTGGCCACATCACCGCAGCTCGCGTACCTCAGGGAGCCAATTACGCAACCCTATTTAAAACGGTTAGGGGGCGAACAGGCTGTATTTACCGCTGAAAAAGACCATCCGGATTTTGATATATACAAAAAGCTCGCTGACGAGGCGTTCGCTGGCCTACCTCGATACCACAGAGGCGTAATTCATAACAAGTGGGATTTCGTGCCTTTTTTAAAGAACAACAAGCAAAAATTGCTGCTCAAAGAGGTAAACCCAGCAGCAGCCAGTTTTTACTGTAAACATTATCACCCTTTCTTATTTTTACTATTGCGCCACCCTGCTGCGGTGGCATTGAGTTTTCAGGAAAGAGGGTGGTTGCAAAGGCACAGTGAATTATTAGATGGACAGTCTGAGCTTGATGTCTGGGGGCGTTTCGGTCAGTTATATGGCACGTTCTTGGCAGAAGCTGTCGACGTGGTGAATCACTATCCAAATGCAAAGATCATTAAATATGAAGACTTAGTGGATGACCCTAAGCAGCAGTTTTCTAACATTTTTATTGATTGTGGCGTTGACGTACCAGAAAATTTTGATTCAATTATCGAGCAATATTGTTATTCCAAAGATGATCTAAGTAGTGGCTTCCAAACCGCGAGAAATTCAAAACTAACAGCTCAGAAGTGGAAAAGTAAGCTCACGCCTGAGCAATTAAACGCATTGCGGGAGGGGTTTTTAGAAACGTCGTTAACCTTTTATCGCGATCCCAGTGATTGGCTAATTTAACGCTAATAAACCTTTAACACAGCGTTTTACTCAATTAGAAGAGTCGTGAATTTAAAATTGTTAAGTACTCACTCGTTATGATGATAAGCACGTTTGTCGTATCCGAGGTGTATAGTGTGGATACAAAACAGTGATTTTTCAATTCTATCGAAGTGTTTTAGAGTATGTGGAGATGTTATTCGCTTGAAGGTAATTTAATGCAATAGTAGTAACATACTCTTTGACCCTAGGCCGCTGGGCCAAATTTAGAAAGTCTGGTATTTGTTATCGATTTACTCGCTGCAAGTACGAGCTTTCACTATCAATAATAAATGTTATGAGGGAATTGCTTTAATTGTTTCGATAATGTTCGTGGCTTTTAACGTTATAATGGTAAATTAAATACTCACTTGGGCTATATTTGTGTGCAAAGTGCTTTTTATATTGGGGGAAAGTAGTTGAAGTTTTTTAAAAAGCGTAAGAGTGAAAGGTTTTACCAAGCTGAAGTAGAGTCAAAAGCGCAACTTCTTGCTTATTATTGGCAACCGAAATCAAAAGAGCCAAACATTGGGGATTATTTAGCTTTAGATACTGTGCAGCAGATGTTGCACTTGAAGAACCGATTTGTATTGGACAAATTAGTTCATTCTAGCAAGCTACTGTCCATTGGTTCGGTACTTCATTTTGCAGTAGACAATGATGTCATTTGGGGGACAGGTAGAAACGGTAAAGTTCCGGAGAGTACTCATCGATTCAATACTCTAGACGTTAGAGCGATTCGAGGCCCATTAACAAGAGATTATCTAATAAGTAAGGGGATATCGTGTCCTGAAATTTATGGCGATCCAGCGATTTTGTCCCCGCTTTTTTACCCTGAGCAGCTAATGTGCCCAGATGGACCTTCACAGGATTTTGTGATCGTGCCACAGTTAAATGATGATATGGGTTTTTACAAGGGATATGAAGACATACTCGTTTCACCTCGAATGTATCCAGGCGAATTTATCAAAGCCATTCTCAAAGGAAAGACTGTTATTAGCTCGAGTCTGCATGGCGTAGTTTTAGCTGAAGCGTATGGTAGAAATGCTATTTTTCTTGATTCAGGGAGCGGCGAAACTCAATTTAAGTATGACGACTATTATTTTGGTACAGGCAGAGACTCTTATCATAAGGTAAGCAATATTGAGGAAGCCAAATCTCTTGTTTCACAGCCTATTCCGAGCTTAAAAGAGCGTCAAAATGCGCTTGTTAAAGCGTTCCCGTTTGATTTATGGGCGCAGTAAACTACGGTGCTTTTTGCGTAAATAAGAGTTCATAATTTAGAGCGCTAGGTATTTAGAGGCAAAGGAATGCCACGAAATGGTTTGCGCTCTAAAACGAAGCAGAGCTACGTGCGGTTAGTTATTTTCAGTCACGTGCAAACCCGCCTGGTACGCAATAATGTAAATCAAGCGTTAGTTGATAATGAGCTGTTACTCTGGTGAGTCACCAGCTTCTTCCATTCTTTAGACCTCCTCTTCCGTTTTGGTATAAGCCGAGATTTACTTTACTCGCCATTGGTCTGTATCGATTACACGTTCACTGCGACGGTTCAACTGACTAATCGATTTAACGCGAGTGCTTTGATTCAATTTGATCTTTCAAGATCCACATTGCTTTTTGTTTACATTTAATTAACAATCTTGATTCGCGTTATCGTTTCAAGGATTGAAATATGTCTACCCAGCTGCGATTTTCTAAGCAATTTTTACTTTCATCTACACCGGTTTTAAATCCGTTTCTCGACAATTGGATTAAAACTACGCTCAGTTCGAACTATTTCTTTTATGCTCACCCAAAGTTGAATGTGACTCAAATTATCAGAGAACATCAACAATACATTGCGATGGGGGACTTTCTTGATCCCGTTCATGTAAATGCGTGTAACGAAGACGTAATTCAACGTTTCGCTGATGAGTGCGATAGTTTTGCTGACTTAGAGCTAGCTTTGAACTCTTTGAGTGGGCGGTGGGCTTTGATTGCCACAATAAATGGGTGTAGCCGTGTTTACCACGATGCTGCGGGGCAAAAGTCGGTTTTTTACCATACATCTGTAACCGGCGATCGCTTCATTTGTACACACCCTAGTTTATTGAATTCATTGGAAATCGTGGTCAAAGATACTGAATTACAAAACGAATTTGAGTCTTTTACCCACTCTGGCAGCTGGCCAATTTATGCATTGCCGTATCGCGATTTACATCAGTTATTACCCAATCATTACCTTGACTTGCACGAGCTAGCTGCTGAGCGCTATTGGCCGAATGGTCAGCTTGAGCCACTGACGGTAGAGGCGGCTGCGGAGAAAATGGCTCATTTGGTAAAGGGGGCTACCGAAGCTGCAGCGGCACGAAACAGCTGTGTTCTGAATCTAACCGGAGGGTATGATTCTCGGCTTATTTTAGCCAGTGCGATGAATATTTGGGAGCAATGCGAGTTTTTCACAGTGAAAAGGACGGATTCACCTAAACACGATCAGTCGATACCGATTAAGCTAAAAAATAAGTACAAACTTAAACATCATTTTGTGCAATCTTCCGTGAAATCTGCCGCAACGGCAAAGCAGAATGATGAATTAAATAAGCAGTTGCAAATCAATGTTGGCGGAATG
The DNA here is from genome assembly GCF_000014225.1 of Paraglaciecola sp. T6c. Lineage (NCBI taxonomy): Bacteria > Pseudomonadati > Pseudomonadota > Gammaproteobacteria > Alteromonadales > Alteromonadaceae > Paraglaciecola > Paraglaciecola sp. T6c. Next base: position 1,325,514 of record NC_008228.1, read on the forward strand.
CGTTATGACCCATCGTTACAAGCGACGCTAGCGGTTAAAAATACAATAAACGATAAAACGCATCTTCTTGGTTTGATTTCCGAAGTGACACGTTGCTATTACTACGAAGATGGCGTGCATCCTGATCGTCTTACACCTGAATTTTTAGCGCAGCGCTCGGGGTTCGGTAGTAACCCGATTGCGATAAAAGGATGTAAGCATTGGCTCGACAGCTTACCTGATGACTTACCTGTAAATATATTGGACCTGTTTTACTGGGAACATCGTTTAGGTGTTTGGGCGGCTTGTGGTATGGCGTTTTCTGAGGCGGTGATGGATCAACTGTCTCCAATGAACTGCAGAGCATATTTGGAAGCAGGATTATCGACTGATGTCAGTTATCGTAAATCACCTTATGCGCTCATCACTAAAACAATTGAGGTGCTAAACCCCAGTTTACTTGAGTTTAAATTTAATTATGACTTGGCGGATTACTTACAGGAATTAGGGTTCGGCAAATGGCCGCTCCCTTGGCGTATCAAAAAGGCGGTTGGTCTGGTCTAGCATCCATTTTTAAGCCCTCCCATGTGCTGAATCAGCGCCATGGATCGCGTTCAAAATCTCACTTTTAAGGTAGTAGCTAACGGATTTGCTAGCTAAGAGCGAAATGCGGTACGCGTTCTGATATAAAATTTAGCCATCTTTTAGAGCCAAGATACTTATCTTCTATGCAGAAGCGAGTGTTGAGTGTGTGGACTCATCGCAAGGCTTTACGACTTACTTTTAATAAATCTGCACGCATTTCTCTCATGACGCTTTTGATAAAAGTAAAAACTCGCTAATGTATTGCCAAGAATATCTATAAAATCAAACCAATAATTATATTCATGTTCATGCTAAAAGGAGCGCAGATGCTGTTATTAAGGGGAAGGGGCGTTGTTTTTTTATTGAGCGCGCTAATGTGTTTAATGGCTGGCGCGGCGAACGCACAGAGTATTGCTGAATTCACCGATGGGATGGAGCACAAAGCTGGCTTTTTTGATTTTTATTACGACGGCGAGAACGACAAAGTCTATTTACGCATCGATAAGCTGTCGCAGCCGTTCTTATTTCAAAGCAGCATGCCCCAAGGTATTGGCTCGAACGATATCGGCCTTGATCGTGGTCAGTTAGGCAAGACGCGCTTGGTCGAGTTTCAACGCTTTGGTAACAAAGTGATGCTCAAACAACTAAATACAGCGTATCGAGCGACATCAGCTAATCCCGCTGAACAGGCCAGTATCGATGAAGCGTTCGCTGACTCTGTATTAGTAGGATTACCTGTTGTCGCCTCTAACGAAAAGATTGTGCTGGTGGATTACACGGATTTTCTACTGTCTGATATTCACCAGATTAGCGATCGTTTAAATACGACCAAGCAGGGCAGCTATAGCCCTGATGCTACCCGAAGCGGTGTATATTTAGCGCGCAGCAAAGCCTTTGTGGATAATACCGAGCTTGAATCACTGGTGACGTTTGCTGGTAGCCAGCCCGGGGAGTATGTAAAACAAGTGACGCCTGCGCCAAAGAGTATTTCGGTGCATTTGCACCACTCGCTTGTTCGCTTACCTGACAATAAGTACCAACCACGCAAGTTTGTCCCGTTTTCAGGGTATTGGGCGTTGGGTTATCAGGACTATTCAGCGCCGCTTGATCGAAGCATGACGACGCAGTTTATTCCTCGCCATCGCCTAAGTAAGAAAAACCCCAAGGCTAAAACCAGTGAAGCGGTTGAGCCTATCGTGTACTACCTCGACCCAGGTATTCCTGAACCCGTTTTAGGTGCATTACTTGACGGTGCGCGCTGGTGGAACCAAGCCTTTAGTAAAATTGGCTACAAAGATGCGTTTCAAGTGAAGGTGCTACCAAAAGGTGCTGACCCAATGGATGTGCGCTACAACGTGATCCAATGGGTGCACAGAGCGACTCGCGGTTGGTCTTACGGCAGCTCAGTGGTTGACCCTCGCACGGGGGAAATCATCAAAGGCCACGTAACGCTTGGTTCGTTGCGAGTTCGCCAAGATTATTTAATCGCTCTTGGCTTAACCAGCCCCTTCACTAAAGCGGAAGGCGTTACTGACACGCAAGCGCAACAAGAGATGGCGCTGGCGCGTATTCGTCAATTGTCTGCCCATGAAGTGGGGCACACCTTAGGTATTTCCCATAATTTCGCTGCCAGCGAGTATGGCCGTGAGTCAGTAATGGATTATCCGCATCCGCTTATCACCGTAAAAAACGACAGAATCAGTTTAGAAGGTGCTTACGCGACAGGCATGGGTAAATGGGATGACTACGTGATTGCCTATGGCTACCAAACCTATGTCAATACTCAAGATGAAACGACAGGCTTAAACGAATTGGTGACACAAGCACGTGCCAGTGGCATGCGTTATCAATCCGATCCCGATGCTCGGCCTTTACACGCGGCTAACCCATCAGGCAGTTTATGGGATAATGGTGAAGATGCCGCGGCTGAGTTAAAGCGAATTAGCGATGTTCGCAGCGTTGCAATGCAGCAGTTCGGTATTAACAGCATTCCTACTGGCGATACGTTATCTTCATTAGAAGAGCGTTTTGTACCAATATATTTACTTCATCGTTATCAGTTAGATGCAGCGGCAAAACTGATTGGCGGGGTGGAATATGAGTATGAAAGTAAGGGGGATTATAATAATGCTAAAGGCGCGAAGCCGGTTGACGATAAAGCGCAACAAGCAGCATTGAATGCGATTTTGGATACCATGCAACCTGCCTTTTTGAGTGTGCCTGAACATATCGTAAAATTAATCCCGCCTAAAGCCTATGGTGAATCACGCAACCGCGAGAGCTTTAAAGGTCGTACTGGGCTAACGTTCGACCCGGTATCGGCTGGGGAGTCCGCGGCAAATTACAGCTTGTCCTTGTTACTGCAACCTCAGCGTTTAAATCGATTGGCGCAGCAACATAGTCTGAATAAAGAAGCCCCGAGCGTTCATAGTGTTATCTCCACTTTGTTGGCACGCAGCTTAAAACAAGACAGCGCTAACCAACTTGCACAGCGGATCAATTATGTGGTGCTCGATGGTTTAGTCAAATTGTTAGCTTCGCCTGAATTAGCACCGGAAGTGGCAAGCGCGATTGAATTACAACTGCGCGATTTAACCCAGTGGTTAGGCAGCTTGAAAAAGCGTGGGCAAAACCGCGTGTTAGCGGAACAGCTTAATCAGTTTTGGCAAACTGGAAAATGGCCAACACATTTCGAACCCAAGCCTTTGCCACCAGGCTCACCCATTTAACACCTCTCGCAATAAGCTATTAAGTGCGCTTAATAGCTTATGCTCAAGTCATTCGTACTCAAGTCATTCGTTCTCAAGTTAAAAAGGAGAGATTGATCACTGCAAGTAAGGCAAGGTGAAAAGGATTTGCGTTGTCGATGACTTCTAAAGCGTCAACGACATATGCATTATGGTGATTTACTTAAAAAGCTAAAAACGCACGTTCTACTGTGACTGGGCTGCGTTTAATTCTTCTTTCAGCCATTTTTTAGCGGATGTTTCATCGTCAAAAAATGCGTATTTTAAGGAAGTACGTTGATATATGCTTTCCCAAAACTGCTCTGCTATAGATTTGTATTGTACATCATCAAACACAATTGCTGTGGCCACAAGGTTCATATGCTCAGCTTGCTTGATTGATTCAACCATCATCCCTGCCGCTTCAGGTGGCAATAAGGGCTCACCACTCAGTACAGTCAAACTGGTCCATGGTTTGTCACATAACTGCTCTCTGTATTGATTTATTTCGCGCTGGTATTGCAACACCATTTCAGTGTTAGCTGGGCCGCGAGCACGAATAATCATTAACTCTAGTTCTACGCATATATACAAACTTCCATGAATAGGAAAACTTCTGTTGACCATCGAGTCTATTCCTTTGATTTAACTCAAAATACACCTTAGGTATAACACAGATCTTCCTTGATCACATAGCGTAGTATTTTACTATATCGTCGCTGAAAACTTCTGCTGTGTATCGAGCCCCAGATAGGCATCAAATGCCATGCAAATGCTGCGTAACAAGAGTTGGGCTTTGGGCTGAACGTAAAGTGCGTGGGGTAAATTTAGCATCAAACCATCTTGAATAAACATAGTTAATCCACGCAATTCGCTAGCAAAGTACTCATCAAAATCTATATCAAAGCACACAGAGATAGCGGTTTTATCAACCATGGAATTACACATAATGTCGCTAATCACTCGGCGTCGAATACGGTCGTCCTTGCTGAGTTTCAATCCTTTCTCAAGGGCGGATTTCTGGTGTTCGATGGCGTAGTAGTAATCAGCAAGTCCTTTTTGGTTCTGGCTGTAGCTCTCGCCCACGGCGCTAATTGCAGATACTCCTAACCCTAGCAGGTCGGTATTTTGCCCCGTGGTATAGCCTTGGAAGTTACGCATTAAGCTGTTGTTTTGTTGGGCTAGCGCTAATTCATCATTCGGTAACGCAAAGTGATCTATGCCGATGAATTGATATCCAAATTGGGTAAGTTTATCCACAGCTAGATGCATTAACGCGAGCTTTTGCTCTGTGTCCGGTAGGGCGTCTACTGACAATTTTCGCTGTGCAGCAAAACGCTCTGGTAAGTGGGCATAGCTAAACAGTGACACACGCTCCACTTGCATCGCATGTACGGCCTCTAATGTATTGGCAAAACTTTCAGGGGTTTGAAAAGGCAGGCCGTAAATAAGATCTAAGTTGACTGAACGAAAGTGACGCTCTTTGGCACGAGCCACCAAAGACGCTATGAGTTCCGTCGACTGCACCCTATTGATCGCTTTTTGTACTTTAGGATCTGTATCTTGTAAACCGATACTCAAACGGTTGAATCCCATGTCTGCCATGGCATCAATACGCCCAACGGTCATATCTCTTGGGTCTATCTCGATACTTATTTGTGCGTCAGTGGTGAAATAAAAATGCGTTTTGAGCTCGTTCATCAGTTGCAGTAACTGATCGTCAGTTAGAAAATTGGGTGTTCCGCCGCCGAAGTGTAAGTGAGTAACCGCTTTCGCCCCAAAGTGCTTGGCTTGCTGCTTTATTTCTTCAATTAGATGCTTAAGGTACACATTTGCTTTGGTCTGTAACTGGGTCACAATTTTATTGCAGCCACAGTAGTAGCAAAGATAATGGCAAAACGGGATGTGTACATATAAAGAGAGGTTTTTGTTATCACTTTGCTCTGCAGCGTTTAAGAAATCGGCTTGCTTGAATAAGGGGGTGAAGTTTGGCGCTGTCGGATAAGACGTATATCGCGGTCCACGAAGTGGATATTTTTCAAGTAAAGCGGGATCTAACGTAACAGATGGGTGCATGAAGTGTGCTCGCAAGTTAACTCAGTGAAATAAGGGGTAACAAGCGCAGTATAAATAACGTACAGAAATCAAAATTGATCTAGAACAATAAACCACAAGGCTGAAATATGAGTCAGCCTTGTGGTCTATTGATAGGCGGGAGTTAGAATTTAGCCTTTAAATCCAAAAAAGTTATTTTTCATAATTTCTTCGACCGCGCCTTCAGGCAGGGCATTTTCCCACTCACCTCTACCTTTGGTCACCTGTTTAAGTACGTCTCGGGAGAATATCTTGAACAAGTTCGGGTCGCTGCAATCGATGCCCTGAATAAAGTTATTTTCTAATAAGTGGCGATACAAAAAGCGCAGATGATCAGGTACTTTTACCGAAGTAAAGTCGTTTAATTCACCTTCGCTATCCAGTTCAGGGTAAACAAATAGTCGGGTGTTATCCGGGAATAACTTACCAAAGCCCTCTAGAATTCCGCCTTCAACCCCGCGGTAAGATTCCTCGTCGAAAATTTGTTTGATGTTGATCATACCCACCACTATACCAATCTGTAACTTGGTATATTGCCTGAAATAAGCACGTAGCGAGAAGTAACGGGTGTAATCCGAAACCATCACGTTGTAACCCAAAGAGTTGAGCAATTGCACTCTGGCGATAATGTCTTTAGAGGGGACTTTTGCGTCATTTCCTCGGCTGTCGTTCAGGGTGATTTCGGCAATAGCAACCGTATTGCCTTTTTCTACCCCGGGTAGCTTGCCAAAAGCCAGTTGCCCTTGCTCTATCATGTCTACATTCAGTTTGGTGACTGGCCTAAACGAACCACGAATGGTCAGTACGTTCTTTTTGTATAGCATTTCAGCAGGAACCGCCACGGTACCATCAGGTTTAAACATGATGGCACGGGTCTTCCAGCTTCTGATCAGATGAATGTTTTTCGCGCGGTTATCAACATCTTCAAAGTAGGGGCCCTTGAATTCAATTGAGTCTATTTCGATTCGATTGGCTTTGATGTTATCCGTTAACGAGTCGATAATTTTTTTCGGATTCTCAAAATAGTAGTAAGCAGCATAAATGAGGTTTACACCGATTACACCTAACGCTTGCTGCTGGGCTTCCGCGTTATCGTCAAGCATGCGCACGTGAACCGTGATATCAGATGGTTCAGCACCAGGATACATTTGTACGCGAACACCACACCAAGCATGGCATTCATTCGCACGATTGAAACTCTTTGCCGCAACAGTGGCGGCGTAGGCAAAATAACGAGACGAGCGAGAACGGGTATCGCCGACGCGGTCAAGTACCAGCTCGAACTCCTGTTCCATCATCGCCTTGACTCGCGCTTTACTTACGTAACGTCTGTCTTCTTGTACGCCGTAAATAGCATCAGAGAACTTCATATCATAAGCAGACATGGTTTTAGCGATGGTACCCGCCGCCGCACCCGCTAAGAAAAACTGCCTCGCGACTTCTTGGCCTGCGCCAATTTCTACGATCGTGCCGTACTTTTTCTCGTCTAGGTTTAGGCGTAATGCTTTGGCGCTGGTATTTCGCGAACTGGTCTGTTTGTCCATGGTCTCTCCAAAATTGTAGGGGATGTACCAACATGGTGATTGGTTTGTTAGTTGCCATTATACGCAATAAAACCCTTATTGCGTAAGGTGTTAGCGTTTTTAGCCTAAGCTAACTCAGCGTTCTGCCAAGCATGATTGTTTCTCGGCACTTAAAATGTGTCGAACATTCGACATCTTGCCGTCGTTTTGGGCGGGTTTTATGCCCAGCGCACAAGCAATTAAGTTATACACTTCGATGTTATCGAAACGATTGGAAGTCGTCTGTTTAGCAAAAGCTGGGCCGTTGGCAATAAAGGTCGCTGCCATTTCTGGTGCTTGGTTATCATAACCATGGGTTGCGGTGTGTGTTAATGTCGATGCATTCGGTTGGCTTTTATCTTGACTGGCATAAATACTCCAGCCAGGGTCTGCTAACAGCATCAGATCAGGGCCGCGTTGAGGATGATTGAACTGATATTTTTGTGCGAGTGCAGGGCGCTTTATCACGCGTAGATGCGCAATGTGGTTCATCGTTAGTGCTTGATATGCACTGTCTACGTGCGAACGTTCACCATATAAGTTCAAAAAGGGGGAAAATACGGAGGAAGTGTCTTTAGGCCAGTCTGAAACGACAAAATCTGACCAATTTACCAAAGTGTCTAGGTTGATGACTCGTTCAGAGCTCAAGTCAATCATGCCGTGATCGGAAACCACCACCACATTTATGTCTTGATAACCCTTTAGTTTCTGCAGCCCAGCGAGCAACTCTCCAATATGTTGGTCAATGCGTGCAAGTGCACTTATTTCTTCTGTAGAATTGACGCCGAAATCGTGAGCCGCGCTGTCCACTGCGGAAAAATACAAGGTAACAAGATGTGGTCGTTGCGCTTCGGGAAGCGACAACCATTGCAACACTTCAGTAACTCGCTCAGCGTAATCCTTGTTTTGATTGTAGGTCTTTCGATAAGAAGGGCTGATTTCATTAATATCCACTTCTGAACCGACCCAAAAATACGTGGCAGCCTTCATCCCCTGCTTTTCAGCGGTGATCCAAATGGGCTCTCCTCCCCACCAGTAAGGGTCTGTTGCATCCGTATTGCGCGAAAATTTACGATTGAGCGGCCTGTCAAACGGGTAGTTAGATACTATCCCATGATGCTTTGGGTGCAGCCCGGTGGCGATAGAATAAAAATTGACAAAGGTCTTCGTTGGCATCGCTGGCGTCATGCTTTTTGCAGTGACGCCTTGCTGCCCAAGGGCGTATAAGTTCGGCATGTTTTTTTGGGTAACGCTAGCAGGGCGCAAACCATCAACACCCACCATGATGACATAAGGCTTGGCTGCTTGAGCATGGACAAAACTACTCAGTGTCAGTGAAACCAGAGCGATTAACCAGCGAGAAAGGGGCATACAATTTCCTACAAAGTGGTAACTGAAAGTTGTTAAAACAGGTATTTTCACAAGCTAACTAATAACACGCTTAATAGCCTCATTTTGAGGGCTCACTATAGCGAATAAATGCTGACGACTACACAAAGGTGTATGAACTTTTCATGGCAATGTATACCTTGCTCGCTTGAATGGAACGCGGTGTAGCAAAAGTACGCCGAATTTTTAAAGGCATGGCACTTTCAATTAACTGCACCTTGAATTAAGTGCTGCATAAATTAACGGCTGCTTAAATTAGCTGCGCCTAAAATGCACTGGGGCAGTATTAGTAATCTTGCTAGCACGCCACCGTACTTTCCTTTCATCGTATTTCTAGATTGCCACAATCTTGTTTAATCATTTTATTGATTTTCCCTTTCTCAGCATACTTCAGTCCAGCCCAGAAATAGGCCGTTAAAAGTAGTTCGCAACAACAGATAGCGGCTTGCTTTCAACTCACGTAACCAGAAGTACTTGCCCTTTAAGGCGTCGTCTTCTGGTTATAAAAATAATAAAAGTTGATTAAGTACCGAACACACAAAGGCGCTTGGGATACTTAAGATTTCCTCGGAGAACTAAAATGAAAATAAAAGCTTCACTTCTTATTGCGGCTACGCTTTTTAGCGTTGCTACCATGTCCAGCGCAGAAACGCTGACTCGCCAAAATGGTGCGCCAGTGGGCGATAACCAAAATTCACAAACAGCTGGACCATGGGGCCCAGTGTTATTGCAAGACAGCCATTTAATTGAAAAATTAGCTGCGTTTGACAGAGAGCGCACACCAGAGCGCGTAGTGCATGCCCGTGGCACCGGCGTTCACGGCTACTATGAAAACTACGTTGACCTGTCAGACATAACGGTTGCAGCACCGTTTCAAAGCGAAAACAAGAAAACAGACGTATTTGTGCGTTTCTCTGCGGTTATCCATGGTCATCAATCTCCTGAAACCTTGCGCGACCCTCGTGGATTCGCAGTCAAGTTTTACACCGAGCAAGGTAACTGGGATTTAGTCGGTAACAACTTCCCGATTTTCTTTATTCGTGATGCAATCAAATTCCCAGATATGGTGCACAGCCTTAAGCCGTCACCCGTGACGAACAAACAAAGCGCAGCACGTTTGTTCGACTTTTTCTCTCATGTGCCTGAGTCCACTCACATGCTAACGCATTTGTTTTCAGACATGGGTACGCCAAAGAGCTACCTGAATATGGATGGCTCAAGTGTTCATGCCTTTAAATTTGTGAATGCCAAAGGCCAAGTGAAATATTTCAAACTAACGTGGAAAACCAAGCAAGGTCAGAAGAACTTTACGGCCCAAGAAGCGCAAGAAATGCAAGGTAAAGACTTTCAGCCGATGACGACGGATATTTACACCCGTATTGGCGAAAAAGGCGAAACCGCTTCTTGGGATCTGTACTTACAAACGATGGAGCCCCAGCAACTTGATGACTTCGACTTTAATCCGTTAGATACCACTAAAATCTGGCCTGAATCGCTTATACCAGCCAAGAAAATCGGCAAGTTAACCCTTAACCGTGTGCCTGATAACTTTTTTGAAGAAACAGAACAAGCCGCGTTTGCACCAAGTAACTTGATACCCGGTATTGAGCCATCTGAAGACAGAATGCTACAAGGTCGTTTATTCTCTTATGCTGATACGCAGCGTTACAGAATCGGCGTAAACGCATACCGAATTCCGATTAATGCACCACGTAATGCTGCGATCAATAACCACGAGCAACACGGTAAATTGCGCACCACCAACAGCACACGTGATGTGAATTATCAACCAAGTCGCCGCGTAGCATTAGATGACGACAACCAGTACAAATATGCCCAAACGCCTTTGTCGGGAACGACTCAACAAGCGCCGTTCTACAAACAGCGTAACTTTGCCCAAGCCGGTGAGAAATTCCGTTCATTTAGCAAAGTCGAGCAGCAGCACTTGATTGAAAACTTAGGCACAACCTTAGCGGGTGTTCCTGAAGAAGAAATCCGCGTGATTATCAGTGCATATATGTACAACGCTGACAAACATTACGGAACAGGCGTGGCTAAATTAGCCAGTGCACCAATAAGCAAAGTGAAAGCGACCGCCAAGCAATTGATGGACAACCAAGCTGCACTTGAAAAGCGTGCCAAGAAAGTCGCTGATGATTTCAGCCGTATTTCATACAAGGCTGAGTTGTAAGCAGTTCACATCTAGCATCTAGCCGCTGTTTGCATGTCATCACAAATATGCGCTCGAGCAAGATGCGATGTGTAAAAGCAAGGCTCAGGTAAAATCAGTAATAATGGCGTGTTAAGAGTAGAACACCCGGCACGCCAATTTTTTTCTTAACATTATGTTTTAGCAAGCATAAGAGGACTAAGGCATGAATCGCATCATCCAATTACCACTAAAAATTTTAATGACATGCTGCTTTTTGATATTAGCGTCAACATTAGCCTTTGCGGGCCAAGCACAGCCTGTTGATGGCACACACCTACAAACGGTTTACTTTGATGCAGCACGGCAAGGTGATATCCCCACTTTACGTGCGTATTACACTGCCGGGCTAAGCCCAAATGTTGCAGACCAAAAAGGCTACACCGCGCTTATTCTATCGGCCTATCATGGCAAAACCGATGCGGTAGAATATTTGTTAGCTCATGCTGATGTAAATGCTTGTCAAGAAGACAACTCAGGAAACACCGCTTTGATGGGCGCTATCTTCAAGGGGAATTTCGGAGCGATAAAGGCACTTATTAGCGCTGATTGCGATATTGATCAAGCCAATAGCAACGGCCAAACCGCCGCTATGTTTGCTACGCTTTTCAATCGCACGGATATTATCTCAGCGTTAACCGAAGCGGGAGCCAATTTAACGGCCAAAGACAGTTCAGGCAATAGCTTGGTGGATATAGCGTTAAGCCAAGGTAATTATGAATTGGCTGAGGCGTTGATGGAAAAAAGAACAGCAAACTAAACCTGTCGAACAGCGCTGTAAGCCCTGTGTATACTCACTCGCTGTAAATATAGGTCTTACCAGTTTATATGTGTGCTTAATAGTTAGGCATAAATGCAACTTAGTTACATTTTCTTGTGATCAACGTCTGAAATAGTCTCGTTTATCATGTTTTGTTTTACCGGACTTTGTTATTATCTCGCGCTCAAATTAACGTTCTGTTAATCAATGAAACAACTTCATGGAATGAAAAGCGGGGTGCGCTGGGCGCGCTCTAATTGGAATCACTTTGAACAGAGATACGCGCTGTTATGATCATTTTTTTTATTTGTATCACTATCTTGATCCTCGGTTATAAGTTTTATAGCCCCTTTGTTGAAAAACAAGCAGGGATCGACCCCACGGTTGCCACGCCACAAACTCGCTTTAGCGAAGGCGTGGATTATGTGCCTATTCACCCGGTACGTGCGTTTCTGATTCAGTTTTTGAACATCGCCGGTGTTGGGCCTATCTTCGGGCCGATATTAGGTGCTTTATACGGTCCGGTCGCATTAGTGTGGATTGTGATTGGTAATGTGTTAGGCGGCGCTGTGCATGATTATTTCTCAGGTGTGATGAGCATCAAAGAAGATGGCAAGAGTCTGCCTGAGATTGCTGGGCACTATTACAATGTGGTCTTTAAGGGATTCATGTTGATATTTACCGCTATGCTCTTATTTTTTGTGGGGGTGGTGTTTATCATGAGTCCGGCGGGTCTATTAAGTAACTTAGACTCGTTTCAAGGGACCATATTGGCGGACAATACCTTCTGGGTATTAGTGATTTTGGGTTACTACTTTTTAGCGACCTTGTTACCTATCGATAAAATTATCACTAAGTTTTACCCAATCTTTGGTTTATTGATGATTGTAATGACCAGTATGATTGCCGTGGCCCTACTTATTGATGCGCCGCACCTGCCGGTTACCGGCGATTTCTGGGCATACTTCGAAGCGGATCATGCCCATGATTTCTTAGCTCCTAATCCTGATGGGTTGCCGACTTGGCCCCTGTTATTCGTTACTATCACCTGTGGTGCGATCAGCGGTTTTCACTCTACCCAAGCCCCTATTATTGCCCGTTGTTTAACTAACGAAAAGTACGTGCGTCCAGTTTATTATGGCGCCATGGTGTGTGAAGGTATAGTGGCCTGTGTTTGGGCTCTAGCAGGTATCGCGGCCTTCCCCGAAGGATACGCTGGTCTCAAAGCTATGCTTGATACAGGCGGACCAGGTTTGGTCGTTAATCATGTAGCCAATAGTTACTTAGGTGTATTTGGCGGAATCATGGCTATTGTTGCGGTCGCGGTGTTCCCGATCACTTCTGGTGATACAGCGTTTCGCTCGCTTCGTTTGACGGTGGTTGACGCGTTTAACATTCCCCAAAGTATCCGTAACCGCTTGTTGCTAGCACTGCCTATTTTGACCATTGCCTATTTTATGACAAAGTTAGACTTCACGGTGATTTGGCGTTACTTCGCGTTTTCCAATATGTTGCTTTCAACCAGCGTGTTGTGGTTAGCGACCAAGTACTTGTTTGACAGAGGCACCTTCCATTGGATTGCGAGTATTCCAGCTGTGATCACCACTGGCGTTACCATTTCTTATATTATGACTGCGGCTATCGGCTTTAACTTATCACCAGATTTAGGCAGGCCAATCGGTGCAGTTGTGGTGGTGATTGGTTTGATTTTGTTAGTGCTAGCACATAATAAACATAAACAGGTTGCGGCTTAACTGCCTCGTACATAGGCTTTAACTAACAATGACTGATTAACAAAGCTAACCCGAAACGGTTAGCTTTTTTTATGGGAAGCTGAGGCTGATTTGGACAAGATTAACCCTTAAAAAAGGGATGCCGCGGCATCCCTTTTGAGTTAGATAAAACGTAAATGCTTTTCAATATTCAGCGATTAAAACTGGTACTGAGCACCAATGTAACCCGCCGCACCTGAGGTGTTATAAGCTGCAATATCTTGGTAGTTCGCATCAAAGGCATTTTCTACGCGCGCTGACAGGCTTAAATTTTGATTAACCGTATAACGTGCGCTGATATCCATCACTTCATAGCCTTTGAGTGCTACGCCATCGACCGAATCATGAGATGAGCGCAGGCTAGCGGCTAACTTCCACGTGTTATTGTCGTAATACACGCTGACGCTACCTGAGTTACGGGGGCGACGGCGGCGCTGGTCACCAGCGGTATCTTCAGTATCGTTGTAGGTATAATTAGCGGTGACACCAATAGTATCGGTAACAAGCACGTCTGCAATGAGCTCGATACCCTTGGACGAGCTTTCGCCTAAGTCTTGTAAGTAACCCGAAAAAGCGGCGAGATCAAAGTAAATGCTGTCTTCTATCTTTTGATCAAAGTAAGTGGCTTCAAACTGTGAGCCAGAGGCCAAAGAGTAGGTTAGGCCAACCTCATAGCCTTTGGTGGTCTCTTCTTTTAATGCAGTATCAGTGGCTGGTGCCCTAGCAAAAGGCCCAGCGTTATAGCCGATTTCGTATAAGCTTGGCGCTCTAAAACCGGTACCGTAGGCCCCGCGCAGTTTGAGTTCGTTCTCACCGATTGTCCAAATATAAGCACTGCTTAACCGATAGCTCGTGTGCTCGCCGAAATCTTCGTTGTCGTCATGGCGCACACCTGCGGTAATGAAAAAGTCTTTCAGTACTTCACTTTGGTATTCAAGATAATAACCTCGCTGAATTCGCGCGTCATCGGTACTGGTAATGGCTTCTTTTTCCCAGTCAATACCGTAAATTAAGCTAGAGTCTTGATTCAGTTCCGTGTTACCTAAATACTCCGCTCTTTCTGTATAGCCCTTGGCGCCAAAACTGAACACGCCTTGCGTGTAATTGTTGCGCTCAATAAACATTTTTGACAGCGCAAACTCATGCTTCGATGCTCCATGTGCATAGTTGGCCGTGGCGCGAACATTGGTTTGTTCGAAATCATTAGTACAGTTATTGGTGGCCGTTTCACCAAAGCCACAATTATCAAACTTGCCATCAGCATCGGTACTACGAGCGACAAAACCAAGTTTCAGACTGTCGCTGGCTTGATAACCTAACCGGGCATGAAGGGTGGTGTTGTCATATCCGTCAGCGTCTGGGGTTTCATTGTCAGCAATGAGTGAGTTAAAACCATCGGTTGAGAAATCAGATGCGGCAACATAGTAGTCGAATTTATCTCTTGAACCTCCTACATCAGCCGCCAAATTGGTCGCGTTATAGCGCCCATATTCTGCTGAAACGTGACCAGAGGGCGCGCCTACACCGTTAGCGGTTTCAATATTAATCACCCCGCCAGCATCGGCGCCATACACCAAGCCTTGGCTACCACGGAGTATTTCAACACGGTTGATGTTGCTACTTTGTATTTGCCCGAATTTAGGGCCGACTTGAGTGCCGGTTGGGTCAGAAACATCAACGCCATCAATACGTACCAACGTGCGGTAACCTTCTTCACCGCGAATACGTAAGCTGGTGGCTGAGCCTACGCTACCACTGCCTGTCACAGTCACTGAGGGCTGGGTGCGTAGCACATCTGCTAAATTGATATAACCACGGGTTTCAATTTCATCCCGGGTCATAATTGATACAGACGTAGCGATTTCACGAATGGGCATAGCTACCCGGCTTGACACTACAACCATACGTTCAAGCGGGCGGTCGGTTTTGCTAGCAACGTCTGTTGAATTAGCTGCCTGAGCATCAGTAGTTTGTGCGATAGCTGGGCTTACAGCCAACGCGAGAGAGATGGCGATAGCCAATGGGCGGTGTTGCATGTGTGTTCCTCAATCTGAAAAAAGTTAACGATCGAAGGAGGGGTAAAATGCGTGAATTATTATAATCTTGCGGCGATATGCAGTGAAATGACGTTTAAAAAGGATAAGATAGCGTCAAAACTAAAGCCACCAACAAGTTAATTTGATAGGTGCATTCTAATGAAGCCCTCCGCTTCATTCGTAAATAACTAGTTCATAGGCCGGTGTCGGGCTGACATCTCAAAGGATGCTTACCGTTGCGGGGGCAGCGATGGGTTAACCTAGACAGCCATGTTTGTCTGGTGACACCATACTTCCCGTTTACCCTGTTCAGTTGAAATGGCTCACAACCAACAGGCACCTAGAATAGCGGGCGAGACGATACAAACACTGGGCTACAAAGTCAATGAATAAGGCCGCAACCCCAGCAGTTGATACACAGTAGTATCGCGTCTCACCATCAACCAATAACATGACACCCATGATAACGACTAATATTGTGACACCCACGATGATGCACGGTGAGAACCGATAAAACCAATATCATGACACCCATGATAAATTGTCTAAGTAAACAGCCGCCCAGCTTCAAACCCAAGCCTTTGATGTCGCCGCACCACCGGTGTTATCTCGTTGACTTCATGCTAAAACCTAAAACCTAAGACCTAAGACCTAAGACCTAAGACCTAAGACCTAAGACCTAAGACCTAAGACCTAAGACCGTTACTGTCACACCGATGATATGATTTGGTGAAAGTAGCTCAGGCTCAAGGTAGGCGAGTGCTTTCGTTATAAAAGAGACTAATGGGTATACGTTACTTTTATTTATCTGATTTTTGCGTCTTGTGAGTAAAAATGAAGGATGGCATGAATTTACGGCTTAAAGCGCTTGCGAAAATGTATAACCGAGAGGATTTTCGCAGATTTTAATGGTTAAAGTTACGCTCGTTTAAGTAACTCTCTGGCTTTTCCCATACCTCTAATACGTTGATGATGGGTATGCCGTTTGAAGGTGTTCATTATCAGCTCTGCACCTGCAGCACAAAAGAAGTGCTTTTCGAACTCAGTCACTAAAATTAACCATTGCGCTGAATCTAAGCCTAACTGTTGTAAAATTGGGCTTTGGTATTTTTCGATATGATCGGCTTTGTCATCAATAATACTGCGGCTGGTGGTTTGTACTAGGTCGCAATAGTTTTCAAGTGAATAGCTGACGCCCTTAGGGGAGTTTTGTTTCGGATTGCCTATAAAGGGCATCAAATTTTTTGGTTGTTGTTGCTTATTATTAAAAGCTTGCAGTCGTTTTTTTATACTGGTGTATTTTGAGGTTTTAGGCGTTTTTTCAACTTTAGCTCGAACGGGGTTTAAGTCAACATAGGCCATACATGCTAACAGTGCACTTTCATCTAACAATGCTTGAGATTTAAATCGCCCTTCCCAAAATCGACCAGTGCAACAGTCCTCTTTATTCGCCTCTCTGGCAATATATTCATTGATATCACGCATAAACCAACTGATGTCGTACAAACGCTTTCGATATAGCTCAACAGTTTCATCAAAGGTAATCAGCTCACCTGGAGTGAGTTTATCACCACAGACGTACTTCTGCGTGAGTAAGGTGCCCTTATGTATTTTGTGATAGCGGCGTAATACCTCGTCAATTTTCCAATCATTCGCTGCTGAATCATCTACGTGTAGCACTATATGTGTGTGATTACTCATTACTGCGTATGCACAAATGCTGATGGAAAATACGGTCGACAAAAATAGTAAACGATCCTCAACCCAACCTCGACGGTGCTCGTAACTTTGACCAGAGTATTTATCAATACCACATAGGTAAGAGCGCCGAACACATCGCGAAATGCAGTGGTAATAGGGGGTATCAATTAGGCTGATTTGGTTTTTTCTAGGTTGAGGCACAATGCGTACACCATGATGAATAAGATACTTAATGATTTTAGTTCAGTTTTTGAAACGTGAAGGGTTTTATCATGGATGTCAGCATAGTGTTTTTAACCTGAGCTAGATCAGATTAACGTGGGTGTCACGATAAGATATGAGCTAGGTAAAATTAGCATGGGTGTCATGATAAAATAAAAATCTTATGAGGTTGTGATGTCTGCGGCTTAAGCCAATCGCTATCGCGTGAATTTTCTCGGCTGGCTACATACTCTAGTCCACACTTTAGGCCCGCATTTAGGGTCAGGTATTGGCCTGTATCGCTTGATCGATGACCCAGAGGCGATCCTGACCCCAAGTGACAGTATCCTGAAATCGAAAACAGGGAACGCCCCATAAACCTAATGCGTTAAGTTCATCCATATTGGCTTCAACGTCTTTACGCCACGACTGGCTACGAAGTTCTTTTTTCGCCTCTTCCCACTCAAGGCCACTGCGCTGTGCGATGATGCGCATACCTTTTTCGTTGTCAGCCAGTATGCCTTGGCTGTTCACGGCGCGAGCGAATTCGAGCAGGTAGGTTATCTCTTTGCCTTGGGCCTTGGCCATAGCAAATAGTGAATAGCAGTTTTCAACGGCTTTGCCCAAGGGATCGGCCACAAAACCGTAAGGGATGCCCTGTTTCTTAGCTTCGCGTTTCGTGTCATGAAAAATATACATCTTCTTGGTTTGTGGTACGTTCATGCCGCGCATCATCATGGGTAACACAGGTTTTACGATCAGTTCGCAAGCATACTGTTGGCACAATTTTATCGCTAACTCTAGGCCTAAATAGGAATAGGGACTACGAGCTGAAAAATACAGAATGACTGGATCTGCAATAGCCTTTAACTTCAACGGGGAAGTCAAAGAGATTTTCGTCTGGCGGTCGTATTTTATCTCTTGCGAACTAGGTGCAAAGAGCAATGAGTTTAGACGCTTTTCAAGGTGAACAAGCCGATCTATCGCCCAATACCATTCACCTGCATATTTGATTGTGCCAGGTAAATAGTGCCCTTGTTCGGCAAGATACCCCTCATTATCTGCAATTGTCTTAAACAGCGTTAGTGGCATCGAAATATTTTCATTCCGGTTTTTAGTAACGAGTGGACAGGGAATGTCTTGCCAGTATTGTTGAAAAATTCCCCGCATATCCTCTACTGCTGTATCGCTATGCTCAGCTTCCAGCATCGCTCCCCAATACTGGGCGAGTTCGAACTCAGCTTTAGGGCGGTAAGATGCTAATGGCGGAAACTCTAGCTCGTATAAAGCAGCGAGCCTAGTGCAATCAAGTAAACTATTGCTCTGCCATTTTTCTAAATCGGGAAACATCTCTTGTTGTTTATCGTGTACGGTGAACAGCCTGATTTGAACGCCATAGCGTACTTTGATTTCAGGTAATACTTGAAGAAGTAAATAGCTGTAGGGATCAGTTATACTGACAAAAATTTCAAGTGTATGTTTTCTAAGTGTTATTGCTCGCTTACTTTCTGCGACAGAGCGCTTAATATTAAGCAGTACATCGCTTGAGATGGCTTTGGTCATATAGCGCATAAGGTGTTTTTTTAGCATTGTTATATCTCTATGGGTCTAATGACTGTAAGTGCAGTAGGTAAAATATTGTTGTCCCATTCTAGGGAGACAAGAGATCAGTGGAATAGCCTAATTGGCCACTTGCTTAGCATATGTGGCCAAAGCGCTGACCTGTGGTAAGCTTTGTTCTCACTCGTTGGAGGTTAACTATATGCGCGACACATTTGGTGCCACGGAGCCTGCGGTGCCGACTTACTTCCCCAGTGCACTTTTCCGTTGGTTGCTAAGCGAAGGCTATCAAGCAGATGCGTTACTCGTAGACTTACCTTTCACTGAGAAAGAATTTGAACGAGGCGAAGTGAACGTCACGTTTAACCAGCACAAAGCGTTTATTACCCGCTGTATCAACGTTACGCAAAACCCTCGTTTAGGGCTCGCATTCGGCAAACACCTAAAACTTACTGACCTCGGTTTACTTGGTTACGCTGCATCGAGCAGTGCAAGTTTGCGTGAAGCATTGCAGGTCATTGTGGATTACTTTAAGTTACGCGGGCCACTGCTCAAGTTAACGTTAAACGTCAGTGGCGAAAAGGCAATCTTAGAGGTGTTTGAAGTCTTAAATTACGACACCATCCGCGCGTTTATGTGTGAAGCGGCTTTAGTCACAATTCGTAATATTATTAAACTGTTAGCAGGCGATGACATTGTACAATACGCCACGGTTACTTATGTAAAACCGGATGATTGGGACGCGCAATTAAGCCCCCTAGCATTCAAATTTAACCAAGCGCAACACAGTGTACATTTTGATGCGATACATCTTAGTGCACCTTTGGGCAGTGTTGATATCAAAACCCAGATAGTGATCAAACAACTGTGCCAGAACATGCTTGCAAAAATCAGCCAGCAAGAAGGGTTAATTACACGATTATCACACGTTATTTTGCGTCAACCAGATCAGTTTCCTAAACTCGAGGAAGCGGCTAAGGCACTCGCCACATCACCACGTACGTTGCGCAGGGAGCTACAAAGTCTCGGAACGACATATCAAAAAGAGTTAGACGTAATACGTAGACGCATTGCTATGGAGTATTTGAGTAGTACTACTTTGCCCATTGAAACGATTTCCCAGCGTTTAGGCTACATAAATGCGCCCAGTTTTGCTCGAGCATTTAAACGCTGGACAACCCTTTCTGCCAGCCAATACCGCAATCGCTATAACCTTTTTTAGTGTGGACAAATTGTTAAGGTAATTGACGTCCAGCAATTACCTTAACCATATTTGTAATTTGACTAACCCATAATAAGCATTAGCAAGTTAGAGCATTATTCGCCTGATGTCAGCAAGCAGAGAAGCTATATAGGCATTGAAACGTCCAGCTTGAGCACCGTCTAAGGCTCTATGATCCCAACTTAGACTCATGGGAAGGATCAATCTTGGTATCGCTTCTTTGCCGTTCCACTTGAGTTCAGTTCGCGCCTTTGCTACTCCTAAAATAGCTACTTCAGGCGCGTTAATAATAGGGGTGAAATACGTACCGCCTATTCCTCCTAATGAAGATATAGAGATACATCCACCACTCATATCATTAGCGCTTAGCTTACTGTCTCTGGCTTTTGCCGCCAGTTCACTCACTTCTTTGGCGACCTGTAAAATCCCTTTCTTATCGGCATCTCGCAGTACCGGTACGACGAGACCGTTTGGCGTATCAGCTGCAAAGCCAATATGAAAATAATCTTTCAATATGATGTCATCACCGTCGAGACTGGCGTTAAATTCAGGGAATTTTTTCAAGGCAGCGGTGACAACCTTTATCAAAAGGGCAACCATGGTGACCTTTATCCCTGATTTTTCCTGTTGCTGATTGAGCTCAACGCGAAATGCGTCAAGGTCAGTTATATCTGCATCTTCATGATTAGTCACATGAGGAATACTGACCCAATTGCGATGTAAATTTGCGGCGCTTATTTTGCGGATCCGAGAAATCGGTTGGCGTTGAATGGGACCAAACTTAGCAAAATCGACTTGGGGCCATGCCAACATATCTTTCAGCGGACCTCCAGCGGCAATTTGTGTATCACCACTGTTACGATCCTCTTGCATTAACGATTTCACATAGGCGTGGGTGTCTTCTTTAGTAATGCGACCTTTGGGGCCACTCCCGGTGACGTTATTGAGGTTGATGTCTAATTGATGTGCTAGTTTCCTCACTGAAGGGGAGGCGTATGCGATGCTATCTTTATCTACCGCGCTTATCCCCATGGCATTCGTAGTTGACGCAGAAGTATGAAAATGAACGTCCTTGGTGGTTTCGTTGCTGCGAGGTGAAACTGACCCTGGGGAATCGTCTTTATTAGCACTTACTTCTTCTTCAATGCCAACTTCCTCGGAACGTAATTCTTCCTCGATGCTAGCTTCGGTATTGCCTTCTGCGCTATCAGTTTGAATGGGGGCTTCTGGAGCAGCCTCAATTTCAAGAATAACACTTCCTTCACTGACTTTGTCTCCTTGGGCAACAAATATACGCGTGATGATTCCTGCGATCGGCGAGGGAACCTCCATCGTTGCCTTGTCGGTTTCAAGTATTATCAGCGCGTCATTTACCTCAATGTTGTAACCCACTTCGACTGATATTTCTATGATTTCAACGTCTGTGCCGCCGCCAATATCGGGTACTAGAACTTCTTGCGAAATATGTTTTACTGGTGCATTCATTATCAGCACTCCCATGACGCTATTGCGTCTGAATTTATACCGTAGCGCTCAATCGCTTGGCGACAAATATCTCGTTCGATAGCACCTTGGTCAGCTAAGGAGGTCAGCGCCGCTAGACACACGTGATAGCGGTCGATTTCGAAGAAATCACGCAAAGCTGTTCGTGTGTCGCTGCGGCCAAAACCATCTGTGCCTAGCACCGTAAAGCGAGGTTGAAGGTAAGATGCGATTAGTTGCGGTACGGCACGTACATAATCGGAAACGGCAATAACAGGATCACTCCCTCCCAAACAGCTTGTTAAGTGGCTCGAACGTTGCGCTGAATTGGGATGTAATCTGTTATGACGCTCTATTTCTCGAGCATCTCTGGCTAATTCGGTATAGCTAGTAACACTCCAAATTTCAGATTCAATATTCCAGTCATTCGCTAAAACTTCAGCTGCTGCGATAGCCTCGAGCAAAATAGTGCCTGAACCAAGCAGGCGCACTTTTGCAACTGCTTTATTCACATGGCTGGTGTCGTAATGGTACATACCTTTAATAATATGGCTCTCAACGCCTTCAGGGAGCGAAGGTTGCGCGTAGTTTTCGTTCATTACAGTGATGTAGTAAAACTCGTCTTGTTGCTCTTCTAACATACGCCTTGCGCCATGATCGATGATCACTGCGAGCTCACAAGCAAATGCGGGATCGTAGGCGCGGCAATTGGGAACGGTTGAAGCAATGAGATGGCTGTGGCCGTCTTGATGTTGTAATCCCTCACCACTTAGTGTTGTTTTACCGGCGGTTGCGCCCAATAGAAAGCCACGCGCGCGCTGATCGGCGGCTGCCCAAATCAGGTCTCCTATTCGTTGAAAGCCAAACATGGAGTAGTAGATGTAAAATGGCAACATGCTGACGCCATGGGCTGAGTAGCTGGTGGCCGCCGCAGTCCATGAACTGATGGCCCCGGCTTCGTTGATTCCTTCTTCCAGTATCTGACCGTCTAATGCTTCTCGGTAACTGAGGATTGAGCCTATGTCTTCAGGCTCGTAGCTTTGACCCACGCGGGAATAGATACCGACCTGTTTAAATAGATTCGCCATGCCGAACGTGCGGGCTTCATCAGCGACTATTGGTACCACTCTTGGGCCCAACTTTTTGTCTTTAAGCAAATTCGTCATCATGCGCACAAAGGCCATCGTGGTAGACATTTCTTTGTTGTCGGCGTTTAGGGCAAAGCCACCGAATTTAGATAAATCAGGTACCTCAACCACGTCAGCGTGATTAGCACGTTTTGGCATGTACCCCCCTAAATTTTCACGCTTTTTCCGTAAGTAACGCATCTCTTCGCTGTCTTCATCAGGCCTATAGAATGAAAGGGATGCAGCTTGCTCATCATCGAGAGGGAGTTGAAAACGGTCACGGAAATCGAGAAGGGCGTCTTTGTCTAATTTTTTCTGTTGGTGCGTTGTCATTTTTCCTTGTCCAGCTTCGCCCATACCGAAGCCTTTTTTGGTTTGGGCAAGAATGACAGTGGGGCGACCTTTGTGCTGGGCTGCAGCGTGATAAGCAGCGTAAATTTTTACCAGATCGTGCCCGCCGCGCTTAAGTTGGTCGATTTGTTCATCTGTAAGCCCTTGAACAAGGTTTTTCAGGGCCTCGTTTTGGCCAAAAAAGCTGTCTCGATTAAAGCGCCCGTCTTTGGCGGCAAATGTCTGAAATTGGCCATCAACGGTATCAGCAAATGCGCGTACTAACGCACCTTGAGTATCTCGGGCGAATAGTCCATCCCAGTCAGAGCCCCAAACTAGTTTGACTGTGTTCCAACCTGCGCCACTAAACAGTGCTTCTAGCTCATCGATGATACGGCTATTGCCTCTAACTGGGCCGTCTAACCTTTGTAGGTTGCAATTGACTACCCATACGAGGTTATCTAATCCTTCACGCGCCGCCATGGTTAGCGCAGACATGCTCTCTGGCTCATCCATTTCCCCGTCGCCGAACACCCCCCATACTTTGCGCTGAGAATTATCCTTCAAACCGCGGTGCTGCAAATAACGCATAAAGCGGGCTTGATAAATGGAACTGATAGGCCCTAGCCCCATTGAACCAGTAGGAAACTGCCAAAAATCTGGCATTAACCATGGATGCGGGTAACTGCATAGACCTTGCGCGCCAGCGCTCGACGCAGTGACTTCTTGGCGATAATGGAGTAAATCATTTTCGCTCAGGCGCCCTTCTAAAAATGCGCGTGCATAAACGCCCGGCGCGGAGTGCGGCTGGTAAAAGACTAAATCACCATTGATGTCATCGCCATCAGCATGGAAAAAGTGATTGAATCCAACTTCGAATAAATCAGCGGCGCTGGCATAGCTGGAAATGTGACCGCCTAATTCACCATAAGCCTTGTTGGCGCGTATCACCATTGCAAGGGCGTTCCAGCGCATAATCGATACTAGTTTTTCTTCGATAGCGAGATCACCTGGGTAGGCAGGCTGTTGATCTACGGTGACGGTATTCACATAGGGAGTGCCGTGTACGGGTTGCCAGCCGATACCTGGGTCGCGAGCAATTTTTGTGATCACATCCAGTATTGTGCGTGTGCGTTCAGGGCCAGCGTGAGCGACTAGCGCTTGCAGTGCCTCGCACCACTCAGCTAGTTCTTGGGCATCTTCATCATTAACCGCATCACGTAAATACGTATTGATATAGTGATTCATTTTTATTCCTCTCGATGGGATTACTACAAAGTTTTTATTGTTAAAACGTACCTGAGTTCCTCTGGGTTTGAGGGGTAGCGCGTTGTTTCGGCTGTTTAAGACTCACTTTTACTGGTTGTCTTGGGGTAGGCCATACCCATAAAACTGGTTTTGCACTTTAATCAGCCTACCTGCGTTATTCATGATGGGGCTGTTTCAATATTTGTAACATTCAATCACTTCCAAGCGTTGCTCAAACTCGTTGGTAGTGGCTTTGCAAAGGTATTGAAGGCTGCATTTAGCAGGCAAAATTCATTGTGTCGCCTCGCCTAGAGGGGAGGTTTAATGTGTTTCAAAAGATGCTTGTTGCAGGGGGAGTTAGCAAATAGGAAATTCTAATGCGGTATTAAATATTGCTATTGGTTGTTAAATTAATATTTATTTATTGTTAAATGAGGTTGGGGTTTTGACCCCGGCTGTGATTATTATTTTGTCTTTTTGATTATGAGATCAGGGCACTGATATAACTAATCACGTGGGCTGTCACATCAGGCAAAGCAACGATGACAAATTTGGGGTTGTATATTCAACTCGTTTAAACGTTGAATTCTCGAGGATAGTATTAAAATGAAAATGATCGGATCAATACCTATGCGTACCACTTATCTGTATTCACAACTTTCGAAGATAACTGGTTATCTAGTGAGCTGTCGGGGTCATAGGTGCTCAATGTTGCAGTTGCTCGGGGCTGTTGTCGTTTCTCTTGGAGTAAGCCTTACGGTATCGGCTCGAGCCGAAGAACAAAAAGAGCCTGCACATTATTGGAATTTTCCACAAGCTCCAGAGTCAACCAGCATGACGCCGTCAAAATTAAAATACATAGACATTAAAGACACCATTGCAATCAGAGGGACAGAGTATCGTATTCGGGTACCTGAAAATTGGAACGGCACTTTGATAAGTGATCTTGATTATTATCACGCGGCCGAATCACCGAAGTATCTGAAGCTACTTGAGCGAGGTTATGCTTTTTCGGGAACGCTGCGTCGTCCTGAGCGACTTGAACATTACGATCCTGCTCATGAGATACATGATTTGGTCTCAGTACTGGACATTTTCGCAGAAAAATTTGGTAAACCACAACGGACAATTCAGTACGGTTGTTCTGGCGGTGGTAATGTGGCAACAGGCATGGCTGAAATTCATCCAGATCGTATCGATGGCGCCATTTCAGCTGGTGCGCCAACGAGTCCTTGGTTTACGAATTCTTCACTTGATGGCTTCTTTGTTTTGAAATCTTTGATCGCTCCAGAGTTGCCCATAGTGAACCTTCCATTGCATGGGGATGAGATCAAAGAAATTGGTGCAGCTTGGCGTGAAGCCATAGAAAACGCCCAAAAAACGCCTGAAGGTCGCGCACGTATTGCGCTGGCCGTCACTATCGGTCAATGGCCTGGTTGGGGGGGGACGTTTGGTCTAAATGCGCAAGCTAGTATGCCGGAACCCGAGGTTAACGATGTGGATGCGTTGCAAGAAAGTATGTATCAAACCGTATCTTTGGTGCTGCCTTCTGAGCGTACTTTTGGTCACACTATGCTTGAACGCGCGGCACCGGGGCAGTTACGCTGGAATACCGGTATCGACTATCGAGCGTTCTTCAAAAATGGTAATCCATCTTATCAAAAGGCTGTTGAAGCGCTTTATGAAAAAGCTGGATTGAATTTAATTGACGAGCTTAATCAGGTGAATTCATCTACTAGAGTCGCGGCCGATCCCGAAGCGATACGTTGGTGGAGCGCTCCGGGGCGAACACATGTAGGAAAGCCAAAAGTACCTTTGTTACGTCTGCATGATAATGGTGATTTGTTAGTGTACCCGAGCATGGTCAAAGGGTATGAATCTTTAGTGGCTGAAAACGGTTATTCAGAGTTGTTTCGCAGCGCTTATGTTAATCGAGCGGGGCATTGTACCTATAGCGTGGCGGAGGTTGCTGCGGCTATTGATACCGTTGAACAGCGGATTAAAACAGGGGAGTGGCCCAGTACATCACCTGATTCTCTTAATGCCTTAGGCAAAAGGTTAGACTCAGACGGTGAGACGCAATTCTATAATTATAGCGGTGTGAAGAAATACAATCGTGTGTGGGTTCCTACGGCGAAAGATTTTATAGGCGCTCCAAAATAGTAAACACATATGCAATATGTACCCTGATTTTACTCTCAGCTAAGTGCGTTAGAGCGTGCTTAGCTTCTTCCATTTTAGCGTATTTAATTCACGTATCTACAGACTGTTTTTAGAAAGAAAGTAAAGGTTGAATCCTTATACAACAGGCCCTGTGAGCAAATTTCAATGTTTTTTAAGCGGTAATTTACCCGCACCTTAAGGTGTATAAATTGAGCCATAAGTTTAATCGATAGCGCATCGATATTTGATATTAGCAATAGCATCTTTAGTTCCTTAACATCCACTTAACGTCATTGTAACAATCGTTGCTGAGCGAAGATTAAAATTAAGAACAACGCATGACGTACAGTGAAAAGCATCTTAAAGCACGCAATATGCTTCTCAATTTAATAAATGCTAACAAACGTCATGAGATGCATCGCTTGTGACAGATCACCGATATACGGAGTCTCCACTATGTGTAGAGAAATGTTGGATTCGACTAACCACGGAATATTCTTTAAAGAGGAAAAAATATGAGCGTCCATAAGCAGTTCCGCCTTAAAAATAATATGTTTAGTAGTTTAGTACCAGGAATAGTGCTTCTGTCATGTTTTCCGTCATTCACACATGCCCAGCAAGAAACAAGTGAATTGACCAAGCAAGAAAAGCAAGCAGACGCATCTGATATTGAACAGGTTGTCATAACAGGTTCACGATTGCGTCAAGATGGGTCTATGGCTCCAACTCCCGTCACAGTTCTTTCAAGTGATGAAATTGAAGCTGGTGGCAAAACCAATATCGCAGACTTTATTAATGATTTGCCACAATTACAAAACTCAAGCACGCCCCGTTCTATTGGTTTTACGTCTAGCTCAGGTTTACAAGGCGCAAATTTACTGAATCTACGTAACCTTGGAACAAACCGAACACTGGTTTTACTTGACGGTCGCCGCGTTGTTCCTGGGGTACCTACGGGCTCCGTTGATTTAAGTCTGTTGCCAAGTGCATTGGTTAAACGCGTAGATATCGTAACCGGTGGGGCTTCTGCAGCATATGGGGCTGACGCAGTAGCTGGCGTCGTAAACTTAGTACTTGATACAAAATACACAGGTGTAAAAGCGCATATTCAAGGCGGCAGTTCATCTGAAGGTGATGCAGAGAGTAAGTCCGGCTCAATTGCTGGAGGGACCAGTTTTGCCAACGGTCGAGGTCACGTGGTAGGTAACATTGAATACGCTGAAAACAAGGCCGCTTTTGCGAGTGAACGAGACTGGGCTAAAAGCAAAAGTATTGTCCCGAATCCAAATTACACCCAAGGTGGCGCAGAGCATGAGCGCATTATTGTAGACAGTGGATTGGGCCTAGCAACACCAGGGGGCTTAATCATCAACACTCCTCTGCGTGGTACGCAATTTGACGACAATGGTAACCCTGTTCCCTTCGATTTCGGCGCGCCCACAGGAAACGGGTTTATCGCAGTCAGCCCAGACGCCTATAACCCTATTGCGTTGCAACAACTTATTGCACCGTTAGAGCGATACAGCGGTTTTATGCACGCCACTTACGATCTGACTGAAAACACGACCATTTATGGTGAAGCGTCTTACGGTAAATCCACCGTTCGTCAAGAAACGTTACCGTTATTCCGCTTTGCAAATCAAGTGGTGCAGAATGATAACCCGTATCTTGACGCTGTGACTGCGCAAAGACTAAGCGATGCCGGTGAAAGTACTTTCGTACTCGGCAAATTAGGTGTGAACCTTGGTGTGGCTGAACCGGTTGGTGAAAGGGAAATTCAACGTTACCTTGTGGGAGTTGACGGCGAACTAAGCGGTGATTGGTCGTGGAGCGCTTATTATCAGTATGGGGATGTCGATATTAATGTTCGCGCCCAAAATAACCCAATCGTATCGCGTTTTATTTTGGCTGCTGATGCCGTTACCGATGATGCTGGTAACGTCGTATGCCGATCATCGCTAAGCGATTCAGGCAATGGTTGTTTACCTTACAATGTATTTGGCAATCAACCTGTTGCTGATGATGTAAAGGCCTACCTTACTGGCACTGCCGTGTCTAACCAAAAATTAAAGCAACACGTTTGGTCAGCGAGCATGACGGGTGTTGTTGCAGATCTTTGGGCTGGGCCGCTGACTGCGGCTTTTGGCGCTGATTATCGCAAAGAGTCCGGCTCAGGGGATGCTGATGAGCAATCTATGAACAATGAATTTTTTGTGGGGAATTTCAAACCCTTCTCAGGCAAGGTAAATGTCAAAGAGGGATATTTAGAACTTGGCTTACCGGTTCTGGATGATATGGACTATGGAACAATAGACATCAACTCTGCTATTCGCTGGACCGATTATAGCAATAGTGGCTCAGTTAGAACGTGGAAGGCAGGGGTTATCTACTCTCCTATTGATGAG
Source organism: Paraglaciecola sp. T6c (assembly GCF_000014225.1). Classification (NCBI taxonomy): domain Bacteria; kingdom Pseudomonadati; phylum Pseudomonadota; class Gammaproteobacteria; order Alteromonadales; family Alteromonadaceae; genus Paraglaciecola; species Paraglaciecola sp. T6c. The sequence continues at coordinate 1,354,065 of NC_008228.1, forward strand.
CTTCGTTTTCGCGTAACACGTTCTAGCGATATTCGTGCGCCAAACATCAACGATTTATTCAGTGGGGGACTCGTTAGAGCCTCAGCAGTGAATGACCCATTCAGAGACGGTGAATCTACCCAGTATTTAGAGCGTTCAGGCGGTAACCCAGATCTTCGCCCCGAAGAAGCTGACACTTTGACTGTGGGAGGTTCATATGCCCCAGATTGGTTGCCAGGTTTTAGCATGTCTGTAGATTATTTCGATATAGATATAAACGATGCGATTGGCGATATTTCATCGCAAAATATTCTCGACAATTGCTTTGAAGGCCAAACAGAATACTGCGCCTATGTCGCGCGCAATAGTGACGGTCTTGTCACCCAGATATCGAAACTACCATTTAACTTTCAAGCCGAGCAAATGACCGGCGTTGACATGGAATTCGCTTACACCATGGAGCTAGGGGAGGGCGAGTTAAAAATGCGCGCTTTCGCTACCCACGTTACCAAGCTTTCTATAGGCGTACCAGGAACGCTCAACTTTGTTAGTCGCAAGGGAGAGGTTGGCAACAATGCTGGTGGAGCTGATTCAGGTGCCCCAGATTGGCGCGGAATTGGCAACATTGGTTATGAAACACATGGCGGAACAAATATTGGCGCCACATTGCGCTTCATTGGTGAAGCTAAAGTAGAGAGCGACTTTGCCAGTAATTACTTGCAGGGCAACGACGTGCCGTCACGCACTTATCTCGATTTGAATATCTCCCAGAAATTCGATTTATCCTCGGGCACCTTAAAGGTATTCGCTGTAGTCGATAACGTATTCGATCGAGACCCTCCGGTGGTTGTTTCGCTTCAAGGTACGTCACCATTAGATCTACCTACCAATGGCGCTTTATACGACACAATTGGACGAACTATACGTATTGGGGCGCGTGTTGAGTTTTGATCTCAATGACCCGCAGGCGCTTGGATTAGCCGGCGCCTTGAGCATTATGGTGCGGGGCGAGCCTACATCAAGCGGCTCTGTCGCTAAGTCTGTTTGTGTTGGATGTTCAAAAAAGTTCGATTCAGCTCACTGTTACACTACGGGTCTATAAACCTGTTTTTTGAGAGAAGAATATGCAAACAAAGCGCGCTGACGTGGAAACGTCAAACAACAAGAGAACTGTGATGAATACACTTTTCGATACGAGTAAATCGTTTGACCTTCAAGGTATACCGATGGGGCTCTTCGTACTGATAGCGATAACGTCAGTGGCGATACTTCAACTTGACGAGTTGAAAACGGTTGGTGTGGTGGGCGCGTTTGCAGTGTTATGGACGATAGGTTTGTTTTTTTATGCACTGGGAGAACGGGTGAAGCTGTTGAAATCGGTATTGGGTGGCGGGCTAGTGGTCGCTTATTTCGGTGCGGCACTAACGGCTAACTCAGGAGCCATTAATACGGGAGATATTAAGTATGTCCAATCTTTCATTATTGAAAACCGTTTTTTGTACTTTGTTCTCGCTGCATTACTTATCAGCAGCATTATCAGTGTCAAGACAGAGGTATTAAAAGCGGCTTTGATGTCTTACGCCCCTATCATTTTAGGTGGGTTGTCGCTTGCTGCCATATTCGGGGTTCTTGCCGGAATGATGGCAGGTGTGCCTACAGAGCGCGTATTGATAATGTACTTTTTACCGATTATGGGAGGTGGAACAGGCGCCGGTGCTATTCCTATGTCTGAAGTGTATGCCGAAGCGACAGGGAACAGCGCCGCAGATTACTTCAATTATGCAATCGGCGTACTGACGCTAGGTAATATCGTCGCGATTATCACAGCATCATCACTCAATATGCTGGGTAATAAGTTAACTTTTCTAAGTGGGAAGGGGCAGTTAGTAAAGGGACAAGAAGATGTTGATGATGAACTCAAGTCGGCACAGCCGACAGACGTAAATACTCATGCAGCGACAGTCTTGGTTGTCAGTTTGTTGCTTGTTGGCGTCGTGCTTTCGGCGACAGTAGGACTGATGCACTTATTTGCTTGGGTCACTGTGATTGCTGTTGTGATGAACCTGACTGGCGTCGTCAGTGACTCGATGAAAACTGCGCTGCTTTTGTTATCACAATGGTGCATTAAAGCTTTTTTGGTCACCATTTTGGCAGCCTTTGGGTTGTCTGCAGACTTTGAGGTGATTGCTCAACTCTTTGACCCCGGAAGTCTTTTTATCATTGTTTCCATCGTTTTGGGCGCCGCAATTGGCGCGGGAGTCGTTGCCCACTTTGTTAAGTGTTATCCGATCGAGGGGGCCCTTGCCGGGGGACTTTGTATGGCAAACGCCGGTGGAGCAGGTGATTTACAGGTCTTAAGTGCTGCACGACGTTTAAGTTTATACCCCTATGCGCAAATATCTTCTCGTATCGGCGGAGCTCTCATGTTGGTTCTTGCCAGCTACTTTTTTAAACTATTCACTTGATTTAATTGGATTTAAAATGAAAGAAATTAAAATACTGTGTCCTTCAGCAGCTTTAGGTTTTGGATGCCCAACTGAATCTTTCGAAGAAGGATTGAGGAGAATGCCCGATGCCATTGGCGTTGATGCAGGCTCAACGGATCCCGGTCCGTATTATCTTGGAACGGGACAAACTATTCTCGGCTGGGGGCCTCAGAGGAAGGATTTAGAAATCTACCTTGAAGCCCAGCAAAGACTTGATATTCCTTTAATAATTGGCTCCGCTGGTGGACCGGGGTGCCTCTCGGTGCTCAATGAGACAATTCGTATTATTGAGGAGATCGCAGAAGAGAATAACTACCACTTTAAATTAGCTAAAATTGAGGCTGATTTCGAAAAGGATTTTCTCAAGAAATGTGTCACCGAAGATAAAATTCAACGCTTTGAAGATAGAACAGAACTAAGCGCCCAAGAGATTGACAAGTCTGAGCACATTGTTGCTCAAATGGGAGTTGAACCTTTGATTGAAGCGTTGAAATTGGGCGCAGACGTTATTATCGCCGGACGAGCTTATGATCCAGCCATTTTCGCTGCTCTGCCAATCTATAAGGGATTTGATCCTGGATTAGCATATCACATGGGGCAAATTTTAGAGTGTGGGGCCATGGCCGCAGAGCCTGCCGCTGGCGCAGATGCCATTTTAGCGACCGTTAGAGATGATTCATTTACCATAGAGCCGCTTAATAAAAACAGAAAAGCGACGGTTAAGTCGGTTGCTGCACATACCTTTTATGAAAACACTAACCCTGTACAGTTGGTGTTTCCTGGCGGCATGATCGATTTATCTGAAACGACATTCGTGCAAGAAACAGATCGTACAGTGCGTATTGCAAAGACTAAATTTATCCCTGCGAAGCAGTATACGTTGAAGTTAGAAGGCGCTAAGAAAGTAGGCCACAGAGCGGTGTTTATTGCGGGCATCAAAGATCCTATTTTCATTAAATCTGTGGATAGCATCATCGAGCAAGCCAAAAATGAAATGGTTAAACAGCTCCCTTATAAGATGGATGAAGACTACCAATTAATATTCCATACCTATGGCAAAAACGCCGTCATGAGGGAACGTGAGCCTAATGTTGACTTTGTAGGTCACGAAATCGGTTTGGTAGGTGAAGCCGTGGCAACGACTCAGGAAATTGCCTATGCCGTGTGTTCCTTTTTTCACAAAATACTCCTTCATTACCCCTATGAAGGGCGAAAACAGATTTCTGGTAACTTAGCGTTTCTGTATTCACCATCGAATTTCAACATGGGGGAAGTGTATGAGTTCAATATATATCATCTCCTCAACGTGGATGAAGGTGTGAGCCAATTCCCTATAACTATCTCAGACCTGTAACGATTAGGAGTTCACTTGCTATGACAAAAACTAAAACACTTGGTCAGTTGGCCAAGTTTCTCAGAAGTAAAAATGCGGGTCCGTTTTATCTTACCCTTGATATTTTTTTCTACGGCAAAGAGGATTACTTGAAAGCGAAAAGCACGGGGCTTATCAATAAGCGTCTTATTTCGCAGCTTTACCGTATCGATGAGGAGGATATTTCCATCATCGAATTTGATCCCGCTGAGGCGATTAAAGTATCTTTTCCCAGGCCTGTTTCTTCAGGCAGTGTAGGAGATTCTGATGTGTATGGTGCACAGCAACATGCGCCATTATTCGATATTGAAATCCCTTGGAATTAATTTGAGTTTGGGTATGTTGATGGAAATGATAGAGGGTGGCCTTGCTTTGCAAGGCGTACACCTGTTGTAAGAGACTCGCGCTAGTTTGTTCATAAAGCTGAAATACAATTTTTCTGACTGTATTTGCAAAGCGCGAAGTACCCCATTGCTTGTCTTTGTAGGCTGTAGCCAAAAGCTATGCTTTACGGTTTGTAATGTTAACTTAGCCATATACAATGACCTTCCTCAAGTCGTTTAGTACAGAGTGTTATGGACTTAAAATATTCACGCACGGGCATAGAATTTAAGCATTTGCGCACGGTAGTTGCGGTTGCGGAAGCGGGCAGTATTACTAAAGCTGCTAAGTTGCTTTATACGGCGCAACCTGCGTTAAGCACGCAGTTACAGCAGCTAGAACACATTTTGGGGGCTGATTTATTTGTCCGAACACCAAAAGGAATGCAGGTCACTGAGGCCGGTGAACAGTTTTTGGTGCATGCAAAATCTATTCTTAAGTATTTTTCACATGCGGTGGCAGAACTCAAATCGAGTTCAAAGCACGTGTCAGGCTCGTTTACCATAGGTTGTGCTAATAGCCTTGCCAACTCCATTGGGGCGAATTTGATGATGAGTTTAAAGCATCGATTTCCCAAGCTAATACCATCCATTCAAGCTTTAGGTGGCACAGCGCTACAGCAGTCTGTCGTGGCAGCTGAGCTCGATTTTTATATTACCAGTTCAGCTATCGAGTTAAGTACAAGCGATCGCACTGTAGTGCATCGTGCTGAGAACTTGAGCCTCGGCTCTTCTTTGGTGGAAGAAATTGCCGTTGAGCGGTTCTTAATCTGCTTGCCAAGTGATGTGGATAGCGCAACAACCTCCGGCGGCCAAGAACAAGTTATTTTGCAAGAGTTGCCGGTTGAAATTCTCGAAACGGCGCCGCTGTGTTTGTTTTCAGAAGATCATGGCATATCAGGCATCATTGATTGGTTAGCACAGAAACACGACCTCAATATTTCCCACTATGGCTACACCAACAATACTGAGATCATGATTGATCTGGTGCTATCTGGGCAGTGTATCGTGGTGCTGCCATCATCTTTCGCTGAGTTGTTTACACGGCGGCCAAGCTTACGCCTGCATCCATTACAGGGTTATCGTATAGAGCGTGATATCGTGCTGTGTTATGCCAATGATTTAGAGGTCTCTGATACGACTAGATTAGTAAAAGAGCTGGTAGGTGAGGTGCTACGTTCTGCATTGGTTCACGATGTTGTGTAGTTGAGTTCACTGAGCGCTAGACTTGGGGTGACTGGTGCAGACTAGTCGATACGCGTAAGCTGTTTTGACAATATTTATTTAGTGGCCACTTCTAATTGTTGGCCTAGCTTGACTGTTAGCGCTTTCAATTGTTCTCGCTCTTGTGTAGATAATCCCTCGAGTAAACGTTCTTCCTGGGCCTTCACCAAAGGAATAATGTGTTGATGCACCTTCGCTCCCTCAGACGTTAGATTAAGCACATTTGTGCGCCGGTCCAAGGAGCCCGGATGTTGTAGCAATAAGCCTGCTCGAATCAGTTTTGCAATAGCACGACTCACTGGCATCTTTTCTAATCGTGTGAACTTGCATATGTCTCGAGCGGATATTTCACCATGAAAGCCAACCGCAGCGAGCACGCGCCAGTCGGTTCTCGTTAAGCCGTGTTTTTCATATATTTTAGCTATAAATTCAGTGACTTGCTGCGCCAATATCGACAGCTGATACGGAAAAAACTGATTTAAATCTAATAATATGTCGTCGTCTTTGGGCATTTAAAAATACAGATTAGTCATGTAGGGACTTCACATTACCACCTGATATGCCACATCTCCACTGCTAAACATCTGCACGTTATGGCTAAATTGGTTGCTGGTTATAGACCAAATTGCTTTGGTGCAAGGGCTGACGATTACTACGTTTCGGCCAACAGCCGCCATGTTATAACAAGTCTATTATTTACCTATTTACACGAACGTGATGCGAAATGTTATGAAAAGGCAACGTTACGTTCATAACATTACCTTTTGCTATTTCGGGCTGCTTTACGGCACAAGTACTCGTTTTTAACAAGACAGCTTTAATATCACACTGATGCTACAAAACCTTAAAGACTTGCCGGCAGCACAGTGCCTTGTACTTCACCAAAGCCGATACGGGCTGCGCCGTCTTTCTGGCAATAGCCACGCATGATTACGCTGTCGCCGTCTTCTAAAAACGTACGCTTTTCCCCATTGCCCAGCTTGAATGCTTCCTTACCGCCCCTAGATAGCTCTAGCATTGAGCCAGCCTGCTCGTGCTCAGGCCCTGACTGTGTACCTGACCCAAGTAGGTCTCCTGCTCTCATGGTGCAGCCGTTTACACTGTGATGAGCAACAAGCTGAGCAATCGTCCAATAAGAGTACTTAAAATTACTATCACTTATCTTGTATGGATCTTCATCGTTGTTACGCATTTTTTCAGTTTGAATCAGGCACTCTAAATGAATGTTTAATCCCCCTCGCATGTCGTTTTCGCTACTGCTTAAGTACGGCAGTGGTTGCGGATCGCTTTCAGGGCGTTCAAATTGGGTTCGGTAGGGGGCTAATGCCTCTATGGTGACAATCCATGGGGAAATGGTAGATGCAAAGTTTTTGGCGAGAAATGGCCCCAGTGGTTGGTACTCCCAGGCTTGAATATCGCGTGCTGACCAGTCGTTGAATAAGCATAAACCGAAAACGTGATCTTCTGCGCACGAGATATCGATTCGCTCGCCCAAGGTGGTGCTTTGGCCGACGAAAATACCCATCTCTACTTCATAATCAAGTCGTTTACAGGGCGCTAATACGGGGGCTTCTGCATCAGGCGCTTTGATTTGGCCAACAGGACGCGGAAACGCTTGCCCTGAAATATCAATGGTGGAAGATCTGCCGTGATAGCCAATCGGTACCCATTTGTAGTTTGGTAGCAAGGGGTTGTCTGGGCGAAAAAGCGAACCAACAGCAGTAGCATGGTGAATTGAAGTATAAAAATCAGTGTAATCACCGATTGTGCAAGGCATTGCATACTCAATATCGCTTTGTAAAATTAAGCAGTCGCGCAACCATTCTTGTTCACGGGCCTCGGTGCGAAGTGCGCGAGACAGCGCTAGGCGCAAAGCGGAGTTCGCTTCTTTACCCATGTCCATTAATTCGTTCAAGCTCGTTTGGGCGGCGGCTTTAGCTGCTTTTAGTGCAAGGCCGGTAAAATTGCTTGCTTGAGCGAGTGCAGCCATATCAATGACGTATTTACCAATAGCGACACCGCCTCGAACGCGTTCGTCGCTATTTTTTCGGCGAAACGTGGCAAAAGGCAAATTCTGAATAGGAAAGTCACCGTCTCGGTTAGCCGAGCTTACCCAGCTGGTCAATTTAATATCATGGGTTTCGTTTAATAAGGTCATAAGAATATATCCATTAGATCAGGTTTAACGACTAAATCAGTATTTTGCGCACTTGCTAGCCAACGTTATTTATCTTCATGAAGCCATGCGGCATGATTGGGTGCGACTTTGGTTTCTGACCATTCATCAACCATTAATTGGGCCACGTTGTTTAACATTTTGTATTGTTCTGGCGTACCCGTATTAGCGGCAAGCTCCATACGATGACCGTTAGGATCAAAGAAGTAAATGGATTTGAAAATTGTATGATCTATCGGCCCTAACACTTCAACACCCTGGCTTTCAATATGCACTTTGGCTGCGAGCAATTCGTCAACACTGGCTACTTTTAGAGCAAGGTGCTGGACCCAAATTGGCGTATTTTCGTCTCGCCCCATGTCAGGTGAGTTAGGGATCTCGAAGAATGCTAAAACATTTTCATTACCGGCATTTAGAAAAATATGCATGTACGGATCGGGCTCTTTCGTAGACGGAACTTCGTTTTCCGCAATGGACAATACCAAGTTCATGCCCAGTATGTCTTTGTACCATTGAGCCGTCTCTTTTGCGTCTATACATCGATAAGCGACATGATGAACTCCTGCTACCTTTACCATATGTATACCTTCCTCTTAGTAAATCATTTGACTTGCTTTGTCATAACACAGAGCTGCTTCTTAACCGATGTGATTAGCTGTTTGCCAACACGCCGCGTTCGAGTTGATCGCGCTCTATGGATTCAAATAATGCTTTGAAATTACCTTCACCAAACCCGTCATCTTGTTTACGTTGAATGAATTCGAAAAAGACTGGGCCAAGGGTAGTTTCTGAGAATATCTGCAATAAGAGCCTAGGATCGCCGTTTTGAGTTGTGCCATCTAACAGAATACCTCTTGATTGCAATTCATCAACAGGCTCACCATGACCAGGTAAGCGTTCAGCTAGCATTTCGTAGTAGGTTTCTGGGGGGGCGGTCATGAATTTAACCCCTGATTTTTTTAACCGATCCCAGCAGCTATATAAATCGTCACACGAAAATGCGATGTGCTGTATGCCTTCGCCATTGTATTGCATCAAAAACTCTTCAATTTGACCTCCGCCTCCGGCAGCTTCCTCATTTAATGGAATACGAATTTTTCCATCTGGTGCGGTCATCGCTTTTGATAATAAACCTGTGTATTCGCCTTTGATGTCGAAATAGCGGATTTCACGAAAATTAAATAGGTCTTGATAGTATCGGGCCCAATGATCCATTCTGCCGCGATAAACATTGTGGGTAAGGTGGTCAAGAGTGTGGAAACCGCACCCTTCTGGGTTTCGGTCTACGCCCTCAAGCCAGTTAAAATCGATGTCATAGATCGTCTGACCTTGCGCATAACGGTCAATTAAATAAAGGGTGGCGCCGCCAATACCTTTTATTGCTGGTAAACGTAGCTCCATTGGTGCAGTGGGAATGTCTACCGCTTGAGCCCCTTTTCTAATCGCTTCAGAATAAGCAAATTGAGCGTTTTTAACGCGAAACGCTAGCCCGCAAGCTGAAGGCCCGTGTTCTTTTGCATAGTGATATGCATGACTGTTCTTTTCATAATTGGTGATCAAGTTAATGTCACCTTGTCTCCAAAGTTCGACACTTTTAGACTTATGCTTAGCGACTAAGGTGAACCCCATAGCTAAAAACGCAGGCTCTAATATGCCTTTTTCCGGTGCGGTAAATTCAACGAACTCGAAACCATCAAGTCCCATCGGATTTTCAAACAGATCTGTCATCTTCACGTCCTCACATTAATTTGGTAACAAATGTTACTATTTCATGTAGGCTATTCCGTTCCATAAACAAAGTCAAAAACGAGGGGGAATTAGATAAATAGGACCTCCTCCCGGTCGGAATAGTGCGACAGGCAAAAAATATTTTTTGTTAACCTATTGTTATTATTATGTTTTGTATGAGGAAGTGAAAACGAGCCTAGTGTGGCTAAAACGCAAATGGGCAACAATCACCCATTTGGCAACCCACAAAACTGATATTTGTAAGTAGTCCTTTACACTGTAAAGGAAGCAGTACGCGTAGTGAGAAGCTCTTGAGTAGCGCTAAATTGTAGATTAACGCTAGCTATGTTTACTTTTTAAATTATAGCCCAAGTTCAGATAAGCTTGGGTGATCATCAGGGCGGCGACCTTGCGGCCAGTGGAATTTACGCTCTGATTCTTTGATGGGTAAGTCGTTGATGCAAGCGAAACGATTTTGCATTAAGCCATTTTCGTCAAACTCCCAGTTCTCATTACCATACGATCGGAACCAGTTGCCACTGTCGTCGTGCCACTCGTAGGCATAACGCACAGCAATACGGTTTTCTGTGTAGGCCCACAATTCTTTAATGAGGCGATATTCTAGTTCTTTATCCCATTTTGCTTTTAAAAAAGCGGCAGCTTCTTCGCGGTTGTTCACAAAGGTGCTGCGATTGCGCCATTTGGTATCGACTGTATACGCCAGTGATACCTTTGCAGGGTTTCGGCTGTTCCAGCCATCTTCAGCTAAACGAACTTTTTCCATGGCGCTTTGCTCATTGAACGGGGGTAACGGTGGGCGTGTACTCATGTTTACATCCTCTTTAGGTCGATTAATATTGCATGATGGAACTATTTAACCAGAACTCAGGTTATTTACTAAAAAACGTTTTTATTGAAACTGAATTTTTTGCTTTATTTACAAGGCCAGCGCGATGGTTTGGCTATCTTTAGCGGGGACAGCACAACAAAGTAATATTTCTGACTCGTCGACGTGGGCACTAGGGTTATTGCGATACGTTACGCTACCACTTAGTAGCTTTGCTGCACATGATCCGCATTGGCCATTGCGACAACTGTATTCTGGCGTTAGCCCGCTACTTTCGGCAACTTCAAGTAGGGACTTGTCACCCCTGTTCCAGCTTTGTTCAATACCAGATTGGGCAAATATTATTAAAGCCGATTCAGCTTCTTGCTCCGCGCGAGCACGGAGATCTACTGTTTGGCGCACTAAAGATGATGGTCCGAACGCTTCAGCATGAATGTCTTTATCTTGTACGCCAAGTTCAATTAATACGTCGTATATGCTTTGCATAAAGCCTTGGGGGCCACAAAGATAAAAGTCTTTGTCGAATAGTGATGTTGCATCGTTGCTATTCGCAGTGCCCATTGTATTGAGTACGCCGAGTAATAAGGTGTGGTTTATCCGCCCTTGAGTTGTGTAGTCTATAGATGGCACTGGTTTAGGCGGCTTGCCAGCGTCAATATCACTTAACACAGAGTAATACTGAATACGCCCAGCACTGCGATTAGCAATATCAGAGAGCTCTTGGTAGAACCCCCGCTGGTGTCTATCTTTAGCCGCTTGAATTACGGCCATCGGGCGAACATAACGACTGCGTAACCCTTCACCAAGGGCATCATTTGCCATAGATAACATAGGGGTTATACCGACGCCAGCCCCTATCAAAACAGCAGAGCGCCGTTGTTTGTTGTCGATAAAAAAGTGTCCGCTCGGCGCTTTTATGTATATTTCACTGCCCACGCGTACGTTGGCATGTAGCGCGCTTGATACCTGGCCATGGCATTCACGCTTGACCGAAATGCGATAATAATTGCCTGTCGGGGCGCTGGATACGGTGTAATTGCGCACGAGCCACTTGTCAGTGTTGGGCTGTTTTATACGCAAGGTGAGATGTTGGCCTGGGGAAGAGGGCAATACAGGTACATTGTCACTTGGGCATAAGTAGAATGAGCGAATTGTACTGCTTTCGTCTTCTATTTTAGTGACGATAAATGGGCGCCACTGGTTACGTTGTGCTTGTGCTTTTATTATCGCTTCTGCTTGTGCCCAAGTGCCAGTTGCTTTTGCGTTAGCAGAGTAGCTTTCAAAGGCTGCCCGAAACGGTAAGGCCGCTTTTAAGGTTATGCCGCGGATTAACGTAAATTGCCAGCCGCGTAGTGCCCCTTGAAAGCCTTCGATCAAAGGGGAGTCACTAGCAAGCAGTGTGACTTCACCGGTCAACATAAAAACATCGCCTGTCGTGAAATCGACGAAGAGTAAGCCTGCTTTGGGGTTGATAACAAAGTTGCCTAAGGTGTTGAAAAAGTTATTCCCTGCATAATCTGGGATCGTCAAGGTATTACCTTGTACTTTTATAAAGCCAGGCATGCCACCACGGTGCGAGACATCAACCCCCATAGTACTGCGCGTAGGTTCTCCATTGCTCACTGTGTGTTGAGGATTTTGCCCTGCCGAACTGGCGACAAAAAACGTATCTGCTTGACCAATAAAAGCTGTTAATGAGGCACTCAGTTCAGTAAATTCCTCAATAACAGGTGCCTGAATAGGGGCATCTGGTGAGCGGACAAATTGAATTTCTCGGGTTTGAATATATTGCGGGCAATTGCCAAAAGATTGCTCAACGTCTAATTCAAGCTGATGATTTGAAACCCCAGTAACGGTGGCATTTACCCGGTTGCGTCGCCGCGTAGGCATTTCCAACCCAAGTAGACCCAAGCGAGCCCCTTGCTTGACGGCGGATGCTAGTGGGTCTCCTGTTAGAATAGGCGTATTTACCGTAAGTTTTGTAGGGAAGGGGGACTGCACGAAGCCTGGCTTTCCAGGCAAAATAGACGCCCAAAGCTGCCCTTCATTTGTCGTACTGCCTAGGATCATAAACGGCAGTTGCTGGAAAAACTGCCTATGCTGCTCTGGCATGTATGCACGGATTGCGCGACGGCCAATGTCGTCCATCTGCTCAAGAGCACCTACACTGGCTTGTAACTGACGCTCACCGTTGTGAAATGGGGTATGAGTGTGGGTAAGTTTCATGAATACTCCAGTACAGGTAATTTAATTTGCTACATTCAAGTGATATGGCTGGATGCACTACCCAGCCAAAAGATAAACAAAAAACGCTAAACGTTAGGCAACAAGACCTGCCTTTGTGGTTGTCATGGGTTTAAACCCATTTAGCGCTTCTACATTTGCTAAAAAGCGACGAACATTTGGGAAATTGGCCAAGGACACATTGCCCTCTGGCGCATGCGCTGTGTAAGTGTAAATAGCGATGTCAGCGATGCTCGGGCTATCACCGACCAAAAATTCTCTGCCCTCTAAATGCGCTTCTAGCTTCCCTAGTACTTTGTTTGCCGTGGCGATAGCAAAATCAGCATCAAGGGGGGCATTAAACACGGTAATTAAGCGGGCATTACATGGGCCAAACGCTATTTCACCTGCGGCTAATGACAAAAACTGTTGTACTTGCGCTTCGAGCACCGCATCGGTAGGTATGTAGTCAGGCGCGTACTTGCGTGCCAAATAAACCAAGATCGCATTTGAATCGCTAATAACGGCTTCGCCATCTTGCACCACAGGAACTTGACCTGCTGGGTTGAGTGTCAAAAAGGCGGCTTGTTTGTGCTCGCCACCGGCTAAGTCCACATTGATCACTTCGTGGGCAATGCCGGCGATATTTGCGAAAAGCTCTACGCGTTGGGCGTGGCCTGATAACGGGAATGAATAAATTTTAATGGGATTGTCCATAAAGATGTCCTCTGGTGATTAATTAAAGCGCTGAACCTAAAGCTGTTCAGTGTCGTCGTGTTGAACAAATAATAGACGCGCTCTTTTCTATGAACAATATGTTGATTTGTAGAATTACTATGTACAATATGTTCTCAATTGAATCGCGAAAATTCAGATATCAAACGGGCGAAGTCGATGGACACACTAGAAGGTATGCGTACTTTTATTGCAGTGGCACGGCAAAAATCGTTTACAAGTGGCGCAAAACAGCTGGGTATTAGCACAAAATTGGCAAGCAAATATATTGGCCAGTTGGAAAAAAAACACGATGCCTTGTTGTTTCATCGTACTACTCGTAGTGTCACATTGACTGAGACCGGGCGGGCTTATTTCGAGCGATGTGTGCCCCTGTTGGAGCAATTTGATGAATTAGAAGATGTGATCCAACATCGTCAATCTGCACTTTCAGGTACTATAAGACTAACGGCACCCACCGCGTTTGGTAGCACTAAGTTGGTGGACGCCCTAGCGCCATTTTTAAAACAACACCCTGATATCAGCGTAGAGCTTAGTTTGTCAGATCAGCGGGTGGCCATTATCGATGAAGGGGTAGACGTGGCAATTCGCTTTGGCGATCTACAGGACTCGACTCTTATTGCCAAAAAGTTGATGAATATGCGCGTTGTGGTATTTGCTTCCCCCGAGTATTTAGCGCAAAAAGGTGCACCAAGTCATCCGAATGCCTTAGCCACTCATCACTGCTTATTGCAAAAGTCACAAGTGGATCCGCTAAATTGGAAATTCAAAGAAAATGGCCTGACGTTTAATGTGAATGTGCATGGGGTGTTTGCGTCAAACTCTCCTCGGGCTGTTACGCAGATGGCGGCGCAGGGGCTGGGCATAGGCATGGGGCCAATTTATGTCACTGAACCTTACGTAAAAGAGGGGAGCTTGCAGATATTGTTTGAGGAATTCGAAGCGAACCAACTGACGTTGAGTGCGGTGTATGCATCAAACCGGCATCTGCCGGCACGCATTAGAGCATTGCTTGATCATTTAGCGAGCATGTTTAGCCAACAGCAGTGCTTTTGATAAAGTCACTTACAAGAGTCGCTGAATCGGCGATGTGTGTAATGCGTCTTTTAACCTTATCAGGCCCTGTTCGTTCGCAATACCAAATCGTAGGGCGTCTTTTTCGTCGCATAAGCGCACGTAAATCCCTTGCTGGCATAAAGCGTCAAAAATTGCGGGGGCGTTGGGTGTGTGAACCGTTTTGAATAGCAACGTGCCATGCACAGGTTGTGTGAATAGTTGTTTCAATGTGCTTTGTAATGCGCTACTTAAACGCCAGAGTACAACCCTTTGTTCTTCTTGCCAGCGTTTATCTGCTAGTGCCTGTTCGCCAACGAAAAGCGCGGGGCCGCTTACCGCCCAAGGGCCTAATGATAAGGCCATTGCATTAAGCCAAGTTTCATTTGCCAGTACGAACCCTAAGCGGATACCTGCTAACCCGAAAAACTTGCCCACTGAGCGTAATATAATCAAGGCGTCGCTGTAGTCTTGGTGCTTAGTGCCTGCCTGCTGCGGAGTTGCGCTATTAAGTCGCCTAAATGCTTGCACCATGGATTCTTCCGGTGTTGCATCCATAAAGGCTTCGTCAATGATCAGAAGCCCTTGTTTGGCATGAATGTCTTTGTGTAATTGGTCGACGTACGCCTTTGGATAATGTTCACCCGTAGGATTATTTGGATTGATCAATAGCACAATATCCTTGTGCCCTATTTGGCCTAACTCAGTAACGTCAGTGTAATCGAGAGTTTGATACTGGTCTTTTTGCCATGCTTTGCGATGTTCTTGATAGCCTACTTTTGGCAGCCATACCCTGCTGCTAGCAAAGCCTCGGGCGCGGCAAAGTTGCGGTAGCATTTGAATGATGCTTTGGCTGCCAGGTGTTGGCAGCAAATGGTGGGTTTGATAGTAGCCACGTGCGGCGTGTAATAGCCCTTCGTTATTTTGTGGTAAACGTTGCCAGCAGGCGGTGGGAATTATGCCAACAGGATAAGCGATAGGCGCAATGCCGGTGGATAAATCAAGCCAGTCTTTTTCCTCTATGTGGTAACGCTGGGCCATGGTGCTTAATTGCCCGCCGTGCATTAATGGCTGTTCTGCATCAACGTGTGTCGCATCGCTTGGCGCACTTTTTAGTATATCGGTTGCCCCATCACCTGTTTGATTGACCTGTGTTGGAGCACGGGTTACAGCCGTTGTATTTTTATCCATAAAAATAAATCCTTTAGAAAATGATGCCGGTACTGAGGCCGTAAAAGCCGCATAGTGCGATTAGCCCTATCAACCCCAATAAACCACAAAGCAAAATGGCACTTGAAAATAGCCAGGCACTGCGCTGCACCAGGCGAATACTGCGCGGTATGTCGGTCAAGGTAACGCGCTCTCCACTGCCTAATATTGGGCTATGTACTGTGTTGCCTTGATATTGTGATGCTCCCCCAATTGTGAAGCCAAGCGCACCGGCGCCAGTGGCCATACAGCGACCGCCGTTTTTGCTCTTGTAGCCCTTAGCTTGCTGCCATGCGCGTGCTAAATGTGTGAAACGAATAGGTGCCGGAGCGGCCAATACATACAGTAGGGAGGTGCAATAAGCGCTTAACCAACCAAGATGGTCGTCCGTTCGGGCGGCCCACCAACCAAAGTGCAAAAAGCGCGGTGATTTATAGCCCCACATAGCATCAAGGGTATTGCTAAGACGATGAAGAACCGCCAGTGGAGCGCCGCCGATGGCAAAATAAAACAAGCTGGCTATCACGCCGTCATGACCATTTTCTAGCACAGATTCTACTGCGGCGCGGCTCATGTTGTTTGGCGTTAACTCGGTAGTATCTCGGCTAACCATATAGCTGGTGAAATGCCGCGCTTGGGCTAAATCTCCTTCTGCTAATGGCTGGTATATCTGCATGGCGTGCTCTTTGAGGCTTTGCATGCCAATAGCTAAATACAATATCGAGGCGTTTAATAAGAACATGCAGCCCGCTAGCAATACAGCGTCGTTGCTCATGGCATATTGCATGACGCCATAGTTGAGCACCCATAACGTCATTGGTAGAGGCAGGACAAGTATGAGCCAACACAGAGCACCTTTGAAGCGTGTTTTTACTAGGGATGTTTGCTGTGCAGTGAATAGTTGAGCGTTAGCTTTAGCCTCTAAGCGATTTGCTAAATGCCCAAACCCCACAAGGGGATGAAAGCGTTTAGGCTCACCTAATACTTTATCAAGCAGCAAGGCGAACAGCATTTGCGCGCCTATTACAGCCAAGCTTGAAAAAGATAGCATGGTCGCCACCCAAGCGCTGAGCTCAGTCAAGCAAGCCGCCCCATTCCAGCGTGTCATTTTGATAGCTAAGCAATATGCCTTGGGTGTTTGGGAGCAACATAGGCGGCCTAAATAAGCTCATTAAGCAGGCAATAGCGTCGCCATGGCTGATAACGAGCACATTGTGTTGCGCTTGTGATGGCTTGCTGTTTAGTGCTTTGGAATACGCGATACAGACGAGCGCTTTTTGCATTCGCTCGCGAACCGTGGCTGTGCTTTCACTCTGCTTTAGGTTGTTATTAAGGTCACGGCTGTCCGTTCGCTCAAGGCTGTTTTCTGGCTCAAGGCTATTATCTGGCTCTAGGCTGTTCGGCGGAGTGATGTGCGTTTGTTGGTAGCACAGCTGATTAAATGCATGGAATTCCGGTAATTGCTTTATGGGTTTGCCTTGCCAATCGCCTAAATGGCGTTCTGCTAAATCTGCAAAGTTTTGTGGCTCGAGGCGCAATGAGCCTTGTGCGCCATTGTTAAGTGCTTGGGCGCAAATGTCCGCCGTTTGCTGAGCGCGGCCAAGATGCGAACTAACGATATGGTTGATTTTCCAATGCTTGGCTTTCAACGCCAAGGCTCGTGCTTGCGCTATTCCCTTTGCGGTTAACGGGCTGTCTAAGTGCCCTTGTAATAACCCCTTGGCGTTAAATTCACTCTGCCCATGACGGCAAAGGTAAAAATGGACCGTATCAGGGTGAGCAGCGGTAATAGAGATCACGTATGCAAACTCGGTTAATGGGGTAACGGCGTATCAGTCTGGTAAAACTGACGGGCCTTATCGATTTGTTCGCACATCAGTGCCACTTCATCCAACATGCGGCTGGTCATGCGGTGTACTTTGTCAGCATTGGGGTGAAAGATAAAACCGTTCTTGGCTGCTGGAATGTGTTGCCACTGGGCCCAATTCAAAGCGTCAGGCGTATCGGAGGCGTGCTGCGTGGGTTGAATAATGACTTGTGGCAACGCCACTAGCACTTGCTCTAAACCGACAGACGGATAGTCATCGCTGGCGTTGGCAAACGGGTTTTTGGCACCACAAAGGGCTAATTGTTGTTGCGGCCATGCATTGTTTGCCACGGTGCGCAGTGGCCTAGACCAAAGCTCATAAAAGGTGCGCATAGGGGGCTTTTTGGCATAGCGCGCTTTGAGCCTGTCGAGCTGCGCCGTATATTGTGAAGCGGCCTGTTCGGCAACGTCTTCGCGCCCCGTAACCTGACCTAGCATGAGAAGTTCGTCACCGACCTGTGACAAGGTCCTAGGGTTTGAATATATAACCTTAATTTTGTACTGCTTCAGCCGTGCTAAATCATCTCCCGGATTACCGGTTTTCCAAGCAATCACTACGTCAGGCTGCAGCTGTACGATCTTTTCGATTTGTAGGCGGGCGTAGTTACCAATTTGTAGAATGTCTTTGGCCGCTTCTGGGTAATCTGCATGGGCGGTTGTGGCGATAATTTGCTGGCCCGCACCTACTTCAAAAAGCGATTCGACGATATGTGGCGCTAACGCAATAATGCGCAATTTCTGCCGTTTATCTTTGCTAAGCTGACTTATTTCATCAAAGATAGCGTCAGCTTCTGATATTTCAGATTGCGCTCTATTGCTTGGGTTGCTGGCCGCATTATTTACCTCATTGCCAGGCACATCATCAACAGCGGTATTAGCATCGGCACGTTCACTTTTAGTTGTTTCATATTGGGCAGAAACGCTTGATGCATTGAACGCTAGCACGACAATACAGGTTAACAGACAAACGAGCCTATTTTGCTTTGTCGGTGTCATTACCAATCAATTCCCTTTTGCGCCTTAATACCTGCTTCAAATGCATGCTTGATAGGGCGTACTTCGCTGACGGTGTCGGCTAATTCGATAACCGCCCGGTGACAGGCGCGGCCCGTTATTACCACATGCTGATTGGCAGGGCGATTTTCCAGAGCGGCTAATACGTCATCCAAATCGATGTATTTGTAGGTCAACATGTAGGTGATTTCATCGAGTAGCAGCAAATCGATGCTTGGGTCTTGCAAGCATGTTTTGCTAAATTCCCAAGCTTTTTGTGCTGCGGCTTTGTCGGTTTCCTTGTCTTGGGTTTCCCAAGTGAACCCCGTGCCCATAACGTGAAACTCCACGCCTAGTTTTTCTAATAAATCACGCTCGCCGCAGGGCCAAGTGCCTTTTACGTATTGTACGACACAAGCTTTTAAGCCATGACCGACTGCTCGGGCGACTGTGCCAAAACCCGAGGTAGACTTACCTTTGCCATTACCTGTGATGACAATCAATACACCTTTTTCGACTTGCGCGTTGGCGATACGCTCGTCCACTTTGGCTTTTTGCTGCTGCATACGTGCTTTATGGCGATGGTTTTCGTCTTTTTTTTCGTCTTTATTGTCGTTTGATGGGGTGTCAGACATAAGTTTATGCTCCCTCTTTGCTGTGGGTGGCCGCGCTGGAAAAAGACGGCGCGGTAAATTGTTGTTCGATAATGGTGTGAATGGCATCCCAGTTGAGATGCCCTTGGCACACCTGAGCTAAGCGCTCTATTTCGCGCTCTTGTTGCGCCCCGTAATCCTCGGCGAGTTCTGTATTGGCACCTGCCCAAGCAAGTATATGCTGCAAAGCCTGTGGTGAATCGAACAGGCCGTGTAAATAACTACCCGCAACTTGGTTGTCTTCACTGATACAGCCTTCATACTCGCCGTTGTTTAATAAGATCATCGGCTTGGCATTATCAGCTCGCACGCTAGTGCCTATGTGAATTTCGTAGCCTCGAATAGGTGCGCTGCCATTTTCATGGATTAATAAGTCTCCGTGACTTTGGGTAAGTTGTTTTTGTGCTTGTAATTGCGTGGTGATAGGCAAATAACCTAAGCCTTCGCTGGTGCCTGGCGTATCTTCAACGCCGCTGGGATCCGAAATACTTTGGCCCAACATTTGATAGCCACCGCAAATACCTAATACTTTACCGGAGTAGCGTAGGTGACGTTGTAAGCCTGCGTCCCATCGCATCTTTTTTAGCAATGCTAGGTCGGCACGCACATTCTTGCTACCCGGTAATATGATCAAATCACAGGCTGGAATAGGGCGGCCTTGGGCCACAAAGGTCAGTTTTACTTGGGGGTGTACGCGCAGCATATCGAAATCGGTGTGATTACTGATGCGTTTAAACACAGGAACACATATGTGTATTCGTATGTTTGTTTCATCTAAATTCTGTTCTGCTTGAATAGCGTCTTCAGCGGCCAATTGTAAGTTGTGAATATAGGGCAGTACACCTAACACCGGTTTTTTCGTTCGGTCTTCTAACCAGGTTAAACCTGACTCGAGTAGTTTGATGTCACCACGAAACTTGTTAATGACAAAGCCGACCACGCGGTTTTGTTCAGATTCTGACAGTAAATCTAATGTACCAACAAGTTGCGCGAATACGCCGCCGCGATCGATATCTGCCACTATGATCACTGGGCAATCAACCGCTTCGGCAAAGCCCATATTGGCGATGTCGCCTTTGCGTAAATTAATCTCCGCTGGGCTGCCTGCGCCTTCTACCACAATCACGTCGTACTCTTGCGTTAAGCATTGATGGGAACTGAGGACGGCTTGCATAGCGACTTTTTTGTAGTCATGGTATTTCTTGGCTTGCATGTCTGACACCGCTTTACCCTGAATGATCACCTGTGCGCCGGTATCTGAGCTTGGCTTGAGTAACACTGGGTTCATGTGGACGCTGGGCTCAACGCCGGCCGCTTGTGCTTGTACCGCTTGCGCACGGCCTATTTCACCGCCACCTTTAGTAACAGCGCTATTGAGGGCCATATTTTGTGGCTTAAAGGGAGCCACCCGAACGCCGCTGTTTTTCAGGCAGCGACAAAACCCTGCCACGAGCATGCTTTTACCTGCATCTGACGTAGTGCCTTGGATCATGATGGTCGCGCTTTTAGCGCTCATGCTTTTAGCGGCTGTGCTTTCAAAGGCTGTGCTTTTAACGATCATGCTTTTATAGGTCATGCATTTAGAGGTCATAGTGCGTTCTCGTTAAACGCTGGTTTGGCGATAAAGTTCACCACAGGAACCGCTTGCTCGTACTCTGCGATAGCGATACGCGTTAGGCTGGCATAGCCAATTTGCAACTTGGCGTACCAATCACCCTGTTGCCAATTTGCAGATAACACATCAGCTAAAATTTGGCGTATCACGCCGCCATGGCTAACCACTAAGCAGTTTTGCCCTTGGTGCTTAGTGGTTAAACGCTGCCAACAATTTACTACCCGTTGATGAAAACGTTCTAAGGATTCGGCGTTTGGTAAGGTGTTATGCATAGGCTCTTGCCAAAACGCATTTAGCTCAAGCCATTGCTCGCTTAAATCATCAAAGGGGATACCGTCATACAAACCAAAATCACACTCTTGAAGGTCGTCTTCAATCACCAGTGGTACGGATAAAAATTCAGCGAATGCCTTGGCAAAATGCAGGCAACGCAGCCGAGGGGATGAAATGATGACATCCACTTTTGACGTTTTTTGCATTTGCGCTTGCATAGCGTGTAAACCTTGTTCACTAAGGGGAATGTCGGTCTTGCCATAAAGTGCGCTAGGGCCATCAACTTGACCATGGCGCAGCAAATTGAACGTGGTTGCTGCGCCATGGTCAAGTTGATGGCTACCCACTGAACGGCTGCTCAGTGCAGGGCTATCGCCAGTATTGTTATTCACAGCGACATGATTCACCGCGTTATCATTCGCTGCGCTATCTTTCACAGGTTTGCTACTCATTTTTGAGGACTCTTTAATGCCATGGGTAACCCTGCGGCAACAAAGGTGACGTGATCTGCAATACTTGCCACAGCTTGATTCAACCAACCCGCTTGATCAACAAACTCTCGAGTGACTTCCCCCATGGGGATAACGCCCAAGCCAACTTCATTTGCCACCATAATTATACTTGATTCACTGGCGCGAAGGGCTTGGGTGAAGCCTTGAAATAGGATGCTGAAATCTTGTTGTGGTTGATGGTAAAGCTGGTTGTTGAGCCAAAGGGTTAAACAGTCGATGAGCAGTATCGGCTGATCGCTATCAGTTGTAACGCCCTTATCTGAATAGAGCTCGATGTACTCAGTTAAATTCAGAGGCACTTCAGCTAACGCCCAATGTGCTGGGCGCTCCTGTTGATGGCGCATAATACGCTTGCTCATTTCTGTGTCTGTCGCGGTGGCGGTAGCGACAAAGGTGACATTTTTGCCGGATTGTTGGCTTAGAGCGAGGGCTTGTTGCAACGCAAAGTTTGATTTGCCAGAGCGAGCACCGCCAATAATTAAATGCAGCATTGTTCAGCTCTCCAACAAAATATTTGTAATGACTCAACGCGACGTTTGAGGGGCAAGTTTAAGACTGTTTTTATCAATAGGACGTTCATAAAAGAAAGCCTATGGTCTGCTCATTCACTGTTTTAGGTAACGTGATAATCAACAGAAGATAGATGAGTAACTCTTGGGTTTGTTGAGCAAAGCCTAAGCAGTCCCCTGTATAGCCATCAATGTGCTTTTTAAACCAATGTTTAAGGGCAAAGCGCAGCACACATGCACTGACTATGACGAGTATTGCACTGGATAGTGGTAACCATAGTACCGCAGGTACACTTGAGGCGAGCAGCCAAAGTAACACCCGAGGTTGCATAGGCTGTGCTAACGAGTCACTTTTACTGTTATCACTATTTTTGCGTGCATAGGCGAGGTGTTGCACATGCGAAATAGCCAACCCGCGAGACAAAGGGTAGGCAATGGCTAGGGCCAGCAGTAGGTGCTGATCCGCGGCTAGCGAGCTCAGCAGTATAAACTTGCTCAATAGCGCACAAATCAGTGCGCACGTGCCGTATGTGCCAATTTGGCTGTCTTTCATGATGGTCAACTTGCGCGTGATACTCTGACCCCCCCAAAAACCGTCGGCCGTATCTGCTAGGCCATCTTCATGTATTGCACCCGTTAGCATTAAACTAAATATAATAAGCAAGCATACTGTCGGTTCTCGTCCTAAATAGGGCAGCATGAAGCAGTAAAATGCGCTTAATAAAGCAGCCAGCAGCCAGCCAACTAATGGGAAATATCGTCCCGCTTGGTGCAATTTTTGTGGGCTGTAATCAATTGCAGTCGGCACAGGTAAGCGGGTGAAAAAACTCACTGCTAATAGTATTAAATTGAACTGATAGTTTAAAAATCGAGTCATGTTCGTCTTTATTTCGCTAACGTGGTGCTAGTCATTTATACCGTCACGCCAGCGCTCTCAAATGTGGCCATATCATTGTAGAAACTGGCTGCTGCTTGCAGCAAGGGTAAAGCCAGCGCTGCACCAGTGCCCTCGCCAAGGCGCAAGCCTAAAGACAATAGCGGCCGAGCGTCTAATTGAGCCAACACTTGCTGGTGGGCATATTCTGCTGAACAGTGGGCAAATAGCATATAATCCCGTGCGCGCGGCGCAATACGCACGGCAATCAGCGCTGCTACACTGACAATGAATCCATCCACTAAGATGCTTTTACCGGCTTTAGCGGTTTCGAGTATGGCACCCACAATTTGTGCGATTTCAAAACCACCTACTTCCATCAGTGCGGTTTTAGGGGTAAAGGCCTTTGTGCCGTGGGCTTTATTGACTCGCTCTAAAGCATCTTCGATGAGCTGAATTTTTTTCGTTAATTGTTCATCCGTTATGCCTGTGCCTTTGCCTGTTGTGTGCTGTGGGCTCAACCCGCAAATGAGGGATAACAAGGCTGATGCACTACTGGTATTGCCAATGCCCATTTCGCCAAATGCCAGCACATTGCTGCCTTGGGCAATATGCTGTGCAGCAACGTTTGCGCCCATCGTCAGCGCTTGCTCTGCTTGGGCTGGTGTCATCGCAGCTTGTTTTGAAAAATCCGCCGTACCTTGGCCTATTTGCTGTTCAATCAACATATTGCTTGCTGACAGACGGGCATTGCCGCTCACTGGGCTGAGCATACCGGCATCGACGACTTTCATCTGCCAGCCTAGCGTGGTGCTAAAGCAGTTGATTGCCGCGCCACCATTGAGAAAATTGCTCACCATTTGCTGGGTGACGTCAGATGGGGCAATACTGATGCCATTGGCGGCAATGCCGTGATCGGCGGCAAATACCAGCATAACTGGCTTATTTATGACGATTCGGGTGTCAATACGGCTGCCTGTTTGCGAGAGGCTTTGTTGTATTTGAGCAAGCTGGCGAGCGAGATCTTCAAGCTGGCCTAGGGCCCCTAAGGGTTTAGTTTTATTGTTAATTCGCTCATCTATATCGCTGAGGTTACTGGTATCGACGGGGGATATTTGCCAGTGAGACTGATCGAATACGGATGAAGATAATGAGTGTTGTTGTTCTGACATTTTTTGTGCCTTCCTTGATGTCTTGTGAACTGGCTTTATCGCTTCTTGCATTGAGCGTGAGGGTGCTTTCTCTGAGTCTACAGATGCTGGCGCTGCAGTTACTTCAGGATCTAACATATGTGTTGTTCCAATCGTGATTTGGTTGGGTTCTTAATATTTATTTCTCGAGCGCCATTTTCTCTATTTTCTTGATTGCCCCGATTTTCTCTATTTGCACTATTTGGACTATGCATTGTTTTCATGCCTGTCGCTGACGAATAGCGAGTAAGAAAAACACGCTGCCGATGGCTGAAGTGATAATGCCGATAGGGATTTCTTGGTCTGAAAGGGCCGAGCGGGCAACGATATCAACTAGCACCATAAAACTGCCGCCGATGAGTACACAGCCTAAAATTAAAGCGCGGCTCGTCACCCCAACCCAGCGTCGCACAATATGGGGGATAAGTAAGCCAACGAACCCAATGCCGCCGCAGTAAGCCACAATGCACGCGGTTAGTGCAGCGCAAATACCTAAAGCCATTAAGCGAAGAGCGGTGACGTTAATGCCTAGGGTTTTGGCATTTTCGTCGCCTAGCAAGAGGGCATCTAAGCGCCGACCGAAAAGTAACAGCAGTACCACGCTGCCCATAACCACGGGTAGCATGATCCAGGCGTACCACATTTCAGTGCGAGCAAGACTGCCCATTAACCAGAAAATAACTTTGTTTGCAGCGAAAGGGTCGCCTAAAAACAGTAAAAAGTGACTCAGAGCACTGAGCATAAATGACACCGCCACACCGGCTAACAGCATGTGCTCGCCGCGCCCTCCAAAAGATGTTGCGGCCAGCGCTTGGACTAAGGTAACGGCAAATACTGCGCCTAAAAAGGCGGCGACCGGCAGTGCGATTGAAAAAGGCACATCAGGCAACATACCGAATATCGTTAAGGTTTCGCCTATTTGACTGTCAAACAACAGTGTTGCGATACTCGCTCCGAGCCCTGCGCCAGATACCACACCGAATAGGTAAGGATCAGCCAATCCGTTGCGGGTAATGTTTTGCAATGTGGCCCCGGCAACAGCAAGGCCTGCGCCAACTAAAAAGCCCACGAGCACTCTAGGTAAGCGAATCTCCCAAAATATTAGCGCGTTAACGTCAGTGCTACACTGGTCAACTATGCAGTGATACAGTTCAGATGCAGGCAAGTCTGCAGCACCAAAAAATATGCCGATAATGGGCGAGAGTACCGCAAGTACAAATAGCAACGACCAGCGGTTAGTCATTTCAATTTGCCCTTCTTATCGCTTACTTCTTTGTGTGCTTCTTTATGTGATTTGTTACTCGCTTCGCTTGAATGCACTTTTGACTGTTGTGTTACCTCAGGCAGAGAAGGGCGCTCTTGTTCATCGGGAGGGTAAAAGTCTACCCGTAGATTTTCGGTCACTTCATCGCGGCGAATACGACAAGGAATGTTAAAAACGTGCTCTAACGTTGTCGCTTTTAGCACACTCTCAACTGGCCCTTGTGCGATCATCTTGCCGTCATTTAGTAAACATAAGTGATCGCAGTAACTGGCGGCTAAATTAATATCATGCAAACTCATCACTACGGTCATTTGTTGCTGATGGGCGAGGGTGCGCAGTAACTTAAGTACTTGGTGTTGATAATAAATATCTAGGTGATTGACGGGCTCATCTAACACAATGAGCGCCGCTTTTTGGACTAATGCCCGGGCGATCAATCCCCGTTGTTGCTCACCTCCTGACAGTGAGCTAAACGTTTGATGCGTTTTATCGCTAAGGCCTACCTTGGCGATTGATGCCGCGAGGTGTTGGTGATCTTGCTCGGTTTCCCGAGACAACAACGTTTTATGGGGTAGCCAACCCATGCGCACAATTTGTTGCAAGCTCAAAGCGAATACACTTTCATTTAATTGATTGACCACAGCAATTTGCCGAGCGCGTTCGAGTGGGCTGTATTCTTCAAGTGCTTTGCCGCACCAATCCACTTGGTTTTTACTGGCTGTTTGGCCGGATAACATCTTTAGCAAGCTGGTTTTACCGGCACCATTAGGGCCGAGCACACCCAGCACTTTGCCGCGCTCAAGGGAGAGATTAATGTCAGACAAAATACTTTTGTGCGCTATCTGGTAGGAGAGCTGTTTCGCCTGTAGGTTAGCTGAATTTGGCATGGCACCTGTATTGTCATATCGATCAAAATACGATCTAAAGGGGGAATACACAGTGCGCTCAGTATCACATACTAAAAGGACAATCTGTTATTCACGTATTCCCGCGTGAAAATAATTAAAGGGTGAATAAGGCTGGTATCTGACTTACAAGCACTCGAGCGATTATCCTCGACACGTGGCTTGTTTACAGTTGCGGGTACAGTTCTGGTATCACACCAGATTCCCATTTAATTTACGCCTTCGTCATATTCGTTAAATCCGAAATAAACACAGCATAAAACCTATATATGGCGCGCAATATAGCAAGTAAATTGACCATCTACGAGCGGTAAATGTCAGTGGGTAAAATACCTACCTGGTGAATGCGGTGACTCCTATCCTGAAGAATTGACTGCCAGTAAATGCGCGAATTTGGCCAATTGATCAAGATCTTACATTACCAGGCCATACTTGTAATTGAAAATCATTCTCATTAACTGTATGGTGTGCGCCTTTCCGGCCCTTATATTAGTAGGATGTTTATTTCATGGCTCGTAATGCAGCTTCACTTGGTTGTTTTTTATCCGGTATCACCGCTTTAGGATTAAGCTCTGGTGTTTTAGCTCAGCAACCCAGCGATGACATTGAGCATTTAGAAGTGACTGGGCGAGCACAGCAGTTTTATTTAGACACCCGCACGAAGTTAGGCACTAAGACTGATGCCGATTTACTTGATATACCCATGTCAGCGCAAGTGCTTACCGCTCAGCTGATTTCTGACCAAGCGGCGCGAGATATCACCGATTTATATCGCTCTATCGCTGGGGTCAGTGAATACAGTTATTCAGGGGTGACATTTCGCGGTTTTCGCGATGATGGCAATGTTTTTTATGATGGTGTAAGAGGTGATCCTTATTCAGGATTCAGCGTGCCTGATTTATTTAATGTTGATCGGGTTGAGGTGCTAAAAGGCCCAGCTGCTGCACTGTATGGTGGTGGCGAGCCCGGTGGCATGATCAACTATGTGACCAAAAAGCCAACCTTCAATGAAAGCGCAGAAATTAATCTGACGTTAGGTAACTTCGACTTGCACGGTATTTCAGGGGAAGCGACGGGAGCATTAACCGACACCACAGCATATCGTTTGGGCGGCTTTTATGAAGCCCAAGATAGCTTTCGTAACAATGCTGATATGGAAAACATCGAACTTGCTGGGGGGCTATTACATGATTTCAGTGACGATACCCGATTAACCACCACTTTTGATTACATAGTGCAGAATCTTGGTGGGCACAGACTGCGAGGCGTGCCGGTGGACGATAACGGTAATTTTTTGGTTGATCGCACCTACAACGCCAATGAAAAAAGTGATTACCAAGATCTTGAAGCTTGGGTTGTGCAGTCTGAACTTGAGCACGTATTTAGTGATGCGTTTAGCGTGAATTCAACCTTACGCTTGATGACTAATGAGCGTGATCAGGCCTATCACGAATCGCGCAGTTGGGTTGATGTTAACGGCGACAGTGAAGCAAACATTGATGATGAAACCATTCGCCGAGAATATCGGGATCAATACAGAGCCAATGATGAAATTAGCTTAACCACTGATTTTGTTTATGATTTTAGTGTTGCTGGCATGCAGCACCAATTATTGTTTGGTGGTGATTGGCATTACATAGACACTGATTACGAGTATCTGCGCGCCCGCTACGAAGCCGATGGCGTGGGTAACCTGAATATATTCAACCTTAATTATGGTGAAACCGACCCGGATAGCTACAACCTGACGGATCAAAATCGCGATGGCATCAGGCGTAATCGCCAAGGCTTGTACGTGCAAGACATGCTGCAACTGGGCGACAAGTGGACGCTGATGTTAGGGGCGCGGTTTGATCACTTTGAAGAGCGTGATAAACAAAGCGCCTTTGAGTATGGCGATCAAGATGTTTCTTATCGTGCTGGGATTAGCTTTAAACCACTTGAAGATATGTCATTTTATGCGAATTACTCTGAAAGTTTTAATCCTGTAGATGCCACAGACCAAGCTGATGCGAGTGTGACAGATCTTGAGCCTGTTACTGGGGACTCAATTGAAGTCGGTGTGAAAAATGAATGGTTAGGCGGTAGCATTCTGACCACCTTGGCGGTGTATCACATCAACAAAGAGAATTTGATCGCCAGTAACCCTAATTTTATTGAAGGCGAGAATGAGGACACTGAATCAGCCTTGATAAACTTTGGCAACGTGGAAAGTGACGGCGCTGAGTTTACGCTTGTGGGGGATATTACGGATGAGCTGAGCATCACTGCCAACTATGCATACAATGACACCATAGTGGTTGACGGCAGTTCAAGCAACACCTTTGGGGCAGGGGATCGCTTTGTAAATGCGCCGCGACAGCAAGCTGGTTTATGGGGGCGTTACGCTATACATAGCATCAATTCGTCAATTGCATTGGGCGTTAATTACGTCAGTGAGCAAATCAGCTCTGACGCCCAAAAGGTCAAGGCATTTACTGTATTTGACGCGAGTTGGACTACCAAGTGGGACAATATACTCCTTAGCGTAAACGTGAATAATTTGTTTGATAAAGAATATGCCGTGAGCGGTTTCAGCGAACGTAATGGCCATTTCCCAGGGCAACCTAGAGAAGTGATTGCTCAGTTGAAATACAGTTTTTAATCTAGATTGGGGCGAGAGCTGAGCTAGCACGGGCATTAGAGTAAAAAATGGCGTAAAGCAACCAGAGCAAAGTGACTTGAGTAGGAAAATTGAATAGAGCAACTTGGTTCAGCGTTCACAGTTGGCTAGGTGTGAAACTGGCCATTATGTTGTGCTTCATTGTGTTGAGCGGCACGTTGGCTGTGCTCTCAAACGAAATGGACTGGCTAAGCAACCCCGCCATGCGAGTTACACCGTCAAGTGTTGAGGGTATGAACTGGCAAGCGGTGTACGCCCGTGCTCAGCAAGAAGTCCCCGCTAGCACACTACGCTCAATTCAAGCGCCTTTGCACCCTTGGTATAGCGCCGAAGTTATTTACCTTGATGGAGATGAACAGCGCCACCGCTTGTTTTTTCATCCTACCACGGGGGAATACCTTGGAGATGGGCGCTGGCAAAACTGGCAGCGTTTCTTTCGCATGTTGCATCGCCACTTGATGTTGCCGCTCACGTTAGGCATCACGGTAGTGAGCCTATTCGCAGTGGTGATGCTGGCGATGTTAGTGTCGAGTTTGTATATCTATAAAGGATGGTGGAAGCACTTTTTTCGTGCGCCGCGCTGGCAGCACCGCCAAACACGCTGGGTAGATTTACACCGTTTAGTGGGTGTATGGAGCTTATGGTTTTTGCTGATCATTAGTGTGACTGGCTGCTGGTATTTAGCTGAACGCTGGGGGGCAGGTGCCCCTAGCCCAGAGCGGTTAACCGCCAGCGGCGCAAAGTCTATAGCAAATTCGCTCATGCCAGACACTGAACACCTAGCGTTAATGTTAGCGCAAGCCCATGAAAAATTTCCAGCGCTGTCTATTACCAGGATTAACTTCCCGCAAAAATCAGCTGATGCTTTGGAAATACAAGGCCAAGCAGATGCAATACTTGTTCGCCCAAGAGCGAACTTTGTCAGTTTTGAACCTGTAAACGGGCAACTCATTCAACAACATGACGGAGTTAGCTTAACCTTGCACAATCGTATTTCAGAAGCTGCTGACCCACTGCATTTTGGGCAATGGGGCGGTATGTTTAGCAAGTTTTTGTATTTTATTTTCGGTATTTTTTTAACGGGCCTCACCGTTACGGGTACCTATATGTACGGTATGCGTGTGGCGCGTATTTCCCGGCATGAAACAAAACCAAGGCGACGTATTTGGCGCCGGGCAGGGAGTCAAATGAAAGCGCTGGGCTGGGTGTCGGCGATAGGCGTAATGGCCAGTGTCGGTTACGGCGCTTTTACTTTTTTATAAACTGCAGCGCGGATGAACGGCTAAACGCATAAAAACGGAGTATCTAATGCGCTCCGTTTGTTATCTCTAAGGTATGTTTTGAACCAGTGTTGTAGGCCATATCAGTTGACCTACAATCCGCGCTTCAAGGGCTAGCTAAAACGTATTTAGCGAGTCGTATACAACTACTTTCTGCCACAGGTGCGCGTAGTCCTTCACAAACTTCTTATGAATAGGATGACGTTGGTATTCGTCTTGATCCTCAACGCTATTGAAGAACATGAGCTCTGAGACTTGATAGCTGCTGTCAATTACATCCCGAGAAACGGTAGATGCGGGTACCCCAACATGTAGCGCTTGGATTTGCGGAATGTCACGCAAACTGTTTAGCCCCTCAATCAGGGATTTGCGATCGTCAACTGATTCAGGATTATTAAGCCAGAAAAACACCGAATGAATAACCGCAGGTGCTGCGCTAATTTCGTGTTTTGTGTCTGCCTTTGCCGGTAGCGATACAGCAATCAATAAACCCATCGCCAGGGCTGCGCTCTTACCGGCAGTCTTAATTGTATTCTTGCTCACATTCTTGAGCGACGTTATAAAAACACCGAACCCGTTACTTTGCTGCATGTTCATCTCCCTTTCGTGGTTGGTTAAACATTGAGCTCTCTTGCTGGACACAAGAGAGGCGCTCAATTTAACCGCGAGGTGGCGCCTTTTGTAAAGACAATAGAAGTGGTTTAGCGGTATATATTTTTTGTATTTTCAATGCTGACCGCAGGCCATTTGTTTACCTTCTACGCAGACTTGCTTGCGTGGATTGTAAGGAATACGGGAGGTAGTGTGCGTTAGATAATTGAAGCAAAGCCCTTAAAGCCAGCACAAGAGTAACATCGAATGTGAAACGTCAGTTTTGTATGAAAAACATTTTTCCTATGCGATATAGGTGCGATGGGGTCCTAAATTCTTCTTTCTACGCAAGGTAGGGAGAGGTGTAACTGATTGGTTTTAAATAAGAAAAAATGGTGGCCCAACCCTGACTTGAACAGGGGACCTACCGATTATGAGTCGGGTGCTCTAACCAACTGAGCTATTGGGCCATTCTGAAACGCCGTTTTACTCGCCAAAGAATTGAGCGAAGGTATAAAACGACGCGCAGTATAAGCAGTTTTTTTAGGCTTGTCATCTGTTTGCGAAGCTTTGTCGGATAGTTTGCTGGAAAAATGTGCAAACGACTGTTTTTAGCATTGGATCAGAGCTTTTTCACTGTGCTTTGTTTGTGCTTTAGCCGCTTTGTTTATACCACTCAATAAGATATGCCCAACTGGTTTATAGTATCCATTAGCAGGCGTTATTAAATGAAAGGCGTTTGACGGTTTTATATACACTTAAATCGCGCTTTAACTATAAACTTAACAAGCACATAACAAAGTTGTGCAAGGATAAATAAACTTTGTTATCTTGCAGGGTATAGAGTGGGCCTTAGCAAAAAAATCAAAAGGGCAGTTGGAGATAAGCATGACCGAAAAACCTTTCCTCGTCAGTGGGCGTAATACCTTAATCCATAAAATCAGAAAGTTAGATTTGTTAGTCACAAATGGGGAAGATAATCCAGCGATTATTGTGAGCCACAAAAGTATTAAAGAGTTTACCGGGACGATCCCCGATAATAAACGTGAAGCTAAACAGCAAGATATGGAACTGGTTGATGTGACGGTCGGTGACGTATTTGGTGAGGAAAAAACCTTACTGTTCATCCAAACGATTAATGGTAAAGAATACAAAATTGATTACAGTAAGCACGGCACTCCCTTGTTTATAAAAATCCATCAGGACAACGCGTTTTAAGCAACTCTTCTTTTTAAGGCCCAAGTCCAAGCATAAAGTGTTTATGTTTGGACATCCGCGCTGTTCTTACGCATTCAACTCACCTAGCACATCTTCACGTTCAACCTGTTCAATCTGCTACTGCCATGTATCGAACGGCAGAGAGTTGTAGCCGGTAATTGTTTTCGATTCCCCTCTGAATTGTACGTACTGCTCGTCGAATACATTAAAGCGACAGACATCAATTGGGGTGACCTCGGATGCATTAACACTACCGATGATTTTTCCTCTTTCCATGGCTTCGGCTACCAACTCCGAACAAAACCAGCTGGAAAAGTCTTCTGAGTTTAAACTCATTTCTTTAAGCAGGGGAATGGAATCTGTTGCATCAACAGTAGAGCCAAATAGTTGCCATATGTCGTAGGGTTTATGATTTTGTTGAAATAAAAAGTCGAAGAAAGCATTTTTATTCTTCTCTAGATTGGCACGAGCCTTATCACCTAAAGGAAGCCACCACATGTCGCCATCGTAGGTGGCAACACGCTCACTCAATCGAGTAAGCATGACGCCGCATTTTCCGTTATAACTGGTAGCTTCGATGGCTTGGTTGAAATACCGGCCACTACCTTCATCCAAAATC
Source organism: Paraglaciecola sp. T6c (assembly GCF_000014225.1). Classification (NCBI taxonomy): domain Bacteria; kingdom Pseudomonadati; phylum Pseudomonadota; class Gammaproteobacteria; order Alteromonadales; family Alteromonadaceae; genus Paraglaciecola; species Paraglaciecola sp. T6c. The sequence continues at coordinate 1,386,502 of NC_008228.1, forward strand.
TGAGTTTTGATAACAACTGCAACGTGGGTAACCACAGAACGGGTAGTGAGCTTTGCCCATTTGGAAAAAAGACTATTGCCGCCAAAGGCGATGATGTCGCCAGGTTGCATTTTTTCACGAATTTGAGCATAGCTTCTTTGTTGATGTTGCTGGCAGATTGTCATGTTTTATCCCTAAAAATATCTACATCCATGTATGTTTTTCATACTAGCTAAATTCTGACACGTAACAAGATAAATATGTATTCAGTTGAACGCTGTTAACTGTAAGACGGTTGAACCCGAACAATCCTTACTTAATCGCTTTATCTCATTTTACCGCGCTTAAGCAATATTTAAACAACCATGTCACATTCATCATCTACTTATTAGCTGAACCAGCCAATTGTGTGGCTTTTTAATATTTCGGTTGTCGATAAAAACTAATATAAAGAGGAATGTCATGAAAAATGTAATGATTGCGGGTGTTGTTGGACTAAGTGCTTTGTGTGCGACTTCAGTTAGCGCAGAGTATATGGATCCGGTTATGGAAAAGAAGCTAGTGAGGGTGTGTGAAGCCATTAAAAGTGATAGTCGCATTAGGTTGCATGTTGCGATGAAGCGCACGGGCGTTAACGCACGTCACTTGGCCAAAGGGCTAGTTTGCAATGGGCACGATCCAGTGACGTTTGCAGCACTGAATAACGCGAATAAAACCGGCGCCTTAATGGCGAGCAGATTAAATGTGGATTACCAGGAGTTGTTGGCAAAATTATGAGTATTGAAGCCTGTTTACTGGATGTGTTAACGATACGTTAGCGCAGCCAGTAACGTTAATTTCCCATCCGCGAACGATAAATTCTACAAGTAGCTGGTGTCTACGCTCTAATCATACCGCTGTGTTACGTTGCTTTCACACCATCAAGTGTCAGTTTCATCCCTCATTTAGTTTCCTAGTTGAACTTTTTGTTAATTTCGAAATATCGGGTTATTGCGTATGCAATTTACCGATTAATAACAATTAAAATTCAATTCAGGGAGTCACACATGAAACAAGTATCATTTAGACGAAGTATTACTGCTCTTGCGGTAGCGGCGTCACTTGGTTTTGCATTACCTGCATTAGCGGATAACACAACAGCAAATATCTCGGGTTCAATTAACGCAAACGATTATTCAGCATACACCGTTATCGCGAAAGACCCGGCCACTGGATTAGAGCGCGTTATCTCGGTGAGCGACGAAGGAAGTTTCCGCTTCGCTAAATTACCTACTGGCGTATACGACATCACCGTTAAGAAAGGTGACGCTGTTGTTGCGGAGCAAAAAACGCGTATTAGCTTGGGCTCAAACACCTCTTTAGCATTTGATTTTATCGATAACGATGGTACCGAGCGCATTGAAGTGACCGGGGCAAGAATTTCAGCAATCGATTTAAGCTCCACTGACTCTGGATTAGTCATTGATGAAGTCGAGTTGGACAGAATGCCTGTTTCTCGTAATATTACGGCAGTCGCTTTACTTGCCCCTGGAACAGTCATGGGCGATTCAAGCTTCAGCTCACCTAACTCAGGCGGCACTGCGTCTTTCGGTGGCGCTTCAGTAGCTGAAAACTCTTGTTATATTAATGGCATGGAAGTTACAAACACCAGCCAAGGCTTGGGCTGCGGTACAGTTCCCTTTGAGTTTTATAAAGAGTTTCAAGTTAAAACCGGTGGATATTCTGCTCAATTCGGCAGAACAACGGGCGGCGTATTAAATGCGGTGACTAAAAGTGGTTCAAACGAATGGGAATTTGCTGCCACTGCTTTGTTTACCCCTAAATCGCTTCGCGAAGATGGTCAAATTTCATACTCAGCAGGTGGCGCGGGTGGTCCTGTCGTATTCCGTAATCAGACCCAAGACGAGTACAGTAAAACCGAATTCGCCTTGTCAGCATCAGGTGCTTTAATCGAAGACACCTTGTTTTTCTACGCACTCGTTAACCCACGTGATGTTGAAAATAACTTTGCATCCCAGTCAAGTGGAACACAGCAATACGCAGTGGACGACAACTACATAAAACGTGACTCAAGCGGCTCAGACAATTTGTTCTGGGGAGCAAAAGTTGATTGGTTTATCAACGATGATCACAAGATCAGCCTATTTGGTTACTCAAATAAAAGCGACACAGAGTCTACGGCTTATGAGTTCGATCGCAGTACTGGGGAAATCGGGGATGCTTTGCAAACAACGATTCGTGAACGAGGCGGTGATCTTAAAAGTATTAGCTACACAGGTAATTTCACCGATGAGTTAACCGTATCTGCCATGTACGGTGAAATTGAAACTGATTACACTAATACGCCTAGTAACTTGGACTGCCCAACAGTACTAGACACAAGAAACGTGTCTGATAGCCAAAAGATCACAAGTTGTGGTTCAGGTGGTTCGACGGGGGTGAATCAAGATAAGAATAAGCAAACGCGTATTGATATTGAATATGCATTTGAAGATCACCTAGTACGAGTGGGCTACGATAAGCAAGAACGTGAAACCTTCCACACTTCTGCCCCCATTACAGGTCATAGTTGGACATACTCGTCAGTTAATCCAAACGGTGTTATTACTGGTAATGATGGCCCCTTATTTACTAACACGACGGGCGCTGCAATTGATGTCGTCGCGGATCGCATATTCGCGGGTGGTGGCGGCTTCAGCACAGATTTGAACGCTTGGTACATCGAAGATGAATGGCAAGTAACAGAAGATTTGATGCTGTCACTGGGCCTTCGTCGCGATGAATTTGAAAACTCTGGTGTTACTGGCAAAGTTTTCTCTTCATTTAAAACCGATGTTGCTCCGCGCTTAGGTTTCAGTTGGGATCCTACTGGAGAGGGCGACTCTAAAGTATACGGTACCTATGGTACATACTACCTACCAGTGCCTAATAACACGAACTACCGAGCAGCCTCAGGTGTAAGTGACACAACCACTTATTATACCTTCACTGGTTCAGATGCAACGGGGGCACCTACAGGTACTTCGCCCGTTTCTGGAACAGTTGCTGATTCGCAAATTGTTAATTCTGTTCCTAACCCTGCAACGAAAGAGACGTTCCAAGCGGAAGAAGCGGAACCCTTTAGTAAAGATGAGTATATCGTGGGATATGAAACAGCCATTAACGATGAGTTTTCATTCTCAGTTCGCGCTATCTATCGTGAAGTTGCCACTGCATTAGATGATTATTGTGGTCCATTCGCGTCGCAAGCTACGTGTACTTTGCTCAACCCAGGTAATGATTCAACGTGGCAGCTGGATAATGACTTTGACAGTATCGTTGACACCGGAAGTCGCAGAACTTACACAGCTGAAGAAATCGGATTGCCTGAAGCCGTCAACGAATATACCGCTTTACAACCTCAGATTAATTATCGCGGTGATAGCATGCGTATGTCACTAATATATACTTGGAGTCGTAGTGTAGGGAATTTTGAAGGTGCGGTTAAATCCGATATTGGCCAAGCTGATGCGGGTATTACTCAAGACTTCGATTTTCCTGCTTTGCAAGACGGTTCTGATGGGTATCAAGCCAATGACCGACGTCACGTATTTAAATTCTTTGGCTCATATGACGTGACTGAAGATTTAACCGTGGGCTTTAACTCAACCCTTTCTAGTGGTCGTCCTCTAAGTGCATTCGGTCAAGGGTATCCATCTGATGATCCGGCTATCTATGGAAGCTACGGTGATACATTCTACCTATACACCAATGAGTGCCCAGACGCCAATGGCAATGGTACGTGTGAACAAAGTGAGAAAATTTATCAGTACAGCCCCCGTGGTTCAAAAGGGCGTACCCCTTGGACATTCAACCTTGATTTGTCAGCAAACTACAACTTTACCTTTAGTGATGTAGATATGCGCGCCACATTGAACGTTTACAATGTGTTAAATGGTCAAGCCGTGACATCGCAAAATGAGCATTATGAGAATAGACGTTCTGAAGGTTCATTTAATCAATACTATGGTGCTGCATATACATGGCAATCGCCTCGTTATGTTGAACTAGGATTCGAAGCTCGCTTTTAGTTAAGCTGATTATTCGAAATTAATAAAACGGCAACTTCGGTTGCCGTTTTTATCTTTTGTCTGAACAAATAAATGTTTCTAAGTGTGTCCGGGGGTAACTGAGTGCGTTCATCCCAAAAAATGCGAGATTGGTCACAAAGCTTATTAAATGTGCAATCTGTTGCTCTATACTTTGTACATCGGAGTAGTGACCCGATCGATACATTCAGTAAACATGTATCGCATCCTGGATGGGGGACTTTGCCTCTGGCATCGTCCTTTTATTCTTAGTATTGATGTAACAGTATCTATGATGCTTGCTTGCATTTACTTACTAATCTTTACTCTTTCTTTACACTTCGTCTTGTTTTTCCGTTGTTTGTCTCACCGCAGTTTTGTATCTTTTTTTTACCTAGTATATTCCGATTCCATTTTAGTTGAGTGCATGGAGCGACTCTGATGTATCGATGTGTGGTAATAGATGACGAAGCATTAGCCCGTGAGCGAATTGCTCAATATATTTCCCGTTCTCCGCTTTGTGAGGTCGTAGCAGAAGCAAGTAGCTTTGAAAATGCCAAACAGCTGATACTGGAACAGCAACCTGATATTTGTTTTTTGGGTATTCAGATCATCGGTGGCAGCGGAGTTGAACTAGCAAAAGAGCTGCACAATAGTGTTTCGTGTCATTGGGTGTTTACCACGGCCCATAGCGAATATGCTATAGCCGCATTTGAGTTAGAGGCAACCGACTATTTATTGAAGCCCTTTCAAGATAGCCGCCTGGCGCAAGTGATTGCGAAAATTCATAGAAAACACCAGTCGATTACACCGAAATACGAAACTCGGCGTCAACTGCCTATTAGATCCGTAGGCAGCGTCAAATTCATTAATACCCAAGATATTATTTGGGTGAAGGGCTCGGCAAATTATGTTGAATTATATTGCGAAGGGAAAATGCATTTGCACCGGGAAACCCTATCAGCACTTGCGCAGACACTCGATCCTACCCAGTTTATCCGAGTTCATCGTAGTGCTATCGTTAATATAGATTATGTCCATTCTCTGAACAGTGAATTAGGTCGTTTCTCTTTACTTCAATTAGATAATGGCGATGAGGTCAAAATCGGCCAATCATATAAGGCGCAATTACTTTCTGCGTTGGGCGTCGATGCCGAATAGCCAATCGTTTAATACAGCAGAAGAATCTTGAGTTTTCGCAAATCCCTTGGCGAAATAGGGGAAGCAAAACCTAGTTTCTGGACATTGCACTTATTTGGCTGGTCGTTTTATGTGCTGATTTTTACCATTGAGTATGCAGCATTCAATCCTTATGCGGCGAATGCTAACTACTTAATCGTAATGCCTCTGTTGTTTTCAGGATTAGTTGGTGGGCTCCTGACATGGCCGCTGCGTTATATTTATGGGCATTTATCAAAGGGTGCACCACTGCAAGTATTGTTAGTGATTATTACTGTTTGCATGCTGATTGCCGTAATTTGGACGCCCATCAAAAACTTACTGCTGATGTACTTTTTCGATCACGTAACCTTGTACGACTTGTATTTAGGCAATCAGCCCGAAGGTTTTCATGTAGGGGAGTTGTTTTTAACCGTTACCTATTCGTTTTTTATGATTATGGTATGGAGTTGTTTGTACTTTGGGATTAATTATCATTTCAAGTTATTACATGAAAAACAGCTGCATTTAGAAGCTATCCGCTTGTCTCATGTGGCCCAAATTAAAATGTTGCGCTATCAAATTAATCCGCATTTTCTATTTAATACATTGAATGCTATTTCGACGTTGGTTTTGCGCGGTGATAAAAGTACTGCGAATAAAATGCTAGTCGGCTTAGCGACCTTTTTACGCTTTTCACTGGATAACGACCCTGAGCAGAAAATCCGTTTGCGTGACGAGATAAAAGCTTTGATGCTTTATTTGGATATTGAGAAAAAGCGCTTTGCTGAGAGACTCAATGTTCATTTTGATATTGAAGCGGCCACTAATAATCTACTGGTACCCGGCTTGTTATTACAGCCATTAGTAGAGAACGCGATTAAGTATGCTATTGCGCAGATGGAAACCGGAGGGATTATTGAAATCAATGCTAGAATCCACAACAACTTGTTACATCTTACGGTTGCAGTTAACGGTCCTAATTCACATAGTATCCCCTCATCAACGGCGCAATTGCGCGAAGAAGGCCAACGAGGCGGAGTCGGTTTGAAAAACGTAATGGAACGTTTGCAGGTACTTTATGCCGAGAATCATCAATTTTCTATTCAAAAAAGCCCGCATTCAGGTTGCGCTGTAAATATTGTGTTGCCTGTGGAACTGCGCGCTTGAGCGTTTTTTCAGCCCTAGTTGTGGACGATGAGCCTCTTGCAAGAGAAGGGCTAGCGCTGCGTTTAGCTGAGTATGAAAACATCACAGTGTTGGGGTGTTGTAACAATGCAAGCCAAGCATACGATGTCCTTAGCGTTAAGCAACCTGACGTTATATTCCTAGATATCGAAATGCCCGGTAAAACAGGTTTGGAACTAGCGGAACAACTTCGTTTAGAAGGAAACCCCGCGACGATTGTTTTCGTCACTGCCTTTCGCGAATTTGCCGTAAACGCCTTCGACTTTAAAGCTTCTGATTACTTGCTTAAGCCATTTTCCGACGAACGATTGAAAGAGTGTATCGAAAAGTTATCCTGTGCTGGTGATGTTACCCGAGTCGTGCGCCAGCATGAAAAACTAGGAAGGTTACTGAGTCGTAAAACCGGTAATTCCATAGACAGTTTTATTCATAGTTTAGAGGTAAGTAACGAGTTATCTAGCACGCACGAGTTAAACGAATTACAGCAAGTTATATCCCTTAAAAGTGGTTCTGTTTGGATCAGGGTGAAGTTAGACGATATTGTATGGATAGAAGCGGCGGGGGATTATATGTGTGTACATACCACCGGTGACACCCACATTATTCGCAAGACCCTAAAGCAATTTGAACAAGAGCTTGATAGCGTACATTTTCCTCGCGTTAGCCGCTCAGCCATCATCAATATTGCAAAATTAACGACGTTAACTCCGAATTCAAACGGAGAGTACGTGGCACAATTGGGTAATGATATTCAGGTGAAAGTTGGCCGTAAGTACAAGTTCAGTATCGACGAACTAAGACCGCAATGATTAACGGCATAAATTCCTTTCCTTTTCAGGCATAGTCAATTGGGACTTAGGGAGTGTCGAGTTATATGTTCTGACGTCCTGATAATTTATTGCTGATTCGGTGTAAGCTAAAATCTAAAAATCCTGTCTGTTTATTTATCTTGTACTTGAAATTACGATAATTACCTCAAAATTAGCTTAATCTATGGCAACTCCTATTCTCGATTGCCTTCTAACGTTTTAAGGACTGACCTTGACCATTAAACTTGGCGTAGTGATGGATCCGATTGGATCGATCAACATTAAGAAAGACACTAGCTTTGCGATGCTGTTGGGTGCACAAGCCCGTGGCTATGAAATTTTTTATATGGAAATGGGCGACTTGTACCTTAATAACGGCAAACCAATGGCGCAGATGCGCAGGTTAACGGTGCAGGAAGATGCAAGTAATTGGTTTGAGTTGCAAGACGAAGAAAATCGCGGCTTAGGCGAGCTTGACGTTATTTTAATGCGCAAAGATCCGCCCTTCGATGGTGAGTTCTTGTACGCCACGCAGATGTTCGAATTGGCGGAACAAACCGGTACGTTGGTGGTGAACAAAGCGCAAAGTTTACGCGACTTTAATGAGAAGCTATTTACCTCTTGGTTCCCAGAACTGATCCCCGATACCTTGGTAACGCGCAGTTCAAAGCTTATTCGCGAATTTCATGCACAGCATCAAGACATGATTTGTAAGCCACTTGATGGCATGGGTGGTACGTCGATTTTTCGTGTTAAGCCTGACGGTAATAACTTGGGCGTTATTATTGAGACGTTGACGCATTTGGGTACACAGTACGCCATGTTCCAACGTTATTTGCCTGAGATAAAAGATGGCGACAAGCGCATTTTGATCGTGGACGGACAAGTTGTGCCATATGCCTTAGCGCGTTTGCCGCAGAAAGGCGAAACCCGCGGTAACTTGGCGGCTGGCGGCACGGGGCGTGCGCAGCCTCTGTCTGAAAGTGATTTGAAGCTGGCTAATACCATCGCACCTTTGTTGGTAGAGAAAGGGCTAATTTTTGTTGGTTTAGACGTTATTGGTGACCGCATTACGGAAATTAATGTCACCAGCCCAACGTGCGTGCGTGAAATTGAAGCGGCCTTCCCAGTTGATATTATTGGCATGTTGTTTGACGCCGTAGAGAAGCGTCTCAGTGCCCGAGATGGCCACTAATATGTTACCCACTACGAGTGATAACAAAATGAATAGCTTTCAAAACTATCTGCTGATTGCGATGCCTAGCATGGAAGATCCGTATTTTTCCCGCTCGGTGACTTACATCTGTGAGCACAACGAGCAGGGCGCAATGGGCCTAGTGATTAATCAGCCGGCAGGCATGAGTTTGAAAGAGCTTATTAACCAGACTGATAAAGAAGCGATAGTGGATGATGAAAAGGCCGAAAATATTGTTTTAGCAGGCGGGCCAGTGAGTCAGGATCGTGGTTTTATTTTGCATACCACCCAACCAGGTTGGAGTGCCAGTTTAGCGTTGACGTCAGAGATCATGGTTACCACTTCAAAAGATATTTTGTCGTCACTGGGTAACAGCGAAGCACCTGAGAAGTCTATTGTCACCTTGGGCTATGCAGGTTGGTCAGCTGGGCAACTGGAAGAGGAAATTCGTGCCAACTCGTGGTTGATGGTAGAAGCGGATACTGAATTATTATTCGACACGCCTATCCATAAAAAATGGGAAGCGGCCGTGCATAAGCTTGGTATTGATACTTGGCAGATCGCCCCCACCGCAGGTAATGCTTAGGTCAGTACTGGCCAAAATGACAACCCCTTCAAACATAGAGCGGTGTGAGTGTGCCGCTTTATTAACCCATTAGAGTGTAACTATGGCAAAAACTGGACAGCGTACTGTTCTCGCATTTGATTTTGGCACAAAGAGTATTGGCGTTGCTGTAGGCCAAGAGGTGACGGGTACGGCTTCGCCACTAGATGCGATCAAAGCCGTAGATGGGATACCAAATTGGGACGTTGTCGCTAAGGTGTTTGAGCAGTGGCAACCTGACCTAGCGCTTGTGGGCTTACCCTTGAATATGGATGGTACCTTTCAACAGGTAACGTTTGCAGCGAAAAAGTTTGGCAATCGATTAAGCGCGAAGTACAGAGTCCCAGTTGAAACAGTAGACGAGCGTCTGACAACCGTCGATGCTAAAGCTCGTTTGTTTGAAATGGGCGGTTTCAAAAAGCTCGATAAGCAGAAGATTGATAGTGCATCTGCCTGTCTAATCTTTGAGAGTTGGGTGGAGCAATCCTACTCCTAAGTTCTATTAGTGTGTACCGAGCACCTAGGCGTAGAGAAAGTGCGCGGCGTTAAGAAAACGCATAAAACATCATCGCGTGACGAAAGTTTAAAGGCCGATTGGCTTTCTTGTTTACATCAACGTTAATGAGAAAGCCCAATGCAACACGCTCTTATATCTCTGACCTCAAATAACACTCAGCAAACGAGTACCCCACTCAAGAATATCCAGCAACAACAGATCCTACAAAAAGACTTAAAACAAACCAACAGCGCATGCACTATAAGGGTGAGCGCGGTGTTGTGCGTTTTACTGCTCATGATGTTTATCTCGCCACTGACCTATGCAACTGAGCCAAAGCCAGAGTCAAAGCCAGAGCAGAAAAGTGCAGCGTCAGCAGCGCCGCTCAAAATGGCACCTAACTGGAGCCTACAAGATGCCGACGGTAATCAAGTGTCTTCAACAGATTTTGCAGGTAAACCACTGATTATTCACTTCTGGGCGACGTGGTGCCCGTACTGCAAAAAGTTGCAGCCTGGGCTAGAGCGCCTCTATGTGAAATACCAACAACAGGGCCTACAGATGATCGCTATTAGCTTGCGAGAAGATGAAGACGCCAAGCCACAAGAAGCGCTGAATGCACGAGGTATGACGTTTAAAACGTTAGTCAATGGCGACCAAGTTGCCATGGATAAATTCTATGTGCGAGGTACGCCAACTACCTTTTTTATTAATGCAAAAGGGCAAGTGGTGGTGGCGACTCAATTGTCTGATCCTCATGATCCGCGCTTGGAGCAAGTAGTGAAATCTATCTTGGTTAAATAACGTCTGGCTTATGTTCATTATTTATCGTTGTTTTTAAGAGATCTGCTTTCTTATAAGGCGGATTTCTGCTACTTTTGCGTTGGCAAATAGACGTCCAGATGTCTTCTTATTCTTCATCAACTTGGATACCGCAATGAGCAAAGTTTCGCTTCAAAAAGACAAGATTAAAATTTTACTTCTCGAAGGTTTACACCAGAGCAGCTTGGATACACTGAAAGCAAATGGTTATGAGAATATTGAGTACTTGAAAACGTCGTTACCTGAAGACGAATTAATTGAAAAAATTAAAGATGTGCATTTCATCGGTATTCGCTCACGTACTCAGCTAACCGAGGCGGTTATCGCAGCGGCGAACAAATTAGTTGCGGTCGGGTGTTTCTGTATTGGTACTAATCAAGTCGATCTTAAAGCTACCCAGAAGCGCGGTATTCCTGTTTTTAACGCGCCATTCTCTAATACGCGTTCTGTGGCTGAGTTGGTACTAGGTCAACTGATTTTATTATTACGCGGTGTGCCTCAGCGCAACGCTAAAGCCCATCGCGGTGAGTGGGACAAGAGCGCAAATGGCTCGTTTGAAGCCCGTGGCAAAACGTTAGGCATTATTGGCTACGGTCATATTGGTACTCAGCTGAGTATTTTGGCTGAGCATTTGGGCATGCGCGTGCAATTTTTTGATATCGAAGATAAATTGGTGTTGGGTAACTCGACGCAAGTCAAATCGATGAAAGAATTGATGAGTACCTCTGATGTCGTGAGCTTGCATGTACCTGAAACCGCACAGACTCAAAACATGATTGGCGCGACCGAGTTATCGTGGATGAAGCAAGGCGCTATTCTTATCAACGCGGCACGTGGTACTGTGATTGATATCGCTGCGTTGGTGGATGTACTTGAAGCGGGTAAGCTAAGTGGCGCGGCCATTGATGTTTTCCCTGTTGAGCCTAAGTCAAACAAAGAAGAATTCGAGTCACCCTTGCGTAAATTCGACAATGTGATTTTGACCCCTCATGTGGGGGGTAGCACGCAAGAAGCGCAGCAGAATATTGGTATCGAAGTGGCAGGTAAGCTTGCGAAATACAGCGACAATGGTTCGACCTTGTCAGCGGTTAACTTCCCTGAAGTATCCCTGCCTTCTCATGCTGACCGCTCACGTTTGTTACATATCCATAAGAATGCGCCGGGTGTATTAACCCAGATTAACCAAGCGTTCGCAGAAAAGAATATCAACATCGCAGCTCAGTATCTGCAGACCGACGACATCATTGGTTATGTGGTGATTGATGTTGAAACTGACGATGCAGATGAAGCGTTAGAACAGCTAAACTTGATTGATGGCACCATTAAGTCACGTATTTTGTTGTAGTGCTTAAAAGGCTAGTTATGCAGAATAGCGGGTCAAACTTAAACAAAGAACAAGCGCTACAGGGCAACCTGTAGCGCTTTTTTATACTTGTTACGCGCTCTTTGCGCAGTTTCGTACACAAAAACTACTGATAGCTTTGCCTAAATTCAGACGGTTTTGTTTCAAATAGCTGGTAAAACTTACGGCTGAAATAACTGGCATCTTGAAAGCCTACTTCTGCGGCAATCACGTTTATGGGTAGGGTGGTTTCCACTAATAAGCGCCTCGCATTTTCTAATCTGACTTGAATAATGTAGTGCCTTGGGGTGAGCCCCAAGTACTTTTTAAACCGTCTCTCAAGGGCGCTTATCGACAGATGCGATAAAGATGCTAGCTCTTGCATAGACAAGTTCTGCATATAGTGCTGGCGAATATGGCTCATAGGGGTTTTGAGAGCGTCCATGCTGTTTAGCGCCACTGAGGTTTTCTCCAAATGGCGCGACGTCCCATACGAGCCGATAATGGTGCCGTCAGCGTCATAAAGTGGGCGTTTTGATGTGGTGAACCAGCACACTTCACCGGATTCAAGCACATTCATTTCAAGACGTTCTGTTACCGTTTCTCCTTTTACCACCCGCTGGTCATCATTTAAAAACTGTTTGGCAATATGCCTTGGGGCAAAATCGGCATCGGTCTGACCAAGCGCTTGTTCAAGTGTGTGAATACCCACGTGCTCCAAAAAGCATTGGTTGGCGTGTATTAATCGACTATGGGTGTCCTTTATCCAAAACAGAATGTCCGGTAGCAGATCAAACATAGATAACAGCTGACTGATATTGCAGCGCTGAATAAATTGCGCGCTTTGTTCACTGCTTATGTGGTGTGTCGTCATGGTGAATGGCTTGCTCGTGTCAAATATTTCCGAAGGCTTAATATAGGTAGATAAGCGCACACTGTATAGTCATAAAGTCTACTCACTATTAGCGTTATAGCGATTTACATTAACAACGTCTCTTTTCAAACGCTGATTTAATCCTAGTTTAATCCGATTTTACGTTATCTGAACTTAACTTATGGTCTTACAATAATTAACACTTAGTTAACTTTATTTCCCTTTTACTGAGCTTATCTAATATTGGTTTGAACTCATGCACAAGATTAACCACTTAGCTAAGAGAAAGACTCGGACTAACCGGGCAATAGTCGCTTTGATTAACAAATTTTGGTGTTAAATTAGTTCACAGCGACTGAACACAATTTTGAAGGTAAAAGCGTTTTCTATGGATAAATGATCAACACGCATTATGGGTGAGGTGTCACAAGACGCCAATCAATCAGGCGATAAAGGCACGCCCATTAAGAGCCCAAAGAAGCGCTCGTTCCTTCTGGGGTTAGGTGCATTAGTCGGGGCTGCTGGCGCTGAAATGCGGCAAGGGCGCATTTAGTTTTTCGCAACGTAAGAAATTACGCAAAATGTAAAATATAGAAAGGAATAGAAATGAAATTAGCAAATTTTACATCACGAGTCGCTCTGATAATGAGTGCCATCGTTATCACCATAACGCTAAGTGGTTGTGATCAAGTTGAAAAACAGAAAAGCGCAAAGAAAGCTTCAGCCATCGAACCTCAAGTGAGTGTGCAGTTATGGTCGGTAAAAGATGAAGTGAAGCGTGATTTCGAAGGAACCCTCACTATATTGGCTGACATGGGCTTTGATGGTGTTGAGTTCGCAGGCGACTTTGGTAAATATGAGCAAAACCCGAAAGCACTGAAAGCATTTCTTGATGGACTGGGTTTAAAAGTCAGCGGCGCGCATATTCCGTTTGAAAAACTAGACGAACAGCAATTTGCTGACACAGTGGCGTTTTATAAAGCTATTGGCTGCGATAGCTTGATAGTACCTTACGACGCTCGAGCGTTTGACGCTCAGCAGGTTAACGCTGTCGTAGCAGATTTGAATCGGTTGTCTGATAAGCTAGCGCCAGAGGGCATAAAGATTGGTTATCACAATCACGAAAAAGAGTTTGATGACTACCAGCAAAGTACCTATTGGGATTACATTGCGCAAAACACCCATAAAAACGTCATTTTGCAGCAAGATGTGGGCTGGACGACCTATGCTGGTAAAGATCCCGTTGAATATGTTAAGCGCTACCCTGGCCGCACTTTTACCACTCATTACAAGGTCAAACTACCGGATGATGCAAAGGGGAAGCTGCCGTTAATTGGTCAAGACACCATAAACTGGCCGAATCTGATTGACGCCAATATGACCGTTGGCGGAACACACTGGCTTGTGGTTGAGCAAGAAGAATATCCTAACGATTTAAGACCGCTAGAAGCGGTTAAAATATCGAAGCAGGGCTTAGCGGAGTTTCTTGACGCGCGCTAGCGTTGAATGGGCGACGCATCTCCAGTAGCCCCGCGTGTGAAATGCATGCTGGGCTCCATTTATGTCCGCTATGGGGTAGGGACAATGGAATCCATAACGGCTTTCAAACCTGGCTTGTTGTCGATGATTTCTTGATGGGTTAACCCCACCATTTCATAGGGTAATATCAACCACTTATCTGAGGTATTAATAAAATAGTCAGGCACCCTGTCAGTACGGTTGTTGGCGGGTTTGAACCAAGGCACCGCGACTTTGAAATCTTTGGGCATATTGCGCTTAGCGCGCGATGATAATTGGTCAAGAACCGCCTTAATACTCAAGCCTGAGCTGTATACGTCATCAACAATCAGCAACTTATCATCTTGATTGAGGTTCTCTAATAGGTACTGCAAACCATGCACTTTAATGCCTTGTTCACTATCAATCATCTGTTGATAACCAGGTTGCCCCTGATAGGAGGTACGAATTGAAATATGGTCAGTCTCAACGCCCAAATACTGCAGGCATTCCTGCACATAAATGCCGACAGTGCTGCCGCCACGCCAAATACCCACCACAAAGTCGGGGCGGTAGTTGCTATTGAATATTTCTACCCCTAGTCTAAATGCGTCTTGGATCAGGGCATCTTCGCTAATAAATGTTTTTTCCATACCTTTGTCCTTAACATCGCGGCTATTACCACGCCAGTTCATCGGTGTCACCGACTGCCAAAAGTCAATAAACTACTCATCTCTCTATGAAGATCGCGTACAATACGCGTTCAATCACTTATTTATCAAGTTTGTGTTAAGCCTATTATGTCTGAAAAAATCTACCTCAGCGCGCAAGATCTGCTAATAGACTCCTTTAGCCTCGGAGCCAAAGTATTTAACGATGGTTTCAAACCCAATTATATCATCGCTATCTGGCGCGGTGGAACGCCCATTGGCGTAGCGGTGCAAGAGATTCTGCAATACTACGGTATTGAGAGCGACCACATTGCGATACGTACATCGTCCTATAGCGGTATCGATGGTAGGGCTAAAGAGGTACGCGTTCATGGAATGAACTATCTCATCAAAAATATTAGAGCAGAAGATCGATTGCTTATTGTTGATGACGTTTTCGATACGGGGTTGACGATTCAAGCGGTTATCAATCACCTCAAAGAAAAAACACGTCTTAACGCCCCTAGTGATATTCGCGTCGCTGTGCCTTACTTTAAACCTACGCGTAACAAAACCGATATGGTTCCCGACTACTATCTGCACGCCACTGAGAGCTGGTTAAAATACCCCCATTCGTTAGAAGGCCTGACAGAAGAAGAAATTGCCAAACACCGACCTGAACTTTACGACATTATAAAAGGTGCCAAAAAGCCGTAAATCAAAGTTATCGGCGATGGTCTATATCACGGCTATTACCTATGGGCTCCATCAACGAAAGCTCGTTGGTTGTCATAGATACAATAAAACGTGCATCTAATGCTGAATATCAACGAGCTTCTTATCGGGTTAATTCATCAAGGGTTTGTTTCAGTTGTTCTAGTTCACAGCGTAACTGAGTCACGGTATCTTCAAGGGCGCAGATGCGTGCTTCTTGAGCGGTATCGTTGGTCGCGACCGTGGTGTTCGAGGCGTTAGGTTGACTGCTTTTACTCGCTATTGCAGGTTCGTGGCTAATGACTTCATTAGTGTCTTTGTAAAATTGCTGAGCGTAGCGTGATTCCCGTTTACCTGGCTCTCGTTCAAGGCGCACCACCAGCTGCTCGCCGTTTACATCCATCAATTCATTTAGGGCTTTTTCGACTTCATCCACATGGGTAAAACCAGCCATACGCTGGGCACGGGTGCGAAGCTCTCCGGGTGTTTGCGGACCGCGTAATAACATCACGCAAATGATGGCTAACTGTTGAGGCGTGAGCTGTAAATCGCTGAATTCTGTATTACAAAAACGATGTTTGTAGCGTGTGGCACGACTGCCGCTTTGCTCAAATATCAAGTTCTTGGCATGTAATTCATCCAGGGTATTTTGTACTTCAAGCTCAGTGAGCTCCATCACTGGTTCACGGTTACTTTTCTGGTTACAGGCTGTGGTCACGCTGTTCAATGAAAGGGGATATTGTTCAGGTGTGGTGACTTCTTTTTCAAGTAGCACCCCGATAACGCGCGCTTGGGACTGGGTTAAGGTAACTAACAAGATAACTCCTTAGAAAATAATTATGCCTTGCAGCGAAGGAAAGCCGGCGAGACAATAAGGTAAATAACGCTTTGGCCTATACGAGTGGCTGAAGTTAAGTATATGAATGAGAGCCATCTTTTGTCGACACCTTTAGTTTTTCACCCCATTTACAGTCAGCTAGATTTACCGTTCAAACATCGCTTTCCCATTGAAAAGTATCAAGCAATTTACGATAAGCTTATCGGCTTAGGTGTCCCCCAAGGCCAATTTCACCAGCCGCACGCGCTCACGCCTAGCCAGTTAAACCGTGTTTACAGTCCTGACTATGTGAATGACCTTACCCGAGGAATGCTGGATCCTAAAGCGATGCGTAGGATTGGTTTCCCTTGGTCTGAGCAGCTGATTGCACGTTCGCTTACAGCGGTAGGGGGGACGGTTTTAACCTCCTCACTTGCCCTTGAGCACGGTAAAGCCCTGAATTTAACTGGTGGGTATCATCATGCGTTCGCAAATTTTGGTTCAGGCTTTTGCTTGTTCAATGATTTGTATTTAGCGGCGCTGAATGTGTTGCAAACGCCCACCATAAGAAAAGTACTGATCTTCGACTGTGATGTGCATCAAGGGGATGGTACGGCCAAGCTCGCTTCCAATAATAAGCGTGTTTTCACGGTATCCATTCACTCAGAAAAGAACTTTCCCCATCGTAAGCAGGTTTCTGACTTAGACTTTCCTTTGGCGAAGGGAACGACAGATGACGAGTATTTAGCGATAGTGAAACGCGCGTTGAGCCAAGCGTTTACGGAGTTTCAACCCGATGCTGTGATATATGATGCCGGTGTGGATATTCATATTAACGATGATTTGGGACATTTACATATTTCGACTCCCGGTGTGTACGCCCGCGATTGCATGGTGTTTGAAGCGTGTGAGAAATACGGTGTCCCTGTAGCCGCGGTAATAGGAGGCGGATATCAACGAGATATAGATGCTTTGGTGGATGTGCATTTGCAGTTATATAGAGCTGCGGGTGTTGTAGCTTGACCCGAATTACTTGTTATTTTTTTTCAAGCGTCTCTATTTCGCTCCACAGGGCCTCAGCTTCTGCGGTCAACATTGCATAGCTACGTATATCACCTTTGCGCTGGGCTAACATGGCTTGTTCAAGTTTCTGGTCGTATTGTTTTTTCATTTTATTTAACGGAGACGATTTTAAGAAGCCAAACATACATTTTCCTATTGGTTGTGACGAAGACGTTATTCAACACGCCATTAATCAGTGAGTCAAAGTCTTACTGTTGTTATTGTGTTTGGGATCAATTACCTGCCTCTAGTTAGAATGTGGCACCTATCTCAACTCTTTTAATTTTTGGTCGCACCAACTGAACGTGACAGAAGGGCTGATCGTCAACTTAGTCGTCACGTTCGCGATGTTACTCAGCCAATGTTATGGCTATTATTTTGATAGATTGGGCTAAGATCTGATTTTTAATGTAGGGATCTTCAACGACTTTTGCCTGTCGATTACGTTGAATTTTTTTGACGATATCCATTCCTGCAGTCACTCTCCCAAATGCAGCAAAACCTTGACCATCAGGATTCCTAGCGCCGCCATAATCGAGAGAAGACTGCTCCCCAACACAAATGAAAAACTGTTGAGTAGCAGTGTTGGGCCCACCTCTGGCCATCGATAAGGTTCCGTCTTTGTGTTTTATTCCGCTGAGTTTAGTGGTTTCAAGCACGATAGGCGGGAAGTCCTCGAACTGAGGGTTAGTGCGCCCTTGAATAACCGATATTGGTGGTGTGCCTTGGTCGTTATCAGGGCCCACTACGCGGTAAAATTCGCCTCCCGTGAACGCTGATTGTTGAATATATGCAATGAAATTAGCCACAGTAACAGGTGCTTTTTGTGCAAATAGTGCTATTTCAATATTCCCTAAAGCGGTTTGAATGACAGCTTGTTGAGTTGCTTTTTGTGACGTCAGTGGGGTTTGCGCAGATGCAAAAAGTGAATTTGTTAAACTAAGCAACACTAACGAAAGAAGTATAGAGCGAGGGTAGGGAGACATATTGTAAATTCCTTTTTAAATGGGGGTATGTCATTAGAAGGCATCAGTAAGCATTTTTCAATGAAGAGTCGAATTCGAGTATTGTTCAATGGTATGACTTTAGGGGCCGTTTGCTAACTGTACGATTAGTATCGCTGTCGCTTAAGGCTTGTCGGTAACAATGCCGCAGCGATAAGGCATGCTGTGGCATTAGAGTACTGTGAAGTAGCGAAAATCAACTTGTGTTGTTACGGCATAGCTTTCATCGCTTGGTTAAACTTGTGTTGCCCGTTAACAACCCAACTTGGTGTGGCTTCGCCAGCACCAGCGTATCGCAAGCTGGGGTGCTGACTCGTTACCTGTTGTAACACGGATTCTTGCTCAGCGGTGATATCAACGAAAAAGACATGCATGCCTTGCCCAAGGAGTTGCTGGAAACGCTTAAATTGGTAATTAGGTGTTTGAATGCCTATCAAGCCACCTTCCCATGTACAAAACCCTAAAACGACCACCGCACAAAAACCAAACGGGATCCAGCCTACAGCCGTCATATGCCAATTAAATAAATACGCCACTAATAAAATGAGGAATGCGCCGATAATGCCAATAACGGCGCCTAACTGAGTGGAGTGAACGACGTCTTTTTTTAAGACGGATTCTATTGCATGTAAATGGTGTTTTTCTAACTCGGCGTCATTTTCACTGAGTACGTGAAATTGAGGTACCGTCAAGCCGTTGTCTACTAGTTCCCTTTCAACTTGTTCTAAATCTCCTAAATCATCAGTTATGTAGTAATGTCTAAACATAGGTTTCTCCAGAGTGTTTATTGACCGCTTGTTAACCTGTGAAGTATAGCAGTGCCGGTAGAAAGCATGCAGAAACGTATTGGGGGGGACACTACCGGCGCGGCTGAACTGATGTGTTAAATGCTTAGGCTCTGATATGATCATGGCTGCATAACATTTTCTGGGCAAATTGATGAGTTTAATGGGTTCGGCAGTAGTATTTTTGGTGGCAGCAGTGGTGGCCGTTCCTATTTTTAGAAAGTTAAAATTAGGCGCTATTTTAGGGTATCTTGTTGCAGGCGTTGTAATCGGGCCATCTGTCATGGATTGGGTCAACGATCCGCAGACTATTTTGCACGTCGCTGAGTTAGGTGTGGTCTTCCTACTTTTCATTATTGGTTTAGAGCTCGACCCCAAGCAGCTCTGGGAAATGCGTAAAAAAATAATGCTAACTGGCGGCTCACAGCTTATTTTCAGTGCAACCTTTATCGCCCTAATGTGTTCTTCAATCCTTTCTTTATCAATCGTCACTTCATTGGTGGTTGGTTTATCTGTAGCACTCTCTTCTACTGCGTTCGCTGTACAGCTAATGGAAGAGCACGGAGTATTAAAGACGCCGCCTGGTCAACAGGGCTTTTCAATCCTGCTTATGCAAGATGTGGCAGTTATTCCGATACTATTGCTTGTTGCTAGTCTTTCCTCAGGTGATGTAGCGACTGGGCCAGCTTGGTGGGTAAGTGTATTGGCTTTGTGTGCGGTGCTGGTGGTTGGGCGCTTCTTAATAAACCCCTTCTTGAGCTTGATTTCATTGTATGGCAATTCTGAGGTGATGACGGCATCGGCTTTATTAATTGTTATCGCCACTGCGCTGGGGATGCAGGAGGCTGGACTTTCAATGGGGATGGGGGCCTTCGTCGCGGGTATTTTACTGGCGAACTCAAGCTTTAAACATCAACTTGAGACGGAAATAGCACCGTTTAAAGGGCTATTTCTAGGGTTGTTTTTCATCGCGATTGGGATGAACTTAAATCTAGCGCTTTTGGTCTCAGAACCTTTGTTTATTCTGGGGGCGAGTGCAGTGCTTGTATTGGTCAAGGGCGGCGTTATATTTACCATTTTAAAAATGGCAAAGCAAAACACGACTGATGCAGTAAGAATAAGTTTAATGCTCTCACAAGGTGGCGAATTTGCCTTTGTAGTGATGTCACAAGCGGAAGTAACGGGTGTTGTTGAAACACTCATTTCTCAGCAAGTAACTCTAATTGTAGGGATTTCAATGGCATTGACATCTCCGCTGGTCATAATGCATAGCGTGTGGTTCAACAGTAAAAATTGCCCAGCGGTTTATGATGCAGAGCCAGATGAGAAAGAGCCTAAAGTTCTGATCGCGGGCCTCGGGCGTTTCGGTCAGGTATCTGCACGTATCTTAACGGCAAACAAAATTCCTTTTATCGCGCTTGATAAAGATCCTGAGCAGATTGAGTTTCTGAAAAAGTTCGGCAGTAAGGTGTTTTATGGAGACGCTAGTCGGCTGGATCTATTACGTACGGCTGGTATAAGCAAGGTTAAGGTTATACTCATAGCAATAGATAACGAGCAAGAGGCACTTAAGATCGCCTACTTGGTGCGTGATCACTTCCCTGATATTAAAATTATCGCCCGTGCACGCAATCGTATGAGTGTGATTAATTATGCAAGAGCAGGTGTGAATACTTATGTGCGGGAAGCCTTTCCTGCGGGTTTAAAGGCTGCAGAAAAACTGTTACAAGCTTATGGGTTCGATGAGGAGAAAGCACTTCGTACCGTGGAAGTTTTTGCGAAACATGATGATAAATTAGTGCACATTAGCGCCACTAAAAACCTAAACCTCCAGCAAATGATTGATATTAATGAGCAAGGTAAGACAGAGCTGCAATCCCTATTCGAGCGAGACGAAAAAGGGATTAAATGAGAGTTAGAATTGGTAGTTAACACTAACCGTTAGGCGAGAGTCGGTGATATCTCGACTTTCGTCTTCGGTTTCTCGGTCTACATAGCGTGCAGCTACAGTAAGTTTCATATCTCTACTTAACGCTCTTGTAAAACTAGCTCTGATGTTCAACACGTCGTTTTGGCGGTCACTATCACTGTAGTCTAGGGTCGAATAACTCGTCGTTAAGCTAATATCATTGCGGCGGCCTAACTCATAGGCAAGATTTAAGGTAGCGACTCTACTGTCTTGTTCTCTGGCTGATTCAAGATATTCGGTTCTATTATAATTTAGGTTTAATGAGGCTGAAAGACGACGTTTGTTATAACCAAAGCTAATCTGGCCACTTTTTCTAAATAGGGTTTCATCAGTGATGTCCGTGGTAAAACTATTCAAGCTACGGAATTCTTCACCTGCTTGCAATACATAATCTATTGATGTTGGTTGAAAACACTCAGCAAACTCAGTAGAGCCGATAGGGCAAACAAATAAGCTACTAACGCCTTCTACAATGCTTAATCTTGAATAAGACGTAACACTTTCTGAATAGCTAGCTTTGGTCTTAAATGACTTTAACTTATAAGCGAAGTCCATGTCGTAAGCATCGCCATAAAAATTCTTATCATAGGTTAAACCCAAAAAAGTGCGTTTCGAAAATGCCCATTGGGTATTTAATCCTACATATCGGCTATTATTATCACCCTCGTCCAAATTGTTATAGGTGATATCGATAAAACGGTCATCTGATGGTTGCCAACGAACGCCCGCGCCGTAGGACGTGGTATCTAAGTTCTGTCTATTTGCTGTGGTTATTGAATTCTCATCGATATCGTATTTTCTATCGGTCGCAGTAAGAATCAATGAGTAGTCATCGGTGAATTTGAAGCCAATGTTGGCGCTCGTTAAAGTTGACGTAAGATCACTCGTGCTTTCACGCTTAGTGTCACTGAATTGAGAGCTTAATAAAAAGCTCAAGCTTTGCAGGCGACGGCCTTGATATATCTGTGCGGATGCCGTGTAACCTTCGCTGTTTAAGTTGGTTAAACTTCCGAGGGTTTCATTCGACTTTGTTTTTGAATACCCGCTTTGAACCGCCAAACCAATATAATGCGGATTAGGAGTGACAAAGCTTAATTGTGCATTATGGCTCGATACTTTACTTAGATCACCGCTACTAAGAACTTTATCGCTTATGTAGCTCTGGGAGGTATCAATAACTCGATAATTTTGGCTTCCCGCCAACGATAAAGACAAAACATTTTCGATTAAGCTCATGCCTGAAGAGTATGAAAGTTCCGTAAAGCTCTTGTCCGTATTCGGCTCACTACTACTTTGCTCAACGGTCGTATTTTCAATTACAAGAGAACCGTTGGCGCGCTTTCCAGTAAAGTAAGAAACTAACTTAGGAGAAACAGATACAGCCTCGGTGCCTGTACTAGGATCATCTCCCGTTTTCGTCTCATATACGTAACCAGTGGCTGATACAGAAGGTATAAATTTGAGGTCGGCAGCGTATAAGCTATCAGGAAACCAACATGCAATAGAAACAGCGACTACAAGTTTATTCGGTTTGGAAAACGCTGTCATGCGCATCATTAATTTGCTCCTGCGTAGTAGTATCCGTAACCTGTTCCGTCTTTTCTAATGTTTTGCGCTTTGTTTACAACGAAACCAATCGCCATGTCAGGATTTAAATGCCCAACGGCTTCTTGTATATCGGTGATTTTAGTTGACTGCTCTTCAGCCACAACAATCGCTTGACCGGCTAGATTTGCCAAAATTGCCGTCTCATTGATACCCAATAATGGAGGTGTATCGACGATAACGACACGATCCGGATAACGATTAGCAAACTCTTGTACCGCTTCGTACATTTTCTCACTCGCTAGCAATTCAGTCGAAAGATGATGAGACTTACCAGCGGGAATGATGCGTAAATTCGGCACATTAGTTTGGCACATGACTTCGGCAATATCAGACTTTTCGCCGAGCAGATATTCCATTAGTCCATCTTGGTTTTGCAGCTCTAGGGTGCGCATAACGTTAGGGCGCAGCACGTCAGCATCGACGAGTAAAACGGTTTTGTCTTGTTCGAGTGCGATGCTTAAAGCCAAATTAACTGCGGTAAATGTTTTCCCTTCACCAGGACGAGAGCTGGTGACCATGATTATATTGCTGTTATTCAAGGATTTAGAAAGAGGACCAAAAGCGTTGTCAAGGATTTTGCGTTTTATCGCTCGGTATTCTTCATTAATTAGTCGACGTTTGGCACTGGTTGAAACAAAGCCCTTTTCTTCCATTTTAAACAAATCAATTTCAATGCTCTCAGGAGGGATCAATGCATTAGGCGTACCTTTAGCGGCATTGGCAGTAGGTACTTGATTCGAGCCAAAAACATCGTCTTTAGACATTGAGTCACTGGACGTATCATTCTCATCAGTTTTAGCTTTTTTATCTTTTTCCTGTTTGGATAGAGCGCGTTCTATAGTGTTCATGCTAATACCCTCGATATGACATCGATATTCATTATTTCAGTGACCATCAAAGCGCCGTAAAACATTAAAATCAAACCTGAAGAAAACGCAAAGACTAATATTCTAGCTCGGTTAACTTTGCGTATCCCTTTGACATTAAGATGAGAAACAACGCCTAAAACCGGATAAGACGTTAGTGTGGTTAGTTGACTACCTCGGATAAGGATTGGGTTAATTTGACTTATTAAAAATGCGATCGCCACACCCGCTCCAAAACCAATGAACACCACCGTCGTGTACGCAATCAACCGGTTTGGTCCGCTTGGGGTCAATGGAGCTAGGGGGGGATCAATCACTCTGAATTGAACATCTTCAGATGAAACATCAGCTTTTTGTGCTAAATCCGCTGACTCTCTTCTTGACAGTAGCTCTTCGTACTTTCGTTTCGTAATACCGTAATCCCGATTCAATGCCGTATATTCAGCCTCTACCTGAGGTACCAAATCGATTTTTTGTTGCAGAGATTCAATTTTTTGCTCAAAGTCGTCCCGTCGCACCTCCAAAGAAGCGATGTTGCTTTGTAAGCGGCTTATTTCAATCCGGATTTCAGTGGATAATGCATTTAAACTTCCACCGCCGCTCTCGCCTGCATTCGCTGATTCTAAGTACTCGTCTATTTCCTCTTGTCTAGATGTTTGAAGTGACTCAAGTAATGAATTGGCTTCAATCACGTCAGGGTGGAGCTCAGTATACTTGAGTTTTAATTCATCGAGGCGCTCTTCTAAATTTTGAATTCTGGCATCAAAACGGGTAGATAAAGAAGAATTAGAATCGGAGGGTTTAACAGCAAAACCATCAATGCGTGAACTAGATTGATTTATCTCTCCAGTTAATGCTTTGATTTGCTGTTCAGTTTCTTTTATCGATAATTCAGTTTGCTCTTTTTGTTCTTTTAATTGTGTGTAGTTTTGATAAAAAGAACCTTTATTGGGAAGTAAGGTAGCATACTTACGTTTGAAATCTGCAACGCGTTGTTCAGCATTGGTCAGTCTAGCCTCATACTCAGAGATCTGTTGTTCAATGAATCTACTTGCTGAATCTGAGTCCTTTCTCGAGCTGCCGAGGGCACCTTCCACAAATAAGTCTAGCGTCTCTTGCACGACTGTTTTAGACATCTGCGGATCGCTATTACTATATGAAATAGTGTACAAGTTATCTCGGCCCACAGCCCTAAGTTTCAAATTGCTATCTAGTTCGCTGATAACATTTTCATAATCACCGGGTGTGAGCGCGGTGATGTCTAAATCAGATTCTCGAGCGATAATTTCTAGGTTGGGTCTACTTAACAGTGTTTTAACCATCATAGAAATCTCTTGCTGTGGATTCGTTTGAACAGCTAAGCCACGCAACAAAGGTTGTAAGACGGATCGCGTATCAACGTAAACGCGAGCTTGCGACTCATAGGTGTCAGGCATGGAGGCCACATAAGCGAACCCTAAAGGGCAAATGAGCCACGAACAAATCATGACATAACGCTTTTTTACCCAAACGCCCCTAAGATAATCAAGCAGAAGCTCAATCGTTTTCTGTAAATCTTGCATCTAAATTTCCGTATCCTTCGAAATATTGCCTAGAACCAAGCTTCAGGAATAATAATGATGTCACCGGGTAATATATCAATATTCTGTGCAATGTCGCCGTCTCGTATCAATGAGTCGATATTAATACCAAAAGTTTGTTGCTTACCGTTTATCGTACGAATTAACTTGGCGTTATCACCAGCAGCATATTCTGTCAGGCCACCGACCGAAATCATTAAATCCAGTAATGTCATTTGCTGGGTGTAATTAATCGCGCTTGGGTTTGTGGCTTCGCCAATGACACGAACTTGTTCACTTAGAGGACCAGCGAAACGAGTGACACTGACTGTCACGCGAGGACTGTTAATAAATTTACCTAGAGATTCTTCCAATTCTCGAGCAAGTACGTATGGGGTTTTACCAGTTACTTCGATGTCTTCTACCAAAGAGGTCGTGACTTTACCGTCTGGACGAACGATAAAGCTGCCAGAGATATCGGGGTTTCGCCAAACGAATATGGATAAAGTATCGCCAGGGCCAATTAAATACTGATAATTGCCTACCGAAGTAGTCAATGAAGGATAGGTTGAGGCATTAGGAAGGCTACTATTACTGCTTGAGCATCCTGCTAAGGTTAAAATGAATAAAAATACTAAATTGAAGAATGCTATTTTGTTAGTCTTCATGTAAATTGTAGCTCCGTGTGTTGAACTCATCGATCATCAATGTAACAAGATTTAGACTTATTTCAAAACATAAAATAATGAACAATAATAAAAAGTTAGTCGAACTCAAATACCTATTTTATATTTGGGAAACAGTAAATGATGAAGTTGTTGCAATTAGAGGAAAATGATTAATGAGTTTTGTTAATCGAAAGGAAGTTAGGCGCTCAAATATACTGATGATATTAGAAGCATCAGTTGTGGCGTATATTTTATATTTGACCTTAGGTATTGTCAGTGAGATTACCGGTTCATCTGTCCCTACTGTAGGTGATGTGACGCTCTATATCGGCTTATTTACGTTTTTAGTGATTGTATCTGCACTATCAGTAGGGTTGTACGAATCAAAGTTAAGAGAGACATTCCGCGGCATTATCCGGCGCATATTCGTCAGCGTCGCCCTAGGGTATTTCGTCATGGAAATCTTGGGAAATACGTTTCTTGCCTATATCGATTTGCATCAGTATTTTCTCCCCATAGCTGCAGGCTTGTGTATCGTGGCCTTAGTGATTTTTCGTTATTTCATTAATCGGCTGGGACTACTTGGTTTAGGGCAAACTAAAATAGTGGTTATTGGAGCCGGTGAGCGCGCGTCGATTATTGAGAAACGCATGCGTCGTGAAGTGGATCGTTTTGGATTTGAGCTTTTAGGTTTTATTCCGATTCCTGGTGATAACCGTGAAGAAGGGATTCAAAATGAGAAATTAGTTCACGTCAAAGTGGATGAAAATTTTCGCAATTTTATTGCTGATAATGATATCGATGAAGTCGTTATAGCGTGTGACCAAAGACGTGGCACATTACCCGTGGAGATCCTGTTCGATTGCCGGTTACGTGGAGTTGAAGTCACTGATTTACTTGACTTTATGGAACGTGAAACAGGGCAGATTGTAGTAAATTTGATGTACCCTAGTTGGGTTATCTATTCCAACGGTTTCAATTCTCAAAATTACCTTAGAGATGCTTTAGACTACGGAATGAATAGTTTGTTGGCATTCGTCGTACTGATGTTTACATGGCCATTTATGTTGCTTACTGCGCTGATTATTTACTTTGAGGATAACAGTGGGGCTAAAGCATCAGTTTTTTATAAGCAAGAGCGGGTAGGGTTAAACGGCAAGTTATTCAATATCATTAAGTTTAGAAGTATGCGCCCTGACGCGGAAAAAGATGGCGCTAAGTGGGCTACTACAAATGATGATCGAGTAACCAGAGTGGGGCAATTTATTCGGAAATATCGTATTGATGAGTTGCCTCAGTTGTTGAATGTGTTCAGAGGTGAGATGTCATTTATTGATCCTCGGCCAGAGCGTCCACAATTCGTTGAGCAACTTATCCGAGAAATTCCGTATTACAATCAAAGACATAATGTAAAGCCTGGCTTAGCAGGTTGGGCGCAGTTGAATTATCCTTATGGAGCAAGCGTTGAAGACTCCATGGAAAAGCTGAAATTTGATTTGTATTACGTTAAACATCAAAGCTTAATGTTGGATATCCTTATTTTAATTCGGACCGTTGAAGTCGTGCTTTTTGGTAAAGGGAGATAGGGATGCCTGTCACAGGTTTAAATGCGATGACAGTCGATGTGGAAGACTTCTTCCATGTTTCTGCGTTTGAGTCAGTTATTACGCCTGACCAATGGAAAGATTATCAACCCAGAGTAGATAAAAATACACGCACCCTGCTTGAGATGTTTGCCAAGCATAATGTTAAATCAACTTTTTTTGTGTTGGGTTGGGTTGCAGAGAGATATCCTGAATTAATAAAAGAAATTCACGCCCAAGGGCACGAAATCGCCAGCCACGGGTATGCGCATAGACGCGCCACAGAACAAACGCGAGAGCAGTTTACGGCTGATGTAACTCGGTCGAAGGAGCATCTTGAGGATTTGTTAGGGGAAGCTCTTACGGGCTATCGTGCCCCAAGCTTTTCCATAGGCTACAACAATGAGTGGGCATTTGAGGTATTAGCTGAACTTGGTTTTAAATATAGTTCTAGCACCTATCCTGTGAAACATGATTTGTACGGTACACCGGACTGGCCGCGTTTTGCCTATACGCGCAAAGAAGGCATTATAGAAATTCCAATCCCTACCCATAAAGTGATGGGCCGGCAAACACCCATAGGTGGCGGTGGTTACTTTCGTTTGTACCCATATACCTTGACAAAGTCTTTGATTACCGGCTATCTGAAAAAAGAGAAACAGCCGTACTCTTTCTATTTTCATCCCTGGGAAATAGACGCTGATCAACCTCGCATGACGAATGCACCCCTTAAATCAAGATTTCGTCACTATGTGAACTTGAATAAAACTCAAGGAAAACTGGAGCGATTACTTAATGATTTTTCATGGGACACCATGAAGAGTGTTTATAATATTGAAAGCACTAGCTAGGAATAGGACGGAGTCTTTCCAATGAATGATGGAAGTATGCGTGCCCCTGAAGAACGTCATTCAGTAATAGGGATTATTGCGCTGCTAATTGTTGTCGCGTTTTGGGTGGTTACATTTTGGCAGGGGCTTGTCTCCGCAATTGATATTTGGATTATTTCCGATATTTTTAATCACTGTTTATTTGTTATTCCTGCCAGCATTTATTTTATTTATTGTAAAAAAGAGCAACTCTCGCTCTCAGCCATTAGACCAAATTACTGGGTTTTAATTTTATGCTTTGGTAGCTTAGGGCTATATGGGGTTGGGCTCTCAGGTGGTGTTCAGCTTTTCATGCATATTGCTACATTTACCTTCTTACCCTTTAGCATTTGGTTTCTATTAGGAAACGAGCAAGCTAAAAGAATCTTATTTCCTTTATTCTTTATCGTCTTTTGTATTCCGGTAGGCGAGGAGTTAATTCCTACGCTGCAAGCTGTTACCGCAGACTTATCTGTCATGATGTTACAGTGGGTCAATGTGCCAATCTATCGAAGTGGCTTATACATAGAGATCCCTGAGGGCCGGTTTCTTGTGGCAGAAGCATGTTCAGGTATTAGCTTTTTCATCGCATCGGTCGTGATTGGTTCGTTGTATGCCTATATGAATATGCAGTCGAGTGTTCGTAGATTTTCGTTCGTGTGTATATCCATTTTGTTCCCTATTATAGCCAATGCTATAAGGGTGTTTGGCATCATTTTGACTGGCCATCTAACGAACATGGAGCATGCTGTCGGTGCGGATCACCTTATCTATGGATGGGTGTTTTTTAGTTTAGTAATCATATGCCTAATAGGGCTGGGCGAGTTAATAAGAGAAAAGTCTTCTGATCTAAAACCAGAAACACCACTTGCAATCCCTTTCGTATCCTCTAATCAAGTTTATATAAAGGCAAGTGTGACAATATCGGTTTCTATGTTGTTTTTCTTATTCTGGTACCAACTTATCCAAAGCCAATTAGTAGCAGGAACCTCACCTGAGCGTCTCAAAGCATTGCCTTTTACAAGTGCACAAGTAACTGCTAACTGGTCGCCTGAGTTTGTCGATTTTTATGACAAAAATACTTCTCGATTTGCGTTCGAAAACAAAGCGGTTGACATGTATGCGGTTTGGTATCCTAAAGGACGAGGAGAATTGGTGAGTTTTGCTAATCGTATGTATTTGGAAGACTCTTGGACATTAGAGTCTGCTTATTCAGTCACGATAAATCCAGAGGACAAGATTAACGTTGAGCAAATAGTTAATGCTCGGGGTGTTCGCTTGCTTGGGTATTGGTATTTCGTTGATGGCGAGATATTTTCAAATAAAAATCATGCAAAGTTATATGAAATTTATCAAATAATGTTAGGGCAACATTATGGAAGTGGTCTTGTTATGGTCTCAGCAGAAATTGAGTACAGTACGTTAGACACTGATAAGGCATGGTTCAGTAGAATGATGAGCAGCAAGTTTAACGCTATCAATCAGATATTTCCGTAACGACTAATAATATGCAATCTTTCAATTTCGCTGAGCGGCACTTTAATCCTCTTGTTAATCGTTGCTTGGTTTGGGCGCAGACGCATGAATGGCGAGGAAAGCATCGCTTTTATCTATGGATGAGTGCGCATTTTCCGCACAAACTGATCCGTTATAAAGTCAAAGAGCGTTTCTTTTCTGTCCCGTTAACCGAATTATGTTTTTGGTTGGAAGGTGGACCTAATAATTACTACTTAGAAGAGTTTATACCCTTCTGCGATTTACTCAGTGACTTAGAAAAGCCTTTCACTCTTTTAGATTTAGGGGCAGATATCGGCACAGTCTCGTCTTTAGTTGCATCTCGCTGTTCCAATTTAAGTAACATTATTGCATTTGAGCCAAATCCAAACTCTTTCACTGTACTAGAGCATAATTTTTCTCAATTTTCGCTCGATGTAATGGCACTAAATTCAGCGGTGTCTGACTTTGATGGAAAGGCTGATCTTGAAGCTGATATGAGCCGTGCTAACGACCATGAAGGCCAGATAATCAGAGCTGATTCGGGAGCTGTCGATGTTGTCAGTTTAGATAGTTGGTATAGATTGAATCCTCAGGTGAAATTATGTTCGCGTGTGGTCGTTAAAATTGATGTCGAAGGGCAAGAACAACAAGTACTGGCCGGTGCAGCTCAGTTATTAACCCATGTAGGTTCAGTCATTTTGTTGCTTGAAATTCACCCTGATGTGCTGGTTAAAACGAACATTACACCAGAAGAACTGTTTCGCCAAGCTGAAGCATTACGAGGGTTCGACTGGTATGTCCCTATTGTTTCTAAAGATAAAAAAGTCGATAGAACGACAGCGTTTTTTAAGCAGTATGAAATGAAACAATACGATGTGATCGGTATTTCGATTCCAATTGAGCAACAGTAGATAACAAAGGGAAATCTATGTTTGGGGTGTATCGGTTTATATTAGCGGTTAATGTGGTGATATATCACGTGCTAGACGTCGCTTCTATTGGTCCGTACGCGGTGTATAGTTTCTTTGTACTAAGCGGCTTCTTGATGACCATGATAATGAATGAGTCCTACGGTTATTCATTAGATGGTTTCAAACGCTATGCTTTGAACCGATTTCTTCGTCTTTATCCTGTCTACTGGTGCCTTTTATTATTAGGTATCTGCATAATATTACTGATTGGAAATGACGTCTCAGGCGTATTTCACACTAAAATGATGTTACCTAATGACATTGCGAGTGCGATAGCAAATGTCACTATGATCTATCCTGCATTTGAGCCTGTCACCTACCCAGTGCGTATTTCTCCCGCTACTTGGGCTCTGAGTATTGAAATACTGTTCTATGTTTTGATTGGATTGGGCATATCCAGAACTCGTATGATTACTTCGATCTGGCTATTCGCTAGTATTTGTTGGGTTGGGGGAAATATGTTTCAGACAGGTTTATTTTCAACAGGATATGGAAATGTATTGCAGGCCGCCTTGCCGTTTTCATTAGGAGCTTGGGTCTATCATTACCGAAAATGGGTCACCAGTGTAGTTCATAAAATCGGTGTGCCCATGATCGTATGTCTTTACATAGGCAATATTGCTATTGTGGTTCTATGTCAAGTTCTGATAACCGATAAAGCTTGGTTTGTAAGCCTTATAGGAAGCTGGGTAAATTTAGGGCTTAGCACCTTGATGACCGTGTTGTTGTTTGATCAAGGGGCTCGTTTTTTTAGTAGAACAGTTGATAGAGTACTTGGGGATTTATCATATCCCATTTATTTATTTCATTGGTCGGGAGCGGCCTTAGCTTCGTGGTTAATTACAGATGATATGAGTAAAGGCGCTCTTGTATTTACGTTGGGGCTTTTTATAACCGTTGTTATATCCGTATTAGTCAATAAATACGTTAATGAGAATATTGAGAGGATAAGAGCCCATATAAGGCAAGGCTAGCTTCACTGAACTTTTCTCTTGTTCTATGTGACACGTTACTGATTTTCGGGCCAAAATAAAGCTTCGAACTGAGTGCGTTCTTCTTTGCTAAGCATTTCTTTTAAATTTTTGACCCTTGTGTTGTTTATCAGCATCCCTTGTGCCCCATTGCGCTTGCGCACAGGTTTGTTGGTAATATTGTCTGCTATCACAATATTTTTTGTATCAGTAAAGCGATATTCTATCGCGTTGGGGTAGTTATGACCGAGGTATATTCTATTATCTAAAATCTGAGTATCTGGTGATTGCTCTAGTGAAATTCCCACATCAGCGTTGGGATCCTTGTCATCATAGTGAATAATTAGGTTTTCAATAATGGCACCGCCGGACGCTGGTTTACCCTTGAGGCCGAAGCCGATCCCACGGTCGCAATTAATAATTGTATTGTTTTGTACTGTATTATTGCTTGCTCCATTCCAAAAATGGACAGCAAACTCTGCGACCCGTTTATCTGGGCTGGCAATATCTTTAAAACGATTGTGTGCGACCATCCAGCCGCGCGAACCATGAGCATCGATCCCACCTATGTAATAGTTTGGCCCGATCCCTTTTGTGTAGGCAAATTCACAATTTTCGACCACACCGTAATCGCTGCTATTTTTTGATTTTCCCCCAGATGAAACCTTGATTAATTGTTGATAACTGTCTTGTAGAATGCAATTTTTGAGGGTGGGGAAGTCAGCATCGCGTTCTCCAGAAATTTGGATAAGATGATTGCCGGCCTCAGCTAAGGTGATACCGTCGAGTGTAAAATATTTTGCGTGAACCGTGATGATATTCTCTACTTGACCTCGTCTACGCATACCTAGGCCTATTATTCGAGTATCCGCAGGGTTCAATTGATCGCCTATTAAACTGATGTGTGCGGCTGATATAAGTAGCGGTTTGTTCAGCTGATAAGTGCCTGGGGCGAGTAATATTTTGGTTTTTCCATTCTTATTAGCCCGTTTCAACGCGTTGTACAAAGAGGAAATATCCGATACTTCGATGACAGATAACCCGGCTTCCACATGGCTGTTCTGGCTGAATGTAACGGTTGAAATACTTAACATAAGCAAAAATAAGCAAAAACGATGTCTGATCTTATTCAACGTAAATTCTCCGGTACAGAAGCGAGTTATTGATGTCATGGTAATAAACCTTTACATGTACTGTGCGTTAATTACGCATTTTAATTACTTTCGCAGGATTTCCAGCAACAATAGCAAAATCAGGCACATCTTCTATTACCACTGAGCCTGCTGCGACGATGGCCTTGTTACCCACGTTTGCCATAACTAGCGCACCATTTCCAATCCAACAATCCTCTCCAATAGAAATCTTGGTAAAGGCGCCTCCTTGAGTTTTTATGGGACGTGATAGGTCATCAAAGTTATGCTGGCCTTTACCGCTTAATACGTGCACAGCACTGCCTATCAAGGTATCCACTCCGATTTTGCAGGTTCCGATATTAGACTGTGGTCCAATATAAACACCAGAGCCTATCTCGATGTTTGATTGTGAAAATAATGCAGAAAACGAAAATACGACATCATGACCGCAATTTTCGAGGGATAATTTATAAAAGGCGAGTCGTATTTGGTTGCCAAAGAAACCGGGTAAAAGACTAAAAAAGTGCGAGTAACTTGAAAACACACGGTCATTATTCATGATAGTGCAAGTCAATCGATAGCATAGATATATAGGGGTAACTAGAAGTTTGCAAACTATACCGGCTACCCATTTCAAGAATATTTTCATTTATTAGTTTGACTCGTCGAAATGAGCTCAGTCTGATTTATTAAAAGTTTATTTTCAAATGGGGCTAATATACTTTCCCAAGTATAGTGTTGTTGAATTAACTGCAGCGCATTTTCGGCAATGCGCGCGTAACGTTCAGGAGATTGAAATAATTTTTCGAGCTGTAGAATAAAATCACTACTTGTTTCCGCCAGTAGAATATCTTTGTTCTCAGTGCAACGTATACCCTCAGCCCCCATAGGAGTAGATATAACAGGTAGACCACAGGCGAAAGCTTGTAATACCTTATTTTGCACTCCCCGTGCTATTCTAAAAGGCGCGACGAACACATTTGCTCTGTTGAAATACGGTTTAATATCGTCCACGAACCCTGTTACGGTTATCCCTCTCATATTTCCCAATGCTATTATTTTTTCGGTTGGATCCATACCGGCAACGACAAATTCAGCACTGGGCCAAATCTGCACAATATCTTTCCAAACATTTTCCACGAACCAAAGGACAGCATCTACATTAGGAGAATAATTCATTACACCAGTGAACAATAATATCGGGCTTTCGCGAAAACGAGGAACATCAGGGGGGCAAAATCCAACTGTATCAATACCATTTTCAATTGCGCAAATATCTCCCAGGTCTGGTGCTCCTTGCTTAAATAATGCGACTTCAGTTTCCGTAATAAAAAAGCATGTATTGAAGTGAGATGCAACTTGGACCTCCAATGCTGAAATTAGGTTTTTTTCGCGAGAGTACAACAGTTTCATTGGTAGAGATGAGCGCTGAGCATATTGGCGCCATTTATCAGAATCTAAATCCATAAAATCCATGAAAAGTCTTAATTCTCTATCCTTAATCACTTTGGCTTGGCTATTAAAAATATACTCAGCCATGCTCGATGCTGTGCACACTAAGGCACTAAAGTCGTGTTCGTCCAGCAGTTGATCTAAGCCTTTTTGTAGCTCTGCACTGGAAAAATTAGCGACGCTCAACGCCTTTCCTTGCACGAACCCCGACATAAGGCGAAGAAGCTTTGGTGGGAGCCTGAAGCTGTGAACGTTAACGCCGTATTGAGATTTTAACTCGGTGAAGTAGGGTAACTCGTCGCATTGTTCATAGGGAGAAATCACAGTTACTTCATGACCCTTTTGGAGCAAATACTCAATTTGATGAAAGGTCCTAATTTTCTCGCCTTTGTTTGGTGGAAAAGGTACGCGATGGGACAAATATAGTATTTTCAAAATAGAGTTCCGAATAGTAAAATGGCGGAAAAACAGTAGATTAGACGTATACTAACCGGAGTGTTCAGCATATAAAAGTACAATTAAAGTTTGCAAAACTCGCTTAAATTTGCGTTTTTTTAATAATTGCGAAAAAAATTTAATCTATTGACTAAGCAGAGAACAAGATCGTTTTTAGAGTAACAACTGTTTCTGGTATTACCTTATCGAACCACTTAAGATGGCAATGTGAAGGGCAAGTTATTTGATTTCGTACTGAGTTCAATTTAATGAGCCTATGTAGATAATTGCCGTTTAGCAAAATGTTATAAACCAGTAGAAAGTAGTACTTAGAGCTTTCAAAGGATTCCAAGTAGATAAACTACTCTGATAAGGATTAAAGGAAAAATGATCGATTTTTCTGTCGCAATACACTCATACAATAGAGAAGAATATATTGTTGAAACAGTTGAAAGCGTTTTAAATCAAACATTAGCACCGAAAGAAGTCATCGTGATAGACGATGGTTCATCTGACAATACAGAGGCTGTACTAGAACCATATTTAGATCGGATTGTGTATAAAAAAATAGCGAATGTAGGATGCGGTACATCGCGTAAAGTAGCGGTTGAGTGCTGTCAGAATAAGTGGATTGCATGCAATGACGACGATGATATTTGGTTACCAACGCATTTAGAATCGTTATCAAATACGATTAAGTCATTTCCGAAAGTAGAATACGTTTTTTCCAATCACACGCAATTTGATGACAGAGCAATAGCAAATTACGATCATTTTTCTACAGCGCCCTCTGGATGGTGGGAAAGTGTTTCCGCAAGTGTTGATATGGATAAGATATTGCTAGCGGAAGATGCATTTTTAGACTTTCTAACATTTAACCCTTCTTTCCCATCGACTTGGGCGTTTACTAAACAAGCCTATATCAAGGCTGGAGGAATAGATGATAAATACAGTCGAATGAATTCAGAGGATTCTGATTTTACAAGGCGTATATTACTTGTAGCGCAAGGAGCATGCACAAATCAGAAGACGGTTAAATTGCGTCGTCACGGAAAAAACATGTCTGATGATTTTGTTGCTAACTTGAAAGGCAAGGCTCTGATTCTTGAGGATATAGTGGCAAAAGGCATTGTACCCGATAGGTATCTATCGCGGACAGTTGCAGCTATTAACAAATCTAAAATCCAAGCATTCAGACACCTCTATTGGCAAGGACAGTATCGAGAGTCTGTTAGCTATGCCAAGGAAAGCAATACCAAACTTTCAATCAAAGATAGACTCAGAATGATGAATGCGCGGTTTCAGAAGTCTTAGAGAGAAAGAAATTAACCTAGCGACATATTGTTCAAAATACAAAATGGCATTCTTAGGGGCCAGCGCAAAATTAGTTTAACATTTCGCTTCAGGTATATATGAAGTCGTTCACAGACCCAAAGAGAAGGATTAATGAATTTAAAGGTTCGAGACTTACCTAATTTTATCTGTATAGGCTCACAGCGCGCAGGTACAACGTGGCTACATAACTGTTTGGATGAGCACCCTGAGGTATTTGTACCTGCAGAGAAAGAGCTGCACTTCTTTGACCGCTTCTACGATACTGGACTAGCGAGCTATACAGAGCGATTCATGCTAACACAACGTGGATCGGCCAAAACTTGGGGAGAATTAACACCCAATTATTATCAAGAACCTCAAGCTCTTGAGCGTATAAAACGAGACATTCCGGACGTAAAAATTATTTATATCCTTCGGCAGCCGGCGGAACGCGCATTTTCTCAGTACCAACTTTATTCACAAGGTCAGTTTTCTGGAATGAGCTTCGAAGAAGTGATCGCAAATAAAGAGTTTGTTACGGATTTGAGTATGCAGGGCAAGCATTTACAACGGTTATATTCATTGTTCGATAGCTCCCAGGTGCTAGTTTTGTTCTATGATGAGCTATCTCAGTCACCTGAGACTTTCCTAAAAAAAGTTTTTGCGTTCTTACAAGTAGATCCTGATTTTATGCCAAGCACCTTGAATAAACGGATCAATCGAGTTGTGTTGCCTGATCTGCAAGCGCGATTAGCCAAATGGAAGCTGACTTGGGTGATCGAATTAGTTAAAGCATCGCCAATAGCCGAGTGGGTGAAAGAAGTTGCACACAAAAAGTCAGATAAGCTAGGAAAATCTGCTTTTCCTAATGCTCTGAGTGGTCGATTCGATGAAGATATAAAACTAATAGAACAGATACTAGACATAGACTTAAATCATTGGCGTTAGCTTGTTAACTTTCAATATACAAGGAGCTAGAGATGAATTTTAAACGGGACACCTTCGATGTAATATTTATATTGATAGCACTACTTTGCTCTGTCCCTAAAAGCGCGGGACAGGGATTAACTTGGGAAAACGTCGAATATTTAGGCGGGTTCACGCTGCCGCACGTACCTAATGACCCTATATCGAACTTCAGTTATGCCGCTGGCGCATTTGCTATAAGTGATGACGGTAATTCAGTTTTCATTGTGGGTCATACACGTGACCAAGCTATTGCAGAATTAAACATTCCTGAATTTACTGGTCGAAGTAGTATTCAAAATATGCAAAGAGCTTCATTTAAACAGGGGTTTAGCAAGCTATTTGCGAAGGTAGTAGATAGGAATAATCAGAAGATTAATCGCATTACGGGTATGAAAATCATTGAGGGGCAGTTGTTTGTGAATGTGATGACCTACTACGATGGTGGCTCAGATAACACTCACACTACCTTAATAATTAGAACACCGGATAATTTAAAGGCATCGAAAGTAGCAGGCTTTTTTGAAACAAGGGGGGCTGCCCACACTACAGGTTGGATTTCACCCGTTCCGAAACAGTATCAAATGGCACTTAAAAGTGAATATCTAGTAGGGAATGCTAGTAATTTTCCTATCACTAGCCGCAGTAGTGTTGGCCCTTCTCTATTTACCTTTAATCCTTTTGGTGTGCTTGATAAACGTATTAACAATGGAATGATTGTCACTGAAACAATATTGAATTTTTCTTTAAAGCATCCGATGCATGCAGATTTGTATAATGAGAAAAAGAGTAATGATATTTGGACAATTACCTCTAAAGCCTTTGTGGGTTTTATATCCCAAACGGAAGAATATATCGTTGTTGGCTCATCAGCAGGCCATAAAAGGGGGTTAGGCTACAAAATAAAGCAACTAAATGGACGACTATGCGGAGGGCCATGTCCGCTCGATCCAAAAGACGAGTATAATTATTTTTGGATATGGGAAATGGACCGTCTCATTACGCCAGACGATGCAATTTCTTCAAGTCACAATATTCAACCTAGCCGCTATGGAAAGCTGACACTACCCCATCTCAATGGACTGGTAATAGGTGGGTATTTTGATGCAGAACGTAATAGGCTTTATTTACTAGAATCAAATGCTGATCGCAGAAGCAAATACGTAACACTGCCAGTGATGAGAATATATCAACTTCCTCCTTTGCAATCTGCTAAGTAAATGAGCCAATGTGTGCAACAAAAGCGGCTTCATATTTACTAAGAATAAACGACTCTATTTCAACAACGTTGTGCAGCTCAAAGTCTAGCTTGACTATTTCAGAGCTCTTCAATCCGTTATGTTCGTACTGACGTCTGTTTATATATTCTTGAGGAGAAAGGGAAAAAAGTTGTTTCCATGCGAGATAAAACTGGTAGTAGTTTACGCTTTCATTTGGCTTTGGCAGAGTATTGGATTGGTGAGCGGAAGAGGTAAATGGGACCCCTGAAGTACTTAGTAATAATGAACCAAGACATAAGGAGCGACGCGTACGATTAACTGTTTGGTTGTGTTTCATACGACGGCCTCTGTTAGTAGGTGTTCAGCTAGTTTGATGGTTAAAGCAGTTATGGTCAAGGTTGGAGGGACATGACTTCCTGTAGGAAATACAGAGCTACCTGCAATGTATAAGTTGTTTGTATGAAAAACTTTTAGGTTTTTATCAACTACACCGTTTTGAATGTTATCAGCCATTCGAGTTGTTCCCATATGGTGATGGCTGAAGAAAAGTTTCTCGCTGCGAAGACGCTCTTCGTATTCTTTCATTACTTTAAGTCTTCCTACGTTTAACCTTCCTATTTCTTTGGCCATCACATCTAAAGCTTTCCACATTCTATTTATGTCGTCATCATGCAGAGTCCAGTCGATTTTAATTTTCTTCAATCCTAACTTATCTACCTCATCGGATAAAAATACCTTGTTATCATACTTGGGGGTTTGCTCAATCATTATGGCTAAATCATATCCACCAAAGTCATCAGCGTAGTCAAACAACTTATTACTGAATGTTTTACGTGACACTGCCTCAGCAACCATGTCTATGTCACCCAGCACATTCATCATGTGTTGACCAAAATAGTCAGGAATAGCCTCTTGCTCTATCGCTGAGCCCAAAACATGGAACGATTCGATACCTTCTGAAATAATGAAGTTTGACTTTTCAAAAAGTGGTACACGTATATTACTGATTTCTTCCTGGCTAAGCGTGGACTCATTCATCTCGATAAAGCCATTGATAAAGCGCTCGTCAATGTGTTCGCGCATAGTGAAAAGAGCAAAGTCATCTTTCTTTTTTGGATACAACTTAGCAGCACGTAAAACGGGATGATCCATGAAATAGTGCCCAACATTTTTAGACTTGTTCCCTAGAGCGTCCTTATATTTTTCATTAAATATCAGCATGTAACGCGCATTTTCAATACCACCTAGACATAGGATGAATGTGTCTGCAGCAACAGTATGTTTTACATCTGAATAATTAGAAAAGTCGATAGATTCGACAGCCAAAGTTTGTGCATTAAAGCTCAAGTCGACTAAATTTGCATTTTTAAATATTGTGACATTTTGCGACTCTTTTAGAGGCATGCCATATTTGGAAAAAAAATGTACAGGAGGGATAGCTGCTTTAACTATATTAGCGTTGATTTTTTGTGACGACTCGAAGATGTCTGTTTTGCCAAAGTGCTTTGACCAATGAGCTGTATTGTAACCGTCACTGCCCGTGCCACAGTAGAGTGCTGCGCGGCTGTAGAACGGCTTAACGTCATCGAAGCTGATTGGCCATCCGCTGTGGGCAATCCAATCTTTTGTTTTAAAGTCGCTGGGGTGGAATTCAGATGTGCTATTCTCCCAATGGTTACTAGAGCCACCTAAAAATCGTAATCGGTCATAAGTGGGATCTTCATATTCGGTGGGTTGCACGGCGGGCGAATAAAGATTCTGTGAGTCCATTGTAAAGGTTTCATCGCCTCCTTCAACAATACAAACGCGTTTGCCTGAGGCTAATAATTCATTGGCAAGGGTGATGCCCGCAACGCCACCTCCGAGAATGCAATAATGGTATACGTGCTTTGTGGATTCGGACAAAGTGTTTGCGTCGATAATCATGTTTTTACCTTCAGGTCCTTTTGAGACTGGGATGAATATTGCTTAAATAAGGTGATTAAAACTGCAGTGAGTCCCCATAGCAACCAAATAATATCGTTATATGCCATAGCATAAAAAGAAGATCCAATCAGAAAAACCGTAATGGCGGCAATAAGTAGGTTTGCAGCATTAACATAAAACTCGTCTTGTTCTTTATTAATAGGGGTTAGCTTTACCGATTTTCGAATGTAGAATAATTTTTTAATGGAGATCACGTACAAAAGGAGCCAACTTAGTGCGCCCAAATAGCCTATTTCAGATATCACTTCAAAGTGAGCACTGTGAACGGTTCTGTACATACCATATTTACCAAATGAACTGTCATAAATTGGGTAGTAGGTGTTATAGCAGCCAGGTCCCACACCTAATGGATTATCGGCAACCATTTCCATAGCTATGCCCCAAAAGTGGGGCCGAGAAGCCGCTGAATCATCTAACTCCTCATCTTCGACGAATGCACTCGCAATGCGATCCTTATAGCCATCTGGTAATCCGACGACACTCAAACCTAAAACACCAATGATGCTCATGATGATAATGTGTTTAAACTTCAATAAGCTCGATAAGCTAAACCAAAGAGCAAGGCCTAAGAACATGGCCAAGGCTGAACCCCTTGAAAATAGGGTTATCACGTTATAAATGATACCTATGCAAACGATTGGACCGAAGATTTTTATAAGTTTCAGTGTTCTTTGTGAGCGAACCATCTCTGGTAAGTAAAACAGCGCATTTTGGGCATAAGCCATCCTTACGATGAAAAGGTTAAAGAATAGTAATACTGCAGAACCAAATGCAAAACCGTTACTGCCGGCAAACAATCCCTGCATGGTAGAGGCTCCGTAATAGGTGCCGCCCATGCCCAGCATTCCGAGCAAACCAGCTTTGCCAGAATGAAACGCGAGTGATAAGCCTACAACTGCAATAATCCAGCAAAAACGTTGTTCGTTATCTGTCACTCTGATAGTGAGGAAAATCGCTAGTAGTAATACTGCGAACTGTTGAAAATAACTAATTCTAAAGCCAATAGGTATGCAAGAAGATGTAAATTGAGTCACTACGGTTAGGACTAAGTAAACAAGTAACAATTTACTTATAGGGTCTTTAAACCTTGGCCATAACCCTTGCAAGAAACACGGGATCACGAATAAGGCTATCGCGATAAGTGGGAGCTTAAGGCTGTTTATATTCCCCCACACCCAATCCTGGGGTCTAAATATACCGAACCACCAATAGCCAACTGCTCCAGCAAAACGGCTAGTTATTGCCGTGATTATTAAAATCATCGAAATGAGTAAAACGATAATATCGCGCATTACAATTTGATCTTCTTTTCCGTCATATTAATTATCAGTGCTCTACGCGATTACTTGTTACTGAGAGTGCAGGGTCGACTTTTCTTTTTTTTAATCTTTTGGCGCATGTGTTCTATGGGTCTTTCAAGTACAAATATTAACACCCAAGAAAACAAAAATAAAAACGGAAGGCTTACTAGCATGAGAGTAAAGTTTGGTCGAGTATATTGCTTACCCATAAACTCCATAATAATGAGTACGACAAATGCAACTTGATAATGGATAAGATAAATGGGATAGCTAAAATTACCTAACCAGTTATCCACTTTCTTACTTATAAATGGCAGTGATTTTTTTTCTTTTAAAACGACGATCATTATGACACAAAGTCCAAAATTGACGTAAAAAAATAAGCTGTCTAAGTCAAACAATTCTTGTTTCACTTGTCTGCCTAAATACCAGTTGAACAAGATAGCCGTTCCTAAAAAATAGGGAAAATAGGAATGCTTGGTCAGCCGGTTGCTATTCATGCTCGTTTGCAGCGACTCTCTGTAATGAAATATGAGTGCTCCCACTGAAAAAGGAAGTGACGCGGCCGGTATGGTGTAGTAGCGATGTTCAAAGCCGAATTGAAAAACTCCTACGGCAACATGATAAATAACACTTAATACGAACCAGAAAATCACTACCTTTTTATATTTCGAAATTCCTACACCTATTAAAATATAATAAAAAACCTCTACCGTAAGGGCCCACGCTGGAGGAGTTAGCCTAGGTGTTTCTCTGAATGGAAAAAATAGAAATAAGTTTTTTAAGGAGTCGATTAGATTATCTGGTAGAAACAGTGCCTTATGGTATTCGAATGAATTTTGTTCGCCAACTAACATAATCAATATTATGGAGAATATAATGGAAGCCCAATACATAGGGTAGATACGTAAAAACCGATTGAATGTATACTTTTTCAACCCAGTTGCCGTGTAACCATAGGTCTCCTGAATCACAAATGTCATCAAGTAACCGCTAAGTGCATAAAACCCGAATACAGCGTACGAGCCAATATGAGGAATGCCGCCAATATGATAAAAAACGACCATCAATGCTAATACTGTCCTGTATGCCCCAAACATCAACTATTCCTTATGGCGTTTATAGTATTCAATCAAGGAGCATCAAAAGCGTCCTTAAATGTCGAG
Source organism: Paraglaciecola sp. T6c (assembly GCF_000014225.1). Classification (NCBI taxonomy): domain Bacteria; kingdom Pseudomonadati; phylum Pseudomonadota; class Gammaproteobacteria; order Alteromonadales; family Alteromonadaceae; genus Paraglaciecola; species Paraglaciecola sp. T6c. The sequence continues at coordinate 1,429,099 of NC_008228.1, forward strand.
TATACAGTTGAATTAAGATAGAAATAGTGAAAATTCTTCATTATTGTTTCTATACAAAAATAAATTTTCTAGTGGTGTTATGAGGATATTGCCCACCATACGGTTCTAGGGATTTGCTTTAAGCGGGAGTATCGCAGCATGTTTTTGCATACCGCGAATAAAAGTCCAAATTTACGGCTCTTGAGTAACGGCTTTAAAACATGTGATGACCCGTTCTCAATACGGTTTTGTACCGATAGAGCAAATTGAGGGGGCTTGCCTAACGCACTATAGTTATCAGCTAAAGATATTAATGCGTATGCCGCTTGCGTATGAATCCCTTGAACTGTTGTTATGCCTTGCCCCACAAAATATTCGTTGGTTATCTTTGATACACAGACTATTGCACCCTTAGTCGCGACCTTAAATTGAAAATGGAAATCATTGGCAGCGCGGTAATATTCAGACTCTTTCGATGCAAAATAAGCTACGTCTCTTTTTACAGCGATGTTCATTGCTGCTGCGATGGGGTAATAATTATTGAAAAAGTGATCTAAGGGAGCATTATTTACTAGATAACTTCCATCCATTTCGTTAACCCACAGAGGTGGAGACCAATCTACCTTCGAAGGGTTTTTGACAACCGCGATAGCCGCAACACAATGGGGATTTGCTTGTAGTGCATCAAAGAGTACCTGCAGTTTATCTGGGTAAGCAATATCGTCTGAATCGTTAAAAACAACAATATCTCCCTTGGCGTGAGCAACACCTGTATGTCTCGCTGCAGCTGCGCCTTGATTTTCTTGTCTTATGACACGAGTTTTTCCATCATGGTCGTGTAAATCCTTGCCCGTCCCGTCCGTTGAACCGTCATCTACAATTATTATTTCATAGTTGCCAGTGAAATTTTGCGCCATGAGAGAATTAACAACAATTTGCAAGCGTTCACGACGATTGAAGACTGGTACTACGATAGATACATCGAACTTTTCTTGATCAATACACTTTGGATTCATTTTTACTTTTTAGCTTTATTAAATAATTTGCTTCTGACTTCCTTGATCACGATCGCAGAGTCTTCCTGTTTCGACAATAACATTAACCACAAAATTGCGGAAAAAATGATTGCCGGAATTAAATATATATAACTTTGCCACCAGTTTGGACCTAAATATAGTTTTGTTAAACATAATGGAGCAGCACTGGCGATGAGTAGTATGGCTGGTGGCTTCAACCAAGATAGGTAGGTATGCCAGTCAACTAAGTTTTTACGATGTAGTACGAAGACAAACAGCGATATTCTTAGTAATGGCAAGGTGAGTGAAGTGCATATAATCATCACCATTAGTCCATATTGCAGGAGCAATATACTGATAAATATTCGCAGAACGTTGAGAATCAACACTATCTTCATTAGTGCCTTTGCCATTCCCAGGCCCATCAGGATCGGCTCTAGAGTTTGCACGCTCGAGGATAAAATACGCGCAGTGCAAAATATTTGCAAAAAGTAACTAGAGGTCATCCACTTTTCGCCAAACAAAATCAATACGACTGGCTCCGCGCATAGCCCTAGTACAGCATAAAAAGGCCAAGCGCAGCTTAACGTCAAAACGATGATGACTCTCATGCGTTGCATAAGCCCTTCTCCGTTTCGTTTTAACTTTGAAGCATAGGGGGAGATAACTGGGTTCAGGGCTTCTGTAAAAAGCTTATTAAATAGTGAGGCCGTTGACGAAGCTCGATTAAATTGTCCTGTAAGCTCTAAGGTGAAGAATTTACCAGAAAGAAGTTCCACTATATACGTACCAAAATGGCCAACGATCCCGTATACACCAACAAATTTTGAATAGCTGAGTATCTTACGACTTTGACTTAACTTGGGCATTAAAGGCATATTTTGAGGACGGTAAAATTGCAGTAATAAAGCTTGAACTACGGTTTGAATTAATGAGCCGTATACTAACGTATACACACCGAAGTCACTGTAAGCCATACATATCATAGCCAGTACACTGATAAATTGACTCGAAGTACCTGTGATTAACGCTGGCTTAAAGTTCAACTCGCGTTTTAATAGGCAATCAATGATGGAACCAAAGGGAGCAAGGAATATATTCAATGAAAGTAATTGCAGTATATTGATTAGCTCAGGCTGTTGATAGAAATCAGCTATAGGCGAAGCGCTAAAAAATAGCACGGCTCCTGAAATAAACGAGATTATAAGTAGGGTGCCATAGGCACTTTGAATAATCTCTTGGGTTAACTTTTCCTCTTTAATCAGATAATTGTTTACACCGAACTCTTTTATGATTGAAGCCGTAACCATAAATATAAAGGCTATAGTATAAAGGCCATATTCCTCAGGGGTGATCAACCTTACTAAAACAATAGTGCTGATAAGTTGCAAACCGATGTTTAGATACTTCGTTATAAATGAGTAAGCCAGAGCTGATCTAAAAGAGCCCTCATATTTTAATTTACTCACAGATAAGCCACCGCGGTCAGTTTACCAACCGTTTCCCAAGACATTTTCTTAGCTTGTAACAAATTAGCCTCTCCCATTTCGTGTAGTTTTGAATCGGTGAGGCTAGAGACTTTATTTAAGACATCAGCAAGGCTTTCTTTTTCACCAAAATAGAACGCCCCATTTGTTGGAACACAGCCAAACACCTTTGCCGTTTCTGGCAAAATTAGGGGCTTAGCGTAAGACATGGCTAAAATTGTCGAGCCTGAGGTAAGGGTATCGCTGAAGGGCAAACAAATAACGTCTGACATTGCTAAATAATCGACCATTTTCTGATCTGGTAGAAACTGAAAGTCAGTGCTTATCCTGCTATTGTCTATGGCCATTTGTGCTAATTGCGCTTTGTATTGTGTCGAATTTGGGTTGCCAGAGATAAGCAAACGCATACTTTTGCTCTGCACTTTACTGAAGGCCTCTATCAAGGTTTCTATGCCCTTGTATGGCCTCAGCACGCCAACATAACTGATTAATCTCCCTGAACTAGGCAGACCGTAGCGTTCTCGCAGGTCCAATTTGCTATTGCTTGGCGCTGGGTAACTGCCTAAATAGTTACCATGAAATATGATTTTTGACTTAGAGCGGATATCAATATTAAGCATATTTGATACTAATTCTTGTGCTTCTATGCTGTGAAAAATGACGCGATTTACAGATTTCGCAAGCCATTTTCGTACAAGTAACTCTCGTTTAGTATTTAACTGCTGATGTGCCAACTTGTTGTGCACGGTCCATACGACTTTCTTGCCTCTTAATCTGACCAAAAAAACATCGATTATTAAGAGTGAAAATTTGATATAAAAAACTAAGTTTGACTTGGTCCACATCAGTGGCTGCAGTATATCTGTAATCCAGTGTACGTGAACTACATCTACACTTTTCATTCCTTTGATGCTTTTGGTTAAGGGCAAAAGTGAGAGTGAAAAAGGGATGAATGCCGTTTCTACGTGCTCCTTACTTAGTGCACTAGCCAGAAGGGACTGATATGGATTCGCGTTACGGTAGTCCGGTAAATGGACAGCATAAGTTTTATTGTTTTTCATTTTGCCATTTTCTTCATATTTCAATACACATCATTTAGAGCCATTAGCGTTTTTGTTTTAATAATAATTTTGCATCTGGGAAGTATTTCAAAAATTGTTTAGTACTCTTTTTATTTAAGCAAGATACTTTGTGGCATCCGAAGCTGTCTGCTAGGTATTTATACTGGGTACTAAATTTCGCGCATTCCGTGCCTCTTGCGACGCGCCCGCCCAGTAAATCCATATGAAAAGCAAAAAATCCATCCTCTCCACCAGGCCAATCTAGTGGCGGAAATCTTGTTAAGCACTCAGAGCTTAAGTGCCAATCTCGTATGCTAAGACCGCCATTCCCTCCATCTATTGTTAAACCGATAGGTCTTTTGCGCTCCCACCATGAGCCTATGTAGTCAAAGTGGAGAAAATCTTTTAACACAAATTTAGATTTAGGACAGAGTAAGGAATCCGTTTGAAATACAACAATTTTACTACGCGATGCAATGCAGTTCCAAAATATAGGAGATAAGAAAATTGCATTGTAACTTTTCGCACTTAAATCGTGAATATTTAGTTTGGTTAATAAAACTTTACCGCTTGCAACCAGATCCGCTATTTCGGTTGATTGGATAAAAGCGAGATTTTGCTGACTATGAAATAGTTGAACTCGACAATCGGTTATTTTAATAAAATCAAAGACCACCTTTTCTAATAGCGGGTGCTCTCTTGTTTCAATGATAACGCCTATATTTGCTTTTTCGATCGGTGCGGTTTGTTCGGTGCATTCTTTTAACACAAACGGAATGTTACTAAAATCAGGATGGTCATCTGTCTTGGGAAGAGAATGATAGAGAGGAGATAAATCCGAAGAATGAATGTCAGACGGTTTTACCGCATTTTTTGTGTGATTCACTGTTAGTTTTTGTGCCGAAGAAGGCAATAATGCACGTGTATCAAGCCAATCCATCATGTTGCATAAAAAGCTTACCTTCAAAGTTTGCTTGCTACCTTTGATATTGCCTAGCTTGAGTAGCAATGACTCAACTGAGCTAATGTTTGGAGAGGGTGTGACAGTGTTCACATAACTTAAACCGCTGCCGATCTTTTTTTCAATAATACTTTGATCGATTTTGACCTTGCAATACTCCTCAATGTTACGGAGCACTTCAGGCTGTGATACAAGGTCTCTATAATCAATGATCAAACCACCGGTTAATTTCTGTGCATATGACAACTCTCGAATTAGTCGAGCTCGATGTTTGGCGAAGGAGAAGGGAGTGAAAACCGGTTTCGTAGGCCATTTTGCATACCAGTTCATATGCTGGCTAAAGCTTTTGTAAGACAAGTACGCGTCGTTCAAATCCCTTTTCAAATAAAGGAATTTCGCCCTTGGAAAAAGTGCTTTTAAAAATATGGCCTCTTCAAGACCGAAACGGACTTCTTTAATCCCCCATCGCTTTTCACCGCTAAGTGGAGTGAAAAGCGTTCTTAAGAAGTTCCTGTGCGCGGCTAATAGATGAGCTTCATCTGGGTAGAGATTTGCTATCCATTTGTCTGCATTTTGCTCATTCGAGACATTGTCAACTATGTATCTTCTAGGCGGCCATTTCAGTGTGAAGGGCCTAATCGTAGCGGCTAAAGATTGTATAATATTGCATTTATCATGAGGCTCACCCCATAAAAACAGATCATGAGATGATGACAACAGCCTCTGTAATAAAGTTGAGCCTGATCGCCAGCCCGCTGAAAATATGAATACGGGCTCATCGAGTGCATTGTTTTCTTGCGCTGCCGCGTAGTGTAAAAACTGCCTCATTCTAGCTGGGTAATCTAGGGTGTCCGTTAATTGCTTTATATGAGCTATATGAGCGTCCGGAGACCCAACGAAAACAAATAAATTGCTTATCAAATTAGCAATACGTCGCGTTTTTTTTATTTTTATGTCGGCCATAATTCCATTGCACTTAACAAATGCACTCCTGCATTTTTACTATCAGTTTCGCCATAAAGCAGCTTAGGCACGAATAGTAAGTCGGATCACGCTTTCATCCTAATTTTTCTCTTATTTGGGCGATATATTTGTGCATTAAACGTTTAAAAAAGAGACATCTTTCACTCCGTGGCGCCAAAGTTTGCACAATCAATACCATGGCGGACATATATAACAATGCAAAAACTCCCCCAGATAAAAGAAGCATCGCAAGGCCTGATGAGTCGATGATGCGACTGACGTACTGCGCCCCTATAACGCTTAAAAGTGCCACGGATACACATATTAAACACCATATTCCCCAAGCTAACAGGGAGAAGTTAACTTGCAATCGAACAAATAAAATCAACACACAAGTTGCACCTATACCTAATAGCCCTCTAAGTTTTGCAAATTCGGGCAAATCTGTGTCGCCGAAAGTAAATAAGCCAAAAAATATTAAAAGTAGGCTAGCGATGTCAAACATCAGTAATTTGGATATCCACCCTTTTGCAATCATGATTTGTTCGAACAATACAATGAAGGGGATATAAAGCACTAATAGAGATAACCGGCTAAGCAATAAGTAGCTATCGCTCCATTGTTCGCCCAAAACTGTATCGATAAGTGGAGCAGGGAAATGCCAAATATAAAAAACGATGGGTAAAGTGAGCACGGTTGTGGCCATGAGCGACAATTCTATCTGCCCGTTCAAGGTTTTTCCACTGTGGTGCTTGGCACTGAAGGTGGCAAGTAAAGGTTGAATTGCAGGGGTCAGAAAGTTTTGACTTGGTAACATTACAATATCACGAGAAAGGTAATATCTGCCAAGATCACGAGCGTTAAAAAGACTCGATACAATAAATGTATCAATTTGAGAGCGGGTATATCCAATGATATTTTTGGCCAGTAGCCATCTTGAAAATAACCATTGCTGCTTTATATTTTTCAGGGAAAAAGAAGGCCGAAAAGTATGCACAAGGTAAGAGCCGAAAGTGAAAATTAACGCCGATGTAATATCACCGATGATGAGCGCCCAAAAACTGGGATAAATCCAAATCATTAGCATCACAGCACAAAATGAACCGAGACGCTGAAATATCGTTAAGAAGAACAATTGCTTGTACGCTAATTCACGTTGAAAAAGTAGTATTCCAGAGTTGCGCAACGCGCGTATCGGCAAAACGCACGTCGCAGCCAAAAGTGCGCCAGTGAGTTGCATTTCAGAGTAGAAACTATTGATGAATGGTATGCATAGAACGAGGAGGAGCGTAAGGCAACCTTTTATCAGTATATTGATGGTCCAGGCTGCGTCTAAATCCCCATCAAATACCTCTTTTTTCTGAATAATATACTGTTCATTGCCTAAGTCAGAGAGGACATCAAAGAAATAAATCACCATAGATATGATTGCGGCGATAGCGAAATCTTGTGGTGTGAGCACGCGCGCTAAAATCACAATGCTGATTAGACCAACAGAGCGTTGAAAGAATTTACCGGCTATTAACAGAGATGCACTATTAATAAGTTTGCTGGATGCATTGTTCATAACATGACGTTATCCGCCGGATTTTTCACAATTTATTGAACTCTGTCACTATCTTTTCACTCAGCACTGGCCAGTCCAAGGTCTGTTGAACGTGCTTTCTACCTGTTTTGCCCATTCTTTCTCTGAGGATATCGTTTTCGAGTAAGTCGCATATCTTGTCAGCTAACACTTGGGGCTGGGTGCAATCAACGATAAAACCCGTTTCACCTAGTAACATGGTTTCAGATGTGCCTCCTGAATCCCCAGCAATGACAGGGCGTTCACATGCTTGCGCCTCTACTAGCACCATACCGAAGCCTTCGATATCGCTTCCTACGGTGCGATTTGGCAGAACAAATACATCACATTGCTGGTAGCACTGGATCATTTGTTCATCATTCAGCTCAGACATGAATAAGACGTGCTCTTCAAGGTTCAGGTCTTTTACAAGGGCATGTAAGGCGCTCTTGCGTTCGCCATCGCCTATTATCGCGTACAAGGCAGTAGGAAAGCGTTTTATGATGATGGGCAATGCTTCAATGAGTTTGTCGTGCCCTTTACGTTCTTGTAGGCGCCCAACTGTGAGAACCACTTTTTTATCTTCCCAGCCAAATTGTGATTTTACCTCTTGTGAGGGGAGGGCGGGGATGAACAAACTAGCGTCTACACCGGGATTGAATACCATGGTTTTTGCAGGGTCGGTATGCCACTTATTGAGTAATATGTCAGCCGTGTTCTGGCTATTGGCGATAAGTCGAGTCGCGCCACCGAGCGCTTTATTAACGATCCAACTTAGTTCTCGGCTGGTCGCTGCTGTTTCCACATCCTCACCGTGAACATAGCAAATATACGGAATACCCTTTATTTTACTGATGAGAAAACCAATAAAGCCCTCGGGTAAACAACGTCCGCAGTGAATGACCTCAATGTCATTTTGCTTGACGACTTTTAATACGGCACGTAATGCGCGAAAGTAGTATTTTAGCCCCGTTAGGCTCTTTAAGCCCCAGCTCCATGAGCTAAGTGGTAAACGATACGTTTCAAGTGGGCTTATGCTATCAACTTCATCACTTTTATCATCTTGTCCAGCGGCTACAACGACATTACCTGTTGTTATGCGCGTATAGACCTCCCAAAACCAACGGCCACTTCCACCTTTAACGGGGGGAAATATTTCACTCAATAGCAAGGTTTTTTTCATCGTTCTGGGTCCGTGATAGAGCGCTCTTCGAGCATCAGTGACAGGTTCTGTTCACAAATATATTCATGCTGCGCAAACCAATCTTCGTCGGCATATTTACGCCAACGCTCAGTCGGCGGCGCTTGAATGACATCAACTAAGGGGGCAACCTTGTTTGTGTCCAAATTCAGTGCAGTAAACATATCTGAAATGACGGCTTTAGGAGCACTCGTGAGGTTCTCAAAACTTAAACTCATGTCCGAAAACGTTAGACCATGTAGGTAGGATAGTTTCCATAAATAATAAAAGCGTTGATAGGGATGGGGCGTATTTTTTATATCAAGTACAGGGTAATGTTTAGCGAGATCGCGACACCACACGTCTAAGTAAAAAGCATCCTGATACGTGCTATGTACATCATCTTTATTCATTAGCTGTTGATCAGTGAGAAACGAACACCATTGATCTCGTGGATGACGGTACAGATGCAAAATCTTTGCGTTGGGGAAATGCTGCCTTATCCAAGGCAAACGAAAATCAATACGATTGAACTGCAGTACCGGGCGCCTTGGTGCTGCTTCTATCATCTGCTCAATAAATCGTTTCATCTGCGGATCCCATGATTGGGCAGACATATATAGGCTCTTGCGGATCCAATCCTCGTTATAGGTGTCACACAACTGGCTAAGGCCGTTGTATTCAGCCCAATAGTCATCTACGCCGCGATGTGTGTTATCCACATTGTCGCCGCGCATTTGCTCGTTGAACCATTGGCGCTCATTAAATGGCTCGTAATAGGCACTGCATTCGGGGGTTTGCCTGAATAAATTCCACAGCAGGGTTGAACCGCTTCTAAACCGACTGGTGATAAAGACAATGTCGTCCCGTTCAGATGTGACAGGGGACAATGGAGCTTGGTTTGATGCATAAGGCGAGACTAGGTTACTCAAGGCTGGTAGAGATTGCGCGCAGTGCAGTGCTTTGTCGTCTAGTTGTTGCTCAATAGAAGGCTGTTGCAATAATTTAGCGGTCACATTGACCATCATCTTTTTCAGTGCTTTTTTCATTGTCTATGCCTGCACGCTTGAGAATAATCGCAAATAAAGCGCTTCATATGCTTGTGTCATATTTTTAATATCAAACGTATTTTCAAACCGTATTTTGGACGCTTTACCGAAGGTATCTTGTAGTTGCTTATTTTGTGCCAGCGCTATCATTGCATCTGCGTAAGCTTGCTCGTCGTCATTTGGTGTGACAAGACCTGTGACGTCGTGTAAAACGATTTCGGGGTTGCCTCCTGCGTGGGTCACAATGCAAGGCTTACTCAATGACATCGCTTCTAACAGCGTCATGGATGTGCCTTCGCTGAGTGAGGGCAGTAGATAAATATCCATCAATGCTAAATGGGCATGAGGTTTTGGCTCATAGCCGGTCATGATTACGCTTTGTGACAAATCTAGGGTACTTATTAATGCCTCTGTGTTTTCTCGCTCTTCACCATCGCCAACAATCATCAACTTTGCGTTTACGCCAGCATCAATAACCCGTTTAAATGCCCTTAGCATCATACTGTGGTTTTTTATCGGGTCGAGCCTAGCAATAGTGCCAAACAAAATACACTCTTGAGTCAGAGGGAATTGTCGTTGCACATCTTCTAATTTCGCCGGCACGGGTTCAACACCCTTAATCCCGTTATAAACTACGTCAATATCGTTACTGGGGATATACTCGAATTCCACAAGAGCATCACGTGTTGCTGCTGAAATAGCTGTGGTCGCATGCGTGAAACGGTGCAGAATAGGATTGATTATTTTGCGCTTCCAGGTGGTTGAATCTGGGTAAAACCGACCGTGTTCAGTGAAAACGATTTTTGCTGACGTTGCTAATGCACCTAACACACCGTAAACGTAGGGGGTATATTGATGACAGTGAATAATATCGATTTTATGCGTTGTAATATGTTGGCGTATTTTGGATATCAAGCTCATGTCGAAGCCAGGTTTGCGGCTTAGAGCTTCTATGTGAATGCCATTATTGATCAAGTCTTCAGCAAACGGCCCAAGAGGTGATTCAATGCACAGCACTGACATAGTAAAGCGTGAAGCGTCGGCTCCTAAAATTAGGTTTTTAATTACCTGCTCCGTACCGCCGATACGCATATCAAATGTAAGATGAAGTATATTCATTAAAATCGACTCATCATTGCGATTTTGTCATTTCAGTCGATTGAATATAACGAAACCACCACATTTGAAACATCAACATGCTCCATAACACCGTGCTGTGATCGGCTTTTTCTGCTTGATGTTGCTGCCAAAGCTGCTTGACCACATTCATATCAAAATATTGTTGGATGCCCTGAGCTTTATTAAACAAGTAATCTTCGGTTAGTTCTTTAATTTCACATCGTAACCATGTCGCTAAGGGCACCGAGAAGCCCATTTTTTTGCGATATAAAATATCATCAGGCAAAACTGGTTTAAAGGCTTCTTTGAGGATGAATTTTTTCTCGCCGTCACGATATTTTAAATCCGATGGCAGGGTAGCAGAGAATTCAATGACGTCTTTATCTAGTAGGGGCGCACGCACTTCTAAGGAGTGCGCCATACTCATACGATCGACTTTTACTAAAATGCCGCCGGGCAAGTAGGTCTTCATGTCGGTATACAAAATCTTCGACAAGTGGTCTTTCCCATCGGCCTTGTGGTAGTTTTCGAGTGTTACTTCACTTGGATGGTAAGCGCCTAACTTAGCCTTGGTATCTGATGAGGCTAAACGTTCCCAAAGGCGATCATCTATCATCGAGTTAGTCACATAAAACCCCATGGCGGGGTCTAAACTCAAACTTGTTAACAGAGATTTAGCCTTTCTAAATAGTGGATGCTCACTTTTAGCGAATACGTTGGCGAGTTTAGGGAATACCTTCTTGCGCAGCGCTTCGGGAAAGCGTTCACGTAGTTTGTTTTCCAGTGCATCTGTGGTGTATTTTTCATAGCCTGCAAATACTTCATCGCCGCCATCACCGGCAATCGCTACCGTTACCTGAGAGCGTGCCAACTGAGAAACAAAATACGTTGGTACTAAAGATGGGTCGGCAAAAGGCTCGTCAAAATAACCGACTATCTCTTCTAAGTTGTCTTTTACATTTTGGTGAACGGTAAATTCGTGGTGCTCGGTTTTATATTGATCAGCGACAATTTGGGCAAATTCGGTTTCGTTAAAACGCTTTTCATCGAATCCTATTGAGCAGGTTTTGACTGGCTTATCGCTATTCAGCGCCATCATAGCGACCACACCACTGGAGTCTATTCCACCACTCAAAAATGCGCCTAAGGGCACGTCACTGACCATACGAGAACAGGTTTTTTCTGTGGCTAAATCGTAAAGTGCTTTGGTCAGTTCGGTCTGAGATTGATTGCTGGTTTGCTTAAAGGAAACATCCCAGTATTGTTCTATCTGTATCCCATCTTGCGAGACCCACATAAAGTGTGCCGGAGGCAGTTTGTGAATATCGGTGAAAATAGTTTTTGGGTCTGGTACATATTGATAAGCAAAGAAGTCATGTACTGCGTCTAGCCTGACCTCCCGCGACACATTGGGGAGTGTAAGTAATGCTTTAATTTCAGAGGCAAACGCAAACTGAGTGTCAGTTTTAAGGTAATAAAGGGGCTTTTTGCCTACGCGATCTCGAGCAATGAGTAAACGCTTGCTGGTAGTGTCCCAAAGGGCGAATGCGAACATGCCATTTAACATGCTAAGCATCTTTTCACCGTGCGCTGCATAGAGCGCAAGGATCACTTCTGTGTCCGTGTGGGTTTTAAATGGATAGCCTTCGCTGACAAGGTCATCACGAAGTGCCTGAAAGTTATATATCTCACCGTTAAAGGCAATGATGTATCTTTCGTCATGTGAGTACATAGGCTGTGTGCCGGCTTCTGACAAGTCGATAATGGCCAACCGACGATGGGCTAGACCTACGTATTCATCGATATATTCGCGACCAGCGTCTGGACCACGATGATAAATACTGTCACCCATTTTTTTAAGGGTTTGCTGGTTACCCATGTTCCCGCTAAATTGTGTAAACCCTGCAATACCACACATAGATATTTCGGCCCTGTAGTTGGTGTTCTTTATTGAACAAACCATTTGATGCATACCAAATGGCTGGTCATCTTTACAAACTGATATGTTTACGAATTTTAGGACCAAGCGCGGTCGTTACATGCAAAGGCAATTTTGCCCAAACTTTCTCAATTACGGGTCTGATTTTACCCTGTGGTACGTTTTCACGTTCATCGTTATCCTGAGCGCTAAAATCTTGTTGAATTTGTGTTGTGGCATCATACCAATTCAGTAATTGGGGCGTGGCTCCCCACTGAGCTTTAAATCGATAAGTCCCCTCATTAAAAGTGGAGCGCCCAAAATCAAATGTTTGCATGTTATTGTCACACGCTTCTTTTAGTAAAGACCAATACAACAGCATGTTAGGAGCTAAACGATTGTACTCGGCGACTGTCGATGCCCATGGTATTGAAGTCACTCCCCCTGTAGACAGCGTTATCCCAGCACCAACGGGTACGTTTTCACTGTAAACGACGGATAATATACTGTTTTCTTTATAGTTTTCAATGATATGTTGAAACCATGCTTTGCTATGTACAGGGGAGCCCAATTTACGCATATTGATCGCGAATATGTGGTAAAAATCGTCCAAGCCATTACCGTTTTTATGGATTTCATAGCGCAGGCCATTTTTTTCTGACTTTCGTATTTGGCTGCGTAGTTTTGATTTGAAGTTGCTCATTAATTCTTCACTAGTGGCGGGCAACGACAAAAGCATGCGTACTTTTTGGCCTTCCATTTGTGACTCTGGTGGGGGTTCGTCTATGTAGTCTCTTAATTGAAATGTTCGCCCAGTGACATTCAATAATTGCTGCTTCATGAATGCCATCAGTTTATCTGCAGTTGTGCTGTCATCAGCGAGCAAGAAACCCAAATCACAATAGGGCAGGGAGCAAAATGCAGGGCGCAACAAAGGTCGACGCATCAGGATACAAGGGAACACGCCAACAACGTCGTCGCCGCAAAGGGCAATGGCTGAGGTATTTTCGTGTTGGTATGCCTGTTCTACACTTTCGACCCAACCATAATAGTGATATGGCGTTGCTCTAGGGTGGTTATTGATGTAAGCATTCCATATGGATTTGTCTGCTTGTGTGACTAAGCGTACTTGCACCGTCATTTTGTACTCTTCTGTGGATGTTGCTGAATTTTTTCAGCTGCTTCAGATAGCGTACAAAAATTCAGTTCGTATTTAGCGCGCAACGTTGTGATCACCTCAGTTATGGATTCGCTTAAAAACTCATAGGCGTTACGGTTTCCTAGTAAGCTGTTGTTGTTATCCAATAAGCTTGAGCTGTGCATGTACATGTGAAGCACTGTGTATCCTTTGTTTATGACGGTTTCACACAGAGATAACATGTCTTTCGGTGCTGATAACTCGGGGCACAAATATTGTTTACGTAATAAATGTGTGTGCCAAGCGATACCATTAAACCTCGTCCAACTATACGGAGGAGAGGCAAATTTGGTGTGAATGTCATTCCATCGTGAAAAGTTCGGACGATTAAAGCCAACAGTTACCGGCAACTCAAAAATATCCCGCTGTTGTGATGACACAAGGGGATTGTTTAAATCAGGCCAATAGGGGAGTGATGGTGCCCCAAGGCAACTGAAATAGTCGTTGCTGTAAAATGGATAAACGCTCGAGTCAACGGTTATTCCTACATTGGTCAACAGCTTTAAAACATTGGAGTCAATTCCCCATCGCCCAGTGCGAAACGATTTGGCTTTAACTGAGAATTGCTCTTCGATGCGGCGCATTAACACGTCAAGCTTTTGCGATACTTGCTCTTTAGGCAAATTAACTACGTGTGAGCTTTCATCTGTTGCAGGACCAAAATATGGAGGGTTGCACCAAGGGTGAAGATGAGCACCAATCTCGCAATTTTGTTGAGCGGAAATTGTTCTAATGGTTGATGCAGCAGTAGGGCAATCCGCAACTGCATAGTCGACTAGGTATGTTGGTCGAACCCCTAAAGCACCAAGGTGCGCGTGAAAACTGGGCAACAATGCCACATTATTCACATCAGCATTTTGTTGTGGGAATGCACCTGACCAGTCCCATTCTTCCTCTGTATCAATGGAGAGAACAAAAATAATGGGTGGCGATTTGCTTCGTTGCATTAACTATCCTTTGTCATCTCGTCAAACAAATCACTGTATTGCGCTGCCATACGTTGAGCAGAATAATTATCGTATACGAATTGCTTAGCATTTTCAGCCATTTCTGTTGCATACGTTTGGTTGTACAACAATTTTTCCCAATAGGTAAGTAGAGTTTCTTTATCACCTAACGTGGCGAGTAAGCCTGTTTTTTCATGGCTGATTAATTGGTCAATACCGGCTATGTCATAAGCCGCTACGGGGATACTGGCAGCAGTTGCCTCCATTAGGCATCTTGGGATCCCTTCCAACGTTGAGGTCATAACAAATAAATCAAACGACTTAAGCAGGCTTAATCTGTCATCCCTAAAACCTAAAAACTGTATCGCGTCTTTACTGGCTAACGTTTGAGTATGCTGCTCTAATTCTTGTCGTGCATCCCCATCCCCGAGTAAAATTAATTCAGTATCAGGATGCTTTTTATGTAATTTCTCAAAAATGTCGAGAATATCGTGAATATTTTTTCGACTAATCATTTGGCCGACAAAGCCAATGCGTTTTTTGTTGGGCTCCACGCGCGCAGGTACGGGCTCTGCTTCCACCTCAGACAGATCTACACCGTTCTGAATATACAGTGTCTTTTCAGGCTTAACGCCAATGTTCAACACGTCTTGCATAAGCTGTTGTGAAAGAGGAACGACTTTATGAGCAAAGCGCATCGACTGACACCCAAGCCAGATAAACGTCTTTAATTTAAAGTCTTTCGCATTCTCAAAGCCGTGTGGAGTCACCACGCACTGGATTTTTGCTCGCCTCGCCGCCAGTACGCCTATAATGTCTGACTTGTATCCATGGGTGTGAATGATATCAATATTCTGTTCACGAATAAGCGTGGCGAGTCTATCCACGGCCCCTAAATCAAACTTATTCTTCATGTCGATAATATGCGTTGCTAAATTTAACTTTTGGTACTCCTTGACCAACTCCAGTGGTTTTTGACCAGGCTCCATGGTGACTGCTAAGTCGCATATCGTTGTATCGGGATTTAAATGCTTCGCTAAGGCAAGCACCCAACGCTCTGCACCGTAAAAGCCTGTTGGGCAGATAAATTGAAGTACTTTACGTTTTCTTATCATAGGTAACATGCCTTAAGGGTTTTTATTGCTAATAGATTTAAATATGCCGGCAAAGGTACCGATCGCCCGAGCTGGAAAGTACACCGCATAGAAGGTGAATGTGTTTACAAAAGAGACCTTCAATGTATCTAAGCGATATAAACGTATGGTGTATGCAAGTAAAGGTATCAGGGCTAGTATCGAACTAAGCAAGGCTAGGGCCATTTGCCCGGCGCATATTAGAATAAGCGCACACAGAATGCATAAAAAAATCGCTGGGGGAACAATAAAGCTTGGCCATTCCCTAATAGGGATGTGTCTACCTTCAATAGACTTTAAATTTGACTGCCCGCGCCATATCTCCTTGTCAAACATACCTTTTAAGGTTTTATCTTCACCTAAATGAATGTAATTAGCTGCTGAGGTATAAAACAGGGCGCCTAATTGCGCTGCTTTGTCAGTAAAATAGTAATCTTCGCAGGTCAGCAGGTGTTCTGGAAACCCCCCAATTTTGTGAAATGCGTTTCGGGTGAGAAATAAATTTCTACCGGGTAAAAACGCCACGTTGGTGTCCAATTCTGCGTTGCTCAAACTCGTGCGAATTTTCTCTAGCGGCGGAGCCTCTGGTAGACAAATTTGCATAGCACTGGCAATAATTCGAGTTGGATCGCAATCTAAGGTGTTCAACATTTGCTCAAGCCAGTTTTCTGACAAGTAGATATCCGCATCAAGAAACGCTAAAAACTCTCCGTGTGCTTGAGTCTCGCCGTAATTTCTAAGGGCCGATATGGTGTCTGACTCAGAACGTAAAAATGTGTTGATACGCAATGAATGGTCGTTACAAAAGGTGTGGCTTAGCGCCTCTTTTGTTTGACTGACGACGATGACTTCTACTTGAGATAAGTCAAAGGTTTGTTTAGCAATAGATTCAATGGTTTGAATTAACATTTCAAACCTTCCTTTGTGAGGAATGATAAAAGAAATCTGCATCTAGTTAGGTGTTCCTGAGTGTGTCACTGGCTATCCTAGCCTTTTTTTGAGCCAGTTTACTTCATTGCGAATTGAAAGTGCTAGCATACGTTTCCCAAATGCTTTTACCATGCGCGTCACATTTGAACCATTAGCATAAGCTGGGGCCGGCCAATCTATCTTTCGCTCGTTAAACTCAATTGGTAGCACAGCGTGCTTGAAGTAAGACGTTGGGCCGTCGTTTTGCATCAGCAAAACCATAATACGGGTATAGGTTTTAGTGTCACTTTGCTGTAATCGAGACGAAACTTCGTTTTCAAAATACTCAGCTTTTTGCAAAAGTGAGTGATCGTGCTTATTTCCATAGAAATACGCGGCGCTAAGCACATGGGCTTTGCGCAAGTCTTGAGCCGTCCACGTATCATTTGGATATTCTAAAATTTCGGGTTTATCGAGATACATATATTCATGTTCGAGCATCCACTGAGCAAAACGTAGCAGTCCATCTCGCGCATAATAAAAAGCGTCATCAAACTCCTTACTAATGCACTTAATGTCCAGATAACGCACTAAAGATTGCAGAAAAACTGTGTAAAACCAGGTTTCTTCGACGTTGCTCAAATGACGTAATGTGATGTCTTCATTTGGGTGAATAGTATGTCGGATAACATGTTCAACGCTTTGCAGGGATGCACGTTCGCTTGTGACCACATAACTGTCGAGCAACGCGTTAATGTAATTCGCGGTACCACGATCAAGGGGATACTGGCCGGTAAAATGGTTCTTTAAGCCGAGCACATGTCTGTTTTTAAGAGCAAGTAACAACTCTAGGCATGTATTGCCGCCCTCATACACATAGGTGATCCATTGGGTTAGTGTTTGCACGGCTTCTTTGGCGTTTGGGTTGCCAGTCAGTAAGTAATACAGCGCAAGGCCTGATGTGTAACAATGTTGGCCGCCTGGTCCGCCGCCGCCAGCGTGATCCTGATACGCACCTTTACCTTGAAGTTTTGAATATGAACGATGACTCGATGTAAAAGCCTGCAAATAATGATCAGTGTGCCAAAAAAGGCCGCCATTATATTCGTCTTTGTCCTGTTTAGTATGATAAATATCGATATCAATGACATGCTTGGCTAAGTCATCCGCAAGGGTAAACCATCGTGGATCGTTACTCAGTAAGAATTGGCGTAAGAAGCCAAATATAGGATCGTATTGATTATTGTAATGGGACACAAAAAGTGAACTGTCTTTGTGTTCAGCCGTTTCGTGATCAGCGTAAATATCACCGAAATTCCGCCATCCGTATTCATCGAGCTGTTCACGTTTTTCAAAAAAATTATTTTGTGACTGCAACCCGTTATTTATCAAGTTTTGTATTGTGCTATGTGTATTTTGACACTCTGTATACAGCGGTATTTCACTATGTATATATTCACCACAAAGACGGACACCTTTACTACTCCTAGTGATTTCGTCAAGTGCGTCAGGTTTATCGTTAGTTGAGAGCCATACTGAATGTGTGCTTTTTTCACCACCTTGAAGTTCGTGCAGGTGGTTTTTCTGGGCAGGAAAAAAGCTGAGTAGCATCTCCTTAGGTGTCATGGTTATCGAAGTAGGAAATTTCTGCCAAAAATTGTCAATCGTAAAACTTACCTTCTTATCCCAATATACTAACGGCGTCGCCCGTTGACCCGAAGAAATGACCTCGCCTTCTTTAGCGACTTGATAGCCATTAACACTAAAAGGGAGGGTGTTTCTATGATCAACGTGCACCGGGCTTAGCCAATTCTTACCACCACTTGAAAATTGTTGAATACTCACGTCACTTGTATTTGTGGCCGCTTCTGTTAGATGAGTTTGCCACGGGCTGTCCTGTTCTGTTCGATATTGAAAAGTTGAGGCTCCATCGCCTTTCATAGAAAGGTTGAGGGCTGAAAAGTAAAACGAATTGGCATCCCCTAAATCCCAACTCCCGCCTGAGTGCACTGCCGCATTCGCGTTGTGTAGGGTGACATCTAACTTTATCGCTTCGTGGGCGGCGGTTAATAGAAAAACGCTCGTTGATGAAATATTCGAAACGGTGTCGTCATCTACGGGCGCATAAGTCATGTCGACCTGCACCGATAAACCGTAGATAGAGCCATCAAGTAGGGACAGGGTGTCGTCTATGGATACAAGACAGGATGAAATGGCACATGGATGGCTATGGGCGTCATGTAAGTTCAGGCAACCTCGGATAACATTATTGGCGTGATCTGTTGTGCCTGACGCGATTGAAAAGCTGCCATCAGCATGGGTTAACGTAAAGCGATAAAGAGAATGAGTGACTGTAGTGTGTGAGTCATTCGAAACATAAGTTAGGCACTTTGGTACACTTGCGGTCTCGCTTTGCTTGGCCTTAGTAACCTTAAATATTAGGTCTTCTCTTAACTGCTCGGGAACGGCAAAGGTTAAATGTAGCCATTTGATACTGCCATCAGGCCAATTGGCGAGTGCTTTTGCCCCACACGATATTGGCCCTCCATTTGCTAGTAGCTGACTCGCTGTAAGTTCATACAACACCCCTTGTGCTAGAGGCACGCTCACAGAAGTGACAGCGCTGTCTTGCAATGAGTCTAATTTTATGGGAACAGAGTAGTCACCGGCATTTTCAGTTATCATTTTTATTCTAATGTCTCAATATGTTTGGTAGTGCGTTTTTATATCGTCGTGCACATTCTCGTAGACGCATAAACACAGTGGGTTGATAAAAACAAACCAGTGTTTGGCTTGTTTCAGGGAGGTTTGATAACGAACGCTTGTAGCGTGCTTCCCCTGCTAAAAAGCTATACTTACTGACTTTTTCAGCTATGGCTTGTTCGATTATATATGCATGTGCAAGTAATCCGACTTTGACTCTGTTGTCGTCATGGCCGTTTATGGCAGACAGGTAAAAATACCAAGTGTCATCATCTATTAGTAGATATATGTAGGCGATTGGTTTTTTATCGAGAGTGAGGCAGTAAAGTCGGGTTTTATTCGTTACATCATCTTCAAAAATCAGATGTCTATGAAATTGCTCAAAAATCGGGTTATCAAATCCACTGCCAAATTCTGTATCTCTCCATTTATCTTTGTGTAGTCGAGATATATCTTCTAGGAACGTTTCTTTCTGGGCTGCGGTTTGAGCCACGGTAAGCGCTAATTCACCTGATTGTGTTAATAGCTTTTCTGTACGCCTAATTTGCGAACGAGTGTTTTTCGATAAATCAGCCAAGTAATCATTTAAATTGGCTTTGTAGCGTAAGTCGACTTCGAAATCGGGAGAGCTAATGACTTCTCGACAAGAAGGCCAGTTTAGTTTAAGTGAATTAATCACTTTTGAATTCGTTAATCCAAAATACAATTCGTGCCACAGTTTTTTTTGCGCAAACAGATATTCCAACATGGCTAAACGAATCTGCTCTTTGTTGTTCTGATGCAACAGAAAATCGTTATGCTCAATCCACATTTGATCTGACGCCTGCTCACCTTTTCTATGCAGCCATAGTTGCTTGATATCTATTCTGCTCGAAGAACGGGCGTTTCGCTGTATTAAAAAAGCTAAACCTACACAGCGGGTATTTTCATATGCAGCTAACACAACCGGCACAGAATTTATTGACGTTAACCATGCTTTTATCCATGACCAATTAAGAAAAACGCTAGCATCAGACTGTTTATAAAGGTCGCTCCACAGCGCCTCATGTAGCGCAATATCTTCCAGTGGATAATGAGTGATGGTATAGATACGATTTACTCGGTTGAAATATACTAAACAGGCCAAGCAACAAACATTTGCTAGGCCTGCGACTGCCGTGACTTAAATACTGGTGCTGAGGCGCGACAGTGTGTCTTTCTCAGTATCATTAGCAGGCTTAAATCGGTTGATAAGCCCTTTAGCTTTATCTTTACTGCCTGTAGCGATCAACAGCTCAATCAGATGGAGGGTAATTTCATTGTTTTTCGGTAATTCCGCATTTGCTTTTTTGATATAGGTTAGCGCGTCTGAAAATTGATTGTTTCTAAACAGTGCCCAACCCAAAGTATCCATAGCATAAGGGGAGTTTGGCTGTATCTGAATAGCTTGTTGAGCTAGCTCGATAGCTAGAGGGATTTCCTCTTTTCTAATGGCAAGCGCTGAATAATTGTTTAATGTTACAAAGTCTTTAGGATTCATATCCAGTAAGCCCTTATAATATATCTCCGCCGCGTCAAGAGCGCCGTTTCGAGTATAGTACTCAGCAATGTAATGGATGTTTTTATACTTAACTCGCCTTTTCGCCGTTTGCTGTACTAAATAATTTCCGCCAAGTTGAACCTTACCCACTTTCGCAAGGGCTTCCGCAAGAGGGATAGCCGTGTCCCATGATGGATTTTCTGAATAGTAATGGCTGAGGAGCTCACTCGCTTTCTGATATTCTTTATTGTGAAGAGCAATTTCTCCATTAAATAGCTCAAACATAGGGGAACTGTGCCCTTCAGAATTCATCTTTTCGATTTTTTGTTTTGCTCTAGAGATTTCTCCCGCTCGAATAAGTGCTCGAATATTAAGTACTGTGAGGCGAGGATCATGCGGGATAGCAGTCTCAGCACGGCTAGCTAACTCTGCTGCTTCAACATGTAAACCATACTGATTAAGTAGGTTTATTTGCTTGTTCCAGCTAAGCGTATTTCTCGGGAAGATATTTACAAGCGTCTCAAAAGTTAATTTTGCGTTCCTAAAATCATCCATCTCTATATAAGTTTGACCTAATTCAGATAATACAAAGAAGTCTTTCTGATTTTTGATGTCTTTTAAGACCGTCAATGCTTTTTGATATTCACCTTGATAGTTAAAAATCGTTGCTAATCCCACTTTTAGCTCTAGAGGTTCTTCCTCAACATCAGTAGGTCTGTTATCCAATAAAGACTGAAGCAGCGTCTCGATAGACTTAAGGTCATCTTGCTGTATTGCTAGGTTAATAATGGTTAGGACTAGCTGAAATTTACCCTCGGCATTATTAGACGACAGCAACAGCTTCTCAGCCAACGTTCGCGCTTCATCAAAACGCTTTTCGCGAGCATTCATCAACATCAAGAAACGCATTGCTGGATAATTATCCGGCGCTAACTCAAGTACTTTTTGTAGAGTTGCTCTAGCCTCAACATTATTGTTTAACTGCTGCAGCAAGTAGGATTCAAGCACTAACCCATCTATTTGGTTTGTTTCTTGCCAGCGCTTGGCAATAGACAACGCTTGTTCTGAATCGTTCGCCTGCATATGGGCCTGAGCGAGCAAGCTCCATGCCTCGCTCAACGTAGCATCAATCGCAATTGCTGACTCTAGACTCTCTATGCCTGACTGATCCCCAGAAGATAGTTTTACCAATCCTTCTCGCAAGAGCGTTACCGCATTATTAGGATCGCCGTCTTTCGCTTGTTTGAACAAACTTTTAGATTCTTCGATGTCTCCTTCTCGGAATTTAATCATCGCAGCATTCTCAAGTAAGCTTGATTTCTGAATATCTTGGCCTGAGATACCTTCAAGCAGTTGAGCTAAATTATCAGTTTCACCTAATCTAATTTTAACATCAGCCAATAATCTATTGGCCATATGATCGCGAGGTATATTTCTAGAAGCTCTTGATAAATATTTGTAAGCACTTTCAGTTCGCTCAATTTTGTAAGCACTGATACCAGCAAGGAGATTACTTTGCGTACTATTAATACCGTTTTGTATCGCAAACTCAGCTGCATCGAATGCTTCTTTATAATTATCTTCGCTAATGTAAATTTGTGACATTAGTAAATTCGCATACGCGCTTCTGGCGTTTACCTTCAAAAGCCCATCGATAAGTACTCGAGCTTTCTCAAGTTTTTCAGCTTTTATCAATATTTCTGCCAATTGAAACTGAATAACATAGTATTCTGGAGATGAGTTAACGACTTTTTCTAAAGCACTGATAGCTGAATCGTAATCTTTTAATTGCGCCTTAATTAAACCTGTAACGATGAGTTTCTCAATTTTGTTCCGTTCTAAATCCACGAAGCTAGATAAATCGCTGTTAGCTTGCTCGTAGTTGCCTTGAGAGAAATCAAAATAAACCTGCGCTAATGTTTTATCGTCACCGATTAATGTTGAAAAATCAGTATTAATAGCATCATTATCAGAGGTGTTTTTTAAGTTAGCTAAGAAAGTAAACAAAGAGATACTGCTAAGTACCTCAGTATCATTACTGGTAAAATCTTGTGTTAATCTTATGAGGCGGTCAAAGTCATTTTGATAATAAATGGCTTTGACTAGGGCTGGATAAACAGAATCTTTGGATTCGCCCAACTCTAAAGCTTTGCGTAGTTCTTTTTCTGATTCATCAAATAACCCCGCGACAAGGTAATATTGGCCTAAGTTCGTGCGCGCGTCTTTATTTTTGGGCGCTAAAGCGATGGCATTTTTCAAATCAATGATAGCGGCTTGCGTGTCGTTTTTCTGATATTGCTCTTTAGCGCTCGCGATGTATTCTTCTGCGGACTTGCTGTCGCAGCCTATCAGGGTAAGTGCTGAAACTACGACTAGAGATGATAAAATTTTGATGCGCATACTAACTCCATTAGTTAATTCTTCTTGCTGCTCTAGGTTCACTCACCGGCGAGGCAGTGGCACAGCGAAAGAGTATCACCACTGTATTGTATTATCATATTAGGAACAATATGAGATGTTAAAACATAAACTAGCAAAATACTGGTGTTTGTTAAGGGTTATACCTGTCGGGTGCTAAAATTCCATTTGGGTCAATGGCTTGCTTTAAAAGAGTCGTTGTCTGCCAGAAAATACCATCAGCAGGTAAAGCGGCTTGCTGTGTTATGTTCATGCGATAAGGTACAAATCCTTTCTTACATCCCTCGATGAAAAGTTCTTTCAAACATAGGTGTGCTGCGGACACCGCTTCAGGACTCTCCAAATTAAAAACAAGCGGTACAGTAGAGTCAATACAGTCATGTTTCAGATTTGTAAATGTGATCAAAGGCTCTATTCCGTACTTAGGTGTGGTTTCTCTGATAAATGAGACGAATTCAGTTAGCACCTCTGGAGCCATTTTAATAAGCGGTGCGTACCACAGCAAGCCACATTTGTCCCTGTCTGGTAGAAGGTCATTACTTTTATCAACCTCAACCCTAGGGTTGCGCCAGTATGCAAGGGGCAGGGCAACCTGATTGGGTTTGCCCAACATAATTTCGATTCCTTCATCCAGGGTGCTTAATTGGGATTTTATTTTGTCAATGGCGGCGTTCGATGGCAAAGGTAAGTTGAGGATAAATTTGGCGACGTTAATCAGCCAGCTATTTGAAAAATTAAGTTGACCTAAGTGTTTTGCCCGTCGCTTAAACTGCTTTTGGGTGGCTGAAACCACTTTTTTGGAGCCGTAAATAGTACCGACTATCATCCATTGGGGTAAGCGCTGCTCTTTGGCTATCGTTTCAACTTGCTTATCACTCATGACATTGTGCTGACCTTGACCGTTTGGGTTTTGGGCAACCATTGATACTAGACGACGGCGATCCATTAAGTTGATAGAGCCAATAATACCTTCTGAATCTAGCAAGTTCTGCTCTATAAGGGCGACTGCATCGGAGAATTTTTCTGAATCAAAGACTTGTAAGTAGAAGGCACTAAAATGCTGGGGCTTAGGGGCGAGACGAATCGTCATTTCGGTGACAATGCCAAAGTTACTTTGAGTGAATAAACCATCTATATACGGACCCAAACCCCATTTAAAGGTTTTATCAATATAGTCATAGGAAGAACCATCTAAGGCTGAAACCGCCGATTCAAATTTCGTATGACACAAATTAGGGTGAGGAAGATATGCTTTTAACGCGTTGACCGCAGCAAAATGATCCGTTCTGGGGGTGATACCATAACCTCGTTCTAATGCATTTCCTAAAATACTGCAGTGGGGCCCCGCACCGGTAACAGGCACCATAAATGGCCAGTCGTTTTCTTGTAAAAAATTAAATAAATCCTGCTGAGTCACACCTGGTTGAACCGTCACTAACCCCGCTTTTTTATTATTGGGGATAATAGACTTAAGTGCGCTTAAATCTACAACCACTCTTGGGCCATTAATGGGAGTATTTTGAATTGAACCATAACCCCAGTTATTTCCGGTGCTAATGGGGTATAAGTAGAACTGATAT
Organism: Paraglaciecola sp. T6c; assembly: GCF_000014225.1. Taxonomy (NCBI): domain Bacteria; kingdom Pseudomonadati; phylum Pseudomonadota; class Gammaproteobacteria; order Alteromonadales; family Alteromonadaceae; genus Paraglaciecola; species Paraglaciecola sp. T6c. The sequence continues at coordinate 1,453,803 of NC_008228.1, forward strand.
TTATTCGCTAACTGCAGTAGTTTGGGTATGGCAGACTCGTTTGTTATTTGAACAGCGAAGTCAATAACAACATCGTCAGAGAAAGTCGTTTTACCAAAACGCTTAGTCGCACTCTCTTTAGTAAAAAGTACAGCTTCAGTATCAGGTATTACCTCGCGTATCAGTTTCATTAAATCCATCATAAATCCAAAATAACTTATCCAATAGGAGCAGTCTACTACACAACATCAGACCTGCGAATGTAAATGGAATATTTGTTTTTCAACTAGACGATATGTTATTCGATTATTAATCATGGTGATGTTTAAGCACGGAAAAGAAGAGAAATAAAAATTACGAAAATGATACGTTGAATTTGAGTTATAAAAAAAGCCGGCAAGCCGGCTTTTTGTGAAGAGTAATTAACTCTTATTTTTTAAATCTTCTACCAAGACCAAGACCTAAAAGACCAAGACCTAAGAAAGCCAAGTTTGCAGGAGCTGGAACTTGTTTTAAACCAACAACAACGTTATCGAACTCTCCAGCGATACCAGAAGAAATTACTTTGAAGTTATCGAACGCTTCGGCATCCGAGAAGTCAATATTCACATAAGTGTTAGATGCAGGTGATGTTTGGTTACCAGGGCTACCGTTTAATTGTGCCAACAACTGTGGACCAGTGATTGATGCAACTAAAGTAGCGCCATCATAAAACTCAAAGCTGTTATAAGTATCTACTGAGCCCCAGTAGAAGCCCAAGTAGTTAATTTTTGAACCAGCAAGGCTAGCTTCAATACCACCAACGTTCGCTAAGAACGTTGTATAATTAATATCTACCGAGCTATCTGATCCAATATTTTCTGGTGTGGTGTATGCGTAACAAGTGTTGTCACCAGCTGGCGCTGCTGCTACGTTAGGTACTGAATTATTACGAACATTCAATACACCAGCACCGCTTGGAGTTACTGCTAACGGCGAGTTGATTTGACAACCATCAGATGCGCCAGCAACATTATAACTTGTGTCACCACCAGCACCAACCGGGAAAACAGTTGCACTATCGAAGGTTTCAACGAAATATCCGTTTGAAACAGTCGCTGCAGTAATTTGGTTGCTAGCATCTATACGAGAGCTTGTTTGACCTGAGCCGTCAGTCGCTGTCTGGCCACCGAAACTGATAGTCGCAGCGCTTGCTTGACTTGCTGCACCAAACGCTAAAAGAGCGGCTAGTGTTACTAATTTTGTTTTCTTAACTAAGTTTGACATGTGATATTCCTTTTAGACCAAAAGATGAGACCAAAGATACTGCTGTAGAAGGTAAAGCAGTACTTATGCCAAGTTTGAAATATTCTTTATTTTCAGATGGTTAGGTTTTTTCCATTTTTTGTATGCGAGGAGATGTAAAATTTACTGACAAAATAAAGTGCGGTTGTCGGTGAGTGGCGAAGGTATCAAACACATCTCGTTGTTCATGCCTAATTTATAGGCAAAGTATTATCGTTGTAACGGGAAATTTAGTTTCCACCTCAATAGAGACAGAAGGATAGATAAAACACTTGTTATAAATAGATTGGGTTAATTGAACCGTGTAAAATTTTTTGACATCGAATAGGGCCCAGCCGGCAAGCCCAAGTTTTGAGCTTCAGTTGAATTGTGAATTAACTTTCTTTTCGATATTCTTCAGCATGCGCTTAAAGCCAGGTGTTAGGCCGCTCATTAATAGGTGACGGCTGATATAGTATGGGGCTCTCTTCCCGTGATATTCTACAACGGGGCCAACTTGTTGAAAGGGGATGCCCACAAAGCGTAAGCTGCGCGCCAGTCTTGGCTCCATCATCACAAAACAATGTTTAATATCGTGTTTACGCGAGGTAGACGCGGCGCACAAATATAGCCCCACCGCAATAAAGGGGAAACAGCGTAGCTCGCGCTCAGAGTAAATATGCTCATTGATAGCACCTGTGGCTGAACCCTTAAATTTATCCGTGGCACGCTTTCGAAACTGAGCGGGGACTGCCAATCGAGATATTTCACATATTTCACTTCGTGGAAAATCACTTGGATGTACTGCGTCATCAGCAATCGAACTAATACAGTATTTCTCTATTGGTAGGAGTTGCTCTTCACTCATAGAGCGCACGATGCGAACCGTACCGGCATATTCACCAGTAGGGAGGTGCTTAATTAAACAATGGGTAGAGTGACTATCAAATTGATCTGTTTCCATCTTGTCTGAACGTTCATCTTCAAACTTTAATTCTTCGCAATAGACTTTGTGCCTAATTTTATAAGATTCATTACGAAGATCGTCTGACAGGGCAACAACAGGGCTGAGGTATTCCGCGAAATGTCTAGAGATCTGATTAGCCTTCTGGCTTACCACCAAATTCATTACTTTTTTTACCACTGGCCCAATAATAGGGAGATCAGCGTACTTTCGAAGTTGTTTCATAGATTCATTTCTTTAAAACGGTAGTCCACATCTAGTTCCTTAGTTGTGTATCGGTATAAATCTGCATTCGTTTAGGCACAAATTCAAATGCGGTGTTATAACCAATATTGTACAACTCCTCTTTTTGTATCGCTGTAATATTAAAATCGACGGGAGATAATTTACCCGTATTGATGATTATAGTATTACGCCAGTACTCTGCATGTACATACTCTCGCGACATTGCCGTCATGAAGGTCCTAATCAGCATCATCACATATTGCCGTAATGGCAGCCAACTTTTTTTAAAGTTCGGATCTGTCACATGCTCGCTTTTTAATTTAAAACACATAACTGGTGAGCCATCACCTGCCCAATCTTGATACAACGCATCTTCTGATAAAATAGCACCGTCTACAAGAACATGCTGTTTATAGGCTTGAAAGCTGAAAAAAAGTGGGATGGACATTGAAAAGCGCACCGCCTTCGATATCTTCAAATCGGGACTCGTTTTACGGCTAAATACCACCGGGCCTCCGCCGTTAACATCGGTCGCTAAAATGTGTAAGTCTTTATCTATGTCTGAGAACGTTAGACCTTTAAGGTGTTTGTCCATCCACGCCTCAAATTGGTCCCCCGAACTTAAACCGCCTTGGCGTAATAATCTGAGTAATGAAAAGCCTTTGAACTTTTTGAAGTCAGTTGTCATGGCTAAGTGTTTTATATCTGCTAAGGGCACACCACAGCAATAAAGAGCTGCTACGATGGAGCCGCCAGAAACCCCCACCATGTGTTGAAACTGAATATCGAGCTTCTGTAAAGCATCGAACACGCCAATATGCACTGTTAAGCGGGTTCCGCCCCCCGAAAAAATCGGCACTATTGATTTCATGTTTAGTTCCTTGCTTATCCTTCGCCGGACCTATTAAGGCCTACAATCTGACTGGTGATTTATAGCGTCAATGCATTGTTTACTAGTTTTATCACTTAATGTAGCGCTGGTATATTAGACCTAAGTACTCGTGAATTGCTCGCTCGCTGCGATAAAGACTATACGCGTTGGGCAAGCCTATGGTGAATGAAACGTGTTTCCGACTGAGGTGCTCTACAGGTATCGGTAATACTGAGAGTCCGTGTAGTCTGAAATATTCCACTGCGCGAGGCAGGTGACTCGCCGAGCTTACTAATGCCATATGTTTGTTTTGCAAATATGGCGCCAATGCTTCTACTTCTGATTCTGTGTCATGCCCCATAGGAAAGGTATGAATGTCCTTTGGATTTACGCCTAAAGTGACCAAAAAGTCCTTGTTATATTGGGCTTGAGATTTTAAGTCCGTCTCATTTAGGATCCCAGCGGCTAAGTATATTGGCAGAGGTTTTTCGTTGTACATTAACGCAGCGTGTAAATTGCGCTGCATCGTGCACTGGGGCCATTTACTCACAAAAGGTAAGCCGTCATCATCGAAATGATTGCAGGCTAACACTACGATACCATCCGTCAGTTGCCATTCATTTGAAGAGAGTTTGATGGTCGGATATTGGTCTTCCAATGGCTTAATTAATAGAACACTGGGATAAACAAGACTACAAAAAAGTACCCATAAGATTGGGACGCATGACGCCCATTGGTAAATACGCCGACCTTGAAGTGGCAGGCGAGATAAGAGCTGCAAGATAGCAAACAACAAAAGCCCATGAACTAACGGCGAGCTTAAACTGTTTGCTAATGACTGCAGCATTTACATCACCTTATATCTTGTAGAAGCTTTTATACCAATCCACAAAATTGGTAATCCCTTATTTAATTGGGTTTTAGGCTTGTTTGCTTAGTGTGCCTTCCAAGGCTGTAATAAAATCAAGTAGATTGACAGGAATTTGTGCGCCAATATTGTCGATACCCACGACCTCGTCACCGCGTGATAACAACACCTGACAAACATGAAAACCGATGAATCCGGCAGCCCCTGTGACTAATACTTTCATTTCATTAATCCTAATATTTTGTGTATAACCCTAAGATATTAATCACGTTACGCTATTGTTGTGACAAAGTTTCTGTTCACACTAGCCCTACGAAATAGTAAGTAGCTTATTATGATAACGAAAAATTATATTTATAAAATCATTTGTGTGGTTTTTTCTTTGGTGTTTTTAACGACGTCAGTCAGCGCCTCGCAAAAAACAAACGTGGTTAAAAAAGTTAAACCCTCTGTGGTAGGGGTAGGATTGTATGATGCAATGTCTGCTGTTTCGCATCAGCTGCGGGGAAGTGGCTTTGTATTTGGTGATGGAACGCTCATTGCGACTAACTTCCACGTTGTATCAGAACCGCTTGATCCACAGATTGTCCAATATCATATTGTTTTTTCGGGGACGGGGCGACAACCTAAAATCCATAAAGCTGAAATTATCGCTAAGGACCCGGTGCACGATTTAGCAATACTGAAAATTCGTGACACACTGCCAGCTTTGCAGCTTGGCCCAGATGAGTATGTTGATGATGGTCAAGACATACTAATGACAGGATTCCCGATTGGGTCAATATTAGGATTATACCCGGCAACCCATAAAGGAATGATTGCAGCACTCACCCCAGACGTGATCCCAAGTGCCAATGCGCGTAACTTAACCATGAAAATGCGCAATCGTTTAGAGAGTCCATTCATGATCTATCAACTGGATATGACTGCCTACCCTGGCAATAGTGGTAGCGCCATTTATGATGCCGAGACAGGCCGTGTGGTGGGGATAATTAACAAGGTATTTATTAAAGAAACCAAAGAAGCGGTTTTAGAAAAACCGAGCGGCATTAGCTATGCAATTCCTGTTAAATATTTAAGATTATTAAGCAAAAAGAAAGGGATTGCGGTAAACTGAATAATAGTTGATCGAATTGTGTCACGAAACTTTACAGTTTTTGATTTTAAGTTAAATATATCCAGTAAGATCAGTTGGTTGGGATTTGGCTTAAATTTTGCTTTATCTGCCTGATATGCGTTACTAATGGAGTATTAAGAACAATGAATGTCGTCGACAAAAAATCTGAGAATAGCCAAGGCGCTGTTTCTAACCGACGTAAGTTTCTGTTAAAAGGATCTGCGGCTGCACTCATAGTGAGCCTTCCATCGAAAGCAACGTGGGCTACAACGGCGAATGGTTGTACAGTATCGGGGAATTTGTCAGGAAACTTATCACAAGCATGCTCCACCACAACGATTGCTGGAGTATCCCCTGCTACTTGGTTAAAAGATGCTAATAATGACCAAAATTTAAAAGACTCGCTTAAAGCGGTCAAATGGGACACTGTTTTCAGTATCTCTACTACGGGTACATATACAAAGGGCGGTGGTGGAGTTGTGAGTCGTCCACATTTGTATCGTGTTTTATGGCAAGGTTCTGACATCGACAAAAGTTTAGTCGCTGGATACTTGAATGCTTATTATGGAAATTATCCATTGTCGTCGGAAGTGACCCCTGAGATGTATGCTTCAATGCTTGAGGAAGAAGCGATGAATGACCAGGGTGCGCTTATGGATGCATTGAGTCAAACTTATACGCGATAATTGAACCTGTTGCAGCTAAGTTTGTACCAAGTAAACCCAAATATATTGATTTATAACGCCAGCGATTCGTCTGGCGTTTTTGTGTTTGTACCTATCACGGGTAATTCTCTGAGATTGAGTGGCCAATTTCAGGCTTTTTTTACTCAGTATCATTTTGGTGTTCCCTTCAATGAAGAGCAAATGTTCGCTCTATTTCCCGATTCTTCGTTGATTGATATTCAACAATCAATCAGGCACCTCGAATCCCAGTGCGTCATTCAGAAGGTTGAATCCGTTGAGACTTAAGGATATTTCAGAAAATGAAGCCGCCGCGAGATTGATAAAGGGGGAAATCAATATCGATTTGGGCGTGGCAGCCTTCGGTGTTCAATCTTCATTGCCCGATGTGCAGCGCGTGTTTTATCAGCTATATGGTGACTATGAGTTACTTGATGACGTATCTCCTGCGGATTTTCGGGTTGCCGTGCAATCACCTAAATCCTTGAGGCGGTGGTATAAGCCGCAAATTCACTTTCTACTTGATGAGTTTGTGCCGTTTTTACCCTTGCCACGCTCGCAAGCGTATCCAGTGTTAGAGTGGGGTATGAACTGGTGTATGGCGTCTCATATGCACAGATATTTATTACTCCACGGTGCAGTGCTTGAAAAAGACGGCAAAGCGATAATTTTTCCGGCTCCTCCGGGCTCAGGTAAGAGCACGTTAACAGCTTACTTGGCCCATACCGGGTGGCGTTTACTCTCAGACGAAATGACGGTTATTAATTTAGAAACAGGCCTAGTTCACCCCTTTGTTCGTCCAATTTGTGTAAAGAATAACTCAATAGATTTGGTGAGATCTTGGTTCCCAGAGGTGACTATTTCAAATATTGCCAGAGATACCAATAAAGGTGATGTGGCTCATGTTAAACCCCCTATTGCAAGTATTGATAAAATCAAGCAAACAGCTCCGGTGATGGCTGTCGTACTACCCAAATACACATCTGATGTCACGTTAGATATCTACAGCTTAACCAAAGCTGACGCGTTTCAAGCGTTAACGGATAACGCGTTTAATGATTCAATATTAGGTGCTGATGGTTTTCTCGCACTGCAAAAGTTAGTTGAAAGTACGGACGCAGTGGAAATTCATTATAACGATTTAGCCGAAGTCTCAGCATTTCTGGACGAGGGACAGTTTGCACCGTGAATGCTATATCCAAGTATACTGACCATTTAGTCACACTGCTATCAGGTAACGTGCCAAAGGCAATCACACACACGGAGTGGGAGTTTCTTATACGGATCGCTCGTGAAGCATCTGTCTTACCAAGAGTTGCTTATGCGCTTGATAGTGTCATCGAATTGGTTCCTGAGTACGCGCAGACACACCTTATCTCCGCTAAATATCATGCAAAATTACTCGCTCAGCAAGTGAAATTTGAGGCCAGCGAATTCAAGCGAATTTTACCTGTTGAGCTGCAAACTGAGCTTATTTATTTAAAAGGGGCGGCCTACACATTATCAGGATGTAGTGCAGGTAGAGGGCGTGTTTTTTCTGATATTGATATGTTGGTATCAAAAGCTAATTTGCGTGAAGTCGAAGCACGTTTAAGCGTATATGCGTGGTTTACTCAGCCAACAGATGACTATGATGACATGTATTATCGTCAGTGGGCCCATGAAATTCCGCCTTTGAAGCATTCAGGGCGAGGCACAATATTAGATGTGCACCATAATTTAGTGCCGCTTATCAGTGGTAAAGCCCCAGATATAAATGATTTTACCGCTGGTGCTCGCACCTTATCTTGTGGCGCGCGCGTCTTATCGCCAGGCGCAATGATATTGCACAGCGCTGTGCATTTGTTTTATCAAGAAGAATACCATCATGGCTTTCGCGACTTGTCAGATTTGCACTTGCTGTTTAGCGAGTTTGGAACTGAGCAAGCATTTTGGGATGAACTATTTATTCTGGCGCAAAAAACGGGGTTTGGTTTAGAGCTCGCCCTCGCATTACGTTATGTAAATACGCTGTTCGATACCGATATTCCACAAGCTGAATTGCATAAAAGCCAGCTTTGGCTACCACCTAAAATTACGCTAAAGATATTCGATTGGATGTACTGCAGAGTACTGCAGCCACATCATAGATTATGTAATGTGAGAGGGTTGGGCTTGGCCAACACGATGGCGTTGCTGAGAGGGCATTGGATAAAAATGCCAGTGCATATTTTGCTGATGCATACGGCTGCCAAAGGTTACAGAAATATTTTGAAGTGGGTGGCTGGTAAAGGAGTGAATAAGCCAGGTAGCGCGAAGAACAACACGCCACCAGGCATTTAACGTCTGCGTTTGAAAGAGCCGCTACACAGTGGCCAGTTTATCTTTCATTTCCCTGCGCTTAGCGTGCAAAACAGGTTCGGTGTAACCATTTGGTTGCTGCGTTCCTTGCAGTATTAACTCTTGAGCGGCTTGAAACGCAATTGATTTGATTGGGTCAGGCATCATAGGGATGTATTCCTTATCAGAACTATTTTGTGCATCGACTAATTGTGCCATGCGCAACATTGAGTCATTTATTTGTGCCTCGTTAATTAAGCCATGTAACAACCAGTTAGCGATATGCTGGCTGGATATGCGTAACGTTGCTCTGTCTTCCATTAGGCCCACGTTGTTGATGTCCGGTACTTTAGAGCAACCAATCCCTTGATGAACCCAGCGAACCACATAACCCAAAATCCCTTGAACGTTATTGTCTAGCTCATGCTGAATGTCTTGCTGGCTCAAACTGGAACAGTCAGCCAAGAGGGGCACGGTCAAGATATCATCTAACCCATCAAAATCATTGCTTGCAATCGGATTTCGCAAACTAAACACATCAATCTGGTGATAATGTAAGGCGTGCAAGGTCGCAGCGGTTGGGGAGGGAACCCAAGCAGTGTTGGCGCCCGATTGAGGGTGATTGGTTTTACTTTGCATCATGTCAGCCATGTTATCTGGAATTGGCCACATACCTTTCCCAATTTGCGCTTTACCTGACATACCTGCGTCTACACCAATTTTCACGTTGGCTAACTCGTAGGCAGTCAACCAAGGCTGTTGCTTGATGTCAGCTTTTAACGCAAATGGCCCTAGATGCATTGAGGTATGGATTTCATCCCCAGTTCTATCTAAAAAGCCCGTATTAATGAATACTGCGCGCGCTTTTGCTGCATTGATACACGCTTTCAAATTCACACTTGTGCGACGTTCTTCGTCCATAATGCCCATTTTTAATGTGTTTTTAGGCAGTGCTAAAGCATCTTCTACTTGACTAAACAAAGTGTCAGCGAATGCCACTTCCTCTGAGCCATGCATTTTGGGTTTAACGATATATATACTGCCCGCTTTACTGTTGCGATATTGGCCATTGCCTAGCAAGTCATGTTTGGCGATTAGGCTGGTGATAACCGCGTCCATTATCCCTTCGTAGATCGGCTTACCCTGAAACAAAATTGCGTCGTTCGTCATTAAATGGCCCACATTACGCACAAACATCATACTACGACCATTTAGCGAAAATGATTTGCCTGTAAGCGTCGTGTAATTTCTATCGGCACTTAAACGTCTGACGGAGGAGCCGCCTGGTTTACTTAGGCTCACTTCAAGCGTCCCTTTGATCAGTCCTAGCCAGTTCTGATACACCAAGGTTTTATCTTCAGCATCCACTGCGGCAACTGAGTCCTCACAATCCATAATGGTTGTCAGTGCTGATTCAACTAATATGTCTTTCATGCCACAGGGGTCGCTTTGCCCTATTTGATGAGTGCGGTCAAATTGCAGCTCTACGTGCAGGCCGTTATGTTGTAACAAAATGGCGCTAGGGTTGTTTTTATCGCCAACAAATCCAAGTAACTGGGTAGGGTGAGACAAGGTCGCTGTGCTCGCATCGGCTAGCGTTACCACTAGTTGACCTGAAGTAATATCATAACCTTGACTGGTGGTATGGGAGCCATTGGTCAATGGTGCGATTACATCGAGCCACTTTCTTGCATACTGTATAACCTGTTGCCCTCTTGCGGGATTGTATGCTTTTGTCCGCGTAGCGCCGTTATCTTCAGGGATAACATCTGTACCGTAGGCTGCATCGTATAAGCTCCCCCAACGGGCATTAGCAGCGTTAAGAGCGAAGCGCGCGTTATTGATAGGCACTACAAGTTGAGGGCCGGCCATGGTAGCCACCTCGTCGTCAACGTTATCGGTGGTAATAGAAAAATCTGCTGGTGGCGTTTCTAGATAGCCAATTTCTTGAAGGAAAGTTTTGTAGCTCGCAGGCTCTAAGGTCGGATGAGACTGGCAATACGCATCGATTTTTTGTTGTAGCAAGTCGCGCTTAGCCAGTAAGGCATCATTAACTGGCGTGAGCTGGGCTAGAATATTACTAAAACCAGCCCAAAATTCTGTGGGGGCGACTTCACTGCTAGGTAGAGCCTGCTCTTCGATAAAGGCAGCAAGCTGAGGCGCTACCTGTAATTGTTCACGTTGAATATATTGTTGCATGATCTACTCCGTTGATAAGGCTATGAACCCAGTCTACGAACTAATGTTTAGTTTGTTTAATTTATGGTTTCTATCTCAGCTATTTATCTTATGAATGACTATTGGGCAGACAAGGTTTCACCGACATCTGTTATTAGGCGACGTAACCAAATATGTCCAGCATCGTGGTGCAACAAAGCGCTCCAAGCCATTTTTAGGCCAATCGGTGGTATATCAAACGGTGGATCTAGGATCACAATATTTGGGTCGTTTTCATATAGCGCGGCTGCTTTACTAGGCAGTGTTGCCACTAAGTTCTGCACCTTGGCGAGTTGCAAAGCGACGTGATAATGGCGAGTAAACACTCTTATATCGCGCTTTTGGCCAATTTTAGTCAACTCGGCATCTACCCAACCTAATTTTTGCACTTCATTCGGATCTATTCCGACTCCGACACCAAAGCCGGTTTTACTTACCCAAATATGCTTACTGTCGATGTAATTTTGCAATGTAAAGTTATCTACTATGGGATTGTTACTGCTAACGACACAGGCAAAGCGATCGTACCAAACGACTTTTTGATGAAACGATAACGGTAACTCTTCAAAGCGGTTAATGGCCATATCCACTTTACCTTGCTCAACATCATGAAAGGTCACGTCGCTAGGGGTAATCATATCTAGCGTTATGTTTGGTGCGACTTTGGCCAACTGGCGTATGACCTCAAGAAGCAACGTGGATTCAGCGTAATCGCTGGCCATGATCCTAAATGTACGCTTACTGGTTTCAGGTACAAAGTCTGTCTCTGGTTGAATCGAGGCCTCAAGTTTTGATAACACATCGCGTATAACGGGTTGCAGCTCCAGGGCACGCTTAGTCGGCGTCATCCCGTCACTGGTGCGCACTAGTAAGGGATCTTTAAAAAGATCTCGAAGGCGCTTTAAACCGTTACTCATGGCGGGTTGGGTAATACTGAGTTGATTTGCTGCGCGGGTAACACTGCCTTCTCGTAGAAGGACGTCCAGATACACCAATAAATTGAGGTCTACTTTTGAAATATTCATAATATTAATGCACTTATTGTTTTCTATTGTATAACCAGATTGTACTCAGATGAGAAAAAGATGCTAGTGGGTGAGTGAAAAAATTTAAGCTTATGTATTAAAAGGATTATTTTATTAATTAACTGTGTGTGCTAATTAATTCTATAGAAAAAACAATATAAAAAATTGATGTTAAAGAAATAATCATTTTACAAATGAATGCTGTTTTACGAACAAAAAAATAGCAGGTTACCCTGCTATTTTTATACTTTGAAAGTTAGACGTTACACTGCAACGTCGAACTGATTCATGGTGTTGTCTTTGCCTGACGCTTTAAGCGCTTGGTCACCAGAGAAATACTCTTTATGATCATCCCCTAGGTTAGAGCCTGCCATTGCTTGGTGCTTAACGCATGCTAACCCTTCACGTAACTCTTTACGTTGAACGCCTTTCACATAAGCCAACATGCCTTCTTCACCAAAGTAACCTTTCGCTAGGTTGTCAGTTGACAGTGCTGCGGTATGGTAAGTCGGTAACGTAATCAAGTGATGGAAAATACCCGCTTCACGAGCCGCATCCGCTTGGAATGTACGCACTTTTTCATCTGCTTCTTGCGCCAGCTCAGAGGCATCATAACGTGCTGACATTAACTCATCACGGCTGTAGCCAGACACATCTTTACCTGCTTCAGACCAAGCATCGAAAACTTGCTGGCGGAAGTTTAGCGTCCAGTTGAATGAAGGTGAATTGTTATAAACTAATTTCGCATCAGGTACTTCTTTACGAATAGCACTTACCATTTCACCAATTTGCTGAACATGCGGTTTTTCAGTTTCAATCCACAATAAGTCAGCGCCATTTTGTAGCGATGTAACGCAGTCAAGTACTACACGGTCGAAGCCAGTGTCTGCTTTGAACTTGTACAAACCATTAGGCAAACGAACTGGTTTTACTAGCTTGCCGTCAAGTTTCAATACTGAATCGCCATCTTTCAAATCATCAACAGAATCAACTGCTGAGGTTTCTAAAAAGGCATTGTACTGGGCAGCTAAATCGTTAGGCGATTGAGACACTGGGATTTTTTGAGTCAGGCCAGCACCTAAAGAATCGGTACGCGCAACAATCACCCCATCATCTACTCCTAGCTCAAGAAACGCGTAACGTACGGCATTGATTTTACACAGGAAGTCTTCATGAGGCACGGTTACTTTACCGTCTTGGTGACCACATTGTTTGGCATCAGATACTTGGTTTTCAATCTGAATACAGCATGCACCTGCTTCAATCATCTTCTTGGCAAGTAAGTACGTTGCTTCTTCATTACCAAAGCCTGCATCAATGTCAGCAATAATTGGAACGACATGAGTTTGGTAGTTATCGATTTTAGCTTGAATTTCTTTGGTATCTTGGCCAGCTTCTTCGGCACTATCAAGTGCGCTAAACAACTCACCAAGCTCTTTTGCATCGGCTTGACGTAAGAAGGTGTAAAGCTCTTCGATTAACGCAGGCACTGACGTTTTTTCGTGCATTGATTGGTCAGGCAAAGGACCAAACTCAGAGCGTAGAGCAGCTACCATCCAACCAGATAAGTACAAGTAGCGTTTATCTGTCGTGCCATGATGCTTTTTAATTGCCAACATTTTTTGTTGACCGATAAAGCCATGCCAGCAACCTAGAGACTGAGTATAAGAGCTTGAGTCCTTATCATAATCAGCCATATCTTTACGCATGATACCCGCAGTGTATTTCGCAATGTCTAAGCCCGTTTTGAAGCGATTTTGTGCTTTCATACGTGCAACATACTCTGGGTTGATAGCACTCCACGTTTGGCTATTTTCGCCAGTTAGGGTTTGGGCAGCTTGAATGTCATTTGTGTAGTTAGACATGACGATGTTCCTTATGTTTGTAGGTAAAATTTGATTAGCAGGTTGTAAACTGAATGTTGCTGCTAACCGATGACCAAATCCTACTAACAGAATTCAAATAACGAAAGGAAATGATATTGATTTTCAGTATTTATATTGTGAATAATTGTTGGCTTGCTTTAAATATCAAGGCGAAGAGAATAAATAAGCCCAGTGAAACAGAATGCATTTGGCTTTTTAACGTCGTAATAAGAATGTAGATCCCAGCAACGTTTGTCTCGTTTTGTCCATATGGACGGTTTTCCCACACCGTGATGTCCCTAAAAATTACAATTCAAATATTTTGCGACAAAAAACGCTAATGTTTTTTTTAAATATCGAACCCAATACTACGCCTTGTCGCAAAAGGCTGCGTATAATCAAGGGTTTAAATATTAAGCAAATATAGGATTGAGATGAAGTTTGTGAGTACCGTTTTGCTATCAGCCCTGTGTATGGGAGCTGTAGCGCAAGAGCCTAAGAATGTAATTATGGTCGTTGGTGATGGAATGGGGCCAGCGTATACCACCGCATATCGTTACTTCGCAGATAACAAAAATACGTCAGTAGTCGAGCAAACCGTTTTTGATCGCATGCTGGTAGGCATGGCCAGTACGTACCCAGCGCAAGTCTCTGGTTATGTCACCGACTCGGCGGCAGGTGCAACGGCTTTGGCCACCGGCGTAAAATCTTATAATGGCGCGATTGCTGTGGATGTAGACAAAAAACCTGTTCTCACGGTACTTGAGTGGGCTAAAGAGCATGGATTGAAAACAGGTGTTGCTGTTACCTCACAAATTAACCACGCGACTCCTGCAGGATATTCAGCACATAACGAGAGTAGGAAGAATTACAACGAGATAGCTGACAGTTACTTTGATGACAAAGTGGATAACCGTTTTGTACTTGATGTCATGCTCGGAGGTGGTTGGAATTACTTCATTCGTGATGATCGCAATTTAGTAGCAGAGTTCAAGGGGGCTGGTTATCAATACGTTGATAAGATAACCGACTTGAGTACGACGGATAAAAATAAACCATTGTTAGGTTTATTTGCAGAGCAAGGCTTAAATTGGGCGTTAGATATGCCGGCGAAACAACGCTTGCAAACGCTCACTCAAACCGCTGTTAAACACCTTGAAAACGACAAAGGCTTCTTTTTGCTCGTTGAAGCCAGCCAAATTGATTGGGCCGGCCACTCCAATGATGTCGGCGCAGCGATGACAGAGATGCAAGACTTAGCGCAAACTATGACGTGGCTAGAGCAATACGTTAGTCAGCACCCTGATACATTAGTCGTGTTAACCGCAGACCACAGTACAGGTGGTTTCACCATTGGTGCTAACAAAATTTATCGTTGGGAGCCGCAATGGCTCGATAACCTTAAAGCATCGCCGTACGCTATTGCTAAACAATTGATGACAGCTAATAATAAAAGCGCGTTAGCGGCTAAGCTTCTTGGCTTTTCTCTTAACGATGAGGAAAAGTCCATGCTCGAGGCAATAGATACCCAAGATGACGAAATAGCGTATCAAACAGTGAAAACTTTATTAGATATACGTACCAATACGGGGTGGACAACGGGTGGGCACACTGGTGTTGACGTGCCGGTATATGCAATAGGGCCTGGCAGCGAAAAATTCCGTGGTTTGTTAAACAACACGCAGGTCGCAGATAATATTTTCACCTTGCTTGGCCGAGAATAACCAAGCTAGTCGGCTAATTATTGAGTGAGCAGGTCGTCAATGTTCACGATTAAGTTTTTAAGCCGCCAATAAAAAAACGCTGATAGATTGCTCTATCAGCGTTTTTTGGTTTTCAATAGTTCTACGCTAACAGTATCGTTAGTTATTGCTGGTTATCACTGCTGGCTGTTACTGCTGGGCAAGGAAATTCTCTAAATCTTCACCCGTTAATTTCTTAATTTGAGCGAATAGGTACCACAAGGCGCCCATTAACATGATCATGCTCGGTATCACTATCACTGGGTAGCTCAGTGCGGTCATGCGACCAAGCTCTTCTGTATATTCGGTCGTCCCTGGGGGGCTTACCAGAATCACTTTGGCCAAAACGTAATTTAAAACTGAAGATAAAAAGAATGAACCAGCGACAATATAAGAGCTGATCGCCATCTTGCCTTCAAAGTCATTAGTGGTACCTTTTGCTTCTAATGCTCGGCTCAAACTGTCCCAGTTGACAATTTGCTCGTTGAGCACAAGTACCTTTAGTAATGGCTTGGTAGTGCGCTGGGTAATTAACACGGCAATGCCAATTACAGCCGGAATAGCCGCTTCTTTTATAGCAATATAATCAGCAGGAAGTTCCAACAGACTAATGCCACCGGTTAATATAACGCTGACAATCCCCAATATTGAAAAGGCATTTACCTTGCCGGACTCTTTAAGATCCCACAACCCATAACCGATAGGGAATATCAGTGCGGCAACAATACTCCATGCTGGGCCTAGGTATTCATCAGAGCTTAAATTGCTCATGATCACCACAGGGATAATGATATTAAATGCTAGATTTCCGAAAAATCCATTTTGTTTTTTGGGGACTTGATTACTCATTTGGGCCTTGGTTTGTATTTAGATAACGACAGCATTATAGGGAAGTTGCACTTCACGCTCTAGCACTACCTTAGGTTAAATTGATGATAAAGCCTGATTGCGAGAATTAGGCTTATTAGCGCACATTTTTGGCCCACAATCTCGCAGCAATCAAGCCAGAGATAAAGCCGAACAAATGGCCTTCCCAAGATACAAAGGTTCTTGCAGGCAATACGCCGAATATTAAGCCGCCATAAAAAAAGGCCACTAACAAGGAAATAATAATGAGCTTAAACTTTCGGCTTAAAAACCCTGCTAATAAAAGAAAGCCAAAATAACTGTATATCACGCTGCTCGCACCGATATGACTGGCTGAGCGGCCAAATAACCACACCAACAACCCTGTTAGGACAATACAAAAGAACGTGACACCAAAAAAACGCTTATTACCGTATTGCAGCATTAGAAAGCTCAACACACACAACGGAATAATATTCGACAGGTAATGGCTCACACTACCGTGTAAAAAAGGACCGGTTAAGACGCCAACAAGCCCAGGAATGTAACGTGGAATATTGCCAAAGTGATTTAACATGCGCCCAGTGAGAAGATTAAAGATCTCTATGGCGGTGATCACAATGAAGATAATGCCTACCGTTTTTAACTGCTGGCTTAAGCGAGAAGGATTGCGCGAAGTGAGTGTTTTGCTATTCATAAAACTGTGTTAGGTAAGTCATATCGATATTTTGACGTAAAAGGCTGGAGAATGAGATGTCAAATTGTCACAAAATAATATGCGGTAAATAACGTGACATATCTTGGGTGATAAGAGAGGTGTCTTCCCGTACCGAAATGCCTGCAGGCTGATCATCCACCAACCACGAGCCAATCAAGGTGTGATTTTCTCCGAACTTTGGTAATGGCGAATAGGCTTGATAAATAAACCCTTCTTCACCATAGGGGCCTTGTGCTTCGAGCACCGTCTTGCCGTTTTCAATTACACTGATGTTCGCGCCTTCACGGGAAAATATTGGCTTCTTAACCAATTTAGTCTCGTTAGCAAGTTGCAGTTCATCTTCAAAATAAGATGCCAGTAAGTTGGGATGACCGGGAAACATTTTCCATAACATGGGCATCAACGCTTTATTCGACAATATTGATTTCCATAGGGGCTCAATCCAATGGCTGCCAGAAGGCTGAATATGTTGAGCGAACGCTTCTCGCTGCATAAATTCCCAAGGGTAGAGCTTAAACAAGGTTTCAATGATTTGATCGTCGTGATCGGTAAACGCACCGCTGTCACTCAAACCAATGTCTTCCATATAAACGAAGTAGTCAGCGATCCCTGCTTCGCGCGCACAATCTTGTAGATACTGCACCGTACCTCTGTCTTCGTCAGTATCTTTGCAGCAAGCGAAATGCATGAAGTCTAATTGATAGTGGTTAGCGATGTAGCCTAATCGGGCAACAAGCTTCTCTTGTAGTGAGTTAAACTGGTCGGCTTTTTTATGCACTAGCCCTTTATTAACTTGTTCTTCAAGCCATAACCATTGCCAAAATCCACTTTCATACAGTGATGTTGGCGTGTCTGCGTTATTTTCGTAAAGCTTAGCAGGGCCGCTGCCATCATAGCTAAAATCCAAACGTGAATATAAACTCGGGTCTCGGTTTTTCCATGAATCGGCAACGGGCTGCCAAAACCCCTGTGGGATCTGAAAACGTTCAAGCAAAGCCTCGTCATTAACGACGCGCTCGACCACCGCCAGACACATCTGATGAATATCGGCAGTTGGCTGCTCTATATCATTTTCAATTTGGTTTAGGGTAAATTGATAGTACGCTGACTCATCCCAATAGGGTTCGCCATGCATAGTATGAAACTTAAAACCAAAATCAGCGGCTTTACGCTGCCAATTTGCCCGTTGCTGAATAGGAATGCGAAACATACGAAAGGTTAGCCGCCCCAACCACTGGACTTTCTGCTCGAGCCACCCCAATTTGATTTTGCGCGCACGCTACTGCCAAACCCGCCTCGGCTCATGGTTTTGGTCACACTCGGTTTTGACTTAAACGCATCTTTGCTGACGTTCATATTACGGCGGCGATAATCACCATAGTCACTGCCATCTGCACCCATCCAACGTTGGCGATACGAAGAGTAAGGGGAGTATGAGGTAAACATGGGCTGAGTATTATAGCCCCGCGGCGACAAAAGGTTGCTCAACATGTAACCGGCCATAAAAGGCATAAAGAACGAGCCACTTTCGGTGCGGGTATAATTACACTGATTGGCCCCGAATTCCTCTTCACATATTTGCCGTGACGCATATTTAGGGCCTGTACGCTGAGCTTCATCTAGCGCATCTTGATAAGCCGTTTTACATAGCTCTTCTTGCCCAGGGTTTTGATTTGTGCAGTCGTCTACTGAGGTATAAACCGTGGCTTTTTCCGTTTCTTCACCACAACCACTAAGCATGACTGCTGCAATACCCAAGGCTAAAGGCTTAACCGAAAAACCTTTACGCATGCTCTTTAGGTTGATATTTGATGAGCGTTTACGCTGAGTCATATGTCCTCCTAGTAGGTCATGCAAGCGGCATTGAGCAAACCAACCGCAACAGAAATAGCGCCAAGAATGGTACCTGCAGAAATTTCGTTATTAATAATGCGCTCGGCAATTTTCGGCATAAAAGTGAATCGCAAAAGTAAGAATGCGACGACTTGCGCAATGATTGCCACAACACCCCACACGATAAAGTCGACCAATGACGCTGAGTTTGCAACCGCACTTGATAACGCTAGGGCAAAACCGATGATAGCGCCACCAAAGCCAATCGCTGCGGCCAGATTTTTCTCTTGTTTAACTAATTTCCATTCATCATGAGGGGTCACGAATGCATAGACAATTTTGAAGATAAATAGCAATACAATTGATACCGCAAAATAAGCGGCAAAATGACCAAGGCCGGCAATTGAGTTAAGTATTGTTTCCATCGTTTTTCCTTTCGTTAAATGGGATGTTAGCCGTTTATCGTGATGTCGGCTTGTTCAATATTAAAACCACTGCTGATAACCAAGCAGCGATCGAAGTTCTGACCAACTAGTTTCTCTTCACCGCTGACCAGCAAGGCCTCTATGTTGCTATCGTCTAATTCGCGCTCGTACAGCATCATGAATTGGTCGGTTTCACTCACGTCACCGTCTTCTTCATAGGTTTTTTCGGTCATAGCGACAGCGGGTGACACATCACCGACAGCGTCCCATACGCGCTGATAGCTATTGCCTTCTAGTGAATATTGGGCTTGGGAGATGTCATTTTTAAGCAATTGCTGCCATTGAGTGTCGGTGCCGACGGTTTTGGTTTCATAGAAATACCATAACTTGACATCAGTAATGTGATTTTCTGTCACACCGCCGTCCAAAACAACTTGTAAAAATGCATCGTCATCGGTGTAAAAGCGCAGAATTTTGCCACCTGAATCTAAATCGACTTCACCAACCGCCTGAATGATATGTGAGCTGGCAGCAGACTCAATGATAAGGCTCGGCTCTATCAGTTTGAGTTTTAGTGGATCAATTTGAAATGAACCACCCAAGTAAAGGCCCATAACCTCAGGGGCTTTTGGGGTTTTCGACGTGTCTTTTTTACCAAATAATTTACTGAACATGTTATTCCTCAGAAAAACGTTGCCATTCGATTTTTTTGATCCTGGCTTTCGCGATATAAAACACCTTGTCACCCGGCGATAATTGCTCATCCAGATCAGGATTGACTTGTATGTTCAATCTATCATCGCGCTTAGCCGTGCCAATAAGCGTTGCATTATAACGAGATTTCAACTGATTGAATGCCAATCCAACCTGCACAGGAGACATTTCAAGGGGAAGGGTATCTGAATACTGCGCTTGGCCTTCGGCCACACTAAGTAAGTCGTGATGTAATACGCTTGAACCCGGATCGAATGCAGATTTTGCCAGCATCTCTATCGCAACACTCGGCGTGCACTCAACATTCGGGCAGTGGCGCTGGAGGAGGTTGGCTAACGTTTCATCAGTGAAGTAAGCGACCATTTGCGCATTAGGATTACGTTGGCTGCAATAAAGTGCAGTGGTCATGGTTAAATCATCTTCTGGGTTATCCATTAAAACGACTTTGGCGTCGGCAATACAAGCTCGGTCCATGTCTTTGTCGTTACTAAAACTATTAACCTTCACAAATTCGATTTTATCTGGCATCGGGTTAGTAATATCGGCGCGAACACACAATACAATCGTCGGGCGTTCGTCCACGGCTTCTCGCTCGCGTAGCAGTAAATCGAGTAATCTAAGCGTACGTTGCTCGTTCCACCCGAGTACCAGAATATGATTAGATACTGATAAACTTTGCAAACCTTTTACTCCTTTTACCCACTGAAATGATACCCAAGACGCTACCCGACCAATCACTAATGCAAAAAAACTCAAGCCAACAGGTATTACATATAAAGAGACTATGTATTTTCCTGCTGTGGTTGTCGGCGACAAATCCCCGTAGCCCACTGTTGAGCCTGTTACCACCAACCAATAAATGAAATCAGTGCTGTTTGTTAGTGCATCTTCATTTGCGAGCGCCATTAAGCACCAGCTCGAAACAGTGTAAAAACTTAACGCAATCAGTAAGGTGTACCAACGCATCTCAGAAAAATACTGAGACAGCATTTTACGTATCTTTATAAACATGGCGTTAAATTCAGGTTATTGTTATTTCGAGATATTCTTTCACATCCCAGGACATTAGCCAACGTAAGTCATTCCGCAGTCAGCACTAACTGTGTAAACGTAATAGATACAATAAACCCACAGATAAAAAAATGGCCAGCCTGTAACTGCGGGCTGGCCATTCAAATAATACGCAAGCTATTTGCCTAAAATGCGGCTTAACTCATCATCAGCAGAGGTTTGTCCGCCTTTGATACCGGCTTGAGCCAAACGTTTCTCTAGGTCGTCGCTTGATTCTTCAGTCGCAAGTTCTTGCGCTGCTTGTAGCTCTGCATCGCGCAATGTCTGCTTGTCTTGAATACGCTGCAACGACTCGGTGGCGGTTTTCATTTTGCTGTTCGCACCCAAGTGACGTGACGACACAGCGACCTGTGCTTTTTGCACAGACTCAGTGGCCTTTACCATGTCGACCTGCTGCTCTAAACGTCGTAGATTAGCTTTTGCTTGACTGATATTGCCCGCCAACTGCTTCTCAGATTGCTTAAACTGATCTAAGTATTTCTGTTCACCTTCTTGTTCGGCTTTCAAGTCACTGACTTTTTGAGCGCAGTCAAGGGCTAGTTGGCGATCTGAATCTATCGCTTTGCGAGCATGGGCTTCGTATTGCTCAATAGAAGATTGCAAGCTGGCGACTTTCTGCTCAGACAATTTGCACTTAGCCAAAATTTGCGTGCGTGCATGATCTGACTTACGCAGCTCGTCTTTTGCTTCACGGATCTCTTGTTCAAGGATACGGATTGCTTGGCTGTCTACCACTGTTTGTGCTGCTTCTGTGGCACCACCTTTAACGGCAGTTACTAATTTTCTCCAAACTGACATAATGTCACTCCTCGATTAAAGTAAATGTTCTGCATAAGCATCTAAAAATGCTTCTACATTTTGAAATAAGGTTTGCACTTCGATCGTAATGCTCTGTGCTTTCGATTGAGAACTTAAAGAGCCAAACGCTGTGTAATACTCATCGCCAGCCACATTCGAAATACCCACAGTGGTCAGCGGGAAAATCATATGGGTTTTTAAAATCTCTTCGTTCAATGCGATTTTGTCTTTCACCTCTTTGACAGAAAAGAGTAAAGACTCAACTAGAATTTGTTCTCCGCTTATCGCTAACCAAGCATCAACACCGTCGCTGTTGGCAATTAATAAACAATTTTCTTCGCGGGTAACAACGAGATCTTGGTTGTCACTAAAAAGGGCCTCAAGTTGATTAAGATCCCATGTCATGGCTACTCTCCTGTATGGCTAATGGCCGTTGTTCGAATATGTCTCAACATTTCGTTGAGCTTGTTGGCAAAACTCGGGCTTAGTGTAGTCAGGTGAAAAACAATTAGTCAAATGTTATTTTCAACATTTGATATTTATTTGTCACTAATGTAAATTATACGTCACATTTGTATCGTTGGAATAGTTATGCAAAATCATTCGGATGGTCTGACAGCAAAACAGACAAATAGTGCCTCCGCAGATTGGCGTCAAGTGGTTCAGCGCCTATTAAAAGCGGAAATGTCTAAGCGCGGTGTTAAGTATCAGGATCTCAGTGAACGCCTAGTATCAATTGGGGTGAACCAAAGCGCAGACAACCTGCGCAATAAAGTGAATAAAGGAATATTAGGTGCTGATTTGTTGTTACAAATCATGTATGTGCTTAATATGCGCCGTATCGAACGGGATGATATCGTGGATATGTTTAGCGACATGGGGCAAGATCTCTCGCGGTAGCGATGTAAAAATTTTCCGAGCTTGCAGAACACGACCAAAAAATACAGACAAAAAAAAGCCCAACGCAAAAGTCGCTGGGCAAAATAACAGTCAGGAGAAACGTCAATAATAAATAAACTGTTGATGTTATTTTAGCCGCAATATGCAAAGTCACAAGTTGGTTAGCGTATACCAAGGTGATTGCAGGTATTAATTAATATACGTAAAATAACGGGCTACATTTCCCAGGATAATATATGAAAGTTTCTGAATTCCAGTTTGATTTACCTGAAGCCCTCATTGCGCGTTACCCCACTAAAGAGCGGACCGCGAGTCGATTAATGCACTTAGCCACAACAGGCTTGTCGCATTTGCAATTCACTGACGTGGTGAACTTGATTAATCCAGGCGATTTACTGATCTTCAATAATACTCGCGTCATACCTGCACGGTTACTCGGGCAAAAAGCCTCTGGTGGTAAAGTAGAAGTGTTGATTGAGCGCATTATTGACGAACACCATGTTTTAGCCCATGTACGCGCCAGTAAATCTCCTAAAGAGGGCACGCAACTATTACTTGAGGGCAAAGTGGAAATGGAAATGGTAGGGCGTCAAGATGCACTATTTACATTAAAGCTGCTTAACCCTGAGCCTATTCTTGAGATACTCGAACAATATGGGCATATGCCGCTACCGCCCTATATTGATCGCCCTGATGAAGAGTCTGACAAAGAGCGTTATCAAACGGTATACAACGAGAAACCAGGAGCCGTCGCCGCGCCTACCGCAGGTTTACACTTTGACGACGTCATTTTGAAGCAATTACGCGATAAAGGCGTAAACACAGAATTTGTGACCTTGCATGTTGGGGCTGGAACCTTTCAGCCAGTGCGGGTTGATAACATTCTAGAGCACCAGATGCACTCTGAGTATGCAGAGGTGCCGCAAAACGTTGTGGATGCTATTGCTAAAACCAAAACGGCGGGTAAACGCGTGATCGCTGTGGGCACTACGTCGGTAAGATCGTTAGAGTCAGCAGCGAAAGCAGCATTAGAAAATGGCACTGCGCTGGCGTCGTTTTTCAGTGACACAGACATTTTTATTTATCCTGGCTATAAATTTCAGGTGATTGATGCCATGTTGACCAACTTTCATCTATCAGAATCGACGCTCATCATGTTAGTCAGCGCCTTTGCTGGAAAAGAAAATGTGATGAATGCGTACCAAGAAGCTATTGCCCAGCAATACCGCTTTTTCAGCTATGGCGATGCCATGTTCATTGAGAAAAACCAAGACTGATATCCGGATTGTTATCAATACCTACGTTAGGCGAATAAATAGTGCGTTATTAGTTTTTATTCGTAGACGCAATTCGTATATAATCCGGCCACTTTTTGTCAGCAACTCGCTTGTTAGGCATTGAATATCACCTAAGACGAGAACACGCTGGTGGGCATGCCCTGTCAGCAGGAAGTATTTATGCAATTTGAATTAGATAACACAGACGGAAAGGCGCGCCGCGGCCGTCTTAAATTTGACCGAGGCATAGTTGAAACGCCTGCGTTTATGCCAGTTGGCACATACGGCACGGTTAAAGGCATGACGCCTGAAGAGCTTGATGAAACGGGCGCGCATATATGCTTAGGGAATACCTTTCATTTAATGCTACGCCCTGGCACTGAAATCATTAAACAGCACGGCGATTTACATGATTTTATGCATTGGCAAAAACCTATCCTCACGGATTCAGGTGGTTTTCAGGTATTTAGCCTAGGGGATTTGCGTAAAATCACCGAAGAAGGGGTAACTTTCCGCTCGCCAATCAACGGTGAAAAAATCTTACTGACCCCTGAAAAATCGATGCAAGTGCAACGTGATTTGGGCTCTGACATCGTGATGATTTTCGACGAATGTACGCCGCACCCGGCTACCGAGAGCGAAGCACGCCAGTCGATGGAATTGTCATTGCGCTGGGCCAAGCGCAGTAAAGCGGAACATGGCGACAACCCATCAGCGCTATTCGGTATCATACAAGGTGGTATGTACGAAGGATTACGTGACGTATCCCTTAAAGGTTTAGAAGACATTGGCTTTGATGGCTATGCCATTGGTGGCTTGTCAGTAGGCGAGCCAAAAGAAGACATGATCCGCATTTTGGATCACACCACAGACAAAATCCCAGCGCACAAACCGCGTTATTTGATGGGCGTGGGTAAACCGGAAGATCTGGTAGAAGGTGTGCGCCGCGGAGTCGACATGTTTGATTGCGTTATGCCTACTCGTAATGCTCGAAATGGTCATCTTTTTGTTACCAGTGGCATTGTCAAAATTCGCAACGCAGCCCATAAAACCGACACGAGTCCACTAGACGATAAATGTGACTGTTACACTTGTAAAAATTATTCTCGGTCATATCTACATCACTTGGACAAATGTAACGAAATATTAGGCGCGCGTTTAAATACTATTCATAACTTGCGATATTATCAGCGTGTTATGCAAGGGTTGCGTGATGCGATTGCCGAACAGAAGTTAGATGAATTCGTTGCGGATTTCTACGCACAAAAAGATATGCCGGTACCGGCGCTATAACAACAAAACTTAACAAACTATGGGGAATTTATGAGCTTATTTATCTCTGATGCACATGCACAGGCAGCACCAGGTGGTGCAACAGGCGGCGGTTTTGAAATGCTGATCATGCTCGGCGTATTCGGTTTAATCTTTTACTTTATGTTATACCGCCCACAAGCAAAACGTGTAAAAGAGCATAAAAACTTGGTTAGCTCGTTGAGCAAAGGCGATGAAGTTTTGACCCAAGGTGGCATGGTTGGTCGTATCGTGAAAGTATCAGAAGAAAAGGACTTTCTTGAGATTGCACTAAACGATACAACCAACATCGTTGTACAAAAATCTGCTATCTCAGCTGTGTTGCCAAAAGGCACAATGAAAGCGATTTAAAATGAGTTACCTTAAATAAAGCGGGCGATTGCCCGCTTTATTTATGTTTACGACATTCAAAATGGAAGGATTTTCACGTGTTAAACCAAACTCCGTTATGGAAGTATCTCGTACTGATTTTTATCGTCGGTATGTGTGCTCTATACGCTACTCCCAATTTGTACGGTGAAGACTATGCCGTTCAAATCTCTGCGGGCCGAAATGCCAGTGTCGATGAGTCACTGTTAAGCAAAGTCACAGAAACGTTATCTAGCGAGAATATAGAAACAAAAAATATCGCTTTAGATAATGAACAAATCTTGGTTCGCTTGACCAATTCTGATAGTCAACTTATCGCGCGAGAAACCCTGCAACGAGCATTAGGTGATGACTACTACGTGGCCATGAACCTAGCCCCAGACACGCCAGCATGGCTTGAAGCCATTGGCGGTGCACCGATGAAGCTTGGGCTCGATTTGCGCGGTGGTGTGCACTTCCTAATGGAAGTGGACATGAACTCAGCAGTCAATAAGTCTTTTGAAGATATGGTATCCGATTTTAGAAGTGCACTTCGTGAAGAAGGTATTCGCTATCGCACAGTGCGCCAAGTTGAAGGTGGAGTGGAAATATTCTTCCGTGACCAAGATACCCTAGATAAGGCAGAGTTCTTTTTACGTAACCGTAATCGTGACTTGGTTTTCACTGAGAAAAATGACCTAAAAATCGTGGTCAGTATGTCAGAGCAGAAGCTTGCTGAAACCCGTGATTACGCGGTTAAGCAGAACATCACCATTATCCGTAACCGGGTAAACCAACTGGGTGTAGCTGAGCCAAGTGTACAAAAGCAAGGCGTTGACCGCATCGCTGTGCAATTACCTGGCATACAAGATACTGCCCGTGCTAAAGAAATTCTAAATGCAACGGCGACCTTGGAATTCCGCTCTGTAGATTTAGACCATGATGTACGTGATGCTGTTGCTGGGCGTGTACCTGCAGGCTCTGAACTGGTACTCGATCAGCAAGGTCAGCCGCAACTGCTGAAAAAGAAAATCATTCTGACCGGTAACCACATCATTGATGCTAACTCTAGCGCAGATGAGTACGGTATTCCTCAGGTGAATATTTCACTTGATTCTAAAGGTGGCAGTAAGATGTCACAGTTTACCAAAGACAGTATTGGTAAGCCGATGGCGACCGTCTTTATTGAATATAAATCAACGGGTGAGCGAGATGCTAACGACAAGCTGATTTTTGAAGCGAAGCGTGAAGTGATCAGTATCGCTACCATTCAAGCGCGCTTGGGCAGTAGTTTCCGTATTACCGGGTTAGACTCGCCACAAGAAGCGCATAACCTGTCGCTACTACTCAGAGCTGGTGCACTGATAGCACCGATTCAAATCGTCGAAGAGCGCACCGTTGGGCCAAGCTTAGGTAAAGAGAACATCGCACTGGGTACACAAGCCATCATTTGGGGCTTTGTCGCAGTACTAATCTTTATGCTGATTTACTACAAAGCATTTGGTTTGGTCGCGAACCTTGCTCTGACTCTAAACCTAGTGATGATCGTTGGCATTATGTCGATGATACCGGGCGCGACATTATCGCTACCTGGTATGGCCGGGATCGTGTTAACGGTCGGTATGGCGGTTGATGCAAACGTTCTGATATTCGAGCGTATCCGAGAAGAACTACGGGAAGGGCGCAGCCCCCAACAGGCAATTCATCACGGTTATGACAGTGCATTCTCGACCATTCTTGATGCCAACATTACAACTTTCATTGCGGGTCTGATTCTGTTTGCTGTGGGCACAGGCCCAATTAAAGGCTTCTCGATCACGTTAATGATTGGTATTGCCACTTCCATGTTTACCGCTATTTTTGTTACCCGTGCTGTTGTAAATGCATGGTGTGGTGGTAAGCCTTTGAAAAAATTATCAATATAGGAGCGCTGACATGCAATTGCTAAACATGAAAGAAACCGTTGGCTTTATGTCGTTGCGCGTTCCCGCAGCGATACTATCCGCGTTACTGGTTATCGGCTCTCTGGTATCCCTTGGTGTTAACCAGCTTAATTGGGGTTTGGACTTCACCGGTGGTACGCAGATTGAAATGCGATATGAAGGTGTGGCTAACTTAGACGCGGTTCGCGCTGAGTTAACTCAAGCCGGCTTTGTTGAGCCTACAGTGCAAAACTACGGTAGCAGTCAAGACATACTAATACGCATTGCTCCAATGGAAGGCGTGAAGAACGTTGAAATTGGCGACAGGGTAGTTGCTGCGTTGCAAGCTGCCGATCCAAGCGTTGAAAAACGCGGTATCGCTTTTGTTGGGCCAAATATTGGTGATGAACTTGCAGAACAGGGCGGGTTAGCCATGCTGGTTTCTTTGCTTTGTATTCTGGTATACGTAGCAATGCGATTCGAATGGCGTTTTGCTTTGGGCTCAGTTGTGGCACTTGCCCACGACGTGATCATCACATTAGGTTTGTTCTCAATTCTACAACTGGAATTCGACTTAACGGTACTGGCCGCTGTATTGGCAGTAATCGGTTATTCTTTGAATGATACGATTGTGGTATCAGATAGGATCCGTGAAAACTTCCGTAAAATCCGCAATTCAGAAACCGAAGAGATCATTAATATTTCACTGACCCAGACTTTGAACCGTACCATTATTACCTCGTTAACGACGATATTGGTATTGATGTCATTGTTCTTCTTGGGCGGGGCAACCATTCATGGTTTTGCGACTGCGTTACTGTTTGGTGTGATAATCGGTACGTATTCGTCTATCTACGTTGCCAGCTTAGTGGCGCTATGGTTAGGTGTAAGCCGCGAAGACTTGATGCCAACTGAGATAGAAAAAGAAGGCGCTGACCAAGAGTCAATGCTGTAGAAAATTAGATTATCCATAAGGGTAAACAGAGTTGCGCATCGAGAGCCGTTTGATTAACCATCAAGCGGCTTTTTTAGTGGTGTGTTTATGCTAACACTGTCTACTCAGTACTCAGTACTCAGTATTCAGTACCAGGTACTTAGTACTCAGCTTTTGAATGCGAAGATTGGTCGTATTTTTGGGCCACAAAAAAAGCGAGCCATAGGGCTCGCTTTAAAAAGGTCATACGTTCTTAAGCCATTACACTCTTAACCTATTACAACCTTAAGCTTTCAAATTCTTGACTAAGGTTTGCACGACTTTAGCGCTTCCAGCAACGATGTCACCGTTATGCATAGGGTCGTTATTACCTTTGAAATCTGTTACCAGGCCGCCAGCTTCACGAACGAGAAGTTCACCCGCTGCAATATCCCATGGCTTCAAGCCACTTTCCCAGTAACCGTCGTAACGACCAGCGGCAACGTAGGCTAAATCCAGAGCAGCTGAACCACTACGGCGCACATCACCCGCTTGGAAAAAGATGTTACGGAAGCTTTCAAGATATGTCGGTAATGCATCTTTGTTTTTGTATGGAAGTGCGGTGGCAAGGATCGTTTGGTTCAACTCTTTTGCTTTACTAGCACGAATACGGAAACCGTTAAGTTGAGCGCCAGCGCCTTTGCTTGCGGTAAATAGTTCGCCACGAATAGGATCGAACACAACCGCCTGGTCTAAACGACCTTTATGCATTAAAGCGATGGATACTGCGAAGTGGGGAATACCCTTGATAAAATTAGTGGTGCCATCTAGCGGGTCAATGATCCATTTGTAATCAGTGTTGCTACCTTCTACTACGCCGCCTTCTTCACCCACGAAACAATGGTCAGGGTAAGATTGTTGAATTTTGCGAATAATTGCTTGCTCGGCTTCTTTATCGACGCGAGTAACGAAGTCGTTACTGCCTTTGGCTTCAATCATTAATTCAGATTGATTTTCAAAACCACGGGCAATGACGTTGCCCGCAGAACGCGCCGCGCGCACTGCTATATTCAGCATAGGATGCATAGTAAAACCACCAATTTTTAAAAGAACGTTAAGATAAAGAATTTGTCACTCGCCTTGCTTTTGCTAGCAGGTGAACAAAAAATCGCCGCGCAGTTTACCAAACTACAGAATATTCGCAATCATAATCTGGATTTATAGCAAACTATGTTAGCGTAAGCACTCTTTGATATCTTCAAGTGTACTGGGTGAGGGCGCTTGATAACTCGTACCTGATAATAGCCAATAGAGAGTACTCAATGTTACAACGCATTCATCACGTCGCTGTCATTTGTTCAGACTATGCACGCTCAAAGCATTTTTATACCGAAACACTAGGGTTGAGCATTATTGCTGAAAACTACCGAGCGCATCGTGATTCTTATAAATTAGATTTAGCGCTGCCTGATGGCGGGCAGATTGAGCTTTTTTCATTCCCTGGGGCTCCAGAGCGCCCGAGTCGCCCAGAAGCACAAGGCTTACGGCACCTAGCGTTTGTGGTGGATGATGTTGAAACCACAGCGGCTTTCTTGACGGCGAAGGGCGTTGAGGTAGAGGAAATCAGGATTGATGAATATACCCTCAAAAAATTCACCTTTTTCGCCGACCCAGATGGTTTACCCTTGGAGCTTTATCAAGCATAAATACAATGTTGCCCCTAAGGACAGTGTGATGAAGTGCTTGTTGGCGTTAGCATTTGCACTAAAGCGTGTGACGCAGATACCCAGTTGCTGCTAAATTCAGATGATACCTACATGCTTGTTAACAGTCCTCAAGCAGGCGCTAACGAGGTCAAGCATATTAAAGCTCAACTTAACCGCCAGCAAACGTTGATTTTTGGCTTTTGGAAAGTAACCCAATATCCTTACGTGCAGTTAAGCGGGCCGGAAAATCACCCTTATAACATCTTCACATATTTTGTAGCATGTGGCTCACTCTGCGCACCGTGCCAACACTACTTTTGCACGCAAAATGTGCTATTATCCGCGCCCTAAAATCTCCATAAATCACAGATAATCCTTTGCTATGCTAGAAAATATTAAAATCGTACTGGTTAATACATCCCACACCGGCAATATTGGTTCAACAGCGCGCGCCATGAAAACCATGGGCTTGAGCCAATTGGTTTTGGTTGATCCAGTATCACCGCCCGACGGTAAATCTAGCGCGTTAGCTGCTGGGGCTGGGGATGTTCTGGCCAACGCGAAAATTGTCTCTACCGTGGCAGAAGCAGTAGCGGATTGTGGTTTAGTGGTCGGCACAAGTGCCCGTTCGCGAACGTTATCTTGGCCTATGCTTGAACCTCGCGAATGCGGCGAAAAGTTAGTATCCGAAGTACCTAAATATCCTGTTGCCTTAGTATTTGGCCGTGAGAACAACGGCTTGAGTAACGAGGAGCTACAGCAATGTCATTTTCATGTATGTATTCCCGCCAATCCTGAATATAGCTCGTTGAACTTGGCTGCTGCTGTACAAACACTATGTTACGAAATTCGCATGGCGCATCTTAATGAAACGCGACGAGAGGCGAATGTGCAGGAAGAATACCCGCTGGCGGATGATCTTGAAGGCTTTTATAGCCATTTGGAACAAACCCTTCACAAAACGAATTTCATCATTCCGCAACATCCAGGTATGGTCATGACCAAATTACGTCGCTTGTTTAATCGTGCTCGTCCTGAAACCCAGGAGCTGAACATATTGCGCGGCATATTGGCATCTATCGAAAAGTCCAGCAAAGACAATACATAACAATGTTCGAACGTATTAAAGAAGATATCCAGAGTGTATTTCACCGCGACCCAGCAGCACGCAATACGTTCGAGGTTTTGACGAATTACCCAGGGCTGCATGCCATTTGGTTTCATCGTTTAAGTCATCGATTATGGAAGGCCAATTGGCGCTGGTTAGCTCGCAGCTTATCAACGTTCTCCCGTTGGGCGACAGGAGTGGAAATACATCCTGGCGCTAAGCTTGGCAGACGCTTCTTCATAGATCACGGTATGGGTGTGGTGATAGGTGAAACCGCAGAGATTGGCGATAACGTTACCCTATACCATGGCGTCACCCTTGGCGGTACTTCTTGGAGCGCTGGTAAGCGTCACCCCACTTTAGAAGATAATGTCGTGATTGGGGCTGGGGCCAAGATTCTTGGGCCTATCACTATGCACAAAGGCGTGAAGGTGGGCTCCAATTCTGTTGTGGTAAAGGATGCCCCTGAGAACGCCACTGTTGTGGGTATACCTGGTCGCATCGTGATGCCAAGCGCGAACAAAGAACAGAACGGCCACCGGGCTAAAATTGCCCGTAAGTATGGCTTCGATGCCTATGCTATTTCAGATGAAAACCCTGATCCTGTCGCAAATGCTATTGGATTAATGCTTGATCATGTTCACCTTATTGATACCAAAGTGGAAGAAATGTGTAAAGAGATCAATAACATGGGAGGGACTGTTTGCGGTAAATCACTGCCCACCCTTGAAATTGATAGCTTTGGCGATCATTTAACGACGGCGGAAAAAGAATCGGCAAAGGCGTCATTCGATCCACAAATTTAGCGTTGTTGATGAATGACTCATTAAAAACCAGCACTCTAATACTTGACTAAAACAGTAGGATAAATACTTGACTAAAATAGTCGGGTTTGGGACAATAGCTGCAAGTTTTTAGCTAGGTGTTCAGAATGAAATTAACTTCTAAAGGTCGTTACGCTGTTACAGCAATGCTGGATGTAGCCTTACATTCACAGCGCGGTCCCGTGTCGTTAGCAGATATATCTGAGCGCCAAGAAATATCGTTATCTTATTTAGAGCAACTTTTTTCACGTTTACGCCGAGAAAAATTGGTAGACAGTGTGCGTGGGCCAGGCGGCGGTTACAAGTTGGGCCGCCAACCCAGCGACATTCCTATCGGTGAGGTCATTCGTGCCGTAGACGAGTCAGTTGATGCAACGCGTTGTCAAGGTCAGTCAGATTGCCAAGGTGGTGAGCGCTGTTTAACCCACAGCTTGTGGCAAGATTTAAGTGAGCGGATCAGCCTTTTTCTCGATGGCATTACTCTTGGAGAACTCATGGCGCAGCACGACGTGAAATTAGTAGCAGACAGACAAGATAAAACGAAACACCTCAATTATATTGCCGGCAACGAAATCGAAGTGAGCCTGCAGTAAATAAGCGGAGTAGACAATGAGCGACATTAAGTTACCAATTTATTTAGATTATTCATCAACCACCCCGGTTGACCCTCGTGTTGCTGCCAAAATGGCAGAGTGTTTAACCAACGAAGGCAACTTTGGTAACCCTGCATCGCGTTCTCACCGTTTCGGTTGGGTAGCAGAAGAAGCAGTCGACGTTGCTCGTAATCAAATTGCTGATTTGATCAATGCAGATCCTCGTGAAATTGTTTTCACCTCTGGCGCAACAGAATCAAATAACCTTGCAATTAAAGGCGCTGCACATTTTTACGGCAAGAAAGGTAAGCACCTCATCACAGTGAAAACTGAGCATAAAGCCGTACTTGATACGTGCCGCCAGTTAGAGCGTGAAGGGTTTGAAGTGACGTATTTAGATCCTGAGCCAAATGGTTTGGTTGATATCGAAAAATTCACAGCAGCCATCCGCCCAGACACGATTCTTGCTAGTGTGATGCACGTAAACAACGAGATTGGCGTGATCCAAGACATCGCTGCTATCGGAGAAGTGTGCCGCGAGCGTAAAGTGTTGTTCCATGTTGACGCTGCGCAAAGCACAGGCAAAGTGGCAATCGATTTACAAGCGCTGAAAGTAGACATGATGTCCTTCTCAGCACATAAATCTTACGGTCCCAAGGGGATTGGAGCACTTTACGTTAGTCGTAAGCCTCGCGTTCGTCTTGAAGCGCAAATGCACGGTGGCGGCCATGAGCGTGGTATGCGCTCTGGTACCATGGCAACTCATCAAATTGTAGGTATGGGTGAAGCATTCCGTATCGCACAGGAAGAAATGGCCACCGAGAACGAACGTATTCTAATGCTACGTAATCGCTTATGGGATGGAATCAAAGATATTGAAGCGGTTTACATCAATGGTGACATTGAACAACGCGTTGCAGCGAACTTAAATGTGAGTTTTGCATTCGTTGAAGGTGAGTCTTTGATCATGGCCCTTAAAGATATGGCCGTATCATCTGGTTCAGCTTGTACATCAGCCAGCTTAGAGCCGTCTTATGTACTTCGCGCGCTTGGTTTGAATGATGAATTGGCCCATAGCTCAATTCGTTTCACAATCGGCCGTTTTACCACCGAAGCTGAAATCGACCATGTGATAAGCGTAGTACGTAACGCAATCGACAAATTACGTGATATGTCTCCTTTGTGGGATATGTACAAAGAAGGCATTGATTTGAATACCGTTGAGTGGGCACACCACTAGTATTTGAATAATTTATAGAATTCACAGTAAGGCGAAATCGTCTTCACAAATGAGGTAACCATCA
Source organism: Paraglaciecola sp. T6c (assembly GCF_000014225.1). Taxonomy (NCBI): domain Bacteria; kingdom Pseudomonadati; phylum Pseudomonadota; class Gammaproteobacteria; order Alteromonadales; family Alteromonadaceae; genus Paraglaciecola; species Paraglaciecola sp. T6c. Next base: position 1,487,552 of record NC_008228.1, read on the forward strand.
TGGCTTACAGCGAAAAAGTAATCGATCACTACGAAAATCCACGTAACGTAGGTGGTTTTGACAAGAATGACCCTAGCATTGCAACCGGTATGGTTGGCGCGCCAGCATGCGGTGACGTAATGAAATTGCAATTGAAGATTGGTGCTAATGGCATTATCGAAGATGCAAAATTCAAAACTTATGGCTGTGGCTCGGCGATTGCGTCTAGCTCACTAGTTACTGAATGGGTTAAAGGCAAATCAATTGACGATGCCGTGAAGATATCGAACATGGACATTGCTGAAGAACTTGCCTTACCACCAGTAAAAATTCACTGCTCTATTTTGGCAGAAGACGCTATTAAAGCAGCCGTTGAAGATTACAAAAAGAAACACCAGTAAACGTTAAACGAAAGAGGAGACCATAGTGGGAATTAAAATTTCTGAGGCTGCGGCACAACGAGCATCTAGCTTTCTGCAAAACAGAGGCTCAGGGCTAGGCTTGCGCTTAGGAGTCAAAACCACGGGTTGTTCTGGTTTAGCGTATGTGTTGGAATTTGTCGACGAGTTAAACGAAGATGACCATGTTTTTGAAGATAATGGCGTTAAAATCATTATCGATGGTAAAAGCTTGGTGTACTTAGACGGTACCGAATTAGATTTTGCCAAAGAAGGCCTGAACGAAGGGTTCCAGTTTAATAACCCTAACGCAAACGGCGAATGTGGCTGCGGCGAAAGTTTTAACGTATAGGTGTGCTATACGTGGCTATCAAAGAAGCAGGCTAACAGGCCTGCTTTTTATTAACGACGATTAAGACGTATCACGATGTAGACGCTTCCATTGTCTACACCTTCATAGGCCAAACTCAAAAGACGCTAATTGATATGAATTATTTTGCGCTATTCAACCTGACGCCTTCATTCGATGTAGACAAAGCGGCGCTTGCAGCGACGTACCAACAACTACAAAAACTCACGCATCCAGATAGGTTTGCTACCGCCAGCGAGCGCGACAAACTCATTGCTTTGCAAAAAAATGCGCAAGTTAATGACGGCTATCAAGTCTTAAAAACACCTCTGAGTCGTGCTGAGCATATGTTGGAGCTACGCGGTGTAGAATTACAGCATGAGCAAAAAACCATGCAAGACGGTGCATTTTTAATGCAGCAAATGGAATGGCGTGAACAATTAGACGATGCTCAACATGCTAGCGATCCTCTTACTGCCCTTGAGTCTTTAGACGACGAAGTAGCGGCGGATATTAAGCGGTTGTTGAGTGAGCTTGGGGGTTTTCTCGAGCAATCCGATGATGCAGCGAATGAAAATGCTGCAAATCTGGTACGTAAGCTGAAGTTTTTATTTAAGCTACGTCACGAAATTGAAATCAAAGAAGACGCGTTAAGCGACTTTTGAACAACTAAACGGTTTTTATAATGGCATTACTCCAAATTGCAGAACCTGGCCTGAGCGCGGCACCTCACCAACGTAAACTTGCCGTGGGTATTGATTTAGGCACAACAAATTCTCTCGTGGCGACTGTTCGCAGTGGTCAGGCAGAGACGTTGGGTGACAACAATAACCAACACCTTTTACCTTCAGTGGTAAGTTACACCGCTGAGCAAGTGGTGGTGGGTGAGCAGGCTAAGCATGATGCTAGCCTTGACCCTGCAAATACCATTGTTTCAGTAAAACGTTTCTTGGGTCGTAGTCTCAATGATATTCGCCGCAGTTATCCAGACTTGCCTTATGATTTCGATGAGTCAAACCCGAACTCGCCGTTGTTGAATGTTACCGGCCGTCAAGTGAATCCAGTTGAGGTGTCATCTGAAATACTCACCACCCTGCGTTTACGTGCAGAACAGAGCTTGGGTGAAGAGCTAAGCGGCGCTGTGGTAACGGTTCCTGCGTATTTCGATGATGCGCAGCGCCAAGGCACTAAAGATGCCGCGCAACTAGCGGGATTAAAAGTGTTGCGGCTATTAAACGAACCCACAGCGGCCGCCATCGCTTACGGCTTAGACACTGCCCAAGAGGGCGTGATTGCCGTTTATGACTTGGGTGGCGGCACATTTGATATATCTATTTTACGCTTGAGCAAAGGGGTATTCGAGGTATTAGCCACTGGCGGTGATTCGGCATTAGGCGGCGATGATTTTGATCACATGATTGTTAAGCATTTTCGCCAGCAGCTTGGCCTAGAGGGGGCGTTGTCAAAACGTTTGCATCGGGTCCTATTGGACAAAGCAAAGTTTGCTAAAGAGTCCTTGAGCGACAATGACACTGTTACAGTGGATTTTGCCGATGACGAGCAAAAGCTTCTCAGCTTATCTATTAGTCGAGAAACCTTTCAAGGTTTGATTGCTGACTTAACGAAAAGTACATTACGCGCGTGTCGCAGGGCGCTGAAAGACGCCGAGTTAGAAAAAGACGAAGTGCTAGAAGTCGTCATGGTTGGCGGTTCAACTCGCGTACCTTATGTGCGTGAGCAAGTGGGCGAATTCTTCGGCCGAACCCCTTTGACCTCTATTGATCCTGATAAAGTGGTGGCCATTGGCGCCTCTATTCAAGCTGATATTCTAGTAGGTAACAAGCCTGACGGTGAAATGCTGTTACTGGACGTATTACCACTGTCTCTTGGCTTGGAAACTATGGGCGGTTTGGTTGAGAAAGTCATTCACCGGAATACCACTATTCCTGTGGCGAAAGCGCAAGAATTTACGACATTCAAAGATGGCCAGACGGCTATGATGATCCACGTGTTGCAAGGTGAGCGCGAATTGGTTGACGACTGCCGTTCGCTAGCCAAATTCACGTTGCACGGCATACCGCCGATGGCGGCTGGCGCTGCGCACATTCGTGTCACCTTTCAGGTAGATGCAGATGGTCTGCTTAACGTGATGGCGATGGAGAAATCCAGTGGCGTTCAAGCTGAGATCCAAGTTAAACCCTCTTATGGATTAGACGAGTCACAAATCAGCGACATGCTTAAAGCGTCCATGCAGAACGCCACAGGCGACATGCAGGCCCGCATGTTGAAAGAGCAACAGGTAGAAGCTGCAAGAGTACATGAAGCCCTACAAGCTGCGCTGAATGCAGATGGAGCTGAGCTATTGAGTGCGGCGGAAATCGGCACTATTCAAGCTAGCTTAGAGGTATTAGATATCGCAGGCAAAAATGATGATATCGATGCGATAAAGCAAGCGATTAGCGCGGCCGATGCAGCGAGTCAAATATTCGCAGAAAAACGTATGGATCACTCGATCAAAAAGGCATTAGCCGGTCATACGGTCGACAGCATTTAATTTTATTTAGCGTCAGAATTAATTTTTCGATTTAAGGAAACAACAGATGCCACAAGTTATATTTTTACCTCATGCTGAGCTTTGCCCAGATGGTGCCGTACTCGAAGCGCCTTCTGGCACAACAGTATTGGATGTTGCTTTGAAAAACGGTATAGGCATTGAGCATGCTTGTGAGAAGTCATGCGCCTGTACCACCTGCCACGTCATTGTGCGTGAAGGGTTTGAATCGCTTGACGAGAGTGATGAGTTAGAAGACGACTTACTCGACAAAGCCTGGGGTCTAGAGCCTGATTCGCGTTTAGGTTGCCAAGCTATTATTAAAGATGAAGATTTAGTGGTTGAGATCCCTCGTTACACCGTTAATCAGGTTAGTGAAGGGCACTAATCGCTAATTGTGATTTTGCTTTAACAAAAACCAGCCATAGGCTGGTTTTTTTATATGTGCACGGCGGTAAAAATGAACTGTACATAAAAACAGGTGTTGTGCTATATTTTGTACAGACACGCAATTGAGGATACAAATATGGCCATTATTACCAGATACGTCGTTGAGCATAAAGGGGTTGAAAAGTTTGTGACCGCAGATAAAAAAGAAGCCGATAAGTACGACAAAATGCTAGAAGTAGCAGACAACCTAGCCGAGTATATTGAAGCTAAGGGGATGAAGTTCGAAGCTGACGTTTTAGAGGATTTGGCGATCATGCTGTCTAAAAATAAAGATGCGGTTGGCAAGATGTTCAAAGGTACTGAGGCAAAGTCTGTACTGTCTGACGAAAAAGCTGAAGTAGTCGCCCTTAGTAAAAAGAAAGCCTAAGGATCAGGGCTCAATCACGGCTCAATACTGAGAACTTATACCCACTCCAGTAAACAATGAATCGCTGAGCGAAAATTTTTAAATGTAAGCTAAAAGGCGACCGTCAGGCCGCCTATGGCTGTTCAGTAGGTGGCTCTTTATCACTTAGAAGCATAAGATTAACTTGCTTTTTTTAATGTCATTTCTTTAGTTTCTCCCTTGATGTTAGGGGCATCTTTTTCTTCTTTAGCAGCATTGTGCGGCATATAACGCGCTTTTTTCTTCGCTTTGAGCATATGAATATCCGCTAAGACTAGACCATCAATACAATTGCCAAAATCAGCATCAATATTAAAGTCTAGGAAATGAATGCCACCGTTGTCATAGGTTTCCGTATATTGTTTATACAGCGTCGGAACCGCCACTCCCATGTTGGCCAGCATATGCTTTAGTTGGGTAAAATCTTTCTTATAATCACCGCCAGTAAAACTTTCAGCTAAATCGGTCGCCAAATGATAGGGGGTTTTAGAGGTGGCAATAGTGTCTTTGTGGGTAAAATACAAGCGGTAAAATTGTACTAACAAGTCTTTGGCCGCTTTAGGGTAGGTATCGCTCAAGGAAACAGGTCCGAACAAATAGCGATAGTCAGGGTGGCGCTGCAAAAATGCCCCTATGCCGTACCATAAGTAATCTAAGCTACGTTTACCCCAATACCTGGGCTGTACAAAACTTCGGCCGAGCTCAAGTCCTTTTTCAAAATACGGCTGCATTGCGTCGGTATAATTGAATAGCGTGGCTGAGTACAAACCATCGGTTCCGGTTTGTGCCAGTAACTTTTTAGCATCACCAAAACGATAAGCGCCGGCAATTTCTAGATCGTCTGGATCCCAAAGAATCAAATGAAAATACTGGGTATCGTATTGATCAATATCGCGTCTGCGGTGACTGCCTTCACCTACGGCGCGAAACGCTATTTCACGCAGGCGCCCAATTTCGCGCATGATGGGTGAACTACCCTTGTATTGATATAAGTAGATTGCTTTGCCATCGGTGGTTTCCCCTAAATGCTCACAATCACGTTTTATTGCACGGCTTAGTTCAGTGCGGTTTTCTGGCATAGCAATGGCTTTTTGGGTGGCAAAAATGCCTTGTTTGCCCGTGCCGATCCGATAGAGATGCTTTTTGAGTAATTTAACTTGCTGGATGCGATTAATTTTATCATTGGCATAGGATTCAAATGGGATCACTTCGCCAATACGCATGGGCAAATGCTTACGCTTTTGTTTAAACATTTCTGTGACCAGTAGCATGGCCGCCAATGGCTTATATAGCATGGATACACCATAAAATAGGGGGGAGTTTTTAGCATCAATAAATACTGGCAGGATAGGGGCTTTTGCTTGACGCGCAATACGCAAAAAGCCGCTGTGCCAATGGGTATCTCGCACTCCCTGAGGGCGCAGCCTAGACACCTCCCCCGCAGGGAATATCAGTAGTGCGCCTTCTTGCTCTAAATGCTGCTGAATGTTGTGAATATGATCTTTTGCGGTGCCGCCGGCCATGTTATTGACCGGTAACAACATGCAGTGTAACGGGGCGATTGTCATCAACATTTGATTTGCCACGACTTTTACATCAGTTCTGATTTCGCTAACCAATTTTATGAGGGCTAGGGCGTCTAACGAGCCGATGGGGTGATTGGCAATAATAACCAAGCGACCTTGGCTTTGAATATGCTCACGCTCGTTATCACGCACCGAATAGCTAACATTGAAGTACTCAAGAACTTGTTCAACGAATTCCAGACCTTGGTGGTGCGGATAGCTCTGAGCAAACTCGTTCATTTCTCGCTCATGAAGCAAATGTCTTAGTACAAAACCTGCTGACTTAAACAACCACGGCTTTTCAGCCACTTTTGGGTAGTGCTTGTGTAAAACGTCATTAACCGTAAACATAGAGAGTGCCGTTATTGCTGTTATTAGGGCTTATACTAGCGACGATATATGACGATTTGGTGCCAGTTAAATGGCAATTTAATTACAGTACAAAGGACAAAAAAAGACCATCAGGCGGCTTTATTTTGGCCTTTTGCTTTGCTCATGCGTAGGTTGAATAGGTTGCTGGCGTGAGCCGTCTGGGTCCAGTAAATCAGCTTCATTTCCCCGCTTGCTAATTCCGTTAAGGCTGAGCAGTTTTCAATCCAGTCTCCATCGTTGTAATAGGTTTTCCCATTGATATTATCAACTTCGGGGTGGTGAATGTGCCCACAAATGACGCCGTCTAAGTCCATTTCCGTCGCGCGGTTAATGCACGCATGCTTATAGCGGCTAATGGCTTTATTAGCCTCTTTTATATGGCTCTTTAAATAGCCTGCCAATGACCAATAGGGGAATTTAAGCGACGCGCGAGCGCGGTTATACCAACGATTAATAAATAATAAAAAGTCATATGCCTTATCGCCTATCCATGACTGTAAAGGGCCGAAGCAAACTTCTTGATCAAACTGATCGCCATGAAGCACCAATAATTTTTTACCGTCTGCGGTAGTGTGAACGGCTTCTCTGGCTATTTCGATTTCACCAAATGTGATGCCATCGTATTTTTGCAATGGAGCATCATGATTGCCGGGCAAAAAGATAACGCGAGTGTCTTCCTTTGATAAACACATGAGTTTGTGAAGCACCTTATTATGTGCCTCAGGCCAGCGGAATTGCTTGCTCATTGCCCACATATCGATAATGTCACCTACTAGGTATAATGTCTCAATAGTTGAGTGCTCTAAAAAGTCGAGCAAGTATTCAGCTTTACAGTCTTTGCTGCCTAGGTGAATATCAGACAACCAAACTGTGCGGTAGTGCGCGCGATAAACCAGTGTGTTTTTCATGGTAAAACCCTTTAACTGTTTAGCGCTTAGGCTAAAAGCAGGGGTTTACAGTAAAGTGACGTTAATTTGAAAGTATCATGACAGTGAGCTCTCATTACCGATATATGGCAAAGAGCTCACCGGTGTTGGTGGGTATTAATCTAGGGTGTCGGATAAGCGCTTTTTGAGCTCGATTTCCTGATTTTGTGTTAAGGCTTTGTCGTCACTATTGCTAATGATGAATAAATCTTCAGCCCGCTCGCCGATCGTGGCGATTTTAGCCATACGTAATGAAAACTCCATTTCCACCAATAAGTTGCCCACTTTAGCCAACAGCCCTGGCGCATCTAATGCTTCAAGTTCAACCAGCGTGACATCAGGCTGACTGGAATAGAACCGCACTTTAGTGGGGACGTCCAGCTGTTTCATTTGACGGGACATTTTACGACGGTTCTGGTGCTCTTCACCCGGTTTGTTTAGCTGATTGGTCACAGCTTCTTTTAAACTGCTTAAGCGACTCGCCGAGTCAATCCTGTCTCCCGATTGTTCCAACACAATGAAGCTATCAAAGACGTAGCCATCATTGGTTTTCATGATCTGCGCATCATGAATCGAACAGTTGCGGCTATCAAGTACAGAAGCAACCTGAGCGAACAAGTTGATTTTATCCTTACCATACACCAGTAATTCTGTACCCGATTTAGCGGTGTGTTCATTGGCTTCAACGAGTAAAAAGTCATCAGTCATAGGATGAGCTGCTAGAATAACGCCTGCATGCCACGCAATTTGATCGGGCTTGAAACGCACAAAGTAATCGTCCGTTAAGCGTTTCCAAAACTGTTCAACTTGGCTTTCATTTACGCCGCGGTTTACCAGTAGTCTTTTTGCTTTGGTCTGATGTTCGTCAATCCTATCTTGCAAAGCAACCTTGCATTCCAAGCCGTTATCTAAGGCTTTTTGTGTGAGCAAATACAGTTCACGAAGTAGAGTGGCTTTCCAGTCATTCCATAAGTTGTCATTGGTGGCACGAATATCAGCCAGTGTCAGCACATAAAGGTGATTAAGGTGATTGTGCGTGCGTACATTACCCGCAAATTCGTTGATCACCTCTGGGTCGTATATATCGCGGCGCTGTGCAATAACGGACATCATTAGGTGGCTTTCAACTAACCAAGCGATGAGTTCGGCGTCTTTGTCATTAATGTCATGCATGGTGCAAAACTCGGCGACATCTTTAGCACCTAATTTAGAGTGGTCACCGTTACGGCCTTTACCAATATCATGAAAGATAGAGGCAATGTATAACAACTCAGGTTTGTCTAGGTTACGCACGATACGGCTACAACGAGGAAAGCCTGCGTTGCCCTGACTGTATTGATAAACGTTCTTAACTAATCGATGGGTGTGCTCATCAACAGTGTATGCATGAAATAAGTCGAATTGCATCATGCCTACAATATGATCCCATTGCGGTAAATAGGACTGCAAAATACCGTGCTTATGCATGATGTCCCACCCTAAACCAAAGAAATCTGGGTGTTGCATCAGTTCAATGAATAGCGTGCGACAGCGAGGAATTTCACAGTAATATTGACTATGGAACTTACGACGCGCTAAGCGTAGTTGACTAAGTACGCTTGAATGCAAACCTTCAATTTGCGGCGTATCTGCAATCAGTAGTAAGCATTGCAGAATGTCTTCTGGCTCATTGAATACGTTGTCATGCCGCGTGGCGAGTAGACCATCGGCAATTTCAAAGCTTGGATTGATAATTGAGCGATCTTTGACTTTGATATGCAATACATCGTGTCCAAAGCGTTGCAATAACATTTCGTTAAGCTCACTAATACGCCTTACCGTTCTGAAAAACGATTTCATCATGCGCTCGACAGATGCCTTACCATCATCACCATAACCTAAGCGACTGGCCACATCATTTTGATAATCAAATAACAAACGATTTTCGCTGCGCCCAGCTTGCATATGCAGTGCAAATCTTATGCGCCATAGATTAGAGCGACACTCTAGTAGCTCCTGAAATTCTTGCTCTGTGAAGTAACCGCGTTCTACCAGTTCCGTGCCCTTCATCACCTTAAAGTGTTTCTTAGCTATCCAACCAATATTTTGTATGTCACGCAAGCAGCCAGGGCTCTCTTTAACATTGGGTTCAAGGTTATAAGAGGTGCCTTTAAATTTAGAATGGCGTATTTGTTGTTCTTTTGATTTAGCGATAAAAAAGTCTTTGCTAGTCCAATAACCGCGCCCATGAAGTTTTTTATTCAGAGTTAAAAAGGTGTCTTGATTACCTGTCAGAAGCCGAGCTTCGACCAAATTTGTCGCTATGGTGACATCACCACGGGCTAGGGAAACGGTTTCCTTTATGGTACGAACTGATTGGCCTATGTCTAAACCAACATCCCACAAAAAGGTGATAAACTGACCTATGGTATTTTGCTGGGCTTGAGAGAGCGAACTAGGGCTAAGTAGCAACAGGTCAATATCTGAATAGGGTTGCAGTTGGCCTCTACCGTAACCGCCTACCGCCACCAATGCTATTTTAGTTTCTTTATGTAAATCGAGTAGTTCCCATGCATGGCATAAAAGAGCATCGACAAAGGTGGCACGACCAAGAACAAGGCTGTCTACATCTACTCGAGTAAACTCACTCTCTAACCAGTCATAACTATCGCTGATGCAGGCTTTAAATGCAGGAATGTCGTCAGTGGATTGAATAAGTTGGATTTGATTTATTAACGTTTGCAAAGACAAGATACGGTCCTTTATTCAATTGGATGACGATTTAATTACACGGATATACTCTTAAGGTTCATCTAATTAAAGCCTGATGACAAATAACTAATTCCGGTAAGAATTAATTATTTATCATAAGCTTAGAAAAGAGTTTACGAATGACGCTTAATGATTAATGACGCGCTCTATTTCCTCATCGTCCCGCAGGGTAAGAATTTCGACCCCGGTTTCGGTCACTAATAAGGTGTGCTCCCATTGAGCGCTAAGGCTGCGATCTTTAGTGACGACGGTCCAGTCATCAGGCAACACTTTAGAGTAACGTTTACCTGCATTGACCATGGGTTCGATGGTAAAACACATGCCGGCCTCCAATACCTCACCTGTGTTTGGGCGACCATAGTGAACGACCTGAGGCTCTTCATGGAAGTTAGCGCCGATACCATGGCCACAGTATTCACGTACAATTGAATAGTTATGGCCTTCAGCATGTTGCTGTATGGCGTGCCCAATGTCGCCTAAACGCACTCCCGGCTTTACCATCTTAATGCCGATATAAAGGGCTTCTTGGGTGACGCGGATTAGGCGTTCAGTCATAATGCTTGGTTTGCCAACCACAAACATTTTTGACGTGTCGCCGTGGTAACCGTCTTTTATAACGGTGACGTCAATATTTACACTGTCGCCGTCTTTTAATTTTTTGTCGGCCGGAATACCGTGGCAGATAACATGATTAACAGAGGTACAGATAGACTTAGGAAACGGCGGATTACCGTAATTCAACGGGGCAGGGATAGCCTGCTGTTCATTAACGATGTAATCATGACAAATTTGGTTCAGTTCTTCTGTGGTCACGCCTTTTTTGACGTGAGGACCAATCATTTGTAATACATCTGCTGCGAGTCGCCCGGCAACGCGCATTTTTTCAATTTCTTGTGCGGTTTTGATAGTAGCTGGCAAAGCAATGTCCTAATTTTTTCGGGTCTTAATAAATGTGGTTATATCTTAACTTTTCAAGGCGCTGGTGTATAGCGCCTATACCTAAACTTGAATTTCCCTCATTCTCGTGATATAAAGCGCCCCGCTGAAACAACTGTTCATTGATATGTTCTTCTGAACTTGTCATAAAACGGTTATTTACAGCGACTAACTTATATTTAATAACACACATACATCGACACAGTTTTCGGGGTGTTTGTGCAAGATTCGTCTGCACAGATCGAGACCTGGGATGTATGGAGGCCTAACCCCATATTAAGGAAACTAATATAATGGCAAATGTATCAATGCGCGATATGCTTCAAGCAGGCGTTCACTTCGGTCACCAAACTCGTTACTGGAACCCAAAAATGAAACCTTTCATCTTTGGCGCTCGTAACAAAGTTCACATCATCAACTTAGAAAAAACGGTTCCGTTATTCAACAATGCGTTGAATTACATCGGCAGCGTTGCTTCAAAGAAAGGTAAAATCCTTTTTGTTGGTACTAAACGTGCAGCAAGTGATTCAGTTCGTGACGCAGCAGTTAAATGTGACCAGTTCTACGTTAACAAACGTTGGTTGGGCGGCATGTTGACTAACTGGAAAACAGTTCGTCAATCAATCAAGCGCTTGAAAGATCTAGAGCAACAAAGCCAAGACGGTACGTTCGACAAAATCACTAAGAAAGAAGTGCTTATGTTACAACGCGAAATGGCTAAGCTAGAAAACAGCTTGGGCGGGATCAAAAACATGGGCGGTCTTCCTGATTGTCTTTTCGTTGTTGATGCTGATCACGAGCACATTGCGATTACCGAAGCGCGTAACCTTGGTATTCCAGTTGTTTCTATCGTCGACACAAACTCAAACCCAGATGGTGTTGATTACATCATTCCTGGTAACGATGATGCGATCCGTGCAGTTCAACTTTACTTGAACTCTGCTGCTGACGCCGTTATCGAAGGTCGTGAGAAGAACATTGAAGTACAGGCTGAAGAAGGTGAGTTTGTTGAAGCTGCTGAGTAATCAGCCCCTTTAATATTCCTATTGAGTCAGTCTGTTAATGCACAAATGTGCATGACACGAAAATCTAACAGGGGCTAATGCCCCTGTTTTTTAATCCTAATTTAAGTACATTATATTGCTGAGGAAACGACAATGGCAGTGACAGCAGCCCTAGTTAAAGAATTACGCGAGCGTACCGCTGCAGGTATGTTGGATTGTAAAAATGCACTAGTTGAAGCTAACGGTGACATCGAGCTAGCAATCGAAAACATGCGTAAAAATGGCCAAGCAAAAGCGGCTAAAAAAGCAGGTCGTATCGCCGCTGAAGGCGTTATCTTGACCAAAGTTGCTAACGGTGTAGCAACAATGATCGAATTGAACAGTGAAACAGATTTCGTTGCTCGTGACGAAGGTTTCATCGCATTCGGTAGCAAATTGATCGAAGTGGCGTCTGCTAACAAAATCAATGACATTGAAACGTTGAACGATTCAGTGGTTGACGGCGTTAAAGTAAGTGACGCACGTGACACTTTGGTTGCTAAAATTGGCGAAAACATTTCTCCACGTCGTGTTATTTCTGTTGAAGGTGATAACCTTGGCGCATACGTACACGGCGGCCGCATCGGCGTTATCGCTATCCTTCAAGGTGGCGACGAAGAGCTTGCAAAAGACATCGCTATGCACGTTGCAGCAGCTAACCCTCAGTTTGTTAAGCCAACTGATGTACCAGCTGAAGTTGTTGCTAAAGAAAAAGAAATTCAACTTGATATCGCTATGCAGTCAGGCAAGCCTGCTGACATCGCTGAGAAGATGGTTTCTGGTCGCATGAACAAGTTCACTTCTGAAGTAAGCCTAACAGGTCAAGCTTTCATTAAAGATCCTTCAACGTCTGTAGCACAATTGCTTAAAGCGAAAAATGCTGACGTTATCAACTTCGTACGTTTCGAAGTAGGTGAAGGTATTGAGAAGAAAGAAGAAGACTTTGCTGCTGAAGTAGCTGCACAAATGGCCGCTGCTAAGAAATAATTGCGCCATTTGCTTTTGCGAAAAGCTAATGTCATATAAACTATTGGCACCTCAAATTGAGGTGCCTTTTTATATGTGGACCAAGCTGTATAACGGCACGTACTGTAAAATTCAGTACATTTAGGTTCTTAACGCCTAAGTTTAGCGCTAAGTGTTGAACTATGTGCGCACAAAAGCAACTTAGGTAATGCCTGTACGCTAAGACGTACATTGTTATACCGAGAGTTATTGACCCCCATTATTCGTTAAATAAGGAACAGCCTGCCGATGAGTACAACACCTAAACATGCCTATCGTAGAATATTGCTAAAGCTAAGTGGCGAAGCCTTAATGGGCGAAGAAGGCTTTGGAATTGATCCAAAAGTTCTTGAGCGTATGGCGCAAGAAATAAAAGAATTGGTTGAACTGGGTATTGAAGTTGGCTTAGTCATAGGCGGCGGTAACCTATTCCGCGGTGAAGGTTTAGCAAAAGCAGGCATGAATCGTGTTGTTGGCGATCACATGGGTATGCTCGCGACAGTTATGAACGGTCTAGCCATGCGTGATGCGCTACATCGTGCATTTGTTAATGCCCGTCTAATGTCAGCCATTCCACTTAATGGCGTATGTGATGCCTATAACTGGGCTGAAGCTATTAGTTTATTAAAATCTGGTCGCGTGGTTATTTTTGCTGCAGGTACGGGCAACCCGTTCTTCACAACTGACTCAGCCGCGTGTTTGCGTGGTATTGAAATAGAAGCCGATGCTGTGCTTAAGGGCACTAAAGTAGACGGTGTATATGATTCAGATCCTGCGAAAAATCCAGATGCCGTGTTATACAAAAAACTGTCTTACTCTGAAGTATTAGACAAAGAATTAAAAGTGATGGACTTGGCGGCATTTACGCTAGCCCGAGATCACAATATCCCTATTCGCGTTTTTAATATGAATACCCCAGGATGCTTACGCGCAGTTGTGCTTGGTGAAGATGTTGGTACCGTAATTTGCCATCCAGAAAAACAAGATAATTAATTAGGAAGACATTTTATGATTGATGAAATCAATGTAGACGCGCGTCAGCGCATGGAAAAAAGCGTGCTTGCGTTACGTGGTCAATTTACCAAAATTCGCACCGGTCGTGCCCATCCTAGCTTATTAGATAGCATAATGGTGCCATATTACGGCGCACCGACGCCGTTAAAGCAATTGGCTAACGTGATAGCTGAAGACTCTCGCACACTTGCCTTAACTGTGTTTGACAAAAGCGCAGCACAAGCCGTTGAAAAAGCAATTATGCAGTCAGATTTGGGGTTAAACCCAATGAGTGCAGGTACGGTTATCCGTATTCCTATGCCCGCATTGACAGAAGAGCGCCGGAAAGATTTGATCCGCGTCGTACGTAATGAGGCTGAAGGCGGCCGTGTCGCTGTGCGTAATATTCGTCGTGACGCCAATGGCGATATCAAAGAGTTATTGAAAGAAAAAGAAATCAGCGAAGATGATGCTCACCGCGGTGAAGACGCTATTCAAAAGCTGACTGATGAATTCGTAAAACAAATCGATGACATCTTAGCAGCGAAAGAAACAGAGTTAATGGAAGTATAGTGGTTGCCTGATAAATGAATTCAGAATCACAATCGACCAGTAAACTCGTGCCCCAGCACGTTGCAATCATTATGGATGGCAACGGTCGCTGGGCCAAAAAGAAAGGCAAAATACGAACATTCGGGCATCGTGCTGGTGTTAAAGGTGTTCGTGCTTCTGTGTCTTTTTCCCTTAAAAACAACATCAAAGTTTTAACCTTATTTGCCTTTAGTAGTGAAAACTGGAATCGCCCTCAAGAAGAAGTGGGGGTACTAATGGAACTGTTCAAAATGGTCTTGAGCAGTGAAGTTAAAAAACTGCACAAAAATAACGTTAAATTACGTGTTATTGGTGATACCAGTCGCTTCGACAAAAAGCTGGTTGCACAAATTCAAGATGCTGAGACATTAACTGAAAACAACGATGGTTTAATTCTCAACATTGCTGCGAATTACGGTGGTCGCTGGGATATTCTCAACGCAGCCAAGACGTTGGCTGAGCAGGTCAAAGAAGGCGCACTCGAATGTGAACAAATCGACGAAGCCATGCTCAACAGTTATACCTGTTGCGCTGACCTTCCAGAACTCGATTTACTCATTCGTACCGGTGGTGAAACCCGTATTAGCAACTTTTTGCTATGGCAAGTTGCTTACGCAGAATTGTATTTTACCGATACCTACTGGCCGGATTTTAACGAAGATGCTTTCCAACTTGCCATCGATAACTTTGCCGATAGGCAACGCCGCTACGGGATGACGGGCGAACAGGTCAGTTAATGACAGGTTCGTTTGCAGTTATCTCCACTTTCGCTTCTGAGGGCTCACAATGTTGAAAGAACGTATTCTGACCGCACTGGTGTTAGCACCGCTGGTACTGTGTTCGATTTTATTTCTACCTATGCTTGGTTTCGAAATAGCCATGATTGGCGTGCTTGGATTAGGTGCATGGGAATGGGCAAATATGTCTGGGTTTGTTACCCGCCAAACTAAAGCCATATATACGCTTATAGTGGTGGCCATATGCAGCTATTTCACCTTTACCATAGACGTGGAAAATATCTGGTATCAAGGCCAGTTAAATAGCCTTTACCATTATATTTTAGGTATCGCCGCCTTGTGGTGGTTCGTATCTTTGTTGATGATCATTGCCTATCCTCGTTTTAGTTCATTTTGGCGCACGCGTAGGGGGATTCAAGGGATATTCGGACTACTCACGCTAATACCAACTTGGGTCGCGATAGTCTCATTGCGAACCAGTTTGTATGACGTCGATAGCTTTTACGGCGCGTCACTCATTTTTTACGTGTTGGGCATAGTATGGGCTGCCGATATTGGCGCATTCTTTGTTGGGGTTAAGTTTGGGCGCACTAAACTGCGCCCAAGAGTCTCTCCTGGCAAAACCTTTGAAGGCTTAATGGGAGGCGTTGGCGCTTCTTCACTTATTATTGCTTTTGCGGCACTTCACTATGCCGTTGACCCCAGCCGAATTTGGATCAACATTTTAATTGGCGGTTTGACGGTTGCGGTATCTGCATTAGGCGATTTAAACGAAAGTATGCTCAAACGCTGTGCGGGTATCAAAGACAGTGGAAACTTGTTACCGGGACACGGTGGTATTTTAGATCGCATTGACAGCTTAACGGCTGCATTTCCTGTTTTTGCCTTTTGCTATGTTTCGTGGATGGCTTAATGCAAAATATTTGTATATTAGGCGCAACAGGCTCTATTGGACAAAGCACTATTGATGTGGTGTTGCGCCACCCTGGTTTGTATCAGGTTTATGCGTTAACAGCTCATAGCCAAATAGATAAGCTCCTTGAGCAAGCCAAACTGTGCCAACCTAAGTATCTTGTGTTATCCGACAGCACTCGTTATCAAAATGCCAAACAAGCGTTACTCGCCAGTGGAATAAAAACAGAGCTTCTGTCAGGCGCGCAAGCGTTAGCTGATGTTGCCAGCGCTGATGAGGTTGATGTAGTGATGGCCGCTATTGTCGGTGGTGCGGGTTTATTACCAACTATCGCGGCGGTTAAAGCGGGCAAGAAGGTACTATTGGCCAACAAAGAATCGTTGGTGATGTCAGGCGAGTTATTCATTAATGCAGCTAAAGAGCATGGCGCGACGATATTGCCCATTGACAGTGAACACAACGCTATATTTCAGTGCTTGCCTCATGACTTTCAATACGGTGATTTGGCGGCCTCCGGGATCAGCAGTATCTTATTAACCGGCTCGGGAGGGCCGTTTCGGGAAACGCCATTAAATCGTTTATCTGAGATGACACCTGCTCAAGCATGTGCTCACCCTAATTGGGATATGGGGCAAAAGATATCGGTCGATTCCGCCACTATGATGAATAAAGGCTTGGAGTTTATTGAAGCGCGTTGGTTATTTGGCTTGCAAACGAGTGATATCAAAGTGGTATTACATCCTCAGAGTATTATTCATTCCATGGTGCAGTATTGCGACGGTTCAGTGTTAGCCCAAATGGGCAACCCAGATATGCGCACGCCGATTGCCCATGGCTTAGCGTTTCCAAAACGCATTGATTCTGGGGTTAAACCTCTGGACTTCCAAAACGTGAGCAATTTTAGTTTCGACGAACCTGAGCCACAACGCTATCCCAATTTATATTTGGCAATAGAAGCATCTGATGCAGGCCAATATGCTACAACCGCATTAAATGCAGCGAATGAAGTGGCAGTGGCAGCTTTCTTATCTGGCCAAATTGGATTTAGCCAAATAGCCCAAGTCAATCAACAATGCGTAGCAAAAATGCAGGGGTGTCAGCTCGATGACATCAATGCCATTGTTGAGTGGGATAAGGAATGTCGTCGTCAGGCACAACAAATTATTTCATCTTACTCAAGAGAGGCGCGCTAATGTTAGGCTTTTTATGGAGTTTAGCGTCGTTCGTTATTGCGCTGGGTATTTTGGTCGCTGTGCACGAGTGGGGACACTTCTGGGTGGCAAGGCGCTGCGGAGTCAAAGTCGAGCGTTTTTCCGTCGGTTTCGGTAAAGCGCTTTGGCGTCGCACGGATAAGCTAGGCACTGAATACGTTATTGCTGCCATACCATTAGGTGGTTACGTAAAAATGCTCGACGAGCGAGTAGACGACGTAGCAGAAGAAGATTTGCCTCACGCTTTTAATCGTCAGCACGTACTCAAGCGAATTGCTATTATCGCTGCTGGCCCGTTAACCAACTTCATTTTCGCCATATTTGCTTTATTTGTGATGTATCTTATCGGCGTTCAAACTATCAAGCCGATGCTAGGCGAAATAAAGCCAGACAGTATCGCCAGCCAAGCTGGATTGCTAGAGGGCTCTATCATCAAGCGAGTGGGAGAGCGAGACACCATCGATTGGCAAGCGGTGAATCTAGAGCTGATTTCATATATTGGCAATGATACTCTGCCACTCACTATTACATTGCCAAATAGTCCAGTTGAACAAACTAAAGTGTTAAATTTGAGCACTTGGCAATTTGATCCGGACAAAGACTCCGCAATCGAAAGTTTAGGTTTGTCTGTGTATCGGCCAGAAGTCTTGAGTATCGTTGGTTTGGTGGCTGAAAAGTCTGCTGCTGAGCAACTTGGTTTAAAGGTTGGCGATAAAATTCAGCAGGTAGATGGAACTACCATGGCAAATTGGGAACAAATAGTCAGTTATGTTGCAAAGCGTCCCAATGCTGATGTTGTTATTGAGGTGCTAAGAGACGAGCAGGTTGTGAGGTTGAGCGGCTTGTTGGGCTCGCGCCAAGATGGTGAAAATGAGATTGGTTACTTGGGTGTCAGCCCAACGTTAGCACCATGGCCGAAAGGGGTTTTATTCACTCACCAATACGGTCTGATTGATGCTGTTGCCCAAGCGAGCGACAAAACATGGCGTCTGATGACGCTTAGCGTCGAAATGCTAGGAAAGTTAATTACAGGTGATGTGTCGGTTAAAAACCTCAGTGGACCGATTTCCATTGCCCAGGGTGCTGGGATGAGTGCGAGTTCAGGAATAGTGTATTTTCTGAGCTTTTTAGCGTTAATTAGCGTCAATTTGGGAATTATTAACCTTTTACCCATTCCGGTGCTTGATGGTGGACACTTACTCTATTACTTTATAGAGCTTTTACGTGGTCGACCCGTTCCGGACTCTATACAAGAGATTGGTTTTAAAATAGGTGGCTTATTATTACTCCTGTTTATGAGTATCGCCATCATTAACGACATTACGCGTTTATAATTTTTATCGGCCAAATTGGTCAAAGCACAAACATATGTGCGCTTAGGAAGAATGGTAATAAATGAAGTTTAAACAGTTAGTTGCTGCAGGATTGATGTTATCCGTTGCCAATATGGCAAAGTCGGCCCAAGAAAGTGAATTTGTCGTTTCTGATATTAAAGTCGAAGGTCTGCAACGTGTAGCCCTTGGTGCGGCATTAACCTACTTGCCGGTCAAAGTCGGTGATGAAATGAATAGCTTCCGTATAGCACAGGCTATTCGCTCATTATATGCATCAACGCATTTCGAGAGCATTGAAGTGCTGCGTGACGGCGATGTACTGGTGGTCAAGGTGAAAGAGCGCCCCACTATCAGTAATATTATTCTTGAAGGCAATGACGACATCAAAGATGAGCAGCTACAAGAAAGTTTAGACGGCAGCAATATTCGTTTAGGTGAGCCACTGGATAAAACCGTGCTGACTTCTATCGAAAATGGCTTAAAAGACTTCTACTACAGTATTGGTAAATATAATGCCGATGTAAGTGCGATCATTACACCTTTGCCACGTAATCGTGTTGACCTAAAGCTGCTTTTCGAAGAGGGCGACGCCGCCAAAATTGAGCAGATCAACATTGTTGGTAACACCATTTTTGACGACGCTACTTTGTTCGAACAAATGGAACTGAAATTCGATGCCCCATGGTGGGATTTCCTATCCGAAACCCGGTATCAGAAACAGACCCTTACCGGTGATATGGAAACGGTCACAAGCTATTACAAAGACCGAGGCTATCTGAAGTTCGATATTGAATCGACGCAAGTATCCATGACGCCTGAGAAAGCGGGTATATACGTCACCTTGAATATTGAAGAAGGCGAGCAGTATAAAGTTTCTGAAGTGGAATTGGTCGGTGAGTTATTAGGTCATGAGGATTACTTAAAGCTCGTATTGCCTATTACGCCAGGGGAGTTATATAACCAGGCTGAAGTAACGTACACAGAAGAGTTTATCAGCAAGTATTTTGGTCGCTTTGGTTACGCTTATCCGACGGTTACCACCATTCCTGATATTAATGAAGAAGATAAAACGGTTAAATTGACCTTATCCGTGGACCCCGGCAAACGCATTTACGTTCGTCGTATTAACTTCGAAGGTAACATTGGCACTGCTGATGAAGTATTGCGTCAGTCAGTGACACAAATGGAAGGTGCATGGCTATCAAATGCAACGCTAGAATCTTCGAAGAATGCACTTTCTCGCTTAACCTACATGGAATCAGTTGATTTTGAAACGGTTCGCCTGCCTGGCGAAGACGACAAAGTTGATGTTAACTTCAGCGTAAAAGAGCAAGCTTCTGGTTCATTCAATGCCGGGATCGGTTACGGTGATAGAACCAAGCTGAGCTTACAAGCGGGTATCCAACAAGATAACTTCTTAGGTACAGGTAAACGTATCGCGCTTAACTTAAGTACCACGTCATATCAAAAAAGTGCTCAGATTTCTTATACAGACCCGTATTTCACCATCGATGGTATCAGCTTAGGTGGCTCGGTTGGCTACAGCGAGTTTGATGGAGAAAGCGCTGGTTTTATTCAATATAACTCTAAACAATATTCAGTTGGCGCAAACGTCGGTTATCCTATTGATGAGTTCAACCGCATTAACTTTGGTTTGACCTACAGTAATGTTGAGTTGTTCCAAAGCACTTCTTACGAACAGACAACCCGCTTTTATAATCAGTTTGTGGATGAAAGCAACCCTGATGATTCTATTAAATACGATAGCTTCTTAGCGTCAGTTGCCTGGATCCGCTCAACGCTAAACCGTGGTGTTTTTCCAACGGCTGGTTCGTCGCAACGTGCGTCGTTCAGTATCACCACGCCGAATTCTGACGTTAACTACTTTAAAACCGAAGTGGATACCAAGTTTTATTTCCCATTGTCTCGTAACCAGCGTTGGTCGTTCTTGGCTCGCTTGAAGTTAGGTTATGGTAACGGTTATGGCACCGCCAATGGTGTAGATCAAATCTTACCGTTTAACCAAAACTTCGGTGCTGGTGGTAATGATTCACTGCGCGGCTTTGAAAACAACACTGTTGGACCTCGTGGTGTGCAGCTTACCCCTTCAGTCATCCGAGATATTGACGGCAATATTATTTACGGCAGCCCAGTTAACG
This sequence comes from Paraglaciecola sp. T6c, assembly GCF_000014225.1. Classification (NCBI taxonomy): domain Bacteria; kingdom Pseudomonadati; phylum Pseudomonadota; class Gammaproteobacteria; order Alteromonadales; family Alteromonadaceae; genus Paraglaciecola; species Paraglaciecola sp. T6c. Next base: position 1,508,200 of record NC_008228.1, read on the forward strand.
ACACTGTGACTATTTCGTCTCGTTCGCTTGGGGGCAACGCGATGATCTTAGGGGGAGTCGAGTTAATCGTGCCTACTCCGTTTGTAGAAGCTGACTTCGATAATTCGGTACGTACTAGCTTGTTCGTGGATGTAGGTAACGTTTGGGATACCGAATTTAGGTATGACCGTTATAAAGATTTAACGCTTAATCAACAGTTTAACAACGATCCATTAGAAGATTACAGTGATTACAAGTTGTATAGAGCTTCTGGTGGTCTTTCTGTACAATGGCTGTCGCCTATGGGACCTATGGTATTCAGCTTCTCTAAAGCGATTGAATCAAGAGAAGGGGATGACACGAAGTTTTTCTCTTTTAACATTGGTCAAACATTCTAAATCCAGTATTGTTTAGTGCTGAGAAAAATAACGATTAAAAATCAGGAGTATCTTTTGAAAACATTTACTAAAAGTCTTGTAGCAGGGGCATTAATTGGCGCAGCAGCATTTAGTAGTGCAGCATTGGCAGAGCAAAAAATCGGTGCGGTTAACGTACAAGGTATTTTTCAATCTATGCCTCAAGCAGCCACAATTCAACAAGACTTAGCGGCAGAGTTTAAAGACAAAACTGAAGAAGTTAGCCGCTTAGAAAAAGACATTAAGTATTACATTGAGAAGAATCAACGTGATGCAGCGACTATGAGCAGCAAAGAAAAAACTGAACTTGAAGGCAAAATCAACGCTCTTCGTGAAGAATATGCAGCTAAAGCGCAGCCGCTTCAACAAGAAGTACAAGGTCGTTTGAAAGAAGAGCAAAATAAATTGCTTGGTTTCATCAAGCAGTCAATTGACGTTGTTGCAGCGAAAGAAAAGTATGACGTTATATTAAACGCCAATGCAGTTGCGTTTATTAATCCAGAAGATGATATCTCTAAGAAAGTATTAGAGCAGGTCAGTAAAGTAAAATAAGTCCAACAGGACGCGCGTTAAAATCGATAATAAGGTCTGACTTTGAATCAAACGGTTAGCTTACAGCAATTAGCTGATAAAATTGGAGCCTCGCTACATCTTACTGATGGCGACAGTGGTGAGACACAAATCCATTCACTGTCTACATTGGCGTCAGCAGGCAATGGTCAGATTTCATTTTTGTCGAATAGTCGGTATCGTAGCCAGCTTGAAAAAACGGCCGCTCAGGCCGTTATTTTAAAATCCGAAGATTTATCGCATTGTCAGTGCTCAGCATTAGTGATGGACAATCCCTATGTTGGGTTTGCACTCGCAGCACAATTACTTGACTCTACTCCTCGTTCGGCCGACGGCATTTCACCTTTAGCGGTGATAGCTGATGATGTTGAATTGGGGGATAACGTTAGTATTGGTGCGCATGCCGTTATTGAATCGGGTGTTAAGCTAGCAGATAACGTACAAATTGGCCCCGGCTGCTTTATTGGTAAAGAGGTAAGTGTTGGTGCCAATACTAAGCTGTGGGCAAATGTCACTCTGTATCATCGCGTAGTACTAGGGCAAGACTGTTTAATACAATCTGCCACTGTCATTGGTGCTGATGGTTTTGGTTATGCAAATGACAAAGGCCGTTGGGTTAAAATACCTCAGTTAGGCACGGTTATCTTAGGAGATCGTGTTGAAGTGGGTGCCAGTAGTACTATTGATCGTGGTGCGCTTGATGACACCATCATTGGTAATGGTGTAATTATCGATAATCAGTGTCAAGTCGCACACAATGTGATTATTGGTGAGAACACTGCCATCGCTGGATGCACAGTTGTCGCTGGAAGTGTTACTATTGGCCGCAATTGTACAATTGGTGGCATGGTGGCAATTAACGGACATATGGAAATTTGTGATAACGTTTATATTACGGGGATGAGTATGGTGACAAAAGCCATAGACAAACCTGGCGTTTACTCTTCCGGAATGCCCGCTATTGAAAACCGAGAGTGGCGAAAAAATGCAGTGGCGTTGCGTAACCTTAGCACCCTCAATCAGCGTGTCAAAACACTCGAAAAATCGCATTTAAAGTAAGTTACCTTGCCAATTGGTGACTTAATTGAGGAGATAACCTGTTGGTTAATAATATCAATCAGCTTGGAATTGAAGAAATTCTTGAGCTTTTACCCCACCGTTACCCATTTTTATTACTTGATCGTGTTACGGACTACACCTTAGGTGAATCGATCACAGCCTATAAGAACATTACCTTTAATGAGCCGTGCTTCACTGGCCATTTTCCGGGTAAGCCTATTTTCCCCGGGGTACTCATTTTAGAAGCATTAGCACAAGCCGCAGGCGTGTTAGGCTTTAAAACTGCAGGTAATAGTGACGATTTATATTTGTATGCAGGGATAGATAAAGCGCGCTTTAAACATCCTGTTGTGCCTGGTGATCGTTTAGATATGGACGTGCGCCTTATAAAAGAGCGCCGCGGGATCTGGAAATTCCACGGTGTCGGCAGCGTAGATGGCAAAGCCGTCTGTGAAGCAGAATTCATGTGTGCCATGCGGAAACTATAACGTGATTCATTCTACAGCTATCATTCATCCTTCGGCGATTATCGCCGATGATGTGAAAATTGGTCCTTATTGTCTTATCGGCGCTAATGTTGAAATTGGCTCAGGCACCGTGCTTGAGTCTCATGTGGTCGTAAAAGGCCACACTAAGATCGGCGAAAACAACCGATTCTTCCAGTTTGGTTCCATCGGTGAAGATTGCCAAGATAAAAAATATGCTGGCGAAGATACGTATTTGACCATTGGCGATAATAACGTTTTTCGCGAATCAGTCACTGTCCATCGCGGCACAGCTCAAGATAAGGCGTTGACTCAAATTGGCTCACATAATTTGCTTATGGCTTATGCCCATGTTGCCCATGATTGCGTCATTGGCGATCACTCTATTTTGGCAAATAACGCGACGTTAGCAGGCCATGTGCACATTGGCGATCACGTTATTTTAGGCGGTATGACAGCCTTTCATCAATTCTGCCATATCGGCTCACATAGCTTTGTAGCAGGTGGCGCAATCGTGCTGCGTGACGTACCTCCCTACGTCATGATAGGCGGTGATAAAAGCACGCCTCATGGTATCAATAGTGAAGGTTTGAAGCGTCGCGGTTTTGATAAAGACGTCATTATGCAATTACGCCGTGCCTACAAGGTGCTATACCGAAATGGTCATCGAGCAGACGAAGCGGTTGAGTTGCTAAACGAAATGGCGCAAAGCACGCCTGAGGTTAAGATCATGGCTGATTTTGTGGCGACCTCTTCACGAGGTATTGTGCGCTAAGCCATGAGCGAAAAAGCCATTAGAGTAGGAATAGTTGCCGGTGAAACATCCGGCGACATACTAGCCGCCGGATTAATCAGCAGTATTAAGCAGCAATATCCCAATGCCATTTTTGAAGGGATAGCCGGTCCACGCATGCAAGCGCAAGGGTGTACAACGATATTCGACATGGAAGAACTATCTGTGATGGGACTCGTTGAAGTGTTATCGCGTATTCGCAGATTGTTGTTTGTTCGCAAAAGTTTATATCAACATTTTATCGCCAATCCCCCAGATATTTTTATCGGTGTTGATGCCCCAGATTTTAACTTACGCTTAGAGTTACCTCTTAAAAAAGCGGGTATTAAAACCGTGCATTACGTCAGCCCCACAGTTTGGGCTTGGCGCGAGAAGCGCGTGTTCAATATTGCCAAAGCAACCGATCTGGTTTTGAGTTTGTTTCCGTTTGAGAAGCAGGTCTACGATAAGCATAATATCCCATGCCAATTTGTAGGCCATACCATGGCAGATGGCATCCCTTTGGTGCCTGATAAAGGTGCTGCACGTAAAGCATTAAAAGTACACCCAGACGAGCGAGTATTGGCCTTGTTGCCTGGTAGTCGCCACAGTGAAGTGAGCTTGCTGCTCGATATTTTTATGCAAAGCGCAGAACTATTGTCCAAAGACGTAAGCGATTTATGTGTGCTCATCCCAGTGGTTAACAAAGAGCGCAAACGTCAAGTTGAAGACTATATGCGAGAGCACTTGGTTGACGTAAATTACCGAGTGGTTATCGGCCATGCTCGTGAAGTGATGACAGCTTCTGACGCTGTATTGCTAGCGTCGGGGACAGCGACGCTAGAAGCCATGCTATGCAAACGCCCTATGGTGGTAGCATATCGTATGAGCTGGCTAACCCACCAAATGATGAAGCGTTTATATATTGCTAAATATTTTGCATTACCCAATATTTTAGCGGATGAAGAGTTAGTCCCCGAATTATTGCAAGAAGACGTTAACCCTCAGAATATTGCCGGCAAATTATTGCACTACTTTAACCAGAGTGAAGATCAGAAAGCTGCGTTAGTCGCCCGCTTTACTGAACTTCATGGGTTACTCAAGCAAGATGCAGATGCCCAAGCGGCCAAAGCGGTGTTATCGCTAATAGAACCCAATCAAGAGAGCAAGTAAATGACCCAGTTAATTGCAGGTGTCGATGAAGTTGGCCGCGGGCCCTTGGTGGGCGATGTGGTAACCGCCGCTGTTATCCTTGACCCAGCCAAACCGATTGCCGGGTTAGCAGATTCAAAGAAAATATCAGAGAAAAAACGTCTCGCCCTGTTTGATATCATCATGCAGAACGCATTAGCGGTCTGTGTAGGCAGAGCGTCACCGCAAGAGATTGACGAGTTAAATATCCTGCATGCCACCATGCTTGCTATGAAGCGAGCAGTGCAAGGGCTAGCAACCCAGCCCACGTTTGTGCGCGTAGACGGTAATCGTTGTCCTAATTGGGATTATGCCAGTGAAGCGGTGGTAAAAGGTGATAGCCTATTTGCTGAAATTTCAGCGGCTTCAATTATTGCGAAAGTGACCAGAGATGCGGAAATGAGCGAGTTACACAATGCTCACCCTGAATACGGTTTCGCTCAGCACAAGGGATACCCCACAAAAGCGCACCTAGAAAAACTGGCTGAACTTGGCCCTTTATCTCAGTACCGAATGAGCTTCAAACCCGTGCAATTATCGTTAATGCAACGTGGCGGGCAGTTGGCAGGAAACTAAATGTCTGATTGTAAATTTGTACACTTGAGAGTCCACAGCGACTATTCAATGCTAGACGGTTTGAATAAAGTAAAACCGCTGATTGCCCATGTAAAATCACTCAATATGCCTGCGGTTGCGTTAACCGATCAGATGAACATGTGTGGCCTGGTAAAATTTTATGAGCAGGCCCATTCAAACGGCATTAAACCCATTATTGGTACGGACTTCTGGGTGCAGTCAGATGCCCTAGAAGATCATGTTTTTCGCTTGACGTTGTTAGCCGCTAATAACAAAGGCTATAAAAATATCACTTTGCTCATCTCTAAAGCGTATCTGCGCGGCAGTGTGCAAGACAAAGCCGTTATAGACCAAGAATGGTTGGTTGAGCATAGTGAAGGGGTGATCATCCTTTCAGGTGGCCGTATGGGCGACTTAGGGGTTTATCTAACCAAAGGCAATGTTGGCCTAGCTGAAAAGGCTACCGCCTTTTACCAGCAGCATTTTCCTGACCGTTTCTACTTAGAATTAACACGCACAGGGCGCTTAGGCGAAGAAGACTATATTCACCGAGCGGTGGAGTGGGCGGGGCAACATGACTTGCCCGTAGTGGCCACAAACGAAGTGTGCTTTATCTCACCTGATAACTTTGAAGCGCACGAAATTCGCGTTGCCATTCATGATGGTTACACACTGAACGATCCACGTCGTCCTAAGTTGTACAGTGAACAACAATACATGCGCACCAGCGAGGAAATGTGTGAGCTATTTGCCGACATTCCCCAAGCGATTGAGAACACAGTTGAGATTGCCAAGCGTTGTAATGTATCAGTACTACTAGGCACTTATTTCCTACCAGATTTCCCTACGGGCGATATGTCCATCGCAGACTTCTTAGTAAAAGTATCTGAAGAGGGGTTAGAAAAACGCTTAGCGTTTCTTTTCCCTGACGAAGAAGAACGCCTTGCTAAACGCCCAGAATACGATGAACGATTAAAGATTGAGTTAGTGGTAATCAACCAAATGGGATTTCCCGGTTACTTCTTGATCGTAATGGAATTTATTCAGTGGAGTAAAGATAACGGTATTCCAGTTGGTCCGGGACGAGGGTCAGGTGCTGGTTCACTGGTGGCATATGCACTAGGGATAACGGATTTGGATCCGCTGGAATTTGATTTGCTGTTCGAGCGATTCTTGAACCCTGAGCGGGTTTCCATGCCGGATTTCGACGTCGATTTCTGTATGGACAGACGCGACGAAGTGATTGATCACGTTGCTGAAATGTACGGTCGTGATGCGGTATCGCAAATTATCACATTTGGTACCATGGCTGCGAAGGCCGTTGTGCGCGACGTTGGGCGAGTTTTGGGTCACCCTTACGGCTTCGTTGATCGTATTTCAAAGCTTATTCCACCTACGCCAGGTATGACGTTAACCAAAGCATTTGAAGAAGAGCCGCGATTACCGGAGCTTTACGCCTACGATGAAGAAGTCAAAGATCTCATCGATATGGCGCGAATTCTTGAAGGGGTAACTCGTAACGCGGGTAAACACGCCGGTGGTGTGGTTATCGCGCCAGATAAAATTACCGATTTCGCGCCCTTATATTGTGATGATGAGGGGAAAAACCCAGTCACGCAATTTGATAAAAATGATGTTGAAACGGCAGGTCTGGTTAAGTTTGATTTCTTGGGCTTACGTACACTGACCATTATTCAGTGGGCCATCGATATGATTTCCGCCGGTAAAGGCGTCGATATCGATATCTTGGCGATTCCAATGGATGACAAGAAATCCTTTAAACTCTTACAGCGCTCTGAAACCACAGCCGTTTTCCAGCTTGAATCCCGCGGTATGAAGGATTTGATCAAGCGACTTCGACCCGATAGTTTTGAAGATATTATCGCACTGGTAGCCCTATTTAGACCGGGTCCTTTGCAATCAGGCATGGTGGACAACTTTATCGACCGTAAACATGGCCGAGAAGCAATCTCCTATCCCGATGCCACATACCAACATGAATGCTTGAAAGAAATTTTAGAGCCGACATACGGCATTATCTTGTATCAAGAACAAGTTATGCAGATAGCTCAGGAAATGTCTGGGTATAGTTTGGGTGGGGCAGATTTACTTCGCCGAGCTATGGGTAAGAAAAAGCCCGAAGAAATGGCCAAACAGCGAGAGTCATTTGAGACCGGCGCCAAAAACAACAACATTGACCCTGAGTTGGCGATTAAAATCTTCGATCTGGTAGAAAAGTTCGCTGGGTATGGTTTTAACAAATCTCACTCTGCTGCTTATGCCTTGGTCTCTTATCAAACCCTTTGGTTAAAAACCCATTACCCTGCTGAATTTATGGCGGCGGTAATGTCCGCTGATATGGACAACACAGATAAAATCGTGACCTTAGTCGACGAATGTCAGCGAATGGGAATTACCTTATTGCCACCTGATGTCAATGCAGGTAGCTACAAGTTTACCGTTGATAGCGAGGGGCGAATTGTTTATGGCATCGGAGCCATCAAAGGTGTGGGGGAAGGCCCTATAGCCGCGATCATTGAAGCGCGGGAAAACCACGAAAAATTCACAGACCTATTCGATTTCTGTGCAAAAGTGGATACTAAACGGATCAATAAGCGAGTGCTTGAAAAACTCGTTTACGCTGGCGCACTGGACAACCTTGGGCCACATCGAGCGTCTATTATGGCCACCTTACCGGAAGCAATATCTGCCGCAGATCAACACGCTAAAGCCGAAGCCCACGGGCAAAGTGATATGTTTGGCCTGCTAACCACAGAGCCTGAGCAAGTGGAGCAAGCGTTTGCTAAAGTGCCACATTGGGCAGAGAAAGTCTGGTTAGACGGCGAAAAGGTCACATTAGGGCTTTACCTAACGGGACACCCAATTAACCAATATGCCCAAGAAATTAAACATTACTGTACGGGTCGCTTGATTGATCTCAAACCGACCCATAAAGATGTCGTATCATACGCGGTAGGGTTAGTTATTGGCGTACGGGTGATGACCAATAAACGAGGTCGACGTTGGGGCATTGTCACATTAGATGATAAAAGTGCTAGGATAGATGTACGTTTTTTCCCCGATCTGTTTGAACAATACGAGGAAATACTGCAATCTGACCGAATATTGGTGGTAAGTGGACAGGTCAGCTTTGATGAATTTTCCGGGGGCAATACAATAGGCGCCCGCGACGCTATGGACATAGTTCAGGCGAGGGAAAAGAACGCAAAATGGTTAAGTATGCAGTTTGAATCGAGCTGGTGTAATGCCTCAACACTCGCTAAACTGCAAGCAATATTAGCGCCTTATCAAGGCGGAAGCTGTCCGGTACAAGCCCATGTTGTGCATCCGGATGCCGAGGTAACATTAGCGTTAGGTGCCCAGTGGTACGTTACCCCTGAGGATCAGTTACTTTTTGAATTACAGCAGCAGTTCGGTAAAGAGCATGTAGAGCTGGTGTTTCATTGATTTTGACAGATATAACGTCTGTTCACGAATAAACAAATTAGGTGTGGAATGAGCTTGAATTTTTTGGATTTCGAAAAACCAATCGCTGATCTTGAAGCAAAGATTGAAGGATTGCGTTTGGTTAATCAAGGCGGTGAATTCGATATTAGTATCGAGGAAGAAATCACAAAACTGCGTGAAAAAAGCGCGGAAATGAGCAAAAAAATATTCGCAGACTTAGGGGCATGGCAAGTATCTCAACTTGCGCGTCACCCAATGCGCCCGTATACCTTGGATTATATCCCCCGTATTTTTAGCGAATTTGATGAATTGGCAGGTGACCGCGCTTTCGCCGATGACAAAGCAATCATCGGTGGCTTAGCCATGTTAGATGAGCAGCCTATTATGGTCATTGGACACCAAAAAGGCCGCGATACCAAAGAGAAAATCAAACGTAACTTTGGTATGCCTAAGCCTGAAGGTTATCGTAAAGCGTTGCGTTTAATGGAAATGGCCGAGCGTTTTAATTTGCCTATCATTACCTTTATCGACACCCCTGGTGCTTATCCTGGTGTGGGGGCTGAAGAGCGTGGTCAAAGTGAAGCTATTGCCCGCAATTTAAAAGTGATGGCAGGACTCAAAGTGCCCATTATCTGTACGGTGATAGGTGAAGGTGGCTCGGGTGGCGCATTGGCAATTGGTGTTGGCGATCGTGTTAATATGTTGCAATACAGTACCTATTCCGTTATTTCACCAGAAGGTTGTGCGTCAATCCTCTGGAAAAGTGCTGACAAAGCCCCTTTAGCCGCAGAGGCGATGGGCGTAGCTGCTGGACAAATTAAAGAGTTAGGCTTGATCAACAGCATAGTGGAGGAGCCTTTAGGTGGCGCGCATCGTGACCACGACGTTGCAGCGGCGAATCTGAAAGCGACTATTAAACAGCAACTCGCTCAACTAAAAAGCTTGTCTGTTGAAGAGTTACTCGATCAACGGTACGAGCGACTCATGTCGTTTGGTTACTGTTAAAAAATTGATTAGCTGCCTGTGTAAGCAGGCTGTTTATGTTCAGCGCTTTTACAAACATGTACTCGCGCTGACGTTGTTAGCAACCCATTGGCAGATATGTCTTTATTCGACCATTTAGCAGCGCAAGTATCTGCACTGAAACGCTCCCACCCATCTCCTCTACACCTTGTTGTTGCTTACAGTGCTGGCATTGACTCTCATGTGCTGTTACATGCTTTGTGGCAGTTAACACAAGCTGACATTTCGTCGTTTCAATTAAGTGCTCTCTATATTCATCACGGGTTGAGTGATAATGCCGATAAATGGCAGCAGCACTGTGCCACTGTGTGCAGTGAACTTGAAGTCGAGTTTCATAGCGCCAAGGTATTTGTTGATGTAGCGAGCGGGAACGGGATTGAGGCACAAGCAAGAGATGCGCGTTATGCCAAATTAGTCGAAGTAGCGCCGCCAGGCAGTGTTGTAGCGTTAGCACAGCATCAAAACGACCAGTTAGAAACCGTATTACTGCAACTAAAACGTGGTGCTGGCCCAAAAGGCTTAAGTGGTATGGGGCGTCTTTTTTCTCGCGCTAAACCTTCGACACCTCAAGAGCAAGTACATTTTTTTAGGCCTTTGCTAGAAATAAGCCAAGCGCAGATTCATCGTTATGCTGATGAACACGCGCTGGTGTGGCAAGAAGATGAGTCGAATCAAAACGTCGACTTTGAGCGTAATTTTATTCGCCGAGATATTAATCCGCTTTTACATCAGCGTTGGCCACACTTTGCTCAGTCGGTTTCCCGCAGCGCTCAGTTATGCGCACAGCAGCAAGCGTTATTAGATGAAGTAACACAAGAAAAACTACTCTCGCTGCGAAACCCAAACAACACCTTGTCCATTGAGCTTCTCTTGGCGTTGACTGAGCCATGGCGTTTGCAAGTGGTGCGCATGTGGCTAGATACCCAGAGTATTCTCAGTCCAAGCCAAGCAATACTGGCACAGTTAAGCAGGGAGCTGCTGTTAGCCGCGCAAGATGCTAGCCCAGTGATACAGTGGCAAAAATGGCAATTCAGGCGTTTTGAAAATGCGCTTTATGTGATAACCATTCCTGAGCAGATAAGTCCATATGAAACGGTTATACAGCCGTGTGAAGTAAAAAAATTACCCTTATCCTTAGGGGAATTAGAGCTAAAACGTGGGCAATTAACCGAAGTAAGCGATGACAGCCTCAACATAGATAATCTTGATGTTGCCCCAGTAAGCGTGGTCTTTGGTGGTTTTTCTCAGCGCTTTACACCGCAAGATGCACCTCAATCTAAGCCGTTGAAGCAATGGTTCAAAGAGTGGAAGATACCTCCTTGGGAGCGCACGAACATCGCGATCATCAGGCAGGGCGAGCAGATCATTGGCTTGCTGATCCATGGTCGGTTTGTTGCTGGAAAATCGATTCAGCACAAAGCCGTATCGCAAAAAAAACTTGATTCATCAGGCACCCTAACATACCAAAAGTAGGGTGGGTAACAGCAAGTCCGCTGCGTTGAATTCAGCCTATCTATTTGTTCGTATCTTTAATTCATAACAATTGGATACACAATTGACATGCTGAGTCATGGAAGTGTCACAATGCACGGGTAGCCTGCAAACATTAACTCACTAACGCCTTCTTATTGATTGAAAAAACTCAAACGCTACCAATACGAACGCTATGCAGTGTTGTGCAAGCTGGCTTATCCAAAAACCTTTGATCATGTGGCGTTAGGATTCGCTGAGCAGGGTCACGTCGCCATCAAAAACAGGCAGGGGCATGTATTGGCGCGTATTTTGTGGCAAGACAAAAAGAAAGAAGTAATAGTTGTCTTTCGCGGCTCTCAAGTGCTGAGCGACTGGCTGACAAATTTGTGTTGCTTCCCTAAGCGCAAGCGTTTCAACAAGACCGTTTATTACATTCATTACGGTTACGATAGGTTGCTCAATCAAAAAGTAGCAGGAGCGGTGCCTGAAGAAGAGGCATTGAGTATTTATCAGCAGATTGAAAAGGTACTGACCCCTTTAATCGCGAGCGGTAAGCGGATCAGTTTAACAGGCCATTCATCCGGCGGGGCGATGGCTATTTTAACCGCAGACTGGCTTGAGCGGCGTTTTGACTCCCCCGTGCGCAGAGTCGTGACGTTCGGACAGCCATCTACGGGATTCAGAAGCTTTAATAAGCATTATATGTTGCACCGCCGTACTTATCGCATTTGCTGCGATTTGGACATTATTACGTTTTTACCGCCTCTGCCGGGCATATTTAAACATGTGGGGCGTAATCTTTGGCTGCATAATGAGCGAATATACGAAAACATTCGGCCGTCAGTGCGGCTATATAAAACACTCACCAGCTGGCTTATCTCTCCTATTTCTTATCATTACATGCACAAGTACATACGAAACAAAGACTTTTTTGATAAGCACTGAGTATCATGAGTGGGGGAAGGAACGTATTAACTTGTCTTAGATGTAATCCTAAAAGGGGCTGATACGTGAACATAGCGACTCTCTCTAGCCATCACTTTTCAATCGACAGCTTAGCTTTAGTAATCCCTTGCTTAAAGGCTCAATATTTATTGTTAAAGCCATGACGGACTACTCTCGACGAGAAAAATCACTATTGGCGCGACGCATTTTTTGGCGCGGCGCATCACTATTGTCGTGACAGGTGCTGATTGATAGCGTCAATATATTGCGCTTGTTTAAGCTTTTGCTGGGCAGAGAGCTCAGCTGTTTTCAACAACGATTTGCAGTGTTTTAAACCGCTTTTCTGTTCTTCATTTAACCCCTCATCTTGGGCTATTCTCGCTAATACCTTCAGTAAACTCAGACCAATGTTCGGGTTTTTGGGGGCGAGTTGCATCGCTTGGGTTAAGAGCTTATAAGCAGGCGCAAAGCGTTTATGTTTATAATGAATAGACGCCATCTCAGCGAGCTCTTTAGGGGTGTGATGAATTTCGCTACGCTCATTACGCTCTTGATCAATATATTCAGACATGACTTGATTGGCAAATTCATTACCACGAATTTGTTCTTTCATTCTATCTAGGATCGCCAAGGACTGCTCTCGTTGGCCGACTTCGTGAAACGCCTTTACCTTGTCTAAGTTATCTTCAACCGAGTGCCAGCTATTGACTTCGCCTTGAGTTTGCATCAACTCTTCCGCTTGTTTTTTGTTGTCTCCCAAGCTCAGCAAACGAGCTTGTAAAACCGTTAATTGGCTTTTGAAGTCATTAACATGAGTAAAATCTTGCTGAAATTTACTTACTTTTCGTTCCATGTCAGCTAATAACTTTTGCGCTTGCGTGTTAGAAGCCGTACTGGCTAAATCAATACCTGAACGGATGACATTGAGCTGTAGATCAGGCGTGTCATGTATAGAGTTTTTAGCGTATTTCGCCATGTTCTGAGTGGCAGTGTATTGGCCAAAGGGATCATGGTTTAATCGAGCCAAATCCCACGCTTTACGGTGACGCTGTATGTTGCGTGGTGCCAGTTTGCTCGCTTCTTTAATAAGCTCGTAGCCTTTCTCGTAATTCTCTTTTTCTATGTAGTACTCGGTGAGTGTGTCATAGGTGGCGAAGCGCGCGTCGTCTCGGTCTAACAACTCATCTGCAAGGGTCATTGCTTGGTCTATTTTGTCCTGCTTGAGTAGAGACCTTAATAGCCCTACTACAATCCAGCCATAATCATATTGCGTGAGCAATTGCCGATAAAAAGCTTCTGCATCAGCATATTCTTGCAAATTGAATAAACAACGACCGATCAAGCGATTAATCTGTGGATAGTACTGCACTAAAGATGCGTCTTGGAGCTGACGCTGGGCAAGGTATATGGCGCTTGGGTATTCTTCTTGATCGAAGCAATAATTCAAACGATACAGCTGACTTTTGACTTTCAGAATATAATTGATGCGTTGTGCCACTCGGGACTTGTCCAACGGCTTAACCCAAAAATCATCTGGTTGCAGTTCTATCACGCAATTAACGAGTTCGGCAGATGTGTCAGCGCTGAGAAAGACAACGCTGGTGGTCTTAGCGATATACCCTTTAAAGCGCATTTCTTCGAGTAGGTTAAACCCATCTTTATCACTGCGCACATCAAACGCCACGAGAATAATATCAAAAGAGATGTGTTCGCAGAGCCGCAGAGCATAAAAAGCATTTTGAGCACAACGAACGTTTTCGATGCCCATTTCTAGAAAAGCAGATTTTATCGTATCTTGTACAAGTGATTGCCCATCAATGACCAAGACATTCAGTTCTTTGACAGGTGGCTGCGGGGGGATCTTAATCAAACTACATCCATTTTATGATGCTCATTTCTATCTCGTTGTTATATGCCCAACGTTATAATGAACGATGAATAAGCTCAATCATTTTTTGGGTATGGATAACTATTCAGAAAGTGAAGTGGCGCTTGTGTTTTGCAGCGCGTTTAATAACACCAACGTTTGATATAGCTATAAAGGTTTGAGATAGCTAAAAAAGAGTTACTTTTTATTGCGGTACATGGCGGCATCTGCGCGCATGAAAAGGCTATGCTGTGTGTCATCGTCTTGATAAATGGCACTACCAATACTGCAACTAATGTAGTGCTGAGCAAGCAGGCTATCTTCTTTAAAGGCCAGCTGAATACGTTGAGTTATTTGCTGGCAGGAATCTATGCATGTGTCGGTTAACAGGCAACAAAACTCGTCGCCACCGAAACGAAAGGCAAAGTCGGTTTCTCGCAAGCAAGCTGAGATTGTTTGGGCACAGGTGATGAGTATTTTGTCTCCTTGTGTATGACCAAATTGATCATTCACTTGTTTAAATTTATCAAGATCAATAACCAGCAAAGCGAACTGACAAGGTTGGCGTTTCGCCTGACTGAATAAACGGTGCATGGTGTCATCAAAATTGCTGCGATTTCCCAGTGCCGTCAAGTTATCTCTGGTGGCAACTAGTTTGATGCGCTCGTACTCTAAACCGTTCTTTAGCGGGTTCTTAAACAGCATGTGCAGTTGTTGTAGTATTTGCCACTCACGCACGGCCAAAGTGCGAGACAGTGAATAGTGGATCATGGCGATTTCTTTATCCCCCTGACGCACGGCTAAGCGCTTATTATACGGTTTATTGGTGAGTGTACCGTGGGTGATATCACTGTGATTCCACTGGATTTTTAATCCGCACAGAGGTAACGTATTTTGCAGTTGTTCGAAAAACAACTCGCTAAGAACAGCTAAGTCAATTGTGGTTAACCACTTTTGAAAGAACGCACTGAGCTCATGTTGATTTAAAACCGGCGCGTAATGGCTCGGATTAAACACATTTTCACCTACATGCTGTTCATAAAGTTGATTGAGTTGTTCCACTATTGACTCCTGCCAAAATATTGGCGCTTCCGCTAAAAATAGCGCACCGATTACGATAACGATGGATACTTAGCAGTATTCATGCCTAAAAATGGAATTGATCTAGCTAAGAGGTGGTAACCCTTGTAATGCATGGGATTTTTGCAAATATTTTACTCTTGATGGCGGTGGCGGTTGCCAGTGTCTGGTTATTTAAACGCATAAATTTGCCGCCTATTTTGGCGTACCTCTTTTGCGGGATCCTCGCAGGCCCTGATTTACTTGCTTTATTTGAACACCCTGAAGATATGCAAACATTTGCCGAGCTCGGGGTGGTGTTTTTGCTGTTCTCTCTTGGTTTGGAATTCTCTCTACCAAAAATGATCGCTATGCGCCAAATGGTGTTTGGGGTGGGCTTAGGACAAATGCTCCTGACTACTCTTGCGTTTATGGGGATTAGTATGCTTTTAGGCGTAGAGCTACCAGCTGCCATCATAGTCGGGAGTATCGTCGCGTTATCGTCTACAGCCATCGTTATTAAGCAAACAAATGACATGGGGATCCTAAATACATCTCGCGCCCAAATGGCGGTCAGTATTCTACTTTTTCAAGATTTGGCCGTTGTGCCTTTACTTATCGTTGTGCCTCTTCTGGCAATGGACGGCGGGCAAAGCTTAAGTATGGCGATTGCGCTTTCTATCGTGAAGGGCATAGTGGTGGTTTTAATTCTTATGTCCGTGGGTAAATGGATCCTACCGAGAGTCTTTACCGAAGTCGCGCAAACTCGCACGGATGAGTTGTTCGTATTAACCACCATTTTGGTAGCGTTAATGGCAGCAGGTCTAACGTATTCTTTTGGGTTGTCGATGGCCCTAGGCGCATTTTTAGCCGGAATGATGTTAGGCGAGAGCCAATATAAATATCAGTTAGAAGCGGATATTCGCCCGTTTCGCGATATTTTGATGGGGCTGTTCTTCATCACAATTGGCATGCGCCTTAACCTGACCGATTTACTGGCTCAATGGCATTGGGCGCTATTGGGGCTGGCCGGTATGTTGTTGATTAAAGTCTTCATTATTCGTCTTGCTGGCGGATTATTCAGTGTACCCAAAGAAGACGCTTGGGCTGCTGGTTTTAAGTTATGCCAGATGGGGGAGTTCAGTTTCGTCATCGCCGCTTTAGCGGTTGATCACAATATTTTATCAACTCAAGTGGGTTCTTTGATCCTCAGTATTGGGATTTTAAGCATGGCAATGACCCCTTGGTTAGTGACCCGTAGTTCCGATTTTGCAAAACGTATGGTGAATGCGCCCCCAGTTGAATTTGAAGCAATCGATTCGGTTGCGGCAAAGCATGAACTGATGCATGACCATGTGATTATCATGGGGTTTGGTCGAGTCGGTCAGTCAGTAGGTCGGTTACTTAAAAGCGAGGCGATCCCTTATTTAGTGGTTGACGCTGATCCCGTGCGCGTGCAAGAGAGCCAAAGTGCTGGACAGCCTGTCTACTTTGGAGATGTTCGGCAAAACGACATCTTAAAGGCGGTGGGTATAGAGCGTGCTAAGTTAGTATTGATCACATTTGATGAGCACAACAAAGCCATGGCGGTTATTCAGCTTATATCTAGTTTATATCCTGATTTACCGATAGTGGTGCGTACTCGTAAAGACTATCGTATGAATGAGCTATACAAGGCAGGAGCGAGCCAGGTAGTACCTGAAATTCTCGAAGGGAGCTTAATGTTGGTTTCCCAAGTCTTGCATTTATCGGGTATCCCTATGTCGCGTATATTGAAGCGCGTGCGTAAAGAGCGAAAGGGACAATATGGCAATATGCACGGTTTCTTTCCTGGTGAAACCACCGAATTGAGTTACGAAAAGCAAGATAAGCTAGAGTTTTTACATGCCGTGATCGTTGCGCCTAACGCCTATGCGGCGGGTAGAGCATTGGTTGATCTCAATGTAAATCGTTCCGGAGTCAAAATTAAAGGCCTACGCAGGGACAATATTGAAATGGAAAGTCCACCGATGAATATGGTGCTAAGAGCGGGCGATGTGTTGGTGATCAGTGGAAAGCCTAGGCGAGTCGAACGCGCTGAACGTTATTTACTGGAAGGCGATTGATGGCTGCCTTGTTATGTAATCGTTGGGAATCAACTTGCTTTCAAGTGCGGTTCCCGTTTTGCTCATTACCGCTTTATAGTGATTTTTACCTTTTATTGAAGAAGTATTATGTCCCATTCTCATACTATTACCGCTAGTTCTATCGCTGTTATATCTGACATTTTTATCATCCAAGGGCAAACCGTTACTCAAGGCCAACCTTTGTTGACTCTACAGGTCATGGGAACGGTGTTGCCTGTGGTGGCTACGCACTCAGGCGTTATCAAACGACTGCACGTCAACATAGAGGATGAAGTGGTGACTAAGCAGATATTGTTAGAGATAGAGGATGAGCCCAACATGGTGACCTCAGAAGCACAGGCAAGTGCTATGTCTAGCACGCACAAGGCCCTGCTTGCTTTCGAAGCCCGCCAAACCATGACATCGGACGAAGCTCGAGATCAGCACATTGCCAAGCGACGAGCACTGGGTTTTAGAAGTGCCCGGCAAAATATTGAAGATCTGTGCGAAGGTGCTCACTTTATGGAGTACGGCCAGTTTGCGGTAGCGGCGCAGCGTCAGCGGCGAGACTACCAAGAATTGAAAACTGCCACCGCTGCTGATGGCATCATCACAGGTGTAGGGGAGGTCAATCGTCAAACGTTGTCATTAGTGAAAGCGACAGCATGTTATAAAACGGCCCTCATCGTTAATGACTACAGCGTGCTGGCAGGCACCCAAGGGTTCTTTCACCATCAAAAGCTAGATCGTATTTTGGCTGTGGCGCAAGAGCAGACTCTGCCTATCATTATGTTTACCGAGGGCGGTGGCGGGCGGCCCGGCGATACTGATATCACCATAGTTAATTCGGGGCTCCAGTGCGCATCATTTTCAAGCTGGGCTGCTTTAAGTGGTGTCGTGCCGCGTATTAGCGTTGCCAACGGTTATTGCTTTGCCGGCAATGCGGCATTATTCGGTGCGGCTGATATTCGAATCGCAACCAAAAAGTCATGGATAGGAATGGCTGGCCCAGCCATGATCGAAGGTGGTGGCCTAGGCGTGGTCAATGCAAAAGAAATTGGCCCTATAGAAACTCAAGCTAAAAATGGTGTGGTGGACATAGTCGCAGAGGATGAAGCTGACGCCGCCTACCTAGCAAAACGCTGTTTGGGGTATTTTCAAGGCCCAATCACATACTCAGAGAAAGAGCAGGCTGATAAAGACGCACAGCAAGCCAGTTTACGAGACGTACTGCCCGATGACCGACGCTTTGTGTACGATATGCGAAAAGCTATCAATATACTGGCTGATAACGACAGCTTTACTGAGTTACAGCGTCAATTTGGGGGAGCGATTATCACAGGATTCATACGACTCAAGGGACGGCCCGTAGGTATATTGGCGAGTGACTGCAAGGTGCTCGGGGGAGCGATAGACGTAGAAGCAGGAGAGAAAGCGGCTGAATTTATGCAATTTTGTAATGAGTTCTCAATCCCGTTGCTGAGTTTATGTGATACCCCAGGTTTTATGGTGGGGCCAGAGCATGAAGAGCGCGGGGCCGTGCGCAGATTAGCCAAGTTGTTTACCTCCGGCGCTAAGCTCACTGTGCCGTTAGTGGCTGTAGCAATACGCAAGTGTTACGGCCTAGGCGCTCAAGCGTTATTGGGAGGTAGCACCATGAAACCTCACTATATGTTGTCATGGCCTACTGGCGAATTTGGCGGAATGGGCCTAGAAGGGGCCGTTAAATTGGGCTTCAGTAAAGAGCTCGCGGCGCAAGAAGACCCTATCGCACGCCAAGCGTTATTTGAAAAACTCGTTGCTAAGCAATATGCAAATGGCCAAGCTACAGAAGTGGCCAGTGTGCTTGAGATTGATGCGGTAATTGACCCAGCTGATACGCGAGCAGTAATCCTGCAAACACTCTTTTGATAATAGTAAAGCGCAGAAATGGTTAAGTTTTACCAGTTATAAAGCGACAAACTTAGCTTACCTTAAACAATATGGCATTGGTGTTCATGGACAGCTTGCATAGCATTAAGCGACCACAAGGTAGCAAGGTTAAAATTGAAAACGTTCTAACGTATATCAATGAGCATATTGACCACCCGCTGCTTGCAACGGATTTGGCCGATGTTGCGTGTTTTTCCGTTTTTCATTTTCAACGCGCTTTTACTCTGTACACAGGATATAACGTTGCCGAATATGTGTTATTAACGCGGTTACGTAAAGCCGTATATGAGTTGCGGTATCGCCCTTCAATGTCTGTGCTTGATATTGCGCTTAGCTGCGGGTTTAGTCATCATCAGAGCTTTACCCGTGCATTTAAGCGTCAGTTTTGTCAAGCCCCTTCGATATTTCGAAAGCAATTTGTTGAGTATGTTAGAAAGTCTCATGCAATTCCCACTCATCAAGCTATTGTGGGCGCGCCAGCCAATGTTAGCTATTTCGAAGAGCTCACCCCAACGACTCATTCATCCTGTATAAAAATGCTCACCGTGAACGAAAATAATGGTAAACACGCCAACAAAAAAGAAATAAAGATACGAGGTGCTTACATGACTGACATAAGCAGTAAGAACATTCCACTACAGCAGATACAGGTTATTGATTTTCCTCGGACGGCGATCGCATTTTTAACTCATGAGGGCGACCCTGAAGGTGTCATGAAAACCGTTGCACAATTTATTCAATGGCGAAAGCAGTACGGACCTTCACCTCGCACTAGCAAGACATACAACATTTTATACAATGACCCTAGAGATGTTCCCAAGGAGGAATATCGTTTTGATGTTGCAGCTTCCATAAGGAAGGTCGTTGAACCGAATGATTATGCTGTACAGCAGGGCGTTATCGGCAGCGGGCGATGTGCCCATTTTCGACATAATGGCAGTGATAGGCTATTAAGCGAGAGTATCGATGAGTTGTATAAAACGATATCCCTAAATGAGGATTATGAGATAAGAAATGCACCTCTATTTGTGGAGCGAGTCCAAGGGTTCCCCGACGTACCTGAAAATGAGACCATCATAGATATTTATTTGCCAATTGTTTAACTCCCTAAACACTTTTGATCGTGCTTTAGCGGCAACATGCGTATGATAGCGCCAATTAAAGCTCGATGAGCACATTGAGTCCAGTGAACAAATAGGAATTCCCCATGATCAATAACGATGTGATGCGTCGTATCCGCTATATTTTCGATTTTAACGATAAACAAATGCTTGACGTTTTCGCTCAGGCTGAATACCCAGCCACCACTGCGCAATTACACAGCTGGTTGCGAAAAGAAGAAGAGCCTGAATTTGTTCGCATTACAGATTTACAGTTCGCACTATTTTTAAACGGTTTGATTAACTTAAAACGGGGTAAACGCGAGGGTGCACCTGCGCCGGTAGAGCGTGTGCTAACGAATAATATTATTTTAATGAAACTGAAAATTGCGCTTAATCTGCAAGCTGAAGATATTCTGGCCATTATGGACAAGAGTGACTTTCGTCTGTCTAAGCATGAGTTGAGTGCCTTGTTCCGTAAGCCCGGTAACCGCCATTACCGCGAATGCCAAGACCAGTTCTTGCGCAATTTTCTTAAAGGGTTACAGCTAAAATTACGCGGTGAAGCCCAGAAAGATTAACCCGAAACTCAACTTAGCGACACAGGTTTACCTAAATCCTAAACGCGCTATATTGTCAGAAAATGACGGATTTCCTCCGCTCTTGCTAGGCCATCTTTAAAGCCTAGCGCGATTAACTCTTTGCAGTATTCTTTTTCAAACAGAAGGTAACTGAGTATCGAGGAATCCGCATTGTTATGTAATCCCATTATTTTTAGCAGTGATTTAATGCCTGATGGCATTTGATGAAAGTGCCGTGCTGCCATGTCGTTAAACGTCACACTAGGATTAATCACTAAACAATCAATCGTCTTGAGCGCGCTCTTTTGACGTTGCTCGGCATCTAATTGTTCCAGCGTTTGATTGATACGATGCAACCGCTCTAAATCAGAGCGCAAGGTGTCGGCAAAAATAGTATCGAGTAAATGCCCAGCAATTTCTAAGCTACTGGGATAATGAATAACGTTAGTAAAGCGCGGAGCACGTTCGGGTTGTTCCACACCTATTACGAATATCTTCTGAGCGCCAAGATGGATAGCAGGGCTAAGAGGCGAAAGCTGGTGGACTGAGCCGTCACCAAGGAATTCCCCGTCTAGTTTAACAGGAGGAAACACTAACGGAATGGCTGATGACGCCATTAAGTGCTCGCTATGCAAAGCGGTTTTTATTCCCCGGCGTTGCTGCCTATGCCAAGGCTGTATATCTTGGTGCCCCTGAAAATAGCTAATTGAATCGTGGGTGCTATAGCTTGACGCACTGATACTGATTGCCCGTAAATATCCTCTTGCCACGTTATTATCAATGCGTTTGAAATCCAAACGGTTACGAATGAGTTTACGCAGAGGTTGGTTATTCAATAAACTACTGGCTTGCTTTTGATTTAAAGTGGACTGAAAACTGCGGAAATAACTTTGCGCTAGATGTGAATACACATCTCGTATTCCACTCCCGTACACTTGCCGAGTGGTGAAATTTTTCCACACATGTTCTAACTTGCGAATACCTAAATGATAACAAGATGCATAGCATGCGAGTCCTGTGGCATTAATAGCCCCAGCTGAACTTCCGCACACAATGGGAAAGGGGATCCCTTGGTTTCTAGGTAAATAAGTGCTGATAGACTTCAGCACGCCCAATTGATATGCGGCTCTTGCGCCGCCGCCGGATAAAAGCAACGCGTAATGATTACGTTCATGCATGGTGTATTAGGATCCTGCCTTTTCTATTACAAAGCGATGCTCATACCTTCTGCTGCAGCGAATAGCTCGAGATCAGCTTGAGCTATTTCCACTAGCTCTTGGCAGTGGGCTTCTACGGCAGCAATATTATCGTCAGTGCGTGTATGATCGTGACTGTACAGAGCTAAACGTTTAGCACGACATGCCATACTCAATTTTACCGCTTCTTCGGCCACTGAGTGACCCCATCCCGCTTTACCTGGCATATCAGTCAGCATGTACTGAGCATCATGAATGACTAAGTCTGCATCACGAGCGAATTCTACCCAATCGAGAAAGTCAGTGCTTTTCTTGTAGGGGGGATACAATTCATTGTCGGTAATGTATACCACTTTACTGCCATCGGCGGTAATACAATATGCGCTGCCTCCACCTGGATGATTAATTTTTTGACGCTGAATTTTTGCCTCACCTATATGCCATTGGCGCAGATTGTCAGGCTTTGCTTCAAGAGCAATAGCCGAAGGTAAGGTATTAAACTGAACGGGAAAGTAGCTACCACTCATTTGGCGTAAAATATTATCGTGCTCAGCTAGAGTCGTTTGTCCTGGGGTGATAAAAATATTGCGCTGAGGTTGGTATATAGGCGTAAAAAAGGGGAAGCCTTGGATGTGATCCCAGTGATTGTGGGTCAATAATAAGTGTATATCCCCTTCTTTCGCGGCGAGTTTCTGGCCTAAAGTGCGAATACCTGTGCCCGCATCAATGATGATGTCATTGCCGTCGTTTAGCTCGATGTGTACGCAGGCTGTATTACCGCCGTACTTAATATACTCAGCTCCTGGGGTAGGTATCGAGCCTCTAACGCCGTAAAAAGTTAATCGCATCTATATACTCAATTATTCAGTGCTACAGGCGGGCAAAACGAATGGTAGCGCAGCAAGTAGCGTGTTTCTCACGGTTGATATTGTTGAAGATTAGCACTAAACGGTGCTTTCAATAAGCCTTAATCTTATACACGGGTATGTTGGGAGTTTTTACGCGGCAGATTGAAAAAAACGCAATAAAAAAGCGCAGTGTGAGTGCGCTTTTATTGTTCTGCATTTGTTTTGGATTTGTTCAACGTTGGGTGCGTTTGACCCCGTCGCTGAAGCACGCCTTATATTGGCGATTACAGCGTGGAAACAAATTCCGCCAACTGCGGGATATCAATCAGCTGCTTTTCACCACTACGACGATTTTTATATTCGACTTTTTGTTCATCAAGGTTACGCTCACCGATAACAATCGTGTGCGGTACACCTACCAATTCCATGTCGTTAAACATCACGCCTGGGCGCTCTTTACGATCGTCGAACAATACTTCGACTCCAGCGGCTTTGAGTTGGGCGTATAAATCTTCTGCAACTTGTTGTATACGGTGGGATTTGTGCATATTCATCGGTACGATCGCAACTTTAAAAGGTGCTATTGCATCAGGCCAAATAATGCCGTACTTATCGTGATTTTGCTCAATTGCCGCGGCCACGATACGGGAAACCCCAATGCCATAACAACCCATATTAAGCACTTGATGCTTGCCGTTTTCATCTAGCACACCGCAGTTCAATGCTTCTGAGTACTTACTGCCGAGTTGGAATATGTGACCAACTTCAATACCACGTTTGATCTCAAGAGTACCTTGACCATCTGGCGATGGATCTCCGGCTTGTACATTACGAATGTCCGCTTCTTGGAACTCTTTTGCATCGCGCTCCCAGTTAGCGCCTGTGTAATGCACGTCATTTTCATTCGCGCCGCACACAAAGTCTGCTAATACCGCCGCGCTGCGATCAGCGATAACAGGTATGTTTAAACCAACCGGCCCAATAGAGCCGATTGAGCAACCGATAGTGTCTTCAATTTGCGCTTCACTGGCCATAGTAAGCGGAGCATAAACGCCGTCTATTTTCTCTGCTTTGAGCTCATTTAATTGATGATCCCCGCGCAGCACAAGTGCTATAAGTCCTTGCTGTCCCTTGTTATCTGCTTCACCCAGTACTATTAGGGTTTTAACTGATTGTTCAGCAGGTATGTTAAGTAACGCGCTGACCTGCTCAATGGTTTTCGCATTTGGCGTGGCCACTTTAGTGAGTTCAGCACTGGGGGCTGGGCGTGAAAATTGCGGGGCTAGTGCCTCTGCTTTTTCGATGTTAGCGGCATAATCTGATGCGTTACTAAAGGCGATATCATCTTCACCTGAGTCAGCCAACACGTGGAATTCGTGGGAGGCATTACCACCAATGGAGCCGTTATCGGCAATCACTGGGCGAAATTCTAGGTTGATACGTTCAAACACACGGCAATATGCTGCGAACATGTCATCGTAGGTTTTGTTCAAGCACTCATCGCTTAAATGAAACGAGTAAGCATCTTTCATGGTGAATTCACGACCACGCATGACTCCAAAACGCGGGCGAACTTCATCGCGAAACTTCGTTTGAACTTGGTAAACGTTCAATGGCAATTGCTTATAGCTGCTTACTTCATTTTTGACTAAGGCGGTGACCACTTCTTCATGAGTTGGACCTAATACGAAGTCTCGGTAATGACGGTCTTTTATGCGTAAAAGCTCAGGGCCATATTCGTCCCAGCGACCAGACTCTTGCCACAAATCGGCAGGTTGCACGACAGGCATCAATATTTCTAACGAACCGGCACGATCCATTTCTTCGCGAACGATTTGAGCGACTTTGTTTAACACGCGCAAGCCGGTGGGTAACCATGTATAAAGTCCTGATGCTAGCTTGCGAACCAAGCCCGCACGTAGCATAAGCTGGTGGCTGATGACTTCTGCATCAGCAGGTGTTTCTTTTTGGGTCGATAATAAATATTGGCTTGTGCGCATTGGCGTGAGCTTCTCAATTAGGTATAGGTTAGAAATCGGCGGCTATTCTACCAGCCACACAGGCTGGGCTAAAGTCCCTAAACAGTAAATCTTGTTAATCTTTATGCGCTTGCGGCTCGTAATTGTGCGTGATACTCACCACATAGTTGGCCTTAGCGCTGACTCGCCAACGTATGTTCAGATCATAAAGGCTCATTCCATACTCTTCGTTGCTGTCTTGCTCGGCTTTATAAGCGGGGCGTGGGTCCTGCGCTAGTACTTGTTCGATCAGTGCGCTAAGCATAGGATAATTGGCTTGCCAGTGGGCCAACTGCTTGGCAGATTGACTTTCAAAATATACCGGCATTAGTGTAGGGCGCTCGGCGGCAAAACCACCTTTTGCCTCAGGGATGCTGTCAGCCCAAGGTACGTAAGGTTTAATGTCGATGATTGGCGTGCCATCAAGTAAATCAACCCCTTTAACATGCAGGCTTAAGCGCCCGTCTTTATGTTCGACTTTATCGTATTGAACAACAGACATTCCAATAGCATTTGGCCTAAAAGTGCTGCGTGTGGCCAGCACGCCTTGTTTCTTGTTTCCGCCGAGACGAGGAGGGCGCACCATGGGGGACCAACCTTTTTCCACTGTTTGGTGAAATTGAAACAACAGCCACAAATGACTGAATTGCTCAATACCCCGTAACATGTTCGGATCGCTAAATTCCGTGTGAAATATAATTTCGCCACTGGCGGCATCAATCAGGTTCGGTTGCCTAGGAATAGCGAACTTCTGTTGGTATGGTGTGCGAATTACGCCCAATGGCCTTAGGTTGATGTGATCCTGTACCGGCAGGGATTCAACTCGATTCATAACGTGGGGTCACTTTGTTGCAAAAGTTATAAAGATTTTATCTATGGTAAGCGCCCCGAGGCCTATCTCAAACGTTAATTTTATCCTAACGCCAGCACGAGAGCTTTACTTTGAGGATTCCTGCGGTTAAAGCGCCGCAGGTGTTGAAGCCTAGAGCAATGCAGGTGGCATTTACTCTGCGCTTTGGTACCATTCAGCTCTAATTACTATTTAGGTCAAATACGTGTTTGAATTTAGCCCGCACTCTAAACAATTGGCGTCTAGCCTCTTCCTTGAACGTTTGATTGCAGATCAAACGTTCGATCAGTTCCATTTCATCAATGATCGCATTGTTAGCACAATTGCTCACGAGCATTTCACCCCCAGCAAGCTCAGCTTAAAGGGCTTCGATTTAACCAAAGAGCACAGTAGCTTGGTTATCTTTGCTGAGGGGTTAAGCCTCGCGAAAGTCTTCGCTGTGTCCATGGCCTTTGCGGATAAGTTAAATGTGCTGTGTTACCAAGTTTTGCGAGATGTGCCTCTTTCTGGCGTCGGTATCGTGCTGCGCGTAGAGCGGCTGAGCATAGAAGACCTAAGGCCATTATTAGAGCGTATTGCGAATGAGCATGCAGTAGAAATATGTTTATTTTCAAGTGCGCCGCGTTTGGACGAACCAGGTTTATTGCTAATGGACATGGACAGCACAGTCATCAGTATTGAATGCATCGATGAAATTGCCAAGCTTGCCGGGGTAGGAGAGGAAGTCTCCAGTGTCACTGAGCAGGCCATGCAAGGAAAACTCGATTTTGAGGAAAGCTTACGTAGCCGAGTCGGGTGCCTCAAGGACGCAAATGAAGACATATTGCAGCAAGTGCGCCGTGCCCTGCCGCTAATGCCGGGTATTTTCAACTTAGTTAAATTCTTAAAGCAGCACCAGTGGAAATTAGCGATTGCCTCCGGTGGCTTTAGTTATTTTGCGGACTATTTGGCTGACAGATTGGAGCTTGATGCTGCTGTAGCGAATGAGCTTGAAATAGTTGATGGTAGACTGACGGGACGGGTCTCGGGGTCAGTGGTCGATGCTCAGGTCAAGGCTGCTACATTGCTAGAGCTGGCGAATGAATTCGATATCACAGATTGTCAAACCATGGCCATGGGCGACGGGGCAAATGATTTGGTCATGATGAATGCTGCAGCGCTTGGCGTTGCATTTCACGCAAAGCCGGTTGTACGTGCCCAAGCGGATATTTCTATTCGAAACGGCGGTTTAGATTCTATATTGTGGGTATTGGCGGCGGCCACACCGTGTAAAAAATAAACGACTAGGGCTAAGCGCCAATACTGGCGCTTAGCCTAATACTATTCAGCGTTTAATAACTGTTCTATCTCTATGCTTTTTTGCGGGTGATGCAGTTGCCTTTCATAGTTATTCACAATGGCTTGCGTGTCGAATTGGTATCGGCTCATCACCAAATCCGTTATATCTAAAATATCGCCAACACCATTTATGTTCCACAGTTTTTCTTCTAGTTGTTTCGCTCTGTGAACGGCATAAACACCTACGTAGTTAATCTCTGATTGCAGGCGGTCAATATCTGGGCGTCCAGTGCGCGCTAAAAATATTTTTAGCGCAATAAACTGTCCTTGCTCAAGGGCTTGCGCAATAAATTGACGACGCTGATCGTCGTTGGCGAATTGGTCTATGTAACAGCTCTTTATCGCCTCTGAAGCACTGTTTTTGCTGGGATCAAATGCCACAAATAGCTCACTCATAACGGGACGCTGATGGGGCTTAATGTGAGTCAGTGTGTGCTGCACAAAATCAATCGGGCCATTGAAGCCTTCAAACAGAGGCAGTAAGTTGAACTCACCAGGGGGTGCTTGGAAACTCAGTAAATTGGTCAATCGATTCTGGTTCGCCCAGGTCGCTGTGGCATCAGGTACAAATTTGGTTCCTTCTTTACGGATAAAAAACGCCACGTTAGGGACATTATTTGCATAGATATTACGCAAGGCTTCACCGATACCCGGAATATCTTCTTCATCTCGATATGCTTTAAGTTTATTTTTATTATTTTTAATCAACTCTTCAAAAAAAGCTTTAGTAGCGCTGCTATTCTCGTCATTTAATACGTTTAAGTGCAGCACATTTCGTTCGTTAGAAATATGACGAACTTGATAGGAAAGGTTACTCAGATCGTATTTACGTGTAACTTTTTGCAATTGCGGAAAACTCAGTTGCACTTGGCAATCGGTGGCTTTATGAAAGAACGTTTTTAACTCAAGTTTAATACCGTGTGTGGATATATCTTCTGTGTGGCCTTCAATAATTATATCTTCCACTTTGAGCTGTACAGCGCTGCGCAGCATAAAACGGGACTCTCGGCGCTGATTTGCATATTTAAATCGAAAGACTTGGATATTTTCTGGGCTACGATTCCTTGGATGACCAAACACTTTTAAACTGGGCAGCTTGGCGCGATTAAGTGGCAGTTTTTGAAAGCACAGTGTGTTTGATTCATCTGTCACATTAGTTAGTAATGCAATATGACTTAAGTGGCGTAAACGAGACATTAAGCGTGGGGTTGGTGGTTGATTCTGACGCTTGACTGATTCGCTGATGCTATCGGCAATGGAGAGAGGTCGGTGACTTTGCTTAGGTTCAACCTCTTGCACTTGAAACTTATATACTCGCCAACTCACTTTGCGTGACCCGTAACTTAAAAACAACTCATGTAGGCTTGGGTTTGCTAATAGCTCTTCGTGCGATGCGGAGTAAAAATACACCTTTTCATTTTTAATATGATGGAACGCGTATAGGTAGGTTTCTTGTCTTCCTTTTGGATACATGAGGCATTGTTTAATTCTCTCATTTTTAAAAAGGTAGCCCAATTTGAGATCATTAATTTCGTTATTCCAGTAGAAAATATCTTGCCGATTGCAATCATTTGCTAATGCATAACGTGGTTTGAAAACTCCGTCAGTAGAGTCAATATATACGGGGATGGAGGTGAAATTGGGGATGTAATATTGCTCATACGTTTTCTTATGTATGGCGTCAAATGTGTTGTCCATATTGACTTTATAGCGGCGCTTGTTGCCATGAATAAAGCGCTCAAGAAAGCGATCAAAACTAGGCATTAATGTATCGAATAAGCGTTTCAGGTGTAATCGCTGGTCTTGTGCATTGCGGTCAATCGACTCAATGACATATTGCACACCTTGGCGGTTGTCCAACATGTACTCATGTTCTAACCCTCTGAACTGAACGGCTAAACGGTCACCCGCTTTAAATCTATGCTCTTTGCTTATTTTGAGCTTTAAGCCACTAAGGGATACGTCAACCGTTGTGGCTAACATGCTTTTGTTATTTTCAGTGAACAGTTCAACACTCATTGAATAATTCATGCGCTCTTCACCCCGTTGGGCGAATTCGCCAAAAGGCATGATAGGGGCTGAATAACCATGGCTAACCGGAAGGGTTGAATTGTCTGGTTGCTTTGGTTGTGAAGAAGCTTGTTGTTCTTTTTTATGCATTACGCGGTAATTGTTTTCGGTATTTAATACCGCTTCATACACGCCAACCGTGTACTCGCCAAATGAGCGCACCTGACGTTCAAAGACCTCTATCGCCGTGTCATCTAAATAGTGCCTCTGGCTCTCGTATTCATAAAGCTTACATTTTCCGTCCACATGCCCGCGTAAATCGATTAGTCGAGTACATGGACGCGCTAAACGCTTCAGTTCCATCTTGAGCAGGAAGCGCTTTTGCTTGGGCACCGAACCGGCAACCTGAGCCAGAATTTGACTAAACTCTGGCTCATGTATCATGGGTTTTAATTGTTCGATAATGTCATGATATTGTTCGAGATCTTGATTCATAATGAATACGTACTTTATTTTTTATTGTTAAAGACGAACGCCATAAAGACTTATCGGCACGCTGTGCGGTTTTCATAATGCAATATACGCAAGCTTATCTTATTATAAGCGGCTTTCTTCAAGGTTCTTCGTTTTCAAAACTAGTAAAACGTATTCAACACTGAATGTAACCCTTGTCGTTTTTATCACTGTAAACACTGTTTGTGGAGCAATATGGCCAAACGTAAAACCGCCTATGTCTGTAGTGACTGTGGCGCAGAATTTCCGCGCTGGCAAGGACAATGTAATGACTGCAATGCTTGGAATACCATCACAGAATTTGTGGTGAGCCCTGCTCGCAGCCAGCCTGAGCGCAATTTGCGCGGCTACGCCGGTCAAACTGGGGCCAAAATTGAGACCCTTAACAGCATTGATGTGGCTGAATTACCGCGCTTTACTTCAAGCTTTAGTGAGCTCGATAGAGTATTAGGCGGGGGTATCGTGCCGGGCAGTGCAATTTTGATTGGCGGTTCTCCTGGAGCAGGCAAAAGTACCTTGTTGCTACAAGTCATGTGCCAACTAGCAGCGCAGCGCACTGCGCTATATGTCACGGGGGAGGAATCGCTGCAACAAGTTGCTATGCGCGCTCAGCGCTTAAATCTACCTAGCGATAAGCTGAATATGCTGGCCGAAACCAGTGTTGAAACTATCTGTGAATTAGCATTAACCCTCAACCCCAAAATTATGGTGATTGACTCCATTCAGGTGATGCATGTGGCCGATGTGGCATCTGCACCCGGTAGCGTTTCGCAAGTAAGAGAAAGCGCCGCATATTTAACTCGCTTTGCAAAGCAGCACCATATTGCCATGCTGTTAGTGGGGCATGTTACGAAAGATGGCAGTCTGGCTGGGCCCAAAGTGCTAGAGCACTGTATTGATTGCTCCATGATGTTAGAAGGGGAAAGTGACAGCCGGTATCGCACGTTGCGTAGTCAGAAAAACCGCTTTGGTGCTGTGAACGAATTGGGTGTGTTTGGCATGACCGAAAGAGGATTAAAGGAAGTGAGTAATCCTTCTGCCATCTTTTTAAGTCGAGGAGAAGAGCAATCTCCTGGCAGTATTGTTATGGTGGTATGGGAAGGCACTCGCCCATTGCTGGTGGAAATACAAGCATTGGTGGATTATTCACAGACCGCAAACCCGCGTCGTGTCGCTGTTGGTCTTGAGCAAAACCGAATGGCGATGCTTTTAGCAGTATTGAATCGACACGGTGATGTGCAGATGAACGACCAAGACGTTTTCGCCAATGTCGTCGGCGGCGTAAAGGTCGCAGAAACCAGTGCTGATTTAGCGCTTTTACTATCCATTGTTTCGAGTTTTAGAAATAAGACCCTTGATTCACAGTTAATTGCATTTGGCGAAGTGGGACTTGCTGGTGAAATACGCCCCGTGCCTAATGGCTCAGAACGGATCAGCGAAGCAGCAAAGCATGGATTCAAGCGAGCTATCGTGCCAAAAGCCAATATGCCAAAACAAAACATTAATGGGATCGAAGTGATCGGGGTATCTCGTTTAAGTGAAGCACTTGAGGTGCTTTAATTAACTGGACGACTAACGGTAAAAATATTACCGTTAATCGTAGGGCTTAATGCAGGACGCTATATGCGCTTATCTGAATAATTGCAGCCAATACAGTAGTATAGATAGATTAGTATGGATACTGCAGATAGTAAGTGACAAAACGTATTGGCGTACTTATCTTTTTCAATTTATGGCCTAATAACATGATTAAATTTTCTTCTTTTTCGTTGTCTTTTTTCATCGCAGCGAGCGGGTTTACCCAGCTCTCATACGCACAAAGTACTCCTTCTGAATTTGCCGAATTGAGTCTGAATGAGCTGTTTGACATGAATATCGCGGACGATAGCGAAAACAGTGAAGCGAGCAGCCCTTGGACATTCGCATATAATTTTAAGTTTGCTGAATTTCGAGGCTATCTTGATGGTGACGCTAAGCGCGCAGATTCTGAGGTGTTGTGGCAAGGTGCGGGCACTCAAAGAACGGACAGTAACTTTCCTATTCTTCCTACGATAATCGACCAACAAGTGCATGTTTTTTCGATGGGATATCGCATTACCCCTGATTGGCGAGTGCACGTTTCTTTGCCGTATATCACCCAGAGCACTGACCATATTAGCGTCGTGCCTGACTATGATCATTTTACAATCGATAGTGATGGCATAGGTGATGCTGTGGTGTCTGTGAGTCGTCGCCTTATCGCGACAACGGATGATGTGTGGTGGTTTACCGCCGGTATCAGCTTGCCTACAGGCTCAATTGACGAAAAAGGTGATACTCCACGAGATGCAGGGGACCAGCAGCTACCTTATACAATGCAGCTTGGTTCGGGTACGTATGATTTCCCTCTAGAATTTAGTTACCAAAGCATGGGCGAGCACGATTTTAGTTTGAGTATGTCAGCGATGATACGCACCGGTAAAAATGATAGGGATTATCGTCTGGGTAATAGTTACAGTCTTGCAAGTACTTATCGCTTTAACACATCAGACGACCTGAAACCCTTTGTTGGATTGTCTTACCAGTACCGCAGTGCCATTGATGGGCAAGACGATGAAATTACCCTCAATGGTGCATTTCCCTATCCTGCAAGTATTACCAATCCAAGATTGTATGGTGGCAAAAAAATCAGTGCTGAGATCGGTGTCAGATGGAAATTCAGCGAGTCTTATGCGCTGAGTTTGGCATTTTCAAAGCCTCTCTATCAGAATTTGAATGGCCCGCAACCAAAAGAAAATTTCCAATCTGGCTTAACCTTATCCCGTTTGATGTAGTGATACTGTGTCTGACTTGATCAAAGTGAATAGAGCGAACAGGGGGGAGAGGAAAATCAGTAAGTGGCTTTTTCTGTGCGCCATCTTGTTATCTTATATCGTGGTTTTACACTCGGCTTTAGCACAAGAGGAGTTGAGTAAGGAGCGCAAACTAAAGGCCGCCTATTTACTGAATTTTACTAAATATATGAGCTGGCCCACAGATAGTGGCGCGCAAAATGATTTCAAATTGTGCCTGCAAAGTGATCGGCCATTCTTTGAATTTATGCAGGCCCTTGTGGCACGTCATAATCAGGGAAACAACAAGATGCATATCGCCATCGGTCATGTCCAGGAAGAGCCGCTATGTCATATGGCATACTTTCATTCTTCTCTTGAGCAACCACTAGACCAAATGAGGCGGGCGGTGATTGTGCTAGAGTCCACGGACGTGAAACAAGCGAACAGCGCGATAAGGTTTTATACCCAAGAGCAAAGAGTGCGCTTTGAGTTTGATTTAGCACAATTAGCCAGAGTAGACGTGATAGTAAGCTCTGAATTGCTTAAATTAGCTAGGATTGCTCGATAATGCTTTTTTCTAAGCTCAGGCGCGCATCATTTTTCCAAAAGCAATTAATGGCGATCATCGGCACAAATTTGCTGATATTGGCCATTGCTGCCTTTCTTATCTATTCCGCGTTTGTTGATGATTACCGCGACAACCTCGTTAAAACTATGGACAGCAACGCCTCTTTGCTGTCAGCGGCAAGCCGCTCAGCGTTACTTTTTCATGATGAGCATGCAGGCCAGACGATCCTGGCGTCTTTAGCTAAGATCCCAGCCATGCGATTTGCCCAATTACTAGACTCTGAAAAAAAGCGCTTTGCGACTTATACCCGGGACGATGCAAGTTGGGATGTTATGTTAGATGACATCAAACCTGGACACTTTTTTACAAACGATAATCTTTACCTGACCCAAGACATTACCTTAGGGGAGGACGTACTTGGCTACATTGTTTTATCGGCTGATACTCATTCGCTACAGGCTCAGCAGCGACGGTACGGGCGCATTGTACTGTGGGTATTTGCATTGGGTTCTTTGTTAGCCTACCTCCTGAATTGGCGTATGCAAAAGCGCTTACAGTCACCGGTTAAACGCCTTATTCACTTAGTTGATTACGTCGCCAAAGAAGGGCGTTACGATCAACGTATTTTCAATCGTCGACAAGACGATATTGGGCGCTTGGTCAACGGTATTAACTCTATGCTAGATACCATTGAAGAGCACCAATCAAAGTTGAGCGAACATCATGAGCATCTAGAAGGGCTAGTAGAGTTGCGCACAGAGCAATTGTACGAGCGTGCTAATTTTGATGCGTTAACACAACTACCAAATAGACATTCCCTGACAGAAAAAATTAGTCAGGCGATTGAAATAGCCCGTGAGCGTAAAACCAATCTAGCCTTGATGTTTCTCGATTTAGACCGCTTTAAGGTCATAAATGATAGCTTAGGGCACTTCATGGGTGACAAACTGTTAATTGAAGTGGCCAAGAAGATCCAACATAAACTAAGCGACAGTGACGTGGTAGGTCGTTGGGGGGGAGATGAATTCGTTGTGCTAATTCAAAACCCGAAGGAACTCAGCTCAGTGGATAGTTTGGCAAAAGAGATTATCGCATCTTTGAGTCTGCCGCTTATTGTATCTGGACATCAATTACACATCTCTACCAGTATTGGCATTGCGTGTTTTCCTGATGATGGCGACGATGCATCAAGTTTACTTAAACATGCTGACACTAGCATGTATAAGGCAAAAGAATTGGGCCCTGGGCGGTTCCGCTTTTTTGACCAAGACATGTTGAATGACTCAGTGTGGCGATTAGAGCTAGAAACCCAATTGCGCCAAGCCTCCGCTCAACAGCAGTTTGCTTTGGTGTATCAGCCTAAAGTGAATGTGAACGACGAACAACTGGTTGGTTTAGAAGCTTTAATAAGATGGAATAATGGCCAAGAATATATTAATCCAGCCACTTTCTTACCCATAGCAGAAGACATAGGGTTAATGGAATCCATCAGTGTGTGGGTGTTAAAGCAGGCATGCCAGCAGAATGCAGATTGGCAGCGGGCGGGCTTTGATATTGTACCTGTTGCCGTGAACTTACCCGCATCGTTTTTGATGAGTCCCCAGTGCCTCGAGTTGATCAAAGGCGCATTGCATCAATCGGGTTTAGCGGCGCAGTATTTGGAAATAGAAATCACTGAAAATACCTTCATCGCATCTACCGAGTTAGCGGTTGATGTACTGAGTGCAATTCACGGTTTGGGGGTGAAAATCGCCATTGACGATTTTGGAACAGGCTACTCATGTATGAGTTATTTGCGCGACCTACCCATCAATACATTAAAGATAGACGGCATATTCATCAATGATTTAGTTGCGCCAGATTGTGTTCATGAGGGGAACGCTGAAGACCATCACTTACGGGATGAAGGCATAGTGCGCACTATTATCACCTTAGGCAAAAGCCTAGGGTTAAGTACGGTTGCTGAGTGTGTGGAACATGATTACCAAGTACAGATCTTAAAATCGATGGGTTGTGACATCATCCAAGGCTATTTCTATAGCAAACCTTTAAAAGTGGTCGCACTAGAAGCATATCTCGGTGCGCATGGCCGGGCTGCTAAAGAATCTTAACGTTGATGTGTATTCTCACTGAGCAGGCGTCTTGATAGCGCGAACATTTGACACAGTGCCCAAAGCGTAAGGCTCTAGTATGTAGTTCAAGGCTGTGAATTCGGTGCTATTAACACGCTATGAATGCGCCATAAACAGCTTGTTAAGTTCAAAGTCGCAATGACTGCTAACGAGGGGAGCGTATCCAAATAGTGTCAATTAATGAGAGCATCAGCCAGTAGGAGCGACGGCCAATAAGAGCATCAGCCAATAAGAGCGTCAGTCGATGAGCTTGCTCACTAAACAGTGCGCCAATTAAGAAACCTGTTACTGAACGCTTGAACGTAAGCACATGACTCACGCCTGCATTGTCCGCTGAGTCGTGCGACTTTCGAGCAGTCCGCTGAGGCGTAAGACTTTCGAGCAGTCCGCTGAGGCGTAAGACTTTCGAGCAATGCGATACTTGGTGGTCTAGCGGTTAGGGTTTAACTTGCTTAACCAACTGTTGTTGCTCATGCGCGCGACTGCCTTATTTGGGCTTGAAGGCTGAATTGATTGTTGTATGCGGCGTAAGTGCTCTGCAAAACGATTTGTTGAATCTTTAGAGTAAATCATTCTTCTATCTCCTACTCAAAAACAGCAATCTGGTGTCTGCATTAGCAGACAAATAAGCGCTTATCATGGACTTTATGCTTTGCGTAAATAGAGCGAAAAAAAGATCGCTGAGCAGCAAAGACTCAGTGGTCGGTCTGAACCCTAACCAAATGCTTAGTCGTTAGCCGCGTCTTGGACTGCTTCACCAGCACTCTCTATGTCTTCTCCTGCACCGTCAATCGTGGCACACGAGGTTAGTCCAACGACTAGAATACCAACTAATACAACAGAGTTTAAAAATGCTTTTAACGAATTTGCTATCTGGGTTTTCATCATTGTCTTCCTTATGGTTAAGTGATTTCACACTTTGCTTACATATTACTAAGCGATTCTTGTGCCAACTTCTTAAAAATAAAAGGCCTTAAGAATCAATAACTTAAAAACCCGTCTAGCATGGCTAATGTAAAGTGGGTAATTGTTACCCAACTAAGAGATAAAATTTACCTATTTATAACAACTCCTAAAGCACAGAAAGGTGAAATACAGCGTTTGCCCCAGTGAGACTCTCCAAGCAACACCTGTTCATTAATAGCTTACAAAAAAGCCGACCAGTATAAATGGTCGGCTTCGATTAAGTGGGGCAAGCCTCAACTGAATAGGTAAGCGCTTTGCTCGTTACGCGCTTTTCTAAGCGTTTTCCTAAACACTTTTATTCAGGCTTCGCAGTACATATTGAAGAATGCCACCGTCATTGAAGTAACTGAACTCATTGGGGGTATCGATGCGGATCTGCGCGTCAAAGGTGAATTCTCCTTGTTCGCCTTTTACCGATACCACTACTTCTTTTTGATCTCCATCTATGGCGTCAATCGAGTACTGCTCCGTGCCGTCTAACTTCAAACTGGCGGCACTGTCGCCTGATTTAAATTGTAGGGGTAGAATACCCATACCTATCAGATTAGAGCGATGAATTCGTTCGTAGCTCTCGGCAATTACCGCTTTGACACCGAGCAACAGTGGACCTTTTGCGGCCCAGTCGCGAGAACTCCCTGTGCCGTACTCTTTGCCCGCAATTACCACCGTTGGCGTGCCTTGTTCTTGATACTTCATTGCTGCATCAAATACAGACATCTGTTCAGCTGATGGTTGAAAGCGCGTCCAGCCGCCTTCTGTACCGGGGGCGAGTTGATTTTTCAATCTGACATTGGCGAATGTTCCACGCATCATAACTTCGTGATTTCCTCGGCGTGAGCCAAAAGAGTTGAAGTCGTGCTCCTCAACACCGTGCGCTTGCAGGTATTGCGCAGCAGGGCCATCAGGGGCAATGCTACCGGCTGGAGAAATATGATCCGTCGTGACCGTGTCGCCGAGTTTCAACAAGCAGCGAGCATCTTTAATAGCACTGATCGCTTCGGGGTGTTGCTGAATGCCATCGAAAAAGGTGGGCTTTTTAACGTAAGTTGATTCAGGCCAATTATATTGCTCGCTATCGACCACGTCTAAATTGTTCCATGTCTCGTCACCCTCAAAAATATGGCTATAACGTTCAGAGAACATGTCGCTATTGACCACATCAGTCACAAGCGCTTGAATCTCTTCATTGCTTGGCCAAATATCACGCAAGTAAACGGGCTTACCGTCTTTACTGGAGCCAAGGGGCTCTTTGAGCAAGTCAATCTGCATATTTCCGGCTAGCGCATATGCGATAACTAACGGAGGAGAGGCAAGGTAATTAGCTTTTACGTCTGAGTGAATACGACCTTCAAAATTACGATTGCCTGATAGCACGGAAGTTACATTTAGCTTTTCTTTACGAATAGCAGCGCTGATAGGCTCGGGCAGTGGCCCCGAGTTGCCTATGCAGGTAGTACAGCCGTATCCGACTAGATGAAAGCCTAAATTTTCGAGTTCGTGGGTTAGGTTAGCCTTATTAAGGTATTCGGTGACGACTTGAGAGCCAGGCGCAAAGCTGGTTTTCACCCATGGTTTTACGGTCAGACCCATTTCACTGGCTTTTTTGGCCAGTAAGCCGGCAGCAATCAGCACAGAAGGGTTGGAGGTATTGGTACAACTGGTGATGGCCGCTATCACGACTGCGCCGTCGTTAAGGCTGAAACGCTGACCATTGTATTCGACCTCTGAGGAGTCCTCACTTTTCTCTGCTTGATGGCCACCTTCTGATTCGAAACGCCCTTTCTCGGGATCTTCGGTGGTGATAATCAATTTTTCCTGCTCAGATAACCACGTACTGAACTTGTCTGCAGCTTCACTTAACGGGATCCTATCCTGGGGGCGTTTAGGTCCCGCAATCGAGGTTACTACATCACTAAGGTCAATGTGTAGATTCGCATGATAGATTGCGCTTTGCTGAGCTTCGCTGCCCCACATGCCTTGTGCTTGTGCATACGCTTTGATCACATTAATATTGCGCTCTTCGCGGCCAGTCAAACGCAGGTAGGTTTCGGTTTGTTCGTCTAGCGGGAAGATACCACACGTTGCACCGTACTCTGGTGCCATGTTCGCTATGGTAGCTCTGTCGGCTATAGTGAGGTGTTTTACCCCTTCGCCGTAAAATTCGACAAATTTACCGACGACGCCAAATTCGCGTAGCTTTTGAGTAATGGTCAATACTAAATCTGTCGCCGTGGTACCGGGCGGCAAACTGCCGGTAATTTCCATGCCAACTACCTCAGGTATCAGCATGGTGACTGGCTGACCTAACATGGCGGCTTCAGCCTCAATGCCGCCTACACCCCAGCCCAAAATGCCTAAGCCGTTGATCATGGTCGTGTGGGAATCTGTGCCTACTAGGGTATCTGGATAAAGTAACGGCTGCTCGTGTTGCTCTTCAATAAAGGTGACACGTGCCAGATATTCTAAGTTCACCTGATGCACAATGCCTTTACCTGGCGGAACCACTTTAAAATTGTCAAACGCCTGCTGACCCCAGCGTAAGAACTGATAGCGTTCCTTATTACGCTGCACTTCCATCGCGGTATTCTTGTCGAAGGCATCGTCTTGGGCGAAATAATCCACCATGACGGAGTGGTCAATAACCAATTCCACGGGTTTTAACGGATTAATTTTTTGCGGGTCGCCTCCTAAATCAACCATGGCATCGCGCATGGCGGCTAAGTCAACTACCGCCGGTACGCCGGTAAAATCTTGTAGCACCACTCGAGAAGGAACGAAAGCAATCTCAGTCGTTGACTGGTCATTAATATCCCAGGTGGCGAGTTTGTTGATATCTTCTTCTTGAACAAAGTTTTCAGCACTGTGGCGCAAGAGGTTTTCTAACAATATTTTAGCGGCGAAAGGCAGTCGCTCGATATTGTGGGTATCTGAGAGGGCATCAAGGGCATAATAAGAGAATTGTTCACCCTCGAGGGTCAATGTTTTTAGATAAGGGGAAGCTTGTTGCATGATAATCTCCGGCTGTGGGATGTTTGGCGATAAATTTATATCTTCGATAGTTTTATATCTTCGAGAGTCAGCCCCAACGCACAAGCTTGTGCGTTGGGGCTGTTAGTCAGTTAATTATGCGCTGGGCAAGCCCTGCAGGGCGCGTCTCACTTTGAGTTTGTAATCGGCGTCATTTAGCAAGTTATGATCGCACTTGGGGCAACGCTCAATATCCGCAGCTGATAGGGTGCAGTGCACGCGTTGCTCAAGCCAATTGATATCATCAATGTGCTTTGGCGCCAGTAATAGCTTCTCTCCACCGGGTAGCCAATTGTGGGTATCTATAATCAACATAGGCACTTCCCAATTGTCCGTGTCTAAAATCAGGTCATGGATGTGGCCTACCGTTTCACCACCTGAGATGACGTCATACCCTTGCAATTCATCGATTGAGCGTAAGTGGTTAGCTTTGCTCTTGTCATGCTCCTCTAAATTGCTGTTTGCTTGCTCCAGTGCTTGTTGGTTTACCAAGGCTGTTGGATGAGCATATTCGCCCCACGCACCAGGGCCCGTCCAGTAATAGCCGTAACCCAGATAAGAAAACAGTATTTCTTCGTACTCTCTGGAGACAGTTTTTTCTTCATCAATCGATGGGCTGTCTTTCACTTGCTGTTTACTCAAAGCAACGTGAATTTTTTCGTCATCTGTGTCTATTTCTCGTAACGAAATAGGGGAGATCAGCACCTTTTCCCCTAGGGGTAACCATTTATGGGTATCGACGTACATATAACGAATTGTCCATGCACGGTCGTCAAACAAGAAATCTTTGATGATGCCAATGTCACCGTCTGTGGCTGCAATAGTGAATCGTTGAATGTCTCGTAAGCCTGCTAACATGATGTTCTCCCTACTCGTAGATGTGATAGGCAAGATGGAAGGTATCGGCTGTAGCTGTGCACAGATGGCGCGCACATTTAGCCTAATACAATAATCATCTTGGCTATTCTAAAATTAGCTGTTGCAGTAGGATTACGCAAAGAGCACGCCAGCTCATTTTTATGCCCTAAGTAACGGCGGTTGCTGTACTTCACGCGCTTAGAAACAAAGGTGTAGCAATGCAAAGCCATTGATAAACAGTAACTATTACGTTCAGGCTGTAAGAATTACAAGTTAAAATACGAGGCTTATAGGTATTGCGAGTCAGGCGTTGATTTAGGGAAGTCGTAGGAAAGAGTAGGGGATGTCAGCGCGAGTTTATAAGCGTTTAGGCTCTTTTAATACACGATATTTCTAGCACATTCAGTTCAGGGACGAACTGCGATATAAGGCAATCTCCCTCGAGCGGATCACCACTGTAGCAGGGGCTAGTCGAGGGCGATGCTTTGGGTGCGCTTAGATGAGTCAAACGCCCATTTTATGAATGGCTAAGCCAGCACTGAAAAGTGTTAAACAGGGCCTTTTTCAAAACTAGGAAGCGTAGCAATATCCGCCAGCCATTTTTGCGCAGAGCTTGACCAAATTTGACGCTTTGGTATTAAGTCATTTCGTTGATCGATAGCCCCTATACGCAAATTGTATACCTTGGGCTCATCGCCCACAGCTGATGCATAAATTCCTGTACCACAGTGCTCACAAAACCCTTGGGCTCGCGGGTTACCGCTTTGCGC
Organism: Paraglaciecola sp. T6c; assembly: GCF_000014225.1. Classification (NCBI taxonomy): domain Bacteria; kingdom Pseudomonadati; phylum Pseudomonadota; class Gammaproteobacteria; order Alteromonadales; family Alteromonadaceae; genus Paraglaciecola; species Paraglaciecola sp. T6c. The sequence goes on from NC_008228.1 coordinate 1,548,708, forward strand.
TACCTTCACGTACTCTTTCGGCTTACCGCTAGAAAACGTTAGCCCGCCTACTTCGCTGACAACCACAGTGCGAAATGCGGTCGCTGATAACAGCTGACAGTCTGTGCAATGACAAATCATGGTTTTTTCAGGATCGATAACGGCGTCAAATACAAGTTCGCCACAATGGCAACGGCCGGTTACTTTCATTCTATTTCCTCAGGGTGAATATGTGCATCACGTCAGCCTATAGCTGCCCGTGCAACGCAGTCATTTTAGGACGTTTTTACAATACCTAGTTGGGCTAAGTAACGTCAGTAAAGCCTATGACTAAAACTCTTATATTTAAGCTACAAACTTCCAAAAAAGATAATACATACTGAAGAGTGTTAGCACGCTTAAGCAGCATAAAGTGTAGATACGAAATATACCTTGGGGCTTATATTGGGCGTCAACATCTGCCCCCATCATGACCTTATAATTTAGCCAAGCATAGATAGGCGCACTGACAAAAGACACTGTCGTCACAAAATCCAAGAGGGCTTTAATGTCAGCGCTAAAGTCAGAAATTATCCACCAACTGCCTAAGGCGAGTACGCAAAGTGCGGCGATATAAACCACATTTCCTTTTCGAGCGTGCGGCGTATCACTGGCGCTATCAAGGGGTAAGGGGGCATCATGTGAGTGGTTGAGCTGATATGCACGCTTCCATACTTGTGGAAAACCATCGGCAACCGCAAAGGTAGATGAAAATAGCGCCACAAAGGTAACAATGGCCATGAGCAACCAGCTCCAGTCCCCCAAGGCATTGCTGTAAATCCCGACAAGTTGCCCAGCAAATGCTGCTGCTGAGTTGGCAAAACCTTCGCCTTGGCCAAACATGAGCAAAGCGCCCAACCATAAAAAGATGATGGCTAACAATAAACTCGCCGCATAACCGATGTTGAAGTCTAAGGTCGCATTTTTCGCGTTTTGAACACCAGGTTTGGCCCCGCGAGATAATATCCATAACGAATGCCAAACCGATACTTCAACGGCGGTGGGCATCCAGCCTATCAATGCCACGATAAAGGCGATACTTGCCATAGAGCCAACTTCGATAGTCGGCACCCCTTCGGCTGGGCTGAATCCCAAACGCCCGATTGCTGCAAACCAAGCGATAATGCTGCAAATGACCAATACCAGCATCATCCATTTTAATAGCGTGTTGAGAAGCTTGTAATGGCCTATCAAGAGCACCGCGCATACCACACCCAATATCAAGGCTGCCCATTGGGAAAGGGTAAGCACCTCACCAAATAGATTCATGGCTAATGCGGCTGTGACTATGGTAACCCCTGATTGAACAAAAAACATGGTGATAAAGGTCAAACAGAGAAACAGGTAAAATGCCCATTTGCCTACTGAGCGATAGCCATCGAGTAAGCTCTTGCCTGTTAACCCAGCGTACTTAGGGCCAAATAGAAAAAAGGGGTACTTCACCACGTGAGCCAGTAAAATAAAGCCCAATAAGGCAAAACCGAAATCTGCTCCTGCTCGGGTTGACTGCACTATATGTGATACACCAATACTGGTGGCGGCCCAAACGATACCTGGGCCTAATATGGCCATTGTTTTCGCTAATTTCATGCTCGTTTTTCTCACGTTATCATTATGGTTTCGAGGTATTCACTATTTTGCTTTTTGCCACTGCTCTGAGCCGCGGGCTACTACACGTTTGAGTGACCCAAATACAAAAGCAACATTTTTGTTAGTTCATCGCATAAAGCGACAGAATCTAACTCGCATGCGATCGATGGGGTAATGTCGGGGTACAGCACTTTATCGAGCAGAGCAGTGATCATGGTGAAGATCACCATATTCGCTACCGATGATCTATCAGCAGCATTAATGTCATCACTGAACCTGAGCAATATCTGACTCATACGCTTATACATAACTTGTCTGTCTATTAAAGCTTCACCTGCCACAATGTGGGTATGCAAGCGTGAATTAAGGTGAATGGTGCGAAACAAGCTACGATTGGCGATGAAAAAATCATGGGTCTTGCGGGTTATCTCTTTCACTGCTTCAGCTAACGTCTCAAACGGCATCTGCTCTAATTGTTCAATCCACTGGGTAAGCTCGCGGCCAAAATCTTGGTATAGCAGCGGTAGTAGGGCTTCTTTGTTTTTAAAGCGCCGATAAAAGGTACCAACCGAAACGCCAGCGTGATCGCACAATTCTTTGATGCTGATGTGCTCAAAAAATTTACTTTGCAGGCAGTGGTGCACAGCAGCCATAAGTTTTCGCTGAGTGTCTTGACTGCGTATTTGTTTGGCTGGGATAACACTTGGGGTTGGCATAATTAACTTTTACCTTAAATCACATATACATCACAGGCTTGCGACTGAAAGAGCGCCAGAATCATGCCGTTTTTGACCGAAAACAGCAATACAAGATATGTGGCTTGTTGCCGATTTTAAGGAACGGGGCCATGTTCATGAGGTTGCGATCTCTGTGTCTACTGATTTGTTTTTATAATGTGTTAAAAATGTATTTATTTTGTAATGCCATGATTTTAATAATGAATATTTACAATTTAAGACTAACATCGCTTTGTAGCCTTGAATGGCTTTTGCTAGTATCCGCGCATCAAAATTGAGCACAAATTGATCTTGCTCAATACCCAGTATTTAACGTGTGATAAACGCCGGATTTTACATTGAACCGAATTACTTACCATAGAGATAACTTCATTCAGCGCAGCAAGGCGTTGGTGAACCTATCGAGCTCGTCGTTTTTTGCGAAAGTGTGCTTGGTGTCTGGGGTAATGGCTTTTTTAAGCGGTTTCAGTGTATTGCTTGGCGGCATCTACGAGGGGGCTGAGTTAGTCGGCTTCGCCCTCGACTTTTCTTCTTTCGATGTGCTTAGCAGTGCATTTTTTCTTTGGTTATTGGCGCTAAGCGGTTATTTCGCGAAACATGCTTTATGGCTTTTGAATCTTGTACCTGATTATGTACTTCGTCATTTGGCGGCTAAATCTAAGCCGTTGTTTACTGTTCCCGCTGTTATCAGCCCTGTGCCCAGCGCACATGGCTCTCGTGCTCCCCCCCTATTTTTGTAGCGGTTCAAGTCATTAAATAAGTCACTGTTGTTAGTGTGCTAGCGATAGCACCAAGTCACATGCACAGGTTCAGCTAGCGCTAAGCAGTCTGACCACTTATCTACCTTGAGCCCGCTCACCCAATAAATCCGGTTTGTCCGGTGTTTAATGCTGCCAGAATCACTTGGGCAGTGCTTTGAAAACTATGGGTAGGGGAAATCCTTTGTTGATCCGTAAGTTAGGTTATTCAGCGTTGACGGCAAGCATATTATTGCTGTCGGGCTGTGAAGGTGGTGTGCTTGATCCTAAAGGTCAGGTGGGCATCGATGAAAAGTATTTGATCGTTGTAGCAACGGTACTGATGCTGCTGGTGGTTATTCCTGTTATTGGCATGACCTTGTATTTCGCTTGGCGTTATCGTGAAGGTCGCGAGCATGAAATTTATGACCCAAAGTGGGCACACTCAACCAAAATTGAAGTGGTTGTGTGGTTAATCCCCATTGTGATTATTGCGATATTGGGCACCTTGACCTGGTACTCCACTCAAGAGCTCGACCCTTACAAGCCGTTAGATCACGAGCATAAACCCATCACTATTCAAGTGGTGTCTTTGAACTGGAAATGGCTATTCATCTATCCAGAGCAAGGTATCGCAACGGTTAACGAAGTGGTGTTTCCCAAAGATGTGCCCGTGGAATTTAAGATCACATCTGATACCACCATGAACTCGTTCTTTATTCCTCAGCTTGGTAGCCAGATTTATTCTATGGCAGGTATGACGACACGTCTTAACCTGATCGCCAACGAAGCGGGCGAGTTTGACGGCATTTCAGCCAACTACAGTGGTGCCGGGTTCACCGGAATGAAATTTAAAGCCATCGCTAAAAACAGCGAACAGGACTTTGAGCAATGGGTCAGCGCGGTTAAACACAGCCCTGCAAAACTGGGTGATGTGAGTTATGCCCAGTTAGCAAAGCCAAGTGAAAATAATCCCGTTAATTATTACGGCTCGGTGGACAGTCAACTGTTCCAACATATTGTGATGCAGTTTATGGGCAACATGCATTCCCATGATATGCATGAAGACCATCAAGAGCATTCTGCTCAAATGCACATGCAGGCGGAGGAGTAACTATGTCGCTATTAGGAAATTTATCCCTGGAGGCCATTCCGTACCACGAACCTATTATCATGGTAACGCTGGCAGTCATTGGTGTCATTGGCTTGGCCATTGTTGGTCTTATTACTAAATATCGAAAGTGGGGCGTGCTTTGGCACAACTGGTTGACGTCAGTTGATCATAAACGCTTAGGTATCATGTACATTATTCTTGCATTAGTCATGCTGATCCGTGGCTTCTCTGACGCGATAATGATGCGCACTCAACTCGCTATGGCGACTAACGGTGCTGAGGGATATTTGCCCCCAGAGCACTACGACCAAATATTTACCGCCCATGGCATTATCATGATCATCTTCATGGCCATGCCTTTTATGATTGGTTTAATGAACATTGTACTGCCGCTGCAAATTGGCGCGCGAGACGTGGCATTCCCTTTTATGAACAACTTGAGTTTCTGGTTAGCCGCTGCAGGTGCTGTGTTGATCAATATCTCTTTGGGTTTAGGTGAGTTCGCCAAAACCGGTTGGTTGGCCTATCCGCCATTATCGGAGATGTCCTTTAGCCCTGGGGTGGGGGTCGATTATTATATCTGGGCCTTGCAGATATCCGGGATCGGAACATTGCTTACCGGCGTCAACTTTTTAGCCACCGTGTTTAAAATGCGCGCCCCTGGCATGAAGTTGATGCAAATGCCCATTTTTACTTGGGCCTGTACTTGGGCGAATATATTAATTGTGGCCTCGTTCCCGATTCTAACCGCGGTGCTCGGTTTACTGACACTTGACCGTTATTTAGATTTTCACTTCTTCACCAATGATGGTGGCGGTAACGCTATGATGTACATCAACCTGTTTTGGGCGTGGGGTCACCCTGAAGTGTATATATTGGTGCTGCCTGCATTTGGTATTTTCTCTGAGGTTATTTCAACCTTTACCGGTAAGCGCTTGTTTGGCTACACCTCAATGGTGTGGGCAAGTGGCGCGATTTCGATTTTAGGCTTCGTGGTGTGGCTGCATCACTTCTTTACCATGGGTTCAAGTGCTGACGTAAATGCCTTCTTTGGGGTAATGACCATGATCATTGCCATACCCACGGGGGTGAAGTTATTCAACTGGTTGTTCACTATGTACCGTGGTCGCTTACGCATAACAGTGCCGGTTTTATGGACCTTAGGCTTTATGGTTACTTTCAGTATCGGTGGTATGACAGGGGTGTTACTTGCTGTGCCTGGTGCTGATTACGTATTACATAACAGCTTATTTTTAGTGGCTCATTTTCATAACACCATCATAGGTGGTGCGGTGTTTGGTTACATGGCGGGCTTTGCGTTTTGGTTCCCAAAAGCCACAGGTTTTCATTTGAACGAGCGTTTAGGTAAATACTCTTTCTGGTGCTGGCAAATTGGTTTCTACGTGGCGTTTATGCCGCTTTACGTGCTTGGCTTCCTGGGTATGACCCGTCGTTTAAATCATACCAACAACCCAGATTGGAACATTTGGTTGTATATCGCGGCGTTAGGCGCAGTGATTATCTTTGTAGGTATCATTCTGCAATTTGTGCAGCTTTACGTGAGTATTCGCGATCGTGAACAAAACCCAGATGTAGATGGCGATCCATGGAATGGTCACACACTCGAATGGTCAACAGCGTCACCACCTCAGTTCTATAACTTTGCCGTTCTACCTAAGGTACATGACATAGACGCGTTCACAGACATGAAAGAAAAAGGTATTGAGTATCAGGCACCCGATGAATATATGCCAATTCACATGCCACGGAATACCGCTGCGGGTATGCAAATCGCGGGGGCGGCTGGCGTCGTTGGATTCGCCTTGATCTGGCATATTTGGTGGTTAGCCATCGTTGGCTCACTGGGTATGGTAGTCGCGTTAATTGCACGCTGTTATGCCAAAGACGTGGACTATTATGTTGAGCCGCAAGAAGTGGCTGAAATTGAACGAGCACACTTAGCCAGTGTGGCCACAGTGAAGGAGGAAGCGTTATGAGCGCCGTACCAGACACCCTAAAACTCGCCTCTGATCACGGCTTGCATGCAGATGATCATGGGGGCGGGCATGACGAACACCATGACACCGGCGGCAATACGCTGTTCGGGTTTTGGTTGTACTTAATGACCGATTGCATTTTATTTGCTTCTGTTTTTGCTACCTACGCCGTGTTGTACATGAACACCGACGGTGGCGTATCAGGTAAAGACATATTCGACCTTAACTTTGTGCTGGTTGAAACCGCCGCGTTATTGGTGAGCAGTATTACCTATGGCTTTGCACTCTTGTGCGCTCACAAGCAACAACGTGCAGGTACGTTACTGTGGTTATTGGTCACTATGGCCCTTGGTTGTGTGTTTATTGCCATGGAAGTGTATGAGTTTCATCATCTCATCGTTGAAGGAAATGGCCCTGATCGCAGTGCGTTTTTAAGTTCATTCTTTGCGCTAGTCGGCATGCACGGTTTGCATGTAACCGCTGGGCTAGTGTGGATGCTGGTCATGGTGCTTGAGGTACTCAAGCGCGGTTTAGGTGCGCAAACCGTTACGCGCCTTGGATGCCTAAGCTTATTTTGGCATTTCTTGGATATCGTATGGGTCTGTGTATTCACAGTCGTATATTTATTAGGAGCAATGTGATGAGTCATTCTGCTGAAGCGACTGCCCATGGCAGCGTAAAGTCCTATCTTATTGGGTTTGTTTTATCAGTCATTCTCACGGCTATTCCGTTTTGGATGGTGATGAGTGGACACTTTGGTAAATCAGTCCTGTTTTACAGTGTGGTGTCCTTTGCGTTGGTGCAAATTGTGGTGCACTTGAAGTACTTTTTGCACTTGAATTTTTCAGTCAAAGGGCGTTTGGACACATTTGCGTTTCTGTTTACCGCACTGATTATTGTGATGGTGGTTGGGTTGTCCATTTGGATTATCTACAGCGCAAACGCGATGATGATGTAATAAGGAGGCCACCATGAAAGTAAAACGTTATATCAACATCACTAAGCCCGGCATCATCATGGGTAATTTAATCTCTGTTGCCGGTGGTTTTTTGCTCGCCTCGCGAGGGGAGGTTGACGGGTTGTTGATGCTCATGACGGTGTTAGGTTTGTCGCTCGTGGTGGCCTCGGGTTGTGTGCTCAATAATTGTATTGATACGGACATTGACGCCAAAATGCAGCGCACCCGCAATCGCGCTACTGTCACAGGAGATGTGTCCATTGCACGTGCGCTGCAATTTGGTCTGGCCTTGGCGGTGCTCGGTTTTGGTTTGCTTATTCGTTATACCAATAGTATTGCGGTGGGTTTCGCTGTACTGGGTTACGCAGTATATGTGGGCGTGTATAGCTTATATATGAAACGCAAATCAGTGTATGGCACGTTAGTGGGCAGTTTGTCAGGCGCGGTGCCACCTGTGGTCGGTTACTGCGCCGCAAGTGGCCAATTTGATGCCGGTGCCGCTATCCTATTATTGATGTTTAGTTTGTGGCAAATGCCGCATTCTTACGCCATCGCCATCTTTCGTTTTGACGATTACGCCAAAGCCAATATACCGGTATTGCCAGTAGCAAAGGGGATCGCAAAAACCAAATTGCATATTGTATTGTATATCGCTGTATTTGCGATTGTCAGCGCGCTTCTGCCGCTAAGCGGTTACACCGGGCTGACGTTTATGGCGGTGGCTTGTGTGACTAGCTTGTGGTGGCTGTTTATGGCATTGCGTGGCTATCGCAAAAACATCGAGTTAGTGGTTTGGGCAAGGCAAGTATTTGGCTTTTCTATCTTAACCATCACTGCTCTTAGTATCGGCATGGCCTTTGATTTTCAGGCCTTGCCACCGAGTTTGCTAGTGATGCTTAGCTGAACATCAAGGCTATCACGTTAACGTATTCAAACGCGTTAACTCAATGGCCTTTATTTTTAGCCGAGTGAATCGCAGCCCAACGAATATCGGCTTAGCAACTATCAGCTTGAGCTTGTGAACAAGCCCTTTTAACGCCTCTGCTACGATCCGTTAGCAGGGCTTACTTGAGCCAAAAGGTTTAACAGTGCGTTTAATGAAATCGGCTTAACCATATGATGGTCAAAACCTGCTTCTTTCGATTTACGTCTATCTTCATCCTGCCCCCAACCCGTTAGGGCAATGATCGTTATATTTTTGCCCCATGTCTCTTTACGAATTGCGCTGCACACTTGGTAACCATCCAGAATAGGCAGGCCTATGTCGAGTAGAATGACATCCGGTTTGTGTTGCGCTGCAGCGATAACTGCTTGCTCACCATCATAAACCACGTGTGTGGTGTGCTGATGTACGTTAAGCAACATCTGCATGCTGTCTGCACTGTCTTGGTTATCATCCACTATCAGCACATTTAACGCTTCTGTTTGCACCGCGCGATTCACGCCGACAGTTTTTGGCGTGCCACTTGGTCTAGCAGGTGTGCTCGGTAGGGTGACAATAAACTCTGCACCATGGCCTAAGCCCTCGCTTTTACATTCGACGTGCCCGCCGTGCATTTCAACTAAGCGTTTGACCAATGACAGACCGATACCTAAACCACCCTCAGCTTGCTCAAGCTGATTGCTTACTTGGGTAAACAATTCAAATACTTGTGAGCGCATATGCTCAGCAATACCCAAGCCACTGTCTTTCACGCTAATGCTGACTTGTTGCTCACCACCTAAGTTGACTGTGACCCAAATAAACCCGTTTTTAGGGGTGTATTTGCACGCATTGTTGAGCAGGTTACCAAGTATTTGCGCTAAACGTGCAGGGTCAGCAAATAAAGAAATGGCTTCATGTGGCATATTAACCTGTACCGAGTGGCCCAAGCGTTTGGCGTAGGGGCTCACAGCTTCTACTGCTTGCTCAACGATGTCTTTAAGATCAATACGTTGGCGTTTCAAAGACAGTTTATCTTTTGATATACGGCTAATATCCAGTAAATCGTCAATTAGGCGTACCATTTGCGCAACTTGGCGATCCATGGTTGCCACTGCGGTCTGCATCATGGCGGGATCGGTCTTGACATTGCGTATCAATTCCATCGAGTTTCTTAGGGGCGCTAAGGGGTTTCGAAGTTCATGGGCTAATGTGGCAAGAAATTCATCTTTGCGCTTATCAGCCACTGATAGCTTGTTTGTTAATTTGGTGAGTTTTTCAGCCATTTTACGCTGTTCAGTGATATCGGTATTGGTACCAAAAAAGCGGATTAGCTGGCCATCTTGGGCATAGATCGCATTCATTCGGGATAGGAACCAGCGATATTTACCGTTTGCACCCCGCAGCGGAAAGGTGTCTTCCCAGTCGATACCTTTGGCTAAACAGTCGGAAAATTTATTGAATACCGCCTCTTGGTGGTCAGGATGATGGTACGCCTTCCACCCACCGTTTAAGTTTTGCTCCATGGTGGTACCGGTATAAGACAACCAGCGCTGATTAAACCATTCTATTTCGCCTTGAGCATTGGCCATCCATGCTAGCTGGGGCACATTGTCGACGACCGCGCGAAAACGTTCTTCACTTGACCTGACAGATTGTTCATTTTGCCTACGCTTAATAACGAGCTCAGCGGTACGCATGATGATATCAAGGCTGTCGTAGTCCATTTGTGCAGGGGCTTGAGGTGAACTGTAATACATAGCGAATACGCCCAGCACGTCTTTGCCTGAAATTATCGGCAACGACCAGCACGCCCGTAAATTGTGAGCAAGTGCTAAGTCTCGGTGCTCTACCCACAGTGGATCAGACGCAATATCCGCTACAAACACAGCTTGCTTGGTAGCCGCAGACGTACCACAAGCGCCACTTTGTTGGTTTATTTTCAGGCCATCAATGTGTTGCACATAGGCTTTTGGAAGACTGAGCCCGGCAGCAAAGTGCAAACATTGGGCGTGTTCATCAACCAGCATAATGCTGCCAATCATGCCATTTTTAGAATGCTCCTCTAAAGACAATATGAGGGTTTCCAGCACATTATTAAGTGGTGCCTCTTGGGCCATTTGCTCCAAGGCGTTGGTTTGCGCAATCTGCAACGCTTCGGTTCGTTTGCGCTCACTTATGTTTGCCACAATACCTAGCACGCGCGTAGGTTTACCGTCCGTGTCGCCGTATAAACTGCCGTATGACGCTAACCAGTGAATGCTTTTGTCTGGCCAGATAACGCGAAATTCAGCGCGAAAGTCGCTGCCGTCTCTCAACGACTTTTCGAATTTATATTTCACTTCATCTCTGTCTTGGGGGTGAATATGGGCGTAAAAGCCTTCAATTCCCCATTGAGCATCAGGTATTTGGGCTTCGTAACCAAAGCATTTGTCGTGATGCAAAGAGCGTCGGGTTAAGCCTGTGACTAAATCCACCTCCCAGTCACCCACTTGAGCGGCCTCAAGGGTGATGTCTAAGGTGGTTTTGCTGGCACGCAAAGTTTCAAGAATTCTTAAGTGCTCTGTGCGTACCCAAAAACGCCGAGCAAACTCGATCACTAATTCAATTTCGTCATCACGCCACTCATGTGAAGCGCTACGATAAACACTTAATACAAAATGGTTCTTCTTATCTAAGCTGATAGGCACACAAATAAATGCACCTATGCCTCTTTCCTGAAACTGACCGTCTGTGTATCTGGGATCCGTGGCGACATTATTCACGATCAAGGTGAGGTTTTCTTTTTCGCACATGGCAATTTCAAAGGGCAGTTCCATCTTAGCTTTAGGCATTTCTGCTAGCGATGCGTGCTGCCATACATGCGTGATCCCAAGCCTTCCTGAAACGGGATGAGTTTCACAAAAAATGCAGGCACTTAAATCTAGGTGTGCAGCTAAGTTTTCGGTAATGATTGATTTGATTCTTTTTAAACTGCCAGCACTGAGTAAGTCAGAACTGACTTGCGTCAACATGGCCGAATTACGCTCAGCACGTTTTCTGGTGGTGATGTCGATGCCTGAAGGAATAATCTGCACCACACTGCCATGTTCATCAAAAATGGGGTGCAGCATAAAATCTATATCGATGAGTACATCGTCAGCCAACCTTGCTGTGGTATCAAAACGAGAAGACACACCGTGCTTTGCTTTGTTTATCGCTTTGCGGATCGATTGCTGCACTTGGCTATTGTGTGACCACCAGAACGTTTGCTCGAACGGCAGACCGATGACTTCATCTTCCTGCAGTGACGCTGAAACAAGGGCGGTCTTGTTCGCTTCGCGCAAAATACCGTCGGGGGTCAATACGCCCATAAACACCGCAAAACGCTCTAATACATCAGTGACGACTTTGCCGTTGCTGTCAGTGGTCAATACTTTGCTGTCGTCGTCAAACGCTGACACGGGTTGCTGAAGTCGTGTCAATTTAGTAAGCAGCTGTATCAAGGCGATACTGAGCAGTGAAAACCAGCTGATTTGCAATGAAAAAACAGATAATAGCGCATAGGGAATATGGTGGCGAAACAGGTAACTCACAACGCAAATTGCGCCGATGAAACTAAGGTAGGCCAGCGCCGAATTTTTCCGATAAGCAGCCAGTAATACGGCAGGTAAAAATAACCACAACGCTTCACCTGGGCTAAATACACTGGCCAAAAAAGAGGCAAGAATGACGGCTAAAAAAAATGCGGTAAATGTACTTAGCCAGCCATTAAAGTTGAGTGTAGAAAAGCGTAAATGAGTGCTAAAAAACATCAGCAAAATCCGTTTGAAGAGAGGGGGGATCCCTGTCTTAATATTTGGCCGATTTTGCACTGTTTTTCCACTAATTCAAGCATTGTTGGTAAATAAAAACGCCGCTTAGGTTTCCCATCAGCGGCGTGTTGTTTTATTGCGGTAACGGTGCGCTTAAAACACCGGCAAAACCTGTTATTTACTGATTTTTTTGTATTTCAAGCGATGAGGCTCAACCACATCTTTACCTTGGGTTTCTTTGAGCCAAGTGGCGTACTCAGTGTAGTTACCCGCGAAGAAGTTGATTTTGCCTTCGTCACGGTAATCCATGATGTGGGTGGCGATGCGATCCAAGAACCAGCGATCGTGCGAGATAACCATGGCACAACCAGGGAACTCAAGCAGCGCGTTTTCAAGGGCGCGTAACGTTTCAACGTCCAAGTCATTGGTTGGCTCATCCAGTAACAACACGTTGCCGCCGGCTTTTAATAACTTGGCCAAGTGCACACGATTACGCTCACCACCTGATAAGTCTTTGACAAACTTCTGTTGGTCGTTGCCTTTAAAGTTAAAACGGCTGCAATAGGCGCGGCTGTTTAGCTCGAAGTTGCCGATACGAATAATGTCAGAATCATCAGAAATTTCTTTGTAAACCGTGTTATTGCCATCCATGTGATCGCGAAACTGATCAACACTGGCCAGTTTTACTGTTTTACCGACAATGACTTCCCCTGAATCGGCATTTTCTTCGCCGCTTAGCATGCGAAATAGGGTCGATTTACCCGCGCCGTTTGGCCCGACAATACCGACAATGGCACCTTTGGGCATGGCGAAGGTTAAATCATCAATAAGCAAACGATCACCGTAGCTTTTACGTAAATTGTTTACTTCAATGACTTGCTCGCCTAAGCGATCGCCCGGTGGGATAAACAATTCATTGGTTTCGTTACGTTTTTGGTAATCGCCGGTGTTGAGCTCTTCAAAGCGGGCCATACGCGCCTTGCTTTTAGACTGACGACCTTTGGCGTTTGAACGTACCCATTCCAATTCAGTTTTAATCGATTTTTGACGCGCACTTTCGGTTTTTTCTTCTTGTTGTAAACGCGCGTCCTTTTGCTCCAACCAAGAAGAATAATTGCCTTCCCAAGGAATACCTTGGCCACGGTCAAGCTCTAAAATCCAACCGGCGACGTTATCTAAGAAATAACGGTCGTGGGTAATAGCGACCACTGTGCCTTCATAGTCGTGTAAGAAGCGCTCTAACCAGGCTACTGATTCTGCATCCAAGTGGTTGGTAGGCTCATCCAGTAACAGCATGTCGGGCTTTTCAAGTAATAAGCGACATAGAGCAACGCGGCGGCGCTCACCACCAGATAATTTACTCACATCTGCATCCCAAGGCGGCAAACGCAAGGCATCGGCGGCGCGCTCAAGAGCATTTTCAAGATTGTGACCGTCTTTACTTTGAATAATGGCTTCAAGCTCACCTTGCTCTTTAGCCAGTGCGTCAAAGTCGGCGTCTTCTTCTGCGTAGGCAGCGTACACTTCTTCAATGCGCTTGAGGGCATGAGCTACATCGGCGACGGCTTCTTCGATATTGCCGCGCACGTCTTTGCTTTCGTCTAGCTGTGGCTCTTGTGGTAAGTAACCAATTTTTAAGCCCGCTTGAGGAATGGCTTCCCCTTCGATGTCTTTATCGATTCCGGCCATGATCCGAAGCAGGGTAGATTTACCTGAGCCGTTCAAACCGAGAACGCCGATTTTGGCGCCGTGGAAGAAACTCAGTGAAATATCTTTAAGAATAAACTTGTTCGGGGGCACGATTTTGCCCACACGATTCATGCTATATACGTATTGCGCCATGATGAAAACAACTCCATAAAATTTTGCCTATTGTAAACACTGCACATGAGCGATGAAAGCGCTAGCTGAGACTATTTTTGTAATTGTTTACTTTGTGCTCGCAGCTAAACAGAGTTTGTTTTTTATCTAATTGATATTTAACTATATTTCTATCTTTTACTGATTGATTTAAACGCGCTGAATGAGCACACATTCCTTGACAAATTTCGGTGTGCATCCCTTGCATCACTCGCGTAGTATTTGCATCGTCTTAGGGATTAAAAAGAGAGTGCTATGTTAAAAAAATCATCTGTTTTACTTATGTGCGCTGGGTTATTTTGTCAGCCAGCATTGGCCAGCCGCCTGGTTGAAAATGCCTTGGTAGAGCAAACAAGCCAAGAGTTAGCGAGCGCCAAAGCGTTACTGTTAAAAACGGTCAATATTAACAGTGGCACCATGAATTTTGCTGGCGTGAAAGAAGTCGGTGACATCATGCGCAAAGAGTATGACGCCCTAGGCTTTGACACCCAGTGGGTCGATGGCAGTGAATTTAACCGGGCAGGGCATCTTGTTGCTACCTATGAATCTCCGACTCATCCAAGCGGCCAAAAGCTTTTGTTAATCGGCCATTTGGATACGGTGTTTGCTAAAGACGATGACTTCCAGCAAGCCAAAGAAATAGACGAGCAACATATTGCCGGGCCGGGCATTTCAGATATGAAAGGCGGCAATGTGATCATGCTGACCGCCATTAAAGCCCTAAAAGCCAAAGGCATGCTTGACCGCTTAAATATTAAAGTGGTGCTTACCGGTGATGAAGAGTCCAGCGGTCGCCCGTTGAGTCAATCTAAAAAAGCCTTAATCGATGCGGCTATTTGGGCTGACGTCGCCCTTGGTTTTGAAGATGCCGATGGCGATATTCGTACAGCGGTTACTGCACGGCGCGGTGCATCTACGTGGCAAGTGACCACATCTGGCAACGCTGCCCACTCGTCACAAATATTCACCGACAAAGTGGGTGATGGGGCGATATTTGAAATGGCGCGTATTTTACAAGAATTCCGTTTACAACTGACCGATTTGCCTTTGCTTAGCTTTAACCCTGGTGTGATTGCAGGTGGTACGCGGGTAACAACGAGTAAGGGCGGCGATGAAGTGGTCGCCTTTGGCAAAACAAACGTTGTCGCCAAAGATGCCTCGGTAAAAGGCGGCCTGCGGGCGGCATCTCAAGAGCAGATAGAACAAGCCAAAGCAATTATGAGCCAGGTAGTGGAGCAACACTTAGCGCAAACCGATGCCACTTTCACCTTTGATGAGGGCTACCCGCCCATGAAAGAAACCAAAGGCAATAAATCACTGCTGGCTCAGTACAGTCAAGTCAGCGTTGATTTAGGCTATGGTCCGGTAACAGCGGTTAACCCGCGAAATGCCGGGGCGGCAGATATCTCGTTTACCGCAGGGCACGTGAAAATGGCCATCGATGGGTTAGGCCTGATGGGCGAGGGCGGTCATACCAAAGATGAAGTGGCAGATATGCGTACCTTTAAACAGAATATCGAGAAAACCGCGGTGTTGATGTATCGCTTATCCAATCCTTAGTCGCAGATTATTTAGGAAGAAACATGAAAAAATTTAATTGGGCCATTATGGGCCCAGGCTCGATTGCAGATAGGTTTGCAGAAGCGTTGATGCCGTCACAAAAAGGCATTCTTTACGCTGTGGCCAGTCGCGATATTAATAAAGCACAGGCCTTTGCTGACAAATACAGCGCTGACGGCGTTCCTAATAAAGCTGACGGCACTTTTCATCAAGCTGACGGCACCCCTCCGAAACCCTACGGCAGCTATCAACAGATGCTGGCTGATCCTGAGGTCGACGTGGTGTATATCGCTACGCCGCAAAGCCTTCACTATGAGCAAGCGAAAATGTGCTTAGAAGCTGGCAAACATGTATTGATGGAAAAGCCACTGACTATTAACGCGGCGCAAACCGAGGCGCTAATAGCACTAGCACAAGAAAAGCAGTTATTACTGCAAGAAGGGCTGTGGAGCCGCTTTATGCCATGCTTCGAGCAAGTAAAATTATGGCTTGATGAGGGGCGAATTGGCGAGCTGCAATATATTTGCTCTGACATTGGTTTTTCTTTTGGTGACAGAGAAGGGCACAGATTACATAACCCTGCCTTGGGTGGTGGCGCATTACTCGATTTAGGCGTTTACAGCATTACTTTGAGCCAATGTTTGATGCAAGAGCACCCCAGTGAAATTAACGCCATGAGCCATTTTGGTAACCTGCAAGTAGATGAAAACACGATCGTGAATATGCGCTATCCGTCTGGGCGCTGCGCTCAGTTTACTTGCACGATCGCTGCACAGGCGAGTAATTCAATGACGTTAATGGGCAGTAAAGGCCGTATTGTATTGCCGTATATGTTTTGGAACGGCAATAAAGCGACTTTGCAGCAAGAAGACGTGCAAGACGAGGTGATTGAGTTTGCCCATCGGGTAAATGGTTTTGAGTATCAAATTGAAGAAGCCATGAACATGATTGAGAAAAATCAAGTATGCAGTGATTTTATGCCCCACGGCGATAGCCTAGCGGTTATGCAAACCATGGATGAAATTCGCCGCCAAATTGGCCTGAAATTCAGCCCTGACGCAGAGCGTATGTAGCACGACTGGCTCACCACCTAAGCCGTGGTGATCCTTCTTTACACTTTTAGGTTATAGAACATTGCATAAAAGCTATGTACAAAAAGTGCAAAATGACTAGAATGTGCGCTCTTTTTAGTTAGCACTTAAATTGCCAGCCAACATAGCGTTTGATGAAAAATGCAGCTACGGCGTTAAGTGTCTGTTGAAATTATGTATTTTTGACAGGCCAAAGCGCACGCAGTTAAGCGACTTTTATCGCGCAATTGTAGCGGCCCCGAGGAGAACTGATGTTATCACGTGACATGAATATTGCCGATTTTGATCCTGAGTTGAGTCAAGCTATCGCGCAAGAAACCCAGCGCCAAGAAGATCACATTGAACTGATCGCCTCTGAAAACTACTGTAGCCCGCGCGTACTTGAAGCCCAAGGCTCGCAACTAACCAATAAATACGCTGAAGGTTACCCGCACAAGCGTTACTACGGCGGTTGTGAATACGTTGATATCGCAGAAGATTTAGCCATTGAGCGTGCTAACCAATTATTCGGCTCTGACTACGCTAACGTGCAGCCTCACTCTGGCTCACAAGCTAACTCAGCGGTATTTATGGCGTTACTTGACGCTGGTGATACCGTGCTAGGGATGAGCTTGGCACACGGTGGTCACTTAACCCACGGCGCACATGTTAGCTTCTCGGGCAAAACGTATAACGCAGTGCAGTACGGTATCGATGAGCAAACTGGCAAAATCGATTACGACGTAGTTGAAGCGCTCGCGGTTGAGCATAAGCCAAAAATGATCATCGGTGGTTTCTCAGCGTACTCAGGTATTGTTGATTGGCAGCGTTTCCGTGAAATCGCGGACAAAGTAGGTGCTTACTTATTAGTGGATATGGCTCACGTTGCAGGTTTAGTGGCCGCTGGTTTATACCCTAACCCATTACCTCATGCGCATGTGGTGACCACCACTACGCATAAAACCTTAGCTGGGCCACGTGGCGGTTTGATTTTATCAGCTTGTGGCGATGAAGCGATTTACAAAAAACTAAACAGCTCAGTATTCCCTGGTAATCAAGGTGGTCCTTTGTGTCACGTGATTGCAGCGAAAGCCGTTGCGTTTAAAGAAGCATTACAGCCAGATTTTAAAGCAT
The DNA here is from genome assembly GCF_000014225.1 of Paraglaciecola sp. T6c. NCBI lineage: Bacteria > Pseudomonadati > Pseudomonadota > Gammaproteobacteria > Alteromonadales > Alteromonadaceae > Paraglaciecola > Paraglaciecola sp. T6c. The sequence continues at coordinate 1,566,199 of NC_008228.1, forward strand.
ACCAACAGCAAGTATTGCTTAACGCGAAAGCCATGGTCAGCGTGATGCAAGAGCGCGGGTACGACATCGTATCTGGCGGCACCGATAACCACCTGTTCTTGCTTGATTTGATCAGCAAAGATATCACAGGTAAAGATGCTGACGCAGCGCTAGGGCGCGCTAACATCACAGTGAACAAAAACTCAGTCCCTAACGACCCACGCTCTCCGTTTGTGACCAGTGGTTTGCGTATTGGCTCACCTGCCATTACCCGCCGTGGTTTTAAAGAAGAACAAGCGAAGCAAGTGGCTACGTGGATTTGTGACGTTATCGACAACATCGAAGACGAAGCGGTGATCGAACGCGTAAAAGGTGAAGTACTAACCCTTTGCGGTAAGTTCCCGGTATACGCGTAGGTTTTAGTTCGTTTCTAACGAGTAAACAAGCCAAAAACGCACCTTTTTAGGTGCGTTTTTTTGTATAAAAGCTTTGTAATTCCCTAGACAACTGATTGAGTTGCATGTCAATTATTTGACTGAAGTGCATAAATAAGCCCTTAAGACGTGATTTTTAGAGTGAAACCTTCTAAGCCAAGCATTCAATGACCTACGCACTCTATGTATATTCGCTGCGTTTAGCGAATATATCATTGGTTTCAAAGGAATAAACAAACGGCATTTCGCTGGAACTGAATATTCATTTTAATCTTTATTAATTAAACGTTACTAATGGTCTGTATTTTGCTTTTATTAAGAACTAAAGAAGAATGACGATTGACTCACTGGGATAATTTTATGAAATTTAGATCTTCGCATATAGCGATTCTTGCCTCAATGCAGCTTGCCGGATGTAGTTCATTCTTCGTATCAGACAGTAATATTTGTTTTAGCGATATCGGAAAGGCGCTGGATTGTAGCGAATTTACTAATTATTCAAACTTATCTACAAGTAGCTTAGAGAAGGAATTTGATGATGAAACGCAATACCTAAAAGTTGCCTCTAAATCGAATATAAACTCTCAGCTTTTGAGTGAATATATTGAGAAACTAACGATTGACTTAAAACATAGTCTTGGTGAGGAAACTGTTTCTTCCCCTATCGCAGTGACTACGTTTGTAAATCTTGATCCAACGGTAGATAGCAGCATACTAGGAATACACCTTAGTGAGTATTTCACTAATGAACTAAAAAACGTAGGTTTACCTGTAAGTGACTACACGGGCAGTGGTTTTATTAAAGTTAATACAAGTGGTGCATTTGCTATCCCTAAAAGAGTCGAGCAAAAACATGAAATCGGCTACGTATTAACAGGCTCTCTTATTCAAGATCCGCGGGGAACCATGGTTAATGTAAGAGTGATATCACTGCAGACCAATAGCGTTGTTGCTTCAAACAGCAAGTTAATTCCTTCTATGGTCACGTCAGGATTTCATTAGGTGGCCCTGTTAGCTGTTTAATGTTTTGTGCACGTGTACAAAGTTCAGTGCTCTTACTTTTGCAACAGGCCTAATTTCTTCAGCGCTTATTAATCAGAGCTGATGACAATTTTTAGCTTTCTCCCTTTGGTTTAATCATATAACTCAGCACATTTAACTTAGCTAAAATGCTTCTGTGGCAGCTAGTTAGCGGCAATAACTTTGTTTACCCAATGCGCCTGCTTCAGACGGCGAATGTCACAAGTGGCAATGTCACTGATAGGGTAGCTCTGTGTTTCTGAATCTTTCACAAAGTAAAATGATTCATTAGAAGAGAATAGGTGCCCCGGCTTTGGAGAAAGTTTGACACCATCTACCATATCTTGAGTTCGTCCGATTACCTTCAGCAATGCATTGCTATTTTCGATTTCTTTAACGACGCCGAAGCTATTATCTGAAAATGTACACGCGATTGAACCGACTTGTAGTGATCGCATTTTGGCTTGTTGCCACTTTTCTTCTACAGGAATGGACGACCGTGAGCTCGATACGAACTGCAATTCGGGGGTTAATTGACTAACATTCCATTCTTCCGACGGCATTTTGGCGTCGCTGCTATTCCAGTTTTGGTCTGGTCTTGTAAGGCGACGTGTATCCAAGTGAACAGTTGTAGGCTTCGATTCTTTTAACCGCTTTTCTGTATCTGCCGAGCTAGTATCAATCGACTTTACACTAATCTTTACTGGCAGTGCCGCTGCTAATTTAGTTTCACTTGTTGGAGGGATCAATTTATCAAGTTGCCAGTCACTATCAGGCGTTTTTACAGCGGAAATTTGCTGCTCTTGGGGAAGCGCAGCAATCATGTCATCTAAAAATGCAGGGCTCAACCTATCTTGCACGGGGGAAATAAATCCATTTTTAGAAAATGCCAGCAGTTTATCTTCTGTGATGTATGTGTCCAAGTAGTCAAAAAACTCTGATAGTGAGTCAAACGAGAGCTGTTGACTTACCATCCAGTTTATATACTGCTTGAAAATATCAGGCGAGCTCTTTCGGTAATAGGCCAATGTTTCATTCAGCAAGGTTAATCGACCGTAGAACTCAAAAAATCTGCCTTCTTGCTCAAGAAAAAAATGGGTCAGTTGGGTTTCTGGCGTGGCAAAACTCGCGTTGTAAATGCTCAGTCTATGACATTCAGCACCACATGCGAGCTTTTCAGCAAACTCAGGGGATAACAAATCAATCTCGGTATTATTGGTATTTCGGTCTAGATGAACATTAATAATAGAATATGTCGTTTCATCAACTGTTTGTTCGATTTGCACGCCAGCAGTAACCGTTAACCCTAGGTATTTTAATTCGTTTCCAGCATATCGGGCTAACTCTTGCCATTTAATGACTTCTTTTGCATGCTCTTGTCCAATTTTGTCGATATTCGACTGACAGCCAGTTAACGCTGCGCTGAAGAGAACAATCGCGGTAATAGACTTTAAATGTTTCATGGCACTTCTGACCATGTTAACAAGGCCTCCATTTCAATTTCGTGAAACTGGTCAGCTCTAAAAGCGAATGCATTCGATAAGATAACTTGTCCGCCAAACTGAATGTCAATTCTGCCTAGCAAACCACTGTTAGCAACATGTGTTTGGCCTGGCACAATATCGATATCATCTACTTCTGACGTTATTTTCCCAACGGGAGTGAAGGTCAATCCATCACTATTTTCAGCGGGTCTAGAGTTAATTCTAATGTTAAAGTTGGTGTTTTTGGGAGCAATAATTCTGTAGTGAGCTACGGTACCCGATTCTGGGCTAATGCACATTTGAGAGCCTGGTAAATCAGTTACATCACCAGTCAAATCCATCTCACAGTTACCAGTGATGGGGAGAAAATCTGAAAAGTCTAATTCGCTCATGGTAATAACATAAGGTGCTGCCAACACCTGCTTGGAAACAAGACCGAATAATAGAAGTAATATAAAAAGTTGATATCTAGTCGCTATTTTCACTTGTTACTTACTCCAAAGTGGTTCAATAAATTTCGTTGCATCGACAATAAAACCATCAACATCAACTGATTTTAAAGATGCTCTTGCAGAAGCTGAGTCTGGGTACACGCCTGTGATTAAACAATAAAACGACGCGCCATCCATTACCTTGCGTACGATGTAAAGTTCTTCTAGCTGAGTAAAGGTTTGTGCTTTATTGATTGCTCGATCCAGGTTGCCAAATGCTGCAATTTGCACTGCGAAGCCTGCTGATAAATCAATTGCTTGAGTGCTCGTTCGCTGAGAGTTTGGTGTGTTAATCTGAGCGGCTTCAACAACCGGTAAAACACTCGGGGTTTCTTCATTCACCTCTTCCTGCACTTCTATCAAGGAACGACTATCGTCCTGCGCGGGCTCTACAATGACGTCTTGCACAGGTGAGTTAACTTTCTGTTGCACTTGCTCAGGCTGTTGGAATGACTCGGACGCAGCTGTTAACCTTGATCTAAGTGCCTTGCGTTCTTGCTCAGTCCTTTCCATGCGAATAGTTTTAAAAACTGCTCGATCCAGCTCATCTGATGAATACGGTGCTTTCATACCACCTTTGGGCGGCAAGTGAATTAATTTGTCATTATCAGTGTTGATTAACGGTTCATAGTTAGTTTCATCTAATGTCACCTGAAGTAATTTATTTTCCCCTAATGAGCCGTTTTCACTGCGGAATAATTCTATGTTGGGGAGTACTACAAAGCCGCCTTTGAGGGGGCTACTAAATTCGAAGCCACCTATTTCGGCTTGTAGGCCTTTTTCCGACATATATTCCTTGTCCACATACACTTGGTATTTCCCCGGCAGCAAATCGGTAAAGCTTGCGTAACCATCGAAATCACTTTCTAAGGCGTAAGTATCACCAGTTGATATATTGCTGGCAACCAATGGTACGTGCGCCAAGGTAGTGGTTTGATCACCGCTCGTCAGAAGTACAAATAACTCTAATTCAGTGGTCAGGTAAAACGGCAAATTTACACGCTGCAATGAGCCTGGGTGGCTGTATATCAGATAGTCGTTATTTAAGGTGGCTCCGCCAGACTCCCAGTTTGCACTGAGGGCGGTAGTACCATTATTTGCACCAAACAAACGTGCGCGGCCGTCTTCATTGGTTGTCACATTTTCCCAGTCTGCGCCCCCAGTAAAGGTAACACCTGGTAAGTCATAATCGAGTACATCAGGTATACCGTTTAATCGGCGATCTAAATAGGCATGGGCATCTACAGAGCCCGCGCCTCGTAGAGTCTTACTGCTAAACACCATGGCATCATTAAAATAATCGTAACCAAAATTAACTGTGATGCCAGCACGAACTGTCCAGTTATCCTGCGAATCGTATTGGGTTCTTAGCGTGAACTGATGTGTTGGGGCGTTATAGGCCAGGTTGTAACCGAGAGACCATAAATTGTCTTTGAAGAATGAACTATTAGACGCGCTAAAAGAGTGATTATAATTTTCAGTTCGGTAATTATATAAAACACTGGCAGTAATAAATTCTGAGTCGAATACCTTGTCGCCATTGATGTCATAGGGAATATAAGCTACAAAGCGCAGATCATTATTGATACGAGTAGTGATATTTAGTGAGCCAAAAAAGCGATCATTAAAATTATCGCTACGATTATAATTTATTGCGTTAGATATATTTAAGTACTTGTGAAAAAAGGTCAGTAAATAGCGGAAGCTCTCGCTTTTCGAATCACCGTATTCGTCATAACTATAATTAATATTGTTAGTAATAAAGTCGAAGTTGATATTGTAGTTTGCTTCAATAGTACTGAAATCAAGCTGTGAATTATCATCCCCTTTCTGCCAAGCTGAATTGTATCTCAAGGTCAGTGAATCATTATTTAAGAATGACGTGGCTAAAGAAGAGGTTTGATCGATACTATTGGTGTTGATGGCTAAATTATTTTGAAAAAACCAGCCAGGTAGGGTGACTTGGTTAGTAATCAAATATGACTCACTGCCGCCATCTGGGGCGTGAATATCGTTAAAGTCGACGGCCAAGCCTAGTTGCCAGTTATTTAGCAAACCTACACTAATATTTCCGCCTATGGCGTCAATGTCAAATTCTGATAAATCAACATCGAGTAGAGAACTGTCATTCTCTTTGATTGACAAACCGTATGACAGGTCGCCTCGTCCTAAGCTATTGCTTCTTACATCGACTCGTTCAAAAAGTGTGTCTTGTTCCCCAAATGGGCCATATAACACTATTTTAAATTCATTGGAGCCGTAATAAACCTCTAGATTATTAAACTCCATCAAACCGTCTGCAGGCACTACACGTGTTTCTAAGAACACGCCATTATGGTAAATATCGGCATCCCATCCTGGTCTTGCTGTTTTAGCAAAACTGGTGGTCATATTCTCAGTGTAATTGTCGGTGGTATTGGCAGAAAAGTTGATGCCTAAACCTCTAGATGTGCCGCTGGTAGACGCAGATTGTCTAAGCCATAAATCACCTACACTGTACTGATCCCAAATCCCTAATATTTTGTCGCCAGTAAATTGCGGGTAACGTGACAGTAATACCCTTGAATTGGTTTCTTCATCATCGTGCACCAAAGTAATACTCGCCGAGTGGTAGGCTAAATCTGATTCAGTTTGAAAGGTTGCATCATAGCTGTTGTCAGTGTTGTTGGTTTGATATTCAATACTGGCATAACCCGTTGGTACCGTGGCTAACCTATATTGGTCTTTAACGGTTATCACCGCGCCGCTAGGGTTGTTTTTTTCTGGCTCTGTTTCGCCCATAACATAGTTGTTGAGCTTACGCTGCTTTTGCTGGTTTTTAATAGTTTTGTAAGGAAAGTCTGCTTTATGCCCCGCTAAATCCATTTTAAGGCTGTTGGTGTTAAGCGTGATTTTGGTAGCAAACAGTTGCTCTAACACCGAGGCCTTAACAAACAAAAAGCTACCATCATTGAACCATTGCCCATTGCTAGTTTGAACACCCTCAAATTCAAATTCAGAGACGGTGTCGTTATAAGTGACTGACAAGGTATCACCAATTATCGAATATTTAAGCCGCAACCCTTCAAATAGGGGGACGATGGCCAAGTACAAATCCCCTTGATGCACATAAGCATCCACCGATGGGACAACTCTAGCGTTATGATCGGTTACATCAAGCAAATAAAAGTCAGCTTGCTCAAAGTCGATGGTCGCGAGGTTTTCCAGCGGTTGACTTATTGCTGGTCTGATCAACGCACAGGACACAACAACCAGCAACCAAGCGATGCTTTGGAATTTAGAAAGCACGTATAGTCCTTAACTAATCAATTTGCTTTTGAATAACGAGGTCGCCACCGAAATTAGCGTTTTCTGTGAACTTTAAGAGTAAAGGGGAGTCTCGATATTCACCGAGGGGCACATCCAATGGTTTTTTAGGTTGTTGTGAATAAATCGACAAGTCTTTGCGTTTATAAACAACGTCACCTGAAGAGCGGTCAATCACTTCAAGGTTTCCCGTCAGGGAGCGGTTACCCGTTATTGTTAGTTCAAGCTGTAGGTGGTCACCTTGGATGTTGCTGGAGGTAAACTCAGCTTGAAGAGGCAGCCTACCAGTGCGCACGATAACCGGCACATTGTGCACTAAGGCCGCATCAATATTTACTGCTTCATCATTACTTCGCTTTTTCGCGATACACTTAATAGCTAATACCCCTTGGTATTCACCATTTTTAATGCCAGGTTTACGTCTGTATAATAGCTTTACCATTTGATGCTCTCGCATCCCAAGGTCAAAGCGTCTGGGGGCGAGTCTGATTAATGGCTTGGCACTGTTTTCAGTGGTCGTTCCGTTAGCCGCTAATTCGATTAATCCTTTCTCATTAATAAGAACATCTCTCACTTGCACTGTGCAGCGCTGAGCTTCAGCGTCCATGTTAAGCACTCGTATATTGGTTGAGTCGCTTTTTGGATCCAGATAAAGTCTTCGGGCAGTAATAGATATCCCAAAAGCATCAATTACTACAATATTGAGTAAACAGAATAATGTAAAATGGCGAATACAACTTGATATTCTTTTCATTACAATACCTCTTCTATCGGTAATTCAAATTGTTTTTTAGCGCTGTATACACCGGTCTCTTGAAAGACGATTTTCAATTTTTTGCTTAATGTTTCGCCCGCACTTGCTAGCGAGAAACTGAAATCCTTGTATTTCATCTCAGGGTAAATCACTACATTTCGCTGGAGTACTTTGAGCTCTTTCCCCTCTTCACTCACTAGCTTTATATCACCGTAAACTGAGCGATTACCTGTATGGCTAAGTCGAAAATAAATAGTGTCTTGTTGTTGCTCTACGTGGCTGAAATTTAGGTTCGCGTTTAAATCTTGAGGCTTTCCGGTGCGGATGACTAGGGGGACCGAGTGCATAATCGTGGGTTTGAGGTTGACACCTTTTTTAGCTCGCTCGTCTAACTGAACACACTGGATATTAGCGTATGTGCGATGCTCAGCCGGTTCGTCATTTATTTGACGGCGATAGGTAAAGGCGATGTATTGAAAAGATTTTGGTTCTATGGTGAATTTCTTAGGGGAAAAGCGCAAATGTGATATCGCAGGTTGAGATAGAACCGCTTGCTCATTAGCCGTTAATTTTTTGACGCCCGCTTTATCATCGTATGCCATGTAAGAAAAGGAAACATCACATTTTTCTGGAATAGCGTTGCTGTTTTTAACAATGAATTTCTCTTGCCGATGCTCACTGTCTAAATAGATACGGTAGGTGCCCAAAGAAGCGGCATGCACCTCTAAACCAATAAAACAACTTAATACTATCCACTTCTTCATGTTTACCTCAAAAAAAAACCGTTGCCATTTTTTTGTCTTATGGCAACGAGAAGCAAGAAGTAAACCAGTTTTTAATTGACTTTATGCTATTGATATACCACGTTTAAGTTAAAATCAGTAGCATATTGCCCCCCAGCAGTTAAGGGAGCAAAGTTAGTGATAGTGCCACCGATAATTGCTCTGTTTGTACCTGCAGCTCCAAATGCCGTTGTAGCAGCACTTGCGTTTACATCTACATCACCACCGTTAGCAATCGGAGTCCTAGCAGGCGTACCTGGCGCTCCTTCAACTAAGTCTGTCACATAGCCAGCCGGAACGAAGTTAATCTCGGAATCAGTTCCTGAAGAAAGTGAAACTGTAATGTCTGCGTCTGCGAAGGAGGTTATTTTATATATACCAACTTGGCCATCATCCCCATCGCAACCATTCGACAATTCACCAGCGCTATTTGCCAGTAAGGCGCCGGTGCCGAAAATAGCTGCACTTGTTAAATCCGATCCTTCTTGAGCTGGGGTCAATGCAGTGCCAGCATTTGTTGACATTGTGCAAGTCGCGGCTTGAGCCAGTGTCAGTACGTCACCAAATGCTAGCGGCTGAATTTCTTCTATTTCTATCACTGGTAAAGTGGTAAAGCTAAGGGGGACAGTGACATCGGTTGCCGATGCAACGCCCATTATAGGTAATAACAGTAAAGGCGCGGCTTTCTTAAATTTATTTGCGTATTTCATTTTCTGCTTCCTATTCGTACGTCACTTGAACAATAATATTGTCGTTAATAGTAGTGCCTGCGGCAATTTCACTGTCAACAGTAATTGCGCCTGCTAGCACCATGCGAGTTTTACCGACCATTGCAGCATAACCTTTTGCAGCATTCGGAAGTTCATCTGCATTAGTATTTACACCGTCCGATTGGGTGCCTGACACACCGACATTAATAACTGTCTCAGACGAAAATGTTTGGCAGGAGTCCAGTGTATCAGTAGTGCCGCCATCGAAATCAATAACGCAACTATTTGCTGTTGCTGAATAAGTGTAACCAGTACCTGTTACATCGGGGACGCTCACAGCTACGGTTGAGCCAGCAGCTCCTTCTATCTCAATGAGTACTAATGAGCCTTCGCCAGTTGAGTCAACACAAGCCTCTCCTGTCAAATCTCCGTACGTTCCATCCGCATTATCGGTGCCATTTGCGCCAATATCAAATTGCAAATCATCCTCAGGAACGCTTGCAAATCCACTCAATGTACAGGTTTCTCCCACTTTTGAGCCGATAATACCTTCACCGAATGACAGCTCCGTGTATCCAGCGACTAAACCTGCTGTTACATCTGGGATAGCGCCTGCTGTAACGGGAAAAAGATCAGCACTAGCATTAAAAGCATTACCTGCGCTTAATACAAAAGCGCCTGCTAGTACTGTTTTCCTCAATCTTTTATTTGGTTGCATAACAACCCTCCTGATTCTTAAAATTTAGTAATGACTTGGAAAGTAAAAAGACGTTTTTAACTTTCTCGAATAAGTTATCGACACTTTTTTGATTAGTTTTAGTCTTTATTGTAAATAACTTGCGCTGTTGACCTCTATAAAAGGTGTAAACCGATTGGTAGACACTTACGATGTTACCGATTTGTCAGATTTTTAGTATTTTTCTTTATTCATTAATAGGTTGTTTTTTTGTACAGCTGTTTGATTGGCATTGATAAAAATCAATTTTCTCTTGTGACCTACAATTTTACCCATTATTACCTATCAATATTTATTGAGTTGAATTAGTCAGTTAGTACGGCATTGTTGGCGGCATTATATTTTTCTTATGTTAGCTAAAGGTTAAATTTTGCCGCTTTCAGATTAGATTTTATTCGTAATTGGCAAAACAATGCCTTTAGTCATAAATGTAATCTTATTATTGAAATTTGGAGAATTTTTATTCATAACATTAAATTTTTATTGATTTAGGGTTCGGATACTGTCTTTTATTTGGCGTGAGCAATAAAGATATTCGCCCTAGAGCAACTGGGAATACTGAGGATAAGGCCCGATATGCGTATAGAAATAGGCGACTGAGTATTATGTTGTTAGAGGCTTTGAAGAACAAATCTGATTAACGTAAGCGCTCTAATTAGCATACGTTGAGCTGTTGTTTTAAACATGCGAATCATTATGCTCATAACAGCCGCTGGCCAATGATGACGCGACCCCTAAGTCTCTTAACGATCTAAAAAGTAAGTTAGAGGGACTATTCGACACAAAGTATTGTTTTAAATTATTAAATATTGAATCAACTGAATAATCCAATCGATTAAATACAAAGCACATTTTCGGCAGTGTATTAACCTTGATGACGCGCCTTGGCGTTATTCAAATTGATAGCAGTGTTGTCAGCCCTGAACAATGGTCTTTTTAGCCATACCTTTATCCGCTTCGACGTCTTGCATGCTTTTTTCATTCGACATCATAGCGCTGACTACGTTGTTAGGAATGAAGCTCTGCGCCGAGCCGACCACGGCTTTTGAATCAATACCGACCATTCTGGCGTTAATTAAATAGCCATCATTGTATTTGACTAGGGTGCCGCCCAACACGTAACGAATAGGTGAGTCGCCGTTTAATTCTTCGTAGTCCTTACTAAAGATGAAATCCCCGTCGGGCGTCACGCGAACATAATCTGTGGTTTTAAAATCAATCACAGGAATACCTAATTTGTGCACTTCGTGCATGACGCTCTCGGCCATTTGTGTGCCGATTAAATTCGTTTTGCTGTAATCACTGTCTAGTAATACAAAGCTGGTGACGGCCACAGGAGTGGTATTGTTCACGTATTGTAAATTGCCGGCTAAATCTTGCATTAAACCACGTACATAAAAATTAATGTCTTTGTCGTATCCCTTGGGCTTTTTTGCCATTTCTAGCAACTTATGTTGCACGGCTGCTGGCTGATTGCTGATGAGTTTTTGTTGCACGTCTTGATTAAATTCAGCACTAGTTTCGATGGCAGAAAGCGAAAGAGGTTGTGCTTGCACAGCTTGGGCATCTGAAGATGCGTTGGCGTAGTCTCGGCCTGCGTCGTCATCATCTGAAAAGGGCATGATTGAGGACATAGAGGAGCAACCACCCAGAAGACCCGTGCATAAAGTTGCTAATAGTAGAGGTTTCATCTGGTGCTCCTAGTAGGCGTTACGGTATAAACCGTTATTTTTCAGCATGATTTTTTCTTGTTCCCACATCACGTTACTGGGGAATACTTCTGTGGCGGCAGCAATCACTTTTTGTGAGCTGGCTTCAATAAGCCGTGCGTTAATGGCGATGTTCTTTTGCTGTAATGAGTAGGTGCCGGTAAGGTAGTAATCGGTTTGTACTTGGGCGTTTATCTCGTCAATTTGCCGAGAGAGCATCAGGTCTTGATTGTGCTGAATTTTAATGGCAGAAGCCGTTTTAAATTCGATTACGTTTAACCCCGCCTGGGTTGCCAAGGTTACTAGGCTTTCTTGAATTTGCTGGCCTAACTCATTGGTTGAGGGCATGTTCTTGCCATCAATACTTTCTGTTGGCAAAAACGTGCCGACAGCAACGCTCTTTTCCATGTAAATAGGTTTAGCAGTAAAAAATAATTGCTTAGCCAATACGGCAACATAATGATGGGTGCTGTACTGTGGGCCGGTTACCTTTGTTTGCTCGATGTCAGCGTCGTCAGAGCTTAATACAGAGCAAGCTGATAGAAATGATACCGCTGCCCCTATGATACATACACTAATCTTTTTCACCGGTTATCGCCTTGAATTTGACACCATAAATGGCTTTGCATTAGAACAAAGCGATTTTTGTGCCATATAACCTTTTGGCAGCAGATTTTAGTGAATTAAGGCCGTGGTAAGCGCGCAAATCTGGCTTTTTATTTATTGGGTCGGCATACTATGACCTTACTATTACTTGGTTGAAGAATATTTTATGTTTTGTCCCTTCTGTTCTATCCAAGAAACCAAGGTGATTGACTCTCGCTTAGTGGCTGACGGGCACCAAGTGCGCCGCCGTCGTGAATGTACTATGTGTAAAGAGCGTTTCACTACCTTTGAAATGGCTGAATTGGTGATGCCTCGCGTGGTTAAACGTGATGGCTCTCGTGAGCCGTTTAACGAAGATAAGTTGCGGGCAGGTTTACAGCGTGCCCTTGAAAAACGCCCCGTGAGTACCGAGCAAGTGGAGCAGTGTATCAGTCGTCTTAAATCGGCTATGCGTGCCACAGGCGAGCGTGAGATCACTAGTGAATACTTGGGCAATCTAATTATGGACGCTCTCAAAGAGCTGGATAAAGTGGCCTATGTACGCTTTGCTTCTGTGTATCGCTCGTTCGAAGATATTCGCGAATTTGGCGAAGAAATCGCACGTTTGGGTGACTAACATGCCGAATGATTTACGTTTTTCCTGTGCCCTAGAGTTAAATTGATAAGGTTGTAGAGTGACGCAATTCTCTGCGCTTGACGCAAAAATGATGGCTTTGGCCATCCGCTTGGCTGAAAAAGGCCAATACACAACTTCGCCGAATCCCAATGTGGGCTGTGTTATTACTGATGCCCAAGGCAATATTGTCGGCCAAGGCTGGCATCAAAAAGCCGGGACCCCCCATGCAGAAATTCATGCCATTGCCCAAGCGGGTGAGCGCACCAAAGGCGCGACCGCTTACGTCACATTAGAGCCGTGCAATCATCACGGGCGTACCGGCCCATGCTCCGAAGCATTATTAGACGCAGGGGTGAAACGCGTTGTTGCCGCTATGGTTGACCCAAACCCACTCGTAGCCGGCAGTGGTTTACAAAAGCTCAGTGACGCGGGTGTTCAGGTAAGCAGTGGTTTACTTGAAAGTGAAGCCAAAGCGCTTAATCGCGGCTTTATCAAACGCATGCAAACAGGCAAGCCTTGGGTTACTGTTAAGCTGGCATCAAGCTTGGACGGCAAAACCGCGTTAAATAATGGTGAAAGCCAGTGGATAACCGGGCCCTTAGCCCGTGAAGATGTGCAACGCCACCGAGCGCAGAGTTGCGCGATATTGTCTGGCTCGGGCACGGTCCTGGCGGATAACCCTTCATTGAATGTGCGTTACAGCGAATTGGGTTTTGCAAGAAATGCGTTAGCAGAAGTGAATTTACGCCAACCTGTGCGAGTTTTGCTCGATGGGCGCAACCAGATGCGCCCTGATCTGCATTTATTTGCTTTATCGTCTCCCATTGTGATTATCAATAGCCAGCCAAATACAGCTGAATTTCCAGATCATGTTGAGCAATATCAAGCCCAATCAAACGGTGCGCAACTTGACCTGCAAGATGTAATGAAACACCTTGGCCAGCGCGGGTTTAACCATATATGGGTAGAGGCAGGGGCGAAGCTTGCAGGGGCGTTATTACAGAATAAACTGATAGATGAATTGATTTTGTACCAAGCGCCCAAACTATTAGGAGATAAAGGCCGAGATTTATTTGCTGTGGACGAATTAACCCAAATGCAGCAAGCTTTTGAATTACAATGGCAGGATGTACGCCAAGTCGGCCCAGATTTAAAGCTGACGGCGCGCTTTACATAATTTACTACCCACGCCAAGTGACCCGTACATAACGGAAATAACGGGCGTGTTTAATATAGGGTGTTCGTTTAACCTAGCCTGTTCGTTTCAAATCAGCGCGATGTTCAAACAGATTACACAGTTAATATGAGTGAAAAGACATTATGTTTACCGGAATAATTGAAGATGTGGGGCACATCGAATCCTTAACCCCAACGGGCGATGACATTCGCTTGCGCATACGGGTAAATAAACTGGATATGTCGGATGTGGCCCTTGGCGACAGTATCGCCAATAACGGTGTGTGTTTAACCGTGGTAGACATGAACTCGAGCGGCTTTAGTGCTGACGTGTCGCACGAGACCATCAAGCGCAGCGGTTTTGCCGATTATAAAGCGGGTAGTAAGGTGAACTTAGAAAAGGCCATGTTACCGACATCCCGCTTTGGTGGGCACATCGTCAGCGGGCATGTTGATGGTGTGGGCGAAGTCGTTTCCGTCAACCCTGTTGGGCGTTACGTAGAAATCTGGGTGCAAGCACCAAAAGATTTAGCCCGTTACTTAGCGGAAAAAGGCTCGATTACTGTAGACGGTGTCAGCTTGACGGTGAATGCTGTAGAGGGTGCCAAATTCTTGATTACTCTTATTCCCCACAGCCTGGAAGAAACGATTATTGGTGGCTACAAGAAGGGCACTAAAATTAATTTAGAAGTGGACGTGGTTGCCCGTTACCTAGAGCGATTAATGCTCGGCGACAAAGCCGCTGAAACAGGCCAACAAAAATCAGATATCAGCATGGTATTTTTAGCTGAAAATGGCTTTTTACGTTAGGACACATGCTGAACAACAGTCGTGGGCTTATTGCACACAATGACATTTGCAGATAGCTGCTCATTTAAGACACAACCAAAAAGAATCACAATATTATGGCAATGAACACAACAGCAGAAATTATCGAAGACATTCGTCTTGGCAAAATGGTTATCTTGATGGATGACGAAGACCGTGAAAACGAAGGCGATTTAATTATGGCCGCTGAGTGCGTCACCCCAAAAGACATTAACTTTATGGTGACTCACGCTCGGGGGTTGGTTTGCTTGCCCATGACAGCGGAGCGTTGTAAACGCTTGAATTTGCCTTTGATGGTGGATAACAACGGTGCACAGTTCTCGACTAACTTTACGGTATCAATCGAAGCTCGTGAAGGGGTCACCACGGGTATTTCTGCTGCGGATCGTGCGCGCACTATTTTAGCGGCGGTTGCTACGGATGCCACGGCCAACGATATTGTGCAACCCGGGCATATATTCCCTCTTATTGCCAAAGAAGGTGGGGTGCTAAATCGCGCTGGGCATACCGAAGCGGGTGTTGATTTACCGCGTTTAGCTGGCTTGGAGCCTGCCTCAGTTATCGTTGAAATACTCAACGAAGACGGCACCATGGCCCGTGGCCCTGAGTTACAAGAGTTTGCTAAAAAGCATGACCTGAAAATTGGCACAATCGCTGATTTGATTGAATATCGTAACTTAAATGAAACCACCATCGAGCAAGTGGCAAAATGCAAATTGCCGACTGAGTACGGTGAGTTCGATTTGGTTACTTTTAAAGACTCGATTGATAACCAAGTACATTTCGCGTTGAGTAAAGGCGAAATTAGTCCTGATGAGCCAACGTTGGTGCGTGTACATTTGCACAATACCTTGAGTGATTTGCTGGGTTCAGAGCGAGCAATTGAGCGCAGCATGAATTTACCCCAAGCACTAAAACGCATCGCTGCCGAAGGTGGTGTTCTAGTATTACTGGGTAAAGATGAAGATTTGCTGACGCAAGTAAAACAGTTTGAAGCCGAAGATAATGGTGAAAAGCCTGTTGGCGCAGCATGGAGCGGCACGTCTCGCACTGTGGGTGTCGGTAGTCAAATACTTGCCAGCTTAGGCGTGAAAAAAATGCGCTTGCTAAGTCGACCTAAAAAATATCATGCCCTATCTGGTTACGGCTTAGAAGTGGTTGAATACGTAGATTAGCTAAATATAGTTAATTACAAACGCTAAAAAAGCGCCTGCTTGTCAGGCGTTTTTTAGTTTTTACACATTATACATTGGTTGATGAATGCTATCCGCTTAAACGCCTCCTCGATGTTTGATTTCGCCTTGAGCAGCAAAATACTTTGCCATCGATAATGACTATTTTATAAACAGCGCATTAAGCTGTTTGGGATCATATGGTGCTGTGCTATCATACGCGCCATTTTTTACAGATAAGGCTTATTAGGCATGAATATCATTGAAGGTAATATTCGCGCAACAGGCAAAAAATTTGCGTTGGTTGTGTCACGTTTCAACAGTTTCGTTGTTGAGAGTTTGGTTGAAGGCGCATTAGATACACTTGAGCGTCACGGTGAAGTAAACAGCCAAGATATCACTTTGGTTCGCGTGCCTGGTGCATACGAGTTGCCTATCGCGGCTAAAAAGCTAGCGGAAAAAGGAACCTTTGATGGGATCATCGCTCTAGGCGCTGTTATCCGTGGCGGTACACCACACTTCGAATTTGTTGCTGGTGAATGCAACAAAGGTTTAGCTCAGGTGTCACTTGAATTCGGTATTCCGGTTTCTTTTGGCGTTATCACCACTGACAGTATCGAGCAGGCTATTGAGCGCTCTGGTACTAAAGCAGGTAACAAAGGCGCTGAAGCAGCATTAGGTGCACTTGAAATGGTTAACGTTATGGCCAATATCGAAGGGGCAGAGTAGGTGAAACCAGCAGCCCGTCGTAAAGCTAGAGAATTAGCGGTTCAAGCCGTTTACTCTTGGCAGATGTCAAAAAATCCACTTGACCAGATAGAACTGAGTATCGTCACGAGCAATAACATGCAAGATGTCGACACCGAGTACTTTCTAGAGTTGTTGCGCGCCGTTGTGCGCAGAACGGCCGAGCTGGATGCGAAAATCAAACCTTATTTGGGGCGTTTACCGGAAGAGCTTGATCCTGTTGAAAACGCTATTTTACGACTGGCTACTTACGAACTTGTTGAGCGTATTGATGTCCCTTATAAAGTGGTCATTAATGAGGCCATTGAGCTTGCTAAGTCGTTTGGTGCTGAAGAGAGCCACAAGTTTGTGAATGGGGTGCTTGATAAAGCCATAAAAACCCTTCGTAAACACGAGTTGTCATAAAAGATCGTTATATTTTAGGGAGTTACACAGGCCATGTATTCCCTTTAATCTTAGAGTTATTAAAATAAAAATGTGAAAGAATTTTCTTTGATCGATACCTATTTTCGCGATGTAAGCTTTCAGCGCAAGGATGTACTGTTAGGCATAGGCGATGATTGCGCTATTACCCAAATTCCTGCCGGTCAAGCCCTTGCCACCACGACTGATACCTTAGTGAGTGGTGTGCATTTTTTGCCTGACGCCGACCCTAAAGCCATCGCCCAAAAAGCTATTGCGGTAAATTTGAGTGATTTGGCAGCCATGGGCGCTGAGCCAGCTTGGTTGAGTCTATCTTTATCTTTACCTAACGTGGATGAGCAGTGGCTTAAAGCGTTCTCTGAAGGCTTTAGAGAACTTACTGAGTATTACTCTGTTCAGCTTATTGGCGGCGATACGGTGCAAGGTCCACTGGCGATCACCATTACCGCGCAAGGGTTTGTTGCCGCTGATCAAGCTTTGAAGCGCTCTGGTGCTAAACCGGGGGATTTCGTTTATGTGACGGGCTCATTAGGGGATGCTGGCTTAGGGCTCGATATTCTGCTTAATCGTGCTGAGGTTAAAAGTACCGAGCACAGTGAGTACTTGCTGAAACGTTTACATTACCCAACACCAAGAGTATTTGCAGGCACCAGTTTACGCCGTGTGGCGAGTGCCTGTATCGACATCTCTGATGGTTTATTAGCGGACATTAAGCATATATTAAAGGCATCCCAATGTGGGGCGTGCTTGCAACTCGATAAACTGCCGTTGTCCAAAGCGATGCTCGAGTCCGCAGATCGAGATGCCGCATTTCATTACGCTTTGAGTTCTGGTGATGATTACGAGCTTCTGTTTACTGTGAGTGAAGAGCAAAAAAACAATGTAGAGCGTGTATTGGCTTGCAGCAATGTGCCAGCAACCTGCATCGGCCAAATTAACGGTGCGGTTGGCAAAATTGATTTGAAACTCAATGATGAAAGCTATGCATACAGCCAAACGGGGTTTGAGCATTTCAATTCAGCTGAATTAACGAAAGAACAACCTAACCACGCGAAGCGAGCATAATGGATAGACATATTCGTAAGCGCGTTTCACTAGCCAACCCCATTCACTTCTTAGCCTTGGGGTTTGGCAGCGGTTTAGCGCCAAAAGCGCCTGGCACATTCGGTACGGTTGCGGCTGTTCCATTGGTGTGTTTGCTTGCTTATAGCACTGCGCTAACAGGCTATTTGCTGGTGACTTTGATAGCCTCAGTCATCGGTATTTGGTTATGCGGTAAAACAGCCAAAGACATGATGGTGCATGATGATTCATCCATAGTATGGGATGAAATTGCAGGTTTACTTATCACTATGATTGCCGTACCGCTGAGTTGGCAAACATTGCTGCTCGGTTTTGTTCTGTTTCGTATTTTTGATATCTTGAAGCCTTGGCCGATCAGTTATTTAGATGCGCGGGTACATGGTGGGTTCGGCATTATGATTGACGATATTTTAGCAGGTTTTTTCGCCCTCATTCTGATGCACATCACGCTGTATTTTGGCTGGCTGTAGCCGCTTCTAAACGATACAGTTATGCGCGCTAACGCTTCATACTCTTTGTTTTTTATTCTGTTTTGTTGATTCTTTGTTGTTTGTTAATCGAAAAGGTACTCCATGAAAATCTGGGTTGATGCGGACGCGTGTCCCGTTCTTGTAAAACAAATCTTGTTTAAAGCGGCGCAGCGCACTCAGGTTGAAATGACCTTGGTGGCAAACCAACACATTCCTGTACCGCCTGATAAAAACATTACCAGTATTCAGGTACAAAGTGGCTTTGACATGGCTGATGATTATATTGTTGAGCAATGCGTAGCGAACGACTTGGTGATCACCGCCGACATACCGCTTGCCGCCGAGGTCATTGCTAAGGGCGCTCATGCGCTCAACCCACGTGGTGAGCTTTACACCAAAGAAAGTATCGGTAGCATATTGAATATTCGTGACTTCATGGACACCATGCGTAGCAGCGGCGTTCAAACAGGTGGTCCTGGCGCTTATGGCAACAAAGAGAAACAAGCGTTTGCCAATAATCTAGATAGGTTACTGGCTCAGCGATAGGTTTGTGGGTGGCTAATACCAAGGCCGCTTTTAGCTTTACTGAGTAGCAATAAAGCGGCTTAATAGATTGGGAATAGAGGGCTTTTACTGGGCCAAGAAAGTGTGTGCTTTAGCGATTATACCCGCGTCATCCATTCCAATTTCAGCATACATCTCAGTTTGGGTGCCCTGCATTATAAACTCATCAGGCAAACCGATTTGCAGTAAGCGACTGGTGTGTACTGTACTCAGTAGGTATTCAGCCACCGCGCCGCCAGCACCACCTGTGGTAGCGCCATCTTCAAGGGTAATAAGCAGTTCATGATTTTTGGCCACATTGGCCACCGCTTCAGTATCCAAGGGCTTGACGAAGCGCATATCAATCACAGTGGCATTGAGTACTTCAGCGGCTTTTTCTGCATAAGGCAGTAACACGCCAAAATTCAATATAGCGACTTTTTCGCCTTGGCGTATGGTTCTGCTTTTACCGATTTCCAATGCTTGCATGGTGTTATCGGGCTTAACACCTGTGCCTGAACCTCTTGGGTATCTGACTGCAGCCGGTTTGTTCAGCTTGTGCCCTGTGTATAGCATTTGGCGACATTCATTTTCATCCGCAGGTGTCATGATAACCATGTTCGGAATACAGCGTAAAAATGGGATATCGAATGCGCCTTGGTGCGTTGGCCCGTCAGCACCGACTAAACCTGCGCGGTCAATAGCGAACAACACGGGTAAGTTTTGCAAAGCCACATCGTGGATCAGCTGATCGTAGGCGCGCTGCAAAAACGTTGAGTAAATAGCCACTACGGCATTTTGGCCTTCTTTGGCAAGGCCCGCAGCGAATGTCACTGCGTGTTGCTCGGCAATGGCGACGTCAAAATATTGTGCTGGGAATTTTTGTGAAAACTCGACCATACCTGAGCCTTCGCGCATGGCAGGGGTAACAGCCATTAAATTAGGATCTTGTTGTGCCATGTCACACAACCAACGGCCAAAAATGTTTGAAAACGTTGGATCGCTCGGCGCAGCCTTAGGCAAACCATCAGCAGATGGGTTGAATTTAGGCACGGCATGAAATTTAATCGGGTCTTTCTCGGCTAGCTCATAGCCTTTACCTTTTTTGGTGACCACGTGAAGAATTTGCGCCCCTTTGATGTTGCGCATGTTTTTCAATGTGTCGACCACACCGTTTACATCGTGACCATCAATCGGCCCAATGTAATTAAACCCTAATTCTTCGAAGATGGTGCCTGGTACTACCATGCCTTTGATATGTTCTTCGGCTCGGCTGGCGAACTCTTTAATAGGCGGAACGCTGCTGAGGAGTTTCTTGCCGCCGTCACGAATAGAGTTAAAGAAGTTACCTGTAAGTAAACGGGCTAGGTGACTGTTTAATGCCCCCACATTCTCTGAAATTGACATCTCGTTATCATTTAAAATAACCAGCATGTCTTTATCGATGTCACCGCCATGATTTAGCGCTTCAAATGCCATACCTGCGGTCATTGCGCCATCACCGATAACGGCAACGACCTTTCTACCCAATGCTTCTTTTTCTGCAGCAACGGCCATACCTACTGCAGCGCTGATGGAGGTAGATGAGTGACCTACGGCAAAGGTATCGTACTCACTTTCATTCGGCCAAGGGAAAGGGTGCAAACCGTTCTTTTGGCGAATGGTAGGCATACGATCACGACGGCCTGTCAAAATCTTATGGGGATAAGCTTGATGGCCCACATCCCAGATAAGGCGGTCGAACGGGGTGTTGTAAACATAATGCAGGGCGACGGTTAATTCGACTGTGCCCAACCCAGAGGCAAAATGACCACTACTTTGGCTTACGCTGGTTAACAAATATTGACGTAATTCTTTGGCGACTTGCTTTAGTTTGTCTTGAGGAAGCTCGCGCAATTGCTCGGGCGTGTCCGCTAAAGCCAGAAGCGGGTAGTGGGCTAAATCCAGGGTCATGAGGTACGTTTCTACTATTATTATTTGATGATGTATCGTTCGTAATCAATGATTACGATGAATGACGAAATCGGTAAATGATTTCAACACCTGTGTATTGTAAGGTAAAGCGTCCAAAGCTTGAAGCGCTTCTTGATGAAGTTGAGCGAGATAGCCCTGAGCACCTTCTAAACCAAGCAGTGCAGGATAGGTACTTTTATTCTGCTCTTGGTCTGAACCTTGGGGTTTACCTAAGGTTTGTGAATCACCGACCACATCCAAAATATCGTCCTGCACCTGAAACGCCAAACCAATGGTGGACGCATATTGCTGCAATAGCGATTTGCTTTCATCGCTAACTGACGGGCACAACACGGATGCCATTTTTACCGCTGCAGTGATAAGCGCCCCGGTTTTTTTGCTATGCAGCAACTCCAGTTGTGTTTGAGTGATCAGCTTATTGGTGGACGCTAAATCAATTCCTTGTCCGCCACACATGCCGTCGTAACCAGATGCTTGACCTAAAATACGCACCAATTCGATACGTTGCGCATTGGCAAAATCTGATAATGGGTAATTAACGATGATCTCAAAGGCCAAAGTTTGCAGGGCATCGCCGGCTAAAATAGCGTTGGCTTCATCAAACTGAATGTGACACGTGGGGTGCCCGCGGCGTAAATCGTCGTCGTCCATCGCAGGCAAGTCATCGTGTACCAAGGAATAAGCATGGATACATTCTAATGCGAGGGCGGGGGCATCAAGATCAGACTGTTCAATCCCTAAAGCTTCGCCGACAGCATACACTAAAAAAGGTCGCATGCGTTTTCCGCCCATTAGCAAGGCGTACTGCATGGCATTTTTTAACGTTGGGGCATGGTCACCAAGTTTGCCAATCTGCGCTTGTAGTAAGGCGTCAACGTGTTGATGCACACGCTTCTGTTGAGTCTCAAATGTCATTAGTCTTGGGTATTGTTGGGGTCGAAGTCAGCCAGTGGAGCTTGCTCGTCTTGACCCATTAAGATCTGAACTTTCTGTTCGGCTTGTTTTAGTTTATTTTGACTATGGCGGGCTAATTGAATGCCTCGCTCAAAGCGCCCTAAAGCGTCTTCTAAACTTAGCTCACCTTCTTCCATTTGATTGACTATGCTATCGAGCTCTTGCATTGATTCTTCAAAGCTTAAGTTTTCGGTTTTTTTGCGACTGGTCATAGGTTTTGCTTCTTTTATATCTTGCTCTTTTGCGAGTTGAGCGCACCTTACCTGAGGGGTAAATAGTGGTCAAACCTTTTTCATGGCGCATAGGGCCAACGTACAAAAGATTGTTCCGAGATAGAATCATTATCTTACGACGAATGCGTTAATTTGGATTTCTTTAGGCAGGTTTATAGCTAAGTACTATAGATTATTTTAACTTTGTCGATAAAATGATTAACCAAGTCAACAACCTAAATGCACCTCCTGCGAATTTTCGCTTTTTAAAGCAGGCGTTTTTAGAGCTGGGCCATTTGATATTTCGCGTAACACACTTTTTTGATGGGAGTACAATGTGGATTTAGCAACCCTTATAGGCATGATTGGCGCAATCGGCTTCGTGATCATGGCCATGGTGCTGGGCGGTGATTTGGGGATGTTCTTTAACGTTCCATCCATTTTGATTGTGGTCTGCGGTAGTCTTTTTGTCGTTTTATCTCAATTCACCCTTGGGCAATTCTTTGGTGCAGGTAAAGTGGCCGGTAAAGCCTTTATGTTCAAAATCGAATCGCCTGAGTCTCAGATTGAAAAAATCGTTGAAATGGCGGATGCCGCGCGTAAAGGCGGATTTTTAGCGCTAGAAGAAGCACAAATAGAAAACGAATTTATGCAAAAAGGCGTTGATATGTTGGTTGACGGTCACGACGTCGACGTTGTGCGCGCCACTATGGCCAAGGACATATCTATGACCACAGAGCGGCATGAATTCGGTGCTACTATCTTTAAAGGGATGGGGGATGTTGCTCCCGCCATGGGGATGATTGGTACGCTGATTGGTTTGGTTGCCATGCTGTCAAACATGGATGATCCTAAGTCCATTGGACCAGCAATGGCGGTTGCGCTATTAACAACGCTTTACGGCGCGGTGTTAGCGAACGTTGTGTGTTTGCCTATTGCTGAGAAGCTAGGTAACAGAGCAGTGGAAGAGAAACTAAACCAGAGCTTAATCCTCGATGGCATAATTGGCATAGCCGACGGCCAGAACCCTCGTGTTATTGAAGGTATTTTGAAAAATTATCTTGCAGCCAGTAAGCGCGGTAGCGCGACAGAAGACGCATAACTGATGGAAGACGAATGCCCTAAATGCCCCCCCGCCGGATTACCCGCGTGGATGGGGACATTCGCGGATTTGATGTCACTGTTGATGTGCTTCTTCGTGTTATTGCTGTCGTTTTCAGAAATGGATGTACTGAAGTTCAAACAGATCGCGGGTTCGATGAAGTTTGCGTTTGGCGTTCAAAATAAAATTGAAGTCAAAGATATTCCCAAAGGCACCAGTGTTATCGCCATGGAATTCAGACCGGGTCGACCCGATCCTACCCCTATTGAAACCATTCAGCAGCAAACCATAGAAATGACTCAGCAAATGTTGGAGTTTCAAGCGGGTAATGAAGATTCCGCTGGTGGGCGTCAAAAACAACGTGGTGAACAAAAAGGCGGGGCTGCCCAGCAAACGGCGAGTGAACAATCCAGTGCCAAAACCACAGCGAGTCAAGAAGAAGCCAATAAGCAAATGAAGAAGGTGGCGCAGCAGCTTGAGAAAGAAATTCTTGATGGTGCCATCGAGATGGAGTCACTTGGGCAACAACTGATCATCCGTATTCGAGAGAACGGCTCTTTCTCAGCGGGCTCTGCTTTCTTGCAGCCGCAGTTTAAGCCTATCCTGCGTAAAATTGGAACCTTGTTGGCTGATATGCCTGGGGATATTGAGATATCCGGTCATAGTGACAGTTTGGTTATTTCTAACGAGCTGTATCGTTCTAACTGGGATTTATCAGCTCAGCGCGCAGTTGCGGTAGCTGAGGAGCTACGTAAAGCCCCAGGGTTTGATGAGGGGCGCATGGCGGTCATTGGGAAAGCGGATACCGCCCCATTGTTAGGTGAAGACGATGCTCAAGCAAGAAGCCGCAATCGCCGCGTGGAAATTGCGATTAAACAGGGTAAGGCGAAAGAATCAGAGCCTATCTCGGTCGTAGAATAACCGGTAGTGACCTAAGCGGAGGCAGTAGAGTAGGGCTAGCTTAGTCTATAAATTCAAATCTAAAAAGCGGCACATATGCCGCTTTTTAGATTTCCTCATTTCTGTGTACTAACCTACATTTGTGATTCACAAGAGGGAATACGTGCGCTCTTGTCAAAGAAGATAGAGAACTCTGCCACCGTCACGCCAAACTTTTTCATATACGAACGATTCATCATGCGCTGGTCGTCGAGAGCGTACATCCAATCATCAATGGCAAAATCATACTCGGTGCCATCAATGGGCACGGTTAAAGTGTACTGCCAATTAAACGCGCTACCTTGGGATGAGCCAGAAGCTTGACCCACAACGTCACCGGCAGTGCCCGTCACTGTTTGGTCTTGCGCGACATTTACCTTCCAAATACGGGTCTGGCGGGTACCGTCGTTAAAGAAAAATGACTCGTGAAGTTGCCCTTTGTTACCTTGCCACGTGGCGACGATGTCAACGCAGAATCGGCGAGTTAGCTTTCCTGAATAGTCTTGCACAATTCCCCAAGCTGTTATTTCACCATCAAAATAGTTTTTGAGTGAAAATGTAGGCCTAGTGTCACGATAATCATCGATAGAGGCACTGCAGCCTGCAAGCAGGGCGGCTCCGGCGGTTAATGCCAATGTTTTTAATATCGTCATATACGTTCCTATTGTGACTGGCCTATTAATTTATTACGCAGTTTCGGGTAACTGGCTTTTTTGTCTAGCCAGATGCGCAAAAAATTGACGCCAAAGCTGCGATCATCAATACGCCCAATTTCTTCTTGGTTAAAATAGAAGACGCCACCATCAGTGTGGTTTAAGACAAACAACAGCTCATCGTTTTCCTGAATATCAGGCCATATTGCCGTAAGTTGTGTAAGCCATGGTTGGTAGATTGCTTCGCCTAACCCTAGCTTGTTCCATTCATCGGCAGTGGCTTCTACCAGTTCATCTGCCTCAATATCCCGCAAATACTGAATATTTAGGGCGAGAGGGCTCTGACTTTCTTGCGTCAGGTCATCACTGGTAAACGTGCCGTCATCACTGTAGAGCGTTGATTGGTATATATCCCAAAATACGACCGACAACTTAGCGCTGCCTACAGGTTTGAGTGCATCGATGGGCGACGCACTTAAGCTCAAAGGCAACAGCAACGCGCTTATGAATGTAAATGTGAGCAACTTTTTCATCGTTTATCGACTAAGTTGTGCATTGTAAGCGGGCTTGCTCAGCACTAGCTGCACCGTACTAATGGTGCGCTCAAGAAAACCGCCTTCGCAATAACTAAAGTAATAGCGCCACATGTTGCCAAAGCGTTCGTCGTAGCCGTCTTTTGCTAGCGCTTCGATATTATCGTTAAACGCTTGATGCCAATGCTGTAAGGTTCTCGCGTAATCCAGGCCTATGTCATGCAGGTCGCGGATCATCATATCGGTATGTTTTTTCAGATGTTGATTGATTAAAAGCTGTGAGGGTAAAAAACCGCCGGGGAAAATATGCTTTTGAATAAAATCAACACTCTTGGCGTAACTGTTCAAGCGTTGGTCACTGATGGTGATCGCTTGTAACAGCATAATGCCGTCTTTTTTGAGCAAGTTTGAGCACTGCTGAAAGAAAGTGGGTAAGTACTCTTTGCCTACTGCTTCAATCATTTCAATGGAGACCAATTTGTCGTATTGGCCTTCAAGCAAGCGATAGTCTTTCTTTAGCAATGTAATATGCTGCTCTAGATTTTCCCGAGCCACCCACTGTTCGGCAAACTGGTATTGCTCCTCTGAAATAGTGGTCGTGGTCACTTTGCAACCGTAGTGTTTGGCTGCATACACAGCTAGACCACCCCAGCCGGTACCAATTTCAAGAAGATGATCGTCTTCGGTCAGCTGTAACTTCTCACAAATTGTTTTTAGTTTATGTTGTTGCGCCTGATGTAAGTCTGCATCTTGATGAGGATAGATTGCCGAGGAGTACATCATGGTTTGATCTAAGAAGCGTGTATAAAGCTTGTTGCCTAGATCGTAATGATCTGCGATGTTTTTCTTCGCCTGGCTGGTGGAATTACGTCTTGCAAGGTGGCTTAATTTCCTGAGGGGCAGGGCGAGCCATTCCATTTTACCTTCCCAGCGGTCAAGCATAGGCAGGTTTCGGGCAAATATTCGAATAACGTTGGTCAAATTGGGAGTCGTCCACATGCCATCGGTGTAGGTTTCCCCTGAAGCAACGCTGCCACCAAAAAGCAAATGGCGATAAGCGCGTAAATCGATAAAGTTTATCTCAGCATGCAAGTCAGAGCCCTTTTCACCGAAAACATCGACGAGCACACCATTTTCTTTTATCACCATTTCGCCTTCCGGCAGGCTAGCAAATATTTTCAACATGATTTGGCGGCTAATTTTGTCTTGCCAAGAGAGAGAATCCACCGCTTCGAGTGTCTGTTCGCTGTTAACCATATTACTTCTTACCTTGTGTTGCGTGAGCGTAAAACGGCACACGTTTTATAAATAGTTTTAGTGCCTGCCAATAAATACCAACGACGGTTCTTATGGCCATATGGGGTATTGATACTAATACGCGAAAGAGGGATTTTGAGTTCAATTCAATCCGCGTTAAATTTAACCCGGTGTCTAAATGAGTAATATCTTTCACGCATTTCAAGGTCAAGTTAAGTTTTTGATTTGGTTGCATAACCGACCATTGATATTGCATCTCCAACGGATTGAAGGGGGAAACGTGAAACGCTTTTTGTGAATTTTTCTGGTCGTGTAAATCAACCAAATAATGATGCCGCTCATTCCAAGGGGTATTACTGACTTCAGCTAACATATGGCTATATGTGCCGTCAGGTTGACGTAAGTAGTAAAAATTAACTGGGCTGAAATACAATCCAAACGTGCGCACTTGGCCAAGAAAATAGACGTCGCCTTGCAGCGGTTTTTCGGCTAATTCAGACATGCGTTCCAGCACGCTGTCTTGTAATGTGGTGTTGTTGTCGCCTAAGTAATCTTCTCGTTTGAAACGTTGCGGCGCCCAGCGAGAGGCGGAAAAAAAACGCACGTCTTTTTCGACTTTTTCTATCTCATCGAGCTTTAACCACATAAGAAAAATATCGTAATTAAAGGCATGCTTTTTGGGATAATGCCGGGCATGAAACACCCGGCCCTTGTAAATAGCGCTTTGCATTACAGACTTTCACCAAAGTGCTGGCATACGTCTAACGCACTCAGCACGCCATCTTCATGAAAGCCGTTATACCAGTAGGCGCCACAGAAATGTAGGCCGTCAACACCTGATATTTCCTTGCGTCTGGATTGAGCGGCTATTGCTGCATTATCGAATTGGGGGTGAGCGTATTGGTACACGCCTAGTATTTTGTCATCTGCGATTGAGGCTCGGTCGTTCAACGTCACACAAAATGTCGTATCAGTACGCAAACATTGCAGTATATTCATATTGTAGGTCAGCACGGCGGGGGATTGATGAGCGTGTTTTTCATCGGCTATGGCGTAATTCCAACTGGCCCATGCCAGTTTACGTTTGGGCAAAACGCTTTCATCAGTATGCAATATGACCTCATTGGGCATGTACTTTATGGCGCCTAAAATGCTCTTCACCGAAGCATGCTGCACAATACTGGTATTGTCTAATAGGCGAAGCGCCTGATCACTGTGGCAAGCAAAAATAACATCATCAAAGTATTCACTGCCTTTAGAGCTGGTCAGCTCATAGCCTTGCGCTGTTTTGGTCACAGACGTGACGGGGGTATTCAATAATATTTTATTTGTGAAGCCTCTGGTCAGGGGACCAATATACTCTCTTGAGCCGCCGATTAACGTATGCCATTGAGGGCGATCCGTCACATTCAATAGGCCATGATTATTGAAAAATCGTAGAAAAAACTTGAATGGAAATGCTTTTATATCTTCGACACTAGTGGACCAAATCGCAGCGCACATGGGCAATATGTAATTATAAATAAACGCGTCGCTAAAATGCTGTTCCGTCAAAAAACCAAACAGGCTCTGGTCAGCGGAGATGCCATCCAAATCTTGTGCTTTACATAATTTATTGAAGCGCAAAATATCACTTACTATACGCCAAAAGAACGGGCGGAAAATGTTGCGTCGTTGGGCAAACAAGCTGTTGATGGTATTGCCGTTATACTCAAGATTCTGCGCTGGATTTTTGACACTGAAACTCATCTCGGTGGGTTGGCTTTTTACATTGAGTGAATCCATCAACTTGATGAAATTCGGATAGGTCCAATCGTTATATACAATAAAGCCGGTATCGATAGCATATTCTCGGCCATTAACGGTGACATCCTTGGTGGCCGTGTGACCGCCAATATAATCGTTGGCTTCAAACACGGTGATATCGTGATTTTTATTTAATAAGTAGCCGCAGGTCAAACCTGAAATACCGCTGCCGATAATGGCAATTCGTTTAGACATCTTGGTTCGTTTCCTGTTAATTATTTTTCATTTTTTTGCTTAAGGCGACTTTCAGTGAGCTTGGTAAGCGGGAAAGAAAACGCAGTAATAAACCGAACATCGTGGGGAAATAGACACTGGCAGATTGACGCTCTATGCCTTTTAGCAAGCTTTTTGCTGCTTCATGTACGGAAATCTTCATCGGCATATCAAAGTCATTCTTGTCTGTTAACGGGGTTTCTACAAAGCCGGGGGAGATACTTTGCACGACAACGCCTTTGTCCGCTAAATCCACTTCCATGGTTTTAGTCAAATAATGCAGTGCCGCTTTACTGGCACCATATGCCTGACTTTGAGTAAACGGCAGGAATCTGGCCATACTGTCTACTAGTACAAGTTGTGAGCCAGTGCTTAACTTTGGAAGCAGGGCATCAATACAGTGGACAACGCCAAAAAAATTGGCTTCGAATACACGTTTAAACATATCTGGGTCGAATGAATCTAATTCGACGTATTCACATACCCCCGCATTTAACACATAAATGTCGGCGCTGATCGCCTCTAATTTGAGCTTCGTTTGCTGCCGGTTAGTGACATCAAATTGTAATGTGGTCACAGCCGGAACGCCCTCAAATGTTTTTAGTTTATCGGCATTTCTGCCACAGGCTATAACGTCATATCCACTTTGGGCGGCGTGCTTTACTAAGGCTTCGCCTATTCCTGACGTGGCGCCGGTAATCAGTATACGTTTCATGATGCGAGTCGCTTTTTAAGATATTTAATCACTGTGCCTAACAGCGGCACTTGTTCGTAGAGCATACTGCCCAAATCGTAATAATCTCGCTGGTAGCAAATTTTTTGTTTCTTCACTATCAGCTGGCTGATGCCTTCAACGCTAATAAGCTTACCTGCCTTTAATTTAGGGTGTCTAAAATACATTTTCCAGTTCACAAACACAGTTGAGTCAGCTTCTTTTATCTGTGAAATATCAAAGGTACACTCATTGACATCTGCTAATAATTGCTCGAAATAACGATGAACAGCAGCAAAACCCTTATGTTCAGTGACAGGGTCAACGAACACTACATCATCGCTGTATATGTTTTTAAGCTCACTGAGTGATTGGGTGTCTAGTGATTTATAAAAATTGACAAAAAGCGTTACTACTTCCATCTGTTATGCTCTTCAAAAGTATGAATATTGTTAGCTATATTATAGTAACGCGATAGACGCGTTTTAGATCACTCGTATAGCGCCGTGTTACAAGAGCGATCCTAATTTCAACTCAGACGTACTATTGCTATCAACCACAAAAAATCGTTGTTTACAGTGAATATGATAACTCTACCTTTATTTCCTTTATCAGCACACGTTCTACCCCAAGGACGTATGGATTTGCGCATTTTCGAACCACGTTATGTGCGTATGGTCAAAAATGCCTGCGCCACACAAACTGGTTTTGGAATATGCATGTTAAACGCAAAGGGTGACAAAGACCGAAATGAGCATATTCACCCTGTAGGCACGCATGTAACTGTCGTTGACTTTGATATGCTTAGTGATGGTTTGTTAGGTATAACCGTTGAGGGTGACCGGTGTTTCAATATCGAAAAAGTGACCACTGAGGAAGACGGCTTGCATGTAGGGCAGTGCAGTTGGTCACCAATTTGGCAACCTGAGCCAGAAGCGAATGTTGCGCTAGTTAAGCAACGTTTGATGGATGTATTTAACAAGTATCCGGAAATCCAAGAGTTGTATCCTGAGCCTCTTTTTAATGATCCCATGTGGGTCATCTACCGTTGGCTAGAATTACTGCCAGTATCAGCAGAACAGAAACAACATTTTATTCAGCAAAGGGACTATGTCAAAACGATCGATTATTTGACACAATTAGTGAAATGATCTTTTTCGCATCACAGCCAGTATAAAGATTATTATTAAATACCGGTGGAAAGTGATGCTAGTCGGAATCCCTTTGGAATCAAAACATTCACATGCTGTTGTACCAAAAGATTGTGCGGATGAAATGTCATCGTATCTTGTGTTGGTAGGGCAGTCTCGTTGCAAACGTTCTTTCGCAGAGATATTTAATTATTTCGCGCCACGTCTTCGCTCGTATGCCCTAAAACAAATGGGTAATGAGGCTTTAGCTATGGAATTGGTGCAAGACACCATGTCGAATGTGTGGCAGAAATCTCACTTATTCAATGCCGAGAAAGGTGCTCCCTCCACTTGGATTTTCACTATTGCACGTAATATCCGCTTCGACATGTTGCGCAAACAGCGTAACCGTAAAGAAGATATCTGCGCTGACGATCTATGGCCAGTGCTTTGCGAGCAAACCGCTGATGTAAACGAAGTCTCATTAGATGAGCAAATAACACTTCAGCAGCTCGGGGTTATATTCGAAGACCTGCCGAAAAAGCAACGCGAAGTGATTGAAGCAATTTATATTGAAGGTAAATCTCAGCAGGAAGTCGCTGACCAATTTGACATCCCTCTGGGGACGGTCAAATCCAGAACCCGTCTTGCTTTGCAGCGATTGAAAGAGATGTTAAAAGATAATGATTAATTTTCACCCAGATTTGGCGCATCTTCGCGCTTTCGCTGAAGGAACCTGCCCAACAAATTTAGCTTTGATGATATCCGCCCACGTAGATATGTGCCCTCGCTGCCAAGCAATAACCATGCAGGCACAAGAAGAGGTGGGACTTGAGGTTTTTCCAACCAACCTAGAAGCGGTTGAACCACAACCTGATTTTAACGATATGATGTTGCAAATAATGCAAACTCCCAACGTTGAAGCTCCGGTTCTTCAGCCCGTTAATAACATGCTTGAGTTGGATGGAAAGCACTTTGCCCTGCCAAGAGCGCTTGCTCGATACACCCACAAAACGGGTAATTGGTCACGGCTTGTAGGTAAGCTATGGCAGGCGCCGGTTGATTTAGGTCAGGTCGGACAAGCTAACTTCATCTACATGGAAAAGGGCGGCAAAGTACCAGAGCATACTCACAAGGGAACCGAATTTACGTTAGTGATTGATGGTCAATTTAGTGATGGATTAGCTGATTACGATTGCGGAGACTTCACTATCATGGATAGCACCAAGAAGCATATGCCGTTTTCAGAAGCTGACGAGGGATGTTTGGTGTTTACTATGGTGGACAAGCCGTTACATTTTACGTCAGGCTTAGCCCGTCTTTTGAATCCGTTCAGTCAATTATTTTTCAAATAAAGTTGGCCTGATTTACCCAATAACAGACAATAAAAAACGCGCTCATGGCGCGTTTTTTTTTGTGAAATTTACCGGATTGTTAGCTAATGAAGCTGCTATCAGGGTAGTTCAACTTAAGTGTTTTCATGACGTTATTTTTCAATTCGTCTAACTTAAGTTGGTCGTAACACTCCACCATAATCTCTAGTGCTTCTTGTACATGATCTGTATCAGGGTAGTACTCTAAAACATAGCGCCCGCGGTTGGCTGCAGCAACAAACGCTTCACGGCGCATATAAAAGCGTGCAATAGCAATTTCATATTTTGCTAAGCGACTTTTGATATGCAACATACGTTTTTGTGCATCAGCGGCATACTTGCTGTCAGGGTATTTGTCGATTAAACGCCTGAAATCTTCGAAAGCTTCACGAGACTTACTTGGATCGCGATCTGAGCGGTCTATACCGACCAATTCTTGGAATAGGTTTTTATCGGATTCCATGTTGGTTAATCCACGCATATAAATAGCGTAATCAACGTCAGCATGGTTTGGGTTCAAGCGAGTGAAACGGTCGATAGTTGATATCGCTTCATTTACTTTACCTGACTTGTAATATGCATAAATCAAGTCCAACTGAACCTGATTGGATAAAGGACCAAAGGGGTATCTGGAATCTAATGCGCTGAGTGTTGCAGTCGCGGCATTGAAGTTACCAATTGCCATTTTTTCTTTCGCATCTTCATACAAAGACTGAGCACTACGGTTGTTGACTACGACTTCTTCTTCATCTGGAGAGGACGAACAGCCACCTAGTGCGATGATCGCAGCGGCTAGAAAAATCTTGGGTAACGATAACTTTCTCATCATATTTGTCTTATTTGCTCTTATTTATGCTTGCGATAAGCGTTCGCCGATTCATTGCTGGCAAAAATCCGTTAGAATAGGGTTTTACCGAACCGATAACAACTGCATATTCTAACCCAGCGTATTGGGCTATGCACATATAAATCGTCCGAAACACTACTAGGGTCTCCTTTGCATGTCTACCAGCTATGAAAAAATACAACTACAGGCCGTGGTGCCGCAAACGTTATTAGGTAAACGTTTGGATCAAGCTTTGGCTGAAATGTTCCCTGATTATTCGCGATCTCGTATAAAAGATTGGATTTTGGCGGATCAAGTTGCCGTTGATGGTCAGATAGTGAACAAGCCAAGAGAAAAATTGCTTGGTGAAGAGTTAATTGAAATTGATGCCAGTATTGAGATACAAGAGCGTCACAGCGCACAAGAAATTGAGCTAAACATTGTTTACGAAGATGAGCATATTTTAGTCATAAACAAACCAACCAATTTGGTTGTTCATCCGGGGGCGGGCAATGCGAGTGGCACTATTTTAAATGCATTGCTAAGCCACGTGCCTGAGATTGCCAGTGTGCCCCGCGCTGGTATCGTCCATCGATTAGATAAAGACACCACGGGTTTGATGGTGGTAGCCAAAACGATACCAGCACAAACACATTTAGTTGAAAAGCTGCAAGCGCGTGAAATCAGCCGCGAGTATGAAGCTGTCGTATACGGTAACTTGATTGCTGGTGGCAGTGTTGATGAGCCTATCGGTCGTCATCCGACTAAGCGCACCAGCATGGCAGTAGTGCAATCTGGTAAGCCAGCGTTAACCCATTATCGGGTTAAACATAAGTACCGGGCGCATACGCATTTACGCTTAAAACTAGAATCGGGTCGTACCCATCAAATACGCGTGCACATGGCACATTTACGTCACCCTTTGGTGGGCGACCAAGCTTACGGTGGTCGTCCTCGATTACCAAAAGCGGCAAGCGAATTGATGATAGAAACGATTCGTGGCTTTAAGCGCCAAGCTTTACACGCCATCCAGTTAGAGCTTGAACATCCAATCACAGGAGAGTGGATGTCTTTTCAAGCGCCGTTGCCCGACGATTTTGTTAACTTGTTGGACGTGTTAAAAGAAGACACGGCACAAAATCCGGATGATCTTGTTTAACACATCATGGCACTAGATCTGATTATCCCCCAGTGGCCCGCACCACATAATGTGCGGGCTTTCTCAACGACGCGCACAGGTGGCTTGAGCGAAGATCCATACGACTCACTCAATGTGGGAGCACATGTAGGAGACGATCTATCCACTGTGGAGGGGAATCGCGCGTTACTGCCAAAGCATCAACATATAAAATGGTTGAATCAGGTTCATGGTAATGCATGCGTTTCAGTTGACGCCAGCAGCGAACAAAATCAAAGCGTTGATGCCAGTACGACGCTAGATGCCGGTGTTGTCTGCGCAGTCATGACGGCAGACTGTTTGCCCATTTTGTTATGCAACAAAAAAGGCAGTGAAGTTGCGGCCGTCCATGCTGGCTGGAAAGGGTTGGCTGACGGGGTGATTGAAAACTGTTGCCATCACATGAACAGCTCTGCTTCAGAGTTGATAGCTTGGATTGGTCCGCATATTAGTCAGAAGAACTTCGAAGTTAATGAAGCAGTGTTAAGTCGTTTTCAGCAATATGACCATTGCTTTACTCAAGGCAATGTTGCTGGCAGGTATCACGCTGATCTACAGCAAATCGCCATAGAAAAACTGTCGCGTCTGGGCGTGAGCGGCGTATTTACCGCCAATAAGTGTACTTATGAACTTGAAGAGCAATTCTTCTCTCACCGACGTGCCACCCATCAAGGCCTTTCTCAAACAGGGCGTATGGTGTCGGGCATTTGTTTGCAGCCCTGACGACCTTGGAAAAATTGATCTAGCGCAATATTCAGTGACGAATGTCGCATTTCCAGCTTGAATATTGACGGCAACGCACCATTAATAGGTTAATTAATAATCCATTAAAGTGAGTGGCATATGCGTTTAGATAGTTTTACCAGCAAGTTTCAACTTGCCATTTCCGATGCTCAATCAATAGCGCTTGGGCGTGACCATCAATATATTGAACCCGTGCACTTGATGACGGCTTTGTTAAACCAACAAGGCGGCTCAGTGCGTTCGCTTTTCGATCATGCCAAATTGAATGTGAATACCTTACGATCGGCGTTAGCAGAGGCTGTAGATCACCTACCGCGTGTTGAAGGCGTAGGCGGTGACGTTCAGTTAGCGAAAGAAACGGTAGTGCTGTTAAATTTGAGCGACAAAATCGCCCAAAAACGTAAAGATAAATACATTACCTCTGAAATTTTCGTTTTGGCTGCAGTACAAGATAAAGGCAAGCTCGGCGAGATCTTACGCCAAGTTGGCGCCACTGAAGAGTCTATCGACAAAGCAATCGAAGCAATGCGTGGCGGGCAAACCGTCAATGATCCGAATGCTGAAGATGTGCGCCAAGCACTCGAGAAATTTACGACTGATCTGACTGAGCGCGCAGAGCAGGGCAAACTAGACCCTGTGATTGGTCGAGACGATGAAATTCGCCGTACTATCCAAGTTTTGCAGCGTCGTACCAAAAACAACCCCGTACTGATTGGACAGCCTGGTGTGGGTAAAACTGCCATCGCTGAGGGGCTTGCCCAGCGTATCATTAACTCTGAAGTACCTGAGGGGCTCAAAAACAAGCGAGTGTTATCTCTTGATATGGGCGCATTAATCGCGGGTGCTAAGTTTCGCGGTGAATTTGAAGAACGTTTGAAAGCCGTTCTAAACGAGCTGGCTAAAGAAGAAGGCCGCGTTATTCTGTTTATCGATGAATTGCATACCATGGTCGGTGCAGGTAAAGGTGAAGGCGCAATGGATGCCGGTAACATGCTAAAACCTGCGCTGGCTCGCGGCGAGCTACACTGTGTTGGTGCTACCACACTAGATGAGTACAGGCAGTTTATCGAGAAAGATGCAGCATTAGAGCGTCGCTTCCAAAAAGTACTGGTAGATGAGCCGAGTGTTGAAGACACCGTTGCGATATTACGCGGGTTAAAAGAGCGTTATGAATTACACCATTCGGTAGAGATAACAGACCCTGCTATTGTGGCAGCGGCGTCGTTATCGCACCGCTATATAAGTGATCGTCAATTACCAGATAAAGCGATTGATCTTATCGATGAAGCAGCGTCAAGCATTCGTATGCAAATGGATTCTAAACCTGAAGACATGGACAGGCTAGAGCGACGTATCATTCAGTTAAAATTGGAAGAGCAAGCGCTGGCCAAAGAAAAGGATGAAGCGAGTCACAAACGCTTAGAGCTGATCGAGATCGAGCGAGAACAAGCGGAAATTAAGTTTTCTGAATTAGAGAAAATTTGGAAATCAGAAAAGCAAGCCATGCAAGGGACACAAAATATTCGTGCAGAGTTAGACCAAGCGAAATTAGATTTGGAGATTGCGCGCCGTGCATCCGATCTAAGCCGTATGTCTGAACTGCAATATGGCCGGATCCCTGAACTTGAAAGTAAGTTAGAGCTAGCCACAGAATCTGAATCGCAACCACTGGAGCACCAACTTCTTAAAAATCGAGTAACAGAAAGTGAAATTGCTGATGTGCTTTCACGTTGGACAGGCATCCCAGTATCGAAAATGCTTGAAGGTGAGAAAGACAAACTTATGAGTATGGAAGCGGCCTTGCATGAGCGTGTAGTGGGGCAAAGTGAAGCCGTGAATGCGGTGTCTAATGCGATACGTCGCTCTAGAGCTGGCCTTGCGGACCCGAATAAACCGATTGGTTCGTTTTTGTTTTTAGGGCCAACCGGTGTAGGTAAAACTGAGCTTTGCAAAACCTTGGCTAATTTCTTGTTTGACACAGAAGACGCCATGGTGCGTATCGACATGTCAGAGTTTATGGAAAAGCACTCCGTTTCCAGGTTAGTGGGTGCACCTCCAGGCTATGTTGGCTATGAAGAAGGGGGGTACTTAACCGAAGCAGTTAGACGTAAACCTTACTCAGTCATTTTGCTAGATGAAATCGAGAAGGCCCACCCTGATGTGTTTAACATTTTGCTTCAAGTGCTAGATGACGGCCGTTTGACCGACGGGCAAGGGCGTACGGTTGATTTCAAAAATACCGTTATCATCATGACCTCTAACTTGGGCTCTGACATCATTCAAGAGCAGCACAGTGAAAATGATTACGAGAAAATGAAGCAATCTGTACTGAACGTGCTGAGCACGCACTTCAGACCTGAGTTTTTGAACCGTGTTGATGAAACGGTTGTGTTCCACCCACTCGGCTTGGCGCAAATTACATCAATTGCGAGTAAGCAATTACAGTTTTTGCGCAACCGTTTAGAAGAGAAGGGGATTGGGTTGGAGTTAACCGACGCTGCCCTTAAGAAAATCGCTGAAGCAGGGTTTGATCCCGTGTATGGAGCCCGCCCACTTAAACGCGCGATCCAGATGGAAATTGAAAACCCATTAGCACAAAAAATTCTGTCAGGTAAATTGGTGTCAGAAGGTGTGGTAAGCATTGATGCCGATGAGAATGGGCTAATCATCGACTAGCTATATTGCGGTAGAGCAATCAATCATTTTCATATAAAAACTAAAACGGCTACCTAGGTAGCCGTTTTTCATGTTTAAAACTCAATTGGTTAAAAAAACTTTGAGCGGTTACAGCGTTTGAAGCAACGCTTGAGCATCTCGTTTTTCAGGAAACGTTTTATTACTTGCCAATGCTTGTTTCAATTCATTTTTCGCCTGGTCAATTTTACCCAGTCCTTTTAATGCGGTAGCTAAGTGATATCGGATAGAGGGATCATTCGAACGCATGGTAAAAGCTGTTCGCAGTGTCGTTAGTGCTTCTTGATAGCGTGCGTTATTAACCAATAACCAACCTTTGGTGTCTAAGATAGCGGCAGAGTTCGGCGCTAGTTCGACTGCGCTTTGAGCGTACTCTAAGCCTAGTTCTGGTTGGGAACGGACTTTGATTAAAGCGAGGTTATTATATATACGGGCTTTGTTGGGCAAGTCTTCAACCGCGATAAGTTTGAGGTAATGAGCCTCTGCGCGTTGCATACTTTTTTCAATGTAGAGTAAATCCGCAAGAAGGTGTCTTTGAAAGTGTGCATCCTCATTCGTCAATAAGTGCTGCTTCAAATACTCTTTAAAGTCTTGTTGATGTTTACCGTGACTGGCTATTTGATATAACTCGATAAGCGGCAGGGTAAAGTTAGGGTTAAGCGTGACGGCCTCAAAATAAGCGCTGTAAGCTTGGTCATCATCGTTCAAGGCTTTAAAGTAATTCCCCTGTAATACATATACATTCGGGTTATTAGTAAAGCTTTTTTGCATATTATCAATAACGTATTTTGCGTCGGTTAAATTCCCTTGATTGATAAGTAATTGACCGTACTCAAGTTTCGCTAACGCATATTGCGGGGCAATAACAGATGCTCTTTCTAAGCTCAATTTTGCACCGCTTATGTCGTTTGCTTGTAATTGAACACGACTTAATTCAACGAGTTGAGAGGCATCATCTGACCATTGTGCGGATAAGATATCCAATTGGTTCTTGGCTTTTTGCGGTTCATCTAATGCTATCAGCAAATTCGCTTTTTCGAATATGTAAGCTGAATTTAACCGGTCTATTTTCAGCAGAGCATTAATTTCATCTAATGCAATAGCGTACTTCTGTTGCACACGATAAATATTGGCAAGAAGTTCATGGGGAGCCGCCTTATTAGGGGCTGCGGCTTTCGCCGTGAGTAGTGCCTCTACTGCATCATCAAGATTTCCCTGCTTGACTAATATTTGAGCGCGCAAAACAAGTGCCGATATATTCGTCGGTTGAATAGTAATGACTTTTTCAATTGTTTGACGAGACTCTGATAGCGCTTGTTGTGCAAATTGAACTCGGGACAAATTCATTAGCGCCGCTATGTTGTTAGGATCTGTCGCGAGCACTTTGTTTAAAGAGGATTTTGCTTGGGCAAAGTGACCCAAGCGGATGTGCAGATCTGCATGTAGATTTTTGTAATCTACATTTTCGGGTGCTAATTCAATCAATTTATTAGCAGACAGTAATGCGTCTTCATAGCGTTGATTGTTAGCTTCAAGTGTCGCTTTAAAAAGTAGAACGTCTTGTGCATTAGCATCAAGAAGGCTGTTACCTAAAAGAGCGAGGGCGTCATCAATTTTGTCTCTACGTACTAGCAGCTTTGCCTCTAATAAAATAATCGTATGATTACTGTCATGCACCTGTTTCAATTCTTCAACTAGGCTATCGCACTTAAATACTTTGTTATTTGCTAAATACAGGTCGCATAATAAAGACGATACAGGAACACTACTGAGCACGATACGCTCGTTGAGCTCGAGCAATTCCATGGCCTTTTTAGCGTCACCTTGACGAATATGCGCTTCGGCCAACATACCTAATAATTCTGGAGGAGCTGAGCCACTTTTAATATAGCGGCTTAGCTCTCGCACGGTGACTTCGTAATTTTTGTTAATATAAGCGGTTATGCCAGCAACTAAGCTGAGCCAGCTTGTTTGTTCTTTATTTTCTTCGGTGGCCAAGCTCAACATTTGATTAAGTTGAGCGAGTAGTGCATCAGCCTCTGAGCTTTTTTCTTGCATCGCTAATACGCGGGCTTTTAATAGTTGCGTTTGCAAGTCACCAGAGGTTTGTTCTTCAATAAGGGCAATCATCTCCTGTGCTTTACTGAGCATATTCGCTTCTACGTAACTATTGGCAAGAGCGCGTTTAATGGTTGGGTCGAAGTCATCAAACTGATAGGCAAGCTCAAATTGGGTTCGAGCTTCGTCACTTTTGCCCTGGCTTTGCAACACTAAGCCACGCATCATTAGACTTTTGGCATTGTTATGGTCAATTGACAGGGCTTCATCTAGATATTGGTTAGCTTGAGCATATTCTTTATTCAAAAGTGCTATCTGCGCTAATCCGTTTAATACATTGCTGTTTTCACCGAGCTGAAGTTGGGCATTCTGATAAATAGATTTTGCTTTATCTAACTCCTTTTTCTGAATATGCGCCGCCGCTTTTAATAGCTGAACATCGAGCTTTACGGATGAAGATAAACTGCGAGGTGTCGGCAAATCGATAAGTGCGTCAAATCTTCGACTAATCAGGTAAGCATTTGCCAATGGCACTAGCACTAAGTTTAAATCTGCGCCTGCATCCATAACCTCTTCAAATTCTGTGATAGCGTCATTGATATAACCGTCTACTAATAAAACACGACCCATTAGCAGTTTCGACGGTAAATGAGACGGGGACTCTTGCAGGGCATTTTTAAGATGAATATAAGAATCAGAGAATGCTTCTTGATTAAACGCAGAGAGCGCTTTTTCATAGTTTTCAGATGTATCGGCGAACGCCAATGAAGGTAATACTGCGCAAAAAGCAATGGCACGAAGCGAAATGGGAAGTGAACGAAGTTTCATATATTGGATTGACTCTTTTCCATAGAATGCATGGCTAAAATACTACGGTATATTTTACCTGAATACCCTAGGTATTTGATGGACACAAATATACTAATGTATATTTCAAGGCAAAAAAAAACCTCACAAGGTGAGGTTTTCAAAACGTTAAACGTGTTTATGCAGTTTTACGACGACGCCATACAGCGAATAAACCAAACGAAGCTAACACTGCTAATGAACTTGGCTCTGCAACATCTGTAGGTGGCTTAGGATCTGGGCCAATGCCGGCAACGGTAGATAAACCTGCGATCTTAAGATTATCGCTCCATCCTGCGCCTGCGCCACTTGCGCCACCGAAGGAGCTGTTATAGGCACCAACGATCCAGTATTGTGCTTCTGTTGATTCAGTATCTAAAGAACTCCAACCATTACCTATATTGGCAAAGCTTGCACTAAATGATGCTGTGCTTGCAACGCTTTCCCAACTCTGCCCTTGAAGTGTAGGTAAGTCGTCAAATGCAGCAATGGATATATCCGAATCGTTAGAGTAATAACCAATGTTAATACCTGTGATAGACACTAAATCATCAAAAGAAAATAACAGCATGTCTGTATCACCACTATTATCAACAGTGTGTCCGTCGCTGTTACGGTTGTAATTGAGCAAACCATAACCATTATTTGCTGCGGTAGCGTTCTCTACAGTATCCGGGCCACTGATTTCATTAGTATCTGCCCAAGCTGTTACCGACAAACTGTTGCTTGATGAACTAAAATTCAAAGTATTGCCGTATGAACTAGTGCTGTTGCCAGTCCCATAATCGTTACCACCGTAGGATCTAAAATTCCATTCGGTGGTATCGGTAGCAAAGCTGGCAAATGACATAGTCAT
Organism: Paraglaciecola sp. T6c; assembly: GCF_000014225.1. Taxonomy (NCBI): domain Bacteria; kingdom Pseudomonadati; phylum Pseudomonadota; class Gammaproteobacteria; order Alteromonadales; family Alteromonadaceae; genus Paraglaciecola; species Paraglaciecola sp. T6c. The sequence goes on from NC_008228.1 coordinate 1,607,327, forward strand.
TAACGATGCCGCAATCGCTGCACTGCGCAAAATAAGTTGTTTTTTCATATTTAACCTTCCAGTCCGTAAAAGATGCTGAGTGTTATCAATTATATATTTTCACTCTAAGCATAAATTAAGCCACTTATAAAAATGCTTCTATTTCAATTGGTTGTTTGATTTTAGAATCGCACTTTAGTTTTATTGTAAAGAAGTTCGACAGCTGAGCTGACCAGTGACTCAATCCATATACATTACGCTAATTATACATTTATTTGTGGGAGCGAATATAGGAAATACGTATAATAGGTATGCTTAAAAATACGCCAACATAGTTTGAAAGAAAATTTAGTAATGGATTGATCTTGCAGTTTTTTTGGATTGCCCAATAACTACCATCAAACGTTTATGTTATCTTGGCGCCGTTATTTTATCTAAGGAGCTGTTATGCCCGAATCTAAGCGTAAAGGTATTTACCTTTTACCTAATTTATTAACCACTGCCGGTTTATTTTCTGGCTTCTATGCTGTTGTTGCGTCAATGAATGGACACTTCGAAGCTGCGGCTGTAGCGATATTCATCGCAATGATTTTTGACGGCCTTGATGGCCGTGTTGCTCGTATGACCAATACCCAAAGTGAATTTGGGGCCGAATACGACTCTATGGCAGATATGGTGTCATTCGGTATGGCGCCAGCGCTGGTTGCCTACAACTGGGGATTAAGCGGTTTAGGTAAAATAGGTTGGTTAGCTGCCTTTATATACGTAGCTGGAGCAGCTTTGCGTTTAGCGCGTTTTAATACTCAAATTGGTATTGCCGATAAACGCTATTTCCAAGGTTTAGCCAGCCCCGCGGCGGCTGCATTGGTGGCAGGTCTCGTTTGGGTAGGCGGAGAGTATGACGTCAATGGTGACGACTACGGCGTTCTAGTTGCCTTGGTCACTAGCTTGGCAGGCCTATTGATGGTGAGTAATTTTAAATACAATTCATTCAAAGAAGTAAACTGGCACGGTAAAGTGCCATTTGTTGCTTTACTTCTAGTGATGCTGATTTTTGTAGTGGTAGCGACTGAGCCTGCTTTAGTTCTATTCGTGGTTTTTGCCTTATACGCACTCGCTGGGCCTATCAACACCTTTAGGAGTGTAGATAAGGTCAAGTTAGAACATGTAGTAGGGGATGCAGATGAAAACGATGCCGATTTTACCCAAGGTGATGAGCAATCTGAGAGCACCACAGATGATGACGTTGAGGAACCAACGAACAAGCAGTAGCGCTTTGTGGCTATGACGTTCATAAAATCAAAGTCATAATCTTATATAAAGATGGCAGGGCTAATTAGAGAACTAAGCCCTGTCGTCTGCTTCAAAATCCACCGCTGTGTTCTTTAACTCTCAATAGAATAATTATCTCGTGTAGTATGTAGGCTAGTGATTAGTCGTTAGCTTTTCCAGATCGCACACATACTTTCCTTAATTTACGTTTCATTTTCTTCCTGATTTTCAACAAGACATAACCCGCTAGTAAACTCATTCATGTTTTGCGTTCTTATATACACAGCTTTTTGGATAATACAGGGCAGTTAATTGTCTAAATCTGATACTAAAAATCTGGCGTTATAGGGTGGATTGCAAGTTAGGGATTCTAAGACAAAAGACAAAAAGCAAAACGTTGGAAAATCGACCAATTTGTACCTTCTGCGTGCTTAATGGTCATAAGTTGAGCAGTTGAACATTTTTTTGAAATAAACACTTGCGATCAAAAAAGGGATCTCTATAATGCGCCTCTCGCTTCGGGACAGCCGCTAAAACAGCTGCACCGACACTGGTTTTCACCAGGTAATGTAAGCCTTTTATAAAGACTTTAATCAGCGTGATGTAAGGCAGTTTAGTTTGGTTTTTCAGTTTGTGATCCACGTCAAAAATTGATTTAAAATTAAATAAAAATAACGCCTTGACATCGAAACTTGAGAGCGTATTATACGCCTCCCGCTTAAGAGGGTCCACGGACAGCATCTTAAGCCGCTTCCAAGGAAGCACGCTACTTCGGTAGCACTGTTCTTTAACAATTAATAACAAGACAATCTGTGTGGGCACTCACTTGATGAGTGTCTACCAAAAAAAATTCATGTTCGATAAATATTTAATTGAAGAGTTTGATCATGGCTCAGATTGAACGCTGGCGGCAGGCCTAACACATGCAAGTCGAACGGTAACATTTCTAGCTTGCTAGAAGATGACGAGTGGCGGACGGGTGAGTAATACTTAGGAATATGCCTTTGTGTGGGGGATAACTATTGGAAACGATAGCTAATACCGCATAACGTCTTCGGACCAAAGGGGGCTTCGGCTCCCGCGCAAAGAGTAGCCTAAGCGAGATTAGCTTGTTGGTGAGGTAAAGGCTCACCAAGGCGACGATCTCTAGCTGTTCTGAGAGGAAGATCAGCCACACTGGAACTGAGACACGGTCCAGACTCCTACGGGAGGCAGCAGTGGGGAATATTGCACAATGGGGGAAACCCTGATGCAGCCATGCCGCGTGTGTGAAGAAGGCCTTCGGGTTGTAAAGCACTTTCAGTTGTGAGGAAAGGTTGGCGGTTAATACCCGTTAGCTGTGACGTTAGCAACAGAAGAAGGACCGGCTAACTCCGTGCCAGCAGCCGCGGTAATACGGAGGGTCCGAGCGTTAATCGGAATTACTGGGCGTAAAGCGCACGCAGGCGGTTTGTTAAGCTAGATGTGAAAGCCCTGGGCTCAACCTGGGAATTGCATTTAGAACTGGCAGGCTAGAGTTTTGGAGAGGGGAGTGGAATTCCAGGTGTAGCGGTGAAATGCGTAGATATCTGGAGGAACATCAGTGGCGAAGGCGACTCCCTGGTCAGTAACTGACGCTCATGTGCGAAAGTGTGGGTAGCGAACAGGATTAGATACCCTGGTAGTCCACACCGTAAACGCTGTCTACTAGCTGTTTGTGGATTTAATCCGTGAGTAGCGAAGCTAACGCGATAAGTAGACCGCCTGGGGAGTACGGCCGCAAGGTTAAAACTCAAATGAATTGACGGGGGCCCGCACAAGCGGTGGAGCATGTGGTTTAATTCGATGCAACGCGAAGAACCTTACCTACTCTTGACATACTAGAAACTTTTCAGAGATGAATTGGTGCCTTCGGGAATCTAGATACAGGTGCTGCATGGCTGTCGTCAGCTCGTGTCGTGAGATGTTGGGTTAAGTCCCGCAACGAGCGCAACCCCTGTCCTTAGTTGCCAGCCTTAAGTTGGGCACTCTAAGGAGACTGCCGGTGACAAACCGGAGGAAGGTGGGGACGACGTCAAGTCATCATGGCCCTTACGAGTAGGGCTACACACGTGCTACAATGGCGAGTACAGAGGGAAGCAAACTTGCGAGAGTAAGCGGATCCCTTAAAGCTCGTCGTAGTCCGGATTGGAGTCTGCAACTCGACTCCATGAAGTCGGAATCGCTAGTAATCGCAAATCAGAATGTTGCGGTGAATACGTTCCCGGGCCTTGTACACACCGCCCGTCACACCATGGGAGTGGGTTGCAAAAGAAGTAGCTAGTTTAACCTTCGGGAGGACGGTTACCACTTTGTGATTCATGACTGGGGTGAAGTCGTAACAAGGTAACCCTAGGGGAACCTGGGGTTGGATCACCTCCTTACTATTAGGTTAGGCCTCATCAGGCTGAGTGTTCACACAGATTGTTTTGTTGTTAGTAAAGAAGAACCGAGAGACTCTTTAAAAAGACTGATGTCGATTTAAGAGGGGCTATAGCTCAGCTGGGAGAGCGCCTGCCTTGCACGCAGGAGGTCAGCAGTTCGATCCTGCTTAGCTCCACCAAATTGCTTGCGCAATAATAGGCTTGTAGCTCAGCTGGTTAGAGCGCACCCCTGATAAGGGTGAGGTCGGCAGTTCAAGTCTGCCCAAGCCTACCAAATCTTTCCTACTCTGCGTTATGTAGTTCGTCGTTTAGCAGGCTAAACGTCCTCACTACATGCTTTGATTAGAAAAGATTACAGCGGCATAGGAGACTCGGTTTTAGTAGAAAAGATTAGCCTTAATCAATGTGTACTGATTCAGTATTTATTGATTAGGGTTTTTTAAACCCTACGTGAATGCGTGCAAACGCAAACACATGTTCTTTAACAATATGGAAAGCTGATAAAAGTAATCAAAACTAAGAGAACTCTTTAAGAGCTTACTCTATCTGATTTGAAAATGAATACTTGTCACGCATACAAAGTAGATACGCTGATAACTTCGGTTATGAGTAACGTCTATACGTCAAATATTAAAGGTTATTTGGGGTTGTATGGTTAAGTGACTAAGCGTATACGGTGGATGCCTAGGCAGTTAGAGGCGATGAAGGACGTGTAAGTCTGCGAAAAGTTGTGGGGAGCCGACAAAATGCTTTGATCCACAAATGTCCGAATGGGGAAACCCACCGCTTCGGCGGTATCATACAGTGAATACATAGCTGTATGAGGCAAACGAGGGGAACTGAAACATCTAAGTACCCTTAGGAAAAGAAATCAACCGAGATTCCCCTAGTAGCGGCGAGCGAACGGGGATTAGCCCTTAAGCTAATGATAAGCGAGTGGAAGGTGTTGGAAAGCACAGCGATACAAGGTGATAGCCCTGTACACGAACGCGAATTTTAAGTGAAATCGAGTAGGTCGGGACACGTGTTATCTTGACTGAACATGGGGGGACCATCCTCCAAGGCTAAATACTCCTAACTGACCGATAGTGAACTAGTACCGTGAGGGAAAGGCGAAAAGAACCCCTGTGAGGGGAGTGAAATAGAACCTGAAACCGTATACGTACAAGCAGTGGGAGCAGACTTGTTCTGTGACTGCGTACCTTTTGTATAATGGGTCAGCGACTTATATTTTGTAGCAAGGTTAACCGAATAGGGGAGCCGTAGCGAAAGCGAGTGTTAACTGCGCGTTTTAGTTGCAAGGTATAGACCCGAAACCCGGTGATCTAGCCATGGGCAGGTTGAAGGTTGAGTAACATCAACTGGAGGACCGAACCGACTAACGTTGAAAAGTTAGCGGATGACTTGTGGCTGGGGGTGAAAGGCCAATCAAACCGGGAGATAGCTGGTTCTCCCCGAAAGCTATTTAGGTAGCGCCTCGGACGAATACCACTGGGGGTAGAGCACTGTTAAGGCTAGGGGGTCATCCCGACTTACCAACCCTTTGCAAACTCCGAATACCAGTGAGTACTATCCGGGAGACACACGGCGGGTGCTAACGTCCGTCGTGAAGAGGGAAACAACCCAGACCGCCAGCTAAGGTCCCAAAATTATTGCTAAGTGGGAAACGATGTGGGAAGGCTAAGACAGCTAGGAGGTTGGCTTAGAAGCAGCCACCCTTTAAAGAAAGCGTAATAGCTCACTAGTCGAGTCGGCCTGCGCGGAAGATGTAACGGGGCTAAGCAATATACCGAAGCTGCGGACGCAAAGTTTACTTTGCGTGGTAGGGGAGCGTTGTGTAAGTGGCTGAAGGTGAACTGAGAGGTTTGCTGGACATATCACAAGTGCGAATGCTGACATGAGTAACGATAATGCGGGTGAAAAACCCGCACGCCGGAAGACCAAGGTTTCCTGTCCCATGCTAATCAGGGCAGGGTAAGTCGGCCCCTAAGGCGAGGCAGAAATGCGTAGTCGATGGGAAACGGATTAATATTTCCGTACTTGGTATATCAGTGATGGGGGGACGGAGAAGGTTATGCAAGCATAGCGTTGGTTGTCTATGTGAAAGTGTGTAGGGTTGAATCTTAGGTAAATCCGGGATTCTACATGCCTGAGACACGAGACGAGATTCTACGGAATTGAAGTTGCAAATACCCTGCTTCCAGGAAAAGCCTCTAAACTTATGATATATCGAACCGTACCCCAAACCGACACAGGTGGTCAGGTAGAGAATACTAAGGCGCTTGAGAGAACTCGGGTGAAGGAACTCGGCAAAATCGTACCGTAACTTCGGGAGAAGGTACGCCCCTGTTTGTGATGAGACTTGCTCTTTGAGCGAATGGGGGCCGCAGTGAAAAGGTGGCTGGGACTGTTTATTAAAAACACAGCACTGTGCTAAATCGAAAGATGACGTATACGGTGTGACACCTGCCCGGTGCCGGAAGGTTAATTGATGGGGTTAGCGCAAGCGAAGCTCTTGATCGAAGCCCCGGTAAACGGCGGCCGTAACTATAACGGTCCTAAGGTAGCGAAATTCCTTGTCGGGTAAGTTCCGACCTGCACGAATGGTGTAACCATGGCCACGCTGTCTCCACCCGAGACTCAGTGAAATTGAAATCGCAGTGAAGATGCTGTGTACCCGCACCTAGACGGAAAGACCCCGTGAACCTTTACTATAGCTTGGCACTGAACATTGACCCTACATGTGTAGGATAGGTGGGAGACTTTGAAGCGTGAACGCCAGTTTGCGTGGAGTCAACCTTGAAATACCACCCTTGTACGTTTGATGTTCTAACGTTGTTCCCTTATCGGGAATGCGGACAGTGCCTGGTGGGTAGTTTGACTGGGGCGGTCTCCTCCCAAAGAGTAACGGAGGAGCACGAAGGTTGGCTAATCCTGGTCGGACATCAGGAGGTTAGTGCAATGGCATAAGCCAGCTTAACTGCGAGACAGACACGTCGAGCAGGTACGAAAGTAGGTCATAGTGATCCGGTGGTTCTGTATGGAAGGGCCATCGCTCAACGGATAAAAGGTACTCCGGGGATAACAGGCTGATACCGCCCAAGAGTTCATATCGACGGCGGTGTTTGGCACCTCGATGTCGGCTCATCACATCCTGGGGCTGAAGTCGGTCCCAAGGGTATGGCTGTTCGCCATTTAAAGTGGTACGCGAGCTGGGTTTAGAACGTCGTGAGACAGTTCGGTCCCTATCTGGTGTGGGCGTTGGATGATTGAGGGGAGCTGCTCCTAGTACGAGAGGACCGGAGTGGACGAACCGCTGGTGTTCGGGTTGTTTTGCCAAAAGCATTGCCCGGTAGCTACGTTCGGAATCGATAACCGCTGAAAGCATCTAAGCGGGAAGCGAGCCCCAAGATGAGTCATCCCTGGCAGTTTAACTGTCCTAAAGGGTTGTTGAAGACTACGACGTTGATAGGCAGGATGTGGAAGCGTTGCAAGGCGTTAAGCTAACCTGTACTAATTGCCCGTGAGGCTTAACCATACAACGCCCAAATGACTTTGGATGTTGTTTGTATGACAAGTATTGAAATCAAGAGTAAGACTAAAGAGATTTAGCGATGATTACAGCCAGACCTTAATAGGCGCGGCATCAGCTTTTACATATTGATTTATTAAGCTGCGGCTTGATAGATAACAGTTTATGTCTGGCGGCCATAGCGATGCGGCCCCACCTGATCCCATCTCGAACTCAGAAGTGAAACGCATTAGCGGCGATGGTAGTATGGGGTTTCCCCATGCGAGAGTAGCACACTGCCAGACTCCCATTTAGAATGAAGCCACCTATATCGGGTGGCTTTTTTCGTTTCTGCGCTGTAGAAAAATCAACTGTAGTCGAAATCGCATTTTAAAGCTTGTTAACGAACTAGACGCCTAGGTGTCATACTTCCCTGTAGCTCAGCCCAGCCCGACATCCATGTCGGTCGTTCAAACGGCTGGAGCGGTGCTCCAGAGAGCCCCGTTTTCACCCATCAAGGGCATTCGACTCTAGTGCTTTGCATGAAAGCTGAAGAACAACCCATCCCTGGTGTTGCGCACCAGCCACGCCATCCATGGCGTGTCGTTCAGTCGGGCAAAGCTGCGCTTCGCAAAAGCCTCCGCCTTCACCCCCATGCGAGACAACGCGGTTGGCGGAAGACACCGCCAGACTCCCATTTAGAAAAAGGGCTATCCGTAAGGTTAGCCCTTTTTTGCATGTGTAAGAAATATTATTGCAAGGTTGATACGGCATCAACGGATAGCCCTTTTCCTAAGCGCTGTCGCGCAAAGCCACCCCGCATAGAGAAACCAAATCCATCAAGGGCATTCGACTCTAGTGCTTTGCATGAGAGCTGAAGAACAACCCATCCCTGGTGTTGCGCACCAGCCACCAGGCCATCCATGGCGTGTCGTTCAGTCGGGCAAAGCTGCGCTTCGCAAAAGCCTCCGACTTCACCCCCATGCGAGAGTAGCACACCGCCAGACGCCCATTACACGAAAAGCCCTGACCAAAAAACGGTCAGGGCTTTTTCGTATATGCGCTTCGCGCAAAGCGAATCAGCAATAAACCTCCAGGGAAGTATCAAATACGGTATAGACACGTCCATGATGAAGCATTCCCCGCGACAAAGTGTCAGGTTTGAGCTCTATGCTAGGTGTAGGGATGCTAAATACTGGCTATCGCGTTTCTTATATATGTATTCAGTTCTTTTTTGCCGTTTAAATTAAATTCTATGACTAAATCTTGAGTCGATTTAAATTGTATTAAGGCAGCTACAAGGATTTCAGTTTCCTTGGTAAGGGTATTAGCGCTATTTACTTTAGTTAGTTTGTTCAAAACGTATTTTGCTAATAACTGAGAGAAAGGCATGTAAGGAGAGCTAGATGCAATAAATTGCCCAACCCGATACCGAGTACGCGTACAGCTCTCTTCTGGCTGGCAGTACGTTAACAGGTTCGCGAGCAAAGATGTATCCATGCTTCTGTGATAACGGGAAGCGTGGTAAATAAGTTCTTCACCAAATTGCAGTGATAGTTTATTTAATAGGGTAGAAGTAGTCGGACTTAAGGATTTACCCACAATCAGACTAACTTCGCCGCTTGAAGCGTCTCTCTTAAAGCCAAGCTTTAAAGGAACGTAGTCACTATGCCCCCAGAATTTTAGTAAATTTGTGGTTGCTCCAAATGAACTTGTGATTAACGGTATGTCATGTTCAATCGCGGATGATTCGACGAACTTTAACAATGTGCTTGCGATGCTTGTGCGTCTATAGTCTTGGCTAACCGCTATTCGTACAATCCGCCATTGCTCATACGTTACGAATTTGTCATCTGCGGTATGTAAGGCCAAGTTTTGGGAGACTAAATGACCATTTACCCTTCTATGACCTAGCCGTATTTCTTGTGATATATCTGCTAGGGCGCTTCCTCCCTCTAAACAAATTAACGCAACGCCGATGACATCCTCGTTGAGTGTACAAACATACACTCGTTGTTCAGGGGCGTCGAGTAATCTGAATAAGTCATCAGGACTCGTTTGATAATGCGCGCTGATAAGCAAAGAGAATATTTTTGACAATAGTTCTGGGGAGTCAACCAGTCGCTTCTTAGATACTTCTTGGCACTTAAATTCGTTTAACCTCATGGGGGAGGTTTCCCGGTTTTCAGGTATCTTATTCTGCCCAGTAACTTTGCTTTGTGGCTGGGCGTGTGAACTTGAATTGGAGTCTTGCATGATAAAAACAGTAAACCAAAAATGCTCTAAACAGTCATTTACATACCAACGTATCGGCGTGCTAAGAGTTAGGCTTTTCCAACCTTTGTGCGCAGTTTCTAAGTATGGCTTGAAACGTAATTCAAATCCTCTACCTGCGCCCTCGTATCCATGGACAGTTGAGCTTAAAACAACCCTAGGATATGTATCTAAAAGTGTTTTTAAAATAGGGGGGGGGATTGCAGCAGCTTCATCAACAAATAGTAGGTCTGCGTGGTAACACCCCGACACCAATGCGTCAGGTGCTACAAATTCTAAACTCCCATTCTTATTCGAGGTGCTTCGTTCTGGCGCGGTGGCAAATGCAAATACTTGTTCGACATTATGCTTAATCGGGGCAGTAATAAGGATCCTTTTTTCTTGCTCTAACATTAAAGCTCGTGCAGCCCGACCAAGCGCCGAGGACTTGCCTCGACCTCTATCTGCAGTGACCACCAAGGGGCGATTTCTGTGTCCAGACGCAGCTTTGATAATGCTACTAACAACCTTATCTTGCTCTAAAGTCGCGCTATCTAGTTGTCGATTAAGGTGCTCTGGCGCAATGACTGCATTGTGTCCACGAAACGAAGATGGGGTAATAACAACCGTGTTCTGATCTTTTTCAATTATCGATATCAAACGGTTGATAAACCGACTTGGCTCCAAGTATTGAGCATAGCCGTATGAGTAACGTTTTTTGGAAAGGGGATCGGTATATTGAGACCAGCTTTTCAGCTCAGGGCAAATTAAAATCATTAACCCATTCGCTTTGATAGTGCCGCTATAGGCCATAAGTGCATTTGCACTTAACCCCGAGTAACAGTTATAGATAAGAGTGTTATATTCTCTGCCTAAGTGTTGACGATAATCTACGCTATTAACCTCTTGATAAGTACTAGGGGCATCACCTACCCACAGATGCTTACTCGCAAGAGACTCGACATTAATAAGTAAGTTTTCAGCCTGCTTTTCAGCCCACTCTTTAGCACCGCTCACAATCACCAATTGGCGGTGAAAAACATGGCTTTTCCGCTGTTTAACCCAATCTTCTATTTTAAAGTGTAAATCCACGCTGATATTATCTGTACAATAAACTCGAAATTATCGCCAGTTTAAGCAATGTTACCAAGGAATACGAATGCGCTTTTTATCAAGACGATTAGTGATGCCCAATGATCTTAATTATGCCAACTCATTGTTCGGGGGCAGGGCACTGGAGTGGATAGATGAAGAGTCTGCGATATACGCAATTTGTCAGCTAGAAACGAATCAATTAGTCACTAAACACATTGGTGAAATCAGCTTTGAATCACCAGCGTTACAAGGTGACGTAGTGGAGTTTGGGCTAGAAACCAAGAAGGTGGGCCGTACTTCAATTACGGTTACTTGCTTGGTGAGAAATAAAGAAACAAAGAAAACGATCTGCTTAGCAGACGACATTGTATTTGTTCGTGTTGATCGTGAAACGCGCTTACCCGTCGCCCACGGTAAAACGTTTGATGAGCTGCAAGAACGAGCAAGGTTAGAAATGAAGGGACTGACTTAATGGATTTAGGTTCTTTCTATCGTGTTGCCGAGCTTCCGCGATTTACCGGAAAAATTTGGCTTGCGTTTGCTATAAGTTTTATCTCGATAAATAGTTGTGCCGTAGCGGGGCAATCAGATTATTCAATTATTGAAAGTCATTCTTTACCGAGTGAATTAGAAGAAAGCTCGGCATTGTATTGTGCCGGTAAAGATCAAATTTACAGTATTAATGATTCCGGCAATGCGCCTATTATTTTTCAACTAAGTGATGACGGCGATATTTTGTCTCTGCGCAGCCCAGACAATGTCAAAAATAAAGATTGGGAAGCCCTGACTGCAGATGACAAATTTTTCTATGTGGGTGATATAGGCAACAATCGAGGGACACGGAAAAATGTATTTATATACAAGTTACCCCGAAATGAAATGGATAAAGCGAAAACCAAAAAACTTAGTGTGTCTTACGAAGGGAATAATCACAAAGCAAACGAGTCGCTTAATCATGACTTTGATGCAGAGGCGTTAGTCGCTGTGGGTGATGACTTAGTCTTATTTTCAAAAAGCTGGCGTACCGATGTTCTCAACGTGTATCTGGTAGATAAAAATGAAAGTAAACAAAAACTCAGCGCTCACATCTCAGTAAAAGGCATTCCAGGTGTGATCACCGGTGCGGATTACGACAAAATGAACGAGCGGTATGTCTTGGTTGGTTATCCTTCGAAACGCGTAGGCTTTGGTGATCCATTTATAGTGCTACTAGATAAAAATTTCACATTAATTGAAACCATACCGTTACCAGGGTACGGGCAGGTAGAAGGTGTGTGCGCTCATCCATCTGGGCAAATTTGGTTTACTCAAGAATCTTCAATTTTTAGCAGTAGTAAATTAGTTAAGTTAAAACTAGCGAGTCATAAAGCGACCTAACGTCATGTTTATGCGAATAATCAGCGCTTGCGCTGGATGACAGTATTGCTACACTGTCGCCGTTAACACTGTCGAGATTCATTTTGTTAACTACCAAGGGGTGCCGAAAGGCTGAGATTTGTCTCTTAAGAGATATGACCCTTACACCTGATCCGGATAATACCGGCGTAGGAATGGTTATTTCGTTCGCATTTCAAAAATGTAAACATCTCCCATTTATCTGCCGCAAAGCCGGATCTTTTCAACCTTTACTGAAGAGATCCCAATGAAGTTTTGTTCTACCTTACTTGCTCTATCCATAGCATCAAGTTTCGCCAGCCACGCTGATGAGTCCAAAGACATTGAACGTATTACTGTTAGCTCAGATTTTCGCCAGCAAGCGTTAATGTTCATCCCTGCAAGCGCAACCATATTAAGCGATTCACAAATTGAAGCTCGCCAAGCGCAACACCTTGAAGATATTTTAAATGTTGGCGCCAATATCAACTTTGCCAGTGGTGCATCTCGCGGGCGATTCATTCAAATTCGCGGTATCGGTGAGCGCAGCCAATTTTCAGAGCCAAGTAACCCATCTGTTGGATTTCTAGTGGATGACTTTGACTTCTCTGGTATTGCAGGTGTGGGCACCTTGTTTGATGTGGAACAAGTTGAAATTTTGCGCGGCCCACAAGCGACCGAGTTTGGGGCAAGTGCCATGGCCGGGGTTATTAAGGTTAAAACCGTTGATGCCGGACCGGATCAAAGCGGTAAATTATCATTTTCACTTGCCGAGCAAAATACATGGAGTGTAGGCGGCGCTTACGGCAATGCCATAACGGATAATCTATTCTATCGTGTGGCGGTTCAACAGTTTAAGAGTGATGGTTTTGTACAGAATACTTTTTTAAATCGTGACGACACCGATAACCTAGATGAATTTACCTCAAGAGTAAAACTGAAATATCTGCCTGCAGATTGGTTGACCTTCGACCTTAATTATCAATATTTCGATATAGATAACGGTTATGACGCGTTTTCTCTGGAAAATACTCGAGAATCACGTGCTGATGAACCGGGTTTCGACCGCCAAAAAACTCATGCCCTAGGCCTAAAAACGGAAATAAACACCGAGCTTACGGATGTTTTTGTTATTTTGAGTCAATCAGATTCAGATATGGGCTACAGCTACGATGAAGATTGGACATACGTCGGCTTTCATCCTGACGAGTATTCTTCCGTAGACAGCTATTTCAGAGAGCGCGATACAGATAACGTTGACATACGCTTTTTATCAAACGACAACTCAACTTTATTCAATGGCTCAACTCAATGGTTATTTGGCCTGTATTCGAAATCCATGGATGAGAGTTTACTGCGCCAATACACCTATGCAGACGGTGACTTTACAAGTCGTTATCAACAAGACAACCTCGCCGTATATTCGCAAGTCGATACCGAACTGTCTGACACCCTTAGTTTACGCTTGGGCCTTCGCGCCGATCGTTTTGAAATAGACTACAGCGATATAAGCGGTTTCACCCAAAGCAATGATAAAACGTTGATCGGCGGTAAAGCCGTGCTTGATTATAGTATCGATAGCGCCTCTGTTTATGCCAGCGTATCAAGGGGCTACAAAGCCGCTGGCTTTAATCCAGATGAGCGGGTCAGCTCGGACAAGCGTATTTATCAACCTGAGTACAATTGGAACTACGAAATTGGGGTAAAGGGCAACTTTATCAATTACGACGCCTTTATTCGCATGGCAGTTTTCTACATGGACCGTGAAGACACCCAAGTCAGTGATTATGATGTACAAACTCGTGAAGACGGTAGCGCCACATTCATTGACATCATAGGTAATGCTGATACAGGCACTAACTGGGGTTATGAATTAGAGTCAGGCTGGCAAGTAAACGACAGTGTATATTTGCACGCTAATTTCGGTTGGCTTGATGCCACTTTTGAAGATTATACCCTAGCCGATGGCTCGGTTGTTGATAAGCAAGACCAAGCCCAAGCACCAAACTACACCTTCAATATTGGCGCCAATGTGCAGTTGTCTGAGCAAGTCAGTTGGACGATAGACGCAGATGGTAAGGACGAATACCGCTTTTCTGACGGTCACGACGAAAAGTCACCATCTTATGTGTTGGTCAATACCGCGATGCGTTTTGATGTACAAGACTGGTCGTGTTCTGTGTGGGTAAAAAATGTGTTTGACCGAACTTACTACGTCCGTGGTTTTGGTGGATTCAACAATGACCCACGAGAAGGTTACGCCACTCCGGAGCCTTATTATCAACTGGGAGATGGCCGTCAAGTGGGCATCAGTGCTCAATACAACTTTTAGCAAGAGGAGCTAATAATGAAATTAGTCGCAGAGATTTCAATGTACCCGTTAAACGAACAGTACCTTGAGCCGATCCAAACTTTTATCGACCGCTTGAATGAATACGGTCACTTGAAGGTAGTCACCAGTGCTACCAGTACTTTAGTGAGCGGGGACTATTTGGCAACCATGCAAGTACTCGCTAAAGAAATGCAGCGCAGTCATCAGGAAGTCGGGCAGGCAATATTTGTATGCAAGTTCTTAAATGGTGACAAAATGAGCAGCGATGTGTAATGCAAGGCTTAATCGAGCTGTTCAATAATATTGCTCAGCAGTTTGTTGCACTACCTTGGCTAGAAGCAACGGCTTGGTTAGAAGCAACGGCGGTAATACTCGCTGTTGCTTATGTGTGGCTAGCAGCGAGAGAAAATATCTGGTGCTGGCCTTGTGCACTGGTAAGCACTGGCATTTATACTTGGTTATTTTGGGAAGTTTCGTTGCTGTTTCATACCTTACTGAACGCCTATTACTTGTTAATGGCGGTATATGGTTGGCAACAATGGAAGCAGCGTGAAGATGACGAGATCCCCATTCAAAGCTGGTCTATTCAAAAGCACCTGGTGCGATTAGTGTTATTAACGTGTATCGCGTTTGGTCTGACCGTTTTTGCTAGTATGTGGTTGGACTCTCAATACCTTTACCTAGATGCTTTTATCACAGTATTCAGTGTTTACACCACTATGATGGTCGCGCACAAAGTGTTAGAAAACTGGCTTTATTGGATTGTGATCAATAGCTTTGCCTGTTACTTGTATTTCGCGAAAGAGATGTATCTAACGGGGGCACTCTTTATTTTTTATGTGTTATTTGCGGTATATGGTTATATCAATTGGCGCCAACAGCATGTAGGTAGGCCTTATGCCCCATCGGCATCAGCTTAACTCAGCTGTATTGGCTGAGCTAACAAGTCTAGCGCTCTGCCGAGATGGATTTAGCGTAAAGCCAGTTCAAAAGGCCGGGGCGGTTAATACAAGTTATTGTTTAACCACTCCTTCTGGTCGATTTTTTATGAAAATGTTCGAATCTGATCAGGTAAATCAACTTGATCGTCAACAGCTATTCGATATTCAAAAAGCGGTCTGGCAGAAAGGGATGGCCTGTGAGCCGGTCTACCTGTCAACGGCCGCTGGTTTTCAATTAGATGCTTGGGTACAAAGTCATACTTTGGAAAACAGCACTCTGAGCGAAGACATTAAAGCGTGTCAGTTGGCTGATGCATTGCATCGCATTCATAGCTTAGATATTGAAGGGCATAGACTGAATTTACCTGCACAGTGGGCAGGCTATCTATCACAATTGCCGCAGCAACAATATTGGAAAGAGCACGAGGAAGCGCAGGGGTTAGCGAGCATTTGGTCTGCTACACCGCCCCATGATTTAGTTTTTTGCCATAATGATTTGTCGTTTCAGCATGTCACAACAGAACAATCTAACCTGATATTCGATTGGGAATATTGCGCGTTATCAAATCGTTACTTTGACTTAGCGGCTTGCATCGAAGTCAATAATCTCAATTTTGAGGTTCAAACTTATTTGCTATCAAGATATGCACAAAATACGCAGTTACCACTGCCGTTAGTATTACAAAAGACCACTGAAATGCTTCCGTTAGTTAATCTAACTAGTCGCCTTTGGTACGCTGTAGCAAAGAAAATAACCGCTTCACAATGTCATACTGCCGATAAAATAAGCGGTTGAACCTAAACCTGATATTTTAGCTATAAAAGCACTTTACCTTTTACCCTTGTTACGTATAATTCAGCCCCTCAGTAGGGGTGTAGTTCCAATTGGTAGAACAGCGGTCTCCAAAACCGATGGCTGGGGGTTCGAATCCCTCCACCCCTGCCAATTTTTCAGCTTCACTCTTCAGTCATATTCCCCATGAATTAAAAATAACTTTTTACCCGATTGGAGGGTGAGAAGCCCCATGGGGTTTGACAAATTGTCAGGAACAATTTGTACCGCGCAGCGCCGTTTACGGTCAGGTACAGGGAAGTACGTGAGTACATCCCTCCACCCCTGCCAATTTTTCAGATCCACTCTTCAGTCATATCCCCCATGTATTTAGAATACCCTATTTGCTCTATTCCAGAGTGAGAAGCCCTATAGCGTCTGACAAATTTCCTACACCTTATTGTTAGCCACATCTCAAACGACCTAGACTTATGGATTTATCCCGCTGAGAGATGAGAAGTACAATGGGATTTGATAAATTGCTACTAATTAACGACTGGCGCCCGCCTTCTTTTAAGATATCGTGATAATCTATGCCCATGAATACTAAAACAACACATACACTGACTTTGTATCAACAAGCTGTTCTTGGCGAGATGGGCATTGTTGCCTGGTACCCTCAGGGCTCAGAGCCTAAAACTAGCCAGCTAAGCTCGCAAGATTCAATTCGTTCAGATATCGACCCTGCAAAAACTAATGACAGCAAAAAGACCAGCCCAGTACCTGATGCGATAAAGCGCCTTAAAACTCAATCCGGCGCAACTTCAGCAACAGCATCGACATTAGATAAAAAAATAGTGCCGAACAGTTTCGTTCTAGGTGTGGGACTAGCCGAATTGCCTGAAAAATTCTTGAATGATATTTTATCTAGCATTGGTATTTCAAAAGAAAATTACGAGCAGATAGCGGATGCTCAGTGTACTCAGTACGACGGGTATCCATTCGCGTGGCAGGTTGGTGATGACGTGATGTTAGAGGGGAGATTACTAACAACCCCTGCATACGGAAACGGTTTCTCATCTTCTACTAAAAAACAGCTGTGGGCGACGTTATCTGGTTTCAAGCACAATAATGACTGATTTAATTCAGCTCAATCAAGATAACTACCGATGTGCCTATGCCATCCATTGCCAAGGGCACACTCACCCTTGGTCTGAACCTGTGTTTGCTGATTGCTTGACCGATAATTATCAAGCCTATGCGTTACTGCAAGACGACATGTATGCAGGCTTGTATGTTGGATTATTTGTGGTTGATGAAGCCACTTTGATGGATATAGCTGTTGGTGAAGCGTTTCGCGGTCGAGGGCTAAGTAAGGTGTTGATGTCACATTTTTTAGCATTGTGCGTAAATAAACACATGCATTGCGTTTGGTTAGAAGTTAGGGCATCTAATGTTGCCGCAATAGGCTTATATCAAGCATATGGTTTCGAGCAAATTGAGTGTCGTAAAGACTATTATGAAACGCAGGATGGACGAGAAGACGCGTTGATGATGAAGTTAGTACTGGGTGACTAAAGCTAAACGACATTGATAATCGATGAAGCCCTTGCGGGCTTCACATCGAAAACATTATCTACGAGCTGAAGAAATGTTTAACTGTTGAGTAGGATCTTGACGTTCGATCGCTAGCTTAACAAACTTAGATGAGTTGTAGTTACAACCTACGCACATGGCAATGAACTGATTCATGCTAGGGCTACCAATTTCTTTTTCCCAGTTTTCATAGGTTTTACGTGTTTTAACGTTAGCAAGCTTTGCCATTTTAACCGTGGTTAAGCCAGCGTCTTGTCTCATTTTTCTTAGATCTGCACCTGTGATATACATGCTTTTATTCCTCATAATTTTATTGAAACTACAACAGAGCTAAAACAGCATATAAAAAAACTCTGTTTTTCTATTGTCAGGCGCAGTGTATGCCAACAAATGTGGATTGGATTCCACAAGGTGAATTAATTTCACATTATTTGAGGGGGCTATGGGCAGAATCGTTACCAGCGATTTATACACGCGTGTGGAAAGTTAAGCCTCACAGAGTGAGGCTTAATCTACTTGATAAACTGATATGTCGTTAGTTTGCTTAGCTTATATCTTTGTTTTATTTGGCTAAGTGTTAGGCAAGAACAGGCGGCTTACTTTTACCTGTATTCATAGCAATAACGGGCGGCTTCATTTTACTGCTGGTCATGGCGACGACAGGCGGTTTCATTTTACCGCTCACCATAGCAATGACAGGTGGTTTCATTTTACCGCTCACCATAGCAATGACTGGTGGTTTCATTTTACCGCTCACCATAGCAATGACAGGCGGTTTCATTTTACCGCTCACCATAGCAACGACAAGTGGCTTCATTTTGCTGCTGGTCATGGCGATAACTGGTGGTTTCATTTTACCGCTCACCATAGCAACGACAGGTGGCTTCATTTTGCTGCTGGTCATGGCGATAACTGGTGGTTTCATTTTACCGCTCACCATAGCAACGACAGGTGGCTTCATTTTGCTGCTGGTCATGGCGATAACTGGTGGTTTCATTTTACCGCTCACCATAGCAACGACAGGTGGCTTCATTTTGCTGCTGGTCATGGCGATAACTGGTGGTTTCATTTTATCGCTCACCATAGCAACGACAGGTGGCTTCATTTTGCTGCTGGTCATGGCGATAACTGGTGGTTTCATTTTACCGCTCACCATAGCAACGACAGGTGATTTCATTTTAACGCTGATCATAGCATTTATAGGTGAGTTGTTTGCTAACTCATCTAGAATTAATGAAAAGTTACGAACGGTATTAATTGGTATTTGGGGATTATAGTTAATGTATTCATTTTTATTATCAAAAGAGCTATTAGCAACAACTGAAAAAAGTGAAAAACCAACGGCCAAAATAATTTTTTTCATCTGAACTTCCTCGACTTGTCTTAATTAAAGCGAATATTCGCGAATAAGATTATGTCGTTTTTCTTAGCAGATGTGGAGTTTTAGGCTTTCAATAATCTTGGTAGCAGGAGTTTATAACTTTCTTGGAAAGTTACCCATATCGCTAATATTGAAATTACCTGCATTATATAGGGGGTTACGGAATAAAAAACGAGCACGTGGGGGGAGTTAGTTAGGTGCCGAATTAAATATTCTAAAACAACGGCTACCTGTAAAATAAGAGATAACCCGTATAAGCGAAATATTGTCCAATCTAAATTTATTGACTTAGAACGTAAATTAAACCAGTTCTCGGTAATACTAACTCTTGAAAATATCAAATTTCTAGCAATTAGAGTGACGATTATTAGTGCTATATTCCAGTAAATTTCTGGTGGGGGGTATGAAGAAGCAAACCAGTAAATCTCAGTAGTTGATATTATCAGGGTAACAATTAGTAGTAATTTTGCAGCCCAATCATGCCTCAAGTAATACGATATCCCTAGACTAAATGAATAGAGTAAGAGTTTAGTCTCAATATTGCCGTTTATAAAAAACCAGACTGCTTCGTCGAGTGCACGTAGTAAAAAAATAATTGTGATCACACCGAGCACATTTATATCTTTGCGACAAATTAACGCAGTGAATACCAAAACTCCTATAAATAGAAGATCAAATAAAACTGCGTCATTAAACGTTAAAATACCTGCGGCGATAAAAAGCCCTCCAAAGAGGGCCGTAATTAGTTTAGGTAAGTACGCGCGCAATAGCATTAGGTATGATTGAAACCGAAATAATCCATAACAGTAGAAAAGAAAGATTCACGGGTTTGCTCTGATGCTTTTTGCCTGCACACTGCCCACCACTTACTAATTACCTCAACACCTATGCTATTCATGGTTTCAGGCTTTTCGTTTTCGATGGCCGACACAGTTTCCCGACTTATACCGACTCGTAACGCGAGTTCGCCTTGCGTGTATCCAGCTTCTTTGCGAAGTGATTTGAGTTGTACACCGCTGAACTTCTTTCTACGTGACATAGTAAGTTGGCTTCCTTCCTAAACATGATTTAATCGTACATTTAGTGGTTTTAGGGCTAAAAAGTTACCCTTCTTTGTTCGAATATAAGGCAATGCTAGTAACTTGTAAATGACTTTTAACAAACATTTTTAATCAATCGATAATTAAATTTTGTATAAGATTCTTAAACTTAGGCGAATTCTAGGGGCTGGAGGTCATAAACACAGTGTATATTGCAAGCGTTAATCGAAGATGCCCGCACTTTGGCGAGTCGTTTAAGCAATAAGCGGGTTTTCAGAGGTGAAATACAGTACTAAAACGGGAAATTGCTCCCAAATCGGCGCAACTCAATGCAGTCGGTTATCACCATTATCAATCGATTCTATAAACTGATTCCGTTTTCCTAGTCATTATCAGGTAAATGCTTGAGTGCTAATCTACTGGTGTTTGAAATCGAAACGTTTATACATTGAAGCGTTGATGCTTCCCATAAGGCAATAAGTGCTGGCATTTATTTTGGCTGAATGATGCCTCGCTAGAAATATTGTTACCGCGCGTTGACAACGTTCAGCTAACGTTAGATTACTTTATTTTATCACTTGGAGAGACGAGCATGAGTAAAACAGTTTTAGTAACAGGCGCAACAGACGGAATTGGCTTTGAAACGGCAAAAATGTTGTTATCTGCTGGTCATACAGTGCTATTACACGGTCGCAATAATCGTAAGTTGCAAGATGCACAGGCCGCATTAACCTCTGCAACAGGCAGTGATAAAACAGAATGTTATTTGGCCGATTTGTCCGACGTTAGCCAAGTTATCCAATTGGCCGATGCAATTAAAGAAAAGCACAAGGTGCTTGATGCGCTAATTAATAATGCAGGTGTATTTAAAGTACCATCTGTCATAACGGCTGATGAACTCGACGTGCGGTTTGTGGTTAATACGATAGCCCCTTATGTACTAACGAAGGCATTGCTTCCTATTCTCGCTAAAAACGCTCGTGTGGTGAATGTGTCTTCGGCAGCTCAAGCGCCTGTGAGTCTGGCGGCATTAGCGGGCAATCAATCGATAAGCGACTCGCAAGCCTACGCCCAAAGTAAACTTGCGCTAACCATGTGGTCGCGTCAGTTAGGATTATCGTTCGCGCAGGAAGGACCAGTGATTGTTGCAGTAAACCCCAAATCCCTGCTCGGCAGCAAGATGGTAAAAGATGCCTATGGCATGGCGGGCAGTGATTTGCGTGTAGGTGCAGATATTTTATGTCGCGGTGCGTTATCTGAAGAGTTTTCACAGGCCTCTGGTCAATATTATGACAATGATATTGAGCAATTCGCTCAACCACATCGTGACGCCCTAGATGAGCAAAAAACGCAAAAAATAGTGGCCGCCATGGATGACATTATTCAGCGTATTACCTCTAAGTAAAGGAGTCTTCATCGAATTAACTCTATGTGGCAGCGACTTAACCATGCTGCCTATTATCAAATTGGCTATGATCAAATTGCCCGTGTTCAGATTGTCCATTATGTACGGCTGCAGTGGATATTACCCGAGTGAGAGTTTTCAGTAACATGTGTGCACCGTTAAAAAGTGCATTTGCAGGGCCAGCCACAGTATTCATGAACCCCTAAGGCGGGCTAGTCTTTTAAGCGTAATAGATTGTTATACTGATCTGGTTTCAGATAAATGGTTTCTCAGGTAAGCGCTTAGCAATTAAAACGTTTAGTGATATGTGTTTAGTCAAACGGAATTAAACAGGGGGGATACAAGAAGTACCTGAAACAGGTACTTCCTAATTAGCGTGCTCGATAAGCCTCTTATTTACTTTCCTCGAGTATCCGCTGATAGAGTAGGTCTTTCAACATTGCGCGATCGTGCTTCATCTGGTGCATTGCCTCGTCATCGATAGGAGCGTCTTTAAGTTCTAACACGCGTATTTCTTTATCTAATTCGTCGTACTGCTTTGCCTTCTCAGCAAATTTGGCATCATTTTTATTGAGTGCTGAGATGACTTCTCTGTACTCAGGGAAATCGCTATTAAGTGAGTGATTTTCGCCTAACATATTGACTCCTTATTTTATGAATAAACTGACATATACAATCAGCATTGAATTTCAATCGACGCTGGTAACATTTCAACGCGAAGCGTGTTCAATCAAACTGTTAACGCCACCACCAAAAGACATAGGGACGATAGGGCCGTTTGTCAATCATTGGCACAGGAAATAACTATCGCGCACTGCAAATGCTATTGCTGTGAACATTGTGAGTTACTACTTTTGCAACGCTCGCTCCCAATAAGGGGTTTGCCCATAATATGCCAAGAAGAAATCAATGAAAGCGCGCACCTTTGGCGCTAACTGGCGATTACTCGGGTAAACTGCCCAAATCGCCGTTTTGGATACCATGGGGTAATCTTCTAACACTTGAACTAATTGCCCAGATTGCAAAGCCTGATAGACACACCAGATAGATGACATAACAAGGCCTGAGCCTTCAATGGCAGCGTCTCGTACTGCCTCACCATTATCAATACGGATTCTACCCGTTGCTTTAATACTCACCGAGCCTTTATCTGTTTCAAAATCCCAAGTGTCTAACCCCATTAGATTAACGCACTGATGTGCGTCTATATCTTGAGGGATTTTAGGGGCGCCATGGCTTTTTATGTACTTTGGCGAAGCGCAAATAATACGGCGATCTGGCGCGAGTTTGCGTGCAAACAAATTTGAGTCTTTTAAAGCAGCATCACGTATCGCAATATCAAAGCCACCTTCAACTAAATCGACTATCGAGTCGTTAAAGCGAAAATCCACTGATAAATCTGGATAGCGCGCTAAAAATTCATCCAATGCGGGAACAATATGCATCCGCCCGAAAGAGGCCGGAGCCGTGACTCTCAACACACCTTTTGGGTTGTGCTCTCCATCTCCCACAGAAGCCCGCGCGGTTTCTATATTCGTGAGTATTTCTTCTGCATGAGGTAAAAACGCTTCACCTTCTTCAGTTAATGACACCTTGCGGGTGGTTCGATGTACAAGGCGAACACCTAAGTTATCTTCAAGTTTGCTTATATAAGCGCTTGCTACGGCAGGTGATAAGTCCTGTTCTTGGCCCGCTGCACTGATGTTGCAGGTTCTGGCGATACGCACGAAAAGCTTGAGGTGTTCAATATTCATTCTATTATCAACTAAATCTAAAAACTGATTGTATCCATTGCCCGATTATCACTACAAAGTGAAGTGGTTACAATGCACATTATTAATCAATAAAAAGGCCCTTGTGATGAAAGCGATGATTGTAAATGAATTTGGTGATTCCAGTGTTTTTACGCCAACCGAGATAGCCAAGCCTGAAATTAAGCCTGACCACGTGCTAGTGCGTGTTGCCGCCAGCAGCGTTAATACAGTTGACATGATGATTAGGCAGATGGGCCCAGACTTGCCATTGTCGCCACCTGCTCCAGCCATATTAGGCATGGATTTCGCGGGTACCATCGAAGCAGTAGGCGAAGGAGTCACGGATTTCACCGTGGGTGATGAAGTATACGGCTGCGCTGGTGGGCTAGCCGATTTACAGGGTACTCTTGCCGAATACATGCTTGCTGACGCAAAACTAATCGCGACTAAGCCTAAAAATTTATCGATTCGTGAAGCCGCTGCATTGCCTTTAGTTGCCATCACTGCCTACGAAGGCCTAAAACGCGCACAGGTTAAAGAAGGTCAAAACGTCTTGGTTCATGGTGGTTCTGGCGGTGTGGGTCACATCGCATTGCAACTGGCCCGTTACTTCGGTGCTAACGTTTTTTCAACGGGGGGCGGAGATGCGCAAACTGCACTGATTGAAGAATTGGGCGCGACCAGCATTAATTACAAAACAGAAACGGTTGCTGATTATGTACAAAAGCACACCCAAGGTACTGGTTTTGACGTCATCTTTGATTCAGTCGGTGGCGAAAACCTACTGAACTCTTTTGAAGCGGCTGCGTTAAATGGACAAATTGCCACAACAGTATCGTTGCTTGAACTTGACCTATCAGGCGCGCATTTCAAAGGGTTATCATTACACGTGGTGTTTATGCTTATTCCGATGCTGCACGACCACAAACGTGAAGTGCACGGACAAATTTTAACAGAATTAGCAGATATCATTGAAGCAGGTCATTTACGGCCGATACTAGATGATCTGACATTCAGCCTCGAAGACGTGAGCAAAGCGCACGATCGTTTAGCCAGTGGTCAAGGGCTAGGTAAAGTCGTTATCGATATTGAATAAAGTTGAGTACATACTGCGTTACTAGCGCGATGCGCTAGTTTTGGGGCCAATTCGGCCCCTTTTTTATTTCTCTTTTTTCTGTTATTGGGTTTTCACTTTTAGCCTTTCAAATGATGCCTTACCCAATCTTACGATGTGTCATTCACATTCAGCAGAACTGGTGAGAAAACACTATTAGTCGTTTTAAAAGTATAAATCCAAGCTGATCCACAAGCATTGATTGTTTATGTGCCTAATATCAGCGAAAATAGCGCGCAATGACGATTAACAAGACGGATTTGACGATTGAAGCGCTATCGATGGCTTCTACCTGTGCATGCAAAACCGTGAAAACACGAGAAGATTTTATTAGATGTCGAACGCTTTAGTCCCGCAAGAAGTCTCACGCAGACGTACTTTTGCTATTATTTCTCACCCGGATGCGGGTAAAACCACCATTACAGAAAAAGTATTATTGTTCGGAAATGCCTTACAACGTGCCGGTACCGTTAAAGGTAAGAAGTCTGGACAGCATGCTAAGTCTGACTGGATGGAGATGGAAAAAGAAAGGGGCATCTCTGTCACTACGTCCGTGATGCAATTTCCTTATTCTGATTGCTTGGTGAATTTGCTTGACACCCCAGGTCACGAAGATTTCTCAGAAGATACCTACCGTACACTAACCGCTGTTGATTCCTGCTTGATGGTAATTGATGCTGCTAAAGGGGTAGAGGCACGTACGATTAAGTTGATGGAAGTCACTCGCTTGCGCGATACGCCGATCATCACCTTTATGAACAAGCTCGACCGCGATACGCGTGATCCTATCGACTTATTGGACGAAGTGGAAAGCGTACTGAATATCAAATGCGCTCCCATCACTTGGCCTATTGGAATGGGTAAAGAATTTAAAGGTGTGTACCATTTGTTGCGTGATGAAACCATTCTGTACAGTACGGGGCAAGGCCATACCATTCAGGAAAAACGCGTTATCAAAGGGTTAGATAACCCAGAACTTGATACTGCCATAGGCGATTACGCAGAAGAGTTGCGTGATATGCTGGATTTGGTTAAAGGTGCATCTCACGAGTTCAATCATGAAGAATTTATTGCCGGTGAATTAACCCCTGTATTCTTTGGTACAGCGATGGGTAATTTTGGTGTGGATCACATGCTAGATGGTCTGGTTGATTGGGCTCCTTCTCCGCAAGGACGTGAAACTGACCAAGGTAAAGTGGAAGCAAAAGACGAAAAATTCAGTGGTTTCGTGTTTAAAATACAGGCCAATATGGATCCCAAGCATCGAGATCGTATTGCGTTTTGCCGGATCGTGTCAGGTAAATATCAAAAGGGTATGAAAATGCATCAAAGCCGTATCGGTAAAGATGTGCGTATTTCTGATGCCTTAACGTTTTTAGCGGGCGACCGAGAGCTTCTTGAAGAAGCATACGCGGGCGATATCATTGGTTTACATAATCATGGCTCTATTCAAATTGGCGATACCTTTACTTCAGGTGACAAGTTCCGTTTTGCCGGCATCCCTAATTTCGCTCCAGAGTTATTCAAGCGAATTCGTCTGCGCGATCCGCTTAAGCAAAAGCAATTACTTAAGGGCTTGATCCAGTTATCTGAAGAAGGTGCGGTGCAAGTATTTAGACCATTGCAAAACAACGATTTGATTGTGGGCGCCGTAGGTGTGTTGCAGTTCGATGTGGTGGTTGCACGACTTAAAGGCGAATACAATGTTGATGCTATGTATGAGCATATTAATGTGGCGACAGCTCGCTGGATTTATGGCAAAGACGAGCGAAAAGTGGATGAGTTTAGGCGTAAAGCTGAAGCCAATTTAGCCCTCGATGGTGGTGACAATCTAACTTACATCGCTCCGACTATGGTCAACTTGTCGTTAGCCCAAGAGCGGTACCCAGAGATTGAGTTCCATCAAACTCGCGAGCATTAATGGTTCGGGGCAATTCGCCCCGCCAATTTGCACATCTTCTATGTGTTTAACAAATACGATTACTGGCTTTACATTATGAATTTACACACACTTTTATTGAATAAATTTCGCACAGCGTTAGTTGCTATCGGTGCGCCTGAAAACTCACCTGCACCTCTTAGCCGTGCGACCAAAGTCGGCTTCGGCGATTATCAATTTAACGGCGCTATGGCGTTAGCCAAAGTACTTAAGCAAAAGCCTCGGGATATTGCGGAAAAAATAGTAGAAGCCGTTGAGCTTGATGGCATTGCGGAAAAACTAGAAGTTGCTGGCCCAGGTTTTATTAATATTTACTTGAGCAAAGAATGGCTCGCCGCGCAGCTGTCACACGCCGCGGCAGACCCGCGCTTAAACATTGAATCCCAACCGACTAAAACGGTGGTCGTGGATTACTCTTCGCCTAATTTAGCTAAAGAGATGCACGTAGGCCATTTACGTACCACCATCATTGGTGATGCCGTCGTCAAAGCGCTCGAATTTATGGGTCACAAGGTTATTCGCCAAAATCACATGGGGGATTGGGGCACGCAATTTGGTATGTTGCTGGCGCATCTAAACGATAAGCTTGAATCGAATCAGGTCGCTGAAACAGCACTTTCAGATTTAGAAGACTTCTATCGTGAAGCAAAAGTACGTTTTGATGAGGAAGAGGGATTTGCTGATCGCGCCCGCGAGTACGTGGTTAAACTTCAAGGCGGCGACAGTCATTGCCTAGCACTTTGGCAAAACTTTATTGATGTGTCGATTACCCACAGTGAAGAGGTTTACCACAAGCTCAATGTGAGCTTAACCCGTGACGACATTATGGGTGAAAGTGCCTACAACCACGACTTGGCCAACGTAGTAAGCGAACTGCAAGCCAAAGGCTTAGCGGTTGAAAGCCAAGGCGCACAAGTGGTGTTTTTACCTGAATTAGCCGATAAGGAAGGCAACCCTGCTGCCTATATCGTGCAAAAATCTGGTGGCGGATACTTGTACGCCACTACAGATTTGGCCGCTATCCGCCACCGTAACAAGCAGTTACACGCAGATCGCACGCTGATCTTGACCGACGCGCGCCAAGCATTGCACTTCAAACAAACCGAATTGGTTGCCCGTAAAGCAGGCTTTATTGAGCCAGAGCAAACCTATGAGCACTGCCCATTTGGGATGATGCTAGGCAATGACGGTCGTCCGTTTAAAACACGTACAGGCGGAACGGTGAAACTGGTTGAACTGCTAGATGAAGCGGTTGAGCGTGCTGAAACGTTATTGAGTAAACGTGAGACTGATTTATCCAGTGATGAGCTAAAAGTACTGGCCAATAAGATTGGTATTGGTGCGGTGAAGTATGCTGATTTAAGTAAAAACCGCACTACTGATTACATGTTTAGCTGGGACAGCATGCTTAGTTTTGAAGGCAATACAGCGCCATATTTGCAGTACGCGTATACTCGCGTGATGAGTATTTTCCGTAAGGCAGGAGTTGATCACCAAACCTTAAATGCACCGATTTCACTCGATGCCCCTCAAGAAAAAATCCTTGCAGTAAAGCAATTACAATATGTTGAGGCCATCAATCAGGTCATTGCAGAGGGCACCCCTCATGTCTTGTGTACGTACCTGTACGAGCTTGCTAGCTTGTTTATGAGCTTTTACGAAGCCTGCCCGATGTTAAAAGACGGCATTGAACAAGACGTGCGCGATAGTCGAATGACACTTGCGGCCTTAACGGCTAAAACCTTGCAATCGGGGTTAAGTTTGCTGGGTATCGATACGATGGAGCGCATGTAACACAGTCGCTTTAACGGCATTAAAATGCAAACACCCGCTTTTTAGCGGGTGTTTTTGTTTGTGGTGATGGCGGCAGTCATGGCTGGCGGACATTGATTTTTAGTTCATCGCCCTTGACGTCTGTCATTAATACAGAAAATCCGGTAAAATCCGCCGCCATTCAATCGCTATGATAATGTTAAGGTTTATGTTCGAAATCAATCCAATATTAAATACTATCAGTGACGTAAAGCAGCGCAGTGCATCGCTTCGGGGGTACCTTTGACTATGATCAAAAGAATGAACGCCTTGAAGAAGTTAACCGCGAATTAGAAAGCCCTGATGTATGGAATGAGCCGGAACGTGCTCAGGCCCTTGGTAAGGAAAAAGTTGCCTTAGAGCAAGTGGTAGAAACCATTGTTTTTCTTGAGCAGGGTTGTGTTGAGGTTGAAGAGCTACTTGAACTGGCGGTAGAGGAAAGCGATCAAGAAACCCTAGACGAAGCTGAAAAAGACTTAGCCGAGTTGGTATCTAGACTTGAAACCTTAGAGTTTCGTCGTATGTTTAGCGGCCCGAATGACGCTAATGATGGCTATATTGACATCCAGTCAGGCTCGGGCGGCACAGAAGCGCAAGATTGGGCCAGTATGTTGCTGCGCATGTATCTTCGCTGGGGTGAAGCGCATGGCTTTAAGACTGAGTTGATTGAAGTTTCTGATGGGGATGTTGCCGGTATTAAAAGTGCAACCATTCGCTTTGAAGGTGAATATGCTTTCGGTTGGCTGCGCACCGAAACGGGTGTACATCGTTTGGTACGAAAGTCCCCATTTGATTCGGGGAGTCGTCGCCATACCTCATTTGCTTCTGTGTTTGCTTACCCAGAAATTGATGATGATATTGAGATAGACATCGACCCGTCTGATTTGCGTATTGATACGTATCGCGCCTCTGGTGCAGGTGGTCAGCACGTAAACAGAACCGATTCTGCGGTACGTATTACTCACGAACCGACGAATATTGTGGTGCAGTGTCAAAATGACCGTTCACAACATAAAAACAAAGCCCAAGCCATGAAACAGCTAAAAGCCAAGCTGTATGAATTCGAGATGCAAAAGCAGAACGAAGAGAAGCAAACCATGGAAGACAGTAAGTCTGATATCGGTTGGGGTAGCCAAATTCGTTCCTACGTGCTGGACGATTCACGGATTAAAGACTTACGTACCGGTGTTGAAACACGCAATACCCAAGCCGTATTAGACGGCGATTTAGACAAATTTATACAAGCCAGCTTAAAGTCTGGTCTGTAAGTAACCCACATTAATATACAGCTACTAGAAATCAGGAAAGTCGATGACTGAACAGCAACAAGATGAAAACAAGCTCATAGCTGAGCGCCGGGCTAAACTTTCACAGATCCGTGAAAATTGTAAATCGAACGGCTTCCCTAATACCTTCCGCCGTGAATTTTACAGCGAAGATCTTCAAGCTGAATTTGGTGAGCACGAGAAGGCAGCCCTAGAAGAACTCGGTAAAGTGGTCAGCATTGCTGGGCGTATTCTTGCTAAACGTGGTCCATTTCTGTTGTTACAAGACATGACGGGTCGTATTCAAGCGTACGCCTCAAAAGACACGCAAAAAGACATTAAAGCACGTTACACCAGTTTAGATATTGGTGACATCATTGGTGTTAAAGGTGAGCTACACAAGTCGGGTAAAGGCGACTTGTACGTCAACATGAACGAATATCAATTGTTGACGAAGTCACTGCGTCCGTTGCCTGAAAAGTTCCATGGCCTTGCTGACCAAGAAACAAAGTATCGCCAGCGTTATGTTGATTTGATCACTAATCAACAAACCCGCGAGACCTTTATGATCCGTAGCAAAATTGTCACCGGTATTCGCAATTTCCTAAGTGAGCGTAAGTTCATGGAAGTCGAAACGCCTATGCTACAAGTGATCCCAGGTGGCGCCACGGCAAAACCGTTCAACACGCATCACAATGCTTTAGACATTGACATGTACTTGCGTATCGCCCCTGAGCTTTACTTAAAGCGCTTAGTGGTAGGTGGGTTTGAGCGTGTGTTTGAAATAAACCGTAACTTCCGTAACGAAGGCTTATCAACACGTCATAACCCTGAGTTCACTATGCTTGAGTTCTACCAAGCTTATGCTGACTATCAAGACTTGATGAACCTCACAGAAGAAATGCTGCGTACCGTTGCACAAGATGTATTAGGTACCGCCATCGTTAAGAACACCATCAAAGATACTGAAGGTAACGTAGTCGAAGAGAAAACTTATGACTTTGGCCAGCCTTTCCAACGTTTAACCATGAGTGAAGCGGTCATTAAATACTGGCCTGAAGCAAATGTAGCTGCTATCAACGATCCTGAAGCGCACCTCGATGAGCTAAAAGCCATGGCGAAACAGCTGCACATTAAAGAGCCAGAAGTGGATGGCATTTGGGGTGCTGGTAAGTACTTATGTGAAATTTTTGAAGCAACCGCAGAAGAACAACTTGATCAGCCTACTTTCATTACTGCTTATCCTTGGGAAGTGTCGCCTTTAGCGCGTCGTAACGATGACAATCATTTCGTAACTGACCGTTTTGAGTTCTTCGTAGGCGGCCGTGAATTAGCCAATGGTTTCTCTGAGTTGAATGACTCTGAAGATCAAGAAGCGCGTTTCCGTAAACAAGTAGCTGAGAAAGATGCAGGCGATGATGAAGCCATGCACTTCGATGACGACTATATTCGTGCTCTTGAATATGGTTTACCGCCAACAGCGGGCGAGGGCATTGGTATCGACCGTTTGGTGATGTTATTCACTGACAGCCCGACGATTAAAGACGTGATCTTGTTTCCGCACATGAAACCAGAAGTCAGTGGCGACAAGGCTGAATAATCAGCCAATAAGTTCAGAATAAAAAAGAGCGCTTTTAAGCGCTCTTTTTGTCTTTGGGGACTGAAGAAATGCTGCGCTAAAGTAGCTCTCGCTCTTTTAAAACACTGGGCTCCTTTATAGCTAATACTTAATCTTACCGTTTGAGCGCAAAGGCTCTATGCTAAGGCGTTTATTTTGTTAACCAACTCAGTATTAAATGGCGCGTCTAATCCCTGTTTTTGGGCTTCCTGGCATATGTACCCGTTGATAAAAGCAATTTCGCTTAGACGATGATGAGCAATATCTTGATACATAGATGAGTAGTTTTCAGCGGTGGCGTTAGCCACATCAAGCACCTTTTCAACCAGTTCACTTTCATCTGCATGAAATCCACTTGCTGTCATCACGCTTACTGTTTCAGCACAAATTCTTTCAATATCAGCGCGGTATTTCAACTCGGTTAACTGACCATTTTTGACCCTGTGAATGGCAGTCAATGGGTTGATTGCTGCATTAATCGCAAGCTTGTCCCACAGGGCTTGTTCGATGCTTTGGTGCCAGGTGCATGGGCCTAAAAGACGGTTTAATATGTTGTGGATTTTTTCAGAGTCAGTCGCTTCTGAATGTTGTAGATAGCCTAAATGACAAACTCCCAACCCCGTTTCAGTCACACTCTGCGCATCTGGCTTATAGGCAGCGTGACTAGTGGTTGCTGCGATAATTGGATTATAAGGCAGCAGTGCTTTTGCACTCTCAATCACCCCCATACCATTGTGCAGCAACACAATCGTTTGCACAGGTGTTAAATCTGCTTGCAACTGCTTGAGCGCATCCTCTACCTGATAGGCCTTTACCGGAATAATCAGCAGATTAAATTCGTTCAGGCTGGAGCGTGCAAATGAGTCGATGTTAATTTGATGGACCCGATGCTCAATGTCGGTTGCGGTAAGTGTAAAGTGCTGCTGGGAGCGCATGAAGACACCAACATCTTGCTGTATTTGATAACATTTAAGCATCAGTAAATTACCGATAGCGCCATTACCCAAAATCGCCACTTTCATTGATAGGTTCCTCTATTTCATTTACTGGCGGCAGTTGGTTTTGTTTTCGGCCAAGATAGTAACCATGGCTCAATATACTCTTGCATAGCCACTTGGCAGTCTTCGTTGGTAAAAAGCTCGCCGCTGGAGGGGAGGCAGGTAAGCTGTATCAGTTGCCCTTGGTATTCGAAGCGCAAGCAATAAGCATGTAGGTAGGTCCTATCTTGCTCAGTGCCCTTATATAAAGCATCACCTAAAATGGGGCAGCCTAAGCTTTTTAGCATGACACGCAACTGGTGGGTTTTGCCCGTTAACGGTTTTAGCAAGAAGAGACGAATACCCGCTGAAGCGCTTTTACTGAAAAACTGTGTGGTCGCTATCCCAGCACCGTCTTGACTGAACGCCCACTTCCCATCGCGAATTTTCTTCATAGCACCGCTGATGGTGCCCTGCTTTTTTTTGGGTTTTGAGCCACCTAAGGCGAGGTAATACTTTTCAATTGCACGTGTTTCGAACAGTTTGCCCAGTGTGCTTGCTGCTTGAGCATGCTTGGCCAAAATCAGTAAACCTGACGTCACTTTGTCTAAGCGGTGTACCAGCCAGAGTTTGTCGACTGCTTGCTGAGCGCAAACCACAGGCAGGATACCTTGGGCGTCCAATTCATTTTGAACGCTTATTCCATGGGGCTTGTCGATAACAAAAAAATCAGGGTGATCTAAAACAACACGAATAGACGTGGCAGGGGAGCTATTCAAGTAAGGCAATCGCCGCGGGGTAATCAAGATCATCAATGGCATCTCGCAGTGCAACCTGACCTGCGGCATCTAAAGCGCAATCGCGAATATATTGATCGAGTTTGCTGGGGGTAATAAATTCGTTTCTATTGAGCGCTGTTAATAAGTCTTGCTTACCTTGGGCATTGACCACACCTGAGGTTTCTACTGATGCAGTGCCCGCTGCGTCCTGCGATGCGGCTACGTATTCATTGATACACGTTAATGTTTCACGAAGCACTGTATTGTATGTGGTGCAATCTAAGGCTTGATCTTCCTCATTCTTGATTTGAGCTTCAAAATCACGGCTCGCCTGATGCAGCGCCGACATGCCCAAATTACCACTAACGCCCTTTATGGTGTGAACCAGTTGTCGAACCGAGTCTAAATTTTGTAAGCGAATATCACTGACAAGCGTGTTTTCAGCATCAGAATATTGCTCGTTAAATTTACCAAGCATTTTAACCAATAGGCTCTGATTGCCGCTAAACTGGCGCAGTGCAAAGTCTACGTCGAAAATTACGGGTTCTTGATTCATGTACAGGATCCTTTGAGCGGGCGGTAACATCGCGCGTTGCCAACCAGATAAGCTGGGTGACTTTATTATGAATGAAAGGGTAGACTATTCAACTAGTGTAAATCAATGGGCAAGTTTCTCGTGGTAAAAAAAATCGTTATATTATCGACATTTGCTGGCATTTTATCCGCATGTCAACCTACCAACTCTGTGACACAACCTACGACTACAAATTTACCCACTGGGGTAACCTTAGTCGCTGAGCAGGGTGCAAGTGACGACCAAGTCAGGATCCCTTATAAAAAGTATCGTCTTGCCAATGGATTAACCCTAGTCTTACACGAAGACCATTCCGATCCTCTTGTACATGTTGATGTGACCTACCACGTGGGCTCAGCTCGAGAAGAAGTGGGTAAGTCAGGCTTTGCTCATTTTTTTGAACACATGATGTTCCAAGGCTCGAAAAACGTTGCAGATGACGAACATATAAAAATAGTGACTGAGGCTGGTGGTAATATGAATGGCACCACCAATTCTGACCGCACTAACTATTATGAAACGGTTCCGGCTAATCAACTTGAAAAAATGATGTGGCTTGAAGCCGATCGCATGGGTTTCTTGCTCGGCTCAGTGACTCAAGAAAAGTTTGAGATACAGCGCGAAACGGTCAAAAACGAGCGTGGTCAGAGTTACGACAACCAGCCTTATGGCCTGCGTAGTGAGCGTAATTCTGAAGCCTTGTATCCGGCAGGGCACCCTTATTCGTGGTCAACCATTGGATATATTGAGGATTTGAATCGCGTTAACGTAGATGACCTAAAAGCGTTCTTCAAACGCTGGTATGGCCCTAATAATGCGGTGTTGACTATTGGCGGTGACATCGAGCCAGAGCAAGTGCTTGGATGGGCAAACAAATACTTCGGTTCTATTCCTGCTGGCCCAAGTGTGAAAAACGCTGAGAAAGAACTTGTCACCCTAGATGAAGCGCGCTTTGTTACTTTAGAAGATGAAATACACTTGCCCTTATTGCAGGTGACGTTTCCTACTGTTTATGTGCGCCATGAAGACGAGGCGCCGCTTGATGTGTTATCCAATATTCTAGGGGCGGGTAAAACGTCATTGTTTTATAAGAATCTGGTCAAAGATGGCTACGCAGTCCAAGCAATGGTTTCTCACCCCTGCCGAGAGCTGGCCTGTGAATTTCAATTGATAGCACTTGCTAACCCGCAAAATAGCACCAACTTGTCTGAGCTTTATGCACGTTTCGAGCAAACGTTGGCTGAGTTTGAAGAGCGCGGTGTGAGCGAAGACGACTTAAACCGCACTAAAGTGGGTATTGAATCTTCAACGATCTTCGGTTTGCAAAGTGTGTCCGGTAAGGTATCAACGCTCGCCTCAAATCAAACCTTTGACGGTGAGCCTGACATGGTGCAGTACGATTTGGACCGCTACAATGCTGTCACAGCACAAGACGTGATGCGTGTTTACCAGCGTTACATAAAAGATAAACCGAGTGTGGTGTTAAGTATCGTGCCTAATGGCCAAGTGGATTTAGCTGCCAAGCCGGCTAATTTCACGGTCCCTAAGCGTCAACTAGATAATATCAAAACAGTGCAAGCGCACATCGAACAAGCCACGATTGTTGATACCTTCGATCGCAGTGTTCAGCCCCCAGCGGGGCCTTCACCTGTGGTGAGCGTGCCTGATTTTGACGAGCAGCGTTTTGAGAACGGGTTAACCCTTGTCAGCTTAACAACGGATGAAACGCCCACGGTGTCGATTAGCTTCAACATGGAAGGCGGGCCTTTACTTGACCCTATCGACAAGGCTGGTTTAGCGTCTTTTACTGCGCAAATGATGAATGAAACGACCAAAGGCTTCACCAATGAAGAAATGGCCAATCAATTAGCGTTATTAGGTAGCAGCATTCGTTTCGATGCAAATGGCCGCTTTACCACGGTGCGTATTAATAGTTTGTCACGTAACTTAGATGCAACCTTGGCGTTATTTAAAAAGAAGATGTTCAGCCCCGCGTTTTTACAAAGTGATTTCCAGCGATTAAAACAACGTTCTGCTCAGTCACTTCAACAGCAAGTTAAAAACCCGTCTGTTTTGGCAAGTCGAGCGGTCAGCGAGTTACTGTTTGGCAAGGATAACCGTGTCAGCCTGCCAGATTCTGGCACCCTGAACACGATTCAAAATATTTCACTAGATGATGTGAAAGCTTACTATCAGCAATATTATTCACCTTCGAAAGCAAACGTAGTCGTAGTGGGAGACGTAAATACGCAATCTTTGCAGACATCTTTAGACTTTTTAACAAATTGGCCAGCAAAGCCTTATCAGATTAAGGATTATGCTGAATTTCCTAAGATGGGTAAGCCGGTTATTTATCTGGTGGATAAACCAGGGGCAAAGCAATCGGTTGTATCTATCTTTAAACCTTACTTGCCATACGATGCCACAGGCGAGCAATTTAGAAGTAAGCTGATGAATTTCGCTCTTGGTGGCGTATTCAGTAGTCGTATCAACCTGAATTTGCGCGAAGATAAAGGCTATACCTATGGCGCTTCAACCAATTTTATTGGTGGCAAAACGCTAGGTTGGTTTAACGCTAGCGCTGACCTCAAGCAAGACAACACCGTTGATGGTATTCGTGAAATGCTCAGTGAAATAACTGAGTATCATGAGAAAGGGATGACGCAAACTGAGTTAGAGCTGATGCGCAATGCCTTTACCCAAGGAGATGCATTAGAATATGAGACACCGTCCAGCAAAGCGGGATTCCTGCGTCACCTGCTGACCTACGGCTTGGACAAATCGTACCGCGGGACGCAAAACAAGATTATTCATAATATTGGTAAAGATGAACTGAATGCACTTGCTGCAAAGGTGCTTGATCCCAACTCAATGCAAGTTGTAGTCGTTGGAGATGCAAGTGTCATCCGCGCTCAGTTGGCAACGCTTGGAAGGGAAGTGGTTGACCTGACCGTTGAATATTAATGCCTGAGCTGAGCGAATAATTGCTTAGCGAGGGTCTATATTCCTTGAAATAACTTTTACGCTCCCCATTTACTGTGGGTTGCTGACACTATTGGAATTTACTTTGCAAACATTAGATAAAGATTTTAGCGAGCGTTTAGCCATCCTAGCGAAAGAAGACCTTGCTTCTACATTAGCGGGCATAAGCCATGGAATAGAGCGTGAAGCGCTGCGCATTCAACCTAATGGTAAGTTAGCGCAAACGCCCCACAATGAAAAATTGGGGGCCGCTTTAACCCACGATTACATTACGACTGATTTCTCTGAGTCCCTTTTGGAGTTTATTACACCACCTGAGCAAAATGTTGATAAAACATTGGGCCAGCTTCGTGACGTGCATAAATTTGCACTCGCCAATATTGGTGATGAATGTTTGTGGCCTATGAGTATGCCTTGCTACATAGATGATCAAAATGAGATCCCCATTGCGCAGTTCGGCAAATCTAATGTGGGTAAAATGAAAAGCCTTTATCGGGAAGGCCTAAAGAATCGATATGGCAGTATGATGCAAGCGATTGCGGGAGTGCATTTTAATTTTTCATTGCCAGACAGTTTTTGGGATCTTTGGCTAGATAAAGTCGAAAGTAGCGAAAATAATAAAGAAACGAAGTCAGCAGCTTATTTCGCGTTAATCAGAAACTATCGGCGTTTCTGCTGGTTAATTCCCTATTTATATGGCGCGTCACCTGCATTATGCAGTTCATTTATCAAAGGTAAAAACACCACTTTACCTTTTAAAACCATCGGTAAAGGGTCGCTCTATCTACCTTATGCAACGTCATTACGTATGAGTGATCTTGGCTACACTAACAGTGCTCAGTCGGGGTTGATGACATGTTACAACCAAGTCGACAGTTATATAGCCTCGTTACGCAAAGCCATTAGTACGCCCTCAGAAATATTCGAGAAATACGCGGGCAAGAAAGACGGACAATACCAGCAACTTAACAGCAACATGTTACAGATAGAAAATGAGCTGTACTCACCCATCCGTCCGAAACAACCCACAAAACCGTTAGAGAAGCCGACAGACGCTTTGCAAGCTCGAGGGGTTGAGTACATAGAAGTACGCGCATTGGATGTGGATCCGTTTAGTGATATTGGCATCGAGCGTAATCAGTTTTTCTTCTTAGATGTTTTTCTTGTGTATTGTGTGGTGATGCCGAGCCCGGATATGACGCCAGACTCGTACCGTGAAACAGAAACTAACTTACGTGCCGTGGTTGATCATGGTCGCGACCCTGAACTGATGCTCTCGAAAGAGGGTAAATCTGTACCAATGACCCAATGGGCCGCTGAATTGTTTGCAGGCATGAGAGAAGTGGCCAAAGTACTGGACAGTAACCATGCCGTGGCAGAATACAGTCAAGCGGTAGAACAAGAGTGGCAAAAAATTGTTGATCCAGCGTTAACACCTTCTGCCAAGGTATTAGCAATATTACTAGGTAAGAACAAAGATAATGGCACGCTAGGGGTAGAATTGGCCTCAGCGTACAAGCAGAGCCTAAATGAAGCTGAGTATCACTTCTTCGACGCAGAAAAGCTTAGTCAGCATGCTGTGAGCTCGTTGGATGCTCAGCATCATATCGAGAAGTCTGACACGGTGAGCTTTGATCAATTCTTAAGTGACTATTTTACCTATCAGTTTAATTAGCTTGGTAGCAGTTATATTAGATAAGCCCGGCTTACGCCGGGTTTTTTTATGCCTGTTACTACTTGCTAAACTGTTGGTCAGTGCAAAAAAAAAGCCCAGCTAAGAAGCTGAGCTTAAAAATTTTAGGAACACACATAAACTAAAACACACATAACTTATGACCGAAGCAAATGGTGTTAGTTCACGAAAATAAAATTTTTTTTTAATAGGTGTCATTTTGGCGGTGTAGAACGCACTTTGAGAATAATTGAGGAAAAAATCACAAAACGGATAACCATGGGGGCTGAAAAACGTGTTCTTATTTGACCTTTTTAGGATAAAAAAAAGCCCAGCTAGAAGCCGGGCTAAATAGTTTAATAAGGGAACACACATAAACTAAAACACACACTAAGTATGACCCATATACTCTCAATTTAGTTCAAACAAAAATGCAAAAAATAAATTAGTTAACTATCGGTACTAAATTGGTAGTGAGGTGAGTAAGTTTACCCACTAGGGAGGCGTCGATATTATCTGTTCTTTCCTATCTAATTTACGTGACTCTTCCTTGCCGTAGGGACTTTTCATCGGTCAAAAAAAAGCCCGGCTAAAGAGCCGGGCTAAAATAGTTTAATCGGGAACACACATAAACTAAAACACACACTAGATATGATTGGCATATCACTATTTAGTTCAACAAAAATATAAAAAGATAAATTCCGTAACTATCGGTACTAAATCAATCCCTTCTGGTGTTTATCTCAAGATGGGAGGACTAGCGGCTAGCGCTTGATTCGTTTGATGTCTGGAAAAGTGACGTGATTTCAGGTCAAAAAAAAGCCCAGCTAAAGAGCTGGGCTAAATTAGTTTAATCGGGAACACACATAAACTAAAACACACGCTACATATGACTAGCGTGTTCCGTCTTTAGTTCACAAAAAGATGAAAAAAATTGATTAGGGAGTTCAGGCAGTAAAAATCCATCTATTATGCTGAAAGCATTAAACGAATAGCGCAGTCAGTTTAGACAGGGTTTAGATAAACAACAATTTGGTTCGCTAGGTGATTTCATTATGGTTAAAAAAAAGCCCAGCTAAAGAGCTGGGCTAAATAGTTTATTCAGGAAACACACATAAACTAAAACACACACCGAGTATGACCAACCTATCCTTTAGTTAGTTCATTAAAAAGAGTTAAAAAATAATTATTTATCGATTGGTATGAAATTGGCGCAAATTTAATGCGAAATAAGCCCATCGGAGACATTATTGCAGGTAGATGCTAGCGGTAAATTTTTCAGTGTGATGGGCATTTTTCTAATTTTATTTAGGTCAAAAAAAAGCCCGACTAAAAGTCGGGCCAAATAGTTTACTCGGAAAACACACATAAACTAAAACACACGCTAAATATGACCGTAAATATCGAAAAATAGTTCCCAAAAAAATAACAAAAATTAAATTTTTTGGTCGATAGTACTAATTTAGCGGCCTACGGGCTGTTTTTATCATCATACGTAGGTTTACTTGAGCTCGTTAATAAACCGATATCGTGACGTAATACGCAATGAGTTCAGCTAACGCTGAATACTGCAGCTGCTTGTCTTTGCTCACCTTGGTTACTCAGAGGTACTTTAATGACAGTGGTTTTTGATCGCCTAAGAATCCAGCAGGCGTATTAGGTTAGGTCAAAAAGCAGTAACAAAGGGTAGGAAACGAAAAAGAGTTTGCGCGAGAACCAACGTAAAATATAAATCACAGGCAAAAAAAAGCCCAACTAGACGTTGGGCTAAAAATTTTTGGAAACACACATAAACTAAAACACACGCTAATTATGACCCTAGGTACTGCCAGTTAGTTCAAACAAATATACTAAAAAACTGAAATACTTGGGCTGGAGTCCTAATGTAGCCGGATGAGTTGGGTTACCTTGATTTTGAACGACGGGCTACTGAACACAAGAAACACTAGAAAGCCCTGTGTCTTTAGTGAGTGCTCTGCTGAATGCACTTTGTGAGAGACAGATTTAGAATACTTGCTTCGCAAGAACCAAGAACCAACTTAACTTGTATTTGGTCATGAACAACAATTGAACCTAGTTATTATGCATAACAGTAGGCAAAAAAAAGCCCAACTAGACGTTGGGCTAAAAATTTTTGGAAACACACATAAACTAAAACACACGCTAATTATGACCCTAGGTGCTGCCAGTTAGTTCAAACAAATATACAAAAAATCATAAAAGGTAGTCGGCAAGGCGTACAGCGCGTCTCAAGGCGTGTTTTCAATTAAACATTTTGGTTTGAGCAAAAGCTAAGCTTCGTCCATTCAACATTATAACGTGTTGGCTTCTGGTGCCGTTTACCACTTACCACTTGTGCTCTTTACTAACCGTTCGTTTAGTGACAGTTGGTCCCATTCAAAGCAGGGCTTACGAAGTAAGCATGTAGGCTCGAATGTCATCTGAGCAAAGTTTTGTGCGTGTAAGTACAAAAAGAAAAACGAAAAAAGGGCAAAAAAAAGCCCAACAAAATGTCGGGCTAAAAATTTTTGGAAACACACATAAACTAAAACACACACAGGTAAGAGTCGGCCACGCATGAATAGTTCAATTGTGAGTTTAATTTTTGTTATCTGTTTATAATCTAGCCAGATTTACTGCTCCTACTTACCATCGTCATGTCGATCGGGTTAGTATAGGCATTCATTGGGTACGAATGAATTAACACTTGTGCTTCTCCTGTAACTTTTGACGAGAGTGACGTATGTCTCGTAATGTGTACCTTCATCCAAAGTCCGGTCAAATTAAGCTCGGTCAAATTTTACTGCTGGCTGCTTCCATCTTTTGTCTGTCAAGTTGCACCACAACGCCACCGAAGAACATCAGTAATATTTGTGAAATATTTTTCGAAAAACGCGATTGGTTTGATGCCGCTGACGACATGACGGAAAAGTGGGGCGTGCCTATGCATGTGCCTATGGCAATGATGTATCAGGAAAGTTCGTTCCGGGCAGATGCTTTGCCGCCAAAAGACTATGTGTTTTTCGGTTTAATCCCTTGGGGGCGGGTGAGCAGCGCTTATGGTTACTCCCAAGCTAAAACTCCAACGTGGGCTGATTACACGCGCGAGACAGGAAATGGCTGGGCGAGCCGAGAAGATTTTGACGACGCCATGGATTTCATGGGGTGGTTTATCAGTAAAACCAACAAAATTAACCGCGTTTCAAAATGGGATGCTGAGCTGCAATATCTGAATTATCATGAAGGATGGGGCGGTTATAAACGTAAAAGCTATCGTAAAAAACGCTGGTTACAAAAGGTCGCCAAAACCGTCAAGGCGCGTTCGTTGCGTTACGCAACTCAACTTAAGGGCTGCCGCAAAGAGTTAGAGAAAGGCTGGTTTATGCGTTTGTTTACCTAACAATAAACATTATCCACATCACTTGGTGAATTTGTCATTAACGGCAATGCGCCGGAAAAGGAATATATTTTTAATACCAAGTAGACAAGCGCGAGCGGCTGATAAAAGCCATGAACTGCATTGAACTGTGTTCGCCTCTTGCTAGTCTTCCTATGGATTATAAGATGCCCGCATGCAGAACAGAGTATGGCTGGATAGCCGCCGCTAATTAAAAACATCATTTGTCGGTTTATACTTGCCAAGCTCAACACATTACGGCGTACAAAATGCTTTACCCTAAACAAAAAACCGGTAAAGGCTGCGTAAACTTCTCAAATGAAGCGGCAATTGATTTCGCAGCGCTGCCCGAGGGTATTAAAAAACACTGAGTGAGGGTCAAGGCTCCGCGCAATAAACATTGCCTTTCAGGCCTAAGTTCACTTGGCATTCCTTTCGCTAAGAGCACGAGGTTTTTGCAGCAGCGCTTTTTTACCGGACCCAGTGCTCTACTATGTCGCAGCAGCGCAGTGCATACTGGCCATTCACTTTAGATATACACTCCCATTTAAAATGCTGATGCAAACCAAAGCCTTGCTTGGGTTATCCTGCTGATACTGTCGATTTATTAATCAAACCTTGGGTGTTGATAAAATTGCTTAAAGCAATGAAGGGGACGCTATACCAAGGATAGGAGAAGCGAATGTCAGGCCATTTTCATTTAGCGGGTGAACAAGTAAAGCGTGAAGACATGTTATCCCGAGCGA
This sequence comes from Paraglaciecola sp. T6c, assembly GCF_000014225.1. Lineage (NCBI taxonomy): Bacteria > Pseudomonadati > Pseudomonadota > Gammaproteobacteria > Alteromonadales > Alteromonadaceae > Paraglaciecola > Paraglaciecola sp. T6c. The sequence goes on from NC_008228.1 coordinate 1,649,309, forward strand.
GAAAAATTGCTCAAATACTGCAAAACAAAGGGGTGTCAACAGGTGACGTAATTGCCATTTTACTGCGTAACGATACTACGCTTTACGAGGTCGTAGAGGCATGTCGCTATGTTGGGGCGTATTATGTCACTTTGAATTGGCATGGCACCCAAGCGGAATTAATGCCCATCCTTAGTGATAGTGGCGCGAAAGTATTAGTCGGCCACAGCAATCTACTGGATCAATTTACGCAACCGCTACCCCCTGATTTAGCCGTTTTAGTGGTTGATACGCCAGACGTTATCAATCACCGCTACGCACCGTCCGATGTAGTTCCCACAGCAAAAAATTCGACCGACGATAGGCTCAGCGCTGCTAACCATGGGGAACGATTGGCCGCAGTGCTTAGTGATACCCCTGAAATAGAAAGTCAGCCTGAGCGCTTTAGAGGCATGTTTTCATATACGTCTGGCAGTACAGGGAAGCCAAAAGGCATTAAACGCGAATACGATGAACAAAGACCCGATCCTTACACTGTCTTTGCTGGCCTAGCAAAGGCGCTTATGCAATTAGACAGCGGTGATCGCTTCTATATAGCAGCGCCGCTTTACCACAGTGCTCCACATGCATTAACACTATGCTGCCTGGCGGCAGGAAACGTAACTGTATTTATCGAGCCTAAATTTGATCCAGAGCGCTTTCTAGCCGATGTGCAGCAGCATAAAATAACCCATACCTACATAGTGCCTACTATGATGATCCGCTTGTTAAAGCTGCCACAAGAGGTACGTGAAAAATACGATATGTCGAGTTTACGCTACGCATTATCCACGGGCTCGGCTTGGCCTGTTGATGTTAAACAAGGCATGATTGACTGGTTCGGGCCGATATTTTTTGAGTCCTATGGTGCCAGTGAATTAGGTTTTATGACGTTAATTTCATCTCAAGAGTCGCTGGCGAAACCCGGCTCAGTAGGCAAAGCCATAGCAGGCGGTTCGATAATTATACTGGATGATGCTATGCAGCCAGTGCCCACGGGAGAATCAGGTTCTATTTACGTACATCTACCCATGTTTGGACCGTTTAAATACACCAATACGCAGGGGACGCTCGATGGCCTGCATTACCAAAATTACACCACACTCGGTGATATGGGCTATTTAGATGCCGACGGATACTTGTTCATCAACGATCGTAAGAAAGACATGATCATCTCAGGCGGCGCAAATATATTCCCCGCCGAAATAGAGGCCGTTCTCATTCATATGCCGCAAATAGCCGATTGCGCAATCTTCGGTATTCCTGACAGTGAATTTGGCGAGATGATAGTGCTGGCGGCTCAATGTCAGCCAGACCAACATTTAGACATAGCGCAAGTGTGTGAGTTTTTGGACGGGCGTATCGCGCGTTTCAAATGGCCTAAAAAACTAGAGCTACATGATCAGTTGCCAAGAGAAGACAGCGGCAAAATATTTAAACAACGCTTACGAGCAGCGTATGTTTAATCAGGCTCGCGAATAAATAAATTGACTGCGCAAGTGCACATTTCTTCGATATGACTGCGATCAGCGTATATGCCGTCTATTAATAAGCGTGCGATGCCGTGCATCGTGCCCCAGGTGACCTGGGCAAGACGAAGGGTATCTTCTTGTGGCGACATTAGACCCTGCTCTTGCCATTTTTTGGTCATTTCAACTTGGCGCTGAAAGCTAGGGTAAGCAATGGCGCGCAGATCTTTAGTCGCGCTGTTCTGCTTCCAAATTGTGCGGCCAAACATCAGGTCGTACATTTCAGGGTTTTCAGCGGCGTAGCCAATGTAGCTTTGAAAAAACTGGTGATACTTTTCTCGATTACTGATGTCGGTTTGCGTCAAAATACGCTCAGCATTGCTATGCCAATGATCAAAACCTTCTTGAGCGATGGCGCACAGCAGCTCATTTTTATCTTTAAAGTGATGGTAGGGCGCCGTGCGCGAAACACCCACCCGGTCCGCCAATTTGCGCAAAGAAAGGCCTTCAATGCCCGATTCGCTAAGCATGGCTTTCGCTGCTTCAAGCAAACTAGAGCGAAGGTCGCCGTGATGATAGCTGCCTTTGGCGGAAGCTTTTTTAGATGATGTATTTTGCATAATGATAATTTACCACACATCTTGACAGCGTCAAAATAAGACTTTATCTTGACGTTGTCTAGTTTAACTGGCTGATGGGCGTGACATCGTTTTTCACGAGAAAACGCGCTAATTAGCAACCTAAAATCCGTAAAATGGAGAATAACGTGTCTGATTTAGATTTTTCAAAGCTGGAAACCTTGAGCGTCAGTATTGACCAACATATCGCTCATATTCAGTTGTCTCGCCCCGAAGCATTGAACAGTATGATCCCCATCTTTTGGCATGAACTGCCGGCCACTGTGCGCAAAATTGATGAACAGTCAGCTGCGCGTGTCATTGTTATTTCCTCGCAGGGCAAACATTTTAGTGCAGGCATGGACCTGTCAGTTTTTACTCAAATGGGTAAGGACTTTGTGGGTGAGCCTGCTCGTCGAGGTGAGCGAATGCGTCGCATGGTGCTCGAACTGCAAGACAGTTTTAATGCCCTAGAATCCGTTCGCATGCCTGTATTAGTGGCGATGCAGGGCGGAGTCATTGGTGGTGCAGTTGACATGGTTTGCGCAGCAGACAGTCGTTATTGCACCGAAGATACCTACTTCACCATTAAAGAAACTGAAATTGGCATGACCGCAGATGTGGGCACACTACAGCGTTTACCGCATCTTATTCCTCAGGGCTTGGTGCGCGAACTGGCTTATACCGGCCGTAACATGGGCGCTAAAGAAGCCAAAGAGTCTGGTTTAGTGAATCAAGTATTTGCTGATCAAGAAAGTTTACTCGCAGGCGTTATGAAAATAGCGGCCAAAATTGCCAGTAATTCGCCTCTCGCCGTAGCGGGTTGTAAAGAGATGATTAACTACACCCGTGACCATACCGTAGCAGATGCATTGAACTACATGGCTACATGGCAAACAGGTATGTTCCAAATGCCGGATATACAAGAGGCCATGAGCGCGGCGAAAGAGCAGCGCAAACCCGTTTACGAAGAATTACATAAGAATATCAGTGGTATGCAGCGTAATAAGTAAGCGCTGATTCAGAATAAAACAGGACCAAAAAATGACGACATCAACAGCAAATCTAGCAGGCGCTAGTGTATATCCAAATCTTCTTAAGCCACTGGATTTAGGCTTCACGAAATTAAGAAACCGTGTATTGATGGGCTCAATGCATACTGGCCTCGAAGAAGCGCCTAACGGCCATGAACGCATGGCGAAGTTTTTCGCTGAACGTGCCAGAGGTGGTGTGGGCCTAATCGTGACTGGTGGCATCGGCCCCAACGATGAGGGCGCAACACACCAAAATACCAAACGCTTGAGCAACGATAAAGAAGTGGCTCACCATAAAGTCATCACGGATGCGGTGCACAACGAAGGCGGCAAAATCTGTATGCAAATTCTGCACACCGGTCGTTACGCTTACAACCCGAATTTGGTTGCGCCTTCGGCGGTGCAAGCGCCTATTAATCCATTTAAGCCTAAGGCTTTAGATGACGATGGGATCGAAAAACAGATAGAAGATTTCATTTTCACCTCAACTCAGGCGCAAAAAGCCGGTTATGATGGTGTTGAAATCATGGGTTCTGAAGGATATTTTTTAAACCAATTCATTGCTGCTCGTACTAACCAACGTGACGACGAGTGGGGTGGTAGTTACGAAAACCGCATTAAATTACCCCTTGAAGTCGTGCGCCGTGTACGTGAAGCCGTAGGTGAGAAATTCATTATTATTTACCGCTTATCAATGCTTGATTTGGTGGAAGGTGGTTCCACCTATAAAGAAGTGGTTGAGCTAGGTAAGTTGATTGAAAAAGCCGGTGCAACCATCATTAATACGGGTATTGGCTGGCACGAAGCACGAATTCCTACCATAGCAACCAAAGTCCCACGTGCTGCATTTACTTGGGTGACAGCAAAATTCCGCGAATCATTGTCTATTCCGGTTATCACGTCGAATCGTATTAACACCCCTGAAGTGGCTGAGCAAGTGCTTGCCCGAGGCGATGCTGATATGGTGTCTATGGCGCGCCCGTTTTTAGCCGACCCTGATTTTGTTATTAAGGCTATCGAAAACCGCTCTGATGAAATCAATACCTGTATCGGTTGTAACCAGGCCTGCTTGGATCACGTGTTTGAAGGCAAGATGACCAGTTGTTTGGTTAACCCTAGAGCCTGCCATGAAACAGAGTTAAATATACTCCCCACACAAGCGGCCAAGAAAATTGCCGTTATTGGCGCTGGCCCTGCAGGGCTTGCAGCGGCTAAAACCGCAGCTGAGCGAGGTCATTCGGTGACCTTGTTTGATTCTGCCGATGAGCTAGGTGGGCAATTCAATATTGCTAAGCAAGTGCCGGGCAAAGAAGAGTTTTATGAGACCATTCGGTACTTTAAACGTCAGCTCGAATTACACAATGTGACCGTTAAGCTCAATACACGCGTCAGCGCAAGTGACTTAAACGATAGCGATTTTGATGACGTGATTGTGGCTACGGGTATTGAGCCACGCACACCACCGATTGAAGGTATCGACCATGCGAAAGTCATGACCTACATTGAAGTCATTAAAGAGCACAAACCGGTAGGCAAAAAAGTGGCTGTGATCGGCGCTGGTGGTATTGGTTTTGACGTATCTGAGTTTTTATCCCACTCGGGCGAGTCAACTAGCTTGAATATTTCTGCCTTTATGAAAGAGTGGGGCATTGATATGACCTTTTCTTCTCGTGGCGGTATTGAAGGTGTTAAACCCCAACCAACACCTTCGCCACGAGAAATTTTCTTACTACAGCGTAAAACCACCAAAGTAGGCGCAGGTCTGGGTAAAACCACGGGGTGGGCACATCGTGTTGGTTTGCTGAGTAAAGGCGTGAGCATGGTTGCCGGTTGTGAATACTTGAAAATTGATGACCAAGGTATTCATATTAAAGTGAATGAAGAGGTGCAAGTGCTGGACGTAGATAACGTTATTATTTGTGCCGGCCAAGAGCCACTGCGAGAATTAGTGGAAGGTTTAACCAAGCCTTATCATCTAATCGGTGGTGCTGATGTCGCTGCGGAGCTTGATGCGAAACGCGCAATCGATCAAGGTACTCGTTTAGCGGCTGCATTGTAAACGCATACTAACACTGCGCGCATGAGCAAACGTGACATCCCCATTACTGATTGCCGGTAATGGGGATTTTTTATGGCAGCTCCTATTCAGCAATCCTCAACCTCTGTTATCAAAGTACTCTCGAGTAAAGGCAATAAATGCCTTTAACCTAGCCGATTGATGGATCAATTGGGGATGAATAAGATACATGGCAAAGTCTGGGCTTAATGCGCTGCCCAACAAAGGAACCAGCTCACCTGAGCTAACCTCTTCCTCGACAACATATTCGGGCACTAAAATAATACCCTTTCCAGCCACGGCATGCTTCTTAAGAATAAAATTGTCGTTAACCGCTAGCTGGCTATTAATATTCACCTTGTGCTCAGCAAATTGCCAGTGGGTCTTAGGCGACTGACATAAGCAAATATGCGCCCCTAAGTCCTCAATGCGCTTGGGTTCGCCGTGTTTAGCTAAATACTCAGGACTGGCACAACAGGTATGACGATAATTAAATAGTTTCTTAGCAACCATGTTTTGTGGGGGCGCTTTGGTCGCTCTAAAGGCTAAATCAAAATCATTCTGAGAAAGGTCATAAGTGGTGTAGCTGCAATCAACACTGACCGAAATGGCGGGATAGCACGCTTGAAATTCAGCACATAAATCCAGAATATAGCGCTGAGCAAATTGGTTGGGTGCAGTGATGCGTAGCTCGCCCTCGAGGGCATCATTGTCGTGGCGAATTTCACGCTCTAGGGCCAGTAGTGAGCGCTTTATTTGATTCATGCCAGCCAATAATTGCGCCCCTTCCTCGGTGAGCGATACATGACGTGTAGAGCGAATAAATAAATGTTTATCCATGTCTTGTTCAAGCTTACGAATTTGTTCTGACAAATACCCACGGGATATTGAAAGCACTTGTGCTGCGCGGGTGAAGCTTAATTGCTTTGCTACTTCACTGAATAAAATTAAGCGTTCAAACTTTTTATGTTCACGGCTCATGGCAAACGTTCACACTGGAAAATAATATCGATATTCTAGCGCCCCATTGTTCGCTATATCAAACAATGTTTTCATTAACTCTCTCTTTTGCTTTGCTGTTAACTCACTACACTGTGCTCAACCACTATATTCCTTTAAGAGACCGTCATGACAAGTTCGTATTTTCCCCTAGCTCACTATTTACCCAATGTCAGTTCAATTGCCTATGGCTGCATGGGCCTTGGTGGCAATTGGGATGATTCACCCATCACTGACGCGCATGTCGAACAGGCTAATGATTGCGTGAATACCGCTTTGGAATCAGGGATCAATTTTTTTGACCACGCAGATATCTACACGCTTGGTAAAGCCGAGCAGGTATTTGGCAAGGTACTTAGTGAGCGCCCGCAGTTACGTAAACAAATTTATATTCAATCGAAATGTGGGATCCGGTTTGCGGATGCCAATGGCCCAAAACGGTATGACCTGTCAGCAGATTGGATCGAAGCCTCGGTTGAGAGCAGCTTACAACGTTTAAACACAGACTATTTAGATGTACTTATGCTGCACAGACCGGACCCTCTGATGCAACCTGAAGAAATTGCTCGGGTGTTTGAGGCCTTAAAGCGTGAAGGCAAGGTACATCATTTTGCCGTGTCCAATATGCAGCATCATCAAATCGCCTTCTTGCAACGCGCATTGGATGAACCGTTAGTGGCCAATCAAATTGAAGCCAGTTTACTTAAGCAAGACTGGATCGATGAAGGTGTTTATGCGGGGAACAGTGAAGGGCGCGACATCAATTTTACGTCGGGTACGTTGGAATACTGTCGCCGTCAAAACATACAACTACAAAGTTGGGGGAGCTTAGCCCAGGGCGTGTATTCAGGGCGCGATGTAAAGGAGCAATCGGATGCCGTACAACGCACTAGTCAATTGGTCGCAACCCTAGCTGGTATCTATAACACAAGCTCTGAAGCGATAGTGCTCGCTTGGTTAATGCGGCACCCTGCGCAGCTACAACCCGTTATTGGTACCACAGACTGTGCGCGGATCGCGGCGTCTTGCCAAGCCATGAATATTCAGCTCAGTCGCGAACATTGGTACGCCTTGTATGAAAGTGCTAAAGGCCACGAGTTACCGTAATGAGGGTGTACTTACTTATTATCAGTTGCCACTTAGTAATAGCTAGCAGCCGCAATTAACAGCAAATAAAATCAAAAGAGCGCATTGATGAATTTAAATACAGCAACAAACATGATGCAAGCAGCCATAACATCGGCGCGTGCAAATAATCAACACATCGCGATTTGTGTCACCGATGGTCACGGTGAACTGTTGTGCTTCAGTCGTATGGATGACGCCAGCTTGCAAGCGGGTGTCTTGGCGCAAACCAAGGCATATACTGCAGCACGAGAGCGACAAACTACGCGCCAACTTGCCACGTGGGCGCAAGAAACCCATAAAGACATGGGATATTGGAATGATGCTAAATTTACTGGGATCGCAGGTGGTGTGCCAGTATTTGTTGATACAAAGTGTGGGGGCAGTCGGCGTGAGCGGTTTAAGCGAATTAGAAGATGAAGCCTTAGGAATAGCAGCAATTGAAGATTGCGGTTTTACTGTAAAAACTAAGATGAAGGACACTGCAGCATGATATTGAGCAGAGCATTATCACTTATTTTTTTTGCTGTGGTTATTACTGGTTGTGGCACCGCCGAAAATCAGGATAAGCAGCACACAGTAAAAAGCGAGAGCAAGGTCGCTGGCATCGATACCGCGAACAACAAACTGCCAAACGCTAACTATTTGTTGCGTGATGTGCGCGACGATGTGTTTTATTTCGTGATGCCGGATAGGTTTAACAATGGTGACTCAAGCAATGATAATGGGGCTGTAGAGGGCGGTATTTCTGCTGGTGGCTTCGATGCAACGTCAAACCGAGGCTTTCATGGTGGTGATATGCAGGGCATTGAGCAGAAACTTGATTACCTGCAAGGCATGGGGATCACCGCCATTTGGATGACGCCCATATTGCGCAATAAAGCGGTTCAAAGGGATGGCGTTGCCCACCATGGTTACTGGATAGTGGATTTCACAGAGATCGATCCGCATTTTGGCTCGAACGATGACCTTAAAAGCCTAATTGCCACAGCACATGAAAAAGGCATTAAAGTGTTTTTCGATATCATCACTAATCACACTGCCGACGTGGTGAAGTATGAAGAGTGCCATCATGCCAACGGTGATTTTAAGGCAGAGAACCACTGCTTGTATAAATCTTTACAGCAGCTTGCTGAGGGTGACGATTACACGCCTTTCGTGCCGCTTAGGGAGCAAACGGTCAAAGTACCCGCTTGGCTAAACGATCCGCAATTTTACCACAACCAGGGGGATACCACCTTTACTGGGGAGAGCTCGTTAAACGGTGATTTCAGTGGACTCGATGATTTAGATACAGAAAACCCCAAGGTGTTGCAGGGCATGATCGAAATCTACAAAGATTTGATCAAAGAATTTAAACCCGATGGTTTCAGAATTGATACAGTGCGCCATGTGCGCATGCCATTTTGGCAGACGTTCAGTCCTTCGATAATGGCTTATGCGCAAGAGCAGGGCATCCCTAATTTTCATATTTTCGGTGAAGTGTATGACCCAGACCCAGCGCAATTAAGCCGCTTTACCACACAAGGTAAGTTGCCATCCGTGCTGGATTTCGGTTTTCAACAAGCCGCTGCTGACGTGTTCTATCGCAAACGTAACCCCCAAACTATTGATGCCTTGTTCGCTCAGGATGATTTATATACAGATGAAGACAGCCAAGCGGATTTATTAATGACTTTTTTAGGTAATCACGATATGGGCCGCACCGGTTATTTTATCGAGCAAGGGGTACCTGATGCTAGCAACGAAGAAAAACTGCAACGCAGTATTTTATCTCATGCGTTTATGTATTTATCTCGCGGTATACCTGTTGTGTATTACGCAGACGAGCAGGGGTTTACCGGTGACGGTAATGACGTAAACGCCAGACAAGATATGTTCCCTTCTTTGGTGGCCAGCGACAACGACGATCCGTTGCTGGGAAGCAGCGCGAGCACCGCGGATAACAACTTTGACCCTCTGCACCCGATTTATCTGGCGCTGGGTGACTTAGCGCAACTAAGGCATCAACATGAGGCATTGCGCCGAGGGCAATATGAGAGCCGGTATTTTAATGAGGACTCGATGATGTTTGCATTTGCTCGTAAATTACCACAAGGCAAAGAGTATTTAGCGGTGTTTAATGCCGGTACTGAAGCCGCTAGCTTGACGTTGCCTGCGCAATCTACACATTATGAAGGGCTGGTCGAAGCGACTAAGTTCAACTTAAGCGATGGTGTGATTAAAGTGACCGTACCTGCACTGAGCTTCGCTTTGTACCAAGCCAAATAAATGAAAACGACTTTATTTTTACCAGCAAAAGCCGCAGATGTTATTGCATAAGCGATGCATTAACCTCTGCGCGTAAGCCTTTTTATATGGTTTAGCGTGCTTTTTTAGCGCGCCAAATAAAGCTTAGTAAGGTGACACCAGCAAGAATAAAGCAGTAAAACGAATAGGGGATGACGTCTACTGGCGACAGTGAAAACGTTGCGCCAATAATCAATAACTGCCCGCCGTAAGGGATTAGCCCTTGTACGACACAAGCAAAAATATCAAGCAGGCTGGCACTGCGCTTGGGCTCAATACCGCCTTGTTCTGCGAGTGCTTTCGCCGTGCTACCGGCGACAATAATCGATACGGTATTATTGGCAATACAGACATTTAAGGCGCTGATAAGTACCGCGATACCTAACGAGTTGCCAATTTTAATGGGTAACGATAAAGCGCGAATAAGCTTGCTGATGGACGCTAGCAAGAAATCGATCCCCCCTTGTTGGCGCATGAGTTCGGATAATCCGCCGAGCATCAGCGACAAGATCATAATCTCCTGCATTTGGCCAAAACCGGCATATACATCTTGCCCCACAGAAACCAGTTGGTAATCAGTGATACTCATACCAATAATTGCGCTAGACAAGATACCAATCACCAGCACTGCGAACACATTTACCCCGGCAACCGCCAACACTAAAATCAGTACATAGGGCAGGGCTAGCCAGCCGTTGGTGCCTTGGGGGATATTTGCTTCGCCAGTTTCGCCTAATATGACCAGTAGCACGATGACAATCAGGGCAGCCGGTAAAGCGAGATGTAAATTAGCCTTGAATTTATCGCGCATTTCACAGCCTTGTGTGCGTGTTGCGGCGATAGTGGTATCAGAAATGATTGATAGGTTATCGCCAAATATCGCGCCGCTGACCAATACGCCTGCCACCAAAGCGGGCTCGATACCAGTGGCTTGGGCCACGCCCAACCCCACTGGGCCAAGGGCTGCAAGTGTGCCCATAGATGTGCCCATAGCGGTGGCAATAAAGCCCGCGATTAAAAACAACCCAGGCAAGATAAATTGGGCAGGAATAATACTCAGCCCTACGCTTACCGTTGCGTCTACTCCCCCAGTGGCTTTAGCCACGGCGGAAAACGCACCCGCTAATAAATAGATAAAACACATGGTGATAATATTGCTGTGACCCGCTCCTTCGACGTATCGCGCCATGGTTTGGGTAAGGGGTTCCTTTGACAGCAATACAGCGAGTATCACCGCAGGCAGCAATGCTGACGGGGAGGGCAACTGATAAAAAGCATACTCCACGCCTTGCGCCTGATAATAAAAGCCGACACCCAAAAACAGCACCAAGAAGGTGAGCAGTGGCAATAGCGCGAGTTTAGCGCTAGTCGAATAAGGATTTAACGAAGGTGAAGGAGGTTGCATAATTGTACCATGGACGTTTAGACGTCTAAAATACTAACTGTCTGGGGGAAAATAGCAAGTTTAGTTAGTTAAATAGCAATATTTTCCAATATGATCAGGTGCTTGCATGATTGTATGGCAATGAGGGTAATTGAAGTTGTGTCGTTATTGCGTGCAATAGGTCGTTCAAAACGAAATGGTGATCATAGGTAACGTTTTTTATGGCTTAAGGCTCAAAACGCATCAGCGTTACATTCCATAACACTTTGCGCATCAATGTTAACAGGCGTGTTAAACGGCATGGGGTATTATCCCCGCGTCAAATTAATACCTAATTGTTATGTCGAACCTGTGCAGCTGAAACCAGTGCGCTTCGGTTTTCTCCTTGGCGCTTCTGCCATGACGTCGACAACAACACACAAGCCAATTAATCTATAGGAACGTCCATGGACGCTTGGAATCTAATCTGTTTTTTAGGGGCACTGGCTGTCCTTATCGCTTTCACCAATCAATTCGTGCTTAAACTGCAAACGACTATCGCTATTACGACGGGCTCTGTGGTGATTTCTCTGTTATTGATTTTAGCAGTTAAACTGCTGGGGGATGACTCTGCCCAGTCGCTTATCAATGTGGTCAGCAGACTAAACTTTAACCAGATTCTGCTTAATGGCATGTTGGGCTTTTTATTATTTGCAGGGGCTATGGAGATTGATTTACGCGCTTTGCGTCGCCAGCGATGGGAAATCACCATACTCGTGCTGTTTTCTACCCTTGTTTCTACCATCATAGTCGGGTATTTAAGCGCCTTTGTTTTAGCGCAATTTGGTTGGGATGTGCCGTTTATATATTGTTTGTTGTTCGGTGCGCTTATCAGCCCCACAGATCCCATCGCTGTGCTCGCGATCATTAAACAAATGCAGGCGCCTAAAAACATTTCGATTCAAGTCGAAGGAGAATCCTTGTTCAATGACGGGGTAGGCTTGGTTATTTTTTCTACTCTGTTTGCTGTTGCATTTAGCGGTGTTGAGCCAACAGTTAGCAGCGTTGCTGAGCTGTTCTTAACAGAAGCGGTAGGGGGAATTATTTTTGGTTTAGTGCTGGCGGTGATTGCCCATTACTTGATCATAAAAAGTCCAGATATTAACGTTCGCTTATTAGTCACCTTGGCCATTCCGTCTGCGGGGTATGCGCTTGCGATCGCATTGCATGTATCAGGTGCGCTGGCGATGGTGATGTGCGGAATTTTCATCGGCAATGTCACCCGCTCAAAAGGTGCGCCTTTAGCACGAATTTCTAGTATCCGCTTTATCAAGAACTTCTGGCATGCCACAGATACCTTCCTAAATGCTTTGTTGTTCTTGCTGATCGGCATGCTGATTGTCAGTATGACCCTATCATTAGACGAGATCTTGATTGGTCTTTGTATGATCCCCGCCGTGTTATTCGCGCGCTTCATAAGTGTTGGCACTCCTTACTTAGTCTTTAGGCAGTTTAGGCGCTACGACTTAAACTCGGTACGTATTCTGACTTGGGGTGGTTTACGAGGTGGTTTAGCGCTCGCGATGGCGGCGTCTATTCCTAATGACACTATGTTAGGCAATGGTCATAATTTGCATAATTTAATGGTCATCGTGACCTACATAGTGGTTATTTTTTCCATCGTGGTACAAGGCTTAACCATTGCTCCTTTGATTAAGAAGAGTATTGCCGCTGCTGAGTCTAACAATTAGGCATCTTGCTCACCTGTGCGTTTGATACTTGATCTTTCAGGCCAGAAAAGGTGAATAAGTCATTAGACTAACGTCTAGCTTACTCAGTTGATTTACCGAGTAAGCTAGACGTTTATTCATTCCCTATTGAGTAAGAAGGTTAGGTGTTATGTTTCAATTGATTTACGTAAGCGATTTTGCAAAATCGCTCGATGAAAACGATTTGCAAGACATCCTTATCTCAGCCAGAGCAATCAATAGTGAGCAGGGGATAAGCGGTAAGCTGATTACGGTGTCTCGCCACTTTTTTCAGGTGATTGAAGGTGATGAAGTGAAGGTTAATCAGCTGTATGCCAAAATAAAGCAGGATCCTCGGCATAAAAATGTTCGCTTGGTGATGACGAAAAGCACTGGTATACGTGAGTTTGGTGACTGGACTATGGGGTTCTCGAGTTTACTCGAATCCCAGCAAGAGCAAGATGCGGCTTTTATACTCAGTGATTTTGCCAAACGCGAAAACTTCTCGCCAGAACATCACAGTGGCATCGGGTTATTACTCAAGCAGGTATAAGAAGATGTAACCTTGGTCAAAGCATTTGACCAAGGTTTTATGCAATATTTTTTATTTCTCAGTCACTTGATAAATAGTCACTGTACCGCTTACTTCGTTGCCGATAATCAATAGTGCATTACCATTTGGGCTGTCACTTGGGGCGACAAATTGAATGCTTTCGGGCCCCAGGTCACCCGATATGGCAACTTCGCTGCAGTCCATGCCTTCGGCTTCATCGCAAGGATTGTTTAAATCATCGTCTAACTCGAAGTCTGTGCTGAAATCCCGATTGTTGTAATGGGCCACATAAGCAACATTAAATGGATTTGTGACATCGTAAGTGAACAGATCACCAGATCGCTCTTGGGCAATAAATGCGTAAGTTCGACCTTCTATCTCCCCTACGGTAATGGCCTCAGGCTCGCCACCTTTATCATCAGAGCGGTTGTCGCCTTTGTTTTCGGTGTGGGCGCTATTAAAGTCATTGCCTAAAATAGCGGCTGAAATCTTACCGAAGTCATCGCCAGAATCGTACACAAGATTAATGTTTTGGTCCCAGATAGAAAACGAGCGCGCGCCGTAAGCGTACAAGGCTTCAAACTCGCCGTTTTGATCTGCATCTCCCAATGCTGTGGTGACTTTTAAACGCCCCAGACCATCATCGCCACCACTTAGATCATATGTGGCTTGTAAGCTAGGGGAGAGTGTCATATTCAGTTCATCTTCATCAATAATATCCGCGACTCTGACTTCTTCCGAGTAGGCGTCATAATCACGAGAATCCCCTTCATTGGCTGATAAAATAAAGGTCGCGCCATTGTATTGGTATGACGTGATTGTATCTGGCTGATACATGCCGTACAGGCCGTCTACATTGCTAAAATTAGGGAGTTCATCTTTATTAGTGAAATCTAATTCAAAATCATTCCAATCTTTAAAGCCAAGGGCACGCACTTCAATCGTCATGTCTTCTAAATCGAGAATGCCAATAGCGTTACTTTCTTGAAGTGATACATAGGCAGTTTTACCGTTTGCTGCGTAGGTAATGTACTCAGGCTCTAATTCTTGCGCGACTGTCATGCCCGCTGGGCCAGCAAATTTAACCCCTGACGCTTGCAGCAACGCCTTGCGCTTTGCATCCGTGTCAAAATCTTCATCATCAAGTGTGTCACTTGAAAACGTCATATCTGTGGTGAAATTAATCGTTTCTGCTGTGTCAGCTGGAACACCATCTTCGATGGTGATCATGGACACACTGCCTTGTGGGTCAACTGCGTAATTTGTGTCTGGCTCACCTTCATTAGCGACTAATACGTTGCTGCCATCAGGGTTGAACGCCACCATATCCGGCAGAGCATCTGCGGCAACCGCCTTGATAAAGGTACCTTGGCCAGTAGCATCTAAACGGTAAAACAATACGGCACCTTGACTGGTTTTCACACTGGCCTCGACCGCAATCGCCAGCATGTCACCATTAATGGCAATGGAGTTGGCTGCTCCTAAGGTGATGGTTTGATCTGCATTTGCCTCATCTTTTACCGTTACGCTATCAGCAAATGTAAACGCGCTAGATTGTAAACTGGCATCAGAAAACGGGTTAGCCACAGCAGCGGTGGTTAAACCCGATAAATCAATCACTTCAATTTGATTAACGGCAGAGTTAATCGCGAATGCGGTAGTCGAAGCGTGGTGAAACTGAACGATTTCAGCAGCACTCTTACCAAACACCTCTATGCCCCCGGCGGTAAAGCGGCCCACCACTTCAATGTTTACGTCACGGGGCAGGCTTTGGCCATCGGCTCCGTCAGTGCCATTTGCGCCGTCAACACCTGCGGCGCCATCTTGCCCGTCATCACCGTCAAGGGCACAGCCTGAAAGGCCAAAAACGACCGCCATAGTTAACATACTAAGTTTTAACACTTTATTGAGTGGTTGCACTGCTTGTTCCTTTTTTTTAATTGTCTTGGGTAAACGCAGCCCAACAACTTAGAGTGGCCATGTGACTCTTTAACGACAATAAAATGAACAAATTGTGACGACGACTTTTTTAAAAAACAAAACTGGGGGAAGAGCAAACATCAGAAAATTGCTTAGGTGAGAAAGCAGGCTTGACCTGAACCGTTCGGATATCTGCGCCAGATTGTGGTAAATGGGTTGCCAATGAGTGCCTCAAAGTATGAGGCGTGATCGGTTTAGTTAACCCCGACACCAATACAGCTTGTTTGACCGGTTGCGAACGCAAGAAGGATGAAAATGATGCCTTCTTATCTCACCTGTTTCTGGATCTGCGCTAAGTTTATGAGAGGGAAACAAGACCTGCCACGGGAGCGACTTATTCGCTGAAGGGGACGTTTGGCTAGCGCATGAGGCATCCAAACGCCGGCGTATTGCTCATTCTGAATATCAAGTCTCAGGTGTTCATCAACCTGCACTATTTGATTTCTAAGTAATGGAATAAGCTCCGTTGCCAAAGTAACGACTCGGTGTTTTTTGCCTTTACCATTGTAGGCCCTTAAACACTTATAATCGAAGTCGATATCTTGCACGCGAAGTTGCACAGCTTCACTTCATCCTGCGTCATAACAATGGGCAGTTTGGGTTGGCGTTTACTTCTGGCAAAATTCAAATTAAGAGACAGCTCATTCTTGATAATGTGCTTATAAAGAAACGATAGTAAATTTAATGCAGTAGCTTGAGTGCGCGGTGACACATTGGCATTCAGCGCCAAATGTTCAAGGTATTGTTCCACTCCATTATCTCCCATTGATGGAGGGTGACGTTTCCCGTGAAAGATAATAAAAGTAGAGATCCACTTCAAATAAGGTGACACAGTCCTTGGAGAATACTGTCTTAGCAATATGAACTCAGTAATGTGATTTAGGAAGGGAGACTTTGTTTTCATGACCTTCACTTTACTTGTATAAATATGCAGTTAAAGCAGCCTTTCCCCCATATTCAAGCAAACGACCCAATCGCGCGTTTGCGTCGTAAAATTAACTCGCTTTATTAACTTGCAGCCATCGCCTGCGGTGACTTTTATAAACTTGATAATCATGGCAGTATTGATAAAAACGAGCGGTAGCTCGGTAGAAAAACGCGCAAGTTGCGCCTTATTAAATTGTTCTCTTGGAATTGGGAAGAGGTAAACCTAGATATTATAGTCCATATAGAACATTTTACTGTATAAATAAACAGTATATTTGACGCTGTTTTAAGGACAATAAAATCTAGCAAGGAGACTTGACGGGACTATACTGTTCTTCAACCCTTAAGCTTAGTTATGAGGCTGTTGAAATACGCGTTAATTTCCATACAGACCTCTAACTAAGCTTAAGGTAATGAACTCCCTCTCAAGTACCATTTTTGCGAATTTCCCAATCTTCGCAGCCAAAACGACTAAGGTCTGTCTGCCAGAGAACAAGTCAATAAATACGATTCCACTTGTTTGTCATTTTCTATTGCAAACAACACAATAAAACCGCCAAACTAGCTACACGTATTATTGAAGCGTTATGTGCTCAGGGAGTGTTCATGGAAGTAGTGCCAATTGGGCCAAAAACCTGCTCAAACTATCACGAAAGTGATATTTATAAGATTGAATGTGGTAACGATGGTTACTTGTTCTTGGTAGACACGGTTAATGAAGAAAGCCAAAGAATAGATGTCACTATTGAATTTGATGCTATAAGCGGCTTTAGATATTTAGACGAGGGTGACCTCTTGTACTATTGGGACAATCAAAATTTTCGCTTTTATAATCTATTCAAAATAATTAACGGTGGATGGCTCGATGGAGAGGATATGCAAAAAGGAATATTAACTCTCAGTAAAGGCTCAGCTTTACATGAATACTTTATTGTCACGACCAATGGCTGCGTAAATATTTTAAGTTACGAACCCCCTAAGGTAACAGTCAGTGGCACATAACAAAAAAATTCAAGCGGACATTGCCAAGAGCGGGCAACGCCGCTTAATTTGGTGTTATAAGCCGTCAGGATATTTGCATTGCCCGCTAGAATTGAAGAAGAACTCAAAAAGCTAATTAAACTAAAATTTGAAGTGTCTCATATGTCTAATGCAAAATGGCGCAAGTTATTTACGGCATTAGATCCTATAGAGATTAGATCAGCTTATTGGAAATTTGTAGATTTAGATTCTGAATTCCAAGATAGATTTATCAAATCAGATGCTCTTATGGGTAAGTTTGTTGGTGATATGGGGCTAATTGTTGGGCCTTTTGCCTATCGAAGAATTGAATGGTTGGAGATCCCTATAATTGCTAAAGATCCAATTGAGCCCAAAGTAGCATTTTTAAACTTCGAGCAAAATATTCAACAAATTGAAGAAATTCTTAATTCTATTGGTCATTTTAAAATTCTAAAAACTAAACGTGGTTTACGTATTGTAGGTCATGAGTAAATGGCTTATAACAAATCACTGCAAAGGACTAAAAACAGCTGGCTATTGCTCGTGCCTCGCTATTTTAGCCATCAATTTTAAGCCTCTGAATGAGGCGTTAGGTATAGCGCGAGTTTTGACGAGTAATAAATTGAAAGTAATTGGTAAATAACAAATGAAAATGACTGATCAGATTGTTGTAAAAGAAGCAAAGTTTGTTTTTATTATCATATTTCTTGCCATTTCTATTATTACAGCCGTAGGAGTAAGCGTTAAGTATGCTAAATATGGCGTTTTCAAACCCGATGGCTTGTTACTCGCATGTGTTATTTTCATTCCGGTTTTAATTGTTTTTTCGTGGGTATATGCTTACTTTGAAGTTAAAAAAAACCAAAAGTCAAAAAGTTAACTTTGAAAAATATACCTAACAAAAACATTATGGTGGGAATTTTACTCGCTGAAAAGCGCTCCTAAAATCCCCATATGTTAAGCGTTATACGGCGAGACAAACATGCAGCGCTATAAAGTAAAAATTAAGTTAGCTAACCACGGGGATTCCAAGTTTGAATTTTTAGGGACTTGGATAGGCTTTGCTGGTTTGATTCTAGTTATTGCTGCTGTAACTGTTTATGCCTACGCCAAAGGTGCTTTTGCTGATACTGTTCCAGTTATTGGAATAGCTTTTGGTATCTACTGGTTTGCAACTCAGATAAATTTTTTAATTTATCTTTTTTGTTTAGTTGCATTTACTTCAGCGTGTGTTTTTTTAGCTAAAGCAGTCTTTACAAACATTGAGTGCGGCGAAGCAACTAGAACAATTCAATACAGTTATTGTTTCGAGGATGTTGCTTATCCTTGGCTAGCGTTTAGCTATCTAACTAGCTTATTTATTGTAAGTTTGTATTTTAGCATTGGCTACTTTAAACGTGCCGTATAACAAGCCAAGTCATCGGAAAACCACTCACTGGCTGCGCCAAAGCGTTCGTGTTTTCCGCTGCTTGGGGCGTTAGGTGCTTATGGGAAAACCTACATATTTACTCACTAATAAACCAATTTTTATTCTAGGTATCCCAGCTCTAATACTTATTCTTCTGGCTGTTCTATTTCAGTTTACAGTTGTGACAGGAATCGAAAGTGGCACTCTAGAAGGCAAAGTTTACTCTATTTCTCAACGACCACTTGG
This sequence comes from Paraglaciecola sp. T6c, assembly GCF_000014225.1. Lineage (NCBI taxonomy): Bacteria > Pseudomonadati > Pseudomonadota > Gammaproteobacteria > Alteromonadales > Alteromonadaceae > Paraglaciecola > Paraglaciecola sp. T6c. The sequence goes on from NC_008228.1 coordinate 1,668,143, forward strand.
AGGTGGTAACAGAAGTATCCGTAAGATAGATTTAGCTAAGGTGAAACTTCAGGACGGAACATTCATTATGGTGAGGTGTGAAAGCTATTGCCAGTTGGACCAAGAAATCAAAATCACAGTTTACAAACCTTTATTTAGCAGCGAACTTAGGTATGTTTATGAACGCACCTAACAAGAGACTATGGCGTCAATAGCTAATTTGTAGCCTTTGGCGCTTCCCACATGACCCCGTCTCTGAGCATTGAATTTAAGGTAACAACCATCTTTCTAATGCACGCAATAATAGCCACTTTCTTAGGCTTTCCTGCTGCGACTAATCGTTGATATGTTTCCTTAAATACGGGGTTACTTTGTATCGCTGACATCATCGCCATGTACAAAACGGTTCTGACTTGATGTCTGCCACCTTGGATTTTCCGCAACCCTTTATAGCGCCCACTTTCTCGATTCATGGGAGCCACACCGACTAACGCAGAGGCTTGTTTGTTAGTCATGTAACCTAACTCTGGCAGGTTACTGATGATGGAAGCGGAGGCTATTTTTCCTATTCCTTTCATGCTCTGTAAGATGCAATTCTTCGCTTGATAATCAGGACAAGATTCAATGAGCGCGACAATTTTATTCTCGATTTTGGTTATCTGATTTTTAAAGGCAGTGAGAATAGGTTTGATGGTCATGGCGAGTTCTTTTGGTAGAATTTGCAGGCGGTTCTTTTCCATTGTTTGCATGACGAGCAATTGATTTCGCCTTGCGACTAAATCACTCATAGCCTGCATGGTATCTGGTTTTAGTTGAGATAACTTAGGCTGAATAGCCTCACCATAATGAGCAATCAATTGAGAACAATTACATAGACACCCACCTTTAGAATCGCATTAAAAAGCACACCTGCTCAGAATGGGGAAATGCCTCTAAAGAAGCGTTGAGGTACTTTTCATTTGAATGATTGAGGATTTTTCCTAGAATATTGAGCGTTGAGTAAGGTAAGCGGCGCGCAAGGTCAATTTTCGGGCAAGGGAGTAGGCTACAAGATAAGCATGATATGTAGTGTTCGAAATTGATTTAGGCGCGCCTTAACAACTCTCTTATTAACAAAGACACCCATCTTTAGAATCGTATCAAAAACTCTTCTGCGTAGAAGGGGGAATACCCCTCAACAAGCATTAAAGTACTTTTCATTTGAATGATTGGGGATTTTTCCTAGAATATTGAGCGTTGAGTAAGGTAAGCGGCGCGCAAGGTCAATTTTCGGGCAAAGGAGTAGGCTACAAGATAAGCATGATATGTAGTGTTCGAAATTGATTTAGGCGTACATAATTACATAGATAATTACATAGACACCCATCTTTAGAATCGTATCAAAAACTCTTCTGCTTAGAAGGGGGGAATACCCCTCAACAAGCATTAAAGTACTTTTCATTTGAATGATTGGGGATTTTTACTGGAAAAGTGAGCGTAGAGGAAGGAAACGGCGCGCAAGGTCAATTTTCGGGTAAGGGAGTAGGCTACAGGGTATGCATGATATGTAGTGTTCAAAATTGATTTAGGCGCGCCTTAACAACTCTCTCGCTTTGGTCATTCCTCGCAGACGTTGATGATGGGTATGGCGTTTAAATGCATTCATCATTTGCTCCGCACCGGCTGCGTAGCAGAAGTGTTTTTCGAACTCAGTGGTTAAGGTTAGCCATTGAGCAGCATCTAAGCCTAATCTTTGTAGAAGAACTATTAACACAGACACCCATCTTTAGAATCGTATCAAAAACTCTTCTGCTTAGAAGGGGGGAATACCCCTCAACAAGCATTAAAGTACTTTTCATTTGAATGATTAGGGATTTCTACTGGAATATTAAGCGTGGAAGGAGAAAATCCAGCGCAAGGTCAATTTTCGGGCAAGGGAGTAGCCTAAAAGATATGCATGGTATGTACTGTTCGAATTGATTTAGCCGCGCATTAGCAATTCTTTTGCTTTAGTCATTCCCCGCAGCCGTTGATGATGGGTGTGGCGCTTAAAAGCATTCATCATTTGCTCCGCGCCAGCTGCGTAGCAGAAGTGTTTTTCGAACTCAGTTGTTAATGTTAACCACTGAGCAGCGTCTAATCCCAATCTTTGAAGAATAGGACTGTGAGTATTATCAATATGACCGGCCTTATCATCACGAATGCATCGGCCTGTCGTGTCTACCAATTCACAATAGTCTTTGAGTGAGTAAGCCATACCTCGAGGCATTTTTTCACGAGGATTACCTACAAACGGCATTAAAGCACTCGGTTGCTCTCGTTTATTTTTAATCGCCTGCGCACGTTTTTCGATACTGGTGTGCTTTGACGTTTCGGGTGTTTTTGCCATTTTTGCACGAATGGGGTTTAAATCTACATAGGCCATGCATGCTAGCACCGCACTTTCATCTAATAAGGCCTGAGATTTAAATCGCCCCGCCCAGAAACGGCCAGTGCAGCCATCCTCTTTATTGGCTTCACGAGCAACATACTCATTTAAGTCACGCATAAACCAGCTTATGTCGTACAAACGTTGCCGATAGGTTTCAACGGTCTCATCAAAGGTGATTAGCTCTCCTTGGCTCAGCGTATCGCCATTCATGAACTTCTGAGTCAGCAATGTACCTCTGTGCAGCTTGTGATAACGCCTCAACACTTCATCGTTATCCCAATTATCAGCCAAGGCTTTATCCACACATAGCACCACATGCGTGTGATTACTCATGACCGCATAGGCACAAATGTCTATAGCGAATACCGTAGATAAAAACAATAAACGCTCTTCAACCCAAGCCCGACGATGCTCGTAACTCTGGCCAGAGTATTTATCCATTCCACACAAGAAAGAACGCCGCACACACCGGGAAACACAATGGTAATAGGGCGTATCGATTAAACTAATTTGGCTTTTTCGAGGTTGAGGCATAGTCCATTTACCTGACAAAAATGAAACACCAATCAAGTCTAGTTCAGCCCTGAAAATTGACCATTTTTATCATGGGTGTCTCTATATAAATTCTTAAATAGCGCCATGCGTGTCTATGTTATTGTATCTGCTCATAATTATGAGGGGATTCGTTAGAATGAGGCGTTATACTTACTGGCACGCTGGTGGCGCTAATCTGTCAAAGTATGTCATATAAATGACGTATCAATATAGGAGCTTTCTTACGATAATAACTTGAGATTTTATCTTTGAGGAAGTAATTATGGAAATGCAATTAAACGTTAGAAAGTTAAAGAAATTAAGAGAATCTAAGGCGTGGAGTCAATCACACCTCGCTGATGTTGCAGGGATAAGTTTAAGAACAGTTCAGCGCATCGAAAAATCAGGAGTCGCTTCACCTGAATCAGTTATGTCAATTTGTTCCGCTTATGATATTCAGACAAATGATCTTATAGAGAAAGAAGATCCTCCGATTGATATGGTTCCAACTTTCTTAAGTGTAGTTAGATATCAAATTGATCATACGAATATAAAAGCAACACTAGTCGCATTTTTTGTGGCATTTATAATCGCTTTTATTTTCACGGTAGAGTACATATAACAAGCGATTTATGAAAGGACTCGTCACGTCTTGACGAGCTCACTCGTCGCCAATTTTAGCAAGCCTAACTCGCCTTATATTCGAAGCGCTGGGGGATCCCCTCATAGAATTGGTCTTCCTTCTTTGTGAACCCAGGTAATATATTGGGCGATAGCCCATGTCATTTGGGCTGAGTTCATCCTGTAATCTTTTGCCCTTTTCCTGACTTCTCTGCCTAGCCTAATAATAGATAACACGCGCCGACGACGGATGGTGTTAGCTTGAAATGCTCTTTCCCAGTTTTGCTTCACGGCGATGATACCGAGTAGCCGTAATAGCCATTCTGCGAGCATCGCTATCAGCAGTAATATGTCGAATCGTTTGGTACTGCGACTGTTGCTGTGGCGCAGTCCCATGCCGTATTGAGGGCTTTTAATATCGCGGAAGGTTTCTTCTATTTGCATTCGTCTTGCGTAAAGAGAAACCAGCTGTTTTGAGTTAAGTTTATCGTTCTCGGGAAGGTTAGTGGCGAGTAGCCAAGGCTCTTTGCTACCCGCACGATAGCTTTGCTGGGCGGTGTGGTTTCGCCCTGCCTTTGAAGAGCGTTTATCCTTTCGATGTTTGGCCTTTGCTTTGTACAAATGTAGGTGTGCATGAAGCGGGCTTTTACGCCCTAATTGCCCACACCCAAGGTATTTGGCCCGAGAATTTGCACTGGGATAAAACGACTTATTACTTTGCCATGATGCTTGCCCATCCCGCTTAAATCCCACATCACCGCGCACTCGGCCTAGCCAGAACCATCCATGCTTTTCGACTTCACGAAACCAAGGGTTACGATAGCCTGCATCGGTCACAATCAACGGGCAACAACCCGACGGCAGGATACTCGCCAACTCCCGTAAAAACGGATTATGACTAACAGGTGAATTGTATTCACCGAATGAAAATACGCGCTCATAAAGCGTGACAGAGCGTCCTTGAACACTGACCGATGCACGTAAGGTTAAATGCCTGAGCTGCTCACGCACATCAGACCAATCCACAAGGACAACGGGCATGGGGTTAGCACCGCAAAGTAGCTTTGCGTGCCAACGATAGATGTCGAGCCGTTCATTATGTAGGTTGTTATTACCAAGCAGCCTGTCGATGCGTTTAATGTTGTGTTTCGGGGCCACGGAGCCTGAGATATTGCGTCCTAATTCGGTCAACGACAGTTGCTGACCATCTAGCAAAGATTGGGTGGCAACCATCAAAGAGGAAAGACGTTTGGCATGTAGATTAGGGCATTGTTTTTTAAGCAAATCGTGTAAGATATGAATATCACGCATGGTGTTGTTATCTAGTTGGTTTTTGGCGAAATTTATTAGATCAAATGGCGCTATGCGTGTCTATGTTATTGTTTCTGCTCATAATTATGAGGGGATTCGTTAGTTCGAAGCGTTATACCGCATCTTGTTTTTAGCAGTTTTTAATTTTAACCAAGTAAAAGGAATTATCATGAAAAAATGCTTACTTGCTTTATCAATCTCACTTCTATCTACCTCAGTAGTTGGTCAACTTCGTTTACAAAGGTGAAGTAGCTGACATTCCCATACAAGTGGCAGGTGGATATTGGGGCGACTCATACAGTGGTGTCGAACTCGGTTACAGATTTATTGAGCGTGAAGGCGCTTTTTCAAGCGCACAGGTAATCGCAGGCTATTCTCGTTTAGAAGACTCAAATGATTTTGTCGACGAATGGACCTACGTAGGTGCATCGGCAACATTTTCGTGGGGCGGATTTTATATTGAACCCGGTATATCTGTTGGTTCTGGAGACTATTCAAATACGCAACTGCTATTTCAAGCAGGGTACTTAAGGACGTTTTAAAACGGTATAACAACTCACTCAACTCTCTCACTTCGTTCGCAGGGCGCATATACGCAGGGCGGCTTCGCCATAATGCCCTACGTGCCTGCGCCCGTTATTGAAAAGTTAAAACCAATGACCGCTTTCGCTCATAGCCGTCTGTCAGAGTCGTTCGAAACCGGTCTGTCTCGAATATCATCATATGGGTGAGCTCAAACAGATTAAATGCGGTGGTGAAAATTCAATTTTGACGCTAAGAATCCGACCGGTGAGCTACATTCTGCCTACAAATTGTTGCCATGATAACAGGACTTCTTTGAAGTCTTCTAAGCCGCAACCGCAGATAGATTCCTGATCGTATAATTCGGTGTCTTCAGGAATATCAATTTCGCCTTCATCTCGGGTTATGGCCGCGTAAACTTCTATCTCATCTCGCGTTAAATCCATATTGAATTCACGCCCTTGCAACGCATATTGCTCAATGTCTTTGTGTTCTAATTGCTGAATAACATCCAACAAGTGCTTTATTTTCTGGCGATCTCGACCGAGCTCTTCACTGAACCATAAGCCGAGCGTTTCCGCTCCCATTTCAAAAATGGCGGCAGGCTCTGCGCGATCATTGCGAATAAATTGATAATCCATTAGGTGTCCAAAAAGATTGAGTTAAAAAATGTCGCCCCGGGCTTCGATCTGAGTTAAGTAAACTCGCAGATCAAATTCCAATTGGTGGTAATCCGGCAGCATATGTAAACATAGTTGATAGAATGCTTTGTTGTGATCTTTCTCTTTTAGGTGTGCTAATTCGTGCACTACAATCATATTGAGGAAGGGCTCTGGAACACGTTTGAATAGCGTACTCACGCGAAGCTCATTCTTGCTTTTGAGTTTCGCGCCCTGCACCCGTGAAACATACGTGTGTAAACCTAACGCATGGTTAACCACATGTATTTTTGGATCAAATGCGATTTTACTAAGCGGTGCAGACTTACGCATAAAACGGTTCTTTAGGCCCATAACATATTGCCGTAATGCATTGTCGTTGCTCACGTCATGCGCATGGGGATAGCATTTGAGCAAATAGTCTTTTAATTTATCTTGCTCAAGGAGCTGCTCTATTTTGTCTTGCAGGTGTCCAGGGTATGCAGCTAAGTACTTCATTGTATAAATATTAATGACTCTACTTTTTAGGCTCAGGCCAAACAAATTCACCAGTAGAAGCGGGCGCTTGAACGGTTTTCTTAGGGGATGAAGATTTGCTTCTAGTGGTATACAAATAAAGCTCTTCGACTTTGGCTCTAGCCCAAGGCGTTTTGCGTAAAAACTTTAAGCTTGATTTAACGCTTGGATCGCTTTTGAAACAATTGATTTTTACTTGCTCGTGCATTCGCTCCCAACCTAGCTTTTCGACCAGTGTTTCCACTATGTGTTGCAAGGTTAAGCCGTGCAAGGGATTGTTTTTTTGAACTGTCATTCTGTCACATCTGAAATAGTTTGATATTGGGCAATATAATCTGCGACGTTAGGACCAGGAGGTACGCTAAATTATGATGCCTGTTAGGGGTTGTGAATTCTCTACCGGCTGATCCGGGTAGGTAGCAAGTGTTTGCCGTGAACCGTGTTCGTCTATTTGCTCTAATTTAACAGAAAATCCCCACAAATGATGTAGATGCTTTAACACTTTATGTTGGCTGTCAGCCAGTGGAACACCGTTTTGTGGTAAATATGACAAGGTTAAAGAGCGGTCGCCTCGGGAGTCTACATCATACACTTGTATATTTGGCTCAAGATTACTCAAGTTATATTGCGCGGATAGCTTCTCTCTGATGGCGTGATAACCGGCTTCGTCATGAATGGCGGAAACATCGAGAAACGCGTTTTGTTCATCATCTTCAATGGCGAAAAACTTAAAATCACGCATTAGCTTTGGTGACATAAACTGACTGATAAAGCTTTCATCCTTAAAGTTTTGCATAGCGAAGTGGACTGTTTCCAACCAATCTTTGCCTGCAATTTCAGGAAACCATTGGCGGTCTTCATCAGTGGGTGATTGGCAAATGCGCTTTATGTCCATAAACATATTGAAGCCGAGTGCATATGGATTGAGGCCTGAATAATTCGGTTGATTATATGCCGGTTGTGCCACCACATTGGTATGGCTGTGTAAAAACTCGAGCATAAACTTATCTGTGAGTTTACCCTCATCGTAGAGATGGTTAAGTATATGGTAATGCCAAAAGCAGGCCCACCCCTCGTTCATAACCTGCGTCTGTTTTTGTGGGTAAAAATACTGAGATACTTTACGCACGATACGTACTAATTCTCGTTGCCAAGGTTCCAACAAGGGGGCGTTCTTTTCGATAAAATAGAGCACATTTTCTTGTGGCTCAGAAGGGAACCTTCGATTAGGTTCACTGCTTTTAGCTTCAGACTTGGGCAAGGTACGCCATAATTCATTCACTTGAGATTGGATATGTTGCTCACGATTTTGCTGGCGCTCCCGCTCGATCTGCATGGATATTTTCTGCGGCCGTTTGTAGCGGTCAACGCCGAAATTCATCAACGCATGACAAGAGTCGAGCACATTCTCGACTTCACTCACACCATATTTTTGTTCGCACTTAGCCACATAATTTTTGGCAAATAATAAGTAGTTTATGATAGAGCTAGCGTCTGTCCATGCTTTGAAAAGATAGTTGTTTTTGAAAAACGAGTTATGGCCGTAACAAGCATGGGCTATTACCAGTGCTTGCATAGGCATGGTGTTCTCTTCCATTAGATAGGCGATGCAAGGGTCTGAATTAATAACGATTTCGTAGGCCAATCCCATTTGGCCGCGGCGATAATTTTGCTCTGATTGAATAAATTTCTTGCCATAAGACCAATGGGCGTAATTAACCGGCATACCGATACTCGCGTAGGCATCCATCATGTGTTCAGCGGTAATAATTTCTATCTGGTTGGGATAAATGTCTAAGCCATAATGTTTCGCTACGCGATCAATCTCTTGTTCGTATTCGGTCAAAAGCTCGAAAGTCCAGTCGGGGCCATCGCTTAGCACATCTGAAGTTTGCTTGTGCTGCACATCTGCTTGAGTATTTTTCATAAGCTAAGCCACTCCTGATTGTTTTTCTATGCCTTGGTCGAACAGCTCCCTGAAAACTGGGTAAATGTCATCAACATCAACAATATGCTTAATGGCAAAATTATTATGGGTTTCGCTGAGCTTTTCATATTCATGCCAGAGCTTTTGATGTTGACGTGCAGTAATTTCGATATAAGCGAAGTAACGCACCGCAGGCAGCAAGCTCTTCTCGAGTAATTCAGTGCACTTGGCGCAATCGTCTGTCCAGTTATCTCCATCAGATGCCTGTGCTGCGTATATATTCCACTCATGACGAGAGAAACGCTGCTCTATGATTTGCTTCATCAATACTAAGGCACTTGATACAATCGTGCCGCCGGTTTCTGTTGAATAAAAAAATTCTTGTTCGTCGACCTCTTTGGCTTGAGTGTGGTGATGTATATAGACGACCTCGACGTCCTTGTAGGTGCGTGTTAAGAATAAATACAGCAAGATATAGAATCGTTTGGCTTTGTCTTTGGTGGCTTGGTCCATTGAACCCGACACATCCATTAGGCAAAACATAACGGCTTTGCTTGAAGGTATGGGGCGTTTTTGATAATTGCGAAAGCGCAGGTCGAAGGTATCGATGAAGGGCACGCGAGCAATCGCCTTTTCCAACTGCGTTATCTCTTCTTTTAGCTTTGCCAGCATATGTTGATCAGGCAGACTAGATTCGAGGGCTTCAGCAAGCTGCGCTTGCAGTAACTTTAATTGCGCTTTTTTACCGGCACTGAGGGCGATGCGTCGAGCTACCGACCCTTTTAAAGATCGCACTACATCTAAATTACTCGGGACACCGTCTGATACAAATCCCGCTCGATAGCTTTCATATTCAACCAGTTTATCCTGCTGTGTTTTCTCGAGATTCGGCAGGATCAGATTTTCAAAAAGAAGATCTAGATATTCGTCTTTTGAAATTTGAAAAACAAAGTCGTCTTGTCCCTCACCGCTATCACTGGCGTTGCTATCCCCGCCTTGTCCTGCACCCGAATCGGGGCGTTTGATCTTATCCCCCGCGGTGAATTGATCATTGCCGGGATGCACGATGCTTCTGGCACCCCCTTTACCTGTATGAAAAATTGGTTCAGATATATCTCGGCTGGAAATGCCGATTTTTTCACCACTGGTCACGTCGGTGACACTGCGTTTGTTGATTGAATCAGACACCGCCTTCTTAATTTGCTCCTTGTAACGGCGCAGGAAACGTTGGCGGTTGACTGTACTTTTTCCTTTGCCGTTGAGCCGTCGATCAATAAAATGGGCCATACTACTTTACCTCAATGGATTCCATTGGAGCGCTGTTGTTTACCAGTGCCACATTAAGAAGATTTCCTCACCCGTAAATACCATTCGCATAACAATCTGACTTGCTTTTGGGTGTAGCCTTTTTCGGCCATACGGGCGACAAAATCATCGTGTTTTTTCTCGTCTTCCGCAGAGCCTTTTTTGTTAAACGATATAACGGGTAATAGATCTTCAGTGTTGGAAAACATTTTCTTTTCAATCACAGTGCGTAATTTTTCGTAGCTGGTCCAGCTTGGGTTCTTGCCTTTATTATTGGCTCTAGCGCGCAGCACGAAATTGACTATTTCATTGCGAAAATCTTTAGGGTTGCTTATACCTGCGGTTTTCTCAATTTTCTCAAGCTCAGTATTCAGCGCTTCTCTGTCAAATAGCTGGCCGGTTTCAGGATCTCGATATTCCTGATCTTGGATCCAGAAATCCGCATAAATGACATATCGGTCAAACAGATTTTGACCGTATTCAGAATAGGATTCTAAATACGCGGTTTGGATCTCTTTACCAATAAATTCCACGTACTTGGGGATCAGATAACCTTTTAAATGTTCTTTGTATTTATCAGCAATTTCGCTGGCGAATTGCTCACGTTCAATCTGGCGCTCGAGTACGTAAAATAAATGCACTGGGTTGGCGGCCAATTCCTGTGGATCAAAATTAAAGACGCGAGACAATATTTTGAATGCAAAGCGGGTCGATAGACCTTGCATGCCCTCGTCCACACCTGCGTAATCTCGGTACTCTTGATAGGACTTGGCCTTAGGATCCGTGTCTTTCAAGCTTTCACCGTCGTACACCCGCATTTTTGAATAAATGCTTGAGTTTTCAGGCTCTTTCAAACGAGATAACACACTGAACTGGGCTAGGGTTTCTAGCGTGTCTGGGGCACATGGGGCACCGGATAGTTCACTGTTATCGATGAGTTTGCGATAGATCTGCATTTCTTCTGATACGCGCAAGCAATATGGCACATTGACAATAAATACACGGTCAAGAAAGGCTTCATTGTTCTTGTTATTGCGAAAGGTTTGCCACTCTGACTCATTTGAGTGGGCCAATATTACGCCTTCAAAGGGCAGGGCAGACAATCCTTCGGTGGAATTGTAATTACCTTCCTGAGTGGCGGTTAACAAGGGGTGAAGCACTTTTATAGGCGCCTTAAACATCTCCACAAACTCCATTAGGCCCTGGTTTGCGCGGCACAATGCTCCTGAATAGCTGTAGGCATCAGGGTCATTCTGGGCAAAGTGCTCTAAACGCCTGATATCCACTTTGCCGACTAAGGCGGAGATGTCTTGGTTGTTCTCATCACCGGGCTCGGTTTTAGCAACCGCAATCTGATCGAGTATTGAAGGGTGTAACTTGACCACCTTAAACTTTCGGATGTCCCCGTTGTATTCATGTAAGCGTTTACGTGCCCATGGTGACATGACGGTTCTTAGGTAGCGATGTGGAATACCATACTCGTTAAGCAGCAATGAGCCGTCTTCATTCGAATCAAACAAACTAAGGGGGTGGTCGTTCACCGGGGAGTCTTTGAGTACGTAAATTGGCTGTTGCTGCATCAGTTCTTTTAGCTTCTCTGCTAAAGAAGACTTGCCACCACCGACAGGGCCAAGCAGGTATAACACTTGTTTCTTTTCTTCCAGCCCCTGAGAAGCATGCCGAAGGTAAGACACGATTTGTTCTATTGATTCTTCCATGCCATAAAATCCGTCAAACGCTGGGTAACGAGCGATGATTCGGTTAGAAAAAATACGGCTTAAGGTGGCATCTTTGGCGGTGTCGACCATTTCTGGTTCACCGATTGCTTTAAGAAGACGTTCTGCTGCATTGGCGTATGCTGAATCATCTGTTTTACAGATTTCTAAGAATTCGTCGATGGTTAATTCTTCTTCTTTACGGGCTTCGTACCGTGTCTGATATTGCTCTAAAATTCCCATAACTCGACCTCACATATAGAAAATTTTCTGGCTTCACTGGTAAGATTAGACCCTTATTGGCATTTGTATGTTTCAGATTTAGAACAATATTTTCTAGAGAATGCTAAAAACTGATTTTTAAGCACTAACGAAGTTGGCGCAAAAGAAGCGCAAAGTAGGCAAGACTGAATGGAGTATGAACAGGCGTCTATTATTGGCACAAGCGGGAAGACAGCAGATACAAAAAAGCCTCGATTTATCGAGGCTTTTAAATCATCTTCTGATTACGTTAATCAGACCAGAACCGCTTAAGCGAAGTTGCTCGCTGCGAAATCCCAGTTTGCTAGTGCCCAAAAACCTTCAAGGTACTTAGGACGAGCATTACGATAATCGATGTAGTAAGCATGTTCCCACAAATCTACTGTTAGTAGAGGGGTAACACTTGCATCCGTTAACGGGGTACCTGCGTTGCTAGTGTTAACGATGTCTAGGCTGCCATCAGCAGTTTTTACAAGCCAAGTCCAGCTTGAACCAAAGTTGTTAACTGCTTTGTCGTTTAATGCGGCTTTGAAGTCTGCGAAAGAACCCCATTTAGCATTGATTGCATCAGCAAGAGCGCCAGTTGGCTCGCCGCCGCCATTAGGGCTTAGGCTGTTCCAGTAGAACGTGTGGTTCCAGATTTGAGCAGCGTTATTGAAAACTCCGCCTTCTGACGATTTAACGATCTCTTCAAGATCTTTATTCGCCATATCAGTACCTTCAACCAAGCCGTTTAGCTTAGTAACATAAGTCGCGTGATGCTTGCCGTAGTGATATTCCAACGTTTCAGCTGAGATATGTGGTTCTAAAGCATTTTTTTCATACGGAAGAGCTGGTAGTTCGAAAGCCATGATAATTCTCCATTTAAAGTTAACAAAAATCGTGTGTCTAACCTTGTGTAAACGCTAATGTTTTATACACGAATATAAAACGGTTTGTCCAAAGTTATCCTGAAACCCAGTCACCGATCTTAGGGCGCTTAAGGTACATTACAAGGGGTAAGCTTGATAATAATTTGAAACCAATAAAGATCACAAGGCAGCATTGGTATATTGCCTTGAAAACGGTAAACTTGACCGCATTACTAGCGTTAATAAAATTTTGAGTGAGAATATTTATGGAAACAGTTGAAAAAATTCAGCAACAAATCAGTGAAAACCCCATTCTTCTTTATATGAAAGGGTCACCTAAATTGCCTAACTGTGGCTTTTCAGCTCAGGCATCACAGGCATTGATGTCTTGTGGCGAAGAGTTTGCTTACGTTGATATTCTGCAAAACCCTGACATTCGTTCAGAATTGCCAAAATACGCTGACTGGCCTACTTTTCCACAGTTGTGGATCGACGGTGAGCTTATTGGTGGTTGTGACATCATCATGGAAATGGTTCAGCAGGGCGAATTGCAAACAATCGTTAAAGAAAGCGCTGAAAAACGCGCTGATAAGTAACAAAGCCTGTTGCTCTAAACGACGTCGATTGGCTGCGTTTAGAACAGTTAGTCATCCATAAAAAAAGAGTCCTGTAGGACTCTTTTTTTATTTGTGTCCTGTTCCCTGCGTCGTAATACTAATGAACGCTAAAAAGGCACTGATTTTTTGGTGTTCCTGGCGAGTGTTGACTCCGCTAGGTTGGGTTAACACACTTCTTTAAATAGAGATTCATCAATAATCGTGTTGTCAACGATGCTTTGCGCCATACGCACACATTTGCCGCACTGATCACCCACGCCAAGCGCTTCACGTAACTGGCGCATATTGCCCACACCGTCTTCGCGAACGGCCTGTTTAATAGCTTTGTCGGTAATGCCGTGACACAAACAAACGTACATAATTAACCTTACTGAATATTGATGTAAATGATAATAATTGTTGTTTGCAGTACTTTCAAGTATTTCTTTTGTCAATTTGTACATTAAATAGTCTAGATTGATTTCTACTTGATAGTGTGAGGTGAAGAGGCCGTAAAATCTGACTCGCCACTTGGTTTTTGCCAAACCATACCTACATTATTGGTTCGTAAAAGAGTGTGATAACCCGTTAATAGTCGTTACACTATGCGCCAGCATATTTTAAACCCAAAGAATGGAGATCAAAAATGAGTGTACTAGTTAGTCGCCCAGCCCCAGATTTTACCGCCGCAGCCGTATTAGGAAATGGCGATATCGTTGAAAACTTCACCCTAAGCGAAGCAATCAAAGGTCAAAAAGCAGTATTGTTTTTCTACCCTCTTGATTTCACTTTTGTTTGCCCATCTGAATTGATCGCTTTTGATAAGCGTTACGATGAGTTCAAAAAACGTGGCGTAGAAGTGATTGGTGTGTCTATTGATTCTCAGTTTACCCATAACGCATGGCGTAACACTGCTATCAATGACGGCGGTATCGGTAAAGTGAAATACGCTATGGTTGCTGATGTTAAGCACGAAATTTGTCAAGCATACGATGTTGAGCATCCAGAAGCTGGCGTTGCTTTTCGTGGTTCATTCTTGATCGACGAAGAAGGCGTTGTGCGTCACCAAGTGGTCAACGATCTTCCTTTAGGTCGTAACATTGACGACATGCTTCGCATGGTTGATGCGCTTAACTTCCATGAAGAACATGGTGAAGTATGCCCAGCCGGTTGGCAAGCTGGTGAAAAAGGTATGGTAGACAGCCCTGAAGGTGTTGCTAGCTATCTTTCAGAGAACGCTGATTCGCTTTAATTCAACGCTGATCCGCTTTAATACTCTGTAGCGTGATGCGTTATAGATGAAGTGATAAAAAAGCCGCTGTGATCTTATGTGAACAGCGGCTTTTTTGTGTCTGCGAAATAAGGCTTAGTCATGCTCTGGGGTAGGCCAACCACATGCGCTTTGCCATTTATTAACAATATAACAATAGAGTTCAGCCGTTTTCTGGGTGTCATATAAGGCTGAATGTGCTTCGCTTTGATCGAAACTAATATTGGCCGCTTGGCATGCTTTGACTAATACCGTTTGCCCCAACGCTAAACCTGATAGCGTGGTGGTATCGAATGATACGAATGGGTGAAACGGCGTACGCTTAATTTTACTGCGTTCGATAGCGGCATTGATAAAACCTAAATCGAATGCGGCGTTGTGCGCCACCATTACTGAGCGCTGGCAGTCAGCGTCCTTTTGCTCTTTGCGAATTTGCTTGCACAAGTCTTTCATGACTTCTGTTTCATCTAATGCTCCCCGCAGGGCGCACCAAGGATCTATCCCGTTGAACTCTAACGCCGCTTTTTCTAAGTTAGCCCCTTCAAAGGGAACCACGTGATAATGAAACGTTTTATCTGGGGTTAAAAAGCCATCGGCGTCCATTTGGGTCGTAATTGCAGCGACTTCAAGCAACGCGTCGGTTTGCGCATTAAAGCCCGCTGTTTCAACATCTACGATAACGGGAAAGTAGCCTCTGAATCGGTCTTTTAGGAGAAATTGGGGATCTGACATAGCTACCTATAGCGATAAAAATAAGGCGTGATTATGTCAACTATCTGCACACGTCGCTACCCTATATACTTAATAATCTAGCGAACTATAATCTTTAGTAGACTGGGCAAGCGGTGAATTCAGGGTTAAGCTTTTACCGTGGGAGTCGATAACCAATGCACAGGAGCAGTGATTGCTCATGAAGCGGAATTAATCAAACGAAAAGACTTATGAAATCTATCTTATTTATAGTGTCCCTGACGTTAAGCGGTTCTCTATCAGCTGGGCTACGGCAATACGCGGCAAAAATTGAGACATCTGACTGGCAGTTAAGCCAGCAAAGTCGTTTGCAGTGTACCTTGGCACATAAAATACCAGGCTATGGTGAGGCAATGTTTACTAGCATGGCGTCTAAGCAACTGAATATGGAGTTTGAGCTTGATATGCTGCGTTTGCCTAAAACGTTTGGTATGGCGTCTGTCTATTCTGTTCCTCCTCGGTGGATGCCGGGGCAAATGCACCACGCCATTGCAGATATGACCATACGTAAGCAATACAATGGCGATCTGCCAGAGCAAGTTGCGTGGACTATGCTCTCGGAACTAGAAAAGGGTTTCTGGCCGACCATATATTATCAAGACTGGTACAATCAAAATGACAGGATTTCAGTTGGCTTAAATGCCAGCAATTTTGCTGCCCCTTATGAAAATTTCGCACAATGTGTATCGAACCTACTGCCCTATAGTTTTGATGATATTGCCTACACCATTCTCGCCTACCAGAAAAACAGCACCGAATTGACCAAGTACTCCCAGCGCCGTTTGAATATGATTGGTCAATACCTCAAAGAAGATAGCGATATGGAATTAGTTTTGCTCGACGGTTACAGCGATAGCTACGGCGGTCGAGACATGAACAAAACCTTGTCGGTGAGTCGTGCGGTAGAGATAAAAAATTACTTTAGCGACATGGGCGTAGCACCTCAGCGAATCGAAGTGACAGGCCATGGCGAACGACGACACATTGCCCCGAATACCAATGAAATGTCCCGTGCAAAAAACCGACGTGTGGTGATCCGCATGGCGAAACCTTAGCGGGATCGCTTTCTGCCAAACAACGTCAGGATGTGACAGAGCCATCAAAAAAGCCGATTAATACAATTAATCGGCTTTTTGCTATTGGCTAAGTGATGGCGTCGCTGCGCGCCAATGCGCTAACCAATATATCCTTAGCGGGGTTGTTGGTCTAAATACGTCACGACTGTGTCGGTAAAATCAGTAAACAAGCCGTCCACTTTTAGCTGTTTAAACAATAAGTCCAGCGTTTGTTTATTGGTTACGCCTTTTGGCAGCGCGTCTTGCCTAAACGTATATGGGTGCACGTCAAGCCCTGCATCATGTGCGCGTTTGACCAATCCCGTGGGTTGTAGGGTCTGCATATCAACCAACTGAGGGATCCATGGGCCTATACCTTGAGCGATTGTGGCTAACTCTTCGAGTTTTTCAGACGTGCGCAGAGCATCATAATCAGTGGGGGATTCCCCCCAATCATTTTCACCTAGCAACTGAATCAATTTTACTTTTGCGCCCAATTCATGGCGCAAACGTTTCAGCTCAGCATAATCGAAACACTGCACATAAATGGCTTTACTAGCATCATCAAGGCTATGTTTGCGCAGGGTTTTCATAACAATTTTGCTGATATCCACGCCTTGTTCCCGGTGCCAAGCAGGGGATTTTATCTCAGGGTAAAAACCAATGTTCTTGCCAAATTGCCGGTTAAGTTGATTAATCAGCTCAATCTGTTCTTCAAAGGTCGCAATGGTAAATTCAGCGTTGCCTTGATAGCGGTTTTTGAAAATCTGTTTGCCATCTGTTGTGCTGCGCTCATGCACTTTTAAAGACTTTAATTCTGTTAAGGTAAAATCAAGGGCATAGAAACGCCCGTCATCACGTTTTCGCTGTGGGTATTTATCAGCAACGTTTGTCACTGTATCTAAGTGAATATCATGCAGTACGACTGGCACGCCATCTTTGCTTATCACTACGTCTTGCTCAATAAAGTCTGCCCCAAGGGCGAAGGCGAGAGTAGTGGACTCCATGGTGTGTTCTGGTAGATACCCCGAAGCACCACGATGAGCAATGACCAATGGTTCAGCCCAAGCGGCTTGGCTCGCCAGCAGCGCAAGCAATGACAACGACAAAATTGTTTTCTTCATATTGACTCCAATGTCTCAGTTTCCTTTCGCGGATAATTATGTTGTTTGAATAAGCTCAATGGCGTAACCGTCCGGGTCGCGCACAAATGCAATTACTGTGCTGCCGCCTTTTACTGGGCCAGCGTCTCGATATACATCGGCTCCTTGGGCTTTTAATTGCTCACACACCTGGTATATATCATTCACCCCAAGGGCGATGTGCCCATATGCGGTGCCTATATCATAGCTATCTTCATCCCAGTTATGGGTTAATTCCAATACGGTGTTGTTGTCTTCGTCGCCATAACCGATAAACGCTAACGTATAGCGGTAATCTTTGTTCTCACTGCTGCGTAGCAGTTTCATGCCAAGCAGTTCAGTGTAAAAAGTGATAGAGCGGTCCAAATTACCGACACGCAACATGGTGTGCAAAAAGCGCATAATGGTCCTTAACAATCCTGAGGTGCGACTAAGTCGTTGATTGTAACTAGTTAACTGTCTCAACAATATGACAAAGCGTAACAAAAAATGGATAGTCAGATATTAACTGCTTAGTTTCAATCCAATGACGCCAACCGTAATGGTGATTAAACTAACCACTCGCCAAAAATTAAGCGGCTCGTTGAGCATAACAATACCAACAATCGCCGTGCCTATGAGGCCGATAACAACCCAAACGGCATACGCGGTTCCCGCTGGGAGTGATTTCATGGCTATGCTTAATAAACCAAAACTGATGGCCATGGCAACAAGAGTGAATATAGAAGGCCACAGCTTGCTGAAACCGTCACTGTATTTTAGGCCAATTGCCCACACAACTTCGAATAACCCTGCGATGATCAAAATAATCCAGTTCATTTTTATACCTACCCATTTTGAGCTGGGTCGTCCCAGAGAAAAGCGCGAGGGATGAGGTCGTCCTCATTTCGTTGATATCACAACCTTGAGCTAACACAAGCCGCTCTATGCACGCACAGCGCACAGGTGGTGAAAATTTGATTGTCGAAAAGACGATAAGATTTTAACACAGTGGGTGACTTAATAAATAGTCGCTAAATCACAGATGCAAAACGTGGCGCATTAAACATCCTATTTCTGGGTAACACCTTGTGTAAAAAGCGCGCGTCAATGCAGAGGAAAAGCCCGCTTTAATCATTTAGTGACGGGGCGAAGAAAAGAAACACGAATAGTGGTAGTACTTTTGCCGTTCACTATTCGTGTTTCTTGTATCTCAATATCTAACGACGATATTCAGAAGCGGTTAAGCGCAATAGCATGGTTTAACCACAGCTACCTAGCAATACCCATGATGAATCGCTACCTGGTAAACTATTAGTGTACCAATTTGCTTCATAAGCATTGCCTTGGTATTGCATCTGGTCACCTGTGTCGTTGTGGTTATTCGTGCCACCGGGATAATCTGCTTGCACCCAATTAGGGTAGCTATTTATTGCACTGCAATCGATGCCACTGCCTGTTGTTTGCGGGCAACCAGTAGCATCTACATTTGTGCCTTGTGGTGTGTTGGGGCACTGGTCTGTGATATCACTTACACCGTCAGCATCGGAATCGGCTATCGCACAGCCAATAATATCGACTGTTGTACCTGTGGGGGTGTTATCACATTGATCATCACTGTCACTTACTCCATCACCATCACTGTCTAAATTTACGACACTCGAGTTCCACCCTTTAATAATCGACTTCACCTTTGTGCCTGAGGCAGTCAATGAATTCCAGCTTCCGCCGGGCGTAAAAGTGGAAGCACCTTCGTCTTTATCGTTCAGCGCCCAATTAGCGTGGCTAATATTATTTGCTTTGAAAAAAGCCATCCATGCATCGGTTTCATTTGCATTTACGCCGCCATTGCCATCAGCATTGACAGTTCCCCACTCTGTGGCGAAGAGTGCGATGCCGTTATTTAAAGCCGTTTGTGCCTTATTGCGCAATGACGCACCGTGCGTGCCAGCGTAAAAGTGAAGGGTATAGGCAATATTCGCCCGATCAATGGGATCTTGTGAGGCCACATCAACATCTTGAGACCAGGTCGGCGTGCCAACCACAATCAGGCTATTTGGATCAATCGCACGTATTTTATCGATTAGCGTTTCTGCATAAGGCTTAATGTCATTGGCCCATGAAATCTGCAATGGCTCATTATAGATTTCATAAATAACGTTGTCGTAGGTACCATATTTATTGGCGACTTCTTCGAAAAACCTCACTGCAGTGGCCTGGTCTGTATGAGCCTCGTGACTATGAAAGTCGATAATGACATACATATCTTGCTCAATAGCGGCGTTTACGACCGTGTCCAAGCGACTCATATTACCGTCCCAGTCAAAATTTAAGCTACCGGCCGTATTTACACCATGGCCTATTGCGGCACGTATTATGTTCGCACCAAACTCTGATTTTGCATTCGCAACGGCTTGCGCAGTATAGAATTTCTCGCCACCCCAACCGGTATTACTCCAAAATAGACTGTTACCTGCAAAGCTCACGGGGGCGCCATCTGTCACAATTTGATTCCCACTGACATTAAGAGGAGGTACAGCGGCCTCACTCATAATTGCTACTCCTAACATGATAGCCAGAGGCAAGCTTGTGCGTTTTAAACGGTCTTTGGTGGATGTACGTAACACGTGTTTCATTAAAATTCCTTGAAATAAATTATTGATCTAGTTGTATTAATCGCCCTTACGCAGAATGTGAATACTGAAGTTCTGTTTCTTTCAACACATTTTGCACATCGATACATCAAGCGGTACAAGGGAAAATACCGCCAAACAAAAGGTAAAATAATTACCCTTTCAGGGTAAGGTTAGCGAAATTCGTTCCAAGTTGCTTAATTATTTTAAGTAATTGTTTTTACTCGAGTAATATTCACTTTATGGAAGTTGGAGTTTAGTTCTGTCGTTGATTAGAGACGAACATTAACTAGATTTGATATTAGCGGCATAATATTTTCGTCAATTATTGAGAGACTAAAGTGGGAGTGAAAGACTAACCTTGCGCAAACTTGAAACGCGCAATTGAGTAAGAGCAAGACGATGCTTCACATGTTCTTTATTTTTATAAAGAGTCATATTCATCGGCTGGGGTTAAGTGGCTGGTAAAGTATTATCGTCAATAAACGCTAAGCTTTGCTCACAGGCAAGATTGTTAGTTGCCGTTGCAGTGATTACTAGCCGCTGAAAGCGCTAACTGACTTTTCGACACCCAATAAACATGCGCAAGCGCTACGACCTGCGATGACTATTTTTAGATGTGATGTTCAGAAACGAATAACGAGACGAACAAGTCAGAAATTAGATCAAATAGAGTCAGTAGCTCAAGTGAGTTGCTAAGGCAAAAGGCAGGGGGGAAAACAAAGGAGCAATGCGAAACGCGGTCAAAGCATCGCTCCATGGTTACCGATAAAAGGCATATAGCAACTATTACAACAACTATGACAACAACTATGACAGCCACTATCAGCCCTGTTACTTGTGATTATTCAGGGCTAATACTGACCAGCTGTTTACCGAAGTTTTTGCCTTTGAGCATCCCTTGGAATGCAGGTATCGATTGCTCAATGCCCTCAGCAATAGACTCTCGATACACCAATTTGCCATCTTTGACCCACTGCGCCAATTTTTGGGTGATTGGTTGGTGTTGATCTTGCCATTCAGTTTGCACAAAAAAGCGAGCGGTGGGTGGGTTAGGGGATGTTGCCAAAATATCTTGCGGCGTTTGTACCTTGCTTAGATCAGTATCGTTATAATTTGAGACATAGCCACAAATGGGCACTCTAGCGCCTGGGTTGAGTAACTTAGCCACCGCGCGAGTGACATCACCGCCTACGTTCTCAAAATAGATATCGATACCATCGGGGCAGGCTTGTTGTAAGTCTTTTTCAAGATCACCTGCTTTGTAATCTACGCAGGCATCAAAGCCAAGCTCATCAACTACGAACTGACATTTTTCGCTGCCACCTGCGATACCAATGACTTTACAGCCGTACATCTTGCCTAACTGGCCTACAATGCCGCCAACAGCGCCTGAGGCAGCAGACACCACTAAGGTGTCGCCGGGTTGCGGTTTACCGATTTCGGTTAACCCGAAATACGCCGTGCGACCAGTCATACCCGCCGCACCAAGGTAAGATTGCAAAGGAATATTCAGATCTTGAATTTTGTACATCATGGGCGCGTCATCCGGTTTGACGAAGTACTCCTGCCATCCGCCATAAGCGGTGATATGATCGCCCACAGCGTACTTAGTTGAGCGCGACTCCATTACCTCACCGACCACTTCACCTGTCATTGTGCCGCCAATAGGGGTAGGCGCTGCATATGATTTCATGTCATTCATGCGCGGGCGCATGTAGGGGTCCAAGGATAACCAGACAGTGCGAACCAGTATCTCACCTTGTGCAAGTGGGGCTAGAGGTTGCTCTTCAATTCTAAAATCATCATTTTGTGGCTCGCCATCAGGTCTTTTCGCTAATACAACCGCGCGGTTTACATATTGAGACATAGTGAACTCCTACATACTGTGGTAAATGTATCCTTGGTTGATGTAACGTTGATTCATTGGATTAAACTTCAATTAAATAACGATCCATAAAGCAAAAGCTAGCCAACCAAGTGTGAATAAGGTAACGGTTAGTTGAACATATTTGTGGTCTTTCTTAAGCACAATAGCCATTGTAAAAAATGATGAGGCGCTATTAACTGTCTCTATGAAAGCGTGGAATGGGAGACCAAATACACAATACAACCGTTGATAAGTAAGAACGGCAGTAGGCGAGAAATGCACAAGTCTATACTGCAAAGAAGGATGCTAATCACGTTTCAGATAAAAAAGCCAGCAGAGAATGCTGGCTTCTCGACGCCCATGTATTCAAATATGAGGCGTTATTGCTTGGCCTTAAAGTAGCTTAACCCGCATTAGCCACTTGACCACCGTCTAACACAACCGTGTGACCACATACGTAATTACTCGCCCTTGAGCAAAGGTAAATTGCCGTACCAGCCACATCAGCCAACTCGCCCACTTTGCGCGCAGGAAGGCTATCTGCAATCTCTTGCTCATGCCCCTGTAATTGTTTTGTCATCTTGCTTGGGAAAAACCCGGGCGCAATCCCATTAATATTGACGTTAGTTGGGCGAATATCGGCCGCCATATGGCGCGTCAATTGAATAACCGCTGCCTTACTCGCAGAATACGAATAATTGTTCATGTGAGGGTGAGTGAGCCCGTTAACAGAGGCAATGTTGACTATCCGTGAAGGCTCGTTCGCGTCGCCCGCTAAACGAAGCGAGGGCAGTAAGCGTTGGCTCAAAAAGAAAATAGACTTCACGTTTAAATCCATGACTTTATCCCAACCTGATTCAGGGAAGTCTTCTACCGGCGCTCCCCAGGCGGCACCTGCATTGTTGATGAGGATGTCTATTTTTGATTCGCGTTTAAGCATTTCCTCGGCGAATGCCTCAACTCCTGCCATGGTCGATAAGTCAGACTGAATGGCAATACATTCACCTAAGGAGGATAGTTCAGAAGCGGTCTGTTCAAGCTGTTCAAGTTTGCGCGAAGTGATATAGGTTTTCACGCCGTTTTCCACGAATCCACGGGCGATCATAGCGCCTATTCCACTAGAGCCACCTGTTACGACCGCAATCTTGCCAGCCACTGAAAAAAAATTATTCATCTACGTTCCTTATCTTAGTAAAGCGCCAAGCATCAGGCGCTTCGTTATTTTTGTTATTCTGTACTTGGTCTGGCGGTAACCAATCCCAAGGGCGATCCATAAAAAGGTTATTCTTGCTGCTTACATCCATGCAACTCATCTAATGATAAAAGCGGAGTTCGCAGCTAATCTTTTGCCTGATTCTCGGCACGCCACTTTTCTCGAAAGAAGCCAAATAGTGAATAAGCAACGAGCGCCAAGCAAATTGCGGCAACTGCACCAGCAGGGTAGGCCATTAACGCCATTCCTGTATCCCAGCCGTAGATAGCCATAACAAGGCATATCACACCCAAAGAAAACTCGATGAGTAAACTTTCCCAAGGTAGTTTTTGGTCGGAATTGACTGGCCTAGCAAAAAAATTCACTTTATAGGGCATTTTTCTTCATCCTTAACGTCACATTGGTTGCTATTTTTTTGAGCGCATCACTTATAAAAAAACACTTAAAAGAACGCACCTAAAACACAGCGCGTAAACCGTTGCACTTTAATACAACCCATCCTGAGTCAGTTATTGATAACACAAAAAACGCAACATGGTGTCTTTGAGATTATTGTCATTATTTATAATTGCTTATTACTCAGTGAATCAAGTATTTTCAGTTAAGTGGTTAGACCAGTTGTTTTTTTCTGTTATAGTCATCTCAAGCCTATAAGAAAAAAAATTTTGGAGTTCTACTATGTTGCAGTACAAAGCGCCCGTAATGGACATGAAGTTTCTGGTTGAAGACGTGTTCAAATATTATCAACATTATGAAAAATACCCGGAGTTCGCTGAAGCAACCCCTGATTTAGTGGATGCAATCCTGCAAGAATGCGCAAAATTCTGTGAAAACGAATTACTGCCGCTAAACCAAAGCGGTGATAAAGAGGGCTGTAAATTCGATAATGGTGTGGTGACCACGCCAACTGGCTTTAAAGCGGCCTACAACAAATACGTTGAAGGGGGATGGCAGAGTTTATCTCACCCGGTTGAGCATGGTGGACAAGGCTTACCTCCTTCGCTGGGCATGGCAAAACAAGAAATGATGGGCACGGCTAACTGGTCTTGGGCCATGTACCCGGGCCTGAGCCACGGAGCCATGAATACGATCCAAAGCCACGGCACACAAGAACAAAAAGAGCTTTACCTTACTCGCCTAACCGAAGGTACATGGACTGGCACTATGTGCTTGACTGAGCCCCAATGTGGCACAGATTTGGGCCAAGTTAAAACCAAAGCCATACCAAATGATGACGGAACCTATGACATCGTGGGCACCAAGATATTTATTTCTGCAGGTGAGCACGACCTAACTGAAAACATCATTCATATTGTGTTAGCTAGGTTGCCCGGTGCACCTGAAGGCACGCGCGGCATATCGCTGTTTATTGTGCCAAAAGTACAAGTTGATCAACAAGGCAACTTAGGCGAAGGCAACAAGGTCACGTGCGGTGCCATTGAAGACAAAATGGGCATCAAAGCATCGTCTACCGCCGTACTGAATTTTGATAATGCAAAAGGTGTGTTAATCGGGCCAGAAAATAAAGGCTTAGAATGCATGTTTACCTTTATGAATACGGCTCGCGTAGGCACCGCGCTGCAAGGTGTTTGCGCGTCTGAATTGGCTTACCAAAATTCCTTATTGTATGCCAAAGACCGTTTATCTATGCGAGCGCTAACCGGTAAAAAATGCCCAGATAAAGTCGCCGATCCCATCATAGTGCACCCTGATGTGCGCAAAATGTTGATGACCCAAAAAGCCATCTCTGAAGGTGGTCGCGCGATGATCTATTACACCGCCAAAATAGTCGATGAAATAGAAATGGCTAAGACTGACGCTGAGCGAGAAAAAGCGGATGACAGGTTAGGCTTTATCACTCCTATTCTTAAAGCGTTTTTAACGGAAATGGGCTGTGAAAGTACTAGCCAAGGCATGCAAATATTTGGCGGCCATGGCTATATTAAAGAGTGGGGCATGGAGCAAATCGTCCGTGATGTGCGTATCTCCACTTTGTATGAAGGCACTACCGGCATTCAAGCCCTCGATTTATTAGGCCGTAAAATACTGCTTACCCGTGGCAAGTCATTAAATGCGTTCAGTAAAGAAGTGCTGCTTTTCTGTAAAGACAAAAGCATGATTTCTAAAAACCCTCACAAGCGCCAAATGAACAAATTTATTTGGGCACTAAGCAAGAATGTGGCGAACTGGCAGCAATACACCATGCGCTTAGCGTTAAAAGCGAAAAAAGATCGCGATATTGTTGGCTCAGCCTCAGTGGATTACCTCATGTACTCAGGGTATATCATGATGGCATATTTCTGGGCGCAGATGGCCCAAACCGCTTATGAAAAGCTCGCGACCGACGTGGAAAATCGAGATTTTTACCGGGCCAAAATTAAAACCGCTGAATTTTATTTTGAGCGTTTACTGCCCAGAACAAAATCACTGGCCAAAACCATGATGGCAGATCCAAAAACGCTCATGCAACTTGATCAAGATTTGCTGTCTTTCTTGTAATAGTTCATGAAAATCAGCGTTAGCGTGTATGTGATTAAGGTGTATCAAGTGTCATGAGTGCTGCAGAATAAAGGAATGCAAAAATAGCAGTAAAGAAAGGGCTAAGGCACTGAGTTATTGGAATCAATTTGACTCAGTGCCTTGGTGTTTATGCTTTCGTTTCATAAACCTAAAGTTAGGCTGCTATCAGTAAGGGGTTCTCCGTAAAGAACAGTCAGTAAAGAACAGTCAGTATCGAACTGTCAGCAAAGAAGCATGAACGCACATAGACGTCATTAGTACCACGACTGCGAAGATGTAGGTCCGCCGTTAGTCACTAAATGAATCGAAACATTTACTTGATACAAAGCTCCAGAAGCATTTCCAGAGCCAACAAACGTAATACTGAATGATTCGTTAGGGCCCGGCAATCTAAGTCCACCCAAACCAATAGTAGGCTCAGCAACCAAAGCTTCGCGCAATCGACTTCCAAATGTGGGAAATACTCTTGCTGATGTACTTACTTTATCGTCGTCATCTGGGTCAAATATAAACCAGCCACTATCGGTTAAATTCGCACTATTTCCCGCTGACCAAAGATCCGTTGCTGAAGGTACATTTCCAGCAGAAAAAATTTGCTGAGCACTAGATTCAACAGCACTGTAGAAGCGCTCATTATCTTGCTCACGATTTTCATCACTTGAGCTGTCTTGCTCGACTGCGCGTGCAACAAAGCCGAGAAAGGGGTTTCTGATGGTAGGCACATTCGCGGGTACAACGAACATGCCTTGCGTCCGGATCCGTCGACCGTCATCATCAGTTGAGTCTGGCGACAAAATTAGCCCTCTACGAAATCTAGAGGGAAAGAGATTACCAGTGGTATAAGGGTCTAATCGAACGTCCCGGCCAAAAGCAGAAACCATTGCAAATTGCAGCGATACTTCGTCTTCACCGAGTTCGCTGAACCCCTCTACTATCAAATCCCATGTTACCTGTACTTTAGCCATTATTTTCTCCTTGTCCTTTTGAAAAAAATGAATAGTTGCCGGCTTAATGAATATCCATCAAGGCTGACAAATTGGAGTATCTACTAGTCCAATATGAGCACACAGTCCCAGCCTTCATCCACCAGATCGTCAAAGGCGTCTTGTAACGATCCTTTCTTTTTGATGGCAATGTGACTAGGCCCTTTTTCGCAATCGAGCTCATCATGCTGAACGGGCTCTAATGACGTCAGTTGCAATATTTTGGCGATTTCAATGGCAGACGTTCTGTCATTGGCCGCAATAACAATATCGTCTGAGTGAATTAAGTAGGGTAATGAAACCGCTTTATCCGTACACCCGTTTAAGGTTACTAAAGATATTGTTGCTAGCAGCGCTACAGACAGTATTTTCATATATTTCCCCAATTAGTCGTAAGGTTAATCCGCTCAAGTGTTCTGCTGAGCCATGCAAGAATGAGTATAGTCAATTACGTTAGAGGCGAAGCGAGGTCAAAGCGATCACTGTGTATCTGATCGAGGGAGATAGTCAATATTATGAGTCGTCATCAGCATTAAAATAGTCAGCAAAAACAAGCCCAATAGAAGCAAAGCGACTATTGTAGATTGCAATTAATCTTGCCTAGCAAGTGGTTAAATTTAGGTACTGATAAAGCTAAAATTAGGTATGTTTATGTGAGGTAGCTAATATCAGCAGCCAGGGTAAGTAGATAGAAGGTGGCAAATGGAACTTACAAAATCATGGGACGTCTGGGAACTTACTTCTTGCTATGTTGCTGTAGATACCGGCGGACTTATACCTAGCCCAAGCATCATTATGTAGGGAATGGTTTGCATCAAAGTATTCTTGGGGCATGTTGCGCTGATAACCATGGGCATTCAGCGCTTGGTCTTCTGCTTCAGTGATATTTTTGGAGCGATAAAATTGCTGTAAACCCTCCTTTGCAAGCGGCTCACTGAACTTTCTGATGAGGTGATTGAGCACCACTTTGCAATCGTTAACGGTACCAAATTTGTCTTTACGATAGGTCATTAGAGACGAAACGATCTGATGAGAAATCCCGTCTGTTGATAAAGCCACCACATCCTCCTGAACCGCCAGATATATCACTATCGCGTAAAAGCCAGCGATTATACCTGCCTATCAGGTGAGGTGGTTAAGCCATTTTTTGTCTGTCACCATAGTGATTAGTGATTTGTTATAAATTCTGTGACTCAGACTCCGTTGGCTGCACTAGTTGTTCATTTTTCTCACTGTATTTTTCTTTAATAAATTTAATGTTCGCATTGAGCTCCATGATTTCTAATTGTGAATCCCGGGCCACGTCACGTATTTCTTTGACTCGCCTCGTAATTACAAAAATAAATATGGGAACCAAGAGCCACAATATGATGAATGCTACATACACCATGATCCCTACGAGCCCGAAACTACCTAAAATACCTTCCATATAAAAAACCTCCTATAAAATTAAACCGTTAGATGATCAATGGTGCTTTTAACTAACTTGCAAAGTAACAACTTTAACTTACATATCAGATTGTTACATATCGAGGAATTAACTGTAAAGGTGAGTTTTTTTCTCAAACGTAAGGTGTGGCCAGTAAGCGTCGAACAGCTCTTACATTTATGAGAAGAACGCAGATGGGCGGGGAGTAATCACGTATGTACGGCAATGTTTATTGAGTTTGAAATGACCTTCCTACGCGCTAGGTACCGAGCAAATGATAAATGCGATTAAGCGTCACCCATCACCAACGACTGCGAGGCAGGAGGTTTGAAGCCTCCGGTTATCCGATTATAGCTCTGCTATGTGCGTGAGAGTTTCAGGATGACGTTGTACTAATTTCAAAAGAGTAATTGCTTGCCCATTTGGAGCACTGCGTCCTTGCTCCCAGTTCTCCAAAGTACGGGAAGATGTATGAAGCAAGCTAGCAAATACACCGCGAGACATATTCAATTTTTCTCGAATATGTACAATTTCACTAGGTGAAATATCAAGTTCATTTAAGTCATTAACTTGATGTGTTTTAAGGGTAAGCTTCCCCTCTGAATGCTCTTTTGCTTCACCAAGAGCCGAGCTTAATTCTGTAAATAAATCACGATTGCTCATTGCGCCATACCTCCATAAAAGTCTTTAATTGATTCTTTTGATCTGGGGTTAAATCTGACATTTCACCTTTCACATAAATAGTGAGTAAATAGAAGCGTCGTTTCTGATCAAAAAAGTAATAAATGACACGTGAACCACCACGCTTACCTTTACCTTTACCTTTACTTGCAACTCAAAGCTTGCGCAAACCAGCTGTACCTTGAATAACATCACCCTGTTTAGGGTTTGACATTAGTTCAGCTTGAAACAGCCTAAACTCTTCATCACTGAGGTAGTCATCTCGATATTTCTCAAATATTTTTGATTCTACGAATATACACTTCATCATTAAAGTGTACGCAGTTCGCGTATAGTAGGCAAGGAGGAATATAAATGAGTTCTAACAGCGCTTGTTAATTCATTTTTACGAGAAATGTGCTGCACACACGGCATCCATGCCTTTTTTCAAACGAAATCCATTTCGTCCAACTTACTTTTCTTCAACCGCTAAGAAAAGTAAGCAAAAGAAGCCGATCTCCAACCAATTTTTTGATCCATATTTTTTAATTGTCTTCAATGCCAGAACGGCGAAAGGTAACATCCTTGCAAAACACTTCGCTGACTAAGCTCTTCGAAAACTTATAATTCAAAACTGTGTTTAAACCCATCCTTGGTGTCTCACCCAGCTTCACCATCCATGGCTAATCGTTCACCCGATAGGAGCGTTGCTCCTAAAAGCCACGGGCTCACGCTTGTCTAGACATCTGACAAGCCAATTTAAAAGATGGAAAATTGGAGTCGTGACAAAGACAAAGCATGTGCTTTGCACACTAATAATCCGGTGTTTTAAGTGTGTATTTGACATGAATTAACATGGGTGTCTTGTTAATTGTTAATTCACGGATTTGATACGTCATCCCTGCAACCTGACCAGCGTTAGCCTTCGATGATCGGGGTGACTTGAGTTGATAGAAAAAGCAGCGACTAAGTCGCCAAAAGTAACGGCTACACCGCTAAAAAAACAGTTTCGTAAAGCGCCGATTCGAAATGAATTATCATGGGTGTCTCTGTATCTACTTTTGCCTTTTCGTGACTCAAACTTTCCCGCTCAAAGCGGCGACTTGTCTTACCCTTCTTTTAAAAACCGCCAGTGATTGATTCACCGATAATTTAATAAGGAACATTTTTAACATGGGTGTCTTCGTATCTATTTTCACGGATTTGATACGTCATCCCTGCAACCTGACCAGCGTTAGCCTTCGATGCTCGGGGTGACTTGAGTCGGTAGAAAAGGCAGCGACTAAGTCGCAAAAAGTAACGGCTACACCGCTAAAAAAAGCAGTTTCGTATAGCACCGATTCGAAATGAATTATCATGGGTGTCTTCGTATCTATCCTCAGCTTCACCATCCATGGCGAATCGTTCACCCGATAGGAGCGTTGCTTCTAAAAGCCACGGGCTCACCCTTGTCTAGACATCTGACAAGCCAATTAAAAAGATGGAAAATTGGAGTCGTGAAAAAGACAAAGCATGTGCTTTGCACACTAATAATCCGGTGTTTTAAGTGTGTATTTGACATGAATTAACATGGGTGTCTTGTTAATTCTTTATCTTGTTAATTCTTAATTCAGCGATAAGACTTTCCATTCTCCAAATTCTCCTTGAAAACTAACGTCGCCAACACAGGCCAAGCGACAGCGAGGTCCAGTGCAATGCGGTTTTATGCATTGCACGATTGTGGTTGGCTTTATTACACATGCTTCTTTGCACGTCAGCCACCCCATTTAGATATGAATTCAGAATGAGCCTTTTCCATACACTCTGTTGCCCATTCTAAACACAAACCAGTGTATCCAATTTCAGATTTAGACTCTACGCCAGAACCACGACCGCTCTCTGCCATACGATAAAACCCCATTGGATATGAATGAGCATGGTTTGATAAAAAACGATACCTGAATCTGAATTCTGCAACGCTTCCACCAGCGGACTCGATTAACTCATCCTGGCTTTTAAAAAATGCATTATTTCCCTTTAGGTAATGGCTTCTCTGCTTTTCAGAAAGCTCTTTAAAAAACTCTGTCTTTTCAAGATCAGACCGAACCGTAGGCGTATACTCTTCGAACTCCTTAACTTGATCATCAGAATCTTGCATTACTTTGAACATTTTCAGCCTAGACATATGATCATGTAAATTTAGAAGCCTCCATCGCGCCTGCCATTCCTTCTCTTCACACTCTTCAATACATATGTAATAGAAGACTAAATAGGCTTCAACGATAGCCCTAGTAAGAGTTGCAGCAGAAGCACAATCCCAGTGAGCATTTTTCCCTATCTTTTTAGCCGGTGGACATATAGACAGAAGTGATACAGCACTTGTACAAAGCTTCGTAAAAATGAGAGAAGAATAATAGTGTGACGAGGTTGGTGAAGGAACACCGGCCTTTTCCGACGAAGTACTTTTGCACTTATCCAAAGTAGCGACAAATCTAGTGTATATTTTTTGGTAGTCGCTCATGCGTACCTTATGTGTAGCGCCCCAGCGAGCTTGCGAGCAATTTAATGCGTTTGTTAAGCATCATCCTCTCCATTAGCCTCACAATGGGTTATTTCAGCCTGAAGTTTCTCTACTAATTCATCGTCAATATCGTGACCGTGATTATCTATAAGCGATTTGTAAAATGCAAAAACATCATCATCACAGAAAATCCAGTTTATCTGGCTATTTGAAAGACCTACCTGAGCAAGCTCATTTGATTGAGACTTATTGAATTCTGCATATTTTTGAAGCTTAGAAATTGCAGAGTGAGTTGAGGCAAAGTTACTGCTATTAACCAGCTCTTTTATAGCTAGCTCTTTTTCAAGTTCCGCAGCCAATTTGATATCCGGATAATGCTCTTTGAAGAACTGAGAAAGCCTTCTGTAGAATTTTACATCTGACTTGTTGCTAGAAGCCCATTCATCAATAAGGAAGTCTTTAAGAGCATTTTCATCTAATACCGAATAATAATCCTTATCGTCAGCGACTAGATGTAAGTCTTCGCCCATCGGAATATGAAGCAGAAGGCTTTCCCAATTTATAGCATCACCTAAAGAACCATCCTTACCAGGAGGGTTACCGACGTCCATTCTAAGCTTTGCCTTCATAATAAGTTCAGCGTTGGGATTTATCAGTGACGCCTTTTCAAACAATTCAGATATTTTCTCATCAGCCTTTAAGCTTTTTTCCGCTATATCATCAGTAACTTTTTTAATAAGAGAAGATAGCTTCCTTTCATACTGCTTCTGATGTTCTCGTATTTCTTCGTACTCAGGGTAATCTTTACAAATTTGTGGAAACTGAGGTTTCTTTTGCTGTTCTTTTAGCTTTTTTAAAGCGTCAGCTATCTTATTTTCCCTATTACGTTGAAACTCATCTTTCACTTGATGCGGGAGCCATAGCTTTATGTCTCCTTTATCAAGTAAAACAACTAACTTATGTATCTCCTCTAAGTCATCATTTGAAAGGTGATAAAATGAAAGAAATACGTTAGTGTCAATGAATAGATTCAAGTGGTACTCCTACCTTTCCATGGTGCTTAACAATATTAATAGCCGGAAAAGTTCCGTATTTAATACGCGGATGCAATCACGGCATTTTTCCGCCTTTCCCTATCTTTCCCTATATGTCGTTTTTAGCATACACCGTAACTTGTTGTACAGGTTAAATTTTTTTCGTTTTTTAAACACGCTTTTGTAGAAACACGGAAAACGTCCAAGATCTCGCTGTTTACCGGAAATAGCGAGAAACCTGTACAAAAAAGCAGTCTTAAGTAGTGCTCTTTATCACTAATTCTTATGGTTCAGCGCAGCGTAATTTTAGTGCGCGAAGCGTATGCTTTGGCTTTTTCACGACTCCAATTTTCCATATTTTTCTTCGGCTTGTCAGGTGTCCAGACATGGACGTCTGGACAAGGCGAAGTGCTTTACAGGGATGTTTCCTTTCGCCGCTCTGACATTGAAGGCGAATAAAAATATGGATCAAAAAATTGGTTGGAGATCGGCTTCTTTTGCTTACTTTTCTTAGCTGTTGAAGAAAAGTTAGTTGAACGAAATGGATTTCGTTTGAAAAATGGCATGGATGACGTGTGCGCAGCACATAAGTGAGCGCAGCTCATAGGCAGCGAAGCTGTGCTCCGTGAGCGAAGCTCATAAGGTAAGCACAGCGCATAAACAACCGCCAGATTGAAAAAAGAGCGCATTGTCGACAATCCCCGCATTTCCCTCTTGAAAAAACCAATTACTCTGCTATATTGTCGACAACATTAAATCGCTGACGCACTTTATCTAAGTCGCTGACGCACTTTATTTTCAGTAAAAACTGTCGTCTTCATCGGGCGCCATCACTCAAGAGAACACGCTAAATTCATGCAAAACCTAACCGAACAACCTATTACTGCTGCTGATAAAACCTTTTTCCAGTTGCGTAAAGACATCGTTGAAGGTGTGGTGCTGGCGGGTTCAAAGCTTAGTGAAACGGAGTTGTCGACAAAGTACGGCGTGAGCCGCGCCGTTATCCGAGAAGCGATAAACCGCTTAGAGGCGTGTCATATTGTCGAGCGCAAAGCCAATGTGGGGGCGCGGGTAGTGTCTTTGTCTCCCGAAGGGCTGGTGGACTTGTATCAAGTACGTGAGTCCCTTGAAGGCATGGCCGCGCGTTTAGCGGCACAAAATATGACCAATGACGAAATCGCCGACTTAAATGCTTTACTTAATGTGCACTCCCAAGACGTAAAAAATCACGGCTCTTATTATCAAGAGGCAGGGGACGTGGACTTTCACTACCGAATCATTTTAGGCAGTAAAAACAACCACCTTATCACCATGCTAGTCAACGGTATTTATCATTTGGTGCGCATGTATCGCGTGCAGTTGGGCATGTCTGGCCCTCGCGTAAGCACAGCGTTTGATGAGCATAAACATATTGTACAAGCGATCTCGAATCGGGACGGCGAGTTAGCAGAGATGCTGATGCGCCGCCATATTTTATATTCGAAAAATAATATTCAGCGCAAATTAGCGCCACAGCCGGTCTAGCTGTGGCGTCATTTTGTTGTCATCAAATAACCCTTTAATTGTTGCATTGGGGTGAATGTTCACCTCATCACATCACATAATAACTACTCTAAGGAGCAAGTCATATGAGCCCAGGTCAAAAATTCCGCCAAGCCTTAGCCGATAATAAACCGCTGCAAATCGTTGGGGCGATCAACGCGTATTCCGCCATGATGGCCAAGAAAATTGGCCACAAAGCCATTTACTTATCAGGTGGCGGTGTGGCGAATGCTTCTTACGGGTTACCGGATCTAGGCATGACGTCACTAAACGACGTGATTGTCGACGTGCAGCGTATTACCTCGGCCTGTGACTTACCGCTGTTAGTGGATATCGACACGGGGTGGGGCGGTGCATTTAATATTGCCAAAACCATTCGCGATATGGAAAAGGCGGGTGCTGCTGCGGTACATATGGAAGACCAAGTGGCCCAAAAGCGCTGTGGTCATCGCCCGAACAAGGAAATTGTACCATTAGAGGAAATGGTTGACCGGATCAAAGCGGCGGTTGATGCGCGCACCGACCCTGACTTTTTCATCATGGCCCGCACTGACTCGTTCGCGCAAGAAGGTTTAGACGCCGCCATTGCCCGCGCTAAAGCATATGTTGCTGCCGGTGCCGACGGTATATTCGCAGAAGCGATTAAAACAGAAGAGCACTACCGCGCCTTCGCCGAGGCCTTAGATGTGCCGATTTTGGCGAATATTACTGAGTTTGGCCAAACCGAATTATGGAACAAAAAAGTGCTAGGTGAATGGGGCGCAGCGATGGTGCTTTACCCATTAAGTGCATTTCGCGCCATGAACAAAGCGGCCGAAAACGTGTACAACGCGATTTTAGAGCAGGGGGATCAAACCTCTGTGGTCGATACCATGCAAACACGCATGGAGCTTTACGATTACCTGAATTATCACGATTACGAACAAAAGCTCGACAGTCTTTTTGCCCAAGGCAAAAACAAGTAAGCGCATAAATAGCGTCGCGTAAACCGAAGTTTCACGGCGCAAAAAAATCAAAGTGATTAACGTTTTAACGAGCACGTCAAATAAACGTTAACGAATACATATTTAGGAGCAAATCATGGTTGACAAAAAATTAAGTGGTGCGGGTTTACGTGGTCAAAGTGCAGGTGAAACGGCGTTATGTACAGTGGGTAAGTCCGGTTCTGGTTTAACGTACTCAGGTTATGACGTTTCGGATTTAGCGGACAACGCGACGTTTGAAGAGGTAGCCTATTTACTGTTTAACGGTGAACTGCCTAATCAAGCCCAACTCGATGAATACAAAGCATCTTTGCTGACCCAGCGTGATTTACCCCAAGCACTTAAAGAGGTGCTGAAACTTATTCCAAAAGACGCGCACCCAATGGATGTAATGCGCACAGGGTGCTCATTTCTAGGCAACATTGAGCCAGAAACTGATTTTTCCCAGCAACATAAAGCGGCGAATCGTTTGTTGGCGGCGTTTCCTGCCATCATGTGTTACTGGTATCGCTTCACCCATGATGGCGTTGAGATTGATTGCACCACAGATGAAGACTCGTTAGGCGGACATTTCTTGGCGTTACTTCACGGTAAAACACCATCAGAGCAGCACCGTAAAGTGATGGATGTATCGCTTATTTTGTACGCAGAACATGAATTTAATGCTTCTACCTTTACTGCGCGTGTGTGTGCGTCGACGCTGTCTGACATGTTCTCTTGTGTGACCGGTGCGATTGGTTCGTTGCGCGGTCCATTACATGGAGGGGCGAACGAAGCCGCCATGGACATGATCCAAAAGTTCAGCTCCCCTGCGGATGCCAAAGTTCAAATGGCTGGCATGCTTGAGCGTAAAGAAAAAATCATGGGCTTTGGCCATGCGATTTACCGCGAGTCTGACCCGCGTAACGTGATCATCAAACGATGGTCAGAAAAACTGGCGCAAGAAAATGGCGATACATCCTTGTATGACATTTCAGTGGCCTGTGAAGAGTTCATGTGGGACAGCAAAAAACTGTTCTGTAATGCGGATTTCTTCCATGCGTCTGCGTATCACTTTATGGGTATTCCGACTAAATTGTTCACGCCTATTTTTGTGTGTTCACGCCTAACTGGTTGGGCTGCACACGTGATGGAGCAGCGCAGCAACAATCGTATTATTCGCCCAAGCGCGGATTACGTTGGGCCAGAGCCGCGTAAAGTGTCACCTATTAGTCAGCGCTAAGCGGGCGAGCAGGGCGAATGTGTATGCATTCGCTTGTGCCTCATCGCTTACATTTTTTCGCCAGTATTTGCATTTCTCATTATCAAACAGGTTATGACTGGCGCGTTGTTACTCTCGTATTTAAGGACCGCTATGAATACTGATTACCGTAAACCTCTTCCAGGCACCCAGCTTGACTATTTTGATACTCAAGCAGCCGTGGATGCCATTACCCCTGGCGCTTATGCCAAATTACCTTATACCTCACGGGTGCTCGCTGAAAATTTGGTAAGACGCTGTGCCCCTGAACAACTCACCGACTCGCTTAAGCAGTTGATTGATCGTAAACGTGACTTGGACTTTCCTTGGTTTCCAGCACGCGTGGTGTGCCACGATATTCTTGGGCAAACGGCGCTGGTTGACTTAGCGGGATTGCGCGATGCCATCGCTGAAAAAGGCGGTGACCCGTCAAAAGTGAATCCAGTAGTGCCCACCCAGTTGGTGGTGGATCACTCATTGGCCGTTGAATACGGTGGTTTTGATAAAGACGCGTTTGAGAAAAATCGCGCGGTAGAGGACAGACGCAACGAAGACCGCTTTCATTTTATTCAATGGACCAAAACCTCGTTTAAAAACGTCGATGTTATTCCCTCAGGTAACGGCATTTTGCATCAAATTAACCTTGAGCGTATGTCGCCAGTGGTGCAAAAGCTAAATGGCGTGGCCTTTCCGGATACGTTAGTGGGCACCGACAGCCACACACCCATGGTCGATGCCCTTGGCGTGATGTCGATTGGTGTCGGTGGCCTTGAAGCAGAAAGCGTTATGCTTGGGCGAGCTTCTTATATGCGCCTACCAGATATTATCGGTGTGGAATTGACAGGCCGGCCGCAAGCGGGGATCACCGCCACCGATGTGGTGTTGGCATTGACCGAATTTTTACGTAAAGAAAAAGTGGTGTCGTCGTATCTAGAGTTTTACGGCGAAGGCACTAAGCACCTGACCTTGGGTGACCGCGCAACCATTTCAAACATGACCCCAGAATACGGCGCCACCGCAGCCATGTTCTACATCGACCGTCAAACCATTGATTATTTGACTCTCACCGGCCGTGATGACGAGCAGGTGAAATTGGTTGAAACCTACGCAAAACACACTGGTTTGTGGGCTGATAGCCTTGAAACTGCTGAGTACGAGCGTGTACTGACATTTGATTTATCGACTATTGGGCGCAATATTGCTGGGCCGTCGAATCCTCATAGTCGCGTTCCCACCTCTGAATTGGCCGAACGTGGTATCAGTGGGGTGATAGAAAACGAAGAAGGCAAAATGCCCGATGGCGCTGTTATTATTGCGGCGATAACCAGTTGTACCAACACCAGTAACCCGCGCAACATGGTGGCGGCTGGCTTAATTGCTCGCAATGCCAACAAGCTTGGCTTAACGCGTAAGCCTTGGGTAAAAAGCTCTTTGGCACCTGGCTCAAAAGCGGTGCAGCTGTATTTAGAAGACGCCAAATTATTGCCTGAGCTAGAACAACTCGGGTTTGGCGTGGTGGCATTTGCTTGTACATCATGTAACGGCATGAGCGGTGCGCTTGACCCGGTGATCCAACAGGAAATTACTGATCGCGACCTATACACAACGGCTGTGTTGTCGGGTAACCGTAACTTTGATGGGCGTATTCACCCTTATGCGCAGCAAGCGTTTTTGGCGTCCCCCCCTTTAGTCGTGGCGTATGCTATTGCCGGTACTATTCGTTTTGATATCGAAAGGGATATTTTAGGCCATGATAAAAACGGTAATCCAGTCACGCTAAAAGATATTTGGCCTACCGATCAAGAGATTGATGCGGTCGTCAAAGCTAGCGTTAAACCTGAGCAGTTCCGCAAAGTGTACGAGCCCATGTTTGATTTAAAAGTGGAGTATGGCGCGCACATCAACCCTCAGTACGATTGGCGCCCACAAAGTACTTATATTCGTCGTCCTCCTTATTGGGAAGGGGCCTTAGCCGGCGAGCGTGCCATGAAGGGCTTACGTCCATTGGCGGTGTTGGGCGACAACATCACTACGGATCACTTATCGCCTTCAAACGCTATTCAATTAAACAGCGCGGCAGGTGCCTATTTGCACAAAATGGGGTTGCCCGAAGAAGACTTTAACTCTTACGCGACCCACAGGGGCGACCACTTAACCGCGCAGCGCGCAACGTTTGCAAATCCTAAACTGTTTAATGAAATGGTGCGTGAAGTCGGTGCTGACGGGAAAAGTAAGGTCAAACAAGGCTCGCTAACGCGTTTAGAGCCACAGGGTACAGAAATGCGTATGTGGGAAGCGATTGAAACCTACATGCAGCGCAAGCAGCCACTGATTATTGTGGCGGGTGCGGATTATGGTCAGGGTTCATCCCGTGACTGGGCAGCCAAAGGTGTACGTTTAGCGGGTGTTGAAGTGATTGTTGCCGAAGGTTTTGAGCGTATTCACCGTACTAACTTGATTGGTATGGGCGTATTACCGCTGGAGTTTATGCCGGGAGATAACCGTCACACGTATCAGATAGATGGCAGTGAAACCTATGATGTAGTAGGTGAGCGCAAGCCAGGTGCACAAATGACCCTGAACATTACCCGCAAAAACGGTGAGCAGGTGAGTGTGCCGGTCAAGTGCCGTATTGATACCCAAGAGGAATCGTCCATCTATGAAGCGGGCGGTGTGCTACAACGCTTCGCGCAAGACTTTCTTGAAGCGACAGTAGGGTAAGGAGTAGGCATGGCTACTGAATCTAAAACACATCAGCCACAAATCAAAATCCCTGCGACATATATGCGCGGAGGCACCAGTAAAGGGGTGTTCTTCGCTCTGAATGACTTACCAGAGGTGGCGCAAAAGCCTGGCCCTGCAAGGGACAACCTCTTACTGCGGGTGATTGGCAGCCCTGATCCTTACGCTAAGCAAACCGACGGTATGGGCGGCGCAACGTCGAGTACCAGCAAAACGGTGATCCTGTCGAAAAGCGATCGAGCCTGCCACGATGTGAATTATCTGTTCGGCCAAGTGGCTATCGATAAAGCCTTTGTCGATTGGAGCGGTAACTGCGGTAACTTAACGGCTGCTGTGGGCTCGTTTGCCATCAGCAATGGTTTGGTGAGCGCCAGCCGTATTCCGCAAAACGGCATTGCCGAGGTGCGTATTTGGCAGCAAAATATCCAGAAAACCATCATCGCCCATGTGCCCATCACCGATGGCGAAGTACAAGAAACCGGTGATTTTGAGTTAGACGGTGTGACATTTCCTGCAGCTGAAGTGTTGATAGAATTTATGCACCCAGCGGATGACGGCGATGCGGCTGCCGAAGGCCCAAGTGGCATGTTCCCCACAGGTAATATTGTGGATACCTTGGATTCACCTGAGCTGGCGGCTGTTGGGGTAAACAACCTTAAAGCCACGTTAATCAATGCAGGTATTCCAACGATTTTTGTAAACGCGGAAGACATTGGTTATACAGGCACAGAATTGCAAGAGGTGATAAACGGCGATCCCGCTGCACTGACCAAGTTTGAAACCATTCGCGCTCAAGGTGCTGTGCAAATGGGGTTAATCAAGGATATTAGTGAAGCTGCGTCACGCCAGCATACGCCGAAAGTCGCGTTTGTAGCGCCGCCAACGCCTTATGTGTCATCCAGTGGCAAGGCCATTGAACGTGATGACATCGATGTATTGGTGCGGGCCATGTCGATGGGTAAATTGCATCACGCCATGATGGGCACGGCAGCCGTGGCCATTGGTACAGCTGCAGCCATACCAGGCACACTGGTAAATTTAGCCGCGGGCGGTAACGAGCGCAGCGATGTGCGTTTCGGTCATCCGTCAGGCACCCTAAAAGTCGGCGCGGCTGCCGAGCAAGTGGATGGCCAATGGTCAGTGATAAAAGCGTCCATGAGTCGCAGTGCGCGTGTATTGATGGAAGGCTGGGTGCGTATCCCTAAAGACAGCTTCTAACTCGCTTAACGAGCACAGCTTAAGTCACTTGTCGGGGTTGGCGCCGAATATCGCCAGTATCGGCTAAGCTGACTTAATCGGCGTCATTTAGATAAGCGATTGGAAAGCGACCTTAGCCTTTGCTAAGGTCGCTTTTTTATATCAGTTGCTTTCACAGCGTATCGAAATTCTATTTTTCAATCTAAGTTGAGCTCGTAATTAAGGATAAGCTGCAAGGATGATCGCCCCCCATACTGCCGCGTTTTGGCGCGCCACCCTAGCACTGTGTTTAGGCTCCTTCATGGTGTTTGCTAACTTGTATGTTACCCAGCCATTATTGCCTATGATAGCTGAGCAGTTTGGGGTGTCCGCGCTGCAATCAAGTGTCAGTTTTACTATTACTACCTTTACTCTGGGGATCTCTCTATTATTTTATGGGCCGCTCTCTGATGCCGTTGGGCGCAAAGGGATCATGTTGTTCACCATGGTGGGTATTACGGTTACTACTACTTGCTTGGCATTCGCTGGTGATTATTACAATTTGCTGATTTTACGTGCCGCGCAGGGTTTCTTTTTAGCAGGTTTACCCGCTATCGCGGTGGCCTACATGAGTGATGAATTTAACGCTGATGCTTTGATGATAGCCGTAGGTATCTATATCAGTGGTAATTCACTCGGTGGCATCGGTGGGCGCTTACTCGGGGGATTTTTAGGGGAAAACTTTGGTTTAACGGGCACATTTGAAATAATGGCATTATTAAGTTTGAGCCTGACATTGGTGTTTGCTTGGCTTTTACCGCCCTCAAAACGCTTTACTGCTAAAGCGCTGCGGCCTATACCCATGCTAAATCAGCTGGGAGCACATCTTGCCAACAAACGCTTACTGTTGAGTTACCTGATTGGCGGGCTAAGCTTTTTTGTCTTTGTGAACCAATATAGCTTTGTTACGTTTGTGCTCAAAGACAGCCCGTATGCTTTATCGGCGCAGTATATTGGATTGCTATTTTTAACTTATTTATCTGGCACTTACGCATCGGCTATTTCAGGTAAGTTGGGCAAGCGTTATTCGCAACCTGTATGCATGATGGCGGGTACAGTGATAATTATGCTGGGTTCAGCCGTGACGTTAATTCCGTCTTTGTATGCGATTATTCTAGGGTTACTGATTAATGCCTTTGGTTTCTTTTTAACGCATTCCACTGCAAGCAGTTGGGTAAGCTTAAATGCTAAAACGGGCAAAGCTAGTGCGTCTTCTTTGTATCTGACTTTTTATTATCTTGGTGCCAGTTCTGGAGGCATCTATTTAAACCTATTCTGGCAAGGCGGCCATTGGGGTGGTGTTGTGTTAGGGTCTTGGTTAATGCTGTTGGTTATATTGGCACTCGGTTACAAATTAAGACGTCTACATGGTATTTCATAGTAGACCTCACTATAGTAACGCCATGCACTAACACCATTTATCCTTTTCGTTGATCTGCGCGTTTGGGCACTATAAAGTTCATAGACCGGTTTACTTATTGGAATAGCCACAATTACGAGTCATATACCAGATAACACTGTATTACTTAGCTTGAGCAAACTGAGGCAAATTATTGCATTAGGTACAGTGTTGATGATGAGTTTTATCATTGCGGATTTAAGCGTTATCCCCGAAGCGGTTAAACAGGTCTACCTTGTCTCTCGTTTAGGCATGCAGTTGCCAATATTGTGTATCTTTTTCGCTCTGACTTTCCTACCGAATTACCATCGAATTTATCACTTAGTGCTGTGTATCAGTCTTCTTCTAGTGTGCTATGCCAACTATTGGCTGATTGTACAATGCTGGCAAATAGCAGAGTTTTCATTTTCCTATGAGGGGACTCTGCTTTATGGACTTTTTTGTATGTTTATCATGCGATTATCATTCAAATTTTCAATTATTTTTGTATCGTTTACTATATTCGGATTTGCTCTAATTGTAGGCTCATACCCTGTTTACGCAGGCTTTGGTATGGTGAATCTTGGCTTTGTCTCCCTTGGTTTATTGATCAGCTTGATTGGCGTAAAGCAAATTGAAAGTGCCTTTGGGCGCTTTCAGCATCTTAACGAAAAGCTAGTGCACTTAAATCAAATAGATCAATTAACTGGGCTATATAATCGTGGCGCTTTAGAGCAACAGTTTGATCTGATGCTATCGGTTTCTAATCGTATAGGCACATCTATCAGTGTGTTTATGATTGACCTTGATAATTTTAAAGACTTTAACGATGGCTATGGGCATTTGCGCGGTGACGAGGTGATAAGAATTCAAGCAGAAATATTAAGGCAAGTGTTTAATCGTGAAACAGACACGGTTGCGCGCTATGGCGGTGAAGAGTTTATTGTCATATCACTGGGCATTAACGCACTGGCTTCTGAGGCGCTGGCTGCTGAAGTGCTGCGAGAGTGGGCAAGAAGAAAAATTCAACACGGTAAAGGTCAGGGACAAGACTTTGTAAGCTGTTCCATTGGTCTGATAAGTACGCATGTAGATAAAGACACGCAGAAGACGCAATTAATCGATCGAGCGGATAAAGCACTTTATGTGGCAAAAAATGAGGGCCGAGCGCGCTTCATTAATGCTGACATTGCTGACGGGTCTTCATAGTACTCTCATTTTTGTACGCAATAACGCGGCTCATTACGTGGTTGACTGCAACGTTAAAAGCACTTCGTCACTGCGCAACCGACCAAGTAATACTGCCACTCACTTTGCAATTATTACTGTGTTAGCGCTTAACTCCCCCGGTTTTTACCTTCTAAAAATATCATTCCGTTACAGCCAAACATGTCTACACAATAGAGCGCTTCTAGCATGAGCACGCGAACGTATATAATTTCCAGCGATTGGAATACCCCTTGCTTAGCCTACGTCACATCATTTTAACGTTACGAACAGGTATGCACTTTTAAAGCGACAACCAAAGCACAAGGTGTCAGGTGCAGCCGCAGCCGTAACTCAGCAAGAGGACAATACCATTGCCAAATATTCATAATTCAACGTCATCTCAGCCCAAAACAAATAACGGGCTAAGCAGCGAGAAAAGCAGTGAAAAAAGCAACGAAAAAAGCGCCTTTCCTTCTTTATCTGCGCCAATCAATATGGGCAACATACAGTTTAACAATCGTGTGTTCATGGCCCCGCTAACACGCTCGCGCTCAACCCCAGGGGAAAATTTACAAACGCCTTTGCATGCCTTGTATTACGCACAACGGGCCTCTGCGGGCCTGGTTATCTCTGAAGCCACCCAAATCAGCCCTCAGGGCCAAGGTTATGCGTGGACGCCGGGCATTTTCACTGACGAGCAAGTTCAGCACTGGCAAGTGGTCACAGATGCAGTGCACAACGCGGGGGGGCGTATTTTCTGTCAACTATGGCATGTTGGGGCAATTTCTCATCAAGTGTTCCAGCCACATGATGCGCGGCCATTTTCATCAAGCGAATTTCAACCTGAAGGCGAAGCCTTTGTGGGGGATCTATTGCCTGATGGCCCAACGGTGCCGCACCCTACAGCGCAAGCGATGACGCTTGAGGATATTGACAACCTTAAAC
Source organism: Paraglaciecola sp. T6c (assembly GCF_000014225.1). Classification (NCBI taxonomy): domain Bacteria; kingdom Pseudomonadati; phylum Pseudomonadota; class Gammaproteobacteria; order Alteromonadales; family Alteromonadaceae; genus Paraglaciecola; species Paraglaciecola sp. T6c. The sequence goes on from NC_008228.1 coordinate 1,711,663, forward strand.
GTGACTACCGTCACGCAGCGAAATGCGCCAAGGAAGCTGGGTTCGATGGTATCGAATTACATGCTGCCAACGGCTATTTACTTGATCAATTCATTCGCTCATCGGTGAACAAACGAGACGATCAATATGGTGGCAGTGTCGAAAATCGATTGCGTTTACTCGAAGAAGTCATTGACGTTATCGCACAGGAAATACCGCGCAATAATATTGGCGTGCGCTTATCGCCCACCGGCGGACCAGGTGGCAGTTATGACGACGACCCAGAAGGTACTTACGTTGCCGCGGCTAAGGCAGTATCTGGCAAAGGTGCCGTTTATCTACATGTGGTTCGCCCGAATAACCACACAGGCGATGGCTCAGGCATCGAGCAAGGTAACCAACTGCTTAAAGATATGCGCGCAGCCTTTAGCGGGGTGTTTATCGCGAACGGTGAATTTAGTCCACAAGAGGCTGATACGTGGATTGAAAACAACGACGCTGATGCAGTGGCATTCGGGCGCTCATTTTTAGCTAACCCAGATTTACCCGCTCGCATCGCTAAAGATGGCCCTTACAACGAGCCAAATGACGAGACATTCTACGGCGGTGGCAGTGAAGGCTACGTAGATTATCCTTCATTGAGTCACGTTAAATCAGCTATGTAAGGTCTCACCTTCACATCGTTTTAATGTAAGGCAAGCAACGCAAAGCTTGCACCTAACACTTAACGTGGCGCCTACTTGTGCAAAAGTAGTTAGCGCCTCGGTTTAACAACTGCGAGAAAGCGGGTATTGAATTAACGGTTACTCACAATATTTTTCGCGATAACCAAGAGAGAAATTATGACGACTATTTCAGCATATGCAGCAAAATCAGAAGACGGCCAAATGGCACCCCATGACATTAAACGCCGAGCGCCTGGCGAGCATGATGTACAAATTGATATTCAGTTCTGTGGGGTGTGCCACAGTGATTTGCACGCGGTTAAAAACGACTGGGGCAACTCCAATTACCCTCTAGTGCCTGGCCACGAAATCATCGGTGAAGTCAGCGCTGTGGGCAGCAAAGTAAGCAACTTCAAAGTAGGCGATACCGTGGGTGTGGGTTGCATGGTGGACTCATGTCAAACTTGTGCAGCTTGCGAGGAACACCTTGAGCAGCACTGCTTGAACGGCGCGACCATGACCTATAACAGTAAGTTAAAAGACGCTGCTGATGATGAAGAAGACATCACGCAGGGCGGTTATTCTAAGCGAGTTGTGGTTAACGATAAATTCGTACTAAAAGTGCCCGAGAACTTAGATAAAGCCGCTGCCGCGCCACTACTGTGTGCGGGGATCACCACTTACTCACCGTTGCATCAACATGGTGTGAAAGAAGGCATGACAGTGGGTGTGATTGGTTTGGGTGGCTTGGGCCATATGGGCATTAAGTTCGCTTCTGCCATGGGCGCCCATGTGGTAATGGTAACCACTTCTAAAGATAAAGCCGATGACGCCAAAAAGCTTGGCGCGGATGATGTGTTAGTCACTAAAGACAAAGACGCCATGAAAAAATGGCGAGGTAAATTTGATTTCTTGCTTAACACCATTCCGGTGGGGCATGACGTGAACCCGTATCTATCTTTGCTTAAATACAACAGCACCATGTGTTTTGTCGGTGCCATTGAGCCACTCGATGCAGTTAACGGTGCATTTATGATTGGTGGTCGTAAAGCGCTGGCTGGTTCTCTTATTGGTGGCATCAAAGAGACCCAAGAAATGCTCGATTTTTGCGGTGAGCATAATGTGGTCTCCGAAATCGAAAAAATTGATATGCAGGATATTAATGACGCGTTTGAACGAATGAAAAGTAACGACGTGCGTTATCGCTTCGTCATTGATATGCAGAGTTTATAAGACGGCTTGATAATGAAAATTCAATAATGCGACTATAAGTCGAACATTACCTAGAAACCCAAGCACTGTGCTTGGGTTTTTCATTTACAGCTTTTTTATAGAGGCCTTGTAGCTAAATACGTCCAATAAGGCCCCGGCAGCGCTTACCCAACATTAATTGATGCTTTGAAAAGGTGCATTGCAACTAAAATGGTGCTCACTTTGTTGGGCGCGGCATGGCGACAATGGACGGTGTTGAGAGTTTATTTTACCATTTACATGTAAGTTATTGATATCAATATATATTAAACAACACTTGAGATTAATAGCTAAAAAGTTAGTCCAGCGGCATGTTTCTGGCAACTTCTGATATAGGCAAGCGAAAAATGAAACTCGTCATGGCAGGTTTGCTTTTTGATAGGGCGCGTTGAATGGTTTTGATTTAGACCACTAGACCTTTAATCATTCACCTTGCCCAAACAGCGCACTGACCGCTGTGAGAATGCACAGAAAAGCTCAACACGCCCTGAGCAAATTTGCATTTTTAAACAATAATAAAGGAACAGAACATAACGTGCGCAACACCCTAATCTGGCTGTCAGTCGTTCATGCATGTAGATCTTAAATTGAAGTCTTCTCTTCATCTTAAGGATAATGACGTGAATATGCGGCTGACACTGACCAACTTCATTATGGATAGTTGAATGAGTCAAGGTTATCGACACACAGTCGGCGGTACTACATATCAATTCACGAGTTTGGCCCAGCTAATGGCCAAAGCCACTCCGCTGCGCTCGGGAGACATACTTGCTGGGGTGGCAGCTGAGACTGAGCAAGAGCGTGTGGCTGCACAATTTACCTTAGCCGACGTTGCGCTGACTGACTTTTTAAATGAAGCTTTGGTGCCATACGAAAGCGACGAAGTCACTCGGTTAATAGTGGATAACCACAATAAAGAGGCGTTTGCACCGCTAGCGCATTTAACCATAGGTGATTTTCGCAACTGGCTGCTCAGCGATTTCGCCACGAGTGAAGTGCTGGCCAGTGTTTGCGCCGGCATCACCCCTGAAATGGCCGCGGCGGTGTGCAAAATAATGCGCAATCAAGACCTGATTTTGGTGGCCAAAAAGTGTCAAGTTACCACAGCGTTTCGCAGCACGATTGGCCTACCTAATCGGCTCTCAACGCGATTACAGCCAAATCATCCCACAGACGACATAAACGGGATCGCGGCCAGTATGCTAGATGGATTGCTGTACGGAAATGGTGATGCGGTCATAGGGATTAACCCAGCGACTGATAATGTTACCCAGGCCACACATTTGCTGCATCTAATGGATGACGTCATTCAGCAATATCAAATTCCAACACAAAGTTGTGTGCTTACCCACGTGACCAACACTATAGAGTGCATAGAAGCAGACGCGCCCGTGGATCTGGTTTTCCAGTCTATTGGAGGCACTCAAGCCACTAACAGTAGTTTTGGATTCGATTTATCGACATTAGCAGAAGCGCATGCGGCAGCGCTGAGCCTAGGCAGAGGCACTGCAGGCACTAACGTGATGTATTTTGAGACGGGTCAGGGGAGTGCGTTATCCGCCAATGGGCACCACGGGTTAGACCAACAAACATGTGAAGCCAGAGCCTATGCTGTGGCTCGTAAGTTTAATCCTTTGCTGGTTAATACGGTGGTGGGTTTTATCGGCCCGGAATATTTATACGATGGCAAACAGATCACCCGAGCTGGGCTCGAAGATCATTTTTGCGGCAAATTGCTTGGTCTGCCGATGGGCTGTGATGTGTGTTACACCAATCACGCCGAGGCCGACCAAAACGACATGGACAACCTGCTGACATTACTCGGGGTAGCAGGCTGTTCATTTATTATGGGGATCCCGGGCTCAGACGACATTATGCTGAATTATCAAACGACCTCATTTCACGATGCTTTGTATTTGCGTCGGGTGATAGGCGCGCGACCAGCACCGGAGTTTGAGATGTGGTTAGAGAAAATGAATATCATGAAAAATGATGGGCAGTACATACTATCAGATCATGTGCCAGACGTTTTTGCCCGTTCGTTAAAGGCACTAAGGGGACGTTCATAATGAAAAAGTACAATGATGAGTCCAGTCACGTGAGCAATATGGTGAATAGTCATGCAAGCATGACAAGCAGCGAAGTCGTTAATAACCCATGGCGCACGTTACGTCGTTACACAAATGCGCGGATCGGGCTAGGCAGAGCAGGGATAAGCTTACCTACCTCAGAAATGCTGGGATTCCAGTTGTCGCATGCCAAGGCCCGAGATGCAGTAAAATTGCGGTTAGACACCGAGGAGCTACAACACAAACTGACCGAGTTTTCGTCAGTGTTGCCTTGCCCACCTATGATGCTGCATAGCCAAGCGTTTGATAGAACGACATTTTTGCAGCGCCCAGACTTGGGCCGAAAACTAAATGATGTGTCGCGCAATCTATTGTTGAAATTCATGACGCAACAAGCAGGAACTACTCAGCCAGACTATGACTTGGCCATTGTGGTGGCGGATGGGCTTTCATCCATCGCGGTGCAATACAATGTTCAACCCTTGCTCAGGCAGTTAATCACTTTGCTAAAGCATGAGTCGGAATCGTGGCGTCTTGCCCCGCTGACGGTGGTAGAGCAGGGGCGAGTGGCTGTTGGGGACGAAGTAGGAGAGTACCTGAACGCCAAAGCGGTATTGATGCTAATTGGGGAGCGCCCGGGGTTAAGCTCGCCCGACAGCTTAGGTTTGTATTTCACATGGGCACCAGAAATAGGCTTGACCGATGCGCGGCGAAATTGTATTTCGAATATTCGACCCGCAGGCTTGGGTTATGATGACGCCGCGCATCGAGCATTATATTTACTCAAAGAAGCGCGGCGCTTAAATCTGTCTGGTGTCGCTTTGAAGGATCGCTCTGATAGCCCAGCCCTCAACGCGCTAAAAACCAACGCTGTGCCTAAGCGCAGCTTTTTGACTAAGCCGAGTTAGCGTAAAGCTAGGGTGATTTGATTAAAACCGAGCTGTTGTATCGACTCAATAAAATACAACTGCTCGTTTAGGTTTTATCATGAACATCATGCTTTAGTGATGCTTGTTAACTTGTGTCTACGCGTGTTCTAGCGGTTACCAAGGTTCGTTCGCGAAGGAACAAAGCGTGCTAAACCAAACAATCCGACAAACAACAACCAGAAAGCACTGGCGCCTTCACGCTCATACTCTTCTTCGTATACGTCACAGTTATCAATCGAACCACCTGGAATGGGCACTAGCTTAATGGCGACAACGTGGGTGCTTGAAGATTGGGCATCGTACTCATCTAATTCAATTTCACCTGTGATGTCTTTGTTAACGCTAGACACAGTTGCCGTTGCGATGATTTCGCCATTTTCGTTAATGCCATTTGCTTGAGCAATGGTGTAAGGGCTGTTGCATTCAATTAAGTCGTTTAGGCTTGAGAAGATATCGTTACGATAATCATAAACAAAGCCTTCTACCCGGCGAATGCCTGAACTGGTTTCTTCAAACTCGGTGAAACCAACGACTAGGTTGTCATCATTGATTGCGGTGGGAACCGTAGAGGCACTGTCGAAGAAATCATCTGGGTATTCAATGATACCTGAGTCGTAGTCATACACGAAAAACTTGTTGGGCGTTGAGCCCAGTACGCTTTTGGTGGCGTAACCTACCACCAAATCATTGTTATTGATGTCAACCGCGTAGCTGGCAAAAACATCGTACTCTTCGTCGCTATCTTCGCTGATCGTGTAGGCTTTGTCGTTATCGTAAATCACCGCCGCTGAGGTTAAGGTGTCAGTATTTTGATAGAACGCCGGTGACGTACCCACGGCAATACCAAAGTCGTTGATGGCGACAGCCGTGCTGCTGTAAACCGTCGTGTCATCGTCGTCCGGCTCAATTAACATGGGCAGGGTGTAGGTATCTTCGACACCGCCATCGTCTAATTGCCAAATCACTCCTCGTTGCTGAAAAACGCTTCCGAGACTGGCATTGGTGCTGATACTTAAACTGCGCAAACACGACGCTTCAGGGATATCACCTCGCTCATCTTCATCGGCACACGCATCAATACTGTCTTGCAATGTGGTCGACACCAATTCAGTGCTCCCTATGCCCACCACTTGGTTTAGTTCGTTTATATCGTAGGCTTCGCTGTACCCACCCAAAGTGCTTTCAGGCGGCGTAAGCTCGATTACGTCATCTTCTATTTGCGCAAATCCACGGTAGTAAAAATCATTTAACACATAAGTGACGTCTTCAATGTCTTCTGTCACATATTCCAGTGTGTAAAAACCGTCGAAACTTTTCCCAACGGTATAGCCAAAGTCGTTGATACCACGCACTGTTGTGGTGGCACTGTTACGGTACTCGTCGGTGTCGCTGTCAATAGTGTCAAAACCATGCAACAAAATACTGGTGTCTTCTGAGGCGACATAGCTATTTAAACTGGCGATTTGCTGGAAAAACTGGCTTTCAGCATTGGCGGTAATATAGGCATATAAAAATTCGTAGTCAGCAGTATTGAAGTCGCCTGATCGGGCGTTTTCTAAGTTGGTTAACCCGGCAATGAGCGTCGCTGAATCAAAGTCCAGCAAAGAAACATCAATCACGGGATTAAACTGCGACGCTAGGTTAACGGCGATCTCACCGATGCTGTTGATGGCAGTTGGGTATGAGTCCACGCCTAATTCTGCAACGGGTAGCTCAACTACTTGATACTGAGCACCGAACGCAGCAGGAACTGACAAAAAGGCGCTAGACAGAAAGGCGCTGGATAAAAAGGCTGCTATTCGTGTTTGTTTCATTGTTTTTTTCATCGCTTGTTTCATTGCTCGTGTGATCGCTTGATTATTGCGGCTTACTACTCGCCTTTATAAAAGCGCTCTGCTCAAAACGAAATGTCCGACTCTGTTAGCGCGGTTGTTTATCTAGCTTGTGCAATGCTTTACTGATTTTTAGGCAATAAAGGGCCTAACAGCGATAAAGCAAAAAGCTTTCAAAGCGTATGATGCAGATGTCGGCTAATGTGAGTCTTGGGTCGTCACTTGATATGTGAATCAGCGCCATAGCAAGGCAATCCTTTACTATGGCGCGAACGCGGTAAACCAATTAGTTAACTTGGTTTTGATCCACTAATGTCATGCTGAACCCGGTTGATGCGCTGTCATCTGGGGCAAAAATCAAGAACTGCTCAACACTGTCTTCGTCTAATGTCAGTTGGAAGCTGTCCATGATGATATCGCTGCCTTCGATAGTAGCGATGGCGAACACATCGTAAGTGTTATTGATAAGCGTGATAGAGCTATTGCTTTCTTGTAAAACAGACAGGGTATTATCAGCGGTAGAAATCACTTCGTCGTTCTCAACAAAGTAGAATTTCACACGGCTGAAGTCGTCTGAATCACTTAAGTTGACCACTTTGATTCCATGGCTATAAATACTTGAACTGCTGCTCTTGGTGATGGTTAAAGACTTGATGATGGACTCGTAGTTATCAACGATACCGTCTTCGTTTTCATCGATAATATCGTCTTCGTCATCATCAACCGCGTCCGTTTTTGAGTATAAGAATACAATATTGTCAGCGTTTTCTTGCAAGCTCAGTAAGGCATCATGGATGAACAATTCGTCATTATCTGCATTTAGAATGTCGAATGAATAGTCACCGTTCGAGGTCGTCGTCGTTTCACTGAATTGGCCGTAGCCTAGATCATCGACCATCAATTCGCTTTCGTCATCTAAATCAACATTTAAGTCGACTACACCTGTGTAATCAGGAATGTATTGGTTGGTGGCGATGCCGTTGTAAAAACCAAATGAGGCTTCAGCGTCAACATCGTTTAGCTCAGTAACACTGTTTACACCGATACTGTCGATGGTAAAGGGTGAGCTGCCTACACCCACGTTGTCACGTAACACCACAACATATTGGCTGACAACAGAATATGAAATATCTTCAGAGGTAAAGATTGGCTCGCTGCCACCTGGCTCAGTGATGTAGAAAATATACTGGTCTTGTTCAATCTTAATATTGTCAGTAAGGCTGTTGAGTTCAACGGTTGATACGAACTCTGCTTCATTAAACGTTTCGTTGTCTTGAGAGATGTAAACATCCACAGTTGAATAATCAGTGTTTAGGTTTAGAAAACGCACGTTAAACAAATCATCGTCGTCATCATCATCGTCATCTACCACAGGGATATCAAATGTGAGTACGTTAGGCGAACGAATATCGTCAGTAAGGGCAACAAAAGTAATCACTTCGTTTTGAATTTTATGCTGCTCTTGATAAATCACTTCAAGATCGCTGCGATCGCTGCTTTCTTCGTCTTGCCAACCAAGCTCAACCCAATAAGTGTCATTGTCCAGGGCGTTGTTCGAAGTTACATTGCCGAACGTCACTGCACCATAGGTAATTTCAATTTCGTCGTCGTCATCTTCATCTAAATCTTCATCAACGGTGAGATACACTGCTGGAGCGTTGTATGAGGCGTTGTAAAAGCGGATGTATCCAGTGTTGTCATCGTCACTTGAACCACAGCCAGTAAGAGACAATAACGCAACTCCCAAATATAGTGCAGGGGAGCGAATTATCGACGACGTCGTTTTGCTTAACTTCATTGTATCTCCAGGTTTATTTTCTTAGGTGAGAAGCGGTCATATTTCACCTAAGGCTTTGTTTAATTGCCATTGTGACGTAAGGATAAAACGTTAAGTTCATTGGCTATGAGGCTCTTTACATAACCTTTACCTTTCTTGGCAATCACTGACACTTCTATACAAATGAAGACAAAAGTCTGCGGAAAATTTGAGCGAAATAGTTGGATTTAACCGGTTGGCTTGCACCGGCTACTCATTGGTTACAGCTGAGCTCAAAGAAATGCCCGGCGGCTTTTGCTCTGCATTCTCATTATTTGAAAGGGAACAAGCATTACTACCCAGCGACACCTTACTCAAAAGCCGCTGGACGCATTCTGAGGGGCTCGTATTGATGCGGCTAGGTATGAATAGATCAGGTTCAGATGTGGTAAGAATAAGCGGCTCGAACGAACCGCTAAATAACGGAATTAGTCCTTTTTGGTCTCAGCCTTCACCAGAATAATTCGATTAGTCGCGCTTTGGTGGATGAGCAGATTACCGTCACGGGTTGGGCGCATGTGGCGCACGATACCGGCGTAGATGTGCGCGTCTCCCTCTCCAGTGGGAATGGGCCAACTTTGAAAGGTCTGTGCTTTGCGGTCAAAACGAACTAAGGCATCAGGGCGTTTACCTGATTCGTTGTACCAAATGGCATCACCAATGACTGCGATAGCGTAGGGGTGTGAGTTTGGCCCGCTGGGGGATGGCCATTCTTTGACTTCGCCATTGTTAGGGTTGAGTCGACCTAAGCGACCACGCCTTGAATTAACGTACCAGATCATGCCATCATCTGCGATGTCAAGGCGTCTGACGGTGGTGTTTTCATTTGGCAGTGGGTACTCACTGATTGCCATGGTTGAAGGGTCTACTTTGACTAAGCAATTACTACCATTGCACGCCACCCAAGGTGTACCCTTGCTATCAATTTTAATGCCGTAAGGGCGAGCGTCTTGGGTGGGCATGGTGACTAATTTGATTTCCCCCGTGCTGGGTATCAAGCGGCCAATCATGTTGCTGTGCTGCAAGGTAAACCACAGTGTGCCGTTGTCATCAAATATAGCTGAGTGGGGGTCTTTCGCGTGCGAGTCGGGCATTTTATATTCGGTGATCTCACCTGTTTGCGGGTTGAGCATACCCAATGTACCGTTCTTGTTGCCTGTGTACCAAATGTTACCTCTCCTGTCGTGGGTGACGGTGTGTGGCATGGCGTTAGCCGGCAAGGGGTATTCACGCATCTCACCGGTTTGTGGATTTATGCTCCCAATGAGGTTCCCCCACTGGCCAGCCCACCAAATCGAACCATCTGGCGCTTCAATCGGGTCTCGGGAACGCTGGCCCAATGTGGGTACCACCCATTCTTCAAATGTAACAGAGGTATCGCCCTCCACTAGTTGCGGGTTGCGATGTGACGTTGGAGGAAAGTGTTCGGCTAAATAGGCAGTGATTTTTTCACGCTTGGGATTGCCGTCTAAATTGACCATGGTGGCAATCAAATGTTGCCAACCCGTTTGGTTGTAGCCAGCGCTAGATACAATACGCTCGCTGGTATGACAGGCGTTGCAATGGGCTTCAACCAAGTCTTTGCCAGATGTATCTGGCAAAGACTGTGCAAACAGAGACCCTGGGCTCAGTACAGGGGTTAATCCTAGGGTAAAAATGGCTTTCGCTAGATGCTTCATAATTCCTCCTAAATGAAAAATACACAACCACGGCGCCACTAAATCACAACGCCGCGTAGCCAAAACGTGTCGCAATTACTTCACCTTGTAACCACGACGCCACATTCCGTGTAGTCCGACTTGAGCGTACCCCAATGAAGCGGCTATAGATTTGCCTATGGCTTAGCCTAGTCTAGTTTGTTGGCATTAAGAATATCTCGCGAACGCAATTTCGCTTATCAGCCTCCACGGCAAATAGCACGGCATCGGCTACATCTGCAGGAGCGAGTTTGTCTGGCTTTTCTTCATCGAAAAATGGTGTATTAACCATGCCTGGGGCAATAGTTGTGCAGCGGCCGCCCCATTCTGCCATTTCTTCTGCTAAATTTTGCCCAAACCCATAGGCAAACCATTTAGTTGCACCGTAAATCGAACCTTTAATGGGACGTCTGCCAGCCGCTGAGCTGGTAATGATAAACTGCCCTACAGACTCCCTTAGGTGAGGTAACGTGAGCTTAGCGGTGTAGAGTAAAGCATTGATGTTAATTTGGATCATGGTATCCCACTCGTCGGGATCGCCTTTCTCTGTGCCAGATGTAGACACACCCATGCCAGCATTGGCAAACGCCACATCCAGTCGACCAAATTTGTTGATTCCTTCTTTTACCACTTTCTCAAGCTCGTGAATATCGGTGGCATCTGCGGCGACTGCAATAGCATGGTCAGCGCCGAGGTAATCGACTAATTCATCTAACTTTTCTTGTCTTCTAGCGGTCAACACTACTTTGTGGCCATTTTGGACCAATATTTTGGCTGTCATCTCGCCGATACCACTGGATGCGCCGGTAATTAATACGACTTTTTCTTTTGCCATGTTACTTTCTCCTAGTGATGTAAAATTTAATGTTTTTTTGTGTTACTACTAGAGCTGATGGTGTTTTGATCAAATTCAAGCCAGATAGACGAAGTGACTGAATGATGAGATGTAGATAATCGTGTAAGTGGAACTACCCTGGTCTATCGACCAGGAACCAATATAGAGATGCTGTTCTCGCTCTAAAGGATTAGTTTTTATAATCCAATGTGAGTAAAAAATGTGCGTTGTGTAACTCTGTAAATGTCACTAGAATCCGCGAAAATTTAAGTTAAGTCGTTAAAAATGTGCGATTTAAAATAATCGATTTAGGTATCAAAAAGGGTGCGTGAAGTGAATACTGCAGAGTTTATTCAAATTCGAAAATTTATCGTTAAATTGGGCATTATGTTGCACAAATACGGTACACCTGCGTTTCGCTTAGAAGCTTACCTAACTGAGCTTGCGACCTATTTGGGGGTTCGCGCATCCTTTATTGCCACGCCCACGGCGTTGACGTTTGTGATTTGGAGCGACAGGCGGGAAGATGAGTACAACCACTCTGTCCGTGTACAGCCTGGTGATTACGATATGAATGCGTTATCCCGCACTGATGAGCTGGCGACGCGCCTGCTCGCTGGTGAAGTCGGTTTAGAAGAAGCTGATCACCAACTTGACGTGATCAATGAGATGCCTAGCCCTTATGGCAAGATCTTAACCGGTCTAGGGTTTTGTGCTGCACCGGGCGCATTTGCTATGTTGATGGGGGCTAGCTGGCAAGAGATCCTCTGGACGTCATTGATCGGCTTAGTGGTTTACTTTCTGGTGTTATGGTCACAAATTTCTCGCCGAGTGACGCTAATGTTAGAGCCAGCGGCATCTTTGACCGCTGGGTTGATTGCTTGTGCGATTAGCTTTTACTTTGATCACGGGATGAACATACCGCTGGTGGTGCTCTCGTCCGTGATCATCCTGGTGCCGGGCTTAGCCTTAACCATGGGGCTAGCTGAGTTGTCATCACGTAATTTAGTTTCTGGTACCGCGCGCGTCATGGATGCGGTGATGCAACTATTTAAACTCTACTTTGGGGCATTTCTGGGGATCAGCATCGGCTTTGGTTTCTTTGGGCCAAATGAGTCATCAGTTGCTACGTCTTTACCGGAATGGACACGCTGGTTCGCCATATTAATGTTGTGCTTGGGCTTAGTGGTTATCTTCAGAACACGGGTTAAACATATTCCGTGGACCTTGCTTTCCGGTTTTATTGCGTATGGGGCGACGGTGTGGAGTTCAGCATATTTAGAGCAGGGCTTAAGCACCTTTGTGGGGGCATTTGCTCTTGGTATATACGCTAATTTATTCACCCGAATTGCCCACGCACCAGCGTCATTGGTGAGTATGCAAGGCTTGATTGTTTTAGTGCCAGGGTCGAAAACCTACATAGGTTTGAATTCCTTTGTATCTGGCCAAGACTTCGTGCAAGCAGAGCATATAGGGCAGGAAACCTTCTTAATTTTTATGTCGCTGATTGCAGGTCTCATATTCGCTAACGTCGTCATGCCCACAAAAAAGGCGCTGTAGAATTTATTTATTCTAAGCGCCTAGTGTTGGTTTAAAGATGTCAGGGTTAACTCACTTCTTTTAACCCTTCGTCCGTCTCTGCTAAATATTGTTTCGGATAAAAGCTATCTGGGCTGGCTTCTTTAAGTGCCTGAGCAAACTTGCTCGGTTTTTCTTCATCAAAAAAACTGCCTGTGGTTGGGCTTTGGTATATTTCATCGAAGCGGCGTACTTCGGTTTGACTGACACGCCTGAAAATATGTGAGCGATTGAGATCCTCTGTGTTACGTAAGCCTGCAGATGCAATAATTTCTAATGCCGAATTCACCGTGGCCTTGTGATAACGCGCCACGCGCTCGGCTTTATCTGGCACCACTAAACCTCTAGCTAATTTAGGGTCTTGCGTGGCTATGCCTGTTGGACACTTGTTGGTGTTGCATTCTAATGACTGTACACAGCCTAACGCCACCATCATACCTCTGGCGCTGTTGCACATATCTGCACCTAGGGCGAGGTTTTTGACCAAATGAAAGCCACTGAAGGTTTTACCACTGGCAATAACGCGAATGTCTTTTTTCAAATCGAAGCCAACCAAAATGTCACATACGAATGATAGGGCTTCACGCAATGGCATGCCTACGGAATTTGAGAACTCAAGTGGAGCGGCGCCAGTGCCACCTTCACCGCCATCCACTGTGATGAAATCTGGTTTGATACCGGTTTCAACCATGGCTTTACACACAGCAACAAATTCGCTGGCCCGGCCAATACACAGTTTAAACCCCACTGGTTTTCCACCAGATAACTCCCGCAGTTGTTTAACGAAGTGCATCATTTCAATAGGTGTTTCAAACGCGCTGTGAGATGGCGGCGAGTCCACTTGCGTGCCGGGCTCAACAAGGCGAATTCTAGCAATTTCATTGGTATTTTTATCAGCGGGTAATAGGCCGCCATGGCCTGGTTTTGCCCCTTGGCTGAGTTTAATTTCAATCATCTTGATGACATCTTTGTGGGCAATTTTTTGAAATGCTTCAGGAGCAAAATTGCCTTCTTTATCTCGACAACCAAAATAACCGGTACCAATTTGCCATACAATATCACCGCCGTTTTCTAGGTGGTAATCACTGACGCTGCCTTCACCCGTGTTGTGGTAAAAGCCGCCTATGGCCGCGCCTTTATTAAGTGCTCGAATGGCGTTATCGCTCAGTGCGCCAAAACTCATGGCGGAGATATTGAAAAAACTGGCTTCGTAAGGCTGGGTGCAATCGGGGCCACCAACGGTAATGCGCGGGGCAGGGCGTTTGCTGTCATGGTGCTTTGCTGCCATTGAGTGGCCTATCCATTCGTAGCCCACGCGCTGGGTATCGATTTTTGTGCCGTAGGGGTTGGAGTCCAAACTGCCTTTTGCTCTTTGGTAAATCAATGAGCGGAACATACGGGTAATCGGTGTGCCGTCGGTTTCTGATTCGAAAAAATACTGACGAACGAAGGGGCGAATGCGCTCCATTATCCAGCGGCCGTGACCCACAACGGGAAAATTACGTAAAATGCTGTGCCGTGTTTGGTGATAATCGTAATAACCTAATGCCACGATCGGGATCAGCAGTACGAACAGCCAAAGCGCGGGGAGCCACAACAAGCTCAGGAGTAGAACGACCACAGCTGACCAAATTGCAATTTTTATCAGTTTTGTTTCCATTGTTGCTCACTATTGTTTGTTTTTAAGAAAGTCGATACGTATCAGACCCAAAGATTTATTCAATTCGTTCACGTATTTCAGTTAGGTTGTTCAAATATGTTCAGTTAGACCTGTAAAGTCCAATGGGTTGTGTTTCCATATTTTTCAATCAATTGTCTTAATAACGCAGAGGATTAATTATCTGTGTTGATCGACCAATATGGGATTTCCGTCTGGGTCAGTCATCATAAAGCTGCCTGGGCCGACCGTGTTTTCAGTGACTTCGCTCATAAAATCAATGTCTTTGCTTTTCAATGCTTGCTGAATGTTACGCACATCGGTGAAGGTTTCTGTGGGATTGCCGTGAACGTCCCAACCTGGGTTGAACGTCAGCGTGTTTTTTTCGAACATACCTTGAAACAAACCTATGGTTTGACCGCTATTTCTTAGGATTAACCAACCTTTTTTTTGGTCACCTCCTACTGCCGCAAAGCCCAATTTCTCGTAAAAGATTTTGGATAGAGCGATGTCCTTAACGCTTAAGCTAATTGAAAAAGCCCCCAGTTCCATGTTGTTCCCCTTTGTTCTCAATCGCTAGCAAGCACGACTACCTATTTGCGTAATGACGAGCATGCTTTATGTACACTAACGCTAGCATTCAAGATCAGTTCACGCAAAAGGCAGTCATGAAAAGGGCAGTCTTGAGTTGACGAGTCTGATGGCTTAATACCAACGCCATTAAATAATTGGCCACTTAGCAATTATTTAACGGAATTGGTATACCCTATATGCTCAGCTAGATAATCCACTAAGGAGCGAATTTTGGGGGATAAATGCCTGTTACGCGGATAAATCGCCCAAATACCTTCTTCGGATTCGCGATAATTATCTAATAAACTGACCAGGGCGCCACTTTCAAGATGTTCTTGCACGTAGTAGTCTGGCAGTTGCACTATGCCCAAGCCTTTGAGCGCAGCGTCCACTAAACTAAACCCACTGTTATACCTTAGCCTGCCTTTCACGCGGATATTTCGCTCTTTGTCGTCGACACGAAAGTGCCAATAATCTAGGGTGCCTAGCAAGCAGCTGTGTTTACTCAGCTCAGATAAAGAGTGCGGGAAGCCGAATTTTGCCAAATAGGCAGGGGAGGCGCACACAGAGTTGGTGCGAGTCCCGAGTTTTCTTGCCATCATGGATGAATCGCTTAATTTTCCGAGGCGAATGGCCAGATCATATCCTTGTTCAACTAAATCGACTTTTTGATTACTTAAATAGGCGGTGACTTCTACCTCTGCGTACTGGAGCATAAAATCATTTACTAACGGCAGTATTTGCTGCTCACCATAGGTCACCGGCGCAGTGAGGCGAATTTTGCCTTGGGGCTTCGATTGTAAATTCGTGATGGCGCGCTCAGCGGCATCGAGTCCGTCAAGTACGCTGCGACAATGCTGGTAGAAGAGTCGCCCCTCGTCAGTTAGTGACACTTTTCGCGTGGTGCGATAAAACAGCTTCACGTTTAATCGCGTTTCCAGCGCGCTGATCTGGCGGCTGACTTGGGCGGTAGAGATAGCTAAGTTTTTTGACGCTTGAGTAAAACTCTCGGCTTCGGCCACATAAACAAATTCGTTGATCCCTTCCCACTGCATCATTGTTACCTGTGAGTAAAAGTAATTTACTAAATCAGTATATTATCATTTGTGAAGAAATAAATATAATGCGTCCGATACTCGCAAACGAGCGTGAAAAAAAACAATGGGCGTTTTGGCAGAAGCTTAAACTCAGCGCTAGTGCAGCGAACAAGATCCGTTAACTAATTCGGGTCATAACTGAAATATTTCTGTCAGCGCGGCGCTAATACACTACGTAAGGAGCAAAGATGAGTTGGGTATTTCTAATGCTAGGTGTGGTTGCAGAAGCAATGTCACACGTTGCGTTAAAAGAAACCGATGGTTTTACTAAACCTTTACCCAGCGTATTGGTGTTATTGGGGCACGTCGCGGCTTTTATGTTTTTAGGACAAGCGATGAAAGGCATGCCTATAGGGATTGTACACGCGTTGTGGGCTGGCCTAGCGATTGTCACTGTGACCTTGTTGTCGACGGTGATTTACCGCCAACATTTAGATTTAACCACTTGGGTTGGTATGGCATTTGTCGCCGTTGGTGTGGCGATGATCAATTTGTCTCAAGGCCATAGCCATTAAGTACAAGCCCATTTTCACGCTTTCAAGGTGTGGTTTAAATGAACGAAGCGCAGCACCCAAGGCGACTATTTTTACTAACGCAATTTTATTCACGAAAGCGAATTATTTCCGTAAGCAATTTATTAACTCAAAGAGAGGATCACTATGTCAGATCAATTTATAAAATCTAAAGCCGCCATTGCTTGGGGCCCTAAGCAGCCATTGTCGATTGAGGAAGTTGACGTCATGCTTCCGCGCAAAGGCGAAGTACTGATTAAGGTGATAGCTTCTGGTGTGTGCCACACTGATGCGTTCACTTTGTCTGGTGAAGATCCAGAAGGAATTTTCCCGGTTATTCTGGGCCACGAAGGTGGCGGTATTGTTGAGCAGGTAGGTGAGGGCGTTACCAGCGTGTCGGTTGGCGATCATGTTATTCCTCTTTACACCCCTGAGTGCGGTGAATGTAAATTCTGTTTGTCTGGTAAAACGAATCTTTGTCAAAAAATTCGGGAAACCCAAGGTAAAGGCCTGATGCCTGACGGCACCACGCGTTTTTATAAAGATGGCCAGCCTATCTTCCATTACATGGGGTGTTCAACGTTTTCTGAGTACACTGTGTTGCCTGAAATTTCATTGGCAAAAGTGAACAAAGATGCCCCCTTAGAAGAAGTCTGTTTGCTAGGCTGCGGTGTGACTACAGGCATGGGTGCGGTCATGAACACCGCAAAAGTAGAAGAGGGCGCCACAGTGGCCATCTTCGGTTTGGGTGGCATTGGCTTGTCAGCGGTCATTGGTGCAACCATGGCTAAAGCCAGTCGTATCATTGCTATCGATATAAATGAAAGTAAATTTGAATTAGCCAAGAAATTGGGGGCAACTGATTTTATTAATCCAAAAGATTATGACAAACCCATACAAGACGTGATTGTTGAGCTAACAGATGGGGGCGTTGACTACTCGTTCGAGTGTATCGGCAACGTCAATTTAATGCGCTCTGCACTTGAGTGCTGCCACAAAGGTTGGGGCGAGTCTGTGATCATCGGTGTGGCCGGTGCTGGGCAAGAAATTGCAACCCGCCCATTCCAGTTAGTGACAGGTCGTGTATGGCGCGGCTCTGCATTTGGTGGCGTGAAAGGGCGCTCTGAATTGCCAGATTATGTAGAGCGTTATTTGCAAGGTGAGTTCAAACTGAGCGATTTCATCACCCATACAATGGGCCTTGAAGACATCAATGAATCTTTCGACTTGATGCACAAAGGCGAAAGTATTCGCAGCGTCATTCACTTCTAAGCGAAAGCGACTGCTTGCTCTTGAGCGAGCAGTCATGCATTTTGCGCTTTTAGCAACAACACGTAGCAACATCACGTTGCAACAACACGAAATTCTACAAAACAACAAGAGGCTCCTAGCGGAGTGTTAGGCACGCTTATGACAATTGAAAACTTATCCATCAATAAAAGCTTTGGTGGTTGGCACAAACAATATAGTCACCCATCTAAGACCCTAGATTGCACCATGCGCTTTGCGATTTATTTACCGCCGCAAACCGCAAACGGTACTAAGGTGCCGGTTCTGTATTGGTTATCCGGATTGACCTGCACCGATGAAAACTTTATGCAAAAAGCCGGTGCACAGCGTATAGCAGCCCAGCTGGGCATCGCCATAGTGGCACCAGACACCAGCCCTAGGGGTGACGATGTGGCCGATGATGAAGGTTATGATTTGGGCAAGGGCGCGGGCTTTTACGTGAATGCGACCCAAGCACCTTGGGATCGGCATTATCATATGTATGACTATGTCGTGAATGAACTGCCTCAGCTGATTGAAGCCACATTTCCCGTGTCAGACAAACGCGCCATTGCCGGCCATTCAATGGGCGGTCATGGGGCATTGACTATCGCCATGCGTAACCCCGAACGTTATACATCAATGTCGGCCTTTAGCCCGATCAGTAACCCAGTAAACTGCCCTTGGGGGCAAAAAGCCTTCACCGCATACCTGGGGAGTGACATGGCTAAATGGCGTGAATACGATGCCAGCGAATTAATGCGCAGTGCCACGCAGTTCGTCCCTGCTTTGGTTGACCAAGGCGCATCAGATGACTTCTTAAGTGAGCAGTTAAAGCCTGACGTTTTGCAAAGTGCAGCTATGGCCAGCGGTTATCCGCTAGCGCTGAATTTGCATGAGGGTTATGACCATAGTTACTACTTTATCAGCAGTTTTATTGAAGCACATTTTCGTTTTCACGCAGAGCATTTAAACAAGGCCTAGCCTAAAGCCAATGCTCTGACAGGCATCCTAGTTGGTTCAATACTCAAGAAGGTGAGCGCTTGCGCTGACCTTACCCCTCACTCCGCCTGTGGCCATTCTTCCTCGGCTTTTGGCCACTCTTGTTCGGATAAGAGTTGGTTGGTGATTAATTGTGTTCTCAATTCGTTGATGTTCCGTTTCAGTTCATCTCGAATGAGGCGAATAGCGGGGGAAATTAACTGGCGACTGGGTAGCACTAACCACATTTGGGTTAACGGAATTTTATATTCGGGCATAAGCCGCTTAAGCTGACCTGCTAGTAAATCTTGGGCCACATCAATGGCTGATTTTTTGGCAATACCTTCGCCGTCGACACACCAGCGCCTAACAATATCGCCATCGTTCACGGCGCGATCGCTATTCATTTTGATTTTGTACTGTTGGTCGTTTTGATAAAGCTCCCAACCGTCATGCACCACTTCATAGAGCTTATAAAGCAGGGCGTTGTGTTGGGGCAGCTCGTCAGGGGTTTGCGGCTCGCCGTGCTCGGCAATATAGCTTGGGGCAGCGCAAAGCACATGGGGAATATTACATATTTTAAAGCCATATAAATTAAGCTCTTTCGCCGCATCTTTGGTGATCGCACGCAAAGCAACATCAACACCATCGCGGTAAAAATCGGCTCTACTATCACTCACATGTAAGCGCAATGTCACAGCGCAGTGCTTGCGCATAAGATTATTCAGCAGCACACGCATAAGATTTCGACCCATTTCTGACGATACGGCCATGCGCACCTCACCACTGATCGATTGTTGCTCTTCGTTAATTAATACTTGCCCCTGTTGCAGTAAATCCAAGGCCTGCTGGCAAAGGGGTAAGTAGCGTTCGCCTTCAGACGTAAGGCGTATTTGCCTCGTGGTACGCACGAACAGTTGCGCGCCGAGCTGCGTCTCGATGCGCTTCAAAGCCACACTGGCCGCCGAAGAGCTCATATCGAGTTGGTTTGCCGCCGCGGAAATGGAATGAAGCTCAGCCACTTTTAGCAGCACCTGTAAATCAGCAATTTTCATTTTAGTTTCTTATACGTGGGCATTAAGCAAAATCTAGTATTCCTCTATTATCCACGTTTTCGCGAAAGTGTATTGAAGATTTACCCGTTTATCGAAAGAGCTTTGCGGCATAACATGCGCCCATACTGACTTAACGGAGAAAACCCAATGAGAGAATTTACCAATTTAGCCCCAATAGCCCTAACCACTGCGTTGATCGCAGCGCTGTTTGTACCTAGCACTTTTGCGCAAGAGTCTAGGTCAAAAGTCGTTGCAGCAAGTGACATTAAATGGGGCTACCTTAACCCACTGCGTGGTGATAAAAGCCCTGGCGCAGCTGATCTCTGGGGCGATCGCACCGCAGATACTGCCACGGGTATGTTGGTCCGTTTTAACAAAGGGTTTGAGTCTCCGCCGCACATTCACAACATTACTTACCGGGGTATTGTGATCGAAGGCCAAATGCACAATGACGACCCAAAAGCTGAAAAAATGTGGATGCCAGCGGGCTCTTTTTGGACGCAACCAGCGGGTGAAGATCACACCACAGCGGCGAACGCTGATACCAATTTAATTTATCTTGAAATTGACTCAGGCCCATACTTAGTCAAACCTTCAAGCGAAAACTTTGATAATGGCGAGCGCCCGTTAAATCTGCACACAGATAACATAGTGTGGTTAAACGACAGTGATTTGAATGTTATTCACGTTGATGGTGTGCAGTCCACCTACCTTTGGGAAAGCACGGCGGATATGAATGGTTCGATGATCAAATTGCCCGCAGGTTTTGAAGGTGATGTGAAAACGGATGCAAGTGAGTTTCGCGCAGTGGTGATTGCTGGCACAGTTGAGTATCACTCACAAGAGCAAGAAACAGCATTAACTCTGAGCCCAGGTAGCTACGTAGAATCGACAGGTGACTTTACTCACAGCATTAAAAACAAGGGTGATACGCCAGCCACACTTTTCATTCGCACCAACAGCAAATATGAAGTGACAGCTCCTGACAGTAAACTGTAAAAGGGGGAAAGATAGGCCTTAGGAACAACGCGAGAATGGCCAATGTAAGTTGTGACAAATATGAGTTCTGTCATTAACTAATGCCCTTATGGGCAGAGAAAGCATAAAGTTTGGGGAGCTGCCTAAGCAGCCTCCCAAGTGTCACATCTAGTGTCTCAGTTGATAGGAGCGTAGATAGATTAAGTGCGAAATAGCACTTAGCCTTCATCATTAATGAGTAATCATCATTCCAGCATCGGTTGAAATCAATAGTGAATGTGATTCTGCGTCAATTTTTCCCCATTTTAATGCATTCTTGCTTGCGCCGCCTGCAATTGCCGCACTCTGCCAAATTGACATTCCACTAATAGTATCTATTTCAACAAGATAAGTTTCAGTTGCCGTTATTTCGTATCCTTTATTCTCGACTATTGCGAGAACATTAGTCGAGTCAGGTAGTAGCAATACATCTATCAGCTCAAATTGAATCATATCAACTGATGATAAAGTACTGCCGTCCAGAGATAACGTAGTAAATCCAAGGTTTTCTGGCAAAGCGCTAAGTAGTATTCGTCCGCAGATGTAAGACGTAGTTGTCTCGTTTCACGCACAAACAGCTACGCAGCCGATCTGCGTCTCTATTCGCTTTAAATCTACGCTGGTTGCAGGGGAGCCTATATCTAATTTGTTTGTCGCTGCTGTCATGGAGTGATGCTCAGCCACTTTTTGCAGCACCTGTAAATCAGCAATCAATATCTCACAATGAGTTAGCAGTGATAAATTTGTTATAATTACACTATATCAAATTCAAATGATATTCATTATCATTATTACTCAGGTTGTTATAAAGGTGCTAATTAAAGACACCTCACATAAAATACACATTAAGGTGGATCATGAGTTTTAGGCTAGGATATCTTGCGGCGTTCGTTGCGCTTTCAAGTGGTGCGCAAGAGAGTGCCACTTCAGAAATAGAAAAAATAACGGTCACTGGGACTAATCAAAATCGATATGTCATAGAAAGTACAAAAAGCTTAACAGGTTTTCCAGTAGACTTTTTAGACTTACCTAGAGTCGTTAACATTATCCCTGAGCAAGTTATTTTGGATCAAAAAATTACCGACTTAAGTGAGGCATTACGTAATAGTCCTGGTATTTCTTTGGGTGATGGTTTTGGCGGTACAAACGATGACTTTCTTATTCGTGGATTCAGACGCAACACAGTTTACAGAAACGGATTCAGAAGAGAAACAAACTTTAAAACAAACTTGTCAAACTTAGAATATATGCAGGTAGTACGTGGGCCAGCATCTATTACTTATGGACAAGTTGAGCCCGGTGGGTTAGTGGACGTGGTCACTAAAAAGCCTTTGGTCGAGTCGCGCATATCAGGTGAAGCAAGGTTTGGTTCATACGACGATGGATTTTTTCTACTGGATATTTCCCAACCTATTTCCGAAAAAGCAGGCGTGCGAGTCGTTGCTTCTACTCAAGATTCAGAATCCTTCCGAGATTTTACCGATATTTCTCGGGATACCATTTCTATATCTGGTGGAATTGACATCACAGACGCGACCTCACTCGACTTGTCTTACGAATACCGAGATGAGAGTCGCCCATTAGACAGGGGAACAATTACTGTACCTACGGCAGATGGGCGAGAAGTGATAAATGAGCTTTTAGACATTCCGCTATCTCGTCGTTTTGGTGAGGCGTTTGAAGTATTCGAAAGCGAGTTTAATTTTGCTGAAGCCACATTAAGTCATGAGCTAAATGCAGACTGGGCACTCAAAGTAAGTGGAGCAATTGAGAGTAGTTCAGCTAACGACTTGCAAGCAAGGCCATTAGCCGCAGCCATATTTGATGCCGATGGAGCAATTACAGAAGATGGCTTTATTATTTTTGACAACCCTGCAGATATTGCGACCATATTAGGTTTAGCAACTACTACAGAAATATTTGATGATCCTACTGATCAGGTCTTTTTAATAAGGCGCACTGATGGTAGTCAAGAGCAAGATGTTGATGTTTTTTATGCAAATGCTTTGGTGACAGGTCAAGTTGAACTAGGTAACACCAACCATCGTCTAGCTTTTGGCGCAGATTATCGAGATGGCGAAACGACACGATACTTTGTCAGTACCGATTTTACGAATGGCGTTTCTGAAGCTATTGGTGGTGACGGCGCATTATTTAATGTGAGTAACCCTATTTATGGAAATTTAGATGATAGTTTAAGTATTGAAGGTGCAACCTTGCTTACCTCAATTGAAAAAAATAGTGGTTTGTTTATTAATGATTATATGGAAATCACTGATAACTTAAATATTTTAGTCGGTGTGCGTTATGATTCATTTGAAGTAGACGGAGAGTCTGCTGAAAATATTGAAGAAAGCCAACTTTCTCCTCAACTAGCAGCTAACTATAACTTAACGGGTACTGCATCAGTGTTTGTCAGTTACTCTACTGCTTTTGAACCTAATACTACTGTAAACATACTAACTGGAGAAAATGTAGCCTTTTCACCAGAAGAGTCTGAACAATACGAGATAGGGTTTAAAGCAGAGTTTTTTGACGGTGATTTACAAGCAAGTGCCGCTATTTACGACATTCAAAAATCAAATGTATTATCTACTGATGACAATGACTTACCTATTCTTATTGAAGGACAAAGTTCTCAAGGTGGAGAAATCTCGATCTCTGGTCAACCGACGGATGGAATGAATATCATTGCTGGTTATGCTTATGTTGATGCAGAAATTGGCACAGGTATTAATAGTAGCAATCGCCCTAGAAATGTCGCTGAAAGTACCTTTAATCTGTGGGCTTCTTATGAAGTGCAAGGCGGAAAATTTGAAGGGCTAGGATTAGGCAGTGGTTTATTTTATGTGGGTGACCGTTATGGCAACGATAGTAATACCTACAAATTAGATGGCTACACAGTTGTTGACCTATCTGCTTGGTACACAGTTAATATACCCGGTTTGGGTGCAAGCGATAGATTACGTTTCCAGTTGGCGCTAAAAAATATCTTTGATGAAGAGTATTATTCGGCGAGCGGTGGTGACTTACGTATCAGTATTGGTACACCTCGTACCGCGTTTGCTTCTATTTCTTTCGACTTTTAATCCGAAATGTTTAAACATGCCAATCGACCAGCTCGGTTGGCATGTTGCTTTGGTAAATAAGTAACTGGTAATTTAAAGATGTAGCTCGCATCCACTAGTTAGATATACCCTCAAACCTAATATCGATTTTCGTATTCAACACCTTAGTAAGAAAGAAGTCATGGCAAAAAAACAACATAGTCTAAAAAAACTTTATAACTTGCATGCTTGGTTAGGATTTCAGTTGGCACTGTTAATGTTTGTTGTATTAGCCACTGGCACTATAGCGACTTTTTCTAACGAAATTGATTGGCTCATTTTCCCTGAATTAAGATCAACTGAAAAACCTGCCGATGCACCTGATTCAATGCAAATAGATGACTGGGTTAAGATTTATCAATCAGTTACCCAGGCCTATCCTAATAGTCCAATCACCTCAATGACTAAGCTCGATTCAGACTATTTAACTTTTAGAGTAGTGTTAGATAACGACTCGCTGCACAATAGATTTGTGCAAGTTGACCCGTGGACCCACGAGGTCACAGGCGATATTCCACGTTTAACGGTACAGCGTTTTTTTCGCGATTTTCATCGATATTTATTTATGCCTGCGTTCCCTGGCTTGCTTATAGTTGGTCCATTATCTATCGTACTTTTACTCTCTTTGTACACTGGAATTAAAACCACAAGAAACTGGCGTAAAGCCCTTTGGCGTATGCGTATTACACAGGGTAAACGTATATTTTTAAGTGATTTACATAAAGTGTTAGGTTTGTGGGGCTTGTGGTTTACATTGCTAATGGCTATCACAGGTGCTTGGTATTTCTATGAATTTGGTAACGCCGTGGCGGGTTCAAACATTGAGCCATCAGGCCCGATAGTCGAGAACAGCACCACTATTGAAAGAAAAGTGTTAAGTGTGGATGAGTTTCAAACTATTGTACAAAAAGCGCAAAATGCCCATGATAATTGGGAAATTACTGCGTTTTACATGCCAATTGCGAGTGACAGAAGCTTTCAACTACGAGGAGTGAGTAACAGTAACCCCATTATACGCAACAGAGCCCTTAGGGTATTCATTGATCCTCAATCGCACGTTATTATTGATACATGGTCACCTGATTCAATTTCGATTCAAGCCTATATCAACGAATATGCTGATCCGCTACATTTTGGTAATTTCGGAGGTTTTTGGTTAAAAATGGTTTGGTTTGTTTTTGGGATAGCATTGACTGCTATGTCTTATACTGGTGTTTTGATGACTTGGAAACGGACTAAGTCCTCAGCTTTAACTCGTGCGCAAAAGATGACTTTACCTGTTTTTATTTTATCCCTAACCGCTTTTATTTTTTGGTTTTCAAGGTTTATCTAGAGTAGCAAAGCACTCAGACGTTACATTAACATTACTCGAGCTCAGTATATCTTATCAGCACGCTGTGAGAGTTAATAACCTGCAAATTTAAGGAGGGCTTACACCGCGTTGAATGGCTTTGAAAGAAAAATCTATTCATTCGCCTTGTTTGAACTCTTACTAAGTGCTCACTTTTGAACGTGGAATTGGTAGTAAGGTGTTTGATTATTTTAGTATTTTACACAAAGCGCAATACTAGCGAAATAATAATACCGGTGACGATAAGTTGAACTAAGCAAAATCCCATAATATCTTTGGCCTTTAGCCCAGCAATGGCTAGCACGGGCAAAGCCCAAAATGGTTGGATTAAGTTTGTCCACGCATCGCCCCACGCCACTGCCATCGCCACGCGGCTCACGTCTGCGCCTAATTCTGCGGCAGCAGGCAGAATAACAGGCGCTTGTACCGCCCATTGCCCGCCGCCTGAAGGCACAAAAATATTGACGATACCCGCACTGATGAAGCTCCATACCGGCAGGGATTCAGCGCTAGCAAAGCTGATCAACCATTGGGATAAACTTTGTGCTAATCCAGATTGCACCATGACCGCCATAATTCCCGCGTAAAACGGAAACTGAATAATAATGCCACTCCCACCGTGCACGGCCTGTTGAAGACTGTGCAGCAAACGTTTAGGGGTGCCGTGTAAGACGATGGCTAAAAACAAGAAGAGGCTGTTCACGATATTCAGATTAAGGCCGCCGCCTTGAACAAAGTAACTCACTAGGTAGACGATACCCACAAAACCGACTAACACCGCTAACAGCTTACTGTTCTCAAGTTTATCCGCTGGCCGAGTATTTTCGGCGCTTGGCATAGGGTCGTCGTGGAGTTTATCTGGACTGACAATAATGCTCTCGTCAGCAGGGGGCAACATCAGGCGATTAACCAGAGGGACGACGATAAATAGGATAGCGAGCAGGATAAGGTTAAAGCCGCTGAAAATGGTGTTGCCTGTGGTGATTACGCCGATTTGGTCCTCACTGAAGTGGCCAGGCGTGGCAATGGTCAGTGGAATTGAGCCTGCTAATCCGCCATGCCACACCACAAACCCAGAATAAGCACTGGCCACTAATAGGCGATAATCTACATGGGTCTGACGGGCGAGGGCTTTAGCAAACAATGCTCCTATGACTAAACCAAACCCCCAATTGATCCAACTGGCGGTGAGTGATACCAAGGTCACTAAAATAATAGCTTTACCCGGGGTATTTCCCAGCGTTGCCAGGCGGCCTAATAGGTTCTTCATTAATGGCGTATTAGCCAACATAAAACCGCTGACTAATACCAATAACATTTGCATAGAAAAGCTCAGCAAACCCCAAAATCCATCACCCCATTGGGTAATAACGCTTAAGACAGGTTGCTGTTCGAACACAACCGCAGCGCCGATTGTGACTAGCGTCAAGATAAGCACAAAAATATAGGGATCGGGCAGATAGCGCTCTACTAGTTTTGTAAAGGGCTTCGCGACATGGTTAAGCATAAAGAACGCCTATAACATATTGATAACAGAAGGTATGTTAGCGCATTTTAAGTCAATGTATATGCCTTGGTATTGCGGCTAGAAAGTCAGTGACAGAACGGGAGACAAGGCGTCATATGTCGATTTGCTTATGTTCTTGATTCAGGCGCTGCTTCTGGTGCTGCTTCAGGTGCTGCCTCTGGCCCAGGATCAGGCTAGATATGTGCAAATCTAATGATTCAATCTATTAACAAACACATTGGCACTTTTTCTTTATAATACCCAGCTTAAGGCATTTATAATATCTAGTTCGAGACTCTTATGATAGTTCGCGATACCCCTCACTCGTTTCGGTTGTTTTTTATTTTGCGTGGGTCGGTTTTACCGCTTATTTACGGGAAAATTCTATTTATCACCTTGCTGGGTGTGGCAGTTGCTGTAGCGCAACATTTCTATCCTAAAATATTCCCAGATTTTACCCTTGCGCCTGTGGCTTTGTTTGGTGTGGCGTTGTCGTTGTTTCTTGGTTTTCGTAACAATGCCAGTTACGACCGCTGGTGGGAGGGGCGTAAACAGTGGGGGCAGTTAGTGGTGGCGTCTCGTAGTTTATCCCGTCAATTGATGTCCTACATTGATAGCAGTGAAAAAGCGGGCATCGAGGCGCAAGAATATACCATCAAGCTCAGCATAGCGTTTTCTCACGCACTGCGACACCAGCTTCGCCAGACTGACCCATGGCCCGATATACAACAGTATGTCACCGAGCAAGACACAGTATGTCTGCGCCAAGCAAACAGTTTACCGGATGCGATATTACGTATGATCGCGCTAAAAATCAGGCAGTGCCGAGAGCAAGGCTTGTTGTCAGACATTTTGCAAGCGAGCTTAAATGAGCACATTACCGCAATGGCTGAAGTACAGGCGGCATGTGAGCGCATTCAGACTACGCCGTTGCCATTTGCGTATATGTTACTGGTGCAGCGCACAGCCTATTTGTACTGCTTTATTTTACCTTTTGGTATTGTGGCCTCCCAAGGATTAGTCACGCCTTTGTTCAGTGCCATTATTGCCTACACTTTTTTTGGTTTAGATGCATTAAGCGAAGAGTTGGCCGCGCCTTTTGGCCTGTCTGCCAATCATCTGCCTTTGCATGCTATTTCTCGCACGATAGAAATTAATCTGCTGGATGTATTAGGGGAAAAGCCATTGCCTGAACCTATCGAAGCAGAAAATCACCGCCTAGCCTAGGTGCGTTAGACTTCAAAGCTAAAGACAGCGTGAACGCAATTTTTATTGGTATTTTTTGGTTGGTTGCTTATTTATTTAGAAATACGCTAGTTAAGACATGCTCGCGCCCTTTTTAATCGCCTGTACAGTAAGCAGGCTAAGTGAGACGCTTAAAATGTGCCTGCTGCCATATTAAAAAAGCGCTCACTTTCGCTATATATCGCAAAACCATTTCGAGTATACGGTTTGATTGCAGGGCTTATTTTTAGCACCCGTAGTGTCAATGTTGGTAGATTAGCTTGTGCTGCTTCATGTGTAGAGTTGAAACAGCTTCGCCAGATCAACGCACAGGATTGGGATCATTGCTAGCTGGGGTCATGTCGGAAATCGATTGGCCCTAGTACAAAAGTAAATGTGGTTCACCGTTTTCAGTAACCGCGGTCCCTATCCACTAGGCCAATGAGAGCTTGTTTATTGATGTAACGCTGCACATTGCTGACGAGCACTTGACCTGCGCTGTCATCTTGAGTGATAGCAGCGATATGTGGGGTCACTAAAACCTGAGGGTGTTGCCATAGTGGATGTGTTTCAGGTAGGGGCTCAATCTCAAACACATCAAGTACGGCGTAGGATAAATGCTGGGCATCGAGCAAAGTCATTAAATCATCTGGCACTAACTGTTCGCCGCGCCCTACATTAATCACGCTGGCCCCTTTGGGGAGCTGGCTTAGGGTTTTCGCGTTGAGTATGCCTCGTGTTTCTGGTGTAAGCGGCACTAAGCACACTAAAATATCCGTCTGGGCTAAAAACGACTCTAATTCAGCATCGCCACTAAAACACGTCACCTGCTCAACGTGTTTCGGGCGGCGGCTCCAGCCATTGACACTAAACCCCAGTTGTAAAACGGTTTGTGCTGCAGCTTGGCCTAAGTTACCTAAGCCCAAAATACCGACGCGTCTTTGCTTATTAGCCACCGTGGGCATTGGTCGCCACGAGCCGGTTTTATTCGCGTTGATATAGGCGAAGGTATCTCGATGAATATTCAGCACATGCATAGCAATAAACTCGCTCATGCCTTTGGCAATACCTGGGTCAAGCATACGTACCACCTGAATATGCTCAGGCACGCTAGCTAAGTCGAGTTGGTCAACGCCCGCCCCAACTGAGAATATGACTTTCAAATTGGGATAGTCTTGTTGGTAATCACGCGGCAATTTCCACACTATCATCAACTCAATAGCGTCTTTATTTTCCACATGCGGCCAGTGGTGCCAAGCCACGTTAGGCAGGGCATCAGCAAAGAGTGCCTGCCAGGTGTCGTTACGTGATTGTGGCCCCCGAAAAAGCACATGGGTTGTCATGAAAATTTGCCTCGTTGTTCATTCGTTGTGTGACGGTATCCTATCTTGAGTGAGGTAAAATTGATATTCGCTGAAGGCGATTCGTTTTAGGTAGGTGTCTTACCCATAACACCACACCCGCAACCCCCGCAACACCCATAATACAACACTGATTATCTATTACCCGTGACGCAACCTTAGCCTTAGCCTACAAAGTGCTGTCTGGTTGGTTTTCTGGCGCGGCTTGGATAAAGGCGTCTAGGTTGTTACACGCTTGATAGGCACGCATTATTCTAGGGTAGGGCTGCATGTCTACTTTGAATCGCAGGGCGTTGTATACTTGAGGCACTAAATAGACGTCCACCATAGTCACCTGATCCCCCATAGCGAAAGCAGGCGATGTCGATGGCGAATTGTCTGCTGCGAGCATGTGTTCAATGGCTTCAAATCCTTGTTCAATCCAGTGGCGATACCATTGCTGCTTTTGCTCATCTTCGATGGTTAACTCATTGCTGAGGTACTTCAGTACCCGTAAATTATTCACTGGGTGAATGTCACAAGCGATCATGTCTATTAAGCTACGTATTTTGACGGCTTCCATTAGGTCTTCGGGCATTAAAGGATGTTGCGGATATTTGGCCTCGATATACGCGAGTATCGCCCCTGATTGAGTAAGAACTTCGCCTCTTTCAAGTTGCATACAAGGCACAAGCCCTTGAGGCTGCATGGCTTTATACGTTTCACCTAAGTGCTCGCCTTTAAGTAAATTTATCGGTACCAACTGATAGTCAATACCTTTTAGATTAAGAGCAATACGCACACGGTATGCTGCGGAAGAGCGAAAGTAGCTATACAATTTCATGTCTTATTTTCCAGTGTTTTAAATCGTAAACCTCGGCTTATTTAGTGGCCTTGTTTGTCGTCCCAGCCTACGTCTAACCGAAGATCGTTGCCGGCATCATAGCGGTAAATAAATCAGTTTTTTCTCTCAGACACATCTGAGTTGCCAAGCAGTGTTATTCACTAAGACGCGAAGTTTTAGTCATCAGTGGGTGAGTTGTGTTTTAATCTAATTTTTTAGTAAGCTGATCACAACAAACTCATAAGTAAATAGTGTATTTAACTCAGTGCGTTAATGCGCCAAGTGTAAACTTATGTTTCTTATGAGACTGAGGCGCCCGTAATGCGCCCCCTCCTAAAACGAAACTCTTTAGGTTATTGGTAAGTTATATTTTTGGACTCATTCCAATCGGTGATAAATCAGTTACTTACAAATTAGCCATGTGCCTAAGAGAGCGATTGGGCCAAGCATGAGCCCAAGTGAAATAAGACCAGTAATTTTTGACGAGGATATAAGCAGTTGAATGTGATGAAGTGGTACGCGGCAGATCTAACACACATGAAAAAGATAAAAACATGTGCCTTATTATTCACTTTTTTTTGGTCTGCCTTGCTCACTGTTAACAGCCAAGCTGCAGATATGGGCGAGGGTTCGCTATCTACCCAAGTATCTTTGAATCAAGTAAACCAAATAGCGGTTGCTGCAGCGAGTCAAATAGCCTCTAAAATCGACCCATCGCAATACGCTGGAGCGCAAGCATGTCAGGGGTGTCACCAAAGTGAGTATGACCAATGGCAGCAGTCTGACCACTTTAAAGCCATGCAAACGGCAAGCAAAGACACTGTACTGGGGGATTTCGGCGATATAGAAGTGAGATTTCATGATATAGCAACGCGCTTTTTTATTGAAAATGGCGAGTACAAAATCACGACAACCAATAAGCAAAACAAGGTCGAAACTTTTGATGTGCCTTATACGTTTGGTTTTTACCCGTTGCAGCAATATTTAATTGACGTAGGCGAGGGCAAGCTACAAGCGTTTAACATTGCTTGGGACAGTCGCAGTGAAGAGGAAGGTGGTCAGCGCTGGTATCACTTACAACCCATTGAAAAAATCACTCCTGAACATCCATTTTTCTGGCAGCGTCATTTTCAAAACTGGAATAGTCGCTGTGCGGATTGTCACACAACCGATCTCAAACGCAATTTTGAACCTAAAACGAATGCTTTTGATACGCAGTTTAGTGAGGTGAATGTGGCCTGCGAAAGCTGCCATGGCCCGGCTGGTCAGCATATCAAGTTGGCTAAAAGCGATAGTTTGAGCAAAGACCATTCTGGCTTCAGCCAACTTTTACCCGCGGTGAAAAACTTTGCGTTCAGCCCCAACAATCCGATTGCCCATGCTGATGGCAAACCGAACAACAGCGAAGTTAATGTGTGTGCTCGCTGCCATTCATTGCGCACCCCTTTGTCACACCCTTTCTCAGTCAACAAAGAAAATGACAAAGACACCCATGGTAAAAATGCCATTATCCACAGTGCTAATCAGCCTCAGCAAAGCTTTGTGGATGACAACCGGTTAGAGTGGATCCGTGCGCCGTTTTATCACGCTAATGGCAGCATCAATGAAGAGGTCTTTGTGGCCGGTTCGTTTATGCAAAGTAAGATGCAACATGCGGGAGTGACTTGCTCGAACTGTCATAATGCCCACACGGGGAAAGTGAAAATTCAAGGTAACGGCTTGTGCTTACAATGCCATCAAGCTGAAACCTTCAATAGCCCAGAGCATCATCACCATACGCCGCAAACAGAGGGGGCCATGTGCGTAAACTGCCACATGCCTGAAAAAACCTACATGGGTGTGGATGACAGGCGCGACCACAGCTTTTTGATCCCGGATTTGAGTTTTGACAATGCGGCAAGTGAGCCTCAATCCTGCTTAGCCTGCCATGATAAAGACGACAAGCATTGGCGAGAAACAAGTCACAAGCTTTGGGGGAGTAATTCGAAGGTAAATGAATGGAAAGTGGCTCGCGAGCATGTGCAGAATTTGGCCCCTCAGGGCTTAAGCGAGGCTATCACTTATATTCAAAACCCTGAGTACAGCTATTTACGCCGAGCTTCTTTATTAGCTGATCTGAGTCAGTATCGCTCACAAGAGGGGGTAAATATCGCTCTTGAAAACCTCGAAAGCGACAATGCATTATTGCGCCGCGCTGCTGTTGAGTCGTTGAATATTCTAGGGCCACAAGCACGTTGGCAGGTACTAAGTCAGAAGCTCGACGAACCGAGTAAAGCAGTCCGCTTTGAAATGGCAAGAACGCTAGTGGAAAGCGTAGGCCAGTTGTCACGCTCAGATAAAGCCAAATTGATGCCACTGTTAAATGAATACCGAGATATGCTTGCGATGAACGCAGACTCACCCATTACCCAATTAGCCCTTGGTCATTTGGCTAGCAACTTGGGGGATTTAGCAGGAGCGGAGCAAGCGTATTTAACCGCTTATAGAATTGAGCCTAGCTATATTCCGGTGTTAATTCAGGTGTCAGAGTTTTACCGTCAACAAGGCCAAGACGCTAAGGGCGCGCGTTATTTGCAAGAAGCGTTACAGATTGAACCAAATAACGCCCAAGCCAATCATGCGCTAGGTTTGTTCAAAATTCGCCAGAAGCAATATGGGCAAGCCTTGGCGAACTTGAAAATATCAGCACACAGTGATGAAGCTTTGCCGTCTTTTGCTTATGTTTACTCGGTGGCGCTTGACCATCAAGGGCAAACGGCAGTTGCTATCAAAGAGTTAGAGCAGGCCCATCAGCGCTGGCCAGCTGATACTGACGTGTTAAGTGCGCTTGTCAGCTATTTAAATAAAACGGGCCAAACCGATAAAGCGCAGCAATATCAGTCTATGTTGCGCGCGTTGCAACCATAATTATACAAGCGCGCGGCTAGTATTTAGCGCATAAATCGAACGCTTAATTAGGCGCTAGTTAAGCAAAGAAATAGAGGAAGGATTTTTATGCAACCTACTGACGTGCGGTTATTTATTCCTTGTAAAGACTTCGCGGTATCGCAAGCATTTTATCAGGCTTTGGGGTTTATTAAAGAGCCCGTTAATGAGCAGTTATGCATACTCAGTTGTGGCGAGTGCACGTTCTTTTTGCAGAACGTTTATAATCAAACGTTTGCTGAGAATTTAATGATGCAACTTATCGTAAAAGACATCAACGCTGTATATGAGCAAATTCAGAACATGGGCGAACTAGCCGTTAAGCATGAGCCCATCAAACAAGAGCCCTGGGGCAAGGTGATTTATTTATGGGGGCCAGCTGGTGAGTTATGGCACATCACCGAATTAAGCGTTTAAGGTTTATTTTCCTGTAGAACACAAACTGCACAGCCCAAATCTATACTCGATTACATATTCGAGCTGACGGATGCCATTTTAATCCCTGCAAACAGTAAAAAGCCACCCGCAGATTTATTGATCATATTAACCACTGACGCTTTAACCGCGCCGCTAGACAGTTTTTGGCCGATGCAGGCGTACATAGTGTACGACAATAAATCGACCACTAAACACGACGCGCCCATAATGAATAATTGCAACAATATGGGTTTTTCAATATCGATAAACTGGGGAAGTAACGCCAAAAAATATAATAATGCTTTGGGGTTGGCGAGCTCCACGATAAAGCCCTGACTAAACAATGCGATACCTTTGGCATTTGAACTGGCACTTTGATTAACCCTCAAGCCGCCGCTTTTGCTCACAATGGCATTTACGCCTAAGTACACCAAGTAAGCCACACCTACCCATTTGATTATCGAAAAAACGAAGTTTGACGCCACCAATAGTGAAGCAATGCCCGTCGCTGATAACAAAAAATACACCACGTTGGCGCTGGCCACACCCGTTACACCGAATATGGCTTTTTTCGCTCCATGGCGAGCCCCCTGAGAAGCAATGGTGATCACCGCAGGCCCAGGCGACATACACACGATTATGGTCGTGGTCAGAAAAATAAAATAGGCGTGAATATCCATGGGCACTCCCAACTGTTTTGCTGTGACGTTAATCTATATAGTGGGTAACGTTCGTATTGTCTTATGAGTCGATGTGACTGGAAGTATCTGAAAGTAACGGCGTTCAGAGCGCGTAATGTACGATGAAAAGGAATCATTTACCAGCACAGTGAACTGAGCTGTAGCGCATGTTTCAGCTGTATTTTTAGGTATTCCTGATACACGTCAATTACATGAATATTAGATAAATATAATATAACGCTCCTATTGACAAAAAATGTTCAACAGGAGTAAAGTTCACAAAGTTTCAGTAATTACTGAAACTTTAGAAGTGAAAGTTTAATACACCCACATTCAGATTTGCAATGCGTCGCATGAGCGACCTTATTAGGAGCCCTTAAATATGATAGATGAAACCTTTGTGGATCTATCGAGGTTACAGTTTGCGATCACCGCACTGTTTCATTTTTTATTTGTGCCTCTAACACTGGGTATGACGTGGATTTTGGTCATCATGGAGTCGGTTTTTGTTATGACCGGCCGACAAATTTATCGCGACATGACTAAGTTTTGGGGCAAGCTATTCGGAATCAACTTTGCCATAGGGGTTGCCACTGGGCTAACTATGGAGTTTGAGTTCGGCACCAATTGGTCGTACTACTCACACTATGTAGGTGACGTGTTTGGTGCGCCATTGGCGATAGAGGGCTTAATGGCTTTCTTTTTAGAATCGACCTTTGTAGGTATGTTCTTTTTAGGCTGGGACAGACTAACGCGCCGTCAACACTTAGGCGTAACGTTCTTAATGGCGGTAGGCACTAATCTATCTGCATTGTGGATTTTGATTGCCAACGGTTGGATGCAAAACCCCGTCGGCGCGGAATTTAACTATCAAACCATGCGTATGGAAATGACTAGCTTTGCTGAGCTGGTGTTTAATCCCGTGGCGCAGGTTAAGTTTATTCATACTGTTTCCGCCGGTTATGTTGCTGCGTCAATGTTTGTGCTTGGGATCAGCAGTTATTATATTCTAAAAGGACGTGATGTTTCTTTTGCCAAACGTTCATTCTCGGTGGCAAGTGGCTTCGGCTTGGCGTCAATATTGTGTGTTATTTTACTAGGTGATGAGTCTGGTTACGAAGTGGGTGAAGTACAAAAAGTGAAACTGGCGACTATCGAAGCTGAGTGGCACACAGAAGAAGCACCAGCGGCGTTTACCATGTTTGGCTTCCCTGATTCAGAAGAGCAAGTAACTCATGCTGCTATTAAAATACCCTATGCGTTAGGCATCATTGCTACGCGCTCATTAGATGAAGAAGTGGAGGGGATAAGCGATTTAGAGAAAAACCATGAAAAACGTATTCGTAACGGCATGTTGGCTTATGCGTACCTCGATAAACTTAGAAATGGTCAAGACACACCTGAAAACATCGCCACGTTTGATGAGCTAAAAGCCGATTTGGGTTATGGCTTATTGCTCAAGCGTTACACGCCAAATGTGGTTGATGCCACGGAAGAAAATATTCAACAAGCGGTGAAAGACTCCTTCCCTAAAGTGGGCCCGATGTTTTGGTCATTTAGGATCATGGTGGCCTGTGGTGTGGCTATGCTCGTCGTATTTGTACTGGCTTTTTACTATAACGCGCACCGGGTTATCGAACAGAAACGTTGGTTATTGTGGGCGGCGGTATTCAGTATTCCACTGCCATGGATAGCCATTGAATTCGGCTGGGTGGTCGCAGAATACGGCAGACAACCTTGGGCAATTTCAGAGATTTTACCCACGTTCTTGGCAACCTCGTCATTGACCACAAACGACTTGATCATGAGTATTGCTGGGTTTGTCATCTTTTATACCGGCTTGGCAATCGTCGAAGGTTGGTTAATGCTGAGATTTGTTAAGCAAGGGCCGAGCTCATTGCACACCAATAAATATCATTTTGAAAAGATTTACCAAGAACCGGCTGAAGAACAAGGAGCGCAATCATGATTTTTGATTACGAGACGTTGAAATTATTGTGGTGGTTGATCATTGGCATTCTGTTAATTGGCTTCGCGGTAACTGATGGCATGGATATGGGTGTGGCTATGCTGCTGCGCCTAGTAGGTAAAACGGACAGCGAACGCAGAACGGTTATTAATACCATCGGCGCGCATTGGGATGGCAACCAAGTGTGGTTCATTACCGCTGGTGGTGCATTATTTGCGGCTTGGCCCATGGTGTATGCCGCCGCCTTCTCGGGTTTTTACTTCGCAATGCTACTGGTCTTGTTCGCGTTATTCTTTCGCCCACTGGCCTTTGATTACCGGAGTAAAATTGATACGTACCGCTGGCGTAATAATTGGGACTGGGCGCTATTCGCCGGCAGTGCCATTCCTGCGTTGGTTTTCGGTGTTGCTTTTGGCAATCTGTTTTTAGGGGTGCCTTTTAATATCGACAACCTGCTGCGTGCTAGTTACCAAGGTTCGTTCATCGGTTTGCTTAATCCATTTGGCATCTTGGCCGGCTTAGTTAGCATTACTATGTTAATGGGCCATGCGGGCATGTGGTTGCAGCTACGTACCGACAGCGATGTCGCCATGCGCTCAGGCCAATACGGACGATACGCCTTAATCATATTTATGGTGCTCTTTGCTATCGCAGGCTTCTGGGTAGCCAACATGGACGGGTACCAAATTGTCAGCATGCCTGATACGCAAAGTTACGCTAATCCTATTGCTAAAGTGGTTACCTCAGCGTCAGGAGCGTGGTTAGACAACTACAGCGCAATGCCACTAACGTTAATTTTCCCTGCACTGGGGATGGGGATGGCAGCGCTTGCTTGGTTCTTCTCAAAAGTGGGTAAACCTGCGCTTGGTTTAGTGTCTTCTAGCTTGATGTTAGTGGGCGTTATTATGACGGCAGGAGCATCGTTGTTCCCATTCGTTATGCCCTCAAGCAACAACCCTAACGTGAGTTTAACCATGTGGGATGCGGTTTCGAGCCATATGACGTTGAACGTTATGTTTGTGGCAGCGGCTATTTTTGTACCATTGATTCTGGCGTACACCACTTGGTGTTACGTGAAGATGTGGCGCAGGGTGACCGTGCATGAAATTGAAAATAACACCCATGGTAGCTATTAAGCGCGGGTTAGTTGAATAATTTGCAGGTGTCATCCTATTAGGTGCTGACACCTGATATTAGGAGAGTTTTTATGTGGTATTTTGCGTGGATTTTAGGCGTGCTATTGGCCTGCACACTGGGCGTCATTAACGTGATGTGGTACGAATTTCATCAAAACAAAGACAGCATAGCGGACGATGAAAAAGAGTTGTACGAGAGGCTGCAAAAAGAACGTGACAACTAAAGCCCGTCCAGACCGCGCTCAGCAAATGCTGTTGCGCGGTTTTTTAAAGCGCGAATCTGCATCCGCAGCGGGCTTACTTCGATTCAGTATCGCCCTTGGTACTGTTAATGCCTTACTGATGATAGCTAGTGCCTACTTACTCGCACAAAGCATTCACCTAGTAATGTTTGAAGGGGCCGACTTAAACGCCGTTAGCCATTTTCTTTGGGCTTTAGGGGGATTGCTCCTTGTTCGAGGCTTGTTTTTGGCCCTAAGCCAACGTTTAAGTGCTCGAGCTGCACGCAATATTAAATCTGATATGCGCGCCAATCTTTTGAAAAAAATAGCGCAACTCGGGCCAAATTTTACCGACCGAAAGGGCCACGGTGCGATGCTTAATACTCTACATGATGGGGTAGAAGCACTGCACGATTACTACGCTAACTATTTGCCTAGCGTGGCGTATAGCGCCCTGATCCCTTTGGCTATTTTAGTGGTGATATTTCCCACCGACTGGCAAGCAGGGTTAATATTTTTGTTTACCGCGCCGCTGATTCCTTTTTTCATGATTTTGGTTGGGCATAAAGCAGAGCAACTTAATCAAGACCGATGGCAGCAATTAGCGGTACTTGGAAATTACTTTTTTGACCGCATTCGCGGCCTAACGCAATTGAAGCTGTTCGATGCGACCAAACGGGAATTAAAGCAGATTGCTAAAATATCAGATGATTTTCGCCATGCGACCTTAAGTGTATTGAAAATCGCCTTTCTGTCTTCGTTTGCATTAGAATTTTTAGCCACGATCAGTGTGGCGCTGGTTGCGGTACTGATTGGCTTTCGTTTGTTTTTTGGCACGCTGGACTTCGCCACCGGCTTTGTGGTGTTGTTACTCGCCCCTGAGTTCTATTTACCTTTGCGTAAACTGGGGAACCATTATCACGCTCGTCTTGAAGGGATAAGCGCCGCGGGCGATATGTTAGAAATACTGCAAACCCCTAATAACGAATCGCAAGTGACGAGTGAGCCTGCATCCAGTGCGCTAGATAACAGCCTTATTAACGGCTCTATTACTGTCTCTGGGCTGAGCTTTACTTACCCTGACAGCGATGAAGGGGTTCACGATATTAGCTTGGCTTTACCGGCAACAGGCATGGTGGCTTTTGTCGGAGCAAGTGGGGCTGGTAAAAGCACGTTATTTGACTGTTTGCTTGGCTTTTATCCTCAAATCATCACTTGTATTGATGCAGGCAATGGCCCACTTAGCGCTGCAGATATTCCTACGTGGCAACGGGAGATCGCGTGGATCCCTCAACAACCGACATTATTCTACGCCAGCATTAAAGAGAACATCATGTTAGGTAAGCCTGACGCAACACAAGCAGAAGTTTCGTTGGCGGCTGAAAAAGCAGGCGCACTGGCATTCATCGAATCCTTGCCGGATGGTTTCGACACCCTTTTAGGCGAACAAGGTGAGGGGGTATCTGGTGGGCAAAAACAGCGTATCGCACTGGCGCGGGCTTTTTTAAAAGACGCCCCCCTTTTAATACTTGACGAACCTACCGCGCATTTAGATAGCGCCACTGAGCGAGACGTACAGCGGGCCATCAATGAGCACGCTAAAACACATTTGGTATTGGTGATTGCTCATCGACTAAGTACCTTACAACAAGCAGAATCAATTTTGTTGCTTGAAGCTGGGCGCGTAGTGCAACAAGGCAATTATCAGACATTGAGCCAGCAGAATGGGCCGTTTAAGCAATTGCTAAATAGCGATAATCAGGCAGGTGCTTATGCATAATTTCATTCGTTTATTACGCCTATGTCGGCCCCACGCAGGGGCGATGTTATTGGGTGTTTTTCTAACGGTATTGACCGTATTGGCCAACGTGGGATTGCTCGCTATTTCCGGCTGGTTTTTAGCGTCCATGGCGGCTGCTGGATTAGCCGCAGCACAAATGAATTATTTTACACCCGCTGGCATTATTCGCTTTTTAGCCATTGTGCGCACGGCATCTCGTTATGGGGAGCGCCTTGTTACACATAACGCGACCTTTCTACTGCTGAGTGAAATTCGCGTCAGCGTGTTTGCCACGCTAAGTCAGTTGAATAATCAACAACTGGCCATGAATCGCAGTGCTGATTTGTTTAATCGTATGCAAAACGATGTGGATGCCCTCGACAAATTTTATCTCAATGTGTTGCTGCCAATGCTGGTGGCATTGGTATGCATACCGATTGTAATTTGGATAATCGCCGGTTTTAATCCACAAGTGGCGTTAGTCTGCTTAGGTGCACTGTTGTTAGTGGGGGTGGGGTTACCTGTGTTGCTCAGTGCCAAGCTTAGCCGCACTGCAGCGCAGCAGACTGAGCGCTCAGCGCAGCTTCGTGACGCCTTATCTGATATGTTAACAGGGCAACGGGAGTTGGCCTTATATCAAGCAACCGACAGCCAATTAGCAAAATGTAACGCAATACAGCAAAACTACAATGATTTGCTGGATAAGCGACACGCGGCACTCGCTGACAGTGATGGGGTGAGCTTAATCGTTGTGCAGCTAGCCATGCTTGCAAGTGTTTGCGTGCTGGTGCCTTTGGTCTTCTCACAGCAAATAGAAAACGTGCATTTAGCTATGCTGTCATTATTTGTTTTAGCCAGTTTTGAAACTGTGCTGACTTTGCCAAATGCCTTTATTCAACTCCCTGTAGCCTTAAGTGCCGCTGGGCGTATTTTTGCCTTGCAAGACGTGTTAGCCAAAACCCAAAATACATTGAATTCGAGTCCCAACACGACAACTAGCAAAGGACAAGATAAGCAACCTGAGCCGATACTGCAGCTAAATCAACCGGTACATCAGGCCCCCAGCGTAACAAAAAGCCTCGGATTAAAACTGAAAAATGTCAGTTATCAGTATGAGAGTGATCCATTTACCGAGAACCTTTCCATTAAACCCTCGACGGGCAACCATCATTTTGCATTAGAGAATATTAGTCTGTCGATTAACCCGGGCCAAAACGTGGCGCTTGTTGGCCCAAGCGGCAGCGGTAAGTCGACTTTGGTCAATTTGCTAAGTGGCTTATGGCCTGAGCAGCACGGCAGTATTTGTGTTACGCACGAGGCCAACGAGCAAATTGATAAAGAATATGCCATTAAAGGGCTCACCTTTGCGCTACGCACCAAACTCATCGCGATCCTCGCCCAGCAACACCATATTTTTGATGGCACCATCGCGGATAATTTGCGCTACGCCGCGCCTGATGCCACCCACGAACAAATGCTACATGCCTGTGAGCAAGCTCAGTTGGGAGACTGGGTGTTCACTCTGCCAAATAAATTGAATACGCGATTAGGCAGTGCAGGTAGACGAATTTCACAAGGCCAATCTCGCCGCTTAGCGATTGCACAGTTGTTATTGCGTCGCCCCGCATTATTGGTGTTAGATGAACCCACAGAAGGCCTCGATAACCAATCTAAGCAAGCCGTTATGAAAGCTATCATGGGGGCGATGAATGAGAGTACGGTGCTGTGTATCACGCACGATCCAGCGCTGTTGTGCAATATGGACAAGATCATATGGTTGGAAAATGGCCAGCTTAAAGGGGAGGGCACCCACCAAGTGCTATTGGCAGAGCATCAGCAATATAAAGAGTTAATCACGCGCATTTAGTCATGTGAATTAATCCCATTCGCTGACCTGAGACAGAGTGAAAGTGTTCAATTTCTTGAAGAGGATTTTGCTGAAGAGCTTTTCTAAAAAGCTTTGTTCAAGAGCTTTATTAAAGAGTGTTGTTAAAGAGCTTTGCTCAAGCACATGCTTAAAGTATTAACGCCATTTTCAACGTAAAGCTGCAGATATCTAACGTTTTCCAATCCCTGCATAGTTAGCAGAAAACGTATATGAAAGTAACATCAAGAGACAAGCAGGTATTCTAATTAGTATGTCTAGTCATCAATCTCTAAGGAGAAATAGCAATGCAAACACTGCCCCATCAGTACTCAGTCACCGCCAAAGGTGATTCATCAGGTGCTTTAACGGCATATTGTGACAATCTTCCGGATATTTCCGTCGCGCCGCCCTCACAATTTGGCGGTGATGGTGACAAATGGTCACCAGAGGATTTATTTATGGCCGCTATCGCCAATTGTTTTGTGCTCTCGTTTAGGGCAATTGCTAGAGCGTCTAAATTTGAATGGCAAGACATAAAATGTGATTCTCAAGGCACCCTCGACCGAGTGCAGGGGAAAACGTTTTTTACCCAAGTACGAACTACAGTGCAGTTATCGATCCCCAAAACCGAAAATATTGAAAAAGCTGAAAAACTGCTCAATAAAGCCGACGAAGCGTGCTTGATCAGTAATTCAATTTCGTGCGAAATGAGTTTAGAGTGTGACGTTGTTGTACAGTAAGTTTGATGTCTGACTGACTTTCGATGTATTGGTTATGTCAATTTGGTAGCTAATACCAACTCCATTGAATATTCCCTATGTGGCTGATTATTTAGCGGCGTTGGTATCAGACATAAGTTTATTCATCATTAATAAAAATTAACGAGGGCTTATCAGAGTATGAGAGCGGAATTGCGCGCTAAGATCGTCACGGTTTGTGACAAAAAAATAGCCAGCAAGGGCGATAACGTTGGTTTGTCATTTTACGCTTTCTTTGCGAATAAGAACGACGATCCTGCATTACTGATGGAAGCAGCCACGTGGTGGATTGAAACTCACAAATTAGATCATTTTGAGAAAGCTCATAAGATCAAAGACATGGTGCTGAATAACGTTTGATTTAGAGATAAATTAACACCGCTCGGTGTACTCACGTCATAGCAGATAACAGCGTTTCACTTTGTTTCTGTAAGTTGATTCTTATTGGTTTATCCTTTGTTGAGCAGCGACATTTGGAGGGAATAATAATGCAACGAGTCACTGGGATTGGTGGGGTGTTTTTCAAAGCTAAAGATGCACCTACATTACGTGCATGGTACAAACGTCACCTCGGAATAGATGTTCAGGACTGGGGTGGCTCCTCATTTTCATGGTGTGATGCAAATGGCCAAGCCGCTAAAGGCTCGACTGTTTGGTGTATCAGCTCAGCAACTGAAGGGGTTTTTGCACCAAGTAACGCGCCCTTTATGATCAATTATCGGGTGGAAGCGCTGCACGATTTAGTCAAAGTACTAAAAGCTGAAGGCTGTGAAGTGCTAGATAATATTGAAGAGTCTGAATACGGTATTTTTGCTTGGGTTATCGACCCAGAAGGCAATAAAGTGGAGTTATGGCAGCCCCCTAACGGCCATTAACACTGTGTGCTTTATCCAGTGGAACCCCCTAGGGCACTAAAAGCCTATAGGATTGTCTACAAGTTCTATCATTACCTGGGTTGTGTCTAGATAAGACAAATTTGATAACTCATTTTACCTTTAGTAAAACACCACTAAAAATACTCAATCGAAAAATAGCAACTAAGGATTTATATGCGTCACGCTGTGTTATGGGGAAGTGCGTTCGTCTTGGGTTTAAGTGGGTGCGCTGCATCTAAAAGCGATCAGGATGTTGTTAAACAGCAGT
The DNA here is from genome assembly GCF_000014225.1 of Paraglaciecola sp. T6c. Taxonomy (NCBI): domain Bacteria; kingdom Pseudomonadati; phylum Pseudomonadota; class Gammaproteobacteria; order Alteromonadales; family Alteromonadaceae; genus Paraglaciecola; species Paraglaciecola sp. T6c. The sequence continues at coordinate 1,754,744 of NC_008228.1, forward strand.
TTGGTGAACGCTGTGAAGCGGCCAAACTTGAACTTGATGAAGCGGTTGAAGAGGGGCAATTATCGGATTTACGAACATTAAAGCAGGATATTGAACTGTATTGCGTTTGGCGTAGAAACTAATCGACGGCGGTCGTTTACTGAAGAATAATATGAACTGGGTAGAGCGATAATCAATATAGCTAACCCAAAGTGATGGGCCTATCTGCTCCACACGAATCGCAATGAAAATGATCAAGTTAATCTGATTTTGAAAAGATAAAGCGACGAGTCAGTGGATTAAATAGTGAGTAAATATTTTCCTATCACACTAAAGTATTAGGAATGGAGAATATCGCCGTAACATTATATAAATCAACTACTAAACAGGGTGAAAAAACTAAATTTAAAATATAATAGGAGAATAATTTTATAAACTTTAACCTATAATCAGTTTTGTAGACGGCATACTAATGCAGGGTGGTTAGTTTCTGGACATGTTGCTGAAAGTCATGATTAGAAGTCTTCAGTACTGTAATTCGTTTTTGTTTGGTCAGTTGGAATTTTTTGAAATATGTTTGAGAAACTCATCTCCCGTCTTTTTAAGCGCAGTCGTGCTAGTAACGCTGCCGATAATGATAAAGGTGTTTCTAATAACACCGTAAATACTGCGGCTAACCCTCAGCAAAACAACAAACGTAAACTTGCAAATTCAACTGAGAAAACGAGCGATAATATTGTCGAATCTTACGACATACCGATACCAACTCGCACGGTCAACATCAGTGTCGCCTCATTAAATCGTCTTGATTTTTTATTCTACGATTACTTGCTTGGGCCTTCACAAACTAGCACCACATTGAACCCCATCGAGCAGTACATTTTAACGCGGGTAAATCATGCGCTGAAATCTCCCGATAGCGTACTAACCCATTTTCCAGTGTTACCTCAATCGGTTATTTCACTAACCAATTTGCTAAATAATCCTGATTTTAATTTGCAGTCATTTATCAAGGTCGTTGAACAAGAGCCAAGCATTGCGACTGAATTGATGAAAAAAGCCAATAGTCCAGCTTATAAACGCGGTGATAAAGACATTACTAACTTGCAGCAGGCTTTTATGTTTATGGGGGCAAATGACATAAAAGAGTTCGTGCTTAATCGCTTCATTAAGAACTTATGTCAGCAAAAGCCTATTTATTTTAAAACCTTCGGTGAGAAAATTTGGCTACATAGCCAAGATGTAGCCATTGTGGCCAAAACACTCGCGGCGAGGCGTAAGCAAAATGCCGATGCCGCTTATACCATTGGTCTGATGCACGATTTGGGTAAAGTTGTTATTTTTCAGTTTATGGTCGAGGCGTTTAAAATGATCGATCCAGATTTTAAACAAGACTCGTTGGTGTTTAAGAAATTTCTCAGTGAGAAATCGATGCTGCTCAGCGTAGAGTTAATGAAAATCTGGAATATGCCCAGTGTGATTATTGATGTAGTGCAAGGGCAGGTGGAAGACATTACGAACGTGGATGATCTCGACCCCATGACGGCGATATTATTTGAAGCTAATTTGATCAGCGAGATAAGCTTGTCATACCAAGATGGGCATATTCAACCCGCCGAATTTGAGTCATTAGTCAGTAATACCAAACTTCGGGGTGACGCCAAGTTACTGTTACGTGAAATACTCAATATATACTCAGACGAAGCAAGTTCATCCTGCATAACTTGACGGGTCGAGAGCATGGCTAGGAACTAAGAAAGCTCTTCAGCGCGTTTAGTTCATATTAAATTCTTTCAATGCATTCATAGCCAGTTGTGCCTTGCCACTGGGCACATAAATGTGATCGTGATAATAGGCCGCAACCACGTTTGCACTGATGTCGTATTCGGTTAATTTTGCTGCTACTGCTGCGGTCAATCCCACAGCCTCTAGACTAGAATGTACCGTGAGGGTAATTTGTCTATAGGTGCCGTCAAAAGGTATTTTCGCCTGTTTGGCATCTTCGGCTAGTAAAATTAATGTTAAGCCTTCCGATTCTTGAAAAAAGCACACCGGATCCAAATGTGCATAATCAGCTACCTTACCGTCTACTGTGCAAAAGGCATACTCGCCGTCTTGCAAAAATGGCGACATCGATTTAAGTAATTCATCTAATTGTGTAATGCCTGACATGTTGTTTCCTGCTTTCATTGAGATTTAATACAGTGCTAATACTGACGAGGTGAGCATCTTACTTGAATAGGTTGCATGTGTGAACGAGCGGTAGCGCCACCCGTGAAGACGCTTATGGTCTTGTTGTTTTTCCACCTTAAGCAAAATGAGGGGCTCGCTTTTCAAAAAATGCCGCGACGGATTCTTTAAACTCGGCAGAGGCTAGTTGCTCGGCAAATATGACACCTTCACGTTTCATTTGCGCCTGAACTTCCTCTTTGTTTACGCCACGAATTAAGCGCTTTGATTGCTTAACTGAATTAGGCGCTAAACTGGCGACTTGCTCTGCTATTTTTAGACTTTCAGCGACTAAGACGTCATCCTCGAATACGCGCGTAACAAGTCCTGCACTCAGTGCTTCTCTAGCATCAAGTATGCGACCTGCAAGCATTAAATCATTTGCCCATGCTTGACCCACCGCAAGGGGGAGCAACAAGCTGGATGCGGCTTCAGGTACTAAACCTACATGGGTAAAGGGGGCGCGAAAGCGTGCACTTTTGCTGGCATACACCATATCGCAATGTAGCAACATGGTAAGGCCAACCCCGATGGCAGGGCCATTCACCGCGACCACAATAGGGGTTTCACATTCTGAGATAGCCTTTAAAAATCGAATGACCGAAGGGGTGCCACTCTCTTCAACTGGGTTAATGAAATCATCTAAATCATTACCCGCAGTGAAGGTATCGCCGTTAGCGGTTAATAGAACAGCGCGGATCTGATCGTCATGGTTGCTTCGCTCTAGCTCATCCGCTAAGGCCGCGTACAGTTCACGATTGAGCGCATTTTTTAGCTCAGGACGATTTATGGTTAACGAAAGAACTCGGTTATTTAGGGAAACATTAAGGCTCTTTGACATGATGAGACTCCGACAATGGGGTTGGGTTGATGCAAGTCACTAAAACGGTTCTTTTTCACTGACTATGTTTTCTGCATTTTGCGTGACGTGCATTAGAAACCGCGCAATGGTTTCTTGCTCATCTAGGGTGAAATGTTCCAACAAGGCATGATTTATATTGCGTACCTTTGAAGCGGAGCGCTGTGCAAGATCACGTCCTTTGGCCAATAAGATAACATTTTGTACCCTAGCATCAGTTGTCCCCTGTTGGCGGGTAACCAGTGCTGCTTTGGTCATTCTGTCAATCACGCCTGATAAGCTGGAGTAGCTCATGTTGAGCGAATCAGCGATGGCTGTGATCGGCGCGTTATCCTGTTTAGATAATGTGAAAAGCACAGCTAATTGAGTCGTGCTAACGTGCAGCTCGCTTTTGAGTTTTTTATCCGCGGCTTTAAAAAGCGCACCATGCGCTAACTGCAGCAAGTGAAATATCTTAAGTTGCTTTTTCATTGTGTACCATTTTCATTATCTATTTATTTAATGTACGAAATAAATATTTATAACGCAACGCTTTGGTCTATTTTTTGCTCGTTATTCAGTAATCTAAAACCGTTTTATTTAATGTTGGAAATAAATTATTTTACATGAGAAATAAATAGTGCTCTTATCTGGTTATTGGGCATCAGAACCTAAACGCATTGACTCAATCAACAACCAAGAGGCTAGTCATGAACAATTCAACGCAATCGGCTATTGCATCGTCTACGCAATCTTTAGCAGGTGTTGCAATATCTAGTGATATAGCGGCCGAATTGAATAGCAGAAACGAGTCTTCCATCACGGATGAAGCTTCATCTAGCGGGTTAAGCATTGAGCATGACATCGTTACAGATGCTGGTCATTCGGTGGTGCTAAAGGTTTTTAAGAGTCAGCTAAAACCTGTAAAAGGCATTTGCGTGGTTGCGGCCGCGACGGGCGTAGCGCAGCATCTCTACCAGGATTTCGCGATATGGCTAACCAGCTTAGGCTTTCATGTTGTGACATTTGATTATGATGGCATTGGTTCGTCTATGGATCGCCATGTAAAGCATTGCAATAGTGACTTGTTAGGGTGGGCGAATAATGATTGTCCCGCAGTACTTAATTTTGTTGAGAGGCACTTCAGCGGTCTCGAGTGTATTTGGATTGGTCACAGTGTAGGCGGTCACATGCTGGGCATGATGCCTAATACTGGCCCGATCAGCCGGGCGATTACAGTTGGTACTGGCACAGGAACGTGGTGGTACAATTCGCCCCCCACTAAGCGTGTTGCGTGGTTTTTGTGGTATTTTCTAGTGCCACTGACAGTGCCGACTTTGGGCTACTTCCCTGGGGATAAGCTAAACATCATGTGCAACCTGCCCAAGGGCGTGATGATGCAATGGCGACGTTGGTGCCTTAAAGAGGGGTATGCAGTTGAGAACGAAGGGCAGTGGCTTAAGGAGCGCTTCGCCAATGTGAGCTTACCTATTTGCGCAATTGCGTTCAGTGATGATGAAATGATGTCTTTGAAGAATATCGATATGTTGCATGATCAGTTCAGCACTGCAAATATAACCCGACACACTGTCGCGCCTAAAGATGTTGATCACAAAAGAATAGGGCATATTGGTTGGCATAAGGGACGTTACCAAAATATGTGGGAAAAGGTATTCAGGCCTTTGTTACTGAGTTAACGCGAGAGAAGCGCGTCATTATAACTGTTCAACCAGTTGCTCGCAGAGTATTACACGCTAGGGTAAGGTTTTTACCGTACATTCAGCCTTTTCATCCGCAAGAGTGAACTTATTGCAGAAAACGGAGGTCAACTGTTACATAATTGTTAAATAGTAATATAAATACTTTTGTGAGAATTCATGGCGTCATTATTCCCTCTTCCTAGCGTTGCAAACAACGATAAGCCTAATCCGAAAAAACAAACAGTGAAGGTGCGTTATCACTCGAACTTATTAGTTGTGTTAATTGCAATGGACGTATTAGGCGTGCTTGTTATGTTGACGGGGTTGCGGCAGCAGTTTCATCAGCAAGGCGTTTTACCTGAAACCATTGACGGCCCTTATGCTGGTGTCATGATGGTCGTTGCAGGTGTGATGCTCACCTTGCCCTTTTTTATTTGGAGCTTTAAAGCCAGTTTTAGACCCTTTGGCACTCTAAACAAATAGCGTGCTAAGTCTGTATTAAGCAAGCTACTCCTCTTCAAAATATTTACACTTGCTTCGCCGCAGTCAAAGGCTCAGTGGGGACCCTTTATTCATTTCAAAACACTCTCAAGAGCCATATGTGGTTCATGACGCTAATCAAATGCCCTGTAGCCATACAGTCAACCAGCTAAGCAATATTAGCCTTTGCTGAGTACTTTTGCTGCACTGTGGTCTCCCTTACCTGAGTCAAAAACGTTAACCACAACCATTTTATGCTTTTGTTCTATTCGAACATTGGACGGGCATTCAATCGAAAATAAAGGGTTCTTTATTCGCCTTAGCTCGGATCCAATTCAAGGAAGATCTCACCGACTGTCTTGATAGTAGATTCTGTTCGAGTTTGTTTTTACCTGGGAAGGGTATCAAGCTTAACCCTATTAACATGGTTATTAAGCCTTGACCGGGCAAAACTAACATAATAATTCCACACACTAGTAAGCCTATCCCAAAGAGAATTTTTACCATTTCAATGATGAATATTAAGCTGTTTTTGCCCGGCGTTCGGTTAGGAATGATATCAGCATTTTTATCTTTGTTTTTTCTGCGGATAAAGTATCGTTTATCCATGTTTGTAATGATGTAGCTCATCAATATGAAGTAACCAATAGAAACCGCCGACGTTAGCAAAATGGTCAAAAATATAAAATTTGGGCCAAATGTATCCGTTAAATAGGTTGTCGCTATGGTGTAATATTCTGTCAGCACTTATTTTCCGAAATTGATTTACATAAGCATTATTTGAGTAGGGTTTTATGCAAATAGTTGAACAATGGACCCAATGGGTTTACATCCATTGGGTAACCATCATAGTTGTTTTGCATATTGGCTTGTCCATTATGTCATCGTTACATGTACTTATGTTCAAAGAAAATGAACGAACATCGTTAGCGTGGATTGGATTAGTGATCTTTTCGCCCGTCATAGGCAGTCTATTTTATTGGCTGTTTGGGATAAATCGTATTAAGCGCTCAGCGCAGAAAAAACACCCTCAAACACTTAAGCAGGATTTTCGCGCCCCAGAACAACCCAATAAAATATCTCATATTCCGGCGCATTGGCATCCGGCAGTCATTGCGGGGCATACCATTCACCCTGTTAACTACGTTTCAGATAATAGTGTTGAGCCATTGGTTAACGGTGATATGGCTTACCCAGAAATGCTCCAATCTATTCATGCGGCTCATCGCTATATCGTTTTATCGAGTTACATATTTGACTGCGACTCACTTGGACGACAATTTGTAGATGCCCTGTCCGATGCGCATCAAAGAGGGGTCATCGTAAACGTATTATTGGACGGTGTAGGCATTGGATACAGCTGGCATAAATCAGACCGAGCCTTAAAGAAGCTCGGGGTGAAAACGGCTCGTTTTTTACCTGCCATTTCGCTTACGACTATTCGCTTTATTAACTTACGGAATCATCGAAAAATACTTTGTGTAGATGGTGAAGTAGCCTATGTCGGTGGAATGAATATAAGTAAAAATAATGAGGTTAAATCGGCTGAACACCCGATTGATGATATCCACTTTAAAGTAACCGGCCCGGTGATAGATCAAATTAGTCAGGTATTTGTAGAAGATTGGTTTTTTGCGACCGGAGAATTAATTGAATTTCCTTCGTTCGTACAAACCACGATGACCAAAACAAGTAATAAATCGGTTATTGCTCGGGCCATTCAAGATGGTCCCGATGAAGACCACAATAAAATACGTTGGACTTTGATTAACGCACTCGTTTGCGCTCAAACAAGTGTGAAAATTATGACCCCTTATTTTATACCAGACCAAACCCTAATGACGTCTTTACACGCTGCGGCCCTACGTGGTGTATCAGTGGAGATAATCGTGCCTAGACACAGCAACATTCCTTTTGTGGATTGGGTGATGGAAGCAAATTTCTCGCGCATAATTAAGCACGGTATAAAAATCTATAAAAATAATAGGCCATTTGACCACAGTAAAATTGTTGTTATCGACGACATTTGGTCATTTGTCGGCTCGACTAACTGGGATGCCAGAAGTTTAGAATTTAATTTTGAAATTAATTTAGAGTGTTTTGATAGGCAACTTAATGCCAAATTGAGAGCGTTTTTTCTTTCTAAAAAACAAAACTCGCTACCGGTTACACAGCAGGAAATTAGCAATCTACCCTTTTATAAGAAGACTCGTAACAATTTGTTCCGGTTATTTTCACCCTATCTTTGATAGAGTTATTGGGCACCAGATCTTTCTATAATCTTGTTTGCTAGAGGCCGATAAAGTCATGCTTAAGAGTCGTTTTAGCCCATTGGAGTCTGTGAAAATAATGGGGCATGCACCCAACCCAGTTATGGGGCCGAACATTGAGCTTTTGCTGTGGAATGTGTTCAAATGCAAAAAAAAGGGCTGGTTAGAAGATTTCAAATCTCTTTCTAGTGACAAAGATTTAATCCTTTTACAAGAAGCGGTATTAAATTCACCTTATGATGTCGACTTCAAAAAGTCGCTACAGCATCAGTGGATGATGGCGCGTAGTTTCAAAAACGTGAAAACGAATATTGAAACGGGCGTTAAGACGGGGTCGACTGTTGCGGCGCAGCAACATTACTTTTCGGTATCGAAGCCTAGCGAACCTGTTTCTCAAACAAAAAAAATGTTGTTAGCGACGGTCTATCCATTGCCCACATTAGGGCAGTCGCTACTCGTAGTAAACTCTCACCTTATTAATTTTGTCTCTTTTGATAAGTTCAGTATGCACTTGAACCAAGTATTCCACATGCTGGAAAATCATGATGGACCCATATTGTTAGCGGGTGACTTTAACACTTGGAATGGCAAAAGATTACGTTACTTTAATCAGTTAGCAAAATCGTTTTCGTTGGACGAAGTGAGAATGGATCGTAAGCCAAGGTTCAATCATTTGTTTCAGCACCTTGACCATATCTATTTTCGTGGATTAGAGGTTGTTAACGCTCACGTGCATACGAATATTCACTCTTCTGATCATTATCCAATCAGCTTGACGTTGCATACGCTAAATTCAGCGTCTGCAAAGTAACCTAGTGTTAATTCTATTTGAATGTATACCAACCGATTCAACGAAAGGGGTATTTAGAGTGTGGTTGAATTGATTCTGGTCACTAAATCGTCACTGGGCGCTGACTATACTTAAGTCTTTGCGATAAAGGCGAGTTTGTTCGGATGAGGCTCGTAGCGTTATTCCACCAACACCCTTTACATTGTCTAGGAGAGTAATATGCGATCACGCGCTATTTTATGGCCTACGGATTTTTCCGATACTTCGTCACATGCTTTGCAGTACGTCGTTGAAATGGCAAATTTAGATCGAGTGGGTATCCGTATTTTGCATGTCATTGAGCAGCCTTCAGGAAATGAGAATTACATGATCCTTACGATCACTCCCTCTGAATTAGCTAAGAATATGGAAGATGCTGCCGCAACTAAAATGCATGATTTATTAAGTCAGTTAGATACGAGTTTAAAGATTGAGACGATTATCCGACACGGAGATGCGGTCGATGAAATCTTGGCTGAAACCAATAGCGGTGATATTGGCATGGAGGTTATCGCCAGCCACGGAAGAACCGGCATGTCTCATTTTCTGCATGATAATGTTGCCGACGCGATCGTTAAAAAAGCGAACTGCCCAGTACTCGTAATCAAATAAATGCGTTAAATCGATGCGTTTAAGTAAGCGCGTTTAAATAAGTGTGTTTGTCAAATGTGTGGCCTATGCCTGACTCAATTCTAATTTTTAAATTGACCAGAGTTGATATCAGGCTGTGATAGCACCTCATAGTCGCAGACTGAGCGCCTAATGCGGTAACGCTTTGGTGAAAGCATAGTAAATTAAAAGTAAAAAGATGACTGAATGCCAGACGCCACTTAATAGTCGTGTACAAGGTCCTTCAGGTTTTACGTCAGTTACAGCGACAATCCCCCAATAGTCTCGGTGAAACCTGGTTGTTATAGTGTCCTTAAATTCACTTTGTATCTACTTTCTGTCATTTGTAAAGGGTAGGTTCTGCTGACAAACACAGTGCAAATCATTTCTTTTGCAGTTAACGAACAGCTGTATTTTTTTGCAAAACAAAATATTAAAGCATACGATTCATATATGTTTTATATGCAAATGGTATGTCATGGGAATCATAAAAATATCTGACGAAGTTCACGACGAAGTGCGAAAAAGCTGTCAAGTCATGTCTCGTTCTATCAATGCGCAAGCTGAATTTTGGATAAAAATGGGGCGACTAGCGGAGTTAAATCCCACGTTAACGTTCTCAGAACTTATTGTTAAAGAACTGGAAAATGCCAACGCTGACACTGCCTTAAAAGTTGTCAAATAGTATGCAAGTCAACATTAAAACGGCAAAAGAAATTGAGTTGATGCGAGCGTCAGGAAAACTCTTGGCTGAAGTATTCCATATGTTAGATGGCTTTGTACAAGAAGGGATCTCTACGCTAGAGATCAATAATCACGTCGATAATTTCATTCGTAATACATTAAATGCAAGGCCTGCAAGTGTTGGTCAATACGGTTATCAATTTGCATTAAATTCATCCGTAAATGAAGTCATTTGTCATGGGGTTCCGCGCGATAGCTACAAGCTAAAGTCGCGAGATATTGTTAATTTAGACATTACTCTCGAGAAAAATGGTTTTATTGCAGACTCCAGCAAAATGTATGTCATGAGCGACGCAAGTCCACTGGCCAAGCGTCTTGTCAAAACCACTTACGAAGCCATGTGGGCAGGTATCAAAAAAGTGAAGCCGGGTGCAACATTAGGTGATGTCGGTGCTGCGATACAAACCGTAGCACAAAGCAATGGTTACTCTGTTGTCAAAGAGTTTTGTGGGCATGGCATAGGCCGAGAAATGCATGAAGATCCACAAGTTCTTCACTTCGGAGAGGCAGGAACAGGACTGAGTTTGCAAGCAGGGATGACATTTACCATTGAGCCGATGATTAATCAGGGGAAGGCAAAAACAAAGACTAAAAAAGATGGTTGGACAGTGATTACTGCCGATAAAAAGCTGTCTGCTCAATGGGAGCACACGATTTTAGTGACGCAAACGGGTTATGAAGTTTTAACGCTTCGACAAGAAGAAGCAGATCTGATTTAGCCCAAACGTACTCATTAATAAGTCATTGTGAGGAAGTGCTTAGTCATCATTTGGATACCATAGAGCTTGGTAACCACTCTAGCTGGTTCATTGCGGTACCTGTAAACATTTAGGCCATACTCGGCAGAAAGTTGACTTCTTTTAAGCCCTCAAAAGGTCTTGGCCATTTATAGCCTAGGGTTAAAGAATCGGTGCTGTATTAAGCGCGAGTTAAAAAGTGCCAAGATTACAGCCTTTACTGCGCAGGATAAGCGAGCGCTCATATGTTTATCGCCTGAGTTTAAAACAGCCCGTAAGCGGAATGACGTTTGATAAGAGCGCTAAAATTCGATACGCAGCAGAGTCAAGGCGCTGCTTTCATTCCTTTTAATATGCCAACCTGTTTGCATTCCATTGGCGTTTAATCTGCCTAATAACGCGGATATCAAATTAACTGAGCCATTTTGTTTATAATTTGGTCACAAGATAAAGCAGGGAGACACCTAATATAAAGAACAAGAAACGGATCCCAGTTTCTCTAAGGTCTTTTGCGTGTTTAACCTCGGGTATCAGATCTGCACCTGCGATGTATAAGAAGTTTCCTGCGCCTAATGCGACAAGAAAATACACATTCAAACTTTGTCCAACTACGAAAGCAATAACGCCACCAAGCGGGAAAGTGAGTGCAGAAATGAAATTGTATAAAAGTGCCTTTCGGCGAGAATAACCTGCATGGACCATAGCCCCGAAGTCACCTATTTCTTGTGGGAGTTCGTGCAATGCCGCAGCGGTCCAAGCCGCTATCCCTGCTCGTATATCGATGAGGAAAATAGCGCCAATCGCCAACCCGCCGAGCAGATTATGTACACCATCAGCAATCAAAAGTAGCGGGCCTAACGGGCGCACATGCTCTGAAGGCACGCGGTGACAATGATGCCACTCCAATAATTGGTCGAGTGCGAAAAAAGCAGTAAAGCCGGCAACTACCCATAGCATCACGTGTATGAGCGACTCTGAAGCGCTCAGCGCATGTGGGATCATATGAAAGAACGCTCCGCCGAGTAACGAACCTGCCGCGAATGCGACAATTGGCATCAACCAGCGCTTTAAGGTTTTCTCGGGCAAAAGAATAAAAAGCCCGCCAATGACAGCTATCATGCTCATCAATAGGCCAAAGCCGAGGATTACAAACAGTGTATTATTCAACGTTATGCCTCTGAGATGTAAACCTGTGCTTGAGACAGTAATAAGGGCAACTGATTTTGTAAATACGTAGATTCCGATCGTTTATTTCACTTGCGGGCTTAACGAAAATTTTTGAACATATTTAGTGGAGTAGAAAACTTATTGCTGTATTAAACTATGGCCCTCATCACCAAGATAAAAAATTACGCCATGTGCTAACCGATGACTTAATTGGTGTATGAGATGACTCAAGTGTCTTCATTGAAACATCTTACTCACCGCAATAGTGCTTGGATTGAACTCTCGGATTTAATATTTACGTGGTATGAGGAACAGCAAGAATCTAGGTGCTCTGTAAAGGGTTATCAATTGCCCGTTAGGGCAATTGACTTAGTGCAGGACTATTGTTTAATGGCCAGCGACCTTTGTACTTTTTATAGCATTCCAGTTTAAGCGCATATCCCATTTAAAGCGATGCTCTGGCTTCAACGGTGGTTGTTCTGCATCAATGTGGCTCAATACATTGCTAGCTTCAGTTAGCGTAGCGTCTCGCCCAAACAGGTAACTTTGTTCTTTCACTATGGTTAAATAAGCTTTATTAAGCGCTAATGCGCGGTCCGGACTCGGTGTAATTAGCGCATATACAGAAGGGGCCCGTTGCACTTTTTCTACATTAAGGATGCCTTTCTCGCTAAACCAGCGGGTCAACATTTCTTGGTTTTGACGGAATTCGTCACCGCCGCCAGCGCGTTGCATGTAAGTTAGAAACTCGCCTTGCGTTTCGTTTATATTGGGTACGTCTTCCATTTCGTGCAGGTTAATATATCCCCAACCAAGACTGCCTGGCACCTTTCGAGCAAAAGAAAACGTTTGATCAAATGTTGAGCCTACGGTTTTGTGGCAGCCGTTACAAAAAGCCAGTTCTTGATCATGTTGGGCGCGCAATTCCCCTTCTTCATTTTCAATAAAGCCGTTAATGGTCCAGCCAAAACCGTTTTCGATGCCTGCGTCACCTAAATAGCGGGTTTGCGGTAAATTTTCGAAATGCTTTTCCTTAGCTTCTGCATAGTAAGCAGAAGCTAAGCTCTCACGACTTCTGAATCTGTGCTTTTGCATATAGCGCACTTCTTTCATGCGTTCAGCGTTATATATATCACCATGCTCGTCAACGCCGATATAGCGTACCGTATGCAGAAACTCTGTGCCTTCAGGAAACAGCATATGCGCCACTTCAACATGGGCAGCATCGCCAATATAATGAGTCTGGCGGACCATGGTGGTTACGTGCTCACTGAGTTCATTATCGCCGTTAATATCCAAGGCGAGTTCCTGTTCGTTGATGCCTGCCACGGGCAGGGTGTTGACGTCTTTAAGTGCCATTTCAACTAGGGTTAAGTTCACTAGATATGCGTCACGACTATATTTACCTTCGAGTTGTTGAAACGCCTGAGGTAAGCGGATCATTGCATCCCCAGTAGAACCATTGGTTGGCCAAAAGGTGCTGGGGAAGGGCTTGTAGTTATAGGAGACCCAGCGGCTATCGTCTTTGGCTAACCCGTCTGTATCAAAAGCGGCTGCACCTGTACTCAAGTTTTCAATACGCATGTATTCGGGAATAGTGCTATCCCCTTCAATGGCAGAGGCGTAGTTATCTTGGGATGTGTATTCCAAAATGGCGTCGTCTTCGATCCCTGCAATCAGCTCACGCCTATCGATAAATAAGTTCTTCCAACTGTTGGTAAGCCCGACGTCGGAAAATTCGTAATTGCCTTGTAGTGTGCCATCGCCCATCTGATTGGGGCGTTTTTCAACGCGATCATAGCTTTGGTGACAGGCATAACAGGGGTTATTTTTACCTTCTGTTTTGGTGTAACACTGAGGTGGGATAACCGACTCAGGATTGTAAATTTCTTTATGTTCTATGTAGGCCATGGCAGGAATGTCATCGCCTTCATTGTATGGATATGCATCAGCTTCATTGCTTGTGGCTTGAACCACGATAGTCTCTGCTTTGTTGCCGGACTTTGCCTCTTCTTGCGGGGAGGGCGAGCAAGCCAACAAAAATGGTAGTAAAGTAACGCTTAATAAGGGTAGTAATTTAATGTGTATGTTCATAATGATTACAACGAAAAAATCCGAGCACACCTGTGCTCGGATGAATTAAAGGGAAAAGCTTACTTGTCTGCTGGCTCGTACATCCACAGCGTGTTGTTTTCCTGGAATCCGTCTTCACCAATCAGAATACGGCCGTCGTTCATCACCACAACGTTATCTGGCTGAGAAAGTTGCTCCACATCACAACGCTCTGCTCCTGTTAAGCTTGAGCGGTAAGTTCCCCCCATCACTACAGGCTCGATACGTGTAATGTCATACCCCTGTTCAAGACGAGCGCGATACACACCACCACAATCTTTAACACGTGCTGAAAGCTGAATATCACCTTCGTCATCCACCATGGTGTTATCTAAATCCGCGATACCGATGTAAAGATAAGCATTTTCAACCACTTCACCGTCTATGGTATCTGTTCCTTCAACCGCTTCTTCAGCGCGCTTTAGGTTGATTGAAATACCTTCAAGCTTGCGCCATTCAGCTGTTGCACCTTTAGCACGCGCAGCTGCACGTGATTCAAGAAACGCCACACGATCATCCATTGGCTCCCCTGCTGTTTGGCTGCTTCCGCCATTTTCAACGGTAGGGTAGGTCGCATCGCCATTTGCCCAAGCGGCTACATCAGCCATGGTGATGTATGAACTCTGGCCTTCTATGTAGTCATCGGTGCCAATGTCGTTGTATTCATTCACCCATGCACGAATAGTGGCATTATCACCACTGGCAAGTTCAACCCACTGAACATCAAAACCGGTAGTAGCAGGTTCATTTTGGCCAAGGTCTTGGGTTAATTTAGCGCCGTAAAGGGTACCAGTAGAGAGGTCTTCAGCGGTGTCAGCAATGAACTTAAATAACACGCCGCCGGTATCATCCTGTGAAAGATACACGGTTTTTCCATCTGGCATGACGGTTGAGTTCTCGTGCTCATAACGACCCATAGTTAAATGCTTAACAATGACAGGCTCATCAGCAAGAGGCTCGGTGACTTCTGCTATGTAACCATAGTTATACGGGTTTGACGCATCTGGTGCTGTCATCTGCCACATGCGGCCAAGACGAGCATCCGTTGCGACGGCTTCTGGATCATTCCAGCTAGGTGAGGTGGTTGAATCAACAGATGAATCTACCACCCATTCTTCCGATGTTAGTGGGGTATTCCAAGGGGACATAGATCCGAAACAGTTAGCGGCAGTTCCCCACACTGGGGAGAAGTCTAGCATCATGGCTTCAGTTACTTGCCACATACCAAAATCATCACGCTCAATCTTCATGCGGCTCATACCGCCGGGTAATTCTTCCCAGTTAGAAAATAAATAACCTTCACCTGACGCCGTAGAAATAAAACCATTAAAGTCAGGCATATCGTTTTCTAACACTAACTCCTCGCCATCTAAGGTGTAAATGTGCCCTAATCCTTCAGGTAATTCAGTGCCAAAGGTATCGCCTGTTTGACCAAGGACTTGGTATTGGCCAATGGCGGATACCACCACTTCCTTTTCTTCATCGCTGGCAGGTACTGGCGAATTAGGTAGCGTAACAGGTAGGTTGTTAAAGTTTGCGCCCGCTAAAACCCCTACGGTGCCTGTGTTAATTGGCTTTGCGTTTACCTCAGTGGTGACGGCATTGGTGCCGGAAGGATGTTGGACATTAAAGAAAAGATCCCCTTCATCGGTTAAGAAAATACCAGTTACTTCAGCGCCTAAAGGCACCGTCGCAATGCGCGTTAATTTTCCTGCGGTATCACCTTGCTCACCTTGAGCACCTTGTTCGCCTTGCTCACCAACGGCGCCTTGCGCACCGTCTTCACCATCATCGCCGTCCAATGAACAGGCTGAAATACCAAATGCTACCGCTAACGCGAGGGCTGAATATTTTATATCGCGTAAATTTTGAATCTTCATTAACTATCCTTTTTTATAATCATGAGTCAGAGACGTAGCAAGGCTGCGCATCTCATAGTGGTCATAGCGGCGATTATAGTGAGGTTGTTATGTGACTAAGAGGTGACAGATTATTGACATAAAATTGAAGGTTTTCTTACGGCCTAGGGTTGGTGGCTATCTTTCAGTATTCCGCTGACGACATTCATACAGGTGGAAAAAACCTATTAGGTTCAATAGCTAACGTATCTGGTATTAGGGATATACGCGGTGAAAATAAGGGAACGGAGTAGGAAATAGACGATAAAGCCAAGCGGCGTTTATCGTCAGTGGTGTACTTGGTTACCGCTTAGTTTAGGGCTAAATCGTTAGCGATCGATAGGTCGCCAAAGAGCAGATGCTGTTCTTGCTACCGCATCTGTGATTAAACTGATTTACCTACATTATAAAGCTGATTAACCTTCTGATTTTTCAAGGTTTGCGTCGTGCCATCTCGCCAGCGCACTGTAATGTCGTTTACTACGTCATCCTTGCCTAAACCGAAATGCGCAATGTTCAATAAACTTTGTGAATGGTTGGCGTTGCTCGAGCCAATAAGCTTGTACTGTTTGCCACCTTTGGTGGTGACCCACACTTTAGCGCCGTAAGGGTCTATACCATTTTGTGAATAGCCGATTTTTACCAATAGGTGATTGTTATCAGCATCTTGGGTAATGTTTTTGTATAAATGCCATTTCCCGTTGTCGTCATCGCCGCTTAATATATCGATTTTTCCGTCAAGGTCGAAATCAAATGCTACGCCTGAATCACCGTGAGATTTGAGTCCTATTTCGCTGGTGGCATCTTGCTTATCAATGGCTTTGAACTGCCCATGGCCGTTATTGATGAACATCACGTCAGCGATTCGGCGTTTTAAATCGCCAAAGCGGTAAACAAAGAAATCTGCGTCTCCGTCATTGTCAAAATCACCTGTGGTCACTCCCCAGTTATTGCTTTTGGCTTGCTCAGGTAAGACGTTTGAAATATCGGTGAATACGCCGTTGTCGTTGCGTAGTAGTACGTCAGGCACTCCTAACTCTTGCGGTGTCCAGCTGGCTTCATAGTCTGTGATGCCGGTGAAAGACGCGCGCACATCCCAGGCTAAATCATCGGTGAGCATCCATTCTACCCGCCACTTGTTGTCACCTAAGTAACCTATGTACCAACCGGTTTCAGTGACTTCATCAGGAAAGCCTATTGCTTGCTCCTGTGTCACGGTCTGATCAGCTGTTGGCGTGGTAATTTGCTGTTTGTTAGCACCGATATATACCGGCATAAAATCCAGCAGTTTGGCTCTAGGGAAGTGATAAAAGTCATTGAGCACTAAGTCAGCATTAGCATATAAGGTTAAGCCATCGTGACTTTTACTGCCGACATCGCGAAGGTCAAGCGTCTGATGTGCTCTATCAAAACTGATGCTGTTATTGGCGATGGTGTAGTACAGCTTGCCTCTGGCAAAGTAGTAATCAAGGTCGCCGTCATTATCAATATCAGCCTGAGCGACAGTGACGGTACCAGGGTAACCCTCATGTCCCGCTGGAAACACCTTGCTGGTGGTATTGGTAAAGGTAAAATCGCCATTGCCTTGCCAAATAGTGGATTTGTCATAACTGGTGAATGTAATGATGTCCATTACATTATCGTTATTGTAATCCGTGAGTAACACTCGCTCTGCTTCAACATCTTCGAAACCTGGACTGCTCACATACCGAAATTTAGCGTTACCTATATTTTCAAAAATGATGTTTCGCGGTGAGGTCTCATCAACCATTTTGGTGGCGTTAACCTGCATAAAATCAAGGTCGCCATCGTTGTCTAAGTCTACCCAGCGCACGCTTCTGCCCCGTGCGCCTAGTTCAGATATGCCTGCTTCTTGGGTTACATCGGTAAATTTGCCATTGTCGTTGCGCAATAACCGCTGAGGTTGCGGGGTTAAACCGTTCCCGCCGCCAAGCGACAATAAAATATCATTGTCGCCGTCAGCATCGTAATCACCGGCGGACACGCCATGTAAATCCACCTTGCCATAAACACCCTTCACCTCGCTAAAATGATGGTTTTTATCACCCATAAACAATTGTACTGGGGTGGTGTCATGGTTGGTCAATAAAAAGTCGTAGTGCCCGTCATTGTTCAAATCAACCACAGCTGGACCGCCGTATTTCCAGTTTGCATCTGTGATTAAGCCAACTGACTCAGACACATCTTTAAATGCTACAGGGTTATTTTTGGGGGAATTTACATCGTTGTTATGACTACAAGCGCTTTGTAAAACGATAACGACGCCAAGGGCGACTAAGGAGAGTGGTTTACGTATGTTCATAGTAATAAGAGTCTCTAATGATCAAAAAACACAGGTTCGGCAAATGATGTAGGCCATCAACGCGTAACGTAACGGTTTATTTCCGGCTAAGAAAATCACATTTATATTGATAATGTTTATTGTAAATTGTTTACAATTTTATATCATACTCGCTACATTAAGCGATCTCAATCAATGCATTAATTTTTATTTATTAGGCGCGTAAGCTATTACTCAACAAGCGTGCTAAGCCATTGCTAGCCTTATGTCAGCAAGTGAATGCGATTAAAATAATGTATTTACACTAGGGTATTTATCTTGAGCACAGAGCGGCTATTGCTAGTGGACGATATCCACTTGTTAACAGTATTTGTGAGATAAAAGAGGCTGGGTAAGTGCCTTGCGTTGACATTAAATACGTGAGAATCGTTGGCCACGCTCATTTAATAGTGCGAATTAGGGCGTTACTTCTATCGGCATCCACACCGCTAACCATCGTTCACGTTTTTCAGTGGGTGATAAGGTTTTAGGTGATACTGGCACTGCGCTAATAACTGCGCTAATAACTGCGCTAATAACTGCGCTAATAATTGCGCTAGTAAGTTGGTGTTTATCGACAATAAGATTGGCATTTATTGCGCTTTTTATGCTTTATATGACACAAGGGGCTCCAAATAGACATTGAACTGTCTATGGTGCCCATTACGCGTAGTTAGTACATCGTATTCCCGTTTTTCGAATCACTGGGTATTTCTTGTATTGAATCCCAATGCTCAACGATTTTTCCTGCATCATCAAAACGGAAAAAATCCATGGTGATGTAGTGCATATTGTCCGGCCAGGTTTGGTGAGTGTGCAGGGCGACCAAATCCCCTTGTGCAATAGCGCGTACAAATTCGATACTTTTTACAGGGTAATCCTCAGCCATTTCAGTGAAGTAATCGATAAAACCTTGTTTACCGTCTTTCACTGCTGGATTGTGTTGTATGTACGTGTCGCCTACGTAAAGTGCAACGGCCTTGGCCGGCTCACCTAAATAGGCCGTGCGGTAAAAATCAATGGCGTTTTGTTTGTTCGCCGCTAGATCATGAGTCATATTTAGCTCTTTTTTTAAGTTTATGTTGTTCTGTTAGTTTATAGCCTGGAGGGTTTAGGCACAGGTATGCAATATTCATTACACAGGATTAACAGCAGTCGATCACTGACCTCCGCTCTGGCTACTTTATCAAATGCTAGCGCCTCTTAGCGTCTCTTGGCATTTGGTTGGCTCTTGGCATACCGTTACTCTCATAATAAAATCACTTAGCGCACAATGACAATTTTTCGCATAGCTGCCACGCAGAATAAAGCAATTGCCCATATTTGAAATAGCTGTGTTCGTTGTCTCTTCTATTGTAGTGATCAAGTGCAGTGATCGAGTGCAGTGATAATAAAAGCACCGGCCCCGCAAATACGCACGGCGAACATTATCCAAACAGATTCTTGGTAAAGATGAATGCCACCTCTGCTTCTGCTGGAGATATAAATATTCGACAGAATATAAACCATGAACGCCATAGGCTCAAAGGCATAGCGCAACAATCAGGCTGGTAATCTGCTCTTTATTCCACTTTTCAAAAAGTAAGTGACAGGGCTAGATTCAGGCAGCAGAGCCATGTGGCGTTTTTCAATGAGCGCTGAAATTTTAATGAATCGTTCGGGGTAAGCATGTCGGTTAATATTTCGATGCACAGTATTAAATTAAACGCATTTTTTGCCCGTTTGAAACCTTAACGTTCTAGCTTTAAAAGTGAGGCAATGAGGCGATGATGCAATAAATCACAAAGGGGACGGAGCAACTGCCTTGCGCGATAGTCATTACCAATGAGCAATCATTAAATTAACAAGGCAGACAGCATTAAATCAGTAAGGCAGTCAGTGTAAAATGAAGATTATTCTTTTAATGCTATAACCGCACTGACTTCTACTGACATATTGCCAGGTAAGCCGCTCATACCTACCGCTGCCCGCGCGGCTTTGCCGTCGTCACCAAACGCCGTGACAAACAGATCAGAAAAGCCATTGATGACCTTCGAGTGGTCAGTAAACGCCGGAACCGCTGCTACCATGCCGTTAATTTGTAGCACCTGTTTAACCTTCGTTAAATCGCCTACCGCCAATTTTATGGTGGCCAGCGCACACAAACCCGCGCGCTGAGCGGCCTCATAACCTTGCTCAACATTAAGCGTATCGCCGAGTTTTCCCAATATACTGTTACCTTCGCAGGCACCGTGACCTGACAGGTACAAGGTATTCCCTGAACGTCGCCAGGTAACATAATTAGCGATGGGTTTTACCGGGGCAGGTAATTCGAAACCAGCAGCTTTAATGCGTGCTTCAGGTGAATCGCTGGCAAAGGCGTTTGCAGACATCGCAAGGCTGATGGATAAAGCGCACGTAAGTAAAAGCTTGTTCATGGTGTTCCTTTTGCTTATTGTTTTTTGGGGTTAATTTTAGATTAATTTTGTGTTATTCAACGCTCAACCGAGGTTTTTCAAAGCGATAAGCAGTTGGCTAATATCATTCGCTGAGGTAAATACCTGTGGTGTAACCCGAATACAGCAACCGCTGGATAACCCGACGCGAACGACTGTAAAAACGCCAAATTCGTTTTCTAACCTTTGCTGTAGATTTTTCGCCTCTTCCAGCGTTGTTTTACCCGCAAGGCGAAATGCACCCATGCCTGTACAGGACTCACCGTCAGCGCCGCCCAGTACTTCGATATGTGGCATCTTACGGGCTTCGGTTGCCCACAAGGCATGTAAGTAACGCAGACGCGCTTCTTTGTTAGCGCCGCCAAGCATGTTGTGAAAATTGATAGCCGCAGGCAGGGTTAAAATTGAAGCGAAGTTGACTGTAGCTGTGTGTACGCGCGAATTCACACTGATGTTTTTTGGGTCAGATTCACCAGGGTAGGGGGATACTTTTTTCAATGAGCCTTTTTTCATATACAGCGCACCCACACCCACTGGGCTGCCAATCCATTTATGCAAATTAAACCCTGCCCAATCTACGTTCAATTCTGTGATATTGAAGTCGAGCAAACCCCATGATTGAGCGCAGTCACATATCACATCTATACCCCGTAGCTTCGCGATGGCCGAAACCTTAGCGACGGGCAAAATCAAACCATGTTGATTACTCACATGAGTGAGCAACATTAATTTTAAATTAGGGTGTTTATCAAAGGCTTCAATGTACTTATCGAGTATTTGCTGCTGATTTGCCTGAGGAGGTAGTGTTACCTCAACCGCCTCGAGGTTTCCAGACGCCGCAAGCCAGCGCATGGTGTCTTTAAAGCTGGGATAATCGATGTCCGTATACAGAATGGCATCATCTGGCTCTAATCGATTGTACTGGCGAATAAGGTTATGAATTGATTCAGTGGCATTGCGGGTCAGCACGACTTCGTCTTCCCGTGCCCCAAGAGCTTTAGCAACGTTAAGGGTGCTTACTCTTTCGTCGTTTTTATAGTGTTTACGTGCATAGTAAGACAGGTCAGTGTTAACCATACGGGTATTGTCTACGTAGGCTTCTTGTACTGGGCGAGACATCTTGCCCCAATAACCATGCTCCAAATTAACAATGCCTTGGGCTGTGTCGTAAAACAGTGCAACCTTGGCCCAAAAAGATTCATCCTCAGCGAGGGATTCAGGGGAAAGCCCTTTAGGGACGGCGGGAAATTCAGCCACGCTGATCTGCGGCGCGCTGTTGGCCATTCCTGATGCAGCAAGGGTGCAAACAGCCCCCGCAGTTAAGGTTTTTAGCATGCTTCTACGATCAAAGTTCGTCGCGTCTTCGCTCATTACTACACCTTATTATGTTAGCTATTTTACTTAGTTTAAATGCTGTGCTCAAACAACGGGTGCTGAAAATACTAGCGCATTCAATAGCGTGTAGCATGAGTCGAGCCAATGCGCATACTTTGGGCAAAGTCTCATCAAAGACCATAATCGGTATTGAAATCGTCATCAGTTATTGTTGAGTGTGAGCAAAAGAGATGTGACTAGGGAGTATCGAAAGACAGAAAGCCAGAATGACAGAAAGCCAAAAAACTGGTGAGAAGCTCAGCGGAGTAGATAGCTTATCCAGCGAATAGGTCAGCAGTCTCTGTGTGTCTAAATTAATATGCCCAGTAATCATGAAAAATTACTGGGCCGCGCTTTATGACACTATAGGAGCTGCACATAGCATTGCTCTAGTGACTGTGCTCGTTACTAAATTAACGACACGCTAAGCAGAGCAAACGGCTTGCTTTAGGTCAAATGTGTAAGCCTTGGCAACCGCGGTTTGGATGCTTTCTTGTTGCTCGCTTCTATTAATACCGCTTAGCATCGCTTTGACAGCCGCGGTCATAATATTGCTGTCTTTGGCGACACCGAAACGAGTTGTGGTGTCACCCGTTCTTAATTCTAAGTAACATACAGCGGTGACCCCAGAGCCCTCGCCAATTGCGTGCTCATGGTAATCAACAATCTCAAGTGGCGTTTTTATCAATTGACTCATCGCGCGGGACGCCGCATCGATTGGCCCATTACCCACACCGCTAATATTCACCTCAGCGTTGTTAATAATCAGCTGAATGTCGATTTGCTGTTGGTTTTGTTCAACGGTTTTAATTTGGCACTGTTTAAACTCAATCCAATCGGGTTGAATCAAATATGTTGATTCAAAAAGCGACACAATACCCGAAGCGCTCATTTCCTTACCGCTGGTGTCATTGTGTTGCTGTACGATTTTACTGAATTCAATCTGTAATTTACGCGGTAACTGCAAACCCCCTTCGCGTTCAAGTAAGAAGCTCACGCCCCCTTTTCCTGACTGGCTGTTTACTCTCACAACAGCATCGTAGCTGCGGCCTAAATCAGCGGGATCAATTGGTAAATAAGGCACTTGCCATAGGGTATCTTCTTTTTGTACCGCCAAGCCTTTTTTAATCGCGTCTTGGTGAGAGCCTGAAAAGGCGGTAAAGACTAACTCCCCGGCATAAGGGTGGCGAGGGTGCACAGGCAACTGGTTACATTCTTCCACTAAGTTGCGCACTCTATCGATATTCGAAAAATCCAACTCCGGGTTAACACCTTGGGTGTATAGGTTGATTGCAAGGGTGACTAAATCCACGTTGCCCGTACGCTCACCATTGCCAAACAAGCAGCCTTCAACTCGGTCGGCACCTGCCATCACGGCTAGCTCTGCTGCTGCCACGGCTGTGCCGCGATCATTATGTGGGTGCACACTCAATACAATATGCTCTCGGCGGTTAAGATGACGATGCATCCATTCTATTTGGTCTGCGTAGGTATTCGGGGTGTTCATCTCAACGGTGGCTGGCAAATTAATGATAATTTTGTTGTCGGCACTTGGCTGCCACACCTCTACTACTGCATCACATACGTCTTTGGCAAACTCAATTTCGGTGCTAGAAAACACCTCGGGCGAGTATTGATACGTCCAATTTACCTCTGTTGCTTGGGCAGTCAATTCCTTCACCCACGCTGTGCCTTGGGTGGCAATATGCTTTACACCGGCTTTATCGGTTTTATACACAATATCGCGAAAGGCAGGGGCGACAGGATTGTACATATGCAATATAGCTTGCTTCGCACCGCGTAAGCTTTCTACTGTGCGCTCGATTAAGTCAAAGCGTGCTTGAACTAGCACTTCAATAGTGACGTCATCTGGGATGTGATTTTTTTCGATCAGTAAGCGCACAAAATTAAAATCAATGTCTGACGCTGACGGAAAGCCCACTTCAATTTGTTTAAAGCCAATAGCGACTAATTCTTTAAAAAAGCGCAATTTCGTGTCAATCGACATGGGATCTATCAGCGCTTGATTGCCGTCGCGCAAGTCGGTGCTCATCCAGACAGGAGCATGAGTAATGTGTTTATTCGGCCATTGGCGATCAGGTAAGCTAACCCCTTCAAAGCGTTGATATTTGGTATGTGGTTGGCTGATCATTTTTGCGCTCCGGCTTTTAAGATAAACAAGGTGTACAAGCGTAACGCAGACCCGCGGGCAGATAATTGCTAAAACTGGTTTATTTTGTTTTATTGCGCAATAATATTGCTCAGTATTTGACTTTATTGATTATTTTCACCTTTATAGGAAGTTAACGTGGAACTTGATAAATACGATCGCCATATTCTTGAAATAATTCAGCACAAGGGCAGGATCTCAAACCAAGAACTAGCCGATGCGATTAACTTATCCCCATCGCCCTGTTTGCGCCGGGTACGGCAATTAGAAGAAAGCGGATTGATAGATGGTTATGTGGCGCTAGTAAATGCGCGTAAGCTTGGTTTAAACCTGTTGTCTTTTATTCAAATTATTATGGATAAACACACCCCAGAGCGTTTCGCTAAGTTTGAGGAGAGCGTAATGGGGTTTAGCGAAGTGTTGGAGTGCCACTTGATCACCGGACAAGCCGCCGATTACGTGCTTAAAGTCATTGTAAAAGACATGGACGATTTTCAGCAATTTTTGCTCGATAAACTTACTCGCATTGAAGGCGTCAGCGGGGTTCACTCTTCGTTTGTGCTTAAATCTCCCGTGAAGAAAACCTCATTGCCAGTTTAATACCAATCCGCATTATTAAGTGCCCCCTCAGAATGCGTCCAGCACTTTTTTATTAAGGCGTCGCTATGTAGTAATGGTTTTTCCCTTCCAAATAGTGATAACGCAGAGCAAAAGCCGCTGGGGCATTCCTTTCAGGCGAGTTTTAAAAGGGCTTACACTGCGTTGCATAACTTCGAAAGAGAGCGACTATTCATTCAGTCATGCGCCTTGTTTAAGCCCTTTTAAACTCTCGCTGAGTGATCACCTAATAACGTGGAATGGTAAAATCTCCCAAAATAAAAAGGCCTAAAAGTTCACTTTCAGGCCTTTACACTTCACTTATTTCACGCGCACATATTTATTCATCGCAACGTTCTTAAAACCTGAGATGCGTTAACAAGCGTAAATCACATGGCGACTTTGAAAATAGCGACCACATGCTCATGGGTTGGTTGAATTGGATTTGTTAAGCCGCAGGCATCGTTCATTGCATTGGTGGCGAGAATGTCGAAATCAGCTTCTTTCGCACCAAGCTCGGCAAGACCGGCTGGAATATTCACACTGCGTGACAATGACACTATGGCACTAATGGCCGCCTCTGCACCCGCTTCATCCGTTAAACTATCTACCGCTACTCCTAGTGCTTTGGCAATATGTTTTAGGCGAGGTGCTGCTTCTTGCGCATTGTATTTTTGCACATGTGGCAGTAATACCGCGTTGCACACACCATGAGGTAAATTGTAAAAACCGCCTAATTGGTGTGCCATAGCATGAACATAGCCTAAAGACGCATTATTGAACGCCATACCAGCTAGAAACTGTGCATAGGCCATTTGCTCACGGGCAGCCATATTGGTGCCGTTATGCACTGCCTCATGCAAGTTATCGCGGATAAGCTCGATGGCTTTGATAGCACATGCATCTGTGATCGGATCGGCGGCAGTAGATACGTAAGCTTCAATCGCATGAGTCAGTGCGTCCATACCTGTCGCGGCGGTTAAAGATGCAGGCATACCCGCCATCAGTCTTGGATCATTAACGGACAATATAGGCGTAACGTTTTTATCCACAATCGCCATTTTTATATGTCTTTCTTGATCAGTAATGATGCAGAAGCGCGTCATTTCTGACGCAGTGCCCGCTGTTGTATTAATGCTGATTAACGGTAGCTGCGCCTTTTTAGATACATCAACACCTTCATAATCACTGATGTGGCCTCCATTTGTCGCCACCAGCGCGATACCTTTAGCACAATCATGGGCTGAGCCTCCGCCGAGAGAGATTACGCAATCACATTCATGGGTGTGCAGTACATCAAGCCCCGCGTTTACATTGTTCACGGTCGGGTTAGGTTGAACGCCGTCAAACACAAAGCTATTAACATCTTTCTCTTGGAGCAAGTTTTGTACTTCAGCGACCACACCTAACTGTGTCATGCCCGGGTCGGTTACAATCAAAGCATTTTTGAACCCAAGGGACTCAATTTGTTGAATAGCATCCTCGAGGGCATTCTCGCCCATGATATTAACGGCAGGAATATAGAATGTGTTGCTCATTAGGTTGTCCTCAATGTTACGTATGTTCACGTTGATCTAGGCTAATGATTTTCCCACTATTAGGGCCTGATAAAATTGACACAAAACAAGTTTGAATAGCGAACCACCTGCTCAGAAGCTTGAATAATGTTACAGAAAATGTCAGTTGCTGATCTGGGCTCATAGAATCGATTAAGCACGCTGTTTTTATAGGTAATCAAAACGAAGAGGGTTGGCGTTTTGCGATCGTGGAATTAATTAAAAGCAGCTCTGGTGCTCGCGACTTGGAGGGAAGCAGCAACAGGAATAAATTACTGACATGGTTGTTAGTATACCCAACCATCCACACAGTTGGTGGGTGTGCCGAGCTCGTCGATTTCTGCATAAATATCGTCGATATATTCAGGTTCCGCGCCGTCTTGTTTGGCTTTTTCGAGCCAAAATGAAGCCTGGGGCATATTGTTATGACAAGCGTAATAGGTGCCCAACCACGTTTCAGCGAAGCGGTAACCTTTTTGTGCAGACTGCTTGAAAGCCCCTAAGGCTTTATCTTTTGCGTGTTCTTGCAGAGATTTACCAAGGGCATAGTAAGCGCCGGGTTTATCAAATTCATCGACTGCGAATTGCCATAACGTTTGTGCTTTGGTGCTATCTTTTATAATCGATTGAGACAAGCTAAGAAGCGAATATCGGTAGCTACCCTGATCTAACGCGGACGCTAAATCGTGGATCTCTTGATAAGGTAAATTCTGGTAATCATTTATCTTAGCGTTAAACGCCAACTGTATTTTATGCTCGCTGCGAGCAACCTTAGGCAGACCAAACAACAGCTTGTTTTGACGTAAAAAAGCGAGGTTTTCTTGTTCATTTAACTCAGTTAAATAACGAAACCAATGGGTGAGTGCACTACTGTCGCAGCCGCCATGTTCCGCTATCACTTCGTCAACCATTTGTGTTGCCAGCAAACGCGTTTCTGCTGCGCCTTCCATCCAATGAACGAATTCATCAAAGCGGTAATCCATGTTTTTACGCAGTAAATAATCAACCTCAGGCAAGAATTTAGCACTTGTGATGAAGTCTGTTTCACAGCGCGCATTCATTTGCGTGAATGCCACATTAATCAGCTCAATTTGACCAATAACGCGCGCATACTGCATGGCCAATTGCTCCATCTCAGAAGGCGCTTGCGCATATACTCTTTTTACAGACGCACTTAGCAGCAATATTGACAACAAAGCACTAGAAAATACAAACCGAAACATCAAAAATCCTATGATTATTGGACCGTTACTTAGAAAGTGAAAACCGACACGGGCGAGGAGTTAATTGGATTTTACCGGAGCATCATCGAAAATAAGTTTCGATCCTAGAAAGACTAATACGCTACCAGAAATACCTTCCATCCAGCGCATAGCTGCACTGCTAGCAAAGAAGCGTTTAGCTGAGCTGACAGCGCCTGCAAGACCGCACTGCCACACCATGGCAATCACAAAGTGTATTGCTGCCATAGTCATTGCTTGCAGAAACGGCGAGTACTGAGGGTCGATAAATTGCGGTAAAAAGGCAAGATAAAACACGGCGGTTTTAGGGTTAAGCACATTCGATAAAAAGCCCTCTTTTAACGAGCGATTCAGGCTTGAAATTCTCACGCCGCTAGCATCAATGGCAACACTTGCATCACCTTTAAGCGCAGCTTTTAATGCTCCAATGCCTAACCAAATTAAATATGCAGCGCCTATCCATTTTATTACCATAAAAAGTTCAGCGGATTGTAATAAAATCGCTGATATGCCCACTGCTGAAA
Source organism: Paraglaciecola sp. T6c (assembly GCF_000014225.1). Taxonomy (NCBI): domain Bacteria; kingdom Pseudomonadati; phylum Pseudomonadota; class Gammaproteobacteria; order Alteromonadales; family Alteromonadaceae; genus Paraglaciecola; species Paraglaciecola sp. T6c. The sequence goes on from NC_008228.1 coordinate 1,782,574, forward strand.
AGGTCGCATGTACGAACAAACCAAGACAGATGCCAAGGCTAGTCACTATGCCGTCACGCCCTCCAGAACGACTCGAGTTTTTGATCACCAACACGGTATCAATCCCTGGGGTGAGGGTTAATAGGGTGATAGCCAACAAAAAAGCTTCGAAATTTAAAATATGCATCGATTGGGATTCACTGCCGGAAAAAGATTACGCGATAAACGCCTAGCGTATTTTTATATCATATTAGGCGCGGTATCCAAATCCCTATTGCTGTTTAACGAGTGGACAGACAAAACGGCTGGCAACTAATCGCTCAGGTGCTAATAATTGCGATGCTACTGAGACGCACGGCTTAGCTTGGATTCTATTTATAAGGATTTTTAATTACCTGATATTGTTGAGTATTTTCACTATAACGATACCAAACCCCTCTGCATTCAATGTAATCTCTATTTTGAAAGCGTGACAGTCTGTGCTGGGCAGGGATGTCATTTACCCAGACGCCCATCGGTGCAGAAATCACCTCGTAACCCTGTGACGTATCGCGGTAAAATATGCCATCAGCATAATAGCGGCCTGAGCTGATAGGGGTATGTTTGTCGGGTATGGCGGATATGATGGTGCCAATCGCAACTCCTACGCCTAATATAATTAGCGCTGCCGGCCCATTACCTCCGCCTCGAACATTAACGTTACCATGACCACCTGAATGCCGACCGTGAAATAAGCCACAAGACGTTAAAAGCAAACAGCTAATTAACGCAATAAAAGCGAATCGGCACTTCATACCTTGCTTTGAGCGTTTCACAGCTAGTTTTACAGATCGTTTTATATGTCGCTTCAAAGAGTGGGTCATACTAGCGCCTCCAAAGATGATATATATTGGATACGCAAGACAGAGGATTGTTAGAGGGAAAAGAGTAAAGGTTGTGTAAAGAAGTTGGTGAGTGATTATCTTCAAAATAAGCACTCACACAGGCTTAACAACGACTATGTTAAATTTTGCATAAAACCACTCAACCTTACCAATCCCTCTTGTAACTCACTCTCAGCGGAGGCGAACGACAAACGTACGTAATCATCCCCTTGAAATTCGCCAAAATCATTGCCTGGAGTGAGTGCTACGTGGGCTTCTTGCAGTGCACGCTCACAAAAGTCCATGGCTGAAAGGCCGGTAGGGCGAACATCAATATAGACGTAAAATGCGCCATCTGGCTGGACAGGCACGTGCAAACCACACTCTTTCAACCCGGCTAAAATCAATTCTTTTCGAGACTTAAGCATCGCTCTGCGGGACTCACACACGGCAATAGAAGCCGGTGTAAAACATTCGAGGGCGGCTTTTTGGGCGAGGGTTGATGGACAAATGTAATAGTTTTGCGCCATGCGCTCCATAACAGGTACAGCGCGCTCAGGTACCACACACCAACCTAAGCGCCAGCCAGTCATGCCGAAATATTTAGAAAAGCTATTGATAACAAGTGCTTCATCATCGAATGATAACGCGGTAATCGGCTGAAAACCTGCGTCACCGTGATGCAAATTAAGGTAAATCTCATCAATGATACGCCACGCACCGCGGCTTTTAGCGAACGCGCACATTGCCTGCAATTCATCTGGTGCAACGGCTGTGCCTGTTGGGTTTGACGGTGTGGCTAACATTAAACCTCGCGTACCGCTGTGCCAGTGATTTTCAAGCAAGTCCATATTCAACTGAAAGCGTGAATCTGCTGTCGTCGGCACTAATTGAACATTGCCTCCGAAGCTCTTTATGAATTGCCGGTTACAGGGATAAGAAGGATCGCCCATGATCACATTATCCCCAGCGTCTACAAACGCCGCCGATAACAGCAACAACGCAGCAGAAGCGCCCGCCGTCACGACCACACGATCCGGGCTTATATCGACGTTATGCGCCATTTTATAAAAGCCTGCGATAGCAGCACGGAGCTCGGGTAACCCCAGCGCTGACGTATAGGGTAGAGGGGAAGTCGTGGCCAGGTTCTGCATAGCAAGTAACACATCAGGTGGCGCGCCAAAATCGGGCTCACCGATATTAAGCTTAATAACATGATGGCCTTGTGCTTCTAATTCGGCTGCTTTAGCCCCAAATGCCATGGCAAAGAAGGGCGATATAGCTTGGGCGCGCTGTGAATATTTCAAATGATACGTCTCAACTTATGACTGCAAAGGGTACAAGATTGCGAAGGGCGCAACGAAAGCGGGCTATTCTGCCATTTTTATCGACATAAAGCAGCGGCTTTCCCCATTAAATGCAGGTGCGGTTTGGTTGAAGCTCACGCGAATACTTGTTCGTCGCGTTATCGCTTGTCGTGGCTTTAAACGTGCTGATACAACTCACTTTTTATGGGTATATTTTCTGGGCGAACACGCCTTGTCTGCGATCAAAATATTCACAAATCCCTTGACCAAGAGGATGAAATTGTGACAAATTAAAATGCAAATGATAACGATTACTATTTGCAGTAGATATTCACGTGAACTTAAAACCCCTCATACCTTGCCTAATGTTGTTCAATACCAGTGCTCAGGCGCAGTTATTCAATGACAACAAGCCCAATGTAAAACATATTGAAAATACACCGTTAGAGACAATGGTGGTAACGGGCACGCGCACCGAGCTTGCCCAATCACAAAGCCCAATTCCTATTGAGGTGATTACAGGAGCACAATTACAACAAGTGAGTCATGGCACGTTAGCCAGTGCGCTCAACTTCATTCCTGGAGTGGTCACTAAGCGTAACGAAAAAGACGGCTACACAGTGCAAATGCAAGGTTTTGACGGAGATCATGTATTGGTCCTGCTTGACAGCCAACCGCTAATTTCACCCACTGGCTCGTCGGTAGATTTAGACCAAATCAGTGTGCTAAACATTGAGCGTATAGAAGTGTTACGCGGTGCGGCGTCTGTGCTTTATGGTAGCTCTGCTATGGGCGGAGTGATCAACGTTATCACCCGTAAACAGAATCGAAATAGTGCCAAGTTCCGATACCAAGCAAGCAGTTATATGCAAAATGCCATCGATTCTGGTGATGTGGCTGGGTTATACCAATTAAACGTTAACCAAATGATTTTGGGCTGGCAGGGAAGTGTTAGCGCACAAAAAATTGATGATCCAGGCTTTGATTACGACCAAAATACACTCTCACAAAGTGCACCCAGTACGGATAAGTCGTTTGTTAATCTGGGGTTGGCTAGGGACTTTGGTGAAGTTCACTTGGCGTTAAAGACCCGCTATTTCAGCGATGAAAAAAGCAAATTGCGCTATGCCATTCCTGGACAAGTTGGAGACATTAGTTATATATCCGACGTCGAGCAGTGGCAGCACGATATCAGTGTGAGTCAAAGCCAAGTATGGAAGGTACAAGGGCGCTATCTACAACATGATGAAACCAGCGGAGATTCAAACGGTCTGCGTGATGCCCAAATCACGTTGGCAGAAATAGACAGTCAATATCAGTGGCAACTAAGCGATGTCGCCCTTGTATCAGGCTTGGTATTGCATCGTGATGAACTTTATCAAGTTAAGCAAGCCAGCACGGCCGGTGTCGCTGGCACTGTTGAAATTGATGACCAAAGTCGTGACAGTGTTGAGGCTTACACGCAAGCCAGTTGGCAATATGGCGATCATGAATTGGTTGCGGGCCTTCGAGCACAAAATGACAGTGACTTTGGGGTACATTCTGCGGCGCGGGTAAATGGTTTGTTTACCCTAAGCGATGATAAAAATGACTTATGGCAATTGCGAGTTGGGGCAGGGCAAAGCTATCGCGTTCCTACGTTAAAAGAACGCTTTTATGTATTTGATCACAGCAACTTAGGTTACATGGTGCTGGGCAATGAAGACCTTGACCCGGAAACCGCCCTAAGTGGCAACTTTGAGCTGAGTTACCACGGCAGTGTTCAGCGCTTGTTTGGTGCTAATCGATCGCGCGATGCCGCTGGCAATAACTCTCGCAGTGACTCAAACAAAAACGCTCACAGCGCCTACCCGCGCTTGTCGCTAAGAGCCAATATTCATTACGCCAAAGCGCAAGATTTTATTAATACAGTGACCGACGTTGAGGCTTCAGCGCAAACTGGTTTATTGATTTCCCGCTACGCCAATGTCGACCAAACCTATATGAAAGGGGCAGATCTGTCGCTTAAGCTGGGTTGGCAAAAAGTGGATTATCAACTGAGCTACAGCTATCTACATGCCACCGATGGCGATGGTGTTTACTTGGCTGAACGGCCCACGCATCAGATTAAGACAAACCTCACTTGGCGACTCCCTTACGATATCAATGCGTTAGCCTACGTGGTGTATGAAACGGGCGAGCATCCAAGCAGCACACAATTGGGTATCGAAAAAGACGATTGGCTCAGCGTTAATCTCAGCGTAAATCAGCACATTAACGACCACTGGCAGTGGAATGCCGGTATCGACAACCTCTTTGATGAACATCAAAACAGCGATGCTATCGCCCAAGGCTTACTCGATGTAAGGCCCCTTTCAAGCCAGCGGGTATTTGTCGGCGTTAGCTATCAATTCTATTAAAACACTCTTACAACAAGGAAATACACACATGAAAATCAGTTACCTCGCCAGCTTGAGCACCGCCATACTACTAACAGCCTGCGGAGGGTCAAGTTCGAGCAGCGATAGCGTTGATACTTCACCCACTGAGCCGACGGTACCGGTGGTAGAAGAGGGCACAATAGTGGGGCCGTTTAGCACAGGAACAACTGCTGAGCCAACTCGCGTGTATTTCGATTTAGATGCGGGTATTGCCCTTACGCTAACTGCTGAAGAAGCGGCTGAAAGCAGTGCATGGGATATCGCGTTTCAGCGCACCAAGATCTATTTGAATACCCACAGTGACAACGGCGTTGGGGCATTTTTCACCGATATTAACAGCGACTTTTATGATGATACTGGCGCCGCGGTTGCCAATAGCTTCTTAAACGCTGATGCAGACACAGAACTAGATGATTATCTTGCTATCAGTGGGACGGACATTCCCGAGGAAACAAGTTTTGTTGGTGACAGCGAAGAGAGTGTCATTGGCGCAAAATTTTACGATTACGATACAACAACCCATATAGTGACTGCCAACGATGACCGCTATTTCATTGTCGACTCAGATGACGCTTATACCAAGTTTCGCGTGACGGACTTAACCACTGAGGGGCGCACAATGTCATCCATTACGTTTGGCGTTGCCACGCAAAATACCTTAGCCGGGGACACCGAATTTGGTGCTGAATCAGCATTGACCATTAACACCGCAGACTGCACCGATGACATATACATAGACTTTGATTTAGGTGCGGCTATATCTGCCACAGATGCGTGGGATATTACCTTGGCGTGCACCACAGTGGATGACATCACAGGGGCTGAATTTGATATTCACATCGCTGAAGATGCCACTGCGATAGTGGATGACGACAATGCTTATGCTGCAATAGACAGCGAAGCCGCACAGTTTTACGGCTTTGCGTCAGACGTAACGCAAGAATTGGCCTTCGATAACAACCCTTGGTATCAGTACAACTTAAATGGTGGGCATTTGCTGTGGTCACAATACGGTGTGTACTTGATCAACACCAACGAAGGCACGTTTAAAATGCAAATTACCAGCTACTACGACGATGCGGGTACATCAGGTAATTACAGCTTCCGGTTTAATGAATTAACCAGCGAGTAATTCATTAGTCCTGCATGCAGGTACTCGCGCCGAAGCGTTGGCTGAGTATCTAGGTGAAGGTTTATTTTCAACAAGTGCGGTTTGCGGCGGTATTGGCGCAAACCGCACTTCAGCCGCACACAAATTCGGCAAACCGTTTAAACGTTAATTGGATGCACCATGTACAAGTTCGTTAGTTTAGTTTTTTTTCTTGCGTTAATCAGTTTACAACCATCAGCATACGCAGGCACCTCGCTTGAATCGGATGGCCAGCAAAGTCCCAAAAAAATGCGCATTATCGCCTCGGGCGGCAGCATAACAGAAGTAATTTATGCCCTAGGTAAAGAGCAGCTTATTGTTGCTACCGACAGCACCAGTTTATTTCCTGCTGCCGCTGCTTCACTGCCTAAACTGGGGTATTTTCGTCAGCTCAGTACAGAGGGCATTCTAGGGTTCCAGCCCACCCATTTATTGGGTGCACAGGCTACTGGGCCTGAAAGTTTAGCTGAGCAGTTAACAGCTGCGGGTATTCAGGTTCACATATTTGATGAGCAACGAGACGTAGCGGGTTTGCATCAGCTTATCAGTGAGATAGGCCAGTTATTAAACGCTTCAGAAAAAGCGTTAGCATTGAATCAACAGATTACCCAACAAGTAGCACAGCTAAAAGCCAAAGCAAGTCAACGTCGTTTGGCGAATGATTCAAGCGCCCTTGCAGGCGGGCATGACAAGGTCACGGCGCTGTTTGTGATGTCTGACAGCGATCGTGGGTTAACCGTCGCAGGGGGGAATACTGTGCCTCAAGCCTTGTTTGATGATGCGGGTGTGAGAAACGCAGCACACGCTTTGATAGATTATAAAGTGATGGATAACGAATCGATTTTAGCGGCCAACCCAGACATCATTTTTGTCGCAAGTCACCGTGCACGAGAGGCGAATGCATTACAGCGTTTATGCCAACACCCAGCACTAAAAGCGACAAATGCAGGGCGAAATTGTGCCATCAGTGTAATGGAAAGTAGCAGTGCATTAGGGTTGTCTCCTCGCTATCCACAAGCCTTGCAAACGGTGATTGCGCGCACTGCTGGGTTTTACGCTGACCAGAGCCGATGAATGCCAATATGACCTCTAATATGTCTACCAACCTAAAAGCCTCGCCCATCACCCTTCAATTTGCCCTACATGCAAGGCGAAAAAAGCATATGCGTGGCTTTACGTTTGTGCTCGCCCTCGCAACGGTGTTGCTGCTAGTGGGGTTACAATCAGGTAGTTTTGAGCAATCTAGCCACGTTTTATTTGATGTGCTAGTCAACAAGTTCAACCATCAAGCCTTGTCTCAAGAGCAGTACTTACAGTGGTATGTCTTTTCTGAGCTGCGTGTACCACGCATGTTTATGGCCATGTTTGTTGGGGCATTACTGGCGATGTCAGGTTGTGCGATGCAAGGCTTGGTGCGAAACCCGTTGGCGGATCCCGGCTTAATAGGCATTTCAGGGGGAGCGGCTGCAGCCGCCGCCACAGCACTCGCGCTGATTAACCATTATCCACAACTTGAAATAGGTGGGCAGTATTTAATCGCCTTAAGTGCATTTATTGGTGCACTAATAGCCGTCTGGATTGTTTTGATAGTTGCGCGTACGCCAGCAGGTATGGCGATTTCGTCGCTGATTTTAGCAGGTGTTGCGGTTAATGCATTGTCGGGTACACATATTGGTGCAATTAGTTATATGGCCAATGATGACGCGTTACGGCAAATCACTTACTGGACGATGGGCAGCTTAGGCGGGGTGACGTGGTCTAAAGTGCTGTTTGTCGGAATATTAAGTATTCCGATTATCGCGCTTTATATGCATTTGCGCCAACCACTGAACTTGTTTGCTCTTGGCGAAAACGAAGCCCAGTGCATGGGCCTTGAAGTCAACAAATACAAACGTTTGATACTCTGGCTAGTGGCATTTTCGGTCGCTCTGGCTACCGCACTGTGCGGCATTATCGGCTTTGTTGGTTTGGTGGTACCCCATATTGCTCGCACGATTTTCAGCGCAGATCACAAGTATTTGATGCCTGCCTGCGGTGCGCTTGGCGCCATATTAATGTTGGGCGCTGATACCGCTTCTCGGGCGTTATTTCCCCCTCTTGAAATTCCTATCGGGATAGTGACCTCAGCTGTGGGAGCGCCGTTCTTTTTATACCTTTTAGCTAAACAAAAAAGGGGAGGGGCAATTGCTTAAACGCCATGCTTAATTTACACAATATCGCCTTAAATCACGGCGAGAACACCTTACTTGAGGGAGTGAACATCCGTTTGGATGCTGGCAGCTTTTGCACGGTAATAGGCGAAAACGGCTGCGGTAAATCGACTTTACTGCGCTGCATTGCTGGGCTTCATGCACCTTTGACAGGTGCAATAACGTTGAATGAACGCACGTTAGGCGACTGGCAAATTAAATCGCTCGCCAAAGTGCGTGCGTTTGTCAATCAACATAACCAAGTGCAGTTTGCCTTTTTAACGGAAGAAATTTTGCAGCTAGGACGCATAAATCAAACCGAAACCCTAGCTCAGAGTACGGCGCTCATTTGCCAAGTGGCTGAACAGCTCAGCATTGCACACTTATTCGGCCGTGATGTTAGAACGTTGTCGGGCGGGGAACGCCAGCGCGTGTTTATTGCCAAAGCTTTGGTGCAATTGTTACCCACAACCTTCATTGAAACAACCGAAGGGGCTTCAATGGACGTGCACAAAAAGAGACATGGGGACAGCGCGGCAAAACTGTTAGACGGCAAGTTGCTGTTGCTCGATGAGCCCACCTCAGCGCTGGATTTTCGTTTTCAAAAAGCCATGATGGATGTGATTAAAACACTCTGCCAACAAGGTTTAAGCGTCATGTGTGTCAGCCATGATATTAACTTGGTTTTACCTTACGCCAGTGAGGTGATTTTGTTAGCAAATGGGCGCTGCTTAGCGCAGGGGCGAGTGGCTGACGTGATCACCGCAACAAACTTACAACAGTGTTTTGGCGTAATGCCCAAACTTATCCCACAACCAGATGGTGTGCCGTATATCACCCACTGATGGTGTTTACCCGATTAGCCATAAGGAGCAAAAATGAAATTAGACAAATATATCTTCGACGCCAAAATCCTCGTTCGTCAGCAGCACAGCGGGGTACTTAGCACACACTCACAATCAGTGCAGGGTTATCCCTTTGGCTCTGTGGTGCCGTATTTTATGACTAATGAAGGTAACTTAGTCACTTATATTAGCCAAATTGCCCAGCACACGCGCAATATCAAAGGTAACCCTAAAGTGTCGGTGACTATATTTGACACCTTGCAAGATGATTCTCAAGCCAATGGCCGAGTGACCTTTTTGGGAGATGCAGAATTGGTGGAAGATGCCTATTTAACTGAGCAGTATCTGGCGTTGTTCCCTCGCGCTAAGGGCTATAAGCAGACCCACGACTTTTCGTTTTATCAAATCAAACCTGAGCGCATTCGTTACATAGGCGGTTTCGGCAAAATCTTTTGGATAAACAAAGAAGATTGGCAATCAAGCGAAAAGTCTGAGGATTGGCCGCGAGTGAGTAAAGGGATTATTGAACACATGAATGAGGATCACCACGACGCCATGACGCTCATTGTTGAACATCAATTCGCACTGCGAGCAAAACAGGTGACAATGCTATCGGCATTTTATGAAGGCTGTCACATCGAAGCTGACGGGAAAGTACTGTTCTTGAAATTTGATAAACCATGCACTAGCGCGCAAGCAGTGCGGGAGCAGTTAGTGGCAGCGACACATGCAGCAAGAGCAGACTTAACGTTAGCTGTGGCTAATTAATCGCCAGTCACTCATGAAAGAAAAATGGCGCACCACGTCTATTTAACGACAAATGGGCGCCATTTTCACGATGTGAGCTGAAAGGTATCAGTTGGAACTGGCGCTGCCACTGATTTCTAATTGAGCGCTTGTCGCTGCCTCATGTTACCTATCAAACAAACTTTTCTCTTTTGCACGGCGTTGCACCAGATGCGCGTTGACTTTACCGGCTGCTTTGCGCCATACGCTAAATTGCTCGCTTGCCCCTGTGTAATCCGCTTTATTCAGTAAGCGCAATAAAGTTGATTTGTATAGGTTGCCCATGCCGATGTTGTACCCCAAGCAAACCAATGCACTAAATTGATTATTGTTTACCGGTACTTTAACTAACTTGTGCATTTGGTCTTCTATTTTGAGCAGGTCTGCTTTAAGTAATACCTCGGCTTGCGGGGCATTTATTGTCATGCCTTGCTTTACACCCGCTTTGTGACCGTAACCGATTAACCAATGTCCACCCGGGCCTTTATAAGCGTTAAGTCTTACACCTTCGGAATCTTTAATAATATCGATGCAGGCTTGATTGGTTTCGCTTTTTTGTTGTGTAACCGAGGGGATTTCTAACGAGGGCTCGATTTTCTTTGTCGCTGGGCTTTTCTGACTTGCACAACCACTTAATGTTAATAGCAAGGCGGTGAGGGTCAGCGTATACAGGGGATTCGTTTTCATAAGCGTCCTTTTTGATATGCACGTTAGCGCTGAATATGTGTTCCCTGCATTCTTTGTTGGCTAACGTCTTATTAGTGTGCCACTTAATTAAAACCGTTAGCGGGTATTTTGCAAGTTTGTTGTTTTTTATATGAAAATAGAGGGAGGACTTGGTGTTAAACTCAGGTCTGTATAAGCGAATGAGACTGGCTGATGATAATATCAAATGGCCTATCTATCATCAGGTTAAGGCCGATTCAACGGAAGTGGTAAATGATCTACGTATTTATAATTAATACTTTGCTGGTGGCGGGTGCCGTTATGCTGCACTACGAGTTTTTGCATCGTATTATGCGTTTTTTGCCTAATATGCGAGTGAAACACAGTTATCGTATTGTCTTCGGCGTGTTCGGCGCACTTCTCGCACATATCTGTGAAATTTGGATATTCGCTATCGCTTATTATTTCATGCATAGGATTGACGGGTGGGGCACACTCATTGGTAATTTCGAAGGCTCGCTAATGGATTGCGCGTATTTCTCGTTTACCGTCTATACCACAGTCGGTTTCGGCGACATTGAGCCCCTAGGTGCCTTGCGCTACTTAACCGGTATAGAATCCCTAACTGGATTGGTGCTGATAACGTGGACTGCATCGTTTTTGTATTTTGAAATGCAGCGCCATTGGAAAATTATCGATGGCGAAAATTAACGTATTAACGTATTAACGTGACGGCCAATACAAGGAGTCGTAAGTGCAACTGATCAGAATGATTTGTATCTGTTTACTGAGTCAAGCGATATGCGCAGTGAGCGCTGCGAATGAGCCCATCGCTTGGTTACTGATAGACGATTTTGAGCACGGTAATAGTGTTGATAATTGGACAAAAGCAGATACCAAAAACGAAACCAAGCCCTTAGTTGCTTCTCCTCAGGTGACACTTACACTTTTTATACTCGCATAAATGTTGAGGCATTCCCCAATAACCATGCCTTTGGCCTAAGTAACATGGGCCCTGATGATATAAAAAAGCATGATTACAATGCCTTTGAAGCCACACTACGTGTAACGGATAAAAGCGAGTCTAGCGGCCTTAAGAACACCGGCGCACTCATGGTTAAAGTGCCTAGTGGCTACGCCAATGTGAAGCATAAATGGCATGGTGCTTTTACCAATACCAATACCAATACCAACACTAACTCCAACACCGAGATTGACGTCGAAAGCGACAGTGAGGGCGAAGCCGAGCCTTTAGCGCCCGGCGTTTGGTATCAAATTTGGTATGTGGTTAATAACGCTCGAGTGGCTGATGGCGGGCAAACTTATGACGTGTACTTACAAGGTGGCAGTGAGTTCCCCGTGCAGACGTTGGTTTATCAAGGTGCAACCTTTCGCATGCAGCGCGAATGGCCGCTCACGTATTTTTTGATGAATTGTAATACCGGCCCAATCGATAAACCTTATGGAAACGGCGGCCTTAAGTACGATGATATATATATGGTAAAAGGCCTAGCGTTAACAAAACCTCACTAGGGTAATCGTTGGCGTATACGAATTTAGTCGCCAGCATATAACTGGCACGTTAAGTTGTTACTTTGAACAGCTCAGATCATTTACTACGAGCCAAAAGGGTCATCCAGAGGGAACTTACTCGGGCTATCAGTATATATGTGTGAAAAGGAGATTCGTACACAGTGTAGCGGCCTCTTTATACATTGCTATTTTGCCAGCCATTCAAAGAGAAACCGCTTGTACGACTTGTTTCCTATTGTGTGAACCAACGCACAACATTACTGATAGATTTTTGCAGTAAGCCCATTGGCTGAATCTTAAATTCATCGAAATCTATTTTTTCGGCTTTGGATGAGCGTTGCAGGGCGGCATTTAGTTTATGTAGATGTGGCGTTGCCAAATCCAGTTGAGCCTCATTAGGTTGATAAGTTGAGCCCATTTGATAAAACTCACCGGGGTTAGCGGCCATTTCTATATGAGCACCTAAAATGGCATTTATTTTGTGTGACTTTGAGAATTTATTTAGTCTGTCGATGCTAAGTTTGTATTCATCCCAATTCTTTATATAGATAATCCCAGGATACAAAGTATCCCCTGTCAGCAACCATTTATTTTGATGGTCGTAGACCGTTATCGACTCTTCTTGGTGCCCAGGTGTTGGAATAACTGTCAACTTTCGGTTACCGAGATCCACGGTGCTTTGACCCGTAGGCCATTCATTAAAGCCAAAATAGTTCTTCATTTCTTTAGCTGTTGGGCCAACCAAAGTGACATTTGGCTGCCCGTCAAACTGACCGTCGCCTTGATAATGATCACTGTGACCATGAGAGTGAATGACCAATATATCTCTCTCGGAAATAACATCCGCTCCAACAGCCGTTTTGATTTCTTGATAAAGAGAAAAACCGTCAGTGTCAGGCATTGCTCCGGTGTCAAATACCAGGATCTTCCGTTCACCAACAAGCACATATACAAAGGGAGCTTCAAAGGTTAGGCACTTATTTTGACGAAGTATAAAGCTCGTTTCATCATGCCTATATATATCAACCGATGGGTCTTGGTTGGTTTTACAATCAACAGAGCCGTGAATCCATTTCTCTTTATTTAGTACAGTGTGACGCTTTGTGGATGAAGCACTTAAGGTTTCGTTCGCGTTGACACCTGCATCAATAGAACATCCTGATATTAGTACCAGAAGAGCTGAAATTAGCTTTATTTTCATGTGTTGCCTCTTGGACAGCTAATGCTGCAGCCTAAAGAATTTGCTCAGAATTTGTAGCAGAAGCAAGAAAATATACAAGCAAAGCAATATTAGAAACCTATTGGCTCACACTATTCCACGTTCAACATTGATTATGTTGCTCAGTAACGAAAGCACTAAAATAGCAGTCTCTAAATCCTAGAGCGTCAGGCTTTAGCACCAAGCAATGGATTAACATCAGTGGTGCGAAACACTAGGTAGGCTAGCAGTCCACCATACATATCTATGAGTGCATGCAACGCAATCGCAATCCATATACTTTCTGTAAGCCACAATACCAGCCCTAGCGCTATTCCCATGACACCTGCGCGCAGCACGTGAGGCCATCCTTGGTAATAATGCGCGACACCAAATAGGATACTAGACAACAGAAGTGCAGGCCAAAGCCCTAAAATTGGTGTAAGAAGTTGCCAAATAAACCCTCGAAAAAGGAGTTCTTCACATATACCGGCAGATAGTGAAAGGCCCCCAGTAAATAACGTTAGCTCTTTCAGGTTTCGCGGCATAAGCCACGCGACGTGGTCTAGTTGCAATCTAATGTTCTGATGCGTTTCTTTTGTTTTCTTCACTGAAAATAGACTAGAGGCAAAATAGCCCATTATCAGTAATAGCCCCATTGCACCTAACCAGTTGTTGAGACTACCCGCCCACACTAATGAAAGGTCGGCAGTATTCACCTTACCCAAACTCATGCCTATCAATAAATATAAGGTAGGTATCCACAGCAGCACTATGGTGGAAACATATGCCCCCAACCGCGTTTGTTTGCCTGATGTAACATCCTGTTGCGTCTTATTGCCTTCCCACAGGCAGTAAATAGGCACGGCTAAGACGACACACGCCATTGAGAGTGTCCAAATATGTAAATTCATAAGTATTTCCAATAGTAGATAAGTATGGTGCAAATCGTATTTTACTGACCTAGATAAATAAATAAGTTAATATCTAAAAATAGATAAACTAAAAGTTTATGGTTAATTACCTCATGCAGCTAAGAGAACTTCAGACCTTTGAGCTCGTCGCTCAAGAACGAAATATGACCCGAGTCGCTGTAAAAATGTCTAAAAGCGTTATGGCGATCAGTAAGCAAATTGCTAATCTTGAGCAGAGTGTTGGCCAAGCACTCTTTATTCGAACTCGACGAGAACTAAAACTGACTGAATATGGCAGAGAGTTTCTCAAGCGTTGTACCGCATTGAACAACCAACACCGTGATTTGCAGCAGTGGGTGCGATCAACGGAGTTCGAAGTTTCAGGTGAACTCCGTATTTTAACGCAAGCAAATGAAGTCATTACAGAGAATTTCACACCATGGATAGGCGAATTTTTAAAGCAATTTCCTCTTCTCAATGTCGTGTTTGATGTGAAGGAGTCTTTGGTTGATATTGCGCAGGATGAATATGATGTTTACTGGGGGATAGGTTCATATTTAGGAGATCGCTTCACGGGATTGAAACGAAGCACTTTGTACAATGAACGTTATGGGATTTTTGCTTCTCCTGATTATCTTGATACCAAAGGGATCCCAAATACGCCAGACGATCTGGACACACACGATGTGATTGGTTATCTCTATAATGAGCCAAGCAACGTTCTAGTGTTACAGGCTCTTACAGGAGAAGTCATACATAAAACGTTAAACTCTAGGGTAAAAGCGGTGGCAGGAATGATTGAATGTGCACAATCAGGTCTCGGGCTAATAAATGCCTTACCTAAATCGAAACAAATTAAAGAAGCCATTGCAGATGGCTCACTTGTGCCGGTGATGGAAGACTATTGGTGGGATCGTGCCGAAGCCTTCATTTACTATCATCAAACAGTGGTTGTCGAGCCAAAAGTGCGCGCTTTTATCGATTTCTTTCTTAGTAAAAGACCACAGTGGCAGTAAAATCTACACTTACGAAATAGCTTTTTTAGAATATGCTTAATTTTCAGTTCGGTAATTACATAGACACCCAACATTAATTACATAGACACCCAACATAATTAATAGCAAGATGTGATAAAAACTGTTCAACTTCTCGTTCCCCCATATCTTTAGGATGACGCTTGTCGTTGAGATAAATAAATCGTTTAATCCAATGAAGGTAGGCGTTTTACGTTTTTAAGCTATACCTTTTGGGTCGTAATATAACCCGATTAGATTCTATAAAAAGGTGACTTGGACATAATATTATCTCCTGTAAAGTGTGCTGTATTTATATACAGGTGCGATGTGTGTTTTTAAATGATGTCAAGATTGCTTCCTATTATATAAATTTCTCAGGTCTCGTTTTGTTTTTCAAAAATATGCTAGGTTATTAATTTAATTGTGGAAAATGTTTTTCACTTCATTTTTAATAGGAAGAAGAAAAGTCTCGTTAAACCGAGGTCTCCTTTTGCTTTTGCAACTCCAAACGGTTTTACTCGCACGATAGTAAAAATACTGAATAAAATCAAAAGGTAAGAACTTGAAGTGATTAAAAAAACCAAATCTAGAAGTTACGTATACGACATGCTCGATAATAAGCGTTAGCATCAAAAATCAGTGGTTCATTGAATGGATAAAAAAGAATACATAATTCGCCAACTCGGAAGGACGAAAAACAAAAAATATGAAGCATATGTTGTAACGAGAATAATTCACTTATTGAATGATTTCAGCATTAAGTTTATCACCCAACAATATGTAACGCGCCCCAAAGGTAGAGCGCTAACTGATTTATATTTCCCTCAGTTTGCTTTTCATATTGAAGTTGATGAAGGCCAGCATTTCAACCAAGCTAATATCGAAGCAGATAAAATTCGTGAAGCAGACATTATCAACGCAACTGGTCACGAAATATTGCGGATTGATGTAACAAAGTCATTTGATGACATAAATACCCAAATAGATGCCGCCGTAAATAAAATAAAAAGTATGAGGCAAGAAATCTCATTTATTCCGTGGGACATAGATTCTGAATTTGATTCGGCAACATACATAAAGCGCGGTTACATTGACATCAAAGATAACGTGGCATTCAAAACAATAAAAGATGCATGTAACTGTTTTGGTCATAATTACACCGGATATCAACGGGCTGGAGCAGCGCATCCCGACCACTATATCATGCTATGGTTTCCAAAATTATTTCCCAACGGAGAATGGGATAATCAAATTAGCTCTGACGAAGAAGTAATAACCGAGCGAAACGAAGATGACAAAAAAGCAAAACAACATGTATCAAGTCACGTCAACAACAAAGAAAAGCACAAGCATCAGCGGATAGTGTTTGCAAAGGTAAGAGGAAACCTCGGGGACGTATTGTATCGTTTCAGAGGGCAGTACCAATTAGATGTAAAAGATAGCAATGAAAAAACTGGCCTGATTTGGCGACGAATTAAAACCCGAGTGAAAACATATGAACAAAACTAATGCTAACAATCAGCTCAAGTGGGACTGGTTTTCCGCTGCGCTCCAAACCAGCACCTTAGCTGGGCGTTAAAATCATCAAGCTCGAACGGCTGCTTTTCGCTCATTACTGCCGTTTGGTATTTCACATCTGTACGACCGCTTTACGTACGGAGGAGCCTATGGGCGAGGTCTGACGGGCATTAATAGTCAAATACCGGAAGTTCATAGGTACTTAATTTGGCTTAGGTTTTATTATTTTCTAAACGCGAAGGTTTCTATCCATCAACACTAAACCATCATTCACTCTCAGAACATTTTAACTCACAGCCGTTCTGCCGTTCTTGAAGCGCAGAAATAGAGGTTTAATGCACTTGTGTGACAACAACGAGATAGGGGCGAACATCAATACACCGACAAATGGGATAGCAGGACCAAACACAAAGGTTGAGCCGATAACATGCCCAAGAATGCATTCCATTCTGTATAGCGGTACAAATAAAGCTGAAACTAAAACGCCCAGAGCCAAATACATTGTTACGCTTGGAAAGCCATTTACAAAGGCAATTGATTGAACTGTGCTTACCAGCAGCATGCTAAAGAATCCCAGTAATACCGACGGAGGAAGTGTTTTTGCATCCGACCCAGTTGATATTCTTTTTTTAATTACTGCAGCGGATAGCCACACCAGAAGTGGCAAAATCAGTAGTCCCCACCAATTCGACAATCCGGGAAGATCAGCACGCATGAAAAGGTGATGGGTAATTACTCCGCCGTTAAAGTATTCCCATGTTAAGTGACACACTTCGAAAAGTATTACTGCCAGTAACAGGCCATTTCTTATTTTATTGAATTGCTTCTCTTCCATTTCATTTTACCCTAGATCGATCACAATATGCGTGTATCTAGCAACCGCCGTACCACAGATGAAAAACAAGTAAAATCAATGAATTACAATTTAGGCTTATTCTGAGCGTAGTTTGTTTGCTCAGATATTAGTGTTATTAGCTAATTTTACGTATTCAAGTAACACGTTCGCACAATCTAATCAGACTAAATGGCGAGGTTTGATATGTCCTAGACACTCTTGAGCATCTTTTCTGAATAACAGGACTTCACTATGCGTCATGTACTTTGTCTCCTTGCAGAATTGTTATTGTTGAGCGGTTGCGCTGATAACGTCTCTCTTATTGAAGCGGCCGCAAAAGACAAACAACAAATACTAATATTAATGTGGTTCACCGGCTGGTTTACGTACAGAGTAGTCGTTGACGTTTTTTAAACTCAACGACGGCTTTTGGCACAAAGCTATCTGTCTAACTTGGTCTGGCTCGCTATTCACAAAATGCAAAATGAAAGCCTGATTAACGCATATAAGCGCTAATTCATATAAACGATAATTCACATAAACGAGTAAGGCGTTATTTCGTCTGCTGAGTTAGGGGAAGATCAGGTATTGGTTTCACGCTGATTATGCGCCCTGATGTTTGGTTATGGATGTCAATCTTCACAATCTATTGATGTCTGTTTTTATTGCTGCGGACTACGCTCAAACCACTTTCAATTTATTTTTAATCTATTCTCATTGCACGTCTAATCCCTAGGCCCTGAATGACGAGTGAAACAGGCTGCGATCGGCAAATCCGCTTGCCGATACGGGATGAAAATTTCCATTGTTTCACTCATGCACGGTGCTTTCAGTTTTTCTCATTTGCGTTCATTTCCATTCATTTAAAACGACGAATGATTCAGTTTGCTTCACTTAAGGATTAGGTGTGTTTCTTAGGCGATTTATTTTGTGTCACTGTGTTAATTCGTGTTTAGTAAATTCTTGTAAATAGCAGAGGCTCAGAGCTAGCAGAGGGTAGCAGTCGTCTATCGCGTACACGAACACACTCGGTCACGCGCGTTGTACAGCGGAGCCACTCTAACAAACATGTAAAGGAAAGATCATGGATACTAGAAACGTTACGTACAATAAGCGAGGTCCTGATGCTCACATCGAACATGCTTCAGACTCCCTTTCTAACAGAGCTTCAAACAGCATTTTACCTCGCTCTTTACAGCACTATTGGTTGGTACTGTGCGGCTTACTTATGCTGTGCATGGGGGCGAGTCAAGTTCAGGCCGCAGATTTGGTTAACGGCGGCTCAGTATCTGGTGTTATTTCGGTAGCGGGTGAGGAAGATACCTGGACGTTCAACGCCACAGCGGGAGAGCGTATTAATATTCAGTTGGTAGATTTAGCCGCTGGTGATTTATTTCCTCAAATGACGCTCTATGCGCCAGATGGTACACGCGTTACTTCGGCGAGTAATTATACAGTGGCCAGTATTTATAATGCTGAAGCGCCTGAAACAGGTACCTATTCTCTAGTCGTTCAAGACGGCACCTCACGGCAGGATAATACAGGCGCTTATGCGCTTCATTTTGCTAAGTCTATCGGTGCCAATGAAAACGGCTCGTTGATTAACGGTAGCTCAGTCAGCGGTGATATCACCTTAGGCGATTTAGACACTTGGACGTTTGACGCCATCGAAGGTGAAAGACTGAATATTCAATTAGTGGACGTGGATGAAGCTGGTTTTTTCCCGTTGATGATCCTTTACGCACCAGATGGCAGCCGAGTAGGGTCTGCTAGTAATTACACGGTGGCTAACTTATATAACGTTGCGGCCACACAGACAGGAACGTACATCTTGCTAGTGCAAGACGGTACGAGTCGACGTGAACAGGTAGGTAGTTATGAAGTGCACTTTGCTAAATCCGTTGGCGCAAATGAAAACGGCACGCTGAATAATGGCGGTGTAGTGAGCAGTGACATTGCGTTGGGTGATTTAGACACTTGGACATTTGAGGCTACGGCAGGTGAAAGACTGAACATTCAAATAGCGGATGTGAACGAAGGCGACTTTTTCCCTTTCATGACGATTTATGGACCAGATGGAACTCGTGTGGGGTCTGCTAGTAATTACACTGTGGCAAATTTATACAATGTTGCGGCCACACAGACAGGAACGTACATCTTGCTAGTGCAAGACGGCACAAGTCGACGTGAGCAGGTGGGTAATTATGAAGTGCACTTTGCTAAGTCCATTGGCGCTAACGAAAACGGCACGTTAAATAATGGCGGCGCGGTGAGCAGTGATATCACGTTAGGGGATTTAGATACCTGGACGTTCGAGGCTACAACAGGTGAAAGACTGAACATTCAAATAGCGGATGTAGATGACGCTGGCTTCTTTCCGTTCATGACGCTTTATGCGCCTGATGGCACCCGCGTAGGGTCTGCTAGTAATTATACGGTGGCAAATTTATACAATGTTGCGGCCACACAAACAGGAACGTACATCTTGCTAGTGCAAGACGGTACGAGTCGACGTGATGAGGTAGGTAGTTATGAAGTGCACTTTGCTAAATCCGTTGGCGCTAACGAAAACGGCCCACTGATTAATGGCGGTGCGGTGAGCAGTGACATTACGTTAGGGGATTTAGATACCTGGACGTTCGAGGCCACGGCAGGCGAAAACCTGAATATTCAAATAGCGGATGTGGATAACACTGGCTTCTTTCCGTTCATGACGCTTTATGCACCAGATGGCACCCGCGTAGGGTCTGCTAGTAATTACACTGTGGCTAACTTATACAACGTTTCGGCCACACAAACAGGAACGTTTACCTTGCTGGTGCAAGACGGCACAAGTCGTCGTGATCAGGTAGGTAATTATGAAGTGCACTTTGCTAAATCCGTTGGCGCTAACGAAAACGGCCCACTGATTAACGGTGGCGTGGTGAGCAGTGACATTACGCTAGGGGATTTAGATACCTGGACATTTGAGGCGGTTGCCGGTGAACGTTTGCATATTCAGCTATCTGATATCTTGCGTAATGTGTACTTCCCCTTAATGACGCTTTATGCACCGGACGGTAGTCGAGTCAGTAACGCCAGCAACTATTCTGTCGCTAATTTACGCAATATTCTTGCAACACAAACCGGGACGTACATCTTATTAGTGCAGGACGGTACAGGCCGACGTGACCAAACTAGCGATTATGAAATTCACTTTGCTAAGTCTCTCGGTGCTAATGAACACGGAAAATTAAGCGGCGCTGGTTCTTATTTTGAAACGGTCACGCAAGGTGACATTGATACATTCACCTTTGATGGGGTGGTGGGTGATGAGGTGACACTAGTTATGCGAGAGCTGGAAGTCACTAATTTATCCCCCTTTATTACCTTGCATAATCCAGATGGGAGTTATTTCACTAACGCGAGCCATTACTCTGAGGCTGGGGTTTATAATTTAAGCCTACCGATGAATGGAACCTATACCATTGTGCTCAGTGATGGTACTTCAGGCAGAGACCAGATTGGCGACTACGTTCTTGAATATAACCTGCCAACGGCAGCGCCTGATCCGCAGAAACCGATAGCGTCTGCGTCTTCTGCGCCAACGTTATTTAAAGATCAAGTGATTCAACTTAACGGTTCTGGCTCCTTCGACCCCGATGAAGCACCAGAGGCGCTCACGTATAGTTGGACATTGGTATCTGCACCAGATAGCAGCGCTGTAGCACAGGCTGATATCGCTGAGCCGAATAGCGCGAATGCCAGCGTACAACCTGATGTATATGGCGAATACCGTTTCGAACTCACTGTCAGTGATGGTTTACTCAGTGACAGTGCGATTGTTACTGTAACGGTTATCAACCGCGCACCTAGCGCCCATGCCGGTGCAGATCAAAACGTCGAATTAAATGTGCCTACACAGCTCGATGGCAGTGCATCAAACGATGCGGACGGTGATTTACTGACTTACGCTTGGACGGTGGTTTCTGTGCCCTCAGGCAGCGCGGTCACTGCACTGCAAAATAGCACAAGTGTTAACCCAAGCTTTACACCAGACGTCGCAGGGGATTATGTATTTACCCTTGTGGTTGATGACGGTGAAGACAGTAGCATTGGCGACTCAGTTGTGGTGCGCGTGGCCCAGGCGAATGTAGCGCCCCAGGCTGATATTCAAGTGAGCGGCGACATGCTAACCGGTACACAAGTCGCTCTAGATGGCAGTGCCAGTGTTGACAATGACAACGGCCCTCAAGCCCTAACATACGAGTGGCAGGTGATAAGTGCGCCAGCGGGTAGCACTATTAATACGGCAAGTCTTGTTAGCCAAGGAACAGCCACCACTAGCTTTACAGCTGATGTAGCGGGTACCTATCGTGTACAACTCGCTGTTTTCGATGGTGAGTTAACCGATGTGGTTGAGGCCAGTATTGTGATAAACGAGGTGGTGGTCAACCAAGGGCCAGTGGCCGATGCAGGTGCTGACCAGCAACAGGAACTTGGCGACAGCGTTGAGGTTAATGCCTCAGCAAGCTTTGACCCAGACCAAAGCCCCGCGCCACTGACGTTCGAATGGGTGTTTGTGTCAGTGCCCCAGGGTAGCTTGCTGGTTAGCGCGAGTATTGAAAGCACGCCTGCGGGGTTAGCGATGTTTGTGCCAGACGTCGCAGGTACTTATACGCTCATGGTCACCGTTAGCGATAGCGAGCTAACCGACTCGGACTCCGTCATGGTGACTGTCAGTGAAAATCAAATACCGGTTGCTGATGCCGGGAGTGACCAAACCGTTGATGCAGGCGAGCGCGTAGCGCTCGATGGCTCACTAAGTTATGACCCTGACTCAGGCCCTCAAGCGCTCAGCTATTTATGGGAGGTGGCTTCTCGCCCCGAAAATAGCGTAGCTACCGTTATCAATAACAATAATGTGCTGGCGTTTATCGAGCCTGATTTGGCTGGGTTGTATACATTGCGGCTAGTGGTGAGTGACGGGCAAGCAACGGACGAGGATGAGGTACTCATTGATGTGATCAACGTGGTGCAACCAAGAATGTGCGATGTCGATGGCAATGATTTTGTGGATAGCCTAGATATTCGTGCTATAGCACGACTTCGCAATGCAACCGCAAGTGAAGGCGATGTGGCAGATTGGGATCAAAACGGTGTGATTAACGTGCTAGACGCCAGAGGTTGTGCACTTGAGTGTGACCTATCACGTTGCGCCTTAAAACCCGAGTAATACCAGCGAGATAAGCACAAGGATGTGCTGCTTTATCTCATATGGTCAGCAAACTAACGTTTAGCACATGAGATGTAGAAAATAACTCGAATTCAATAGGTTAAATAAGGAATATTCATGTTGAAAAATGCAAAAATCACTTTCATGCTCAAACACCTAATCCTCGGGGCGGTTTTGCTATCAGGAGTATGTAAAACAGCGAATGCTTTGCCCATCTTATCGTTTAACAACACACAAAGTAACGTAAATGAAACGGTTAATATCGGCGATACGATTATTTTCGAACTCTGGTTTTCAGGATTAGAAAACGTCGATGTAGGCGGGTTTGAATTTTTGCTTGGGTTCAACGATGCTGTCAGCTCCCTTAATTCCGCAGTGGGAAATGCGTCATTAGATGAGTTTGATATTTTTGATTTAGCAGGAAATTCAAATCACGTCGATGCCTACG
This sequence comes from Paraglaciecola sp. T6c, assembly GCF_000014225.1. Taxonomy (NCBI): domain Bacteria; kingdom Pseudomonadati; phylum Pseudomonadota; class Gammaproteobacteria; order Alteromonadales; family Alteromonadaceae; genus Paraglaciecola; species Paraglaciecola sp. T6c. The sequence goes on from NC_008228.1 coordinate 1,805,456, forward strand.
CGGTATCATTTACGGCCGATTTATCCACTCAGGCTAATGAGTTTATGTTTGCGACGCTATCGTTTATGGCCAGTGGTGCAGGCGTCAGCAATCTTACTTTTAATAATCTCATCGTGTCAGATTTAAACGCGTTGGCTATGGATATCAGCGTGTTCGATGCACAAATTACGGTGGTCGATGATACAAACAACATGCCGGTGCCAACCCCGACATCGTGGGGTATATTCCTAATCGGAGTATTAGCCCTAGCGTGTCGATACAGACGGCATAAACCAAGCTGATACGTTATTCGGCTTGGTTTATGACTTTAAGGAAACGCATGGGAACACAAGGCAAAACACCGCTTATTTCAGCAGGTTTAATTATGGATGAGATGATTACATGGTGTGTGGCTCAAGTGCCTGAAAGTCAGGTGAAGCGGCGAACCCAGGGCAAATGGCCTTTAGTTTATCGCGGTAGTAGCGGGCTTTTTCTTCATTACCTAAGTGCAACCAACTTAAAGCAAGTTGATGTAACGATACTGGGTCCGCCGCGGCATTGAGTGCCTCAGCTTGTTTTTTTAAAGAGGCTAAGAGCTCTGTGGTTTGCAACTCGGGTGACAGTTCAGTGACCAAAATATACATAGCCAAACGAGACGCTTTTTGCATCACATTGGCTTCCCCTTTACTTACTTCACGGTCAAGTTCGGACATAGCATTGTGATACGCCTGGAGTGCTTTTTCCGAGTTACCTTGGGTGCGATAAACATCGGCGACATTAGACCAGAGTTGATATAACCCTGGGCCTCCCTCTTCGGTGATGCGCTTAATTTGCGGCTCAAAAATATCCAACGCCTGTTGGCTTTCACCTAGGTAAAAGTGCAGTACTGCAATATTCGATAACAACACAGCATGCTGCGGTTTGAGAGTTAACGCTCGTTGATAATGCGTTTTGGCGTTTTGTAAATCACCCACGCAAAACTGTAACGCCGCTAAGTTGTTTAAGGTTTGATAATTAACTGACAGTTCAGCTGCACGGGAAAAATATTCGATAGCGCCCAATTGATCGCCTTTAAAATAATGAGCACGGCCTTGGGTATAAGGGATTTTCCAGTTGTCTGGCTCAAGCTCAGCTGCATGCGCTAGCTGAGATGAAATGCGCGAGAAAAGTTCAGGCTCGCGGCTTTTTAAGAAGATGCGCATTTGGCTTTCAGCCATCTTTTGCAAAGCGGTAATATCATTGGGGTCCGTATGTAAGGCTTGTTCAAAGTGTGCGTTAGCAATTAGGTAATCGCCCTTAACACGGGCAAGGTTACCCAATGCATTTTGAATAAAAACAGAATCTGGCTCTATTTCGAAGCCAGTTGAGCAATATCTGGATGCTTCTTCAAGGTTGTTTTTATCACTGGTTTCAAGGTTTTGTTCCACTAAAGCCGCGCACATGCCAGCGTATCCATGGACTAAATTTGGGGCGCTGCTAATCACCCGCTGAAAATCAGCCATTGCCCGCAAAATAACTTGCTCTGAGCGCTCACCTTCAAAATACTTCATGCCATTTAAGAACCGTTGCAGGCTATACCAATCGGCGATGTCTGCAATGGGACGTTTCGTGAGCAAGGTGTTCAAACCTTTTTTGAGCTGCAGTTCAATATACTGTTGTGAAGAAGACTTGCTGAAAACCCCAGACCACACTTGCTGCATATCTTCATCTCGAGATAAAAATAAACGAACCGCGATGTAGCGGCCTATCTCAATCAGCTCTGCGCTAATCACCAAATCTGCTTTTTTATTGCGTAATAATTCTTGAGGGCTTTGCACGCCAGCATGGAGGGCTGAGCTACCTACAATTAGTTGAGTAGGGCCTGCCAGTAATTGCTCAATGCTACGGGTTATATCTGCTCCTCTGCGGCCTTTAATCGGGATCACAGCGACTACTTTATTATCGATATCAACAACACCCGCTAGTGTATTACCTGCAGAATTTAAATCGTCCATCGGCCAAAATCGGTCTATGACTAAGACGCCTAACAGCACTATTAGGGTGATTACCAAAAAGGGCAGGCGTTTATTTTTTCGTTGTTCTTGTTCTTGCTCTTGTTCTTTCGGGGGCGCTTGATGCGTTCGCTCAGAAGCATGTGGTTGAGAAGGGCTGTTATCCCCATCACTGCGGCTGTCATCCGCTGAGGGCGCTTTGAAAGTAAACGGTTTGCTAAGGTTTTGTTCAGCCTGAGGGACTGACTGCATTTCACTGTTTATTGGTGTTTGCATATGAGTGTGTTGCGCACTGAGCGAGGGAGGAACTTCATCGGTCTGAATACCAGATGTGTCATCACTCTCCAGCAAGCCGCCACTAGGCTGATGATCGACTTCAGCTGAATCTAAATACAGCGCCCATGCTTGCACATCGAGCGCTTTTGCTACCCGCTCAATACTTAAGGGGTCGACTGATTCGCCACGAAATACGCGACTTACCAGAGAGCGCGGTGCTTTCTTTAAGCCCTCTATTTGCTGTATTTTATCAACCACCTCCGCCTGAGACTTGAACCCAGCCGCTAACTGCGCTGTACGCAATTTTTGCTGGGATGCTCGAATTCCCCGGGAGCGTGGTTTGTTAAAAGGGCTATCTGTGTGTTGTCCTTTTGTCACAGTTGTCATCCACTTTGTTAATGTTGTTTTAAGGGATTTGGCCCAGTCATTATTAAACTAAAGTGCTAGAAAGTTAATCGATTTATGAGTGTTTTTTGATCAATTTTTGAGGGTTACTGCTGCCGCATTCTCAGTAAAGCATGCATTAGCACCGCGGTTAGTGCTCACTTAAGTGCGATAACCATTGCCAAATATCAAACAGTGAACGAACTAAAAGTTCTTTCACTTCAATATGTTGTGGCATTTGCTAAAGTAAGCGAAATTCAACAAAAGAGTTGTGCTATGAGTGCGTATTTGATTATCCAAGCAACCGTTCATGATTGGGATAAATTTAAGCTTTACACCCAAGCCGTTCCTCCATTGATTAAAAAGTTCGGCGGGCATTATATCGCGATGGGGGCACCGGAATTAATTGAAGGTAAGAGCGCGCCGAAAAGTATCGTGATGTCTCAATGGGCCAGTCGTGAAGCGGCGCACGCATTTTGGGACTCGCCAGAATACGCAGAAGCAAAAAAACACCGAGAAGGCACTGGTGAGTTCAACATCATGCTGATGGACGGCCTGTCACAAACCCCCTTGGAGTAGAATATGTCTATTGCTTATACCGCTGTTGCTTTGCAAACCCGCTGTTTTGCCGTTAACAAATTGAACGTGGCTGATGCTCGTCAAAAAATATTCGATAATATTCGTCGTGTGGGTAGGCATGTTCAAGGCACAAAAGGCTTCGTTGGCCCCAGCGTCAAAATGGTTGTGCTGCCAGAGTATTTTCTCACGAGCTTCCCTATGGGGGAATCGTTGGCTCAATGGAAGGAGAAAGGCGCGATTGCTCAAGATGGCAAAGAATATGAGCTGCTGAGCGAAATTGCCCAAAAAAACCAAGTGTATTTGTCGGGCAATGTGTACGAGTTAGATCCACATTTTAAAGACTTGTATTTTCAAACCTCTTTTATTCTAGGCCCCAACGGTGATTGCATATTACGTTACCGCCGTTTGGTGTCCATGTTTGCGCCCACGCCCCACGACGTGCTGGATAAATACTTAGACGTGTACGGCCAATCGTCCTTGTTTCCGGTGGCCAAAACAGAACTTGGTAATTTAGCTTGTGTGGCATCTGAAGAAATTCTATATCCGGAAATTAGCCGCTGTTTGGTGATGAATGGAGCCGAGGTGTTGCTGCACAGTAGCTCAGAAGTCGGTTCGGTTGAATTAACCCCCAAAGACATCGCCAAACGAGCGCGAGCGGTGGAAAACTTAGCCTATGTGGTGTCGGCTAATTCAGCGGGCATTGCCGATATTGATTTTCCCGCTGAGTCCACTGATGGCATGTCTAAATTAGTCGATTTCAAAGGCAGAGTCATGGCTGAGGCGGGTATGGGCGAGAGCATGGTGGCGAATGCTGAGCTTGATATCACCGCCTTGCGTCGTTATCGCAACAAACCAGGCATGGGCAATATTCTGTCACGTCAACGTAATGAGTTGTTTAGCCAGCATTATAGCCAAGCGGTGTATCCGGCCAATACCATGCTCAATGAAAAGCAGCAGGTGAATGTGCCGCAGCGGAGTCATTTTATTCAAACGCAAATGAGCAGCATTGCAAACCTGAAAAAAGCAGGGGTGATTTTACCGGAGCATTCAGATGAGTAACCGCATGCAAACCATGTCCGTGATTAATCCGCGCACTGGCCAAGAAGATTTTGAGTTAGCCGTGTTTAGTACTGAGCAGGTCGCGAGCATCGCCCTTCATTTAAAACAGCAACAAGTAGCGTGGTGGGAGAGCGGGCTAAGCGGGCGAATAACGGCACTAGAGCAATTGGCGAGTAAAATGGCCGAGCATAAAGCCAAACTAGTCGCTGCTCTTATTAACGACACAGGCCGTGCCAGTGAATCGGAACTGGAAGTAGATGTCACCATAAATGCGATACATCGCTGGTGTAAGCAAGCCCCAACGCTTTTAGCAAAAGGCGAATCGTGGGCGGCAGAAATTCCCTTTATTGAATTACAACAAGATTATTTACCTTACCCGCTGGTAGGGGTCATTAGCCCGTGGAACTTTCCGCTGTTGCTATCACTCGTGGATGCCATACCCGCATTGCTGGCTGGCAGTGCTGTGTTAATTAAACCCAGTGAAGTCACGTCGCGTTTCGTCGCCCCTTTTAATGACGTACTTGAAAGCGTACCGGCTTTAGATAAGGTGCTTAGTTTCGTTACCGGTGCAGGGGAAACAGGCCAAGGTGTTATTAATACCGTGGATTCACTGTGTTTCACCGGCAGCGTGGCCACTGGGCGTCATGTGGGCAAAGCATGTGCTGAGCGATTTATTCCCGCCTTTTTAGAGTTGGGCGGTAAAGACCCAGCTGTGGTATGCCATGACGCAGATCCTGCGCTCGCCGCTAAAGCACTGTGTTGGGGCAGCATGGTCAATGCCGGGCAGTCTTGTATGTCACTTGAGCGGGTTTATGTGCACAAAGCGATCGCCGATGTGTTTTTAACGACGCTAGTGCAAAACGTCAACGCCCTTAAGCACAACTACCCTGATATTCAGCAAGGGCAAATCGGCCCTATCATTTCAGCTAAGCAGGTGGGCATTGTTGAGGCTCAGCTGCAAGACGCAAAAGATAAAGGCGCAACGATTTTATGTGGTGGTGAGGTGCTTAATTTAGGCGGCGGGCGTTACTGCGCACCTACAGTGCTAACTGACGTCACACCGGACATGGATATCGTAAGTCAGGAAACCTTCGCTGCTATTTTACCTGTGACCATAGTGGATAGCGACGAGCAGGGGATTGTGATGGCGAATGACTCCGAGTTTGGTTTATCGGCAGCGGTATTTAGCCAGAATGTGGACTATGCCAAGCAACTGGCCAGCCAATTAGAGGCAGGCGCTGTGAGCATTAACGATGCTTCATTAACAGCTTTGATCCATGAAGCAGAAAAGCAATCGTTTAAATACTCAGGCTTAGGTGGCTCGCGTATGGGCGCTGAATCAATCAGGCGCTTTACCCGTAAAAAGGCCTATATTCGCAACACTGGCGTACCATCCCCTTGGTGGTTTTAGCGCAATCTTTGTAAAGTAACGCAATAAAGAAAAGCCATAAATGAAAGCAATAAAAATGAAAGCAACGAGCGAGCCTAATATTCGAAATTAGGGTCGCTTTTTTTATGCTTGATACTTAGTCAATGACTGAAATTATGACGTTTTACCCAAGACGTGCGAACGGTGTGTTGCAGAGAGCGAACAAGAATAAAGCGTCAACGCGTATTCAAAAGGTGTAAGCACTTAAACGTTGGGGGGATGTATAGGTCGCGAGTATGTGGAGGTAGTGATTACAGAGGTAATAGTGAAAAATCCCCCAGCGCGATGGAGTAAAACGCTAGGGGGTTGCAATGGGGCTAAACGTGTTTTTTTACTTGGCTGATAAGGATCACAGACAAGGCAACCAATACGCAGAAGATCATAAAGGCATTTTGATAGCTACCGTAGGCATCGTATATTGCGCCTGTGGCATAAATGCCCAGTCCACCACCGAATGCATCGAGCACGGTAATAGTTCCCAGCAATTTGCCTGAGGCTTTCAAACCGAAGTTATTCACGGCGTTTAATTGCAGCAAGGTGTAGAAACCACCCCACATAAAGCCAATTAATCCAATGGCAATCAGCACGTTATCTTTATCCGCGAATAGCATGCCTATTAAGCCTGTTAGCATCAGTAGCAGGTTTGTATAAAGCACACGCTTACCAGTAATTTTATCTGCCACTAAACCAAACAAAAACTTACCTATTAGTGCGGGGACAAATAATACGCTCAGGCCCGCTGCGGCAGATTGCAAGGTAAAGCCTAAATCCATTAAGTGGAGCACCAAGTTCGCCTGAAACCCCATGATCGTATAAAAGGTAAACATGGCTATAAAGGCAATAGACCAAAACGAACGCGTTTTGATAGCCTCTTTGTAGGTTAACCCGTGCTGGGATAAATCAGCCCCAGGTGCACTCGCTTCACCTGAAAAGCCAAAAGGTTTTAGCCCAATGTCTGTCGGGCGATTACGCAGTAAGAACAGCGCCAGTAAGAACAATGCTGACGGAATCAGCGCGGCCAACTGCATGCCCTCACGCCATGTCATGCCATCAGCCAACCAAGAGCCAAACAAGGGGGCGAGTACGGCACCGCCAAGTGACGTCCCGACCACCGCAATGCCAATGGCAGTGCCGCGTAATTTTACGAACCAGTTTGACACCAAGATAACGGCCACGTTTAGGCCACACGCCAGCAGCACAATCGAAAAGGCTGCGTGTATCAAATACAGATCAGAGATATCTCTGATATTACCGTAAGCATAGAAGCACAGACTAAGCACGATAGCACCGACCATGACCAAAAATTTCACCCCAATTTTATCGATTAAAATACCAACAAAGGGCGCTAGCACGCCGGTGAGCGCTAATGTGATCAAGCCGCGCAGTTTCAAATCACCACGGGACCAATTGCTGAATTCAGTGAGCATGGCACTGTCGAATGCCGTAATGCCGGTGATCACCATGCCGTTTGAAATTAACAAACACATCATGGCGATAAAAACGGTTATCCAGTGCATAGGATGTCCCATTCGTTTGCCCTCATTGGATATTGGGCTGTCACTTGATTCTGTTACTGATTGCATGGGAACTCCTGGTTTTCTTGTTGTTATCTGGAAATGCTTTGGTTTCTTTTTATTAAACTAGGGTGCTTTCTAGGGAAAAGTGTTCATGTTGGCCAATTTTTACCGCCAACCCAATTACCTGCATACGCATTGAATTCATGTGTTTCTACTGACTGCCAAATGTTGGCTAGGTAATAAGGGTCACTGAATAAAATTGCTTTTGCTTCATCGATATCTTCTGTTTCAAGTACATAGAGCGAACCAATAATTTCACCGTCATCTTTCAATGGGCCTGCGACACAAATGTTTGCCATATTCTGTTCGACCCAAGCAAGGTGTGCGCCTAACTGCGCAAGCCGTATATCTTGCATTGAAGGTAGGTGATCGATGCAGTTAAATTGCACTAACATGGCGTTTTTGCTCACTTATTGGGATAAAGAACCGACGTGAAGCTAAAACGCTTCGCCGGATAAATACTTTGGGCAACCAGAATTAAATCGTCGTCACTCAAAGAGTAGTAGCGGCGTGTAATTTTCATTGCGGCGGAATCTGCCGTGGCTCCCAATTGTGATGCGAGGGGCTCAGGTAGAAGACACGCTGAAATTTGCTGTTCGATTTTGCCAATTTTTTTATCATCTAAAGCTTCAATCACAGCGTAGATCGCTGTTTTGGTATCTTTGAGTTTTTCATCCACTTCATCTTGATGTGGTCGGCGGTAGATATTCGAATAACAGATGGGTTTCTTATCATGGGGCTCAAACCGCACACCGCCTATGTGTATGCATTCTTGCCCCGCTGTGCTATCGAGTAGCTCAGCCATTTGTTCGTCAAGGATGATCATGTCACTGACTTGCACTTCAAATCGGGTATTTTGGCCAAAAGCCAACAAGTCTTTCACTGAGTTAATAAACTGATTAATTTGCTCGGGCATGGTGCTGCGTTTTACCAAGGTCCCTGAGCCTTGTTTGCGCTCCACTAGGCCTGTCTTTTCTACATGACGCAGGGCTTCACGAGCCGTATGGCGGCTGATTGAAAACTGCTCACAGAGTTGTTTTTCAGTTGGCAATAGCGAGTTGAGTGCATATTCACCGGCTAAAATTTGGCTGATCAACGTTTCCCCAATATCTTGATATTTAGGCAAAGTATGTTTAGTGGGTAGCGATTTGATTTTAGTCATTTATCCTCAATGGTTATTCGAATAACGAAAAAATACCTGTTATAAATATGTCCGGACAAATCGAAGAGTATAGGAATTAAAGTAACTTGCCAATGACACTTTCACTCAGCAAACAGCTATTAATTGACATTGATCAAATGCCTATCAACCAGCAAGACCTTGCCCGAGCAGGGGAACATGTGCTGGATTGGTTGGCGTGTGCCAACTTAGGTAAATTGTCTGATGCGGGGCGCGCTTATCAAGGCTTACTCGCCCTCGATGAAGGCGGCAAGTGCTCAGCGGTCGGTGAGCAAAAAACGACTATGCAAAACGCAGCCCAGCACAACGGTGCCCTAGGTAATGTGCTGGAAATGGACGATATTCATCGCAGCTCAATATTGCATCCTGGGCCGGTCATTATCCCGGCGGCGTTGGCGGTTGCTGAGCAAATGGATTGCACACTGGAGTCTTTTTTAACGGCCATCATTAAGGGTTATGAGCTAACCATTCGCCTAGGCGAAGCCATTGGGCGTAGCCATTACCGTTATTTTCATAATACAGCCACCTGCGGTGCGCTTGGCGCCGCGCTTGCGTCGTCTACGATACTTAAATTATCTCAGCAACAAGCACTTTGGGCGATAGGCAATGCGGGCAGTTCTACGGGCGGCTTGTGGCAAATGCGCAATGAGAAGGTCCTCACTAAGCAGTGGCATAATGCACAGGCGTGCCACTCAGGTGTGATGGCGGCGTTTATGGCTAAGCAAAACTTATCTGGTCCTGAATATATTCTTGAAGGCCCTCAGGGGATTTTCAACGCGCTGTCTGATGATGCGTCACCTAAGCGAATTCTCGCTAAGCAATCACGTTGGCGGATATACGATTGCAGCTTTAAGCCTTGGCCGGCGTGTCGCCATGCTCATGGTGCGATGGACGTACTGCTGGAAATACTGAAAGAAGGCGCAATCGATATAAACGATATCGAGCGCGTTGATGTGGGGGTTTATCAAGACGCGCAAGTGTTTTGTGACCGGTTAACCCCACAAACCAGCCTGCAAGCAAAATTCAGCATCCAACACGCCTTGGCCGCTATTTTACTCTGGGGAGAACCTCAACTTGAGCATTACACGCAAACAGCCTTTGAAGACAAACAATGCAGTATGCTGCGCGGGCTTATCAACGTGCGCGTGGATCAGCATATAGAATCGGCGTATCCCCAACATTTTGGCGCTAAGTGCACAGTGGCTTTCAAAAATGGCCAGCAGATTGTGCGCAGTCAGCAAGATACGTTAGGTGACCCCGAAAAGCCTTTGAGTCAAACCCAACGTCATAAAAAAGCGCATATGCTGCTTAGCCATTCTGGTATGACAGAGGACAACATTGCTAAGTTATGCACATTCGATTGGTCACAATCTGCGCCAATTTCCAGTCTTACCGCGCTGCTGCGCCCATTACAGAGTCTTTAGTCTATGAGCGATACGCCTGTTAATCCTCTTCCTATGAGCACCGCGTCTATAGAAAATGCTCCTGATGCCATTGAATTATTATTGCAACATATTGAAAGCACGGGCTTTGAAGACTTGCCTGCGTCAACTGTCAACGCGGCGAAGACCTTTATTTTGGACTCCATCGGAGTTGGGTTAAGTGGCTCGCGAGTGGAAAATGTCGCGAAGATAAAACAAGCGGTGAGCCAGTGGGGGCAGGGGCATCAAGCACAAGTGTGGGCCACAGGCGAATGGCTACCTGCGGTGTCAGCTGCAGCCGTAAATGGCTATCAAATTCATAATCAAGAATGGGACTGCGTGCATGAGCCGGCGGTAGTTCACCCAATGGCGGTGATTTTGTCATCACTGGTGGCGTATGCCCAGCAACATAATTTGTCTGGTAAGCAACTGATTTTAGGCGTGGTTATAGCGGTCGATGTGGCCACATTAATCGGTGAGTGTGTCACCTCGAGCTTGAAGTTTTTTCGCCCGTCGATTTGCGGCTGCTTAGGCGCCGCAGCTAGCATGAGTGCCATGCTGGGTATGAAAGGCGAAGCACTGCAAAACGCCCTTGGCATAGCGTACAGCCAAATGAGCGGCACCATGCAATCTCATGTGGAAGGCTCGCCTATGTTGGCTATGCAAATAGGAATCAATGCTTCAGCCGCTATTCGCGCAGTAGATATGGCGCAAGCAGGGTTTGCCGGCCCTAAAGATATTTTGCAAGGCCCCTATGGTTACTTTCGTTTATTCGAAGACAGTTTTGATATCCAGCCTCTGGTGCAAAAACTTGGCCGCGAGTATCAAATAGAGCGTGTCAGTCATAAACCTTTCCCTACTGGGCGCGCCGGCCACGGCACCATTGATGGCTTGCAACAACTGCAAAAACAGCATGGTTTTTCAGCGCAAGATGTTGCCCGCGTTGATGTATACGGTACGCCTTTGATCAACAAATTAGTCGGTCGGCCCATAAAAGAGGGGATGGACGCAAGCTACGCCAAATTGTGTAACGGCTATATTGCCGCCAGCGCATTACTCACCGGTGACATTGGGGTAGTCGATTTTGAAGCTGAGTGTTTACAAAATGCAGAGCGTTTAGCGCTAGGCAGTAAAGTATATACCCACTTAAATGCTGTTAGTGACCCAAATGCGTTAGCGCCTGTCAGTGTGTCAGTAACCTTAAATTCAGGGGTAAAGCACAGTGTTGAATTGCAACACGTATTGGGCAGCCCGCAAAATCCTCTGGGCCGTGAGGTGCAATTAATTAAATTTAGCGCCGCTTGCAACAGCGCCATTGTGCCTTTTAACGATGCTGATATTGGCTTTTTGATAAAACGCATAGACCAACTCGAGCAGATCACGAATATTAATAACTTAGTTGAAGCACTCGTCAGTAATAGGTAATGAAATGAATAATATGGTTGATACCGCACCAAGCACAGAAAACAAAGCCCCTAGTCGTTCTTCAGGGAAGATAAAAAAGGCCACATACCCAACCTATTTCGAATCATTCGATTACAACCAAATGCTGCGTGATTACCCATTGGGGGATGGCGTATTTGAGCAATTTGAAGGGATGAGTAAAAGCGCGCTCAAAGCACTGCAGAACGAGCGTTTTATGCACGTGGTGAAACGCGCCTGGGAGATCCCTTTCTATCAGCGCATTTGGGGCAATGCTGGCGTTAAACCAGAGGATATTCAAAGCCTTGATGATATTGAAAAGCTGCCGCTTATTTCAAAGTCAGACATCATGGACAGTGTGGAGCAGTACCCCCCGATTGGTGATTTTCATGGGCTTGATGGCATACCGCCTGAGCAGCGCCCACCTTTGGTATTTCATACCACGAGCGGTACTACAGGTACGCCGCAACCTTTGTTGTTCGGGCCTAAAAGTCGAGAAATACAGTCTTTGTTAGTGGCGCGCTCGTACCGTTTTATGGGGTTAAAACCCGCAGCTACGATTCAATCTTGCTACGGTCACGGCATGATCAACGGCGGTCACTACATTCGCGAAGCCGTCACTAAATACACTAACTCAATGTTTCTATCAGCTGGCACTGGGGTTGAAACACGCTCGGTACAACAAGTTAATTTAATGAAAACCTTTGGCGTAAACGTGCTGGTTGGGTTTGTTGATTATATAAAGCGCCTAGCAGATGTGGCCAAAGAAGAAGGCTTAATTCCTGGCAAAGACATTAAAATCGATATGATCATTGGTCATTTAGGCATGGAAAGCCGCGAGAGCATCGCTAAAACCTGGGGTAACCCTGAGCTATTCGATTGGTATGGGGTAGGTGACACAGGCACTATCGCCGCAGAGGGACCTGATCACAGCGGCATGTACGTGTGGGAAGATGCCCAGTACTTAGAACTGCTTGATACCGATAGCAACGAGCCGGTAGCGCCCGGTGAAACCGGCAACATGGTGGTAACGTGCCTTTATAAAGACGATGTGTATCCAATTATCCGCTTTAACACCCACGACATCACCCAAGAAGTGGTAGGTGAAAATAGCCTCAATCTGCCGTTTAAGCGCATCAAAGGTTTTATGGGTCGCTCTGACAATATGGTCAAGCTGCGTGGTATTAATATTTATCCTCAAGGCGTTGGACCAATGCTTGACGAGCGAGTTGAGTTTCTGGGGGAATTCATTTGCGAAGCTGTTCGCGATGCGAGCGGACGTGACGAGATGATTGTCACCGCTGAAGTGTCAACTCCCCTTGGTGAGCGAGATGCCTTGCTGCCTGCCTATGCTGATTTGCTGAAGCGTAAAATAGGCATTGAAGTGAAAGTGGCCTTGGTGGGGGAAGGGGAGCTGACCCCATTAACTCAAGTAGATATAAGACAGAAACCTATACGTTTAATCGACAGCAGGTTTAAGTAATGGATATCGCACTGCTCAGCCAAGACGTGAGTACGCATATTGCGCTCATCAAAGATAAACAAATCTCAGCTCAAGAGTTAGCAACCGAGCAACATAGCTTCATCAAACGTGTCAATTCGTCGATAAATGCTTTTATCAGCTACGCCATGCCGAATGTTGAGCAAAGCGCTTCTTTCGATAAGTCCTTGTTTCAAGGGATTTGTATTGGCGTGAAAGACAATATTGATGTACGCGGCTTTGCTACTACAGCAGGCATGGCGACGCGAGTCGGGCGCCAAGCTAAACAAGATGCGTTTGTGGTCAGCCGTTTAAAGCAAACCGGCGTTCAGGTGATGGGCAAGCTTAATATGCACGAGGGCGCGCTTGGCGCCACCAATCAAAACGAGCATTTTGGAGATTGCCACAACCCCCATAAGCATGGCTATACCCCGGGCGGTTCATCTGGCGGTTCAGCCGCTGCGGTGGCCTCTGGTATGGTGGGATTGTCACTGGGTACTGATACCATGGGCTCGGTGCGTATTCCTGCGGCGTATTGCGGTATTTTTGGTTTCAAACCCAGTCGCGGAGCGGTGAGTAATCACGGCACTGTGACGTGCAGCCGAGTAATGGACAATATCGGCCCGCTAGCCCGCTCAGCAAAAGATTTAACCTTAGCGCTCAGTGTGATGAAAGCCTTCGATGAGGGATGTGCGGCATCTATTGATTTCAGCGCATTTAATCGCCTGTCGTACACTGACAATAAAGTATTACTGGTACCTGAGAACTTAGAACAATTAGGCGTTGCACCAGACATCGCTGCTGACTTTGCCACTAATTTAACGGCGTTCACAGACTTAGGGTTTAGTATTCAGTATTTTGATTTTTCAGGATACGACTTTGGCGCAGCCCGCAGAGCGGGTTTGCTGCTGTGCGAAGCCGATATGCGTATTGAACACCAAGAGGATTGGGCCAACAACCAGCACAAATTTTCAGGATATATGCGCGGCATGTTGTCCTATATCGAACGAAAATCTCCTATGGATATGATGCAGTCTGAACGGGTTCTGGATAACGCTAAAGTATTTGCGCGTCAATTGTTCAAACAAGGCTGCGCGATATTGATGCCTACTGTTTTACAACGGGCATTTGCGTTTGAAGAGCCCGTGCCAGCCAATCAAGCCGACTTAACCAGTTTTGCCAATCAAGCGGGCTTGCCGGCGGTGTCTTTACCCATGTTCAGTGATAATCCGTTACCCGCTGGAATGCAAATTGTCGGGCCTTTGGGCAGTGATAATCAACTATTGCAGTTAGCAGAGCGTTGGCAAGAACACACGCAATTTCGCTGTATCTTGCCTAGCGTGGACTAACTGAAAGATAGGTGAAAAACGCTCAGGTAAATGACCATCAGGAAAAAAGGGTAATCAACGATTAAGCGAATGCTTCATGCTTCAATAGATTAAATCTAACAAGTGGCAAAGCGCCACTTAAAGACATTGAATGCTTTTTTTCTGATGCGAAATTTTGACATTTAGGCGGCAAACCTATTGTGGTGATTGCCACGCTTTTCGGAAAGAGGGGATGCACGTAAAACTATATGCATAGCCCTTTTCCATTAATCAGCAACTAACGTCTAGGCGTAGTTATTATCCATGTCGAGTATCATTTTCCATGAGCCATCTTCCGTGCGACGATAAACTAGGACTAAGCGCCCTTCAGATTTTCCAATTTCTCCTGTGACTTTGTTTTTCACCTCACCATAAAAACGGCCAACAACAACGGCTACATCACCAAAAACTTCTAGCTGCTCAATATCGTAACCAGACGTTATATCGGCCATTTCGATACGCGGCATATATTTATCTCTTATCGCTTGAGAGCCGACAGTGGCAGACTGGCGATTATTAACCGTTATGACCTTTGGATCACAGGTCGCAATCATACGCTCGATGTCGCCGCAGCCCAGGCCATTATTCCAAGTGCTTATGACTTTTTTGATATCATTAATATCACTCATTTGTTTTCTCCTGTGAGGGGCTGGTGCTCAGTGAAATACTGTCCAACAAGAATTTCTTCAATTTCACCTAGAAATGCTTTGGTTAGCTCACGTTTGGCAAATTGTGGTGTCACCTTTTTCGCGATTTTTTCATCAGCGAAGGTGTAAATTTCTGCAAATAGTGTTGGGCGATCGGGGTTGATGGTGACGTAGGTTTTCCATGAATCAACACCTTCGACACTCAAAAAATCTTCCCGAGCTTTTTCTCGAATATCATTTGCACGGCCTGCGTCTTTCATTTTTAAAACAAATATTTCTGTAACTTCTGTCATGACATCCTCTTTGTAATTAATTAAAAGCGCTATTGAATAGCGCTTGCTTTTAAATATAAGGCGCCTTATTGTTTATTTAAATCGTTAAATGAGTAACAGACTGTTAGGATTAATGAACAATGAGAGGTGCAAACCTAAATGACATTTCGATATTCGTTGAAGTAGCTAAAGCTAATGGTTTTCGCGCAGCTGCTGCAAACCTGAATCTTGCTGCCGGCTCGGTGAGTGAAACCATACAACGACTTGAAGGAAAACTTGGCGTCCGCTTAATCGATAGAACCACACGTAAAATTGCGCTCACCAGCGCAGGGGAAAAGCTCTTTGAAAGGTCACTGCCAGCATTAAAAAATTTAGAAAGTGTTTTGGTTGATTTAAGCGATGATGAAAATATTATTTCAGGCACGTTACGCCTATCAGCCCCGCGAAGCAGCTCGCCGTTTTTCCTCGATGAGGTGATTGCTAAATACGGAAAAGCGTATCCTGCTGTGGCTGTTGCGATAATGTATGATGATAGCAAAGTTGATTTAGTGACATCAGGCATTGACGCTACGATACGCTCTCAAACTCTGCTTGAAAAAGAAACTCATGCAGTAGAAATAGGACCAAAACTAGACATGGCACTCGTCGCTTCTCCTGCTTATTTGGAAAAACATGGGCTGCCTAATAAGCCAATCGAGCTCACTAAACATGAAGGCATCCGTTTTGCGTTTGGCTCAACAGATAAGCTTGCTTCTTGGGAGTTTGTTGATGGGAAGGGCACTCCTTATTTGGTAGAGCCAAAACCTAGAATGATAGTGAATGACTTGGTTTCAATGATTAACTTTGCAAAAACGGGACTTGGTTTGGCGTATGTTTACAGAAAACCTGCGGAACCATTTATCATCTCTGGGGAGTTAGTGACACTTTTTGATGAATATGTCCGGCCGCTACCTCGATACACCATCAATTATTTAACTAAACGCCATATGCCAGCGAGACTTCGTGCGTTTATTGATATTGCTAAAACCATGTCCTGAATGTGTGTTTTTTGAACATTGATTTGTAGTGACAAAAATGAATCTGATTTTAAGCAAGTGAAAACTTAAAAAGACAAAACTTAAAAAGACACCCACATTAAAGGTCGTATCAAAACTCTCTTGCTCATAGGGATAATTTTCCTCAACTAGAGGTGATTTATTGCTAACCCTAACGATTGAGAATGATTACTGGAATATTGAGTGTTGACGGAGAATACGCAGCGTAAGGTCAACTTTTAGGCAAGGGAGTGGGCTACAGGGTATGCATGGTATGTACTGTTTGAAATTGTTTTAGGCGCGCTTTAACAACGCTTTCGCTTTGGTCCTTCCTAGCAGCTGTTAATGATAAGTGTGGCGCTTGAAGGTATTCATCATTTGCTCCGCGCCTGCTGCGTAGTAGAAGTGTTTTTCTAAAGAGGGGATAAGAACAGCATTAGCTTAAATCGCTAACCATATAAATGCAGTCTATTAGGGGCATATCAGTTGGGTATTCGCTTTGTTTGAAGCCTAACCTTTGATAAGCATGGATCGCGTTGGAATTGTCTTCAAAAACAAACAGTGAGCAGGTGTTTACCTGTAGATGCTCTTTTCCTTTTACCGTTAATTTCGCAATAAGCGTGGCCACAATGCCTTGTCCTCTTTTTACGGGATTAACGACTAATCGTCCTAAGTGGCACCTTTTTTCACGCAAGTAATATTGACCAAATGCCAGCAACTCTCCTTGTGGTGATAACAATGAATAAGATGAGAGCGTTGACAACTTCAAGTCTTTTTTGAAGGAGGATTCGGTAAACGGATAACGAAAGTTCGGTCCCGACCACATCGTTAGTTGCGCCTCGTTGTCAAACCAGCTCATCAATTGAACTAGGTGTACGTCACTCACTTCGGCTAATTTCATACATTCTCTTTATAAATTAGTTATATATTCTTGATGCTCTCTTTATATTGTTTCCTTAGTGTTTGTTGACCCACGCCTAATAGCACTCATGATTTGGCTGGCCTAGGCAACACTTAAATGGTACCCGGTCAGCCCAGCCGCTAGCATATTGCTAAAGGGTACTCAGTGCTTGCTTTATTTCGGCGTGATTGCCGGTGCGCGCTCGCCAATCTGAGATTGGTACCGCACATTTCCTACTCGTGTTTTCCACTCTGCTTTTGCTTTTTCTATCAGCGCGGGTTGTTGAAATAAGCGTATTGCACTTAGCGCGAGCGTCTTGCTGGCTAGGTGCATGCCTTTATGACCAATACTCATGCCGCCAGCAGCAACCGCTTGCCAGGTGTGAGGCGCTGTACCTGGTACCCAAGTGGCGGCTACAAAGCCTGCCGTGGGCACGTTCCAGCTAATATCCCCCACATCGGTAGATGCGGTAGCGTGATAGATATCATCTGTATAGGGTTGAATGATTTGCTCGTTGCCGACTTGGTTCAATGCACGTTTACTGAGTGTTGGGCGCAACTCTTCAGCAAATGCTTGTTCTTTAGGAGAGTATGTAATACCACCAAAACGCTGCATAGCATCAAATGTCACTTTCGCTAGCGTGGCATTTGGCAAGGTACTCCACACGCCTGACATAATTTCCCAATCGACCTTCGTTTGTGTACCCAGCGCGGCCGCTTGTGCGGTTTGCTCTAAGCGTTGCCATAACTCGGGTAGCTCGCCGGCTGATGGGGTGCGCAGGAAGTAATAGACTTCAGCAAATTCAGGCACTATGTTGGGGGCTTCGCCGCCGCTGGTGATGACATAGTGAATGCGCGTGTTTGAGGGCACATGTTCACGCATCATATTTACCATGTAATTCATGGCTTCTACGGCATCGAGTGCTGAACGGCCTCGCTCCGGCGCTGCAGCGGCATGCGAGGCAATGCCATGAAAGCGAAATTTAGCCGTTTTGTTGGCCAGTGTTGTCATGGGCTGAGTCGTGTTTTGGCCACCAGGGTGCCAATGCAATACGCTATCGACATCATTGAACAAACCCTCTCGCACCATATACACCTTGCCTGAGCCACCTTCTTCCGCTGGTGTGCCGTACAAACGAATTTCGCCGCTTATCTTGTTCAGAACCAGCCAGTTTTTAACCGCTATTGCAGCGGCCAGCGAGCCTGCGCCGAATAAATGATGACCACACGCGTGGCCTGCGGCTTTACCTGCAATGGGGGCTTGGTGAGGAACCGCTCCTTGAGATAAGCCGGGCAGGGCGTCCATTTCTGCTAAAATAGCAATCACTGGCCCTTGGCTTGCTGAGCGTTGATGCTTCGACGCGCTATCTGAGCGATAACGAGCGACAAATGCAGTGGGCATACCTGCTACGCCAACATCGACTTCAAAGCCATGCTCAATGAGGATATCTTGCATGGCTTGACTGCTTTTTTGCTCGTGAAACCGAGTTTCGGCCCACTGCCACATATTGTCAGCGAGTGTGTTGCTCATTGCTTGCTGTTGGTTAATCTGCTGTTCAACAAACGTCGCAGCATCGCCGTTCGGGTCTAACGGGTTAACTGCGGCCAAGGTTGCGCTTGAGTAGATATAACTCGTGGCGAGCAGCAAAACGTTGCTTACTGAATAAAAACGCTTTGAGTACGCGCGTAATAGCGCTGCTAGCCAGTTATTTTTTATCAACATAAAATGCTTCTGGTTCAACGTCTAACAGGTTTTCTACCAAGGCTTTGGCAGCTTGCTTTGCAACATAAGGAATAAGTTGGCGATTGGTGTTATCACCCACTTCGTAGGTGACCCCGTGTACTTTATAGTGATCGGCGATGTACTGCTTGAATATTCCGCGATCCGGTGATGAGGCTGACTTATTCACGGTTTTGAAAACCCAACCTGTCTCGGCATCTAAATCGGATAACCAGCCGGCCATCAAAGGGATAGGTGCTAAATCATGATCATCTGGCATGGTGTAAAAAACATCATGAAAGGTTGAGTGAAAATCTACCGCAAATACAATTTTACCGCCGCCTTGCACTATGCTGGTCATTTTGTCTCGTACCAGCCGCGTTTCTGCTTGAGCGAAGTTTTTCCAGTCTCGGTTAAGGTCAATGCCATTGGCATTGTGTCGCCAGTTACCGGTTTCAACGCCGTCAGGGTTCAAATCTGGCACCATCAGAACGTTAAAGCGTTCAAAGAACGGGGTACTTAATGCCTCATCCAGTAATAGGGCTTCACTGAAAGCAAATAGCGCCATGGCCCCTGTCACTTCTGGCGGGTGTTGGCGTCCTATGATCACTAGCCATTCGTTATTCTTCGGCGACTGTTTAATCAACGCTTTGATTGGCCGGCCCTTTTCTGATTGCCCTAACGTTTCAACCTCAAGGGAGGGTTGCTGTTTTTTGAGACTGGCTAGCCAATCGTCATACTCTTGATTATCAATGGCTTCTTGGGCTGAAATCCAAATTGGCT
The DNA here is from genome assembly GCF_000014225.1 of Paraglaciecola sp. T6c. Lineage (NCBI taxonomy): Bacteria > Pseudomonadati > Pseudomonadota > Gammaproteobacteria > Alteromonadales > Alteromonadaceae > Paraglaciecola > Paraglaciecola sp. T6c. The sequence goes on from NC_008228.1 coordinate 1,824,956, forward strand.
CTTTGCCTGTGTTCAGGCTGATCCACATTTCTTTGCCTTTAGTGTTAAACGGAATGTTTTGCCACTGAGTGCCATCCGTACTGAGTTTTGGTAAATAGCGGGGGTTGTTGCCATTGAACGTCAGTTTAAGCGTTATCTGGGCATTTTGTTCTGACTGAACTTTAAAACCAAACCAAGGGCTAGGATTAACCGGCTCATTTTCTGGCAAAATACCAATATGGTATTCATGTTTAGCCAACCGTTCGCAGGTACTCAAACGGGCAGTGCTAAAGTCGCTATGAAAGGTGACATCGTCAAATTGGCAGTCTTTGGCCTGACTAAATGCTGAAAACGTGGCGAGTAATACTAAGGGGAAAAAATATCTAAGCATGGTGATAGCATTCCATTCTTTATGGGTCATAAAAAAGCCAATCAGCGTATCCGCGATTGGCTGTGTTGCTAAAGGGCTAAAACTTCTTGTTCAGAGTCATGTACAAGTAGCGGCCTGATGAAGAGTGAACACTGCTTTCGTAGCCAAATGTGCCAGAGGTGAAAGGTGGTTCTTTATCACCAATATTACGTGCACCTAAGGTTAACTTGGTGTTCTCTAGTAAACTGTTTTGCTCTTTGAAGGAGTAGGAAGCGTAGGCATCAACCGTAGACCAATCGTCGATTTGTTGATAAATCAGATCACCCGCATCATCAAAATAAGATAAAAAGACGTTTTCTAGCTCGCTGATGTATTTGTATTTAACCCCAGCACCCCAGCTGTCTTTTTGCCACTTAATGCCGATGTTGCTGCGCCATTCGGGGCGACCATTTTTAGTGAGTAAATCACCAGCGGCACCCGGAATACCAACAGCTTCACCATTAAATAGTACCGCTTCATTACCGCTTTCTTGGGCAGTGACTACCTGCTGAGTGATGGAGTCCAAGCCCTGGTCAAATTGGGTTAAATTCGCCGCATTAGCGGTGAAGGTGAAATCGCCTACTTCAGTACTCATTTTGTAAAAGATGCTGTAGTCGACGCCTTTAATTTCACGAGGCAAAAGGTTGGTGTAGTCGTTCGTCACATACAAGATTTCATTGTTTTCATCACGAATAACGTTGGCATTGCTGCCACCATCGGCACGTAGTAGCGTATCGTACAAAATCTGCGTTTGACTGCTTAGAATTCCCACCACGTCTTTTTGCTTTATGTGCCACCAATCAGCGGTTAACGTCAGGTTTTTCATAGGGGTAAACACAATGCCTGCAAAGGTGTTAGTGCTAGTTTCAGGTTTTAAATCATCGCTACCGTTACGAATTTCAAGGGTGCCTTGGCGAATGCCTGATATGGGATCAGAGCGGGTGTTTGAGCGTGACACATCAACCGCGGTGGTTTGCGGTAATCCTGGTGCTTTAAAGCCTTCGGCATAAGCTGCACGAAGCTGAACTATGTCGTTGACTTGCCAAGCGAGGGATATTTTGGGTTTGGTAATATCCCCCACATCTGAAAAACGCTCATAGCGAGCAGCCAATTGCATGTTTAAGCTTTTTACCAGAGGTAAATCAGCTAATAAAGGCACTGCAAATTCCACGTAAGTGGAAAACACATTGCGACTACCTGAAGAGTCTGGCGTTGGGCTACTGCCCAGCACTGTACTGGCAAGCGCCGATGGGTTGCCGGTGACCACATCAATAAAACTATCAGTGCCATTTAACGCATCACTACGGGCATCAGAGAAACTTTCATAGCGATATTCAATACCCACTGCCATGCCCACGTCCCCGGCGGGTAACTCGAAAATGTCTGGGCGGGATATTTTAAAGTCATACAGGGCGAGCTCGGTTTGGGATTCGCGCTCGATATTGAACATAAAGCCGTCGATAACGTCTTGGTCGTTACCTGTGTCATCGCCACTGTTTGGCGAAGTTAAGCTGCCACCGTTGAACAAGTTATAGGCTGTGCTTTGTTCTGTGCTGTTCACTGCTTGCTGAAACAAAGTAGTATTCACCCGATTCGCAGAGTCTAGGGTATGCGCTTTTGAATAAAGCAGTGCCGTGTCCCAGTCCCAATCTTGATAATAACCTCGCAGACCAGTCAAAAAGCGGTAGGAGTAATCTTCAACATTAATTGCACGTGGGCCCGTATCAATAGGGCGATAGCGTCTAACTGTTACGTCTTCGCCGAATGGATTGTAAAATGCATCACTGGCGACAGTAAAGCGCTGAGCGGTTAAGTTTCCGCTTTGTTCGCGTAGGCGGTCAGCTTCTGCTCGGTAATACAGAGCTTCGCCATATAATTCAATTTCATCAGTCAGGTCATGGGTCAGCAATGCGTATAAATTTACGCGGCTTACTTCTGAGCTTAATGAACGTTCTGAGTTTGAATCGTAACGCAACTCACGATCTAAGCTGCCACCGTCTGCGCATATGCCATTGCCAAGGGCAACCTCACAACCATCGAATGTATCTGGTTGAATGTGAAATGTGCCTAGGCTGCCTGAGCTTAACTCTGCCCAAGGCGTTGAGGTAGTGCGACCATCTAATGAGGTGTTGCCGACAAATTCAGGGTTCAAACCTGGATAATTACGGGTATCTGAACTGGCTGCATATTCTCGCTCAGATGCCATGAGCATATCTTGCTCATACACGCTGGCGCTGAGTGTCAGGTGGGTTTGTTCATTGTTAAAAAACCAACCGCCAGAGCCAGATAAACTGAAGGTGTCTTTGTCAGTGCCATCATTTTTACCGTATTGGAACTGCACGTCGCCACCGGTGTTTTTGTCTTTGAGAACATAATTAATAACACCCGCTATGGCATCTGTACCGTATATTGCAGCGGCACCGTCGCGTAACACTTCGACGCGTTTAAGGCCCCGTACCGGTAGGGCATTTGAGTTGACTGTGGTCACGGGCACTAAGTCTTCTGCCTGGGTACCAGGGTGCAATACTAAGCGCCGTCCGTTAAGCAGCGTTAAGCTATACCCTGTACCGATACCGCGCAGATTGACCGAGGACACATCGCCACGGGCATCGTTTACACCGCCCACCACGCGCTCGCTGTTGAAGCTGACTTCGCCCTGCTGGGGCAATTCAGCCAGCAAATCTGCACCGCTAGTAATGCCTAAATCTTCGAAGTCTTCGGCACTGAATGTGCTAATAGGCAATGCGCCAGAGTCTTGGTTGACGCGAATATTTGAGCCCACAACTTTGATGCGCTCAACACTGGCTTCGCCATCAGCCTTTTTTGCTGGTGTACCTGCAGCGCTTTTTACTGCCTCAACAGGCTCAATAGTCTCTGATGTATTGGAGCTTGATGAGGTGCTCTTGTTTTTTTCGCGAATGATAAACGTATCCGCAGAGCGCTTAACGAACTCTAACGAGGTGTTTTCAAGTAAAATACGTAAGGCGTCGTCTACTGATAACGTGGCTGATATGCCACGAGTGGTAATATCTGGGGTAATGGCAGAAGAAAACAAAATTTGCGTTTCACTTTCTTCGGCGAGTTCGAGCAATGCCGCATCGAGTTTTTGTGCGGGTATGTCTATGTTCTGTTGCTGTGTTTGAGCTGCAAAACTGTTCCCTGTTTGCAGCATGAGCATAATGCTGCAAGCAAGGGAGCTGAGTTTAAACGACTGATGTGATTTCATATGTGTGCCTCTATTATTATTAGAAATGACTGTTCCTATTAGAGGTATACGCAAGGCACTAAATGATCCTCCACAAAAAGTGAAAATTAGTTTCTTGCGCTCAATTCTATATACTCAGGGTAACGGTCAATCTCAACAGGTAGCGCGGCTTCAAGGGCGGACAAAATACTGTCTCCGTCTTTTAACTTAAATACCCCACTTATTTTTAGTTTGCCAAGATCTCGATTTTGAAGAGTGATTTTCTTCAAGCGATAACGGTTAAATTCAGTGATAACGTTCGCCAGCGGCTCATTGTTGAAACGAAATATGCCTTGTCGCCATTGTTGGTTAGCCAGCACTTCCTTAGAGGTCACATGGGTAATCACTTCACTGGTGCCGTTAAAAGCGCCGACTGAGCCCGCGGGGAGTAGGGTTTCCGCTTCTTCAAAATCTATATGCTCACTCGAGGCCAACGCCGAGGGCTGTATTGCGACTAAACCTTCTGTTACCGATACTTTTAGCGTTGCATCAGACTTTCGCACATTAAATTTTGTACCAATGACACGAATGGTTTTCTCGCCGGTGTTAATGCTAAAGATCCGACTTTCGTCTTTCGCTACATCAAAAAATGCTTCGCCGCGCTCTAACCATACTCGGCGCTGCTGACCCGTAAAATTTATTCTGATCGCACTGTCGGTGTTGAGTGTTACGGCACTGCCATCGGGCAAGCCGACCGTGCTTATTTCACCTATGGCTGTGTGGTAGGTGTTCGGCTTAGGGATGGCCGCTTGATACAAAGGGGCGGGGCCGGGGAGCGTGAGATACCACATCACTAACACAGTACATACTAAGCTTGCAGCAACGCTCGTTAACCAGTAAGCGTTTTTCTTTTTCTTTTTCATTTTCTTATTTTTATTTGGTTGTGCAGTTTGAAACAGTTGATTGCTGGTGTCCCAAATAGCAAGCATGGAGTCAAACTCCTGCTGGTGCTCAGGAGACCTGTCGCACCAGACGTAAATTTGCATTTCTTCTTCCGCGCTAAGCTCACCTGAATATAGACGCGCAACGTAAGTCGCCGCTTGCTGTTGTATTACTTCTTGATTCATATTGCTGCTCATAGGGAAGACACCTTCGCTCTGATGGCAACCAAGGCCGCTGAAATATACTTTTCTACTGTGCTGACTGATACACCTAATGCGTCACTGATTTCCCGGTAACTCATGCCTTCTACTCTGTTTAACATAAATGCCTGTTTGTGGCTGGTTTTAATCTCTGCTAATGCCGTCTCTATTTCCCGTAACTGCTTTCTATTTTGCAGTGCTCGCTCGGGGGAAAATAAGGATGTAAATATAGCCGTATCTTGTTCGCTAACATGGGCGTCTTTGCAGCGCACTTTAGCACGGCGGTCACGGTCGATTAATATATGGGTGGCAATTTGAAATAGATAATTACGAACTGTATCCATTCTACCTGACAGCTTTTGAGGTAAATCGTCGAGCTTCAACAGGCGCTCATATACCTCTTGCATCACATCTTCACAGTCGCTGTCGTTTAATCGTGAGCGCACGCGAATAAAACGGCGTAATGCACTGCCATATTCATCGTACAGCTGTTTTACTAACAGGCTGTTTTCATCTCTGGCAATGAGCTGTTTTTTTGCCCGATGTAGTTGGATGACTTTCACGCCTTACCCATTAAATAACCTCATGTTACTACGTATACGCAGCGAAATTAAAACCCCTCAATAAATCTCGGAATTACTTTTGTATGCAATGAGAAAATACTCATGCTTTTACGCTAGGATAGGTCGACTCAGTTTAGCGCGACCTAACAACTAATCTACTAGGATGAAAAAATGAGCGATGAAATACAGACATTAACCAGCAAGGTTGTTTATGAAAACAAATGGATGCGCTTAAAAGAAGATAAAATTCGCCGCAGCAGTGGTAACGAAGGGATTTATAGCGTGGTTGAGAAACCCGACTTTGTGGTGATTTTAGCTGTGCAAGACGGGTGTATTCATTTGGTTGAACAATATCGCTATCCGATTAAAAAACGCTGTTGGGAATTACCCCAAGGCGCGTGGGAGGAAAACCCTGATGCTGATCACGCATTATTAGCCGCTGGAGAGTTAAAAGAGGAAACCGGGTTGGTTGCGAATAAAATGCATTATTTGGGAGAGCAATACCTAGCATACGGGTTTTGCAATCAGATGTACCATATTTACCTTGCCACTGAACTTACCTTTACCCAAATCAATTTGGATCCTGAGGAAGAGGGATTAATTACCAAAAAGGTACCGCTCACTGAGTTCGAGACAATGATTTTATCTGGTGATATTAAAGATGCCTCTACTGTGAATGCCTACGGGCTAGCAAAACTTAAAGGGATGCTTTAAATGAAACTGGCTAACTAGCCTAGTTGTGTTCAGGTTTGAGATGTCTCGGTAAGCGCTTTGATTGAGTCAAAAAACCTTGACCTAAAGTGGACTTTAAGTGGCATGATGGTGTTTGTCGGTATTTATGAAGGGTCTATATAGGGTTTATATGGATTTTATAAAGTCATTACCAAGTACGGATAAGAAGTCGCAATACTATTTAAGCGAAGTGATGGAGTAAATATGCAAGCGAGTTATTGGCATGAGAAGTGGCAAAAAGGGGAGACGGCTTTTCATCAATTTAAAGGGAGCCCTTTGTTAAAAGCGCACTTTGATGAATTAGGATTACCCCAGTCAAGCCGGCTATTGGTGCCTCTTTGCGGTAAAACCAGAGATATTGCTTGGCTGGTGGCGAATGGTCATCATGTGGTTGCCGCCGAGTTGCATGAGCCCGCTGTTATTCAACTGTTCAAAGATATGGAAATAGAGCCCAAGGTCATGCATTTTGAAGAAATTGACCTAATTCATTACCAAGCAATGGTCGGTGGGTTGATGATTGACGCGTATGTAGGGGATATTTTTCAACTAAACCCAGCGTTGGTTGGTCGGGTTGATGCGATTTATGATCGTGCAGCCTTAGTGGCATTACCTTTCGATATGCGTGAAAAGTATACCTTACACATGCGCGAATTGACCGGTGCAGCTCCGCAATTATTGATTAGCTTCGATTATGAACAACATTTGTTACCCGGCCCACCTTATTGTGTAAATGGCAATGAAATTACTGGCCATTATGGCCAGCACTATGATATTTCGCAGCTGGCAAGCGAAGATGTAGTCGGGGGCCTAAAAGGTAAACTAAAGGCGAATGAAGAGGTTTGGCTGCTGAAATACAAAACCTGAAGGCGCGAAAAGGCGAGTCTTAATTCAGACTCGCCGCAACTGACCGCTTAGTTAGTTTTCCAGCGGTTCGAGTACGATGGTTTTAATGGGCTGATTGCGCACACACATCTTAGTGTGCGATATCTTTTGGCAATATCCACTGTATAGCTTGGCGGATTTTTCGTCTATTTGCTTCATGTATTCACATGATTCACGCAAGGCTTTTTCGCTGCAAGCGAACTGAGCGTCTTTATCTACGTGGCCCTCATGCGCTAGGGCTGGTGTTGATATAGCGCATAGCAAAATGGATAAAACAGCGATTAACGGCCTTGAGACCAATGCTTTCAGATACAGAGCTTTTGCTTTTACCTTTATGTTTGCTACTGAATTAATCATTCGCTGCCCAACCATTCACCTTGTTCACCATGAAAACAACCGATAAACATATTCTCACCTGGGCTGGCTACGTGATAGTGATAACCTCGCGTGTTATCGGTATGACCGCGGCACTCATCTAAGTCGGTTTCTTCGAATCCACTGGCGTCCAACATGGCGTAAATACTGTAACCGTCCAGTGCGTAACCAATCTGATTGGCGTGACCATCTTCTTGGTCAATACCTGTAGAGCACCCAGTGGCAGCATGATAATGATAGCCTTCAAATGGATTGATATGGCCACCACAATCGTCAAACGCAGCGATAGTGTAATTGCTCAATATGGCATCCACGGGGGCTTGTGCCGCTAATATAACGCCGTTCAACGATACCCCCATATTGGCATTGACGTAACTGGGGTTAGATAACGGCACTGGTGTAACAGGCAGTAAAACGGTTTCACTCACACCACCGCCGTAATAATCCAAATCGCATTGCACGCAGTAATTTTGATATTCTGGGTCGACATTTGGTCGTGCAGCGGCTTCGCATGCCTCTTGAGTATCAGTGATGTTTACCTCCCCGGTGCTCAGGTCATATAACTGCCAGCCATCACCGTAAAGCTGATCTAAGTTACTGATAAATTCACCGTCTATGTCGTACACCTCGCCAGAGCCATCAAACCAAATTCCCCCTTGTGATGCGTCAGAGCTGATTGTTGGTGGGCAAAAAGGGCCTATTTCGTCATTCGCTGGCTCGCCCGCGAGGGTAATGCGATAACAGGTGGTTTGTGTACCGCCAGATAAAGTACAGCTTTGTGTTGTGATGGACTCAATGACCGCGTCGTCAAAGAAGAACAGGTCGCTAGCGTCAACGGTTGTCTCTGTTTGTGTTCCGCTATCGTTGTCAGTGTCAGTATCCGAGCCGGAGTTAGCGGTTGCGCTATCGCTCGTTGTGTCCGTTTGTGTGTCGCTGCCGCCGCACGCGAAAAGTGTGAATGTTAAGGTCAGTAGCAAAATGAAGTGGGAGTAATTTCGTATCGTATTCATAGCGTATCTTTTTTTGTTAACCAGCTATCACTGTAAAAAAACAAAACGCAGAAACGGTGCAGTTATTAAGGATTTGGTGTGCAAAATAAGATGTTGCGTGCCAATAGGCTTTTACGCGTGCTCGGCAATATACCTGTTACATCAGTTTATAACCCACGCCATAAACAGACTGCAAAATAGGTTGAGGATCATTTGTAAGTGCGACTTTATTGCGCAGATTTTTCATGTGGCTGTCGATAGTACGATTGCTCACAATTCTGGCGTCTTCATAACAGCTCTGCATCAAGCTCTCTCTAGAAAAAACCGTTCCTGGTCGACTCATCAGTGTTTTGAGCAGGCGAAACTCGACAGGAGTAAGTTCGGTCACTTGTTTATTAATCTCACACTCAAAGCGCTCAGTATTTAAGCTGATATGTTTGAACGTTAAAATACAGGTTTCATCTGATGAAGGAGCTGCAAATGTGGCTCTGCGCAAAATGGCTTGTACTCGTGCGACCACTTCTCGGGGCGAAAAAGGTTTGCAAACGTAATCGTCAGCACCGAAACCCAAACCCATTAAGCGGTCAATTTCATCTACCCTTGCGGTAAGCATAATAATCGGCACTTGCGAAAATTTGCGCACATCCTTACATATACTCAAACCATCTTTACCCGGTAGCATTAAATCGAGGATGACACAGTCAGGCGTTTTGGTCCTGATGGCATCTTCTGCTTCATCACCATTATGGACGACTTGTGTAGCAAAGCCTTCAATGGTCAGAAAATCGACCAATATTTGAGCGATTTTGGGCTCATCTTCCACAATCAGTATCTGTTGTTGATTGCTCATATTTTATCCTTAGTTAACGTAAGCTCCACGCGCACACATAACCCCCCTAGGGTTGATGGTGAGGCAACAATGCTGCCTTTGTGGGCAATTACGATATTTTTGCATATGGTTAGGCCTAATCCGGCACCTGCAGCAGAGCGATTTCGTGAGGCGCTTTGGCGGTATAAAGGGTCGAATAATTTTTCACAATCCTCAGCAGGTACACCGGGTAACGTATCATTGATTTCGAAGACTGCCGAGTGGGCATGATGGGACAGTGACACTTGTATTTTTCCGCCTTGTTGAGTGTACAAAATGGCGTTGTTTAACAGGTTGATAAATAATTGCTCAATTCGTTGAAGATCCGCTAGGCAGATGACCTTATCTTGGATTTGAGTCGTTACCTGTAAGCCTTTTTGCTGAGCTTTGCTTGTTAGAGCACTGCACACGTTATGACAAATTTTGCTGATGTCGATTTGGTTAAAGTGGTACTTCAAGCCGCCCACATCAGACATAGAGAGTTGGTAGAGATCGTCCACCAAACGGTGTAATAGCAACGCTTCTTGTTGTAAGGATTCAATTTGCTCAGGCCCAAATGGTCGAATACCTGCTTCCAAGGCATCTAACTCGCCGAGTAAAATAGTTAAGGGGGTGCGTAATTCGTGGGATATATCGGCAAACCATCGATTCTTTGCACTGCGGTTTTCATTTAATATATGGCTTAAGCCATTTAGGTTTCGCATGAGAATACCCAATTCATCAGCTCTTACCGGGTTTAGCGATAAGTCATAGTGACCTCGACTTAAACGCTCAACACCGTGAATGACGTCGTTGACTGGCGAAGTGAGCTTTCTAGCCAGTAGCCAAGATGCGATCCCTGCCAAAAGCAGGCATAACAGACCAATAGCAATGCTCGCATACCTTTGCTGCATGGAAAATGATGAGGCGAGCTCGCTCTGGGGCACCGAGTCTAACCAGCTACGTAATTCACCGATTTTCTCATCTTGTAAATAAATGCTGAAACTGACCATATCGTTTGTATCTGAATGAGGTTTTGCCCCTACTAACCATTTACCTTGGGGGTCAAATAAAGCCGTTGGCGGCGCCGCATCTTGCCCGTTACGCCTAGGGGGAGGAGGAGCAGTCCGATTGCCTGGAGAGCCCGGACCTTTGCCTTGTTGCCTTAGGGGGCGGGGTTGATTCAACGCGGGTGGGCGACCTCTAAAATGGATTGGAGGAGTACTCGCATAGTACTCCAAGCCGGATTCAATCACGGTGCTCCATGTTTTATCACGAGAGTAAGCTGCGCTAAGGGCTACGCTCAGTTCTCCCAGCCGTTGCTGCTCTAGGCCTGCTACAAAATCAAGAAACCCTTGGTCAAAGCTCCAACGAGCAAGTCCTAAGGTGATCAGAAGAGTGAAGGCAGTCAAGCCTAAAAAAGATAAGAAAACTTTACGGAATATATTCATCGCTCAAGTATACCTGTACAAAAGTTCGCTTAACCAGTCAGGGGCAGCAATTTAACCGACTTCTCCATGCAATCTCCACTGTTTCTGCACATTTGCTTGATAGTATTTGTTGTAGACTAAATCTGGAGTAAAAAAATATGCCAATATCAAAAATGTTTATCGTCGCTAGTGTTTTCGCACTTAGCAGTCTTACAGCATGTGCACAAGAAGGTCGCGGGCAAGGCGGCGAGCGCCGACCGCCTCCTGAAGCATTTGAAGCCTGTGAAGGTCAATCAGAGGGGGATTTTGTCAACGTAGAAACTAGACGAGGAGACTCAATGAGTGCGACTTGTCAGATGATTGATGACACCTTGGTTGCTGTACCTGAGATGGGCAAAAGAGACTAGGCCGGCAGGACTGTTTCGCGATTAAAACGTTTCGATGTAGACCAAATTGCGTACAGCAAAGATCAACGCGCCCTAGCGTCGACGCTAAATTATCACCCTAAAAAAGGATAACTGAAATGCAAATAAATGCTGCTAACCAATCCATGAATCCATTGGCTTCGTCAGACGTTGGTCGCCCAAAGAGCCCACCTCCACCGCCGCCTGAGGGAGGAATACCACCAGGCATAGAGTCTGCGGTGTCGACCCTATCGAGTGAAGAGCAAAGTGCTGTTACTGATATGTTGTCCAGCTTGAGTAAGGATCAACAGTCATCTTTAAAGTCACAGTTAGATAGTTTACGTGATAACGCCAGCAGTATGTCTGAAGATGAACTTGGTGCAGTATTTAAAGATATGCTGACGTCGTTAACCGGCAGCCAGTCAAGTACGTCGTCAGTTAATCAGGTTGATACCTACGCGTAAGTATGGATATATAAGGCTCGCGTTCATACGCAGCGATTAATCTTAGTTTTATCATTTAAAAAGGCGCAAATAACGTCGGTTTTTCTCCGATTTGTTTGCGCCTTTTTCCGATTTTTAACTGGCTAATGGAAAATAAGTGCTTACCAGCTTATGCGCCTGATACTCGCTTTGAAACCGTTAAATAGTTGCTCGGTCATTTGACAACTCTGCTTGTCGATAAACTGGATGACTAATTGCGCGGGTTGATAAAACTCTTTGATGCTGCGAGTAGTCTGGTTACCACTTTGCATTGACGTGACACCAAATGCTTCAGACACTTTTTTGCCACTTTGTTTTTCTAAGATGGGAATAAGCACATCCTTGACTATTTCCGATGCTAATTGTTGGCAGAAGACGATATTATGATAATGCTCTTTGTATCTCAGGCTCAGGCCAATCTGCTCGCAAATGATTTTGAGTTTATCAATACTGACGGAAGTCGTGCTGTCTGCATCGTCATTTACGTAGATCAGTGAATAATCAGAGCGTTTAACCGCATTAAAACCATCGTCAGTTGCAACCAAGTTACAGAATGTACCGATTTGGGCCAGTAATTCGGGCAAACCATCTTCGTCTAAAAACGTTCGACCTTGATTGAGCGCGTTGATGCGGCGCTGGTCTAAATCGACACCTATTACTTTGTGCCCAATGGCTGCCATGCAAATAGCCGACAGTGCGCCGTTATGGCCAAGACCAAACACACTAATGCGCTTGCTATTGCGGCACTTTGGTAACTGGTAGCCTTGCGCGCTGCCGTCACTGAAGGCGACGATGCGATTAAAACCACGGGTATTGTCTACTGCAAGCTGTGGTTTGCTGCCATAAGCATAGGCATGGTGATCATGTGAATTATCGAACCGCTGAGAATCAAACATTTAATTGTCCTTATATTAATAATGTTGGTCCCAAGTAAATTGTTAGGCACAACATTCATTTAATCTCAAGTTAGCAGTTCTTGTTCCAATTACTATATGTTTAGATATATCAATAGGTTAAGGTTTGATTGCGTTACGTGTAGGGGCTTGAATGTTGCATATTTAAGACAGAATTACACGCAAAGGTAGACTAATTTACGTTGAGGTTAGCGGTAAAAATCGACTATCTTGGAACTGAACATTACTTGTTAGTCAATGTTGGCTAGTTGTCGAGAGTGTAACGCAGCGGAGAATAGCTTATGAAAGGCATTATTTTTGTAAAGTTGAATCAGTTTGTTGATGAATTATGGGGCGATGAGTTTTGGGACGAATTGTTGCAAGATGCAGAGTTACCCAGTGACGGCATATACACTTCAGTTGCGACTTATGATGACGCAGAACTGTTTACCCTAGTGGGTTTAATCATGGGAAAGAAGGGCCTAACGGGTCAACAGGCTCAAATGGCGTTTGGCCAATGGATGTTCAAACAGTTGTTAGAAGCCGCTCCCCCTGAGGCGCATAAATTTACCGACGTATTCAGCTTTCTTTATGGGGTACAAGATGTTATCCATGTGGAAGTGAAAAAACTGAATCCAGAAGCGATATTACCAGAATTCGAGTTTATAGAGGAAACAGAGAACTCTTTGAGTTTTCATTATCTCTCTCCGCGCAAGATGTGTTACTTCTGTGAAGGGATCATAGAGGGGCTGGCCGATCATACAGGTCAAAAAGTGGCAATTGAACAACCAGAATGTGAGCATGATGGCGACGCACGATGTGTGATAAAGGTTACCAAAGTTGGCTAAATCGAACGAGGAATTAGAGGCAAGGATCGCCGTTTTAGAGCGTAAAGTCGAGCGAGAAAAGAAAGCCCGAGTGATGTCTGAACAGCACTTAGAGGTGCACTCTCGCGCACTGTATGAAACCAATCAGTCGTTGCAGACTTCCTTGGCGATGGCTAAGAAAAAACAAGCTGAGCTAGAGTTTTTACGCCAAACCTCAGGTGACGTCTCCTCGGATATATCGTTGCAAGAGCTGATAACGAATACGGTGGAGTTGACTGGGCAATTTTTTTCGGTGGAATGTGGCATGTTTATCGTGACGCAAAATGGCCAAGCGTTAGAATCTAAAGTCGACAATATTTGGCGGGCGCCAAATGAGTGGGTCTCTGACAAAGCATTCTTACAGCAAGCAACACAGTTCTTACCCATTCAACAGCAAGAATGCCTGAGTATGTGGTTGGTCTCAGCTATCGATGAACAATCTAGCCAAGCATTAGCCGGATTCAAATGGATAGTGTTTGTTAACTTTGAATTACTCGGAAATAAAATTGCATGGTTAGCGTTTTTTAGCCGAGCGGAATATTTAGACGAAGAGGCGCTCTCTGTGCTCAGCACAGCCAGAGAACACCTGTTAAGCGGCATTACGCGGCGCATTACTGACGTAAGTATTCGAAAGCGTACGGTGGAACTGCAAGACACGGTGAACCGCTTAGAGCAGGCTAAACAGCAACTCATTCAATCAGAAAAAATGGCCTCTTTAGGGCAGCTTGCCGCTGGCGTTGCCCATGAAATTAATAACCCAGTGGGCTTTATTCGCTCAAATCTAGAGATGCTCGAAGAATACCTACAAGATTATCAGCAATTACATGCGTTAATTTTAAAGCAAATTGGTATCTCGGGGCAGTTGGATGCAGCGCAATACAAGTCATTATGTGAAAACATTGATTTAGTCTACATACAACAGGATGCCAAAGATTTACTGGCATCGAATTTAGAAGGGTTAGACAGGGTAAAAGAGATCGTTGAGAACTTGAAAACCTTTTCTCACAGCGGTGATGGCAAACTAGACAAAATAGACATTAAAGCTTGCATCGAAGGGGCGCTAAAAATCGCTTGGAATGCCCTTAAATATGAGCATGTAGTGGATAATTTGTTGCCGGAGGATTTACCAGAAGTACTTGGAAACATCGGGCAACTGCAACAAGTTTTTGTGAACTTATTTGTGAATGCCGCTTACGCCATGTCAAAGGGCGGCAAGCTAACGATTAAATCAAAACTGACCCCCAGGGTATTATTGATAGAGGTGATCGATAATGGCTGTGGCATGGACAAAAAAACACTCGACCAGTTATTTACACCGTTTTTCACCACTAAGCCTGTAGGCGTAGGGACAGGTTTAGGGTTGTCGGTGTCATACGCTATTCTCGAGTCACATAACGTGCATACACAAGTGCAATCTACTGTAGGTAAAGGAACTCAATTCTCTCTTAGTTTTCCTCTACCTCAGTAGTGTCTGGCGCGGTTTCTGCTGGATGCACATGGATGGCAAAAGACTGGCTTTTTTGTTTTTCATAGTTGGCTAGTTGGCGAATGGAAGCATCAGAAAACACATGGCCTTTAGGCAGCACCAATATGTGATTTTCCGTCAGAATATCTTCTTTTAAACGCATACCATCACGCAGATCAACGACTTGTATTGCCGCGGCAATAAACTGGCCACTGATAAGATCTGGATTTTTGACCAAAATGTCTAGGACTTTGGCCGCGTATCGTAATCCTCGGTATTTCTTCAGCTCATTAATCGCTTCACTATTGGATAGAGGGGTTTTGCCTATACGCCCTAATTTATAGCGCCAGAAATCCCTCGCGACCGCTAGAATTTGTGCACCTAATGGTATTTGCTCAAGGAAAAGCTTGTTAGGGCCTGTGCCGTCTACGTATTCAAACTGACACGTAATTATATCCAGTTCGTCGCGAAGATGAGTTGCAGGACTTAAAATTTGTTCAGCAAATTTAGTTTGATGCATAAAAATATCTTGCTGATTGTAGTTAAGCTCACTGAAAGGTTTAGCATACAGGGCGGTGTCTAACCCTAATAGGCCGATTTCACAAAGCAGCGATGCAAAAGTAACATGGTTGTGTTCTTTTTCAGGCAAAGACATTTGGTCGGCAATTTTACCTGCTAGATGGCTCACACTTTGCGCAAACCCGCCATCAAGGTGGGGATTAATACTAATGAAATTATACAGTACGCGCTGGGTGGCAAGGGTATTGTGCTCTAGCTTGCGCATCGCGAGTACTATTTGTTTGCTGCGCAGTTTTACTTTTTCATCTAAGTTGTGATTCAAATCCTTCAACAAGGCATTTTGCTTATTAACTAAGTTACTCAGACGCTTATTCTCAAGCTTAAGTTTAATTTTCGCCAGACCATCGTTAACCGTGGTGATGAGCTCGTGGTTATCCCATGGCTTTTGTAAGTAACGGTCGATGTCTCCCTTGTTTACGGCATCAATGGTTGATGACATATCAGAATAACCAGTCAGCAGGATGCGATAGCAGTCGGGGATAATTTCAGTACTTTTCTGCAAAAACTCAGCGCCTGACATATTTGGCATTCTCATGTCTGAAACGATGACCTGAACGGATTCTTGCTTTAGAATCTCTAATGCTTGTGCACCACTTTCAGCTGTGATCAGTTTAAAATCTTGCCTGTGAAGAACTCGTTTGATGGCTTTGAGAATATTGACTTCATCATCGACACATAAAACCGTAAACGTGGTCGTTTCGTTTTCTGATAACGTGTTCATATACTGACTCCTATTTTATGAGTTGTAAGGCTCATTATTAGACGGTTTCTGTGGGTAAAGTGGTTACGGGCAAGCTTAAGGTAAAGCGACTGCCTTTGTGTTCTTCGCTGAACACGCTCAGATCGCCACCATGTTCTTGGGCAATACCAAAAGAAATAGCCAAACCAAGTCCCGTGCCTTGCCCTTCTGGCTTAGTGGTAAAGAAAGGGTCAAACAGGCGCTTTAGATTCTCAGCTGGAATACCATGACCAGTATCACTGACCACCACATATACCAATTCATGATGAGAATAGGTTTCAATAGTGATGACGCCTTGTGGGGCAATACTTTGTGGGGCAATACTTTGTGGGGCAATACTTTGTCGGGAAGTATTTTGCGAACCAATTGCTTGACCTGCATTGATGAATAAATTGGTTAGTACCTGACAAATTTTGCCTACATTGATGTTAACTTGAGGGACATCTTGCAGGTGCGTGACGATGTCACAGTGGTATTTAAGTTCGTTGCTGACCATACTCAACGTGGTTTTAACACAGTCATTGATATCAAAGTATTGACTCTCTTTACTGTCAGCTCGGGAAAATTGTTTCAGTCCTGATACGATATCTTTAACCCGTATTAGGCCTTCATTCGATTCATTGATTAACGCTTGAATGTCTTCTTGCATAAACGCAAGATTTTCACTTTGAATAAATTCAATTAGGCTGTTTTCGTACTTTTTGCGGTCTTCTGGTGTTTCGCTCGATTGCCAATCGGTGATATGTTGCCCCAGCTTAACGTACACATCTGCATACTCTGAAAGAGATGTTAGGTTACTGCTAACAAAGCCTATTGGATTATTTATTTCGTGGGCAACCCCAGCTGCTAATTGCCCAAGAGAGGCCATTTTTTCAGCCTGTACAAGTTGTTCCTGTGTGCTCTTTAATTCAAAGTTGATAAGGCTTAATTGTGCGTTTTTATCTTCAAGTAGTTGCGTTCTTGCCACTACACGCTTTTCCAAAGTTTGATTTAGATGCTCTAGTTCTTCTTGATATTTTTTAACCCGAACGCATTCCGCTTCTAAGGTTTCGACCATTTGGTTAAAGGCGTGGGCAACTTCTCCGAGTTCATCCTTAGTTTTTATCGCAATGCGGGTGTCATTAAAATCACCCGAGAGTACGCTATAGGATATCTTTTTCGCCCCAGCCCTTAGCAAACCAAGTTGGCGGGTTAAATAATGACCCAAAGCATATGAAAATAAAGCCACGAGAATTAACTCTACAACTGCAATGGAGGTGGTCCATTGTTTTATTTTGGCGATAGAAGTGACGGCCTGCTCTGTGCTCATGCCTATTTCCACGCGACCATAAACAGTATCCCCTTCAATGATATCGGCGTAGGTGTCAAAGATGCCATCGGTGACGTCGGACATATGCATATCGGCGTTAAATGCACGGGCCAATGCTGAAGCAGAGCCTTTTTGCGATAAAATGCCCTCAGTGCTACTAATGACTCGAGCGTATTCTATACCGGGGTTTTTAAGCGCTTCAGAGACAAAATCATCCAGTGACGCAAGATCGTACGAAAGGACAGCATCTTTGGTGGTGGTTGAGAACAAAGTCGCAGTGGTAGAGGCATGTTTAATCAAGTCTTTGTTCACAGATTGACTTAAAAACGTCACGGCGGTAATGATTAACGAAAGCAACAGCACGGCTTCTATGCTGGCAATACCTATTATTGTTTTTCGACGCAAAGACATGTGAGACTCCCGTTAAAATATTCTAAGCATGACGCGTATTAAAGCGTTTTAATGCCCAAGGCCCGAATGTCATCCCAGTCATTATCTTCTGCGCTTTCAAAAGCGCTAAAGTTAATGGTTTTTAGCAGACCCTTTCCTTGTTTTGTTTTGTCTAGGCTAAGTAAACTTTGTAGTACTCGTTCACGAACCTCCAACGGGACACTCATGTGGCTAGCAATGGCGTGAGGCGTGTGCGCTTTGGTTTTCCAAAGGACTCGCAGGCTATCTCTGACTTGCTCTGGTGCATTATTGAACGTACGCATAATGCCGCCTCCTGCAGGCAGCAAACCTCTTGCGACAGCAAGGTAAACAGAGTCGTGAGAGGATACGTAGCGGCTTTCAATCAGTATATTTTGAGCTTGTAAGTCAGCTTTAGGCAAAAGCGTGGCAGCAAATGCCGCAGGAGCAGGAAATGCCAAGGTCAGGTTTTCTAATTGCTGCAGGGTTGTGATGGGGGAGTCTTGTTTGACCACGATGATCCCCTGAATAGATTTATTTCTTTGCTTTGCTAGCGCGTGGTAGCCTGCCGTTTGGTTGAACACAGTAAAATGGTACGGGTTCATATAAGCAAAGTCGTATTCACCACGCTCTAAACGTTGTTCAAATATGGGGATATTGGGTGCCGTAGTAAATACAAGTTCAACCCCACTAGTTGCACTTATTTCCTTTAATAGTGGGGTCCACAACTTGGCTAGTTTTTTCGCTGATTGTTGAGGCACAACAGCAAAGGTTAATGCTTGCTGTGACTGCTTTTCAGCGGCCAAAGCTGGCAATGTGGTTAAAGCGCAGAATAAAAAAATACAGCCTAGAAAACGTTTTTTCATCTTGTACTCCTATCATCGTTCGAAAGTGAACAAAAAAACAATCAAAAAGAGACCAACACGTGTGTAGCCAAAAATTATTTAACCAGCAGGCTTTCAATCGTGTTTAGTAATTCTTTGTTTGAAAATGGTTTAGACAGTGACATATCAGCGCCCAAATCGACTGCCTGTTGTCGTTGCTCTTCTCCTAGGGCTGAAATAATTAGTATTTTCAACGATTTATCGTCGTAATCATGGCGGGCAAATTTAACGATGTCATAACCGTTAACCCCAGGCATGCTTAAATCGAGTGTCATTAACTGCGGTTTGAAACTGGTCAACAACGCACCTGCCATAAAAGGGTCTGTCGCTATAACACTTTTGAAGCCGGCGCGAGTGGTTACTCGGCTTATGGCTTTTGCCACTTGCAATTCATCGTCAACTATCAACACACGTGTCTCTTTTGTTTGAAACTCAGTAGGGATAGGTAGCTCGTTATCTTGCAAAAATGCGAGAAAATCTTCTTCTTTCACACGGTTATTACCACCACCAGGCAACTTGTAGCCTTTGAGTCTGCCACTATCAATCCAGCGGATAACCGTGCGCAAATTAACGTCACAGTACTTCGCTATTTCACCGGAGGTTAATGTTTTCATTGATTTCTCTTGGCTGTCATTACGTATGATTAGTTTATACCATTTATGACTAAAATGACAAATAGGACTAAAGTGTAATATGTGACAATAGTGACATTGTGTAATTATTAGTCTCACGAATTTAATGTTATCTGTGATGGCAAGGAGTTTTCGATGGAGAAGTTTATGTTGCGAGTACTCATAGCGCTCAGTGCAGTACCCAGTGCAGCGATTGCGAGTGATCTTGATGTATTTGGCAATATGATTCTGAGATACGAACATGAAAGCCAGCACAATAATTTGCCAGACCGGGAGCGTCTTCGCTTGATTGCCCGTTTAGGGCTCAAGGCTGACATCAATAATAATTGGTCTGCACAGGGACGTTTAAGTACGGGGTTGAAAAATAAGCAAAATGTACCAGCCATTACTGTCGCTAGATTTAATACACAGCCTCAGCCAGATAACGATGTGTATGTAGAACGCCTATTTATGACTGGAAAATTTAATTCAGGAAAATCCAGCCAAGCTCAGCTTTATATCGGCAAAATTCCGTGGCAATCGAAGCAAGTCACTGACATATTTTGGGATAGAAATTTGCACCCTATTGGCGTTCACCTGAATTATCAGTTCAATGAACAGCATCAACTGCAACTCGCATCACTGAAACCTCTGGATGGAAACAGCGATGTAATAGGTCTGATGCACATCATACAGTTGAATATGAACTATGATTTTAAGGGGATAAAGCTGAGGGTTTCACCTTGGCTGGTGGATTACCACGGTCAGCAGGGCGCAAGGTATGCGAAAAAAGACACTGAGCTAGATAACCGTTCGATACGCCTGTCCACGAGTGTTGACTATCAAGGATATAAATTGGGCGTAGATATAGGGCATTCGTTGGAAAGCTTCTCACAGTTCGACCAATTTAATGATCAGAAAACCAGCCTTGCTGTGCAGTTTAGCCAAGGTACCTTAAAGCAAGTGGGCAATTATGCTTGGCATATAAGGTACCTGCGGGTCGAACGTTTTGGTGTGATTAATGAATTTGCGCAAAACGGCACCGCTAGGTTTGCTACCTCGAATTTGCAGGGGGTTGATATTAGATTGCGCCGGAAAATGAACCATAACTGGTGGTTAGGTGCCCGCGTCAGCGACATTAGAACTATTAAAGGGAAAGACGAACAAGGTGTTCGAGTGCGAATTGAAGGGCAGTATCAGTTTTGAACATCAACATACTAAAAATCAGTGCTCTGTTACTTAACACTGTCTTAATTAACATAATAATGCTTAGGGGCTAACGCAAATGAACAGCCAGCAATTACATGCCACTCCGGCGACAGGTAAGCTTTTAGTTGTGGACGATGAACCGAATATTTTATCGTCATTAAAACGCTGTTTAGTGAAAACACCATTTGAAGTCTTTATGGCCAATAGTGCCCAAGAGGGGCTTGCCATAATGCAAGAGCACAACATTCAAGTGGTGCTGTCGGATTTTCGTATGCCACAGATGTCAGGTGCTGAGTTTCTCGAGCAAATTAAGCAACATCACCCTGATGTGATATCCATGGTACTGAGTGGTTTTGCAGATTTTGATTCAGCCATCGGTTTATTAAACAGCGGTGCGGCGCATAAATTTTTGCGTAAGCCTTGGAATAATCAACAGTTAATAGAAGAAGTCGACGGCGCGTTTGTTGAATATCACGCCAGAATAATGAATCGGCGCGTATTAGAAGGCGAGCACAATCCTGAGTATTACGCATTTGAGCAAGCGGTGCGCGACCAGTTTGAGATGCAACAAGAGTTTTGCCTCGTTTCGCTTAAAATTAAGGACTACGACTACTTAGAACAGCATGCTGGGCCGGGTATTTTCACTGGACTGTTAACTGAAATTAGAGGATTAGTCAGTAGCGAACTGCCACAAGGCAGTAAAACGTTTGCCTTTGACAGCGGCAAAATTTTCATCATCATTCCTGATTTTGAAAGTGAAGAGGTGATCCGTCGTCGCTTATCAGCCATTAACCACAAATTAAACGAGCCCAATACACAGCGCAAAGGCTGCGTTAAAATAAACTGTGTGATGGGGTATGCATTGGCTCCCACTGATGGCGAAGACCCAAGTAGTTTGATGGAAAACTTACGTTGTGCGTTTTCAGTCGATAATTCAGACAGAGAAAGGTTGTGCCGTTTTGATTCAGCCTTGCGTGACTTGCAGCAACGCCAGCTTAAGATTAAAAACTCCATTAATGGTGCGCTACGTGATAATCAATTCTTCTTGCATTTTCAGCCGAAAGTGCACTTACCCGATCAGCAAATTGATAGCGCGGAGATCCTTATCCGTTGGCAACACAATGAATTAGGGTGGATCCCGCCCAATGAGTTTATCA
Source organism: Paraglaciecola sp. T6c (assembly GCF_000014225.1). NCBI lineage: Bacteria > Pseudomonadati > Pseudomonadota > Gammaproteobacteria > Alteromonadales > Alteromonadaceae > Paraglaciecola > Paraglaciecola sp. T6c. The sequence continues at coordinate 1,846,494 of NC_008228.1, forward strand.
ATTTGAGCGAACTAGATGGTCAAATTGAGCAAATCGGCGAATGGCTGATAGATCAAAGCGTAAAGAAAATTGCTGAGCTTCACCATTTCACTCCTGACTTAAAGCGTGTCGCGATAAACATTTCCTCAAGACAGCTAGCTAATCACAGCGTAGTGGAGCAATTCGAACACCTGTTGGATAAATACGCATTGCCGCCGTCACTCATTGAGCTGGAAATTACTGAGTCTTGCCTGATCCAAGATTTTGAGCAAACGTTGGCGATCTTATGGGAGCTTAAAGAGCTTGGGGTGAGCATCGCTATGGATGATTTTGGCACTGGGTACTCGTCTTTCGCTTATCTGGCAAAATTACCTATTGATGTGCTGAAACTAGATAAAGTGCTGGTGGACGGCATTGAAGGCTGCAAGGAAATTCAGAGCATGATTGGTGGATTGATTGCTATGTGTCATGAATTAGGCATTGATGTGGTTGCTGAAGGGGTTGAACTAGAAGGGCAGGTTGCGCTATTGAAGCAACTCAACTGCGACTACATTCAAGGGTATTATTTTAGTAAAGCACTGCCTAAGCCTGAGTTTGAAAAACTGTTATTACAACAGCCGTTTATGCACTAATACTTGCTGTGCACTTGGGGGAGGTCTATCAGTACTAATACGGCGCCTTGACCGCCCCATTCCAGTGGGGCCTGGTGAAAGCCTTTTACGCTGGGGTGCTGAATTAACCAGTTTGGTACATTCTTTTTCAGCACATAACTGCCGATACCATGGATGATACAGACACAGTGGTAATGCTGTTTTTGCGCTGCGTAAATGAGCGCGGCAATTTCCAATTTCGCCTGTTCTTTGTTCAACCCATGTAGATCCAAAATGAGGTCAGGTGGGTACTCACCGCGACGTAAACGTTTCACTTCGAAAGAGTCGGCCCCGGGCTGAACGTATTTGAGTGGCTGGTGGCTATCAAAGTGTCCTTCAAATCCGTCCGAGAATTGAAAAGTTGCATTTCGCTGCTTAACGTCATTGAGGCGATCAAGCTTTTTAGCTAAATCCGCGGATTTATGCTTGCTGGAAAGGCGTTGAGGCGGTATTTTGTCCTGCTTTATTGGCTTTACATCAGTAAACTCACTTCGAAATAGTGCCGTGTCAGATGGTTCGAGGGGGGGCGTTTTTTTCATAGCGTTGAATAGCGGGCTTGATGTAAGGCATTTATTCCGCTTAGTTTAGCAAAATCTGGGTAGTGAAACTACGAAGAGCCGTTGATTAAGCAAAACAAATTTTAGGGTGAAAATGAATAACCGCGTGGATACAGAACAAGCCGTGAATGATTTGCATACAATGCTGGATATGGTGCGTTGGTCGGTCAGTCAATTTAATCAAGCCGGTTTGTTTTATGGCCATGGTACTGATAACCCCTGGGACGAAGCGGTGTGTTTAGTGCTACATACCTTAAATTTGCCTCAAGATATGCTGGAGCAAACAGGTGAACAGTTGTTTCAAGCTCGCCTAACCCAGATTGAAAAACGTGATATCGCCGCACTGGTTCAGCGCCGCGCAGAAGAGCGGATACCGTTACCGTATTTAATGCACCAAGCGTGGTTCTGCGGCTTACCATTTTATGTTGATGAGCGCGTATTAATACCGCGTTCGCCTATTGCTGAGCTGATTGATGATAAATTTGCGAACTGGGTGTCAACACCCCCTACGCATATTCTTGATCTATGTACCGGCGGTGGCTGCATCGCTATCGCGTTGGCGTACGCGTTTGAAAGCGCAACGGTTGACGCGGTTGATATCAGTCCTGAAGCGCTTGAAGTGGCTGAAATGAATATTCACGAGCATCAATTGAGCGATAGAGTATACCCTATTCAATCCGATTTAATGGCTGCGCTAGAAGGGCAAAAATACGACTTAATTATCAGCAATCCGCCCTATGTGGACGCGGAAGATATGGCTGACTTGCCCGAAGAATTTCATCATGAGCCAGAGCTTGCATTAGCGGCAGGCGATGATGGATTGGACTTAGTGCATAAGATGTTGCGCCAAGCACCAGCGCATCTAACTGACGATGGTTGGTTGTTTGTTGAAGTGGGTAATAGCCAGTTCCATATGGAGCATATATACCCTGATTTAGCGTTGCAATGGGTGGAGTTTAATCGAGGTGGTCATGGTGTGTTTGCAATCAGTAAAAGCGATTTAGAGGCATATTTTGCCCGATAAGTGACGCAAGCATCTCTTAAGCAATTATTATTAAGCATTAGAAACTACCGAATACGAGGAATATAACACTATGGCTGGCAATACCTTTGGCAAGCTTTTTACTTTAAGTACCTTTGGCGAGAGTCATGGCATTGCTATTGGCGGTGTTATCGATGGTTGTCCTCCAGGTTTAGAAATCAGTGAAGCGGACTTGCAAGTAGATTTAGATCGTCGTAAACCAGGTACCTCACGCTACACCACAGCACGACGTGAAGAAGACGAAGTGCAAATTCTCTCTGGTGTGTTTGAAGGCAAAACCACGGGTACCAGTATTGGTTTGCTGATTAAGAATACCGATCAGCGCAGTAATGATTATTCAAAAATTAAAGATACCTTTAGACCTGGTCATGCTGATTACACCTATCAGCAAAAGTACGGGCTACGCGATTATCGCGGAGGAGGTCGTTCTTCTGCACGTGAAACCGCAATTCGAGTGGCCGCAGGTGGGGTAGCAAAAAAATTCCTTAAGACCCATTTAGGCATTGAGGTGCGGGGATATTTGTCAAAGCTCGGTCCGATTAAAATCGACAAGGTTGATCACAGTGTGACTAACACGAATGCGTTCTTTTGCCCTGATGAGAGCAAGTTAGAAGCGTTAGATGACTATATGCGTGACCTTAAAAAACAAGGTGATTCGATTGGTGCTAAGGTTTCTGTTGTTGCGACCAATATGCCTGTTGGACTCGGTGAGCCTATATTTGACCGGCTAGATGCTGATTTAGCCCATGCCATGATGGGCATTAATGCGGTAAAAGGCGTTGAAGTGGGGGATGGGTTTGACACCGTCGAACAAAAGGGCAGTGAGCATCGTGATTTAATGTCCGCTGATGGGTTTAAATCAAACCGTTCAGGGGGCGTTTTAGGCGGTATTTCAAGCGGCCAGGATTTAGTGGTGCATATGGCGCTTAAACCTACTTCAAGTATCAGCGTGCCGGGAGAAAGCATTGACATCAATGGCGAAACAGCAGAGGTCGTCACCAAAGGTCGTCACGATCCGTGCGTGGGCATCCGAGCGGTTCCCATTGCAGAAGCCATGATGGCCCTAGTGTTGATGGACCATTATTTGCGTCACCGCGGCCAAAACGCGGATGTGCAATCTATCACGCCCGTTATTCCTGCCCAAAGTAAATAAGCGTTTACGTGGTAGCGACTCAGGCAGCATTTTCCAGAGGCAATCTGGTGATGCTGTCTTTAACTTTCTTTTTGTATTTTGGTCAACTCGGGGTACTGGTCCCTTATCTGGGCGTGTTCCTTGACGGTCGAGGATTTAGCTCCCAAGAGATAGGTGAGTTATTTGCGCTTATTACCCTGATGCGCATTATTGGGCCGAATTTGTTTGCTGCTTTTGCTGACAAGTCAGGCAAGTCTCTGCGCATTCTGCAGTTCGGGGCGTTTCTTACTTTTGCTACATTTTGTTCCATCTTTTGGTTAAACAGCTTTTGGGGACTCACCGTCGCGTTTGGTTTGATGATGCTGTTTTTTACCGCGATTGCGCCACAAACTGAAGTGATTACCCTTGGCAGCGTGCGTGGAGACGCGACTAAATATAGTCATGTGCGCTTATGGGGAAGCATAGGCTTTATTGTACTGACAGTGTTGGCGGGTAAACTTATTGATGTGTTCTCGAGTGAGGCGCCTATCTATCTGAGTGGTGCTGTGCTGCTAGGATTGTTTTTGATCACGCTTGGCTTAAAGGAAGCTAGCGCCAGCGACCGCACACTGACTAGCGGTGAATCGATTTGGAAAAAAGTGCGCACAAAAGTGTTTGTTGGCTTTATTGTGTCCTCGACATTGATCCAAGTAAGCTTTGGCCCTTATTACGGTTTCTTTGCATTGTACGCGAGAGATTTAGCTTACACTGGCCAAGAAACGGGAGCCTTGATCGCCTTGGGTGTTGCGGCAGAAGTAATCATATTTTTACTCGCTGGGAAGCTGATTAGTCGCTTTGGTGTTAAGTGGACATTGTTAGTCAGTATGCTTCTTACTGCATTACGCTGGTATCTGTTGGCTGTTGCTGCGCAGCATTGGCCTGCATTGGTCGTCAGTCAGATGCTCCACGCATTTAGTTTTGGGTTGATTCACGCCGCTTCAATTAACTTTATTCACCATTATTTTGGCCATCAGTTTCGTAGCCAAGGACAAGCTTTATACACCAGCATCGGATTTGGTGTAGGGGGAGCGGCAGGCAACTTCGGCGCTGGATTGATATGGGATCAGGGGCAGGGGGCGGAAATCGCTTTTACAATCGCTACCGTATTCGCGTTATTAGGCGCTGCTATGGTCGCCTGTATTCCTAGCCGATATATGCCGAAACAGTGACTTTCTAGGCGTAGTAATCTGCGCTGTTCTAAGCCTTGTTATTAACATGCTTTTTACATGTGCGTGAGAGCGTATGTATTTGATTTCATATCGATAAAGAAGAGCTCGTAAGACCAGTGAAATTGATAATAATGGTTGACGTTACTGTGAGGGGTGTTATTCTAATCGCGCTTGAAAGTACGTTTGATATTTATGCACACTGTTTCGATGTTCCATTGTAGTACCTCGTCTTGTATATCATAAGTAATAGCAACACGCTTCAGCAAACCTCGCCTTGAAAAAGGTTTTTTTATTACTCTTGAAAATTATAGGAAAGACTATGTCTACTACTACTGGTACAGTTAAATGGTTCAACGAATCTAAAGGTTTTGGTTTCATTCAGCAAGAAAATGGTCCTGACGTATTTGCTCACTTCCGTGCAATTACTGGTACTGGCTTCAAAACACTAGCTGAAGGCCAAAAAGTTGAGTTCACTGTAACTCAAGGCCAAAAAGGTCCTCAAGCAGAGAATATCGTAGTACTTTAATTCAAGCTTGCTTGATTAAATACGAATTCCAAAAAAAGGCAAACTTCTAGTTTGCCTTTTTTTATGCTTGAAATTCAGTCTTTTGGTATAGGTCAGGCCTCAATAGAATCGACCCATGCATGGCTGTTAGACAGTCAGCTCACCCTTAAGGTTACTGGTGAGTCTTTGTTTCATTTCTGACACACTTAAAGTTTTGCTCAGAAGGTAATGCAGTTTCGCGAGTGCAGCTTCTGGTGTCATGTCTCCTCCTGAAAGTACCCCCACATCCTGTAGAACATTACCATTGGCATAACCGGACATATTGACTTTGCCGCGCAGGCATTGGGTACAGTTAACGATTAAAATGCCGTTGTCATTGGCTTGCTTGAGTTCATTCAACAACGCTGGGTTTTGCGGCGCGTTCCCTACACCGTAACTAAGTAAAATAAGGGCTTTCACTGGCTGTTGCAGAATGTTGCGTATCACTTCTGCGCTGATCCCTGGATATAAGCTAACCACGCCCACCGGTTGAGGTGTAACGCTGCTCACGACCAGAGGTTGCTGATCAATCGGTGTGACTTTCCCTGCTTTTACCTCAATGTTAATACCAGCTTTAAGCAGCATCGGAAAATTGGGTGAGCCAAATGCATCGAAACCGTCAGCGTCTAATTTTCGACTCCGATTACCGCGAAATAGCTTATTGTTGAAGTACAAGCTCACTTCAGGAATAGGGTAGTTAGCCGCCAAATAAAGGGCGTTTAGTAAGTTCTCTTGGCCATCAGATCGTAATTGCGCTAACGGTATTTGCGAGCCAGTGACAATAACCGGTTTACCTAGGTTTTCCAGCATAAACGACAGCACGGACGCGGTGTATGCCATGGTATCAGTGCCGTGTAGAATGATAAAACCGTCATAATCTTGATAATTTTGCTTTATGTCATCCGCTATTTGTTGCCAATCTTTTGGACTCATATCCGCAGAATCGATCAAGCTATGATATTCATTGATGGTGAAATCAGGCATTTCTTGACGATGAAATTCAGGCATCTTTGCAATAGTTTCAGACAAGAACCCAGCTGCGGGCACATAACCTTTTGATGAGGGGCGCATGCCGATAGTGCCGCCCGTATAAGCAACATAGATTTGTTTTTTCACTTTAAAACTCGTAAGACTTAATTTAAGCGAATTGTAACCCAATAACTGGGCAAAAACCCTCTGAGAAAAGCGCTTAGCACAAACCGCTTAACATAAACCGCTTAATGCAAAGTGGTTAGGGTAAGGCCTTAACGCCCTCTGTTGGCGTGACATTGTTTGCAAACGCTTGGGGATAGAGCTGACGAGCTGGCAGGTTTTCAAATGAGGCAAGCAGCTCCGTGAAAACAGGTGCCCCGAGTAATCCATCTAGGTCATTCATTACTTGCGCAGCACTAGCGTATTGCTCATTACAGCAGAATTGATACTGGCTAATCAATTTGCTGAGCCGAGTATGGTGTTGTTCAGCCAATGCTTTATCTGCAAGTATGAAAAAATAAGCACTGCCCCAATAAGCGGCAGGGTATTGTTTTTGGCTCATTAATCGCCTAGCAATAGAGGCTGGCGTTAAGTCGCTGTTGAACCATTTCAAATGAGGGGCTATTTTATTTTGGTAATTTTGCTCCAACGAACCCTCAAGTATCCCTGCGTTCGCCATGATTTGATACTGCATAAAACTAGCGAATCCCTCGGCAAGCCAAGCATAGTTTCCGCCCAGATAGGGAAGCGCTAAATGGCTTATTTCGTGATAAATCGTCCAATCGCGAATGAATTTATCTTGCTGAAAACGGCTGTCCACGTGTAAATAGATACGCTGAGGTTTATCCCGTCGCGTGTAAGCCCAAGGTACAGGTTGATTAGATTTTTTAGGCACCAGATGAAATATTAAGCGTGATGGGTACACCCCTAAGGTATCTCGGGTGGCATTGACGCCTGTTTTCACCCATTGCTTTAATTTTTCTTTATCAGCGGCATTGAAACGCTTAAATCCGTGGATCTCAAACTGATCGAACTGCCCTGCATTTATTTGTCTTATTCTGCTTTCAACACGCTCTACTCGCGCGCTCTGGGTGTCTTCAAGCAAGGGGGCAGTCATTGCTTGGGTATCGAACAAAACAGCCAATAAGAGCAAATTAAAGCACAAAGAGCGGCGTCGAGGACTGCGGATAACCCGCGTGGAGTTGGGGGCGAGGCCCCCTGAAATTAGCTTTGCAGCGGATAGCATTGAAGATCAACTCAGGCAGCGGTTGAACATCTGTATCGCCATTTGGTAACACTCAAGAGCTAGAGCAGGATCGTATCTGTCACCTTCATCGCGCATAAATGCATGCTGGGCATTGAGCTCATGCCAAGTGAAGTTGAGGTTGTGATCTTGCATAGTGGCGTTGATCAGTTCTCTGCCTTCTCGGGATACGTGTGGGTCTTGTTTGCCAAAAATCATACACAGCTCAGCTTTAATTTTGGGGCATTGGCTCAAGGAGTCATTGCCATGAGCACAGGGTAAGGTGTTGGAGTGAATGTCTGTTGGGTATAAACAAAAGGCGCCGTCTACTCTTGGGTTCAAAGCAGCCCTAAAGGCAAGATGGCCACCAATACACACGCCCATAGAGCCCACCTTTGCATTGCAGTAGGTCTGTGAATCGATGAAGTTGAGCATGCTTTGGGTGTCGCTGTCGTGTTGCTCCAAAGGCTTGGCGAATTTATCCGCATTGCCTTTGTCTTTACCTATATCATCATAGGCAAGTACGGTCCCGGCTGGATTTAGCTCATGAAACACCTCGGGTACTAACACAACAAATCCGTGTCCTGCTAGCAGTTTGGCGCTGCGCGTTATTGGTGCTGTTTCTTGAAATATCTCAGAATAAAAGATAATGCTAGGATAAGCGCCAGCACTGACAGGTCGGTAAATTGACGTTTGCATATTGCCACTTGGCGTAGAAATAACGGCTTGATGAGATTGAATGATCATAGCTGATTGAAGTCACTGAATAAGGGTAGGCCTAAGAGTAAATCAAGGAAGGCTATCTTTGAAGAAAAAGATAGTATCGGCTGTGCAGGTGACCAGTAAAGCTGCTACATTAACGCCCGCAAAAATAATCTAACTGGAGTGGAACGATGTTTAACGTAAATGAATATTTTGAAGGTAACGTAAAATCTATCGCATTTGACACAGCAGTGGGTAACTCTACGTTAGGTGTTATGGCGCCTGGTGAGTATGAGTTTGCCACCTCACAGCATGAAACCATGAGCGTAGTCAGCGGTGCAATGACCGTTTTATTACCAGGCGAAAGTGAGTGGAAAACCCTTACCGCCGGTCAAGTGTTCACAGTAGATGCTAACGTGAAATTCAAAGCGCAAGTGTCAGTGAATACTGCTTACCTTTGTGACTATGTATAGTTGCTAAGAAACTAACTGTCGGTAAAGGCGAATAACGAACATGCAAAAAACGGTTAAGAAGCTCGATAACAATGTGATAAAAGCGTTGACCATTGTTTGTGAGCAAGCCAAACGAGAGGTGCCGGGCTTTGAATGGATTACCCATACAGCTAGCTACGACCGCTTCCCTGGTAGTTTAGCGGTCATTTGCGTGTTCAATACTCAGGCCTCGTTAGAACAAGCACAAATGCATGAACAGGATGTGTATTTGCGCCGCCAAATCCAAGCGCAATTGCTCAAGGTGGGGATTAAGTTGAAAGATGCTCGTCATCATGTGCGTTATGACACTGAGCAAGCATGTGAAGCGCAGAACAATGGCAATTGGCAGCTGCGTTTAAAGCAACACTGACAGATTCGGTTTTATGTTTAGGTAGTCTTGCCTAGGCCATATATTTATACCCAACTATGACATGATAAGAGCTTCCCTTTGAATAAAAACGTACCCGGTGCAACGGTGACATTTCGTTTTTTGAACCTGGACAAGATGCAAGCGTTTACCTTGGTAAGAGAAGTTGAGGGGGCTCACTATGTCGCCGCAGATGTTGCAGGTAAATATGTTGGAAGCGTGGAACTTGCAGAGCAACGATTTGATGAATTAAACATATTTTTTGTTCGTCAGCAGATAAATATTGCCGAGTGCGATATTCATATTGCTGCGGTGTTAAACCATAATGACCAGCAAGTAGCCGCGCCGCCGATGGTGAACAAGTTGCTAAAACACATCGACTGTCAATTGACGTTTTCTGTTATTAAAGGCGACCCAGTGTAAAGTCGCCTTCTATTGTCGCTAGTGCTTATTCTTATTCGCCAAGCGGTCTATTATCGTTTTATGTTGGGGGAATTTTTCGAGTAGTGCTTCACGGTTTATTTCTATCATATCTTCTTTTTCCCAACCGGGGGCTACCGCTTCACTGACCAAACCGTATGTGCCAGCAAGCAATTCAGCCGCTTTATAGGTTCCACCAGGAACGGCGAGTTGTAGTTGCTGACCGTTTTGGATATCAGGCCCAACGACCACTTTCTCGTATCGCCCATCAGGATAAATCATGTGATACGTGATTGGCGCACCCATATGATAAAACTCAATGCCATCAGAGTGCTTGGTGTGAAAATGATCAATGTTGTTGTCGTCGGTCAGCATGTAGAAAATAGCCGTCATAGTGGTTCTGTCACCTCGAGGGGTCGTGACTTTGTCTCTGTGATTGGCTTTGAATGTTTGGCGAAAATATCCTCCTTCAAAATGATGAGATAACTTGAGCTGAGATATGACTTGCTCTTTGCTCAGCTGGGGTACGGGGGGATTTGCTGCCATAAGCTCAGTGGTAAACATTGCGCTGCTTACTAGGCTAAGTGCTACCAGCGTTTTTTTAATCCTGAGAATAGCTGTTGATTTCGTTTTAGACGTTGCGTTGCGCTGCATGTTATCGTTTTTACCCTTGCTAGATGCGGTTTTTGTGTTGAGTATCTGAGGGAGCAGCTTAAATCTCGCGCCTGTCAGGTTATGATAGAGGTTGGACTGTTTCGTCCAAGGTTACTGTTTTGGCATCGACTCGATCAATTATTTTGATTATGGTGGTTTGTACGGTTTCATCTTTGCGAATATCGTTGTCGCTACTGAAACTTTCCGTCATTGGCGCGGCGTCTTCTTGCTCTATAAAGCTCACTTCCACTTTACTTGCTAGCGCACTCGTTTCACCAAAATACTGAATACTGATTATAGGGTACCCGTGAAAGCCACGTTTGACCCGTTTCTCGATACGTTTTTGCGCTTTATCTAGGTTCATTTTTTATCATCCGATAGGTAGATAGATTTTAAAATAGGCGTCACTAGTGTGATGTAGTTACTGCATTTGATGCTGCCATAAATACTATAGCAATGTGTATTATTCTACTATTCGAGTTTTCAAGTTGTAATAACACACATCTACATTGCCATTACCTTTGTAATGAAAAAATTCATTCTCCAATGTGCGTCCGAGCGCTATGCGAGTGGTAACGGCGTCAGAGTGTTCATCTTGCACCTGAACGTCAACACGCTGCTGCGCCGGAATATCATTGGCAAGCCTAGCCCAGACTATTTTGGTGCGCTTTGTTGGGTCTTCAATTACCCCGCTGGGGACATTCATTGAGGCGCGTTTAATACGTTGTACATGGTGCATACCGTAAATCACTTTTCCCAGCACACTCATGTTCCTATCAAGATGCCTTGGGGCTTGTCCGATGGCGATATAAAACTCGGAACTCGCGGTGTTAAGTCCATTGTTACGGCCAAATGCAACCACACCCGGGCAGTGCAATAACCACTCTTGGTGAATTGATGGGTCGCGACCTGCAGCAAAACCGTTTAAGAAACCTGTTTGCGGAGCCATAAACTCGCCAGTTTGCACCAACACGAACGGGTCATCGTCAGCGTTGCCTAAGCCATTATAACTACGAGTTAGTTCCGCTGGCAGCTGTTTAGTGTGTTCATGAGGCCTACTTTCTGTAACATCTCCCCCTTGAGCTACAAAGCCGTCAATCACGCGATAGAAGTCTAAACCATCGTAAAAGCCGTCTTTGATGAGCCCCTTAAACTGCGCAACATTGATAGGGGACATGAACGGTGCCAGCTCCATAATAACGAGCCCTGAGTCCAGCTGCATATAAACCAGATTTATTGATTCAGGTGTTCGCCATTGAGGTACGACGCGAGTTGAATTTTCTGTCTTGGCTACGCTGGCTACAGGGCTATTCGTTTGTGAGGACGTCGCAAATAGTGAAACGAATAGAGTGAAAATACTAAGTGTGATGGCGGTGAAGGTGTATTTATACCAACTCCATTAAATAATTAGCCACTCAGCGAAAATTTAAAGGGACTTAATCAAGGCGCTTGAATGAAGTAATAGTGGTTCTCTTTCGAGTTCGAGCAACGCTGAGAAAGTCCCTTTAAAATTCGCCCGGAGGGAATCCCCCTGCGGGTTCTGTACTGCGTTCTCGGTATTTGAAAGGGAACAGCCATTACTGCACACCGACACCTTGTCCAAAACCCGCAGGATGAATTCTGAGAGGGCAATTATTTAATGGAATTGGTATTAAGCATTGTTAAATTTATCTATTGGCGCAACAAGTTACGTTATAGAAACAAAAAACTCGCCGATTGGCGAGTTTTGTTTTTATATGCAAACAGTAGCGTGATAATTACTTAACTTCTACACCGGCTGCTTGCTTATCAGCATGGTAGCTTGAACGCACCATAGGGCCACATGCTGCGTGAGTAAAGCCGATCTCTTTCGCGATCACGCCAAGCTCGTCAAACTCCGTAGGATGCACATAACGCTTTAATGGGAAGTGGTGCTTACTCGGTTGTAGGTACTGACCAAGGGTAAGCATCTCAACATTGTGTGCGCGTAAGTCTTTAAGTACTTCTGCGATTTCTTCTTTGTTTTCGCCCATGCCCATCATTAAGCCTGATTTGGTGGGGATATCAGGATGTTGTTCTTTGAATTTCTTAAGCAAATCAAGTGACCACTGATAGTTTGCCCCAGGGCGACATTCACGGTAAAGGCGAGGGATGGTTTCCAAATTATGATTAAACACATCTGGCACGCCGTTTTTAAGGATCTCTAATGCTTTGTCCATACGACCGCGAAAATCGGGTACAAGTACTTCAATTTTAGTCGTTGGACTGTGCTCGCGAATAGCGTTTATGCAATCAACAAAGTGTTGGGCGCCACCGTCACGTAAATCATCGCGATCCACAGAGGTGATAACCACATACTTAAGTTGCATTTCAGCGATGGTCTTGGCTAATTTGACAGGCTCTTCTGCACTTGGAGGCAGTGGCTTGCCATGAGCAACATCACAAAACGGGCAGCGACGGGTGCATATATCGCCCAAAATCATAAAGGTCGCAGTACCATGGTTAAAACATTCAGCAAGGTTGGGGCAACTTGCTTCTTCGCACACCGAGTGCAAATTGTTTTTACGCAATGTCTTTTTAATATGATCGATACGATCCGTGGTGCGCGGTAAGCGAATTTTAATCCACTCTGGTTTGCGCAACATCTCTGCCTTTTCAGTGGGCATGATAGTGATCGGAATATGTTTAACTTTTTCATCATCCCGGAGTTTTTCTCCGGCTTGTGGACGTGCGTTACTCATCAAAACCTTCTTTGTTTTCGACGCTTGCAATACCAAGCAATGAACATAATTTTTCGGCGATAGCTGGGCCAGCAACCGCGAGTGAATCTGGCCCGCCTAATTGGGTGCAATCTACCATTTCTAGGCCGGCATAACCACAAGGATTAATTCGTTGAAAGGGTGCTAAGTCCATATTAACGTTCAGGGCAAGGCCATGAAAGGAACATCCTCGACGAATACGTAAGCCAATTGAACAGACCTTTTTGTTATCAACATACACACCAGGGGCATCTGCCTTCGGGTAAGCGTCTACCTTGTACTCTTTTAATGTATCAACAATGCAGCTCTCTAATGCGCTAACCAAGGTGCGTACACCTAAGCCGTGTCGCTTTAAGTTTAACAGCACATACATCATTTGTTGGCCAGGGCCGTGATAGGTGACTTGACCACCTCGGTCGACTTTTACGACTGGGATATCCCCTGGGGCAAGAAGGTGCTCTTCTTTACCGGCTTGGCCTTGTGTAAATACAGGGTCGTGTTCAACTAGCCATATTTCGTCTTGGCTGCTGCTGTCCCGCGAATCGGTAAAATCTTGCATCGCTTGCCAAATCGGAAAATACGCTTGGCGGCCGAGCTGGCGAATAATGACAGGGGTTGTGTCGTTCAAACCTTAGTGGTGTCCTATAGAAGAATAGCGCACAGACAGGTGCGCTATATATAGCTTGCTTTTAGAGAACTACACGAACCAATTCAAGCTTAGAAAGCTCAGTATAGATGGTTTCCATGTGCTCTTTGCTCGTTACACGCACGCTGATAGACAACGAATGGTAAGTGCCTTTTGAGCTCGGTTTTACACTGGGGGAATAGTCACCAGGTGCATGGTTTTGCAAGCAGTTGATGACATGATCCGGTAACCGTTCATCCGCTACACCCATGACCTTGAAGGTTTGGTGGCAAGGGAAGTCGAGTAATTTATCAAATTGGGTTTGCATAATATTCTGCTCAATTGGTCTTAGCTATCAAAGCCAAGTTGCAGTTTAACGAAGTCTACAAGGCGGTCAATCATACCGCCTTCTTTTACTTCTTGTAATGTAACCAAAGGATATTCGGCTACGTCTTCACCGTCTAATTGCAAGAATAACTTTCCAACTACTTCACCTTTAGCCAAAGGTGCTTCTAACTTCTTATCTAGCTCGAAGTTGGCTTCTAAATTTTTGCTCTGACCGCGAGGAATAGTAATGGGGGTGTCTTGTGAAATACCAAGATCTACAGTCTCTTTGTCGCCCATAAATATGCGGTGTGATACAAAGCTTTCGCCTGCCTGATACGGGGTGATAGTTTCATAGAATCTAAACCCATACTTAAGGAGCTTTTTGTTTTCAACTTTACGTGCACGCTCGCTATCAGCGCCCATGACCACCGCGATTAAACGCATATCGCCTTGGGTCGCTGAGGACACCAAGCTATAACCTGCATCTGAGGTGTGGCCCGTCTTTATGCCATCCACATTCAGGCTTTTATCCCACAATAAACCGTTACGGTTATATTGCTTGATGTTGTTGTAGGTAAACTCTTTTTCGCTATAAACCTTATACTCATTTGGCACATCTGTGATCAATGCGCGGGCTAAGGTCGCCATATCCCGAGGGGTCGTGTAATGGTCGGCATCTTGTAAGCCATGGCTGTTTACAAAGTGCGTTGACGTCATGCCTAACTTTTCAGCGTGCAAATTCATCATGCTGGCAAACGCATCTTCACTACCGGCAATGTGCTCTGCCATCGCCACGCATGCATCATTTCCCGACTGTACAATGATGCCGCGATTTAAGTCGCCCACCGAAATTTGTGTACCCACTTCGATAAACATCTTAGATGAATCAGGAAAGTTCTTGGCCCAAGCATTTTCTGAAATCGTGACCATGTCAGTGTCTTTAATATTGCCATTGGCGATCTCTTTGCCGATCACGTAGCTTGTCATCATTTTAGTCAAGCTTGCTGGCGGTATCTGAATATCAGAATTTTGCTCAGCAATCACCTTGCCGGTTTGAAAGTCGACTAAAATAAAGCCTTTAGCCGATACGGAAGGCGCGTCAGGTATGATGACCGCTGCACTCGCCGCATGAGAGAAAAAGGAAAGGGAGAAGCAGCTAAAGATGGCTAATATGAATGTCTTGGTGTTTCGCATGGACCTACCGTAATGTGATATTTGTTAAGAAAGTGGTGTTTGACGTGTCGCGCCTAAAACGATGGCTAATATATCAGTTTTTCAATAACTTTGCTGCGCTGACAACAAAAATTGTTACACAAAACAAAATCGTTAAAAAGCGCTCATAAGACAATCTTTTGGACGGAAAGTTTAACCTAGGGCTCATTCGAAGGATAAAACTTGTAAGCGTCGCTATATCCGCTTTTACGCAGCTGATTTAAGATCCCCAATGCTTCGTGCTCGGACGTAAATGGCCCAAGTCTTAAGCGATATAATCCTTCTTCAAGTGGTGCAACAAAAGGCACTTGATACAAATTTGCCAGGGCGTTACCAATTTTGGTAATTCGCTGATCGTTACTCAGGGCTGCTATTTGAATGAATACCTTTTCTTGGGTGGGTATTTCTGTAGGTGTCGCTATAGGCGGCGCAGATGCGACACTGGCTGAGTTTGGTGATGTAGCCGATGTTGTACCTAAAGCCGGTACGCGGGGCACTTGGGCGATTTGTACATTGTCGTTACGCATAGCATCATCTTTTAACGGAGTAGGTGGCTCAGATAAACCGTCACCCACTGTCTGCATACCTGCTTCGTCAATATGAATGACCTCTAGTTTAACTTGGGTAGTGCCTGTACTTAACATACCGAGTTTCATTGCAGCTGCATAAGATAAATCAATTATTCTTTTGTCATGAAACGGGCCTCGGTCGTTTACCCGGACTATGGCTTCGCGGCCATTTTTTAGGTTTGTCACTTTTACGTACGATGGCAGTGGCAATGTTTTATGAGCAGCACTCATGGCGTACATGTCGTAGGTTTCACCGTTGGACGTGAGATGCCCATGAAATTTCTGGCCATACCAAGAAGCGCCGCCAGTAGCTGAGTATCCTTTACCGGTTTTAAGAGGGGTATACTGCTTGCCTAAAACTGAATAGCTGCGCAAATTCGCAAGGGCGTAGGGTTCATACATAGGTTCGGCATCATCAAACTTTATTCCACCTCTAATCGCGCTGGGAGCGGAATCTTTATGCTGGCTGTAGCGGCTGCTATTTGAACTCGGCGAATTGGCGCAGGCCGCTATGAATGTGACCAGCATGATTAAAAACGCGTACTTAAGCATCATCTTGTGGACTCAGTTGTGCGTCTTTGTCTAACGAGTTGATGCCGCTGGCTAATTGTCGGCTAAATTGAAACGCGACCATTGCGTACAATTTGCTGTG
Organism: Paraglaciecola sp. T6c; assembly: GCF_000014225.1. Lineage (NCBI taxonomy): Bacteria > Pseudomonadati > Pseudomonadota > Gammaproteobacteria > Alteromonadales > Alteromonadaceae > Paraglaciecola > Paraglaciecola sp. T6c. The sequence goes on from NC_008228.1 coordinate 1,862,578, forward strand.
GTTATAGCGAGTGATCACGTAAAAATTTTTCAATCCAAGCCAATAGTCGTGCCCGCTAGCTTGGGCAAAATCAAGTAATTTAGCGTCACTATCAGCTGCGATACCATCCCACTTATCTTGAGCTTTTTCGACCCCGACGCGCTTAGCTGTTTCGACATCAAGGCTAATATCTGCTTGTTGCAACTGGGCAAAGGTCTCACGATACTTAAGAGATTTTCTTAACCAAGGCTTTGCGTTTTCAGGCGTTACGTTTACTGGAAAAGCAATCGAATCACCTCGTTGCCAGCCGTTACGTTTAAAATAATTGGCGATACTGCCAATAGCGTCCACTGGATTATTCAGTAAATCGCGTACGCCGTCATTGTCAAAATCAACTGCATAATGGCGATAACTAGATGGAATGAATTGCCCCCAGCCCATAGCGCCTGCATAAGAGCTTTGTAACTGCTTGGCATCAAACTCCTCTTCATTCGCTAACAATATTAACTGAGCCAATTCTTTTTTAAAAAATGAGGACCGGGGCGGATAGTGAAAGCCCAGAGTGTAGAGGGCATTGAGCGCTGCGTAGCTACCTTTGTAGGTACCATAAAAGGACTCGATACCTAAAATAGCGACGATCATCTCTGCTGGTACACCATATTCTTTCTCTGCGCGGGCCAATGTTTCCCCGTGAGCTTGGTAGAATTCGAGGCCTTTTTGTAGTCTTTTCTCAGTCAAAAATATGGGGTAATACAGATGCCAAGGCTTTGCTTCCCAAGGTCGTTTTATCGCATCGATCACTGCTTGGTCTTTTTCAGCTTGGTTAAGTAACTGCAGCACCGTTTCGCGATTTAAATTGTGCTTTGTTACTATGGCGTCCAAGAAGGCAGTTTCTGCCTCAGGCAGAGATTGTGCACTACTTATTGGTGCCAATACTATTAGATGAAGAGCGAGCAATACATGGGGTACGCGGCGAAAAAGACGATTACATAAGGTTGAGAACGACACATTAGCTCCACAAAGTGACAACATTAATTTACCCACTGACATACTAAGTACATTAGCAAATCTATATATAAGTGTTAACGGGACAATAACCGTTTCTGGGTGGCGATGGCCATTAAAATGCCAAACCCTGCGAGTAAGGTGACCATGGATGTCCCTCCATAGCTTACGAGCGGCAAGGGCACACCGACTACGGGTAGTATGCCCGATACCATACCCATATTAACAAATACATAAACAAAGAATGTTAGCGTAATACTGCCTGCGAGTAGCTTACTAAAGGCATCTTGAGCGCGGTTTGCGATGATCATGCCGCGGATAACGATGAAAGTATAAATGGCCAATAAGCCGACCACGCCCCAAAAACCAAATTCTTCACTAAATACTGCAAAAATAAAATCTGTATGTCGCTCGGGTAAAAATTCTAATTGAGACTGAGTGCCTTGCAACCACCCCTTACCCTCGGCGCCGCCTGAGCCTATTGCAATTTGTGATTGAATAATATGGTAGCCAGACCCTAATGGGTCGCTTTCTGGATTGAGGAAGGTTAATACTCGTTGTTTTTGATAGTCCTTCATGAGGAAGTTCCACATGATAGGGCTGAATATGGATACCGCTAAGGCAATACCTCCGATGAAGCGCCAACTCATACCAGCAAGGAATAGTGCGAATATCCCTGAGCTGGCAATTAATAAAGAGGTGCCTAAATCAGGTTGTTGCGCAATCAACAACGTGGGAACGCCTACCAAAATAAAGCCAAATAATATGTGCCTTAATTTCGGGGGAAGGTTAAATTGACTGATGTACCAAGCCACCATCATGGGAACGGCAAGCTTCATGATTTCTGAAGGTTGAAAACGCACTACCCCTAAGTCCAACCAGCGCTGAGCGCCTTTTCCTACATGGCCGAATACGATCACCGCAACCAACATGGCGATCCCGAGTATATAAAAATAAATAGATAACTTTTGGTAGGCTAACGGTGGAATTTGCGCCACGGCCAACATGACCCCAAGCGCCAACCCGAGTCGAATAAGTTGACGGTCAATGAGTTGCCAGTCTTGGCCCCCGGCAGAATATATAGTTACTAAGCCAACGGCCATCAGTACCAGCAACCCGATGAGTAGCGGCCCGTCACAATGTATGCGATTGAGCAAAGAACGCTTATTGGGGTCAAGCTTGGTGCGTAGCATCATATTCATAACAATCGTCAGTGCCTAATGAGTGTGTGAAGTGGTTTGATGGGCGACATCTTGCGATACTTCCCGTTCTTTTACGTCTGGTTTAGGCGCAAACTCTCGCTCTTCAAAGTATTTATCCATCATCATTCTGGCCAAAGGAGCGGCTTGTGAGCTACCGCCACCGGCATTTTCAAGCACCACGGTAACGGCAATTTCCGGTTTTTCGTAGGGCGCAAAACCCACGTACATGGCATTGTCGCGCAAGTTTTCAGCCAAGCTCTCGGCATCATATTTTGCATCTTGGGCGATGGCCACCAATTGTGCTGTACCGGTTTTACCTGCCGACACATAGGGTGTATCAACAAACGCACGACGAGCCGTACCGGTTTTGCGGTTAACTACGCCGTACATGGCATCTAGTACAGTGTCCCAGTTTTTGTCATTTTTAATGTCCATCGGGCGGCGCTCTTTGCTGCCCTCAAGAACCACTTCACTGTTAACGTATTTTCCGCGCAATATCTGCGGAATATAACGATGTCCGTGATTGACTAAGGTGGTGATAGATTGTGTCAATTGGATAGGAGTGACGGTCCAATAACTTTGGCCAATGCCCACGGGAATGGTATCGCCGATGTACCAGGGTTGATTGAATCGAGCACGCTTCCAGCCACGGCTGGGCATGTTTGCATCTGACTCTTCGTGTAAATCTATGCCGGTGTAATCGCCGAAACCAAATTCAAACATGTTATCGCTGATTTTATCGATACCTAACCGATAAGCCAGATCGTAAAAGTAGATGTCACAGGATTGTTCTATGGCTGAGGTTAAATCAACCCACCCATGTCCCCAGCGTTTCCAGTCTCGCCACACGTGTTCTACATTTTTTAGGCGATATTTGCCGTTATCGAAAATGCGCGTTTTTGGGGTCACTGTGTTCTCTTCTAGGCCAACTAAGGCTAAATGAGGCTTTATGGTTGAAGCTGGAGGATACTGACCTTGCGTGGCGCGGTTAATCAGTGGGCGCCCATTTGAATTTAATAACGCGCTGTAATTTTTACTGCTAATACCGTGAACGAATAAGTTGGGGTCGTAGCTAGGGCTACTGAACATGGCCAACACACCACCGTCATCTGAATCAAGCATTACGATGGTACCCTTGTCACCATCTAAAATGCGCTCTGCTTCTTGTTGCAGTTTCAAATCGATATTTAGGACGATATCTTGCCCTGGAACGGGAGGGCTAAAGTTGAGCGTGCGGATCACGCGCCCTTGGTTGTTGACCTCTACCTCTTGATAACCTACCTGACCATGCAGAATATCTTCGTGGTACTTTTCAACCCCAAGTTTTCCTATGTCATGGGTTGCGGCATAATTTGCTTCAAGGCCTGCTTCGCTAAGCTTTTGTAGATCCTTTTTATTAATTTTTGATACGTAACCCAGTACATGGGTTAATGTTTTTCCGTATGGATAGTGTCGTGTTAAGCGAGCTTCTACACTCACTCCTGGGAACTTGTGTTGATTGGCAGAAAAAAGGGCGACTTCTTCTGGAGTCAAACGTTTACGCAAAGACACGGGTTTGAAGCGTCGATTGCGTTTTATTTCTCGATAAAAGTCGGTGATTTCGTCTTCGTCCACATCGAGTAATACGCTCAACAGGCCAAGCGTTCTCTCTAAATTATCTACCTTTTCAGGAATGACTTCCAAGTTGAAAACGGGACGGTTTTCAGCCAACAGAGTGCCATTTCTGTCGTAAATTAACCCGCGGTTCGGCGCGACTGGCAATATTTTTATGCGATTGCCATTAGAGCGCGTTTGATAATCTTCAAAGCGGGTGATTTGCAGGTAGTATAGGTTGCTCAATACCATGGCAATCATCATGAAAATGACCAACATAGCGATGACCGTACGCCGAGCAAAAAGGTTTGCTTCAGCGGTGTGGTCTTTAATCGTTACACGATGACGAGCCATGATTATTCTCGATGATACGGATGGTTGGTATTCACCGACCAAGCTCGATACAAGCTTTCAGCGACAATGATCCTGACTAGAGGGTGGGGCAAAGTGAGCGGAGATAGAGACCATTTTTGTTCAGATGCAGCAATACACTCCGGTGCTAAGCCCTCAGGGCCGCCAATGAGTAGGCTGACATCCCGCCCATCCATTTGCCACTTTTGCATATTACTCGCAAGCATTGGAGTATCCCAAGGCTTACCCGTCACTTCAAGAGTCACAATGCGATTGCCTTTAGGAATTGCTGCCATGGTCAATTCGCCTTCCTTGTGCAAAATACGTTTTATGTCCGCATTTTTACCGCGCTTACCAGCAGGTATCTCTGTTAGGCTAAGGGGCATATCAGAAGGAAAACGTTTAACGTATTGTTGGTAACCTTGTTCAACCCAACTTGGCATTTTACTGCCAACGGCTATTAGTTGAATTCGCATGGTGTTATCTACTTTGCAATGTTACAGCTAGTGCTTCGACGGGTAATTAGCCCCAAAGTTTCTCTAACTGATAAAAATCTCTGGCGTCGTCTTGCATTACGTGTAGCACTACATCACCTAAATCGACTAATACCCAATCGCCAACTTCACGGCCTTCGATGCTCAGAGGCGGATTACCCGCTTGTTTGGCTTCAACCACTACATTTTCGGCAATAGAGACCACATGTCGTTTTGAGTTTCCTGAACATATCAGCATGGTTTCTGTCACGCTTGATTTTTCTGATACGTCTAAATCTATGATATCTCGACCTTTTAGGTCTTCAATTTTTTCTACCACAAAGGCTTTTAACTGTTGGTGATCCAAAGGGATTCCTTATATTGAACGGGCGAAGTCTAAGTTTATCAGAAAGTGGTGCTCGGCTGATATAACTTATGTGTTTGTATGTATCGGCGTACCTTCGGAGCGAGCATGTCGTCTGTTGGTAAGTTGTTAATGATACGCCGGCGTATCTCACTAGACGATATGTCCAGTTCCGGTGTGTCGGCAAGAAATATTTTACCATGTAATGCATTGTGCAGGGCATTATTAGTGGCGACCTGTCGCTCTACTAGTAGAGCTTTCAATTCTTCACTCAAGGGCGTTTTAGTACCTGGACGGCAACACACAACAAAATGGCAATAATCGAATAGCGCTTGCCATTCATTCCAACTCAGCAACGAATGCAGGGAGTCCATACCGATAAAAAAGCATAGAGGATGCTTTGGATACTCTTTGCGCAATGCTCGCAGCGTGTGAATGGTGTATGAAGGCGTATCGCTGTGTATTTCCCGCTCATCAATATATAACTGCGGGTACTGCTCAATGGCTAATTTCAGCATGGCTAAGCGGTGATGACTGTCACTGGGGGCATGATTTTTGTGCACAGGAATATGACACGGTAGCATCGCCACAGATTGCACACCAGCTTGCTGTGCTGCCACGATAACGGATTCAGTGTGGCCGTAGTGAACAGGATCAAATGTCCCCCCAAATATGCCTAATGCTGGTCGTAAGTTATTCAATTTAAAGCAAAGTTCTCTAAAGACATAGGAATAAATAGCAAACAAAGGTGACAGAGTTCAACATATGGGCGTTCCACTTGGGATTGCTTCAATGCGCTGTCCATGATGTTGAGTTTGTGCTGAAGTTGTTGCATATGAATAGGAGATAAACGCTGTAAGGCAGATAGATACATACCTTGACGGTTCTTCCAAATGCGATGTTGATTCCAGTTTATGGCTTGTCCTGCCTGTTTGCTGGCTTGCAGTGCACGTAGTGTCTGCCATTCGCGGGTTAGCGCCCACATAATAATATTTGGCTCTACACCTTCACTTTCAAGGCGATATAGCATTTTCACTGACTTTTGGCTGTCCCCTGCAAGCAACACGTCTATCAATTGAAAGACGTTGTACCTAGATTGATCAACCACAGCTTGCTCCACCTCTTCTATGGTTGGGTTGCCATTAGGGTAGAGTAAACAGAGCTTTTCAATTTCTTGACTGGCGGCTAGCAGATTACCTTCACAATACTCCGCTAAAAGTCGGGTTACATCTGGCGTGACGTGCAAACCTTGGGTTCGCATTTGCTCCATTAACCACTGCTGCAGAGCGTTACCTTCTAGTGGGTAACAAGGTACATACGTACCGTGTTTATCAATGGCTTTAAACCACTTACTGTTTTGCACGTCCTTGCCAATTTTGGCTCCGTGAATAACCAATAGAATATCAGGATTATTTTGTGCACTCAGCTCGGTCAGTATTTTACTACCTTGGGTGCCAGGTTTCCCTGTGGGCAATTCGAGCTCAATATACTGACGAGAAGAAAATAACGAGAGCGTTTGCGTTGCTTCGAGTAATGTTGCCCAATCGAACTGCGCATCGGCCACGAGGGTTTGTCTTTCGTCAAATCCTTGCTCAGTAGCCAGTTCGCGTATTTGGTTAATCGCCGTCAGCTTTTGCTGGGGTTCATCACCAAAAATGAGATAAAAGGGCTGCAGGCCCTTTTTCAACGTTGCGTGAAATCGATTGGGGTAAACTTGCATTAAGGTCTAATGGGTGCCGTGTTTGCTATGGTGCGCTGGGCAATTGATATTTGATGGATGATACGGATTGCCGCTTGTTTGCGCATTTCAGATAACACCAGTTCAAGCTCACGAGATTTTGCCAATACGGCATCGGGATCATCTTGGTACTCTCGCTTAATATCAAACTCGAGCAATTGAGCATCACTATTGGCAAACTGTAGCTCATAGCGAACGGTGTAAATCAATTCATACTCAGCGACTTGACCTGTGCTGAAAAGCGATAATAAACGTCTATCAAGAACATCACTCAACAGGTATATGCTAGAGGTGTTAGAGGTGCCTTTCACACTAGAGTCAATCACCTCAACACTGTATGGCTTTAGTTCATTGCGAAGGGCGCGCTCTAGCGCCGAGTGTGCTTCGCTTGAGCCTACCCTTAACTGAGAAACACTTGCGGGTAGCTCATAATTACCACGCAATGAAAAACCGCAACCACTGATAATAAGGCTACAGAATAAGCAGATGATGAGGTTTCGCATTGCGTTTTCCACTCGTTAGTTGGCGACAATGTTGAGCAATTTACCAGCAATATAAATCACCTTGCGTATGGTCTTGCCGTCTACAAACTGCTGCACATTTTCTTGAGCTAAACCAAGGGCTTGTACTTCTTCTTGGCTGGCATCTGCTGCCACAGTAATTTTAGAGCGCACTTTACCGTTGACTTGCACGATGATCAGCTTTTCATCTTCTACTAATGCTGATTCATCTACTGCCGGCCAAGGCGCAGTTTCAATATCATTTTTGTGGCCTAGGTCGTGCCATAAAATGTGACACATATGGGGGGCAATAGGGTTAAGTAATAAAACCACTGATTCAATGGCTTCGCGCAGCACCGCTTTGTCTTGATCTGTACTCTGGGGCGCTCTTTGCAAGCTATTGAGCAATTCCATGATTGCCGCAACAGCAGTATTAAAGGTTTGGCGACGACCGACATCATCTGTGACTTTTGCAATGGTGCGATGAACGGCGCGGCGCAAGGTTTTTTGATCGCCCGTTAGAGCTGTCTTGTCAATAGCCGGTGCAGTGTCGCCATCAAGGGCGTCGATATGGTCTTGAGTCAGCTTCCACACGCGCTTGATAAAGCGATTAGCCCCTTCAACGCCGGAGTCTACCCACTCCAAGGTTTGCTCAGGTGGCGCGGCAAACATAGTGAACACACGGATTGTATCTGCGCCGTATAAATCAATAACATGCTGGGGGTCGATACCGTTGTTTTTCGACTTAGACATCTTGGTCATGCCACCGTGCTCAACCGGCTTACCATCCGCTTTTAAAGTCGCTTGCGTAATACGGCCTTTTTCGTCTTTCACAGTGTCAACATCTGCAGGAGAGAACCACTCTTTCTTACCGCTCTCATCTTCTCTGAAGAAGGAATCAGCGAGTACCATACCTTGGCACAATAAACGCTTATAAGGCTCGTCAGAGTTCACGAGTCCTTCGTCACGAAGCAGCTTGTGGAAGAAGCGTGAATACAATAGATGCAAAATAGCGTGCTCAATACCGCCCACATATTGATCTACCGGTAACCAGTAGTTGGCTTGAGTTGGGTCGAGCATGGCATCTTGATTTTGGGCACTGCAGTAGCGAGCGTAATACCAAGAAGATTCCATGAAGGTATCGAATGTATCGGTTTCACGTAGCGCAGGTTGACCGTTATATTCCGTTTTTGCCCAGTCAGGATCGGCTTTTATTGGCGAGATAACACCGTTCATTTGCACGTCTTCAGGTAATTCAACGGGCAGCTGATCGCTCGGAACAGGAACAGACTCTCCGTTTTCAAGATTCAGCATCGGGATAGGTGAACCCCAATAACGTTGACGAGATACGCCCCAGTCACGCAAACGGTAATTGACTTTTTTGCTACCTGCACCAAGTGCTTCAAGTTTAGCTGCAATGGCATCAAACGCTTCTTGAAACGCTAAGCCATTAAATTCAGCTGAGTTCACAAGCACGCCTTTGTCAGTGTATGCCGCTGTGGTTAAGTCACATTCTTGTGGCTCATCTGCACTGGGCTCAACCACTTGCTTAATAGGTAGGCCGTATTTCTGGGCAAACTCCCAATCACGCTGGTCATGACCAGGTACAGACATAACCGCACCCGAGCCATAGCCCATCAGCACGAAGTTAGCGACCCACACCGCCACTTTTTCACCGGTTAACGGGTGAATAGCGAACAAGCCTGTGTCACAGCCTTTTTTCTCCATAGTGGCAAGCTCAGCTTCGGCCACTTTGGTATTTTTACAAGATTCAATAAACTCGGCTAGTTCTGGTCGAGTTTGTGCGGCATGCAAGGCAAGAGGATGCTGTGCAGCAACGGCGACGTAAGTTACACCGTAAAGTGTGTCAGGTCGCGTGGTATACACGTCGAAACTACTAATGTCAGCAGCGTTCTCACTAAGATTAAAGGTGATATCTACACCTTCTGAACGGCCAATCCAGTTCTTCTGCATGGCACGTACTTGTTCAGGCCAGTCCTCTAACTGCTCCAAGTCTGTCAATAACTCTTCTGCGTAATCGGTGATTTTGATGAACCACTGAGGGATCTCCTTTTGCTCCACCAACGCACCAGAGCGCCAACCTCGACCATCAATAACTTGCTCGTTGGCTAATACTGTGTGATCAACCGGATCCCAGTTAACGGTAGAGTTCTTCTTGTAGACCAACCCTTTCTCATACAGGCGAGTAAAGAACCATTGTTCCCAGCGGTAATAGTCTTTTTTACAGGTGGCAACTTCACGATCCCAGTCATAACCAAAACCAAGCGATTTTAACTGGTTTTTCATGTAATCGATGTTTTGATATGTCCACTTAGCTGGAGCGGTATTGTTGTTTAATGCGGCGTTTTCAGCCGGTAAGCCGAATGCATCCCAACCCATTGGTTGTAAAACGTTCTTGCCATTCATACGTTGAAAACGGCTAACGACATCACCTATGGTGTAATTACGCACATGACCCATGTGCAAGCGCCCACTTGGATAAGGGAACATGGACAAGCAGTAGAATTTCTCTTTATCTTCTTGTTCAGTTGCTTTAAAAGTTTGATTGGTTTCCCAAAGCGCTTGTACCTCTTGTTCGATTTTCTGAGGTTCGTAAATTTTTTCGGCCATTAAAAAGAGTTTCCGCGAAGATAAGATGTATTAATTAAGATAGCCGGTAAGAATACCCTAACGGTTTACTGGGTCACAATAGCTGAACTGGGATTTAGCGCTAATTATCGTAAAAAAATAACGACTTAACGCCAAATCCGTGATGTTAATCTGGTTTTAGCTGTTCAATAAAACTCGCGAGGGAGGTAAATTAGCTGCTTTGTATCTTATCAATAATAGCTGCCAATTCAGCGCTTCGTGAACTTCTATTCCTTGCAAAGGCCTTAAGCTGCAAGTCTTGCGCAGCAAACTGTTGATCTAAATGAAACGGATACGCACATGCTGGGTTGAGTTATCTCTGGCGCTTTCACAAAAGCAACCGCCCGGGATGGGTTACAGGGGCAACGTTGCTTCACCTTCTCTTTGTGTGTGGTTTTTAATGTGTGGTTTTTATGCCAGCACTTATCAATCTTATTCATTAACGCGTCTCAGATTTGCTCCTTTGGATGGTAAAAACAACGGAATTTTGGCGCTAAGACCATGCTTTTTTAAGACGCGTGACGTGGGCAAAACGCGTTGGAGACAAAAACGGCGAAAATTCCTGTGAAGATAAATTTTTTTATGTGCATAAAGTGAGGCATGCTATTCCCACTTTTTTGTTATGATATTTGAATCAAATATCAGCTTATTAAGCAATGCAGAGAAGCGCTACTTAATAGGTTTATCACATACTTTAGTACGCTAAAGTGAGAGTTTCAGTATGAGTAAGTGTATTTTACTTGCTCGCATAAGGACAACGCCAGTTAACCATGCATCTTAAATACGCTTTGAGTTTAAAAGAAATTACCGCCAAGCCAAGTCGCCGATTGATTAACCACGCACTTAAAGATGACAAAGCGCTGCAAGCTACCTTTATTGGGCAGGCGAGAGCGCGCGAAGCATTGGACTTCGGTTTAGGCCTAGACGCCAAAGGGTACAACTTGTATGTGATGGGGGAGCAAGCGACGGGCCGGTTTACCCTAGTGCATGAATATATCGCTAAGTATGTGCAAAAGGTCCTTACGCCGGATGACTGGTGCTACATCAATAATTTTGAAGACGAGCGTGAACCCTTTGCATTGCGTCTCCCTCCTGGGGAAAGTAAGCGCCTCGTAAAGGAAATGGGCAAGTTGGTGGATGAATTGCTCGATACATTTCCCGCTGCGTTTGATAACCCAGGCTACCAGCGCAAAAAAGTAGCGATAACCCGAGAGTTTGACCAGCGTTATGATCACGCCATTGATTCTGTTGAGCAGCTAGCACAAGCCCAAAACGTGGCATTGTATGAAGAAAATGGCAATATCAGTTTTTCACCTATTGTTGATGGGAAGCCCATCACCGATGCGGATTTTGCCAAGCTAAGTGATGATGAACGTCAGCGCTATTATCAGTTAATTGATGAATTGGAAAATCGCTTAGGCGAGGCGTTGATTGAGCTGCCTAAGTGGAAACGAGCATCTTCAGAGCAGCTTAGGCATCTTAAAAAGGACACAGCAGAGCAGGGCATTAAACCCTTGCTTAAAGAATTAGAGCATCTGTACGCGTCTGATTTAGGCATTTTAAAGTTTCTACGGCAATTAAAACCCCACTTGGTCGAAACGATAGTGGAGATTTTGGCAGATGATAAAAAAGACGATAAACACGATGAATACGATCGTCGTTCCGTACTTGAAGAACAGTATTTGCCTAATATTCTGGTCAGCCATGCGTTAAATAGTGGCGCTCCGGTTATTTATGAAGCCAATCCTACGCATCAAAACTTGTTCGGTCGTGTTGAATATACCAATGTCTCAGGCTCGGTTTTTACTAACTATCGCATGATCCGCCCAGGAGCATTGCACCGTGCAAATGGCGGTTATTTATTGCTAGATGTCGATAAGCTGATTTTACAACCTTATGCCTGGGAAACATTAAAGCTAGTCCTCAAATCTGGGTATTTGAAAATGGACTTGCCACAGCCAGATGTGGGCATGGTCAACTCAATCACACTTAATCCGCAACAAATCCCCATTAACGTTAAAGTGGTGTTACTTGGTTCGCGGGAGTTGTATTACAACTTGCAAGATTTTGATGATGAATTTTATGAAATGTTTCGTGTATTGGTCGATTTTGATCACGAAATCCAGTTAGACAAGAAAACACTTTATGACTTTGTCGGTAGAGTAAGACATCAAGTGTCGCAATTGGGATTGAGCAGTATTTCACCTAAGGCGATGTATCGCCTTGTAGAATACAGTTTACGTATGGCAGAGCACCAACAAAGATTGTCAGCGCGCTTCTCAGATGTCATCGAATTGCTCAACGAAAGTCTTTATTTCTGTCGCCAAGGTCATGCATTAGATTTAGATGTTACGCATATTGAAGCGGCGTTGAGTGCAAAGACGCGCCGTACTGGTCGCGTAAGCGAAGCGGTGCTTGACGACATTAAACAGGGGCAAATTCTAATTGCTACCGAGGGCGTGGATGTCGGCAAGGTTAATGGTCTTACTGTGCTTGAAGTAGGGGATAGCTTATTCGGTACCCCAGCGCGGATTACGTCCACCGTGTATGCTGGGGCGAACGGTGTAGTTGATATCGAACGAGAAGTCGAACTCGGCCAGCCTATCCATTCCAAAGGCGTTATGTTGTTGACCGGCTATTTAGGTCATAAATATGCCCAGCTATTTCCGCTGACCTTATCAGCCAATATCGCCATTGAACAATCGTACGGCCATATAGATGGCGATAGCGCCTCGCTGGCAGAACTGGTTGCGCTGATCTCAGCCCTGACCAACATTCCTACCCGCCAAGATCTCGCCATTACAGGCTCAATTAATCAGTATGGCCAAGTCCAATCGGTAGGTGGTGTAAATGAAAAAATTGAAGGTTTTTTCAAACTTTGCCAACACCGAGGATTAACCGGAAACCAAGGGGTGATTATTCCTAAGTCGAATCAGATTTCCCTTATGTTAGATAAAGAGGTTGTTGCGGCGGTGAAGCTGGGAAAATTTCATATCTGCGTCGTGGAAACAGTCGATCAAGCACTTGAGTTATTAATGAACAAAGAAGCGGGAGTGATGAACACTAAAGGGCGTTACCCTAAGGGCACGATTAATTATATGGCAGTGAGTAGTTTGCTTAACATCGCTAATGTGGTGAATGGCGCAGATGATGAATAGGCATGATTAATGCGCTATTTAGATGTCACTTTTACACTGTTTTGATAGACTGCCGCCAAAATTATCGTTAATCAGAGATAGAAGATGCAAATCGAAAAAGACACAGTTGTACAGTTTAAATATACCATTACCGAATTAGATGGTACTGAGCTTGAAAATAACCGTGATGCAGAGCCCGTAGCTTACCTTCATGGGCACGACAATATGATGCCGGGTGTTGAAGACGCTCTAGAAGGAAAAAGTGTCGGCGATAGTTTTTCAGTGGAGCTTGAACCTGCGAAAACCTATGGTGAAATTCGTGATGATGCGCAGCAACGTATTCCAATGAAGCATCTGCAAGACGATAAAGGGACGAAAAAGTGGAAAGCGGGTATGACCGCGGTAGTGAACACCGAGCAAGGTCAACGTGAAGTGACGGTACTCAAGGTCGGTAAATTTATGGTGACCGTGGATTTGAATCATCCGATGGCGGGAAAAACACTAAACTTTGCTTTAGAGGTAGTTGATGTGCGCCAAGCGACACCTGAAGAAATTCAGCATGGGCATGCTCATGGCGTTGGTGGTCATCACCATGAATAGACGCTTCGATTGATAGATTCTTTGCATAAGATAATTTATCAACCGAAGCAGCAGCCCCGTATTTTGCAAGTGATTAATTGCTAGGATACGGGGACTTCATGATGGGATACTACTGTTGGTGTACTATTTACGGGGCAACTCGATTTTCTTCTCGTCACTTTGACGGAATAAGACCAAAGTATGTCCAATGGTTTGTAGCTTTTCAGCTTTCGTTTCACGGATAATGGCGTCCATGATTAAGCCTTTCTCTTCTCTGTCGTCAGTAGGGACTTTAACTTTAATGAGTTCATGATGGCTAAGTGCGCCTTCAATTTCAGCCAATACGCCTTCAGTTAATCCATTTGCGCCAAGTTGAACCACTGGCTTAAGTGAATGAGCGAGGCCTTTAAGGTGTTGTTTTTGCTTGTTTGATAGAGTCATTGAGTAATATTTCTTACAATTATATTGAATGTGAACAGTTGAAAACCAGTATTCTAGCGCCATCTTCCAAGTATTCCTAATGACAAACGAAGCCAATGGGTAAAAATAAGCAATCTGAAAGCAGTAAACGCTGGTTAAAAGAGCACTTTGACGATAAATATGTCATCAAAGCAAAAAAACAAGGTTTGCGCTCTCGAGCGGTGTTTAAACTTGAAGAAATTCAAGCGAAAGACGGTCTGATTAAACCCGGCATGACGGTAGTTGACTTAGGTGCTGCTCCTGGTGGCTGGTCGCAATATGCGGTCAAGCAAGTTGGCGATAACGGCCATGTTATCGCGTGCGATATTTTGTCGATGGACCCGTTGCCTGGTGTTGATTTCTTGATGGGGGACTTCCGTGAAGAAGCAGTGCTGGATGCGTTATTGAACAAAATCGGTGGAAAAAACGTAGATGTAGTGATGTCCGACATGGCGCCTAACATGACGGGCAATGATACCGCAGATCAGGCGAAATCCATGTATCTAGTCGAACTGTCACTGGATATGTGCCGTCAGGTTTTAAAGAAAAACGGGAGTTACACCGTAAAAGTATTTATGGGGGAAGGTTTTGACCAATTTTTTAATGAAGTCAAAAATGCTTTCAAAGTAGTCAAAACACGTAAACCAGATTCATCTCGTGCGCGTTCCAGAGAGGTTTATCTGGTAGCGACGGGCTTTAAATTATAGTAGTCTCAGGCGTGAGATACGCAACAGAATTGAAATAACAGAGGTCAACAACTTGAGCGACATGGCAAAAAATTTAATCTTATGGTTGGTCATAGCTGTCGTTTTGATGTCAGTCTTCCAGAGTTTTTCTCCGGGAGAGTCATCAAAGGTACAAACGGATTATACAACGTTTCTTAAAGAGGCAAATCAAGGACAAATCCGTGAAGTACGCATAGATAGTGAATCACGTGAAATCAAAGGAACAAAACGTTCTGGGGAAAGTTTCTCTACTTATATCCCTTATTTTGATGATCAGCTTATTTCAGATCTGGTAAAACAAGATGTAAAAATTCTTGGCGAGCCGCCTGAAGAGCCTTCTTTACTTACCTCTATTTTCATCTCATGGTTTCCTATGTTGTTGCTTATTGGTGTGTGGATATTCTTCATGCGTCAAATGCAAGGCGGAGGTGGCGGCCGTGGCGCTATGTCATTCGGTAAAAGTAAAGCGCGTTTGATGGGCGAAGACCAAATCAAAACCACTTTTGCAGATGTGGCAGGGTGTGACGAAGCGAAAGAAGATGTGGTTGAACTTGTCGACTTCTTGCGTGATCCAAGTAAATTCCAAAAGTTGGGCGGACGTATTCCTACAGGTGTACTGCTAGTGGGGCCTCCTGGGACGGGTAAAACCCTTCTTGCTAAAGCCATTGCTGGTGAAGCGAAAGTGCCATTTTTCTCAATTTCAGGTTCTGATTTCGTTGAAATGTTTGTGGGTGTCGGTGCATCTCGTGTCCGTGACATGTTCGAACAGGCGAAAAAAGCCGCACCTTGTATCATATTCATTGATGAAATTGATGCTGTTGGTCGCCAACGTGGTGCCGGCATGGGCGGTGGTCATGACGAACGTGAACAAACATTGAACCAGATGTTGGTTGAAATGGATGGCTTCGGCGGGAATGAAGGTATTATCGTTATCGCGGCGACTAACCGTCCTGACGTACTTGACCCTGCATTATTACGCCCAGGTCGTTTTGACCGTCAAGTACATGTTGGTTTACCGGATATCCGAGGTCGCGAGCAGATCCTAAAAGTCCACATGCGCAAAGTGCCTTTAGGAGACAACGTTGAACCGTCTTACATCGCTCGTGGTACACCCGGTTTCTCTGGGGCTGATTTAGCCAACCTTGTGAACGAAGCTGCATTATTTGCTGCCAGAAGTGGTAAGCGCACCGTTTCAATGGAAGAGTTTGATAAAGCTAAAGACAAGATCATGATGGGCTCAGAGCGCAAAAACATGGTCATGTCAGAGGAAGAAAAAACGAATACTGCTTATCATGAAGCAGGGCATGCAATTGTTGGTCGCTTAGTACCAGAGCACGATCCCGTGTACAAAGTATCGATTATCCCACGTGGACGAGCGTTGGGTGTGACCATGTATTTGCCTGAACAAGACAGATACAGCCATAGTAAACAACATCTTGAAAGCATGATCTCAAGTTTGTTTGGTGGCCGGATCGCAGAAGCGCTAACGCTAGGTGAAGATCGCGTAACCACTGGTGCATCAAACGATATTGAACGCGCTACCGACATTGCCCGCAAGATGGTGACTCAATGGGGCTTGTCTACCAAAATGGGACCTATGCTTTACGCAGAAGAAGAAGGTGAAGTGTTCCTTGGTCGCAGCATGGCCAAATCTAAGCATATGTCAGATGATACAGCGCGTGCTATCGATGCTGAAGTGAAGTCTTTAATCGACCGAAATTATTCACGTGCAGAGAAAATATTGACTGATAACATTGATATTTTACATGCCATGAAAGATTGTTTGATGAAATATGAGACCATAGATGCGAAACAAATTGATGATCTGATGGCCCGTACAGATGTTCGTCCTCCTGCTGATTGGATCGAAGATTCAAAAAATGACAACACCCCTCCAACAGGCGGTGCATCAGTCAGTGAAGAGCCAAAAGGCGACGCTGACGAAAAAACAGAGACAAACAAATCTGATCCTACGGTTGGTAAACCAGGTGATGCTACCCACTAATCAGGTGGGTCGTTAATACAACGCTTTGTTGAGTGATCAACAAAGCGTTTTTTTTAAGCTCAGCTTAGGTATACCAATCGCAATCATGAATTTTCGTCATAAAACATTAAAGCTTGATTCCCCTAAGGTGATGGGGATCTTAAACGTCACGCCTGATTCTTTTTCAGACGGTGGTCAATATGCGTTAATAAATAAGGCTATTGAACATGCAGCTGAAATGATTGCATCAGGGGCTGATTTTATTGATGTAGGTGGTGAATCCACTCGCCCTGGGGCCGCCGACGTTGCAGAGCAAGAAGAGCTCGACAGGGTAGTGCCAGTTATTGAAGCCCTTCAGGCGCGTTTTGATACAATCATTTCAATCGATACCAGTAAGGCTGCGGTAATGAAAGCCGCTGTGAATGCAGGTGCGGGGCTTATCAATGACGTAAGAGCATTGCAAGAGCCTGGCGCTTTGGAAGTTGCTACAACCGCCAACGTACCGGTTTGCCTGATGCATATGCGTGGTCAGCCTCGTAGTATGCAGGATGCGCCTCATTACGATAATGTATTCATTGATGTGCAAAATTTTTTATTGGCCCGAGCCAAGGTCTGTATTGAGGCGGGTATGAGTAAAGAACGTATTTTATTCGATCCAGGTTTTGGGTTCGGTAAAAGCTTGAACCATAATTATCAGTTACTTGCGCAGTTGGAAACTTTACACAAACTGGGTTACCCCTTATTGGTAGGTATGTCTAGAAAATCTATGATAGGCCAGCTTCTTAATCGTCCAGTAGAAGAACGACTAGCAGGCAGTGTGGCGCTGGCGACTATTGCTGCGCTTAAAGGTGCGCAAATTATTCGTGTACACGATGTAGATGAAACGGTTGATGCGATTAAAATTGTATCTATGTTACAAAAGGAAAAATAATAATGAGTGACAGAAAGTATTTCGGGACTGACGGTATTCGCGGCAAAGTTGGCGAGAATTTGATTAACCCAGAGTTTGTAATGAAACTAGGCTGGGCTGCAGGAAAAGTACTTGCAGGCAGCGGTACGAATAAAGTCATTATAGGGAAGGACACGCGTATTTCTGGATACATGCTTGAGTCGGCTTTGGAGTCAGGCCTTTCTGCAGCAGGTATCAACATCGGCTTACTTGGGCCTATGCCGACCCCTGCTATCGCTTATTTGACGAAAACTTTTCGTTCAGAGGCAGGTATTGTGATCAGCGCGTCACATAACCCATATTATGACAACGGCATCAAATTTTTCTCAGCTGACGGCAGCAAATTAGACGATGACATAGAGCTTGCGATAGAAGCTGAAATGGACAAACCAATGCAATGTGTCGCATCAGACAAACTAGGTAAAGCCGTACGTATTGCCGATGCTGCTGGCCGTTATATCGAGTTTTGTAAAGGCAACTTCCCATCAAATCTATCTTTGAAAGGCTTGAAGATCGTTGTGGATTGCGCTCATGGAGCAACCTACCACATAGCGCCTAATGTACTAAGTGAGTTAGGTGCAGAGGTGATCGAAATTGGTACCGAACCTGATGGCCTAAATATTAATCGCAAAGTGGGGGCAACCTCGATGAAAGCGATTGTCGATAGCGTGATTAAGCACAAAGCGGACCTTGGATTTGCCCTAGACGGTGACGGTGACCGTATTATGTTGGTGGACCATCACGGTAATGTTATTGATGGTGATCAGATTGTTTATATCATCGCCCGGGATGCCCTCAAGTCAGGCAAGCTCAAAGGTGGTGTGGTTGGCACTGTCATGAGTAACTTAGGGTTAGAGGTGGCTTTGAGTACGTTAGGGGTGCCATTTGAGCGCAGTAAAGTAGGTGATCGATACGTACTTGAATTGCTACGTCAAAAAGGTTGGTCAATTGGCGGCGAAGGTTCGGGCCATGTATTGAATCTCGATGCAGCTTCAACTGGAGATGGTATTGTCGCAGGCTTGCAAGTATTGGCGGCGATGCTAAACGCTAATATGACGCTAAACGAGTTAAGCCGTGGGATGACCAAATTCCCACAAACCTTAATCAATGTCCGTTTTAACGAAGGCGACACACCTTTGGATGCGCAAGATGTTAAAAATAGTGTGTTAGAAGCTGAATCTGCATTGGGGGAAAGAGGAAGAGTACTATTGCGTAAAAGTGGTACTGAACCTCTCATTCGCGTTATGGTTGAAGCGAACGATGCAACCGATTCGCGCAAGTGGGCGGAACATATTGCAGACGCCGTGCGCAAGGCAACTGGACAATAAAACAGCAATATCAAATAGCGGCCAGTTATTTACTGAAGAAAGTCGTTAAAATTCAATTCTGCTACTTGTATATTGGTAGCAGGTTGGTTAATATCTCGCGCGCTTTTCACTGGCACTACAGGAGTTAGGATGCAAATGAATAACCGTCGACCTATAGTCGCAGGTAATTGGAAAATGAATGGCAACCTTGCGTTAATTAAGCAAGTTGAAGACGCATTTTCCAAGGCTGATGTATCTCATGTAGATGTTGTGGTGTGCCCACCGTTTCCTTATTTAGGTGGATTCAACGACAGTAATTTTGCCTTAGGTGGCCAAAATATCAGTCAATATGAATCTGGTGCGCATACTGGCGAAACTGCCGTAAGTATGTTGAAAGAAATGAAGTGCCAATATGTCATATTGGGGCATTCAGAGCGACGTGCTGATAACAACGAGTCAAATGAATTGGTTGCCGACAAAGTTGAGCTGGCTTTAACCCATAAGCTCATCCCTTTATTTTGTGTTGGCGAACCAGAAGATGTGCGTGAAAGCGGACAACTATTCGATTTTATCGCGGCACAAATTGACGCGGTAATAAATAAAGTGGGTATTGCAGCGTTTAACGATATTGTTATTGCCTACGAGCCTATTTGGGCGATTGGAACTGGCAAAACTGCGAGTCCCGAACAAGCACAAGAAGTGCATGCATTTATACGTCAACATTTGGCAAAGCAAGATAGCGAAATTGCTAACCAATGCGTGATTTTATACGGTGGAAGCGTCAAAGGCAGTAATGCTGTTGAATTGTTTTCACAACCCGATGTTGATGGCGGTTTGATTGGCGGAGCCAGTTTAAATCCAGAAGATTTTTTAAGCATTTGCTTAGCGGCAAAGCGATAGAGGCGACAGATGTTTTACGAAGTTTTGATTGTAGTTTATTTGATAGTAGCGATTATGTTGATCGGCTTTGTTCTTATTCAACAAGGCAAAGGTGCAGACATGGGCGCATCGTTTGGTAGTGGCGGTTCAAACACTGTGTTTGGTTCAACGGGGTCAGGTAACTTTCTGACGCGTACTACTGCGATATTGGCTACGTTCTTTTTCGTGATCAGCTTAATTCTAGGTAATCAAACTGCGGATAAAGAAAAAGCGGTTGATGACTGGCAAAACATTGAAGTTCCTGTTTTAGATGAACCTGCTCAATCTACTACAGCACCTGTAGAATCTGATGTACCCGTTACTACATCAGACGCACCTGCGAGTGATGTGCCTCAAAGTTAAAAGAATTACCACGCGGATGTGGTGGAATTGGTAGACACGCAGCCTTGAGGGGGCTGTGGCTTAGGCCGTGGGAGTTCGAGTCTCCCCATCCGCACCATATTTTGGAAAAGGCTGTAACGTAAGTTACAGCCTTTTTTTATGGCACATATTTTCGTTACTTATCTTCGTCAATCTGCACGCAAATTGGATATTTTTATTCATGAGTCAAATTAGCCTACAAAATATTTCTACGGTGCTACGTAGCACGAGGAGCAGTTTTCGTTTCCCGCCAATATCCGCAGAATTTGCAGTGGGGGAGTTTGTCGCTATTGTGGGTCCCTCCGGAGCAGGGAAGTCGACTTTACTTAGGCTGATTGCCGGTTTAGAGCACCTTACACAAGGAAGTATCTTTTTTGATGGTGAGTCTGTTGAGCATTTGCCGCCCCAGCAACGCAATGTCGGCATGGTCTTTCAAAATTACGCTTTGTTTCCTCACCTAAACGTGGCGGACAACTTAGGTTATGCCCTGAAAGTCAAAAAAGTCGCCCAGTCACAAGTTACTCATGAGGTTGCCCTCGTAGCTAAGCGTTTAGCCATTAGTGACCTACTCGAGAGATACCCTAAACAACTATCAGGAGGGCAAAGGCAACGCGTGGCTATTGGTAGGGCTATGCTGTCAAAGCCGCAATTATTTCTATTCGATGAACCATTTTCCAACCTCGATCCTGAGCTACGAACAGAAATGCGTCAGCAGTTGAAACGGCTGCATTTGGAGTTAGCCACCACCACTCTTTTTGTCACTCACGATCAACATGAAGCTATGGCATTAGCTCAACGTATATTGCTTTTAAGTCATAACGGTGTGGAACAGTTTGACACCCCTGAGAATATCTACCGTTCACCTAATAACGTTTACGTGGCTCGCTTTTTTGGTGAGCCTAAAATCAATTTATTTGTAGTAAAGGCTGACAAGCAAGGATTACAACTAACAGGAAAGATTGAGCATCGTATTTTTTGTGATGTGCCTGAAGTGCTGCACAAGCAAACGTTATTAATGGGGGTAAGACCAAGGGCATTTAGGGTTTCGCTTCTACCCATCCCTCAAGGGATCCAAATGCACGTCGCTAAAATAGAGTACTTAGGCGATGTTCAGTATCTCTATCTGTCACCTTCGATTAGCTCGACTGACTCAACCCCTTTGGTAAATAACATTGAATCAGAAGCAAATGGCGAGCTAGAACAAGGAAGTCATGTGGTGGTCGTTTTATCGAGTGAAGCCGTGGATGTAGGCCAAGTGATTTATCTTACTTTTACGCTGGAAGACACACTCTTGTTCGATGAAAACGAAAAACGTATTTCGCTTTAATTAAGCCTGTTTATCTCCCGCTATACGAATTCGGGTCTAAGTGTGAGCATTTTAGTGGTGAAATAGTCCCATAAGCTAACTGGACAAATCTGAATGTTACATTGCTGACTTCCTGGGCTGGGCCTATTAATACTGAGTTGAACGTTACTGTTGTAACGTTGCTCGCTGCCCAAGTACCCACTTTGTTTAAGCCGCTCACAGTCTGATGCAAAATGCCCGGCAAAGACAAGCCGTCTCTAATGTGTATTAACGCATGTACTTTATGTACAAGCCCCAATCCTCTGCGTCATTCACGGGGTTCTATACAAATAAGCCACGGGTACTACGCAAGGTAGATAACTGAATTAAATCAATTGTCTATTCTTTACTAAGTAGACTTGCAATCAAGCCTAAAATCCGTACAATACGGCGTCCTTTTATCTAGCAGTAAATCGTTAGATAGCTAAAAAGGTACATAAGTTAACGTTAACGCTACAACGAGTTTGAGGCATTTATGGTTACTATTCGTTTACAGCGTGGTGGCGCGAAAAAGCGTCCATTTTATCAAGTAGTGGTTGCTGACAGCCGTCGTTCACGCGATGGTCGTTTTATTGAAAACATCGGTTTCTTTAATCCTACAGCACAAGGTCAAGAAGAGCGTTTGCGTCTTGATCTAGACCGCGTAGAGCATTGGGTAGGAAATGGCGCAGGCCTTTCTGACCGTGTTGCTCGCTTGGTTAAAGATGCACAAAAAGCAGCTGCTTAATTGCAATTGCAAAGAAAGATTGAGGTATAAATGAGTCACGCGTCTGACACATTAGTGATGGGCAAAATCGGCGCACCTTATGGTGTTAAAGGTTGGGTCAAAATCACTTCATATACCGATGAATTAGACGGTATTTTTAGCTATACCCCTTGGCTTGTGGGCCAAGAAGGGAATACTAAAGAAATCGTCGTTGACCAATGGCGAACCCACAATAAAGGATTGGTTGCCAAACTGGTTGGGGTTGAAACAAGAGACGATGCTGAAAGTATCAAAAATCTCGACATTTCAATTAAAGCTCAACAGCTACCTCAGTTAGATGGTGATGAATTTTATTGGAGAGAGTTGGTCGGCATGCAAGTCGTAACCGAACAGGGCTACAACTTAGGTGTCGTGAAAGAATTATTCGAAACGGGTGCGAATGACGTTATGTTAATCAAAGCCAATTTGAAAGATGCTTTCGGTCAAAAAGAACGCATGGTCCCTTACTTAATTGACCAAGTCGTTAAGAAAGTGGACCGTGAGGCGAAGACCATACAGGTTGATTGGGATCCGAGCTTTTAATGAGTTCAGATACACAGCGTTGGTTTGGGGTAGTGAGTCTGTTTCCTGAAATGTTTCAGACTTTTACCGAACAGGGCGTAACAGGACGAGCTGTAAAAAGCGGTAAGTTGAAAGTAGATTTCTTTAATCCAAGAGATTTTACTCACGACAAACATCGTACTGTTGACGACCGACCATACGGTGGTGGTCCAGGAATGCTGATGATGGTTCAGCCTTTATTAGACGCAATTCGTGCAGCCAAACAGGCTGCCGAGAAAAAAACTAAGGTGATTTATCTCTCACCTCAGGGGAAAACATTAACACAGCGTGGTGTGAAGCAGCTTTCTGAAAATGAAAGTGTGATTCTAGTCGCCGGTCGCTACGAAGGTATCGACGAGAGAGTAATAGAAGCTGAAATAGACGAAGAATGGTCTGTTGGTGACTATATTCTCAGCGGTGGTGAACTACCTGCGATGATCTTAATGGATGCGGTCGCAAGACTGGTACCTGGTGTATTAGGGCATGCACAATCTGCCGAGCAAGATTCGTTTAGCGACGGTTTGCTAGATTGTCCGCACTATACCCGACCAGAAAACTTGAATGGCCAATCAGTTCCTTCTGTATTGTTGAGTGGGGATCATCAAAAAATCAAACAGTGGCGTGATAAACAGTCGCTAGGTAGAACCTGGCAACGACGCCCTGAATTATTAAACGACCTAGCTCTGACTGAGGAGCAACAACGTTTGTTAGATGAATATCAGCAAGAGTTGTTGCAGCAAAATGGCAGTTATTCTGGGATGAGAGGATATGATGAGTAAAGTCAATCAAGATATCATCAAGCGCATTGAAGAAGCACAGTTAAAATCTGATGTTCCTGCATTTGGCCCTGGTGATACAGTTGTTGTTCAAGTACGCGTTAAAGAAGGCGAGAAAGAGCGTCTTCAGGCATACGAAGGCGTTGTAATCGCTAAACGTAACCGTGGCCTACACTCTGCTTTTACAGTTCGTAAGATTTCTAGCGGCGAAGGTGTTGAGCGTACGTTCCAAACCCACAGCCCTGCAATTAGTTCAATTGCTGTGAAACGTCGTGGCGATGTTCGTCGTGCTAAGCTTTATTACTTGCGTGACCGTTCAGGTCGTTCTGCACGTATCAAAGAAAAGCTTAACTAATATTAATTTTGCGTTACCGTTAACTTATAAAAAAGCCCGCATTTTGCGGGCTTTTTACTGCCTGTTATTTAATCCGAGTAACTCACTACTTCAGCTTCAATTCTTTCACTGAGCATAAAGTAGAAACGTCTTCCCGGCTCATAATACCCGTGGTTAAACGTTTCGAACCCTAGTGCTATGACGCACTTTTCTACGGCATCTAGCTCATTGACCAAGATCCCAATATGATTCACTTTACCTATGTTGCGATGATTGATATCGCCGTTTATAGAGTGCTTTGGCTTGTACAAAGCCAAGTAAGCCGTTTCTGACCCCACATGCACCGTATAACCATCATCTTTAGCAGGGCCTGACCAGCGAATATGCCAGTTAAATAACTGACAGAGTATTTCTGCCGTTTTGTCAGGGTCGGTGACGGTTAAATTAACGTGTTCAAACAGAGCTGGGCGCATAAGTATTCCTTTTTGTGACTGGATTATTGTATGGGGACAGCTTAATATCTAAAGCTAACTTTAGATCAAGAGAAAGTTGAGTTTAATTTTATGCCAAAGGAACCACTGGTCAGTATCGGCTTTATCGCAAAGCGCACTGGTAACGCGGTCTCTTTAATCCGCTACTATGCCAACCAAGCACTTATTCCATCTGTTCGCACTCCAGGCGGCAGCCGCGTCTTTCCTCGTTCAGTCATACGCCGGGTGTCCTTTATTCTCATTGCACAAAATATGGGATACAGCTTGGATGAAATACGCCAACTACTAAAAGCATTGCCTGATAACCGAACACCGACAAAAGACGATTGGACCGCCCTAAGTGAGATCTTTAATCAGCGTATTGAGCAGCGTATTGCTGAACTTACCCAACTTAAATCGTCATTAGCAGGGTGTATCGGTTGTGGCTGCCTGTCTTTAGACAAATGTCGTCTGTACAATAAAGAAGATAACATTGCGACAAAAGGCGCAGGGGCGAGATTTTTATTAGGCGATAGGCCGAATTTATAACCACATAATGGCGAGTAATCGGTTGCTTGATAAACATGACAATAACCACAACAGTAAAGGCAAAAACGTTGGCTGTGAATAATAAAAACGCACCACACACTAGCGCTACGATGCATCCGCGTAATGTACACCGAAACGGTTACCCAATGTCAGCGTTGTGTCAAAGTTACCCTACGCTTGAGGCACATGTGATCAAGGCGAAGAGTGGTCAGCAGAGCATTGATTTCTCGAAAGCTGCGTCTGTTAAAGCGCTCAATGCCGCTCTGCTTATTCATTATTACGGGTTGAATATGTGGGATATACCCGAAGGGTATTTGTGCCCGCCGGTGCCAGGCCGAGCAGACTACATTCATGGTCTTGCTGACCTGTTAGCCAAAGACAATAAGGGCGTTGTGCCAACAGGTAATCGAGTAATAGGGTTAGATATTGGCGTAGGCGCTAATGCTATTTACCCGATTATCGGCAGCCAAACCTATGGTTGGGACTTTGTGGGCAGTGATATTGACGACGTTGCACTGAAATCAGCGACGACATTAGCTAATAATAATCCCAAATTGAAACCCTTGCTCGCTGTGCGTAAACAGCACGACAAAGCATATATTTTTGCTGGCATCATTCAGCCCGACGACCATTTTACGTTTAGTTTGTGCAATCCGCCGTTCCATAAATCTGCTGAAGAGGCTGCCATGGGGAGTCTGCGTAAGGTGAAGGGGCTTGGGCGTAATAAGCAAAAAAGCAACAACACAGGTAACGCACAACCGATAACGGCAAATAAACTTAACTTTGCTGGTCAAAGTAACGAACTCTGGTGTGACGGTGGTGAGTTGGCTTTTATACAGCGAATGATAAAAGAAAGTGTCGAGTATCAATCTCAGGTTGGTTGGTTTACCTGCTTAGTGTCAAAAAGTTTGCATCTTAAAGCCATTGAAACCAGTGCTCGTTACTTCGGGGCTAAACAGTTTATGAAAGTTGACATGGGACAAGGCCAAAAAATAAGTCGGTTTGTGGCGTGGAAGTTTAGAGACTGAAAAATAAGGCTCGAAAGATCAACGCACGACAGTACAAGGGGTACTGTATTTCAACCTTGCTTCAATCGAATATTAGGTCTGAAAATCCTAAACAAAACAGCGTTATCTATACAGTGATACTTATCTTATGGCGCAATAACGCAACCAGAACCATTAATGCAGGAGTAACAATGGAAAAGCTAACTGAAAAAGAGAAAATGCTAACAGGCGAGCTATATTTTCCAAGCAATAAAATGCTGCAGCAAGACAGGGCCAAAGCGAAAGCTGCATGCCAGCAGTTTAATTTAGCATCTGAGGCTGAACGAAAATCCGCCATGAAAACTCTGCAAAGTATATTTGCGGACTCACCTAATTCTTGGATAGAGCCCACTTTTTACTGCGATTACGGTTACAACATTCGGATGGGCAGAAACTTTTATGCTAATCATAATGTGGTTATTTTAGACGCCGCCGCTGTTACTTTTGGCGATGATGTGATGCTTGCCCCTGGTGTGCTTATTTCAACTGCGTCACATCCATTGGATGCGAAAAGACGTAACAAAGGCTTAGAAACGGCACGACCTATTACTATTGGAAACAGTGTGTGGATCGGCATGGGGGCGAAAATTTTAGATGGCGTGACGATAGGTGACAACGCCGTCATTGCTGCAGGGGCAGTGGTGAATAAAGATGTTGCTGCAAATACGGTTGTGGCAGGGGTGCCAGCTGTGGCAATTCGCCAAATTGATAACACGCCATTAGATGACGAACATGCTAAGTAGCGAGCTTAGCGTGAGCCATGTTTCAGTGAAAGACAAATGGCAAATGGCTACTCAGTCTTTACTTAGTGCTGTCGAAGCATTATTGCTTGCCCATCCCGAAGGAATAAGTGAATACAACTTGCTGAAATGCTTGCAGACTTCGTCACGTGATTCTGAAGCGGCCTTGGCTGCTAAATTTGAGCCGTGGAACCCCGAAAACGCTTATGAGCGTTCAAATAGCACTTCTAGTGAACACTTGTCAGTGCAGCCAAGTTCAGATAACGCTGCGCTATTTTCATCGTTAACATTGAGTGAGCCCTTAGCTCTATTTCGCACTCACTTTGTGCTCTTCAATGGGTTATATCAGTTACGGCAAACTTGGCGAGAGCAGGGTATTGGTGATATCGATATTCATACTCTCAATATTCGACCTCTACCGCTCGATATTCGACCGCTACCGCTCAATGCGCAGGGCAACAATAATAGTCTTTCGATAGCCGATCCTTTGGCGGAGTATTACTTGGATTGGGATAACCTCACAGAGACCTCCCAAGCTGAGGTGGAAACGTTGCTGGATAGCTTTTGGCTAAATTATCTGCAACAAGAGCATCGCTGCGTGCAAAAAAAGAACGGTAATACACGACAGCTTGAGAAAAGTTATGCCGTGTTAGCGCTTCCTATTAATGCGCCATTAACAGCAGTGAAGCGCCAATATCTGAAGCTTATTCATCAGCACCATCCTGATAAAGGCGGTGACGTGCATAGCGCACAGATGCTACAGGGCGCATATGCTTACATACTTGAAAATCAGGGAATTAGATAGGCTTACAACGGACAAAAAAAGCCCTGCTAGACAGGGCTTTACATACTTATTTAGTCGAATAGTGACTTACTGCGCTTTCATTGTTTTTAACTGTTCATCAGACAGCAAACCACGACGCTCAAGCAACGGCCATACTTTTGGATCTTGACCTCTGAAACGACGATACATGATCATCGGGTCTTCCGTGCCGCCAGTTTCAAGAACGTGTGCACGATAGGCGCTTGCAGTGTCTTGATCGAAAATGCCATTTTGGCTAAACACTTGCCATGTATCAGCATCATAAATGTTTGACCAAATGTAACCATAATAGCCTGACGCATACCCACCGGAAAATATATGCGAGAAATAGCCTGTACGATATCTAGGGGTAATTTGTGGGATCAAACCAATCTCATCCATCGCAGCCTTTTCAAACGCATCTGCATCCTGTTCAGTGGCCGTTTCAAGGGTGTGCCATTTCATATCCAGTAATGCTGCCGCCATGTACTCTGTGGTAGCAAAACCTTGATTGAATTTACCCGCAGCTTGAATTTTTTCAATCAGAGTCTGAGGGATCACTTCACCGGTTTTATAGTGCTTGGCGAACTGCGCCAAAACATCAGGCTCCATCATCCAGTTTTCCATCACTTGCGACGGATACTCTACGTAATCACGTGGTAATGAAGTGCCCGTTTGCGATTGATAGTAACCATCAGATAACAAACCTTGTATAGCGTGACCAAATTCGTGAAATAAGGTCGATGCTTGATCAAACGTCAGCAGAACCGGCGCGTCGCCTACAGGGCGAGGGTAGTTAAGCACATTGTAAATAATTGGCTTAACGTTCTCGCCAAACATTTTTTGCTGTTTACGGTAGGAGTTCATCCAAGCGCCACCACGTTTGCTTTCGCGTACGTAGTAATCCGTCATATAAACGCCAATGCTAAAGCCGTCTTTGTCGAACACTTCGAAGGTACGCACATCTGGGTGATATTTGGGAATATCTTGGCGCTCTTTAAAGGTCACTCCCCAAAGCTTTCCAGCGGTATAAAAAACGCCTTCGCGGGTTGCATCAAGAGAGAAATACGGCTTAGTTTGCGCGGCATCCAGATCGTAACGGGCTTTGCGAATTTTTTCAGCGTAATACCACCAATCGTAAGCTGCGAGCGTAAAGTCGTCGCCTTCTGCTTTGATCATATCTTGCATATCTGCTACTTCGTTTTTCGCTTGTGCTAATGCCGCTGGCCATACTTGGTCCAATAAGCCATAAACGTTTTCCGGGGTTTTCGCCATGGCTTTTTCAAGCACAAAATCCGCATAAGTTTTATAGTCAAGTAATTGGGCTTTTTGGTAACGTAAAGAGGCTATTTTTGAGGCTAACTTTTTATTATCGTTAGCATTATCGTTGTCTCCACGTTGAATGTAACCCTCGTATAAGGCTTTGCGCAAATCGCGATTTTCGGCGTAAGTCAAAAACGGATTTTTACTAGGGCGGTGAGTAGTAAATACCCATTTCCCATCGTGGCCCCGCTCAGTGGCCGTTACTGCCGCTGCGGCAATAATGTCATCGGGTAATCCAGCCAAGTCATCTTTGGCATCAATAACCAATTCAAAGGCGTTGGTTTCAGCGAGTAGATTCTCGCCAAATTGAACAGATAATTTAGACAGTTGACCGTTTAAATCACGCAGTGTCGCTTTATCTGCTTCGCTTAAATTAGCGCCGCCACGTACAAAAGATTGATAGCTATCATCAAGTAAGGTTTTCTGATCCACGCGCAACTCTAGGTTATCTCTTTGTTCATATACAGATTTTACGCGAGCGAACAATTTAGCATTGAGATATATATCGTCATTTAGTGCAGATAAGCGAGGAGACATCTTTTTAGCAATGCTCTGCATCTCTGTGCTGGTATCAGTACCGTTTAGTGCGTAGAAAACAGTCGCCACATGATTAAGAGCTTGACCTGATTTTTCCATCGCTTCGATGGTATTTTCAAACGTCGGGGCTTCACTGGAAAGAGCAATGTCGTCAATTTCTTGTTGATTTTGGGCAATTGCAAAATCAAATGCTGGCTCGTAATGTTCAATTTTTATTTTTGAAAATTCAGGCACACCAAATGGGGCATTTGACTCGGCCAATAAGGGGTTGTTTTTTGTGATGTCACCATTTAATGGAGAAGTGTCTTGCTGGCTGGCTTTTTGTTGCGCCGCGTTCTGATTTGTTTGGCTTGCGGTGTCGGGCTGACACGCAGCAAGCATAACAGCCAATGCAACTGGGCTGAGTAATGCTTTTTTCATAGGGATCCCTGAGCTAAAAATTTGACGACTGTATTATCGTTCGATGTTGTTTATTGTGATTGTTCTTACTCTCGTTGACGTGAGTAATGCTAAAGACTATCGCGATCGGCTACCCAACCGCAAATTTGTTACTCTATATCTGCTGTAGAAAGTGTAAACACTGATGTGCAGTCATAAGCACTGGTTATTAAAGGGCGTTTTTGCATTTTTTTTGAGCGTAAATCGAGTGGAATAACGATTAAGACAATTAAATCTTGCGAAAAAAATTATCAAATGTTAAAAAGTCAATCAAATTACATAAAAAGTTAATTTGCAGTTGTAGTTATATGTTTACATTTAATCGGCCGCTTGCTTTAAACATGTTATTTCCAGTTCGACTGCCATGCAGTTCGTGTTTTACCCTTTACTTTGTGAGTCTAAGATTATGTTACGCGACAACATTAATAATATTAACGTTACCTCTGAACAGGTACTTGTTACCCCTGAAACCTTAAAGAGTGAGCTTCCTGTTACGGACCACGCTTTATCCGTGATCCAATCTTCACGTCAAATTATTTCTGACATTATTCATCGTCGAGATCATCGTTTTTTGGTTATCAGTGGACCATGCTCAATTCATGACATTGAAGCGGCAAAAGAGTACGCACTTAAACTTAAAGAGTTACATGAATCATGCAAAGACACGCTATACATAGTGATGCGAGTGTATTTTGAGAAACCACGTACGACGGTCGGTTGGAAAGGGCTGATCAACGATCCACATATTGATGATACGTTTGATATTGAAACAGGTTTACGTAAAGCGCGGGAGTTACTCATTTGGTTGGCTGAGCTTGAAATTCCAGTTGCTACAGAAGCGCTTGACCCGATTAGCCCTCAGTATCTAGCTGAACTATTCAGCTGGTCGGCAATTGGCGCGCGTACTTCTGAGTCACAAACTCACCGAGAAATGGCGAGCGGCCTATCAATGCCTGTGGGCTTTAAAAACGGTACTGATGGTAGCCTAGGTATTGCTATTAATGCACTGCAGTCAGCGGCCTCAGGTCACAGTTTCATGGGGATAAATGGCGAAGGGCAGGTGAGTGTGATCCAAACGCAAGGTAACCCAGATGGCCACATTATTCTTCGTGGTGGTAAGCAACCAAACTATGATTCTGTTTGCGTGGCAGATTGTGAAGAAGAAATGCGCGCTGCAAAATTAAGTGCTGGTTTAGTCGTGGATTGCAGCCATGCGAATTCTAGTAAAGACTACCGCCGCCAGCCATTGGTAGCACAAAATGTGGTGAATCAAATACTCGGTGGTAACCAATCGGTGATTGGCATTATGTTAGAAAGCCATCTGAATGCGGGCAATCAAAGCAATAAGGGTAAGACCCCTAGTGAGCTAGAGTATGGTGTGTCTATCACAGATGGTTGTATCAATTGGGAATCAACAGATGAGTTAATTAATCACATGCGTGATAAACTTATTACTGTATTGCCTTTGCGGTTAAATAAACTTAACAGCCCAAATTAAAAGGAGCTTGAATGCCAACCGAACTAGAAATATTACGCGACCAAATTGATACCCTAGATTCTGAGCTAGTGGCGCTGTTAGCAAAGCGCGCTGCGCTGACTGAACAGGTTGGTGTGTATAAAAGTAAGGTTGGCTTGCCTATTTATGTCCCTGCTCGTGAAGCCGAGTTGATCGAACAGCGCTGTGAACAGGCCAAAGCATTAGGTGTTCCTCCTGCATTAGTCGAAGACCTATTGCGCCGAATTATGCGTGAGTCTTATCACACGCAAAATAAGCGCTATATGTGTTGCGCTCCAAACGTTAACAATATTGTTGTTATTGGCGGCGGCGGCGCGCTGGGGCGTATTTTTGTAGATATGTTTACCCGAAGCGGTTACAAGGTCGATGTTCTTGAACAAAAAGATTGGCCTAGGGCCGATGAGATGTTCGCCTCGGCAAGTTTGGTACTTGTGGCCGTACCCATTAAGTTAACAGAACACATTATCGCCAAGCTAGATAACTTGCCAACGAATTGCATTCTTGCTGATATTACTAGCACCAAAGCGCTGCCTTTGGCTGCCATGCTCAAAGCCCATAGAGGCCCAGTGGTTGGCTTGCATCCTATGTTTGGTCCTGATGTGTCCAGTATGGTCAAACAGGTCGTGGTTGTGTGCCATGGCCGTGAAGAAGACAAATACCAATGGTTATTGCAGCAGATGCGTGTGTGGGGGGCAGCATTACAGGAAACTGATGCTCAAGAGCACGATGATTCAATGGTGTTTATTCAAGTTATGCGTCACTTCTCTAGTTACGTATTTGGTGCGCACCTACTGACTGAAAACCCTTCGCTGGATCAACTTATCTCGCTCAGTTCGCCAATCTATCGATTGGAACTGGCTATGGTTGGGCGCTTATTCGCCCAAGATCCTGCTTTATATACGGATATCATTTTTAACAATAAAGACAGTGTTGCCGTACTCACTAGTTTCAGAGATACCTTTGATCATGCGTTAGATATGCTCAAAAAAGGTGATAAAGGCTCGTTTATTAAATTATTCTTTAAGATTGGCGCTTGGTTTGGCGATTATTCAAAGCAATCGTTGGTAGACAGCAAAAAGTTACTTCTTAAAGCGAACGACGATCGTACAATAAGCGAGTAAGACTCATCCATTAATAGTGTTTTAACATCATGATTTCACGTTTACCAAGGTGGGTGGAGTACGGCGCATTTATATTGGCTATGATAGCTGGTAGTGTCAATGCTGTAGGATTGTTAGGCTTTACCCATCAAGCTATATCTCATTTATCAGGCACCGCAACGCTGATTGGCGCAAGTTTAAGCCATGTGTCGTGGCAAGAATCGCTTCACCTTTTCGCTATTCTGCTCAGCTTTATGCTGGGGGCGGCTTTCTCTGGCTTTTTCTTACGTAATCGTACTCTCAAGTTATCTCGCCACTATGACTTTTTACTTTTCACCGAAGGATGCCTTTTATTGCTATCTATTTGGTTACTTAGAGATAATTACGCTGCTGGTCACTATACTGCGTCAGCTGCATGTGGTTTGCAAAATGCGCTAGCAACCACCTACAGCGGAGCCATTATCCGGACCACTCACATGACAGGGATTTTCACCGATTTGGGGATCATGCTAGGCGAACGGTTACGGCAGAAAACCTTTGATAAACGCAAAATGATATTGTTTTTATTACTAATCAGCGGCTTTATTAGTGGTGGAGTGATGGGCACCAGTTTATTTACCTACTTCGGCTTTAACGCGTTGTTAGTGCCGGCATCACTATGCTTTGCGCTGGCGCTGAGCTATCGCGTTTATCGCAACAAAATGAAAAGAAGGCGCTAATTAGCGCCTTCTTTATGTCAAATCGACTCACCCTCTAGGTGAATAGTCGCTTTAACTATTCTTCTTTAAGGGCATTTACTGCCGCAATTTTGGTCGGGTTTATTTCATCATTGGGATAGCAGCCCAATATTTTGAAATAACGAGTGGTATTTTTGAGCTCCTCGAGGGCGACTTGCATAGGCCCATCTTGAATATTACCTTCAACATCAATGTAAAACATCTCTTCCCATGGATTACCGGTAATAGGCCTTGATTCGAGTTTAGTCATATTGATGTTATTGCTTTTAAGTACCATTAAAGCTTCTACCAATGCACCAGACTTTTGTATTGTAGACATGACTAGGGTTGTTTTTGCCGGAACTTGCAACGGCACATTAACCGGTTGACGTGCAACCACGAAGAAACGGCTGTGATTCTCTTTTTGATTAGCAAGGTTAGACTTGATCGCATGCAAGCCATACAAAGCACCACCTGCTTCACTGCCTATAGCGGCCACTGACTCACTTTGTAATTCATTCACCGTCATCATAGCTGTTGATGTGGCGTCACAGGTTATGACTTCCACATTACCGAGCTCAGCTAAAAAGTGACTGCACTGGGCAAATACCTGCGGATGCGCATATAAGGTTTTAATGCGGTGAACGTCGGTATTTTTAGAAACTAACAATGCATGTTTGATCGGGTGCGTTAATTCGCCAATGATTGACAGATGCGTATGCTGTAATTGGTCGTACACTTCATTGATACTACCAGAGGATGTATTCTCAATCGGCAATACGGCGTAGTCAGCCTCGTTGGTTTCTACTTTTTTGATGATTTCGCCAAAGCTTTGGCAGCCGATCTCTAAAAGTTCACCCGGGCGACGCGAAAAATATTTTTGTGTCGCAAGATAGCTATAAGAGCCTTTGTCCCCTAAAAACGCCACGCGATTAAGAGGCAGACTACTACCCGGATTCGCTCTTTCAGCCAACAGCGCTTGCTGATTAAGCACTGAATCTTCAATGATCACATGAAACAACTGAGTCACATAATGAGCATCGAGACCGTGGCCTTGACCGCGCTTAATCAAACTGACAAGCAGCTGTTCTTCGCGCTTATGATCCCTTACTGGAATATGATGGGTAATTTTCGTTTCAGCTACTTGATTGGTGCATTGCTGGCGCTCTGCGAGCAGCTTAAGTAACTGCTGATCAATTGAGGTAATTTGTTCTCTTAATGTATCTAGCTCCACGACTGACATTTTACTCACTTCCATAAACGGGTTAAAAAGCCTTTTTGGTAAGGCATAAGTTCTTTGTATATAAATGATTTAACACAGGCTTGGCGCACTGGAACTATTATCAGTTAAGCTATCGAATCTATTAACTCGTGCGGCTTATGTCAATCATTACCTTATGCCAAAATAGCCTTTAGGCTCTTAAATCCCTATAAACAGGTTAAAAATCTAAGTTTTGAATACGAAATTACTCTTCCAAAAGGGAAATAAGTAGCATCTTCACTTGTTCGACTTCGAAGGGCTTATCACATAGAGCATTCACCCCTGTCTGGTGAATGTTGGCCATATGCAAGCTATTAACAGATTCAGAAGTAACCATAATAATAGGGATATGAGAGGTTTCACTGTTAAAACGGATGAACTCTGATAATTCTCTACCATCCATTTCAGGCATATTGTAATCAGTGACTACTAAATCAAAGGTGTGTTCTTTGAGTTTACTCAACGCCGTTGCACCATTTTCGGCTTCAATTATCTGCTCAATCCCCAGCCCTTGTAATACACGTTTAATATGATTGCGGGCTAATTTGCTGTCATCGACCAATAAAACCCGCACCCGACGTACATCGAATAACTCGAGATCTAATTCTTCTGTGTTAATCAGGTCAAGAGATGCTTTCAATGCTCGGGATAAATTTTCTGTGCTGAACGGCTTGGGTAACATTGCGGCAACACCGGCTTGTTTAAACTCCTCTAGCTTTTCAGGTCTGTTTTCTGATGACACCAGCATAAAGGGAGTGGCACACAGTTCAGGGGAGTTTTTTATCGCTTTTAAAATATCTAGGCCAGTGCCATCTTCTAAGTACATAGAGCTGACAACGAGATCTGCGCCTTGCTTTTGAATGGCTTCTATTGCCTCTGCCACCGTGCCAACGGCGTTAACATTTTCGACATTTTCTTTATGTAACAGCGTACTGATGATTTTTCTTTGAGTATCGGATGGCTCGACTAAAATAATGCTTAAGTCAGCTAACAAAATTTTTTGCATGGTAAACCTTTTTATAGCGCTAGTGTGACGAATTATCCGCCGGCGAGCTTTACAGTGTAGCCGCGCTTTTCCAGCGCAAGCTTAATTTTATCTCTATTATCCCCTTGGATTTCAATAATGGCATCTTTTACTGCACCACCGGTTCCGCACATTTTTTTTAGCTCTGAGCACAAGGCTTTAATCTGCGTTGCGTCCATATCCATGCCGGATAGGGTGGTAACGCCTTTACCTTTGCGGCCTTTGGTTTCTCGGCGGATCCTAATAATTCCATCAGTTTGAGGGCGAGCAGGCTGGATTTTTTTAGTCTCAACTCTGCCCCCATCTGTACTGTATACAAGGTTATCTTGGCTCATTTTCACTATCGCTTTGACTTGAATGATAAGGTTAAAAACATGATTCTATTAAAAAAGCGCTGATCTTTATAGGCAAAATGAGCAAACTGCTATTTAATATATCGGTAATGAAGTGCAGTGTTAGGGAGTGAGTATGAGTTTGGAGCGCAGATTTTCAGCTGATAAAAAACAATTAACAGTCGTAGCTGATGAAGTGTTTGATTTTGGAAAAGTGCAAGACTTTCGTGTGGCCTTTTCCACCGATATTGAAGATGTTGAAGCGGTGATCATCGATTTGCATAAAACCGCTTACATGGATAGCTCAGCGCTGGGCATGTTGCTTAATATGCAAAAGTTGCTATCTGGTAAGGTGACGAGCTTCAAGATTATTAATACCCGTCCTCAAGTGCTTAAAATTTTACAAATTGCACGCTTCGATAAAAAATTCGAGATCACTTAGCCACTAACACGATTAACCGACCGGATCGTATTTATGCGTATACTTATCGTCGATGATGACTCCCTTAATCGATTTTTACTTTTGCATATGCTCGAACAAAAGGGTTATGTAGATTGTTACGAGGCTGAAAGTGGCCACGAGGCAGTGTCATTGGCTAAGCGGATCAACCCAGAATTGGTCTTACTCGATGTCATGATGGACGACATGAATGGGTATGAAGTCGCACCGATACTCAAAGAGCAAGCCGGTGATATCTATTTACCCATTATCTTCATCACGGCACTGGATGATGAAGAAAGCTTAGTGCGCTGCTTAGAGGTAGGCGGTGATGACTTCGTCGCCAAGCCATTTAATAAAACCATTTTAGCGGCCAAAATCAGTGCCCATGCACGCACACGCGAATTAAGCAAAAAGTCCTACGAGCAAAATCAACAACTGGTTTTTTACCGCAGTGCGGTGGAGCGAGAGCACAAAATTGTTGAGCACATCTTTTCGAATGCAGTGACTAACGACAAAAAATTGTTGCCGTATATAGATTTTACGCTCATGCCAGCGACAGATTTTAATGGCGATTTATTGTTGTTTAGCGCGAGCCCTAATGGCGGGCTGTATTACTTGATCGGGGATTTTACTGGTCATGGCTTGGCCGCGGCGATCGGTGCGTTGCCCGTCTCTCAAGCCTTTCATACTATGGCGAGTAAAGGATTGTCAGTGTTTGAAATGGCTCAAACCTTAAACGAAACCTTACTCAAACTATTACCTGGAGATATGTTTTTTGCCGCAGCAATTGTGCATATTAGCAGCACTGGTACGCGCTTTGAGATATGGAACAGTGGGATGCCGGATCTTCTACTTTTTGATTTGAATGGGCAAGTCATTAAGCGCTTTGGGTCTCAGCACATGGCTTTGGGCATATTAGAACCCCACGAAATGGGTAAGGATGTTCAGCGGCATCAAAGCTCAGTGGGTGAACGTTTACTGGCGTTTTCAGATGGTGTAATTGAGATCACGGACGACGAGAAAAATATGCTAGGTGAAGCGCCTATTACGGACTGGATTGCCCAAAAAGCGGATATGTCAGTTTTTGAATTATTTGAACACATTACACATTTTAGCCAAGATACAGACCCCCTAGACGATCTCACCTGCGTATCTTATACCTGTCAGTCTCTGTCTGCGCTCGCACGGCGTCAGCAGGTTACACATGTACCCTTTAAATTAAACCTTACTCTTGATGCTGAAACGATAATTGAAACTGATCCCGTGAAAAGTGTAATCAATATGGTTTGTAGCCAAATAGGTATGTATGGTTTACATGCTCGCTTATTTACCCTGGTAAGTGAATTATACAATAACGCACTGGACCACGGAGTATTGCAGTTAGATTCAAATCTAAAGCACTCCCCCGAAGGTTTTGAAGCATATTTTGACTTGCGTATGCAGAGGTTGGCGCAATTGAACCAGGCGCAGATTACGATTACGTTAACGTACGAGCCTGCACAGAGACGCTTGATTATCGTGGTACGCGACTCCGGTTCTGGTTTTGATTACCAGCAATATTCTAAGCAAGTGGATGTAGAGAATTGCTTTGGGCGAGGCATCCAGCTAGTCAATGAGTTGTCGGATTCAGTACGATATTTTGAATCTGGCAATGCAGTTGAAGTGACAATTAACGTATGAGGCAGAAAATGCAAACACAGCTACAAACCATCATCAGGAAAGCACAGGTCAGTGATATTCAGTCACTCGTTAATTTCAATCAATTAATGGCCAAAGAAACTGAAGATAAACAACTCGATAGCGATGTTCTAACTCTAGGGGTCAGCAACTTAATAAATGATGCTAGCAAAGGGTTTTATCTGGTCGCAGAAATAGAGGGGCAGGTAGTTGGCAGTTTAATGGTAACAACCGAATGGAGTGATTGGCGAAATAGCGAGTTTTGGTGGATACAAAGTGTGTACATTGTGCCTCAGTATCGCCGAAAAGGTTTGTATAGTGCTCTGTATAATCAAGTGAAATCTTTTGGCGAGAAGGCTGGTAACGTTTGCGGTTATCGCTTGTATGTGGAGCGCGAAAACCGCGTGGCCCAGCGTACGTATGAAGCATTAGCAATGGGCGAAAGTCATTATCTTATGTTCGAAGGGAAATAGCTTTCGGCTAATTGATAATTATTCTCAATTAGGTTAGGCTGGTGGCCATTCTTAAAATATTATTTATGCAGGGTATGAGTTTGAAACGATTTCTTAAATTGGTTGGTTTAGTTAGTTGTATTTCGATGAGTGCGTTGGCCGAAGCGCAAGAACTCAATGTGTACTCAGCCCGAAAAGAGGCGTTAATCAAACCGCT
Source organism: Paraglaciecola sp. T6c (assembly GCF_000014225.1). Lineage (NCBI taxonomy): Bacteria > Pseudomonadati > Pseudomonadota > Gammaproteobacteria > Alteromonadales > Alteromonadaceae > Paraglaciecola > Paraglaciecola sp. T6c. The sequence continues at coordinate 1,901,274 of NC_008228.1, forward strand.
CTTGGACAAATTCAGTGCCAGCTCTGGTATCTCAGTAAATTTAGTGACGGGTAAAGCGGATGCCCTTATTACGCGCTTAAAAAGTGAGGGTAAATACAGCCCTGCTGATATTCTGATTACGACAGATGTAGGCAGACTTCACCGAGCGAAAGAACAAGGTTTAACCCAAGCCATTCAAACTGATGAGTTCAAAGATTTAATCTCACCAAATTACATTGACCCAGACAACAATTGGATAGGCTTTACCCTAAGGGCTCGCCCGATGATGGTGGCTCCAGAGCGTGTTGATATTGCTCAGTTAACTCGTATTGAAGACTTAGCCGATGAGCAGTGGCGAGGCAGAATTTGCGTACGCTCTTCAAGTAATATTTATAATCAGTCATTGGTTGCGGCTATGATTGCACAGCTTGGTGAAGAGCAAACTCAGTCTTGGTTAAACGCTTTTGTGAAGAATTTTGCACGCACACCAAAAGGGGGGGATCGAGATCAAATTAAAGCAGTGGTAGCAGGCCAATGTGATGTAGCCATTGCCAATACCTATTATCTGGCCGGCATGGCCAGTGATGGCGACGAGGCGACACGTGACACCGCCAGTAAAGTAAAGGTGATTTGGCCAAATCAACAAGACCGTGGTGCTCATGTTAACATTTCTGGTGCAGCAATCACCAAATACGCGCCAAATCCAGCGTCTGCGCAAAAACTAGTGAGTTTTATGCTTCAAGAAGAATCCCAAGAGTGGTACGCAAAGACTAATCATGAATATCCTCTTCGCAGCGATGTAGAGCAAAGTGTGGTGTTAACAACCTTTGGCGATTTCAGAGCTGAAGATATCGATTTGTCACAGGTTGGGGAGTTAAATCGCCAAGCGGTTGTGCTGATGGATAAAGCAGGCTGGAAATAATCCGCTAGCATTCTTCGCATTAGATCCCTTGATTTGAAAACCCGTCTTTGGCGCGAGCCTTGGTTATGGACCGTTACTGCCTTTAGTTTACTTTTGGCAGTGCCGGTTCTTTTGATTTTTAGCAGCATATTCATCCCGCAAAAAGCCTTATGGCAACACCTAATCGACACTGTACTCAGTGACTACGTTTATCACTCGCTTATAATTGCTTTCAGTGTTGGCGCCCTGACACTACTTGTGGGGACCAGCTTAGCGTGGTTGGTCGCGAGATATGAGTTTTCTGGGCGGGGGGCATTGCAGTGGTTGATCCTTTTGCCCATGGCAATGCCTGCCTATATTTTGGCGTATACCTACACAGGTATGCTAGATGTAGCTGGGCCGTTACAAACGCAGCTGCGTGCGTTTTTCAATTGGACCTATCACGATTACTGGTTCCCTGATGTGCGCTCAGTGGGCGGTGCTATATTGATGTTATCACTGGTGTTATATCCTTATGTTTACATGCTTGGGCGCACCGCTTTTAGTGAACAGTCGGCCAGCTTTTATGAAGCAAGCCGCAGTATGGGCGTAAGCGGCTTTGCTTATTTTTGTAAAGTCGCTTTTCCTTTAGCGCGACCTGCCATTTTAACCGGAACGGCGCTTGCAATGATGGAAGCGTTTGCTGATTACGGTACCGTCCAGTACTTTGGCATAAGCACATTTACTACGGGAATCTTTCGCACCTTCAATGGCTTGGGGAATGCAATAGGCGCTGCGCAATTGGCAGCTGTGCTGACAAGTTTTGTGTTAGTGCTGCTTCTGATAGAAAAACACTCTAGACGCCGGTTACGCTATTTTCATCAGGGGCAAAAACAGCAAAGTGTGAAACGTATCAATTTGTCTCCCATCAAGAGTTTTTGGGCTGTGGTGGTGTGTTTAATTCCTGTTTCATTGGGGTTTATTGTCCCGTGTGCTCAGCTGATCATTTGGGCGGCAGAGCGAGCTACCTCGCAGATTGACGCTCAGTTTGTGGTTTTAATATGGAACAGTTTTTATTTGGCGGTGAGCGCCGCGCTTATCGCTGTGAGCTTAGCATTGCTATTTTCTTATGCTAAGCGTCTACGCAGTCACTGGTTACTCAATAGCCAAGTCCAGCTGGCAAGTTTAGGGTATGCCATACCAGGCACCGTTATTGCTATCGGCGCTATGCTGATGTTAAGCGCAGCAGATGAGGCGATAAACGCACTGACGGAGGCCTGGTTTGATACCAGTGTAGGGTTAATCTTTTCTGGCACATTGGTTGCGCTATTACTCGCCTATTCTGTGCGCTTTTTGGCTGTCGCTATGCATAATGTTGAAGCGGGCTTGCAGCGAATAAAACCCAGTATGGATGATGCTGCACGCTCTATGGGCTTGTCTTCTTTTTCGGTGCTCAAAAAGGTGCATGTTCCTTTATTACGGGCCAGTGTGCTAAGTGCTTTATTGTTAGTATTTGTTGATGTACTAAAAGAATTGCCAGCGACGCTTATATTGCGCCCCTTTAATTTTAATACACTTGCCGTTCGTACATTTGAATTAGCCTCAGAAGAGCGACTTCAAGATGCAGCGGTGCCTGCTATCACTATTGTTATGGTTGGGCTACTTCCCGTCATATTGTTAACACGGGCGCTGGAGTCAACCAAACACAAGTCGAGTTCACATGCTTAGTTTACGTAGTATCAATGTCGCCTATGACACTAAAACGGTGGTCAACGGCGTGTCTTTTTCGTTATCCGCCGGGGAAATCGGCTGTTTATTGGGCCCCTCTGGCTGCGGGAAAACATCGATTTTGCGCGCTATCGCAGGCTTTGAGCCTGTCACCCAAGGGAACATTCAGTTAAGAGGTGCTGAAGTCGCCAGCGTGCGCACTCATATCGCCCCAGATAAACGAAAAGTGGCAGTAGTGTTCCAAGATTTTGCACTTTTCCCTCACTTGAATGTGGCTCAGAACATTGGCTTTGGCTTGCACAACCATACACCTCAAGAAAAAGCCCGACGGGTGAATGAGTTACTTGCCCTAGTAGGGCTACCGGATATCAGTGAGCGATACACACACTCTTTGTCTGGCGGCCAGCAGCAGCGAGTCGCTTTGGCACGCGCACTGGCAGTTAAGCCTGATTTATTGCTGCTCGATGAGCCATTTTCCAGCCTCGACGCTGAACTGCGCGAAGACTTAGCGCAAGATATCAGGCGCATCCTTAAGCATGAAGACACTAGTGCATTGTTGGTCACCCACGACCAGCATGAAGCGTTCGCCATGGCTGATACCATAGGGGTCATGCAGGGTGGGCGATTACTGCAGTGGGCGACAGCCTATCAACTCTATCATCGTCCAGTGGACAAGTTTGTTGCAGCGTTTATTGGGCAAGGCACCTTACTGCGTGCAAAGGTGGTTGACGGCAGCCATATCTCAACAATGCTAGGTGTTTTCGCTCTAACGGACGAACAAACGCGCTTATTTTCTGATTCGCATACCTTAGATGTGCTCGTTAGGCCTGATGATATAATTCATGACGACAGCAGTCCTAATGTAGCCATGGTGTTGTCACGCGCATTTAAAGGCGCGCATATACTTTATGAGCTTGCGTTGAATGATGACCTAAGCGCTAAAGTGTTGTGTTTAGCGCCGAGTCATCACGACCACGCGCTAGGTGAGCATATTGGTATTCGGTTAGATTTGAAACATCTGGTGGTGTTCAACGCCTAAAGCCTACTGTTTATCGTGACTTGATGTATGTCCCCTTGTTTTCTGCCTAATAATCAATAGATATACAGGCAAGGCTTATCTTATGAGAAGTGTTTATGATTACAAAATTAGTAAATTGGTTTGAAGAGAAGACTCGTCAAAATGAGGAGTCAGGTCAGGGGAGCTCACAAGAAGTTGCGACAGCCGTTTTACTATATGAGCTGATGCGGGCTGACGGTGATTTTAGTGCTCAGGAGCAACACGCTTACGAGCACATATTACGTTCTCATTTTTCCCTTGATGACAGTCAGTTGAACGAGCTGCTTGCATTGACTAAAGAAAAGGCATCACAGGCAACTGATTTCTCTCAGTTTACGCGGGTGATCAACGCGACCAGTTCTGTGCAACAGAAACGTGGCATCATCGATGGCTTATGGAAAATAGCCTATTCGGATGACGTGCTTGACCCTGAAGAAGAGCACATGATTAGACGAGTAGCTGATTTGCTATACATACCCCATAGCCAATTTATTAAAAGTAAACTTGCCGCCTCAGGTGAACTATAAACTTATAGCGCTGGGTGTTGCTGATAGTAGACACCTTTAAGCGCATATAGACCATCCGCGCTGTTCGAATTTACAGCAGCGTATTTGGGCTGTGAAAACTTTCACGGTTCCTGTCTTAAATTTGCGACATTATTGCATTTTATCTTCTAAAAATAATTTCAAAAATCCAGTTAACCAATTGATTAATATGGATTAATAATTTGTGGCTCAATTATTGTTATACCAAAGGCGTAATCGTGCTTTTCCCGACTGGTTCCTCGGGTATTTTTGCAAGGATAGTGGGCACGGTGAGAATAGTAATAGTCAATACAGATACTGTTATTGGCTGCGATGGCGTTTGCAACTAATGGCTATTGTTATTCTTAGCTAAGCTCACGAGCTGCGCTAATTGCTGGGCACGGATGCCACTTGTATTTTCAACGAACCCAATGACTGCCTTGGTGCTGCGGATATTAAAGTTATGAAACTCGCCCTTACATTTTCCCGTTCTATTTCCTTTTCTCTTCTTCTTTCGAGTAGCTTTGCTTTGGCTATTCCACATCAGTCAGGTGATGACATTTTACAACGTTTGGATAAAAACGCCGATGGAGAGATATCCATCAAAGAAGCGGTGGCAGATCCAATTATTCTAGAGTCTTTTAGTCGAATAGATATCAACGGTGATGGCCTTATCAGCCGTCATGAGCTCACGAGTTTGCATGTAAGGCGTTCCCACGGTGGTGGGATAAACTAACCATACCGGTTGACAGTGGATTGGCAGTTACCCCCATGATATTTACTGCCTTGTGTCATCACCTTTTGTTATTATGCTGGCGAATTAGGAAGGAATAGATTGTTAGGATTGCCAATGCAACTTGGATCGTTACGCCAGCTTACGTTAGTTAGTTTTGCGCTTGTGCTCGTCCCTTTGGTGGTGCTGTTGTGGCATAGCCAGATTACGTTAGGCAGAATGGGAGAAATCGCCACCAACGAAGCTGAATTTTCAGTGGCTATGGTTCGGCGGGTTAATAACTTGGAAAGTTTCTCAGTGGATATTGAGCGACTCATCCGCCAATACCACGTGTTAGACAAACCTGAGTTGAAAGAACTATCAGATAAATACGTGCAACGCTTTACTGAGTCGCTCGGTAGCCTATGTGTGAAGCTTGATAATTCCCGAGAATGTAACGTGCTGAGCGACCGCCTTACGTGGTTTCGAAGTTACGACAGGTTGAGCGATGAATTGCTACTTGATGCGCAATTAGCTGAATTTCGCCGAGCGTTGACTGAGTTGGGAGCGAGTGTGGACTCTTTACTCGACGACCGAATCAAACAACGTCAAGCGTACGTAAGTTCAGTTCAGCAAACGCAAGCATGGTTGACGGCTTTGCTGGTGAGCATTAGTTTGATACTGATCATTTTTGGCAGTCAGCTGATTCTGCGCCCTGTAAGAAAATTGGAGCATGTTATTCAGGCCATTTCGCTGCAAGAAGACGAATTACCTGAAATTTCTAACTCGGGGCCTAAGGAACTGATCCTAGTTGAACGCAAACTACATCGCCTTTCAGATAGGCTAACCCAGCTAGAGCACTTACGCCACGCGTTGCTGCGTCATGCGTCTCATGAGTTGAAAACGCCACTGGCGAGCATTAAAGAAGGCTGCTCACTGTTAACTGAGCAAGTGGTTGGAGAGCTCAACGATCGGCAAATGGAAGTGATGTCTTTGCTTAATAGCAGCACAGATCGCCTTAACACCTTGATCATGCAGTTGCTTGATTACAACTTACTACTGCAGCAGGCAAAGCCTGATTTTCAGTGGTTAAAAACATCCTCTTTGATGGAAGGTTTTATTACAGACAACCGCCTAGCACTGCAACAGAACAACCATAAGTTGGAAACGAAAATTGAGTTGCCGCAAGTGTACGCCGACGCCAACTTATTTAGGCGTATTCTTGACAATCTGTTGTCAAATGCCATTGCCCATGGCAGCAAGGGCCGCCCAATTAATATTAAGCTATACCAAGAAAAACATGTTCAGGTGTTAGACGTTTCAAATCGCGGGCAAAAAATATCACCTGAACAAAGGGCTATTTTATTCGAGCCATTTAATCGCGGTGAGGGAAAACGTAATGACCGTATTATTGGTTCCGGGCTAGGGTTGTCGATCGTTGCCGATTGTGCGCGTATGATGCGAGGGAAAGTTGAAATTGTCGACGTGGATTATGCGGATGTGTGCTTTCGCGTTTCAATCCCCTTAACTGAGAAAAAGTAATGAAAGCGATAATAATTAAAGCAGGCATAAGCTTGCTCGTTTTGAGTTTGGCTGGGTGTAAATTGGTACCTGAAAATAATGTGAATGTTGAACGCCAAGAAGTACTGCACGAAAGGAACTATTGTCTATACCAAACGCCAGATGCGTCCGTAGAAAAAAACTGCGACATTCATTATTGGCTTAATTATTGGCTTGATGGCGATGAGATGACATGGGCTCAACGTAAAGCAGAGATTGCTCTGTTGTCCGATAGCCCCCAAGACCAACTACGTAAAATATTACTTTGTCAGGGCAAAGATACTCCTTACCAAGACAAGTTGCGATCACAGTCATGGGCGCTAAGCCTGATAAAAGAATTTGATGGGGGCATGCAAGACATGCTCAGTGTCATGATTTACCACCCGAGTCAGGTGTTGCTTGAGTCAGAATCAGCGGTGGTGACATTAAGTAAGATTAACGGTGGCCAGTCCACTCGAATTGAAGAGCAGCAGGAGTTGGTTGATCAACAAAGACTGCAAATTGAACAACAGCGAAATCAAATTGAGCAGCTATTAAAAATCGAAGCGTCAATTATGGATAACGCTAAAGGAGATCCTAAGTGAGTAAAGTTGAAGCGTCGTTAAAGCCACAAATATTACTCGTAGATGATGACGAAAGTTTACTACGGTTAATGGCTATTCGCTTAGAAGGTGAAGGCTATAGTGTGCAAAGTGCAGAAGGCGGCAAAGAAGCGCTGCGCTTGATGAATACCCAAAATTTTGATGCGGTATTAAGCGACCTTAGAATGCCAGGATTAGATGGCTTAAGTTTATTTGAAGAAATTATGTCCTTGGGCAAAGACCTGCCGGTTATTTTGATGACAGCCCACGGCACAATCCAAGATGCGGTTGAGGCGACCCAAAGAGGCGTTTTTGGTTTCCTTACCAAGCCGATTGATCATACTGAGTTGCGTGACCTGCTAGCCAAAGCGGTGAGTCAAAGCCAAGGCTCGCAAACAAGTGCTTGGCGTGAGCAAATTATCACGCGTTCCATGCAAATGGAGCAGTTGTTGGATCAAGCCCACCGAGTGGCGCAACGTGACGTCAGTGTGTTGGTCAGCGGGGCAAGTGGAACGGGTAAAGAGTTATTGGCCAATGCCATTCACAAAGCCAGTAAAAGGGCGAATAAACCGTTTGTGGCGATCAACTGTGGTGCTTTGCCTGAAAACCTACTTGAGTCTGAACTTTTCGGGCACGCCAAAGGGGCCTTTACTGGTGCTGTGAATGAACATCAAGGCTTGTTTCGTGAAGCAGATGGTGGGACGTTGTTTTTAGATGAAATTGGTGACATGCCAACGCCGTTGCAAGTTAAATTACTTCGCGCATTGCAAGAGCAAGTTATTCGTCCTGTGGGTAGCAGCAAACAAATACCTGTTGATGTTCGCATTATTTCGGCGACTCACAAAAATCTTGCAACAGAAATGAGTGAAGGGAATTTCCGTGAGGATCTGTATTATCGTTTAAACGTTGTGAATTTAACGCTGCCAACGCTGCGTGAACGCTCAGAAGATATTCCCTTGCTGGCTCGTTACCTACTTAAGAAAAGCGCCGAGCGCCATGAAGTGCGCGTCAGCCGTTTTTCTGATGACGCCATGCAACTGTTGACCACTGAATTGTGGCCAGGCAATGTGCGCCAGTTAGTCAATGTGGTTGAGCAGTGCGTTGCATTAACACAAACATCAGTGATTGCAGTGCACCTTGTGGAACAAGCGCTGTCGACGTCTGAGCAAAAATGGCCAACGCTCACCGAAGCGCGAGATGCTTTTGAACAGAGTTATCTGCTAAAACTGCTCAAAATGACCGACGGGAATGTTACTCGGGCCGCTGAAATTGCCGGTCGTAATCGCACCGATTTACACAAGTTGATGAAGAAACATGATTTGCACTCTACTGATTTTAAGCATGACTAATGGCTAATTAAATAAATAAGTAAGTGATGGATTGCCCCGTAAGCGCGAATATTGTTATTCGCGCTTTTTTGTTTTTAGGGAACGTGGTTGTATTTTTATTAAAAAAGAGAGGGTATTGCGCAAAGTTAGTGCAACACATTCCTGTTTTCTGTTTTAGAATACACAGCAATTTTTTAAAGAGGTAAGTAGTTAAATGCGAATAGCGTTAGGAGTTGAATACGATGGTGCCCGCTTTCATGGCTGGCAAAGGCAAAATGAAGTCATAAGTGTACAGCAGCACTTAGAGGAAGCCTTGACGCGTATTGCTAACGAACCTATCCGCGTTGTGTGTGCAGGTCGCACTGATGCGGGGGTGCATGCGACAGGGCAGGTGGTCCATTTCGAGACGACTAGCCAGCGCCCTGATAGAGCATGGACACTGGGTATCAACACCTACTTGCCAGATACAATATCTGTGCGTTGGGTAAAAGCCGTGCCTGAGGATTTTCACGCACGTTTTTCTGCTACTGCCAGGCGTTATCGCTATATCATCTATAACAACACGTTGCGCAGCGGTATTTTGGCTAATGGCGTGACGCATATCTACGGTGATCTTGATCATGAGTTGATGCACGAAGCCGCACAAAAATTAGTGGGTAAACATGACTTTAGCTCGTTCAGAGCAGTGAACTGTCAAGCGAAAACAGCGACCCGCACCATGTCCCATATTCGCGTTAAGCGTATGGGCGACTATATTGTGATTGATGTACAAGCCAATGCTTTTTTACATCATATGGTGCGTAACATTACGGGGACTTTGGTGGCTATTGGACATAAAGAAAAGCCAGTGGAGTGGGTAGACGAATTATTAGAGGTCAAAGACAGAACGAAAGCGGGTATTACCGCGCTACCAAACGGTTTGTATTTAGTGCACGTTACGTATCCAGAAACGTTTGCACTGCCAAAACTGAAAATGGGGCCTTTGTTCCTTGCGGATGACTTCTAAGACCAGTTTTATTTTCGTAACTTTGGATAACTGTGTTTTAATACGGTTTGAATGTGCCTAGAAAATTAATCGTTGCATCTGTCGTTGCATATCCTCAATAAAAACAACGATATGATTGCCAAAGAAGGTTTAAATTAATGAGTTGGATTGAAAAGATATTACCGCGTACAAAATCACCCACTAAAAGTAATGTACCTGAAGGTATATGGACTAAGTGTGGACAGTGTGATGCGGTTCTATACAAGACTGAGCTAGAAAAACAGTTAGGCGTATGCCCTAAGTGTAATCACCATATGCGTGTCTCTGCGCGTGCTCGGTTGAATCAATTTTTAGATCAAGGCGAGCGTACCGAGTTAGGTAGCGAACTTGAACCGAAAGATTTACTGAAATTCAAAGATTCCAAAAAATACAAAGATCGCTTAGTTGCTGCGCAAAAAGCCACAAATGAAAAAGATGCATTAGTGGTCATGCAAGGTAAATTAAAAGGTATGCCGGTAGTGGTTGCTGCGTTCGAATTTGCCTTTATGGGTGGGTCTATGGCGTCAGTAGTTGGGGCGCGTTTTGTGAAAGCGGTTGAGGCCTGTTTAGAACACAACATGCCACTTATCTGTTTCTCTACCAGTGGTGGTGCGCGTATGCAAGAAGCGTTGCTTTCACTAATGCAAATGGCAAAAACCAGTGCTGCATTGGCGAAAATGAGCGAGAAAGGCCTGCCTTACATATCGGTTATGACGGATCCTACTATGGGTGGTGTATCAGCCAGTTTAGCCATGTTGGGTGATGTTAACGTAGCAGAGCCTAGAGCGTTAATTGGTTTCGCTGGACCTAGAGTGATAGAGCAAACCGTACGTGAAACCTTACCTGAAGGCTTTCAGCGTAGTGAGTTCCTATTAGAGAAAGGTGCGATTGACGTGATTATTGATAGACGCGAAATGCGCGATCGTTTGCACAGTATGTTATCTAAGTTGCATCATCAACAGGCATAAAATTTCAGCACCTAAATGACAAATTTATCTTCTATACAGGCCTCTAGTTTTGAGGCCTGGTCTTTAAATGAGTGGCTTGACCACCTCAGCGCATTACATCCTAAGAATATCGAAATGGGCCTTGAGCGAGTGAACAAGGTCTTTGAGCAACTCAATATCTCTTTTTCAAAGCAAACCGTGGTCACTGTTGCAGGTACTAACGGTAAAGGCACCACCTGCGCATTTCTTGAACAAGCCTGCTTGGCAGCAGGCAAAAGGGTTGGAGTTTATAGCTCACCTCATCTGATTCAGTACACTGAACGAGTGCGCATTAACGGTATCGATGGGAGTGAGCAAGCCCACTGCCGAGCGTTTCAAGCCGTCGAGCGCGCTAGGGGGGATATTCCTCTTACGTATTTTGAGTTTGGTACCCTAGCAGGTCTTAAACTTGTACACGATGCCAATGTGGATATCGCGTTACTTGAAGTGGGCTTAGGCGGGCGTTTGGATGCCGTGAACGTGGTGTCGCCTGACATTGCAGTGATCACCAGTATCGATTTGGACCATCAAGATTTTCTAGGTGATACCAAAGAACTAGTGGCTGCAGAAAAAGCCGGCATCATGCGTGACAACATTCCCGTGGTGGTGGGTGAGCCTGTGAAATACCAAGCTTTGCTTGATGCTGTTTCTCAGCACAGCGCACTGGCATCTTGGCAGCATGTGGATTTTGATTATCAACTAGCAGATGATTATATGGTGTGGAGCAATCATCAGCTTAGTTACGCGCAATTACCCATCCCGCATATTCCTGCACAAAACGTGTCTACTGGCTTGCAGGTGATCCAACTACTAAAGCTGGACTTAAGTGAAGGGGATTTGGCTAATGTGATCACTGACACCAGACTACCTGGTCGATGTCAGTATATCGGATATTCTCCTGCCATTATGGTTGATGTTGCCCATAATCCTCATGCCACGGGTTATTTACTTTCGCAAATACGTAAGCTTGATTACGACAGGCTTTACTTAGTTGTGGGTATGTTGAAAGACAAAGATATTCGCTCGAGTCTAGCGGATTTTTCAAACTTAAATGCGCACTGGATGTTGGGCGGCTTAGATGTGCCAAGAGGTGCTGCCGCTGCGGATATTAAATCAGTGTTAGACGAGCAACAAAAAGTGCTAGAATTTTCCACGGTTTGCCAGGCGTTTGAAAAAGCGAAGGCTTTAGCGCAAGAGCAAGACTTGATTGTTGTATTCGGTTCGTTTTTTACCGTATCCGATATTCTTAAGCTATCAAATAAAGGAAATAACGAGTGACCTCTGCGCTAAAAAATCGATTAATTGGTACGGTGATTATTGTGGCTATCGCTGTTATTTTTTTGCCGGATTTATTGGGCGGTAAAACCCAAAGCGAAAAAGAACTGTTTGTTGAATTACCAGAACGTCCAGCGGTGAAAACCGTGCAACGTCCAGGCAGTTTTTCTACTGAGGATGTTGCCAGTCTCACCTCTAGAGACATCGAAATAGTTGAAGACAATGCTATCGACGACAACACGTCTGGCAATGCAGCAGTACAAGAAAGCGATATCAAAGGTCAGGAAGACGCTGATGTGGCTGCTCAATTAGCCAATACAGCACCCGTGCAAAATTCAGAGCCACAGACAAAGCCCGTTACAGTATCGAGCACGCACGCTTACGAAAAGGCTTTACTTGAAGGAGCCGGCTGGGTTGTTCAGTTGGGGACGTTTAGGCACAAAAAAAATGTGCAGGAATTACTTGAGAAGTTAGAAAAAGCTGGCTATCGCGCTTTTACCCGACCGGTTCAAACCAGTAGTGGCAAGTTAACTAAAGTGTTTGTGGGGCCTGATTTGCAAAAGACTCGTTTAGAAAAGTCCCTCGGCGAACTGACCGAGTTAACAAAATTAAAAGGGCGAATTACCCCATTTACCGTCCAGTAATATGGATTGCTATTAATACTAAAATTAGCAAGATTTTAGTCATGAGTTTTGCTAATATGCGCGCGAATTTAGTGTTATGGCGTGAAGATTAGGTTTTTGATCCACGTTATGCATCACCAGCGGATTTATCAATTTTTATGAACTGGATAGACTACGCCATCATCGGCGTCATTCTGCTCTCCACCGTTATCAGTTTAGTACGTGGGTTTGTTAAAGAAGCAATCTCACTCGCTGTCTGGTTTTGCGCCTTCTTTATTGCCAGTCGTTTTTATGCGGACTTGGCGACCTACCTAACTAGCATTGATGATCAAACTATTCGCAACGGCGTAGCGATTGCTATTTTGTTTGTGGCGACTTTGATCCTTGGCGGATTACTCAATTACTTGATTTCGCAGTTAGTACACTACACAGGCTTGTCAGGCACTGATCGTGCACTTGGTGCAGTATTTGGTGTGCTACGTGGCGTTTTGATCGTCAGCGCTTTACTCTTTTTTCTCGATACGTTTACCCCATTAGCTGATGCCGATGGATGGAAAACATCATTACTTATTCCAGAATTCAGCTTAGTGATAGAGTGGTTCTTTCAATATTTGCAAGGTAACTCAAGCTTCATCAAACCCATTTAACAAACCCGTTTAAAAAGGTAACTCACATGTGTGGTATTGTCGGAATCGTAGGTAAAAGTCCAGTAAACCAGTCCTTGTATGACGGGCTGACTGTATTGCAACATCGGGGGCAAGATGCAGCAGGGATTGTCACCATAGACGAGGGTGTGTTTCATCTGCGTAAAGACAATGGGTTAGTGCGCGATGTTTTCCACACGCGTCATATGAAGCGACTCACAGGTCAGTTTGGTATTGGTCATGTACGTTATCCTACAGCCGGCAGTTCTAGCTCTGCAGAGGCGCAACCTTTCTACGTTAATTCACCTTTTGGTATTGCCTTTGCCCACAATGGTAATTTAACCAATGCACATGAGCTAAAAGATGACGTATTTCGGATTGCTAAACGCCATATTAACACCACGTCTGACTCTGAATTATTGCTCAATATTATTGCGCATGAACTTCACAACTGTGAAGGGTTAAGCCTAACCCCAGAAGAAGTATTCAAAGCGGTGACCACAGTGCACAAAAAAGTGCGTGGTGCATACGCTGTTGTTGCTGCAATCATAGGTAACGGCATGCTGGCTTTTAGAGACCCATTTGGCATTCGTCCTTTGGCTCTGGGCAAACGCAAAACTGAATTTGGCGACGAATACATGGTGGCCTCTGAAAGTGTTGCATTGGATGCCGTGGGTTTTACGTTTATCCGTGATGTGGCGCCAGGTGAAGCTATTTATGTGACCGAAAGCGGCGAATTGCACACCCAACAATGTGCGCATGGGGCAATTAATGCTCCTTGTATTTTCGAATTCGTTTATTTTGCCCGCCCAGATTCTTTTATCGATGGTATTTCGGTTTATGCGTCACGCGTCAATATGGGTCGTAAGCTAGGTCAGAAAATCGCTCGAGAGTGGGCAGATTTGGATATAGACGTTGTCATTCCTATCCCAGAAACATCAACTGATGTCGCCCTACAGATCTCACTTGAGTTGAACCTGCCATACCGCCAAGGTTTTGTGAAAAACCGTTACATTGGTCGCACCTTTATCATGCCTGGGCAAACCATGCGTCGTAAATCGGTACGTCGTAAATTGAATGCCATCCCCTCTGAGTTTGTCGGTAAAAATGTATTGCTGGTGGATGACTCGATTGTGCGTGGCACTACCTCAGAGCAGATCATCGATATGGCGCGTGAGTCTGGCGCGAAGAAGGTGTATTTTGCGTCGGCGGCGCCTGAAATTCGTTTCCCTAATGTGTACGGTATTGACATGCCTTCGGTGAACGAATTGATTGCATATGGTCGTGAGATTGAGGAAATTAGCGATTTGATCCGAGCCGATGGTTTGATATTCCAAGACATCAGCGACTTAGTTGAAGCGGTGACTGAACTTAATCCAGTTATTAATCGCTTTGAAACGTCGGTCTTTGATGGAAACTATATTACAGGTGATGTGGATCAACATTACTTGGAGCGTATTGATACATTGCGTAATGAGGGGGCTAAAAACGCTGGCATTCAAACTGAGCTAAGCAACCTTGAAATGCACAATATGCAGGAAGACTAAACGAAAGTTGTGTTCTTAAAACATAAAAAAAGCGCTGTTATTCAGCGCTTTTTTGTATCTGCGGTTTGCATATCTTTTGGCGGACAGTCGCTTATGCGGTCAATACTGATTCTATAAAGTCTTATCCAGTAAACACTTATCCAACAAACATCTAACCAGCAAACATTTAACCAGTAAATACTGGCCCCATGCCCATGCTCCACAAAATCACCGAAGCAGCCATTAAAATAGTTAACAGTACCAGGCCACAGGTCACCACAGAGCTCGCATAAATAAAGCCTTTCTCTTCAGGGATGTGCATAAGAATAGGCGTGCCGGTGTAAAGTAAATACACCGAGTAGGTGAGGCCCACTAAACCGATCATCATGACAAACCATAAAACAGGGTAAAATGCCGCAAAACCTACCATAAATAACGGGGTTGCCGTGTAAGCTGCGAGTTCAAGTGACTGGGTATAAGTGGGTGTCGAGTCGAACGCTTTGGCCAGCTCGTGAATTAGCACAGATAAGGCTAGAACGCCGACCACTAAGCCTAAGTAGGTACCGGCGCTCATAATAGCAGCGCTTTCTTTAGTGAGTTTGATTGTGTCGCCAACACCAATGCTCCAACCCAAATACGCGGTAGAGTAGTAGGTCATTAAAGCGGGAATAAGAGATATTAGGGCGATGTGACTTAAGCTGTAAAAATAGGTTTCGTGACGGTCATCAATGCTGTGCCATTCTTCTTTAGGATGGGCATACAACCCCCACAGGTGATTCAAAATCATATAGTTACTCGCTCTTTTGTTATTAACAATGAATTTACAACTAATTAACGTTCATTCTGTTGTAGGTTGGTTAATTCGTCAACAGTTTTCGTTTTCTACCTTAGTATTAGCCGTTTTGTTAGATTTGATATGTCTTGGCGTGGTTTCTCAACGAGCCTGACGATCTGTTTTGTATCCTGCGCTTTTTCATTGCGTTGGTAGTTACCTCTAAAAATCTGTCTTCAAGTTGATTCGTGTCATTTTCTTGCGACCTCATTGGCGTAATATGTAGCGTACGATTTGCGAAATGTTTTAAACATCAACATTGGATAGCACCTTGAAAAAGTTACTCTCACTTATTTTACTATTGGCCGTTATTGCTGCTGGCTATTTCGCTTGGCATTACTTTAATTCTTCTGATGCAATCGTTGGGTTTGCTTCAGGGAATGGACGTGTTGAAGCCGTTCAAGTTGATGTATCTACTAAGATTGCCGGGCGAGTAGAGGCAATTTATGCTCAGGAAGGCGACTTAGTACAGCAGGGGCAAACGATTGCAAAAATCGATACCAAGCAGTTACACGCTCAGCTTCTGCGCTATGAGGCCGACGTGGCCGCTGCACAAAGCCAAGTGGCATCAGCCAATGCTGGAATTGCCCAAGCCAAGGCAGAAAAGCGACTAGCTGAACAAGAGCTAGCCAGAGCAAAGCAGCTTATTAAGCAAAATAATATCAGTAGAGAAACCCTAGATACCCGCGAAAGTAACGTGGCAGTAGCTATTGCCAACGTTGAAGCCGCTGAAGCGTTAAAAGTATCGCAATTGCGCAGCGTTGATGCAGCCAAAGCGGTAGTGGAAGAAATACAAACACAAATTGATGATGCCACGCTTGTTTCCCCTACCATTGGCCGGGTACTTTATCGGTTAGCTGAGCCTGGTGAAGTCCTTGGCAGCGGTGGTACTGTGATAACTTTGATTAACCTTTCCGATGTATATATGGAGATATTTTTACCTACAGCGCAAGCTCATCGTGTGGAAATGGGGACCGAGGCGCGCGTCAAATTGGATGTGCTTGATATCGCCATTCCTGCAACCGTGAGCTATGTATCGCCAGAGTCTCAATTCACCCCTAAGCAAGTGGAAACGGTGACTGAACGTGAAAAGCTGATGTTTCGGATCAAAGTTCGCATCCCACAAGCGCTTGTGCTGAAGCATATCGAAAAGGTAAAAACTGGGGTAAGGGGAGTGGCTTACATTCGACTTAATACGCCGGACAATGAGCCTTTGGCTGACTGGCCAGTGTTTTTACAGAAATTACCTAAAGAAACCGTATCTAACGATAATAGCGCTCGCTAATGGCAACGTCAGATTCTGCGCCATTGCTTGCAAGCTTGCAGGGAATCAATCATAGGTATGGCGATGTACGAGCGCTAAATGACATCACGTTGGATATTCCTGCCGGCATGATGGTGGGCCTTCTCGGGCCCGACGGCGTCGGAAAGTCGACATTATTAGGGCTTATTTCTGGGGCCCGAAAATTACAAGACGGCCAATTGCAGGTATTAAATGGAGACATGCGCTCATCAGTCCACCGTAAAAAGGTCGGCCCTAAAATCGCGTATTTGCCCCAAGGTCTTGGAAAAAACCTATACGCTGATTTGAGCGTAGAAGAAAACTTGGATTTTTTTGCTAAGTTATTTGGTCAAACATCGCAAGAACGTGCTTTACGCATCACGAAGCTCACTAAAGCCACCGGACTTGAATCATTTTTGCACCGTCCGGCAGGGAAATTATCCGGTGGTATGAAGCAGAAACTGGGGTTGTGCTGCTCTCTTATTCACGATCCAGACCTGCTGATCCTCGATGAACCAACGACTGGGGTCGACCCCTTATCTCGACGTCAGTTTTGGCAACTTATTGCGCAAATTCGCTCACAAAGGCATCAAATGAGTGTTGTTGTGTCCACCGCGTATATGGATGAAGCGGAAGAATTCGATTGGCTTGTTGCTATGGATGCGGGCAAAGTTCTTGCTTCTGGTAAACCACAAGCTCTAAAAACCTCTACCGGCACTGATAATCTCGAAAGTGCCTTTGTGGCGTTACTCCCACCAGAAAAACGAGGAAATACACAAAAGCTCGTTATTCCTCCACTTGAAGTATCAACCGAAAAACCCGCGATTATCGCCAAGGGTATCACCCGCAAGTTTGACGACTTTGTGGCCGTGGATGATGTAAGTTTTGAAATAAAAGCAGGAGAGATTTTCGGCTTTTTAGGCTCCAATGGATGTGGAAAAACCACGACCATGAAAATGCTTACGGGTTTGTTGCCGATATCCTCAGGCAAAGCGTTTCTGTTTGGTAAAGAAGTTGACGCGAGTGATATGCTAACCCGCATGAGGGTGGGGTTTATGTCCCAAGCGTTTTCTTTGTACACCGAGCTGACAGTGTATGAAAACTTATTATTACATGCTCGTTTGTTCCATATATCCAAAGAGAAAACAGCACAGAGAATTCGTACACTGGTAACACGGTTTGATTTACAATCGCAGTTGCATACCAAAGCCCAGTCATTGCCCCTTGGGATCCGTCAACGTCTTTCACTTGCTGTTGCCGTTATTCATGAGCCTGAAATGCTCATTCTAGACGAGCCGACCTCGGGGGTAGATCCTGTTGCTCGGGATGTATTTTGGCGTTTATTAGTGGAGTTATCACGCAGAGATAAAGTCACTATTTTTATATCCACTCATTTTATGAATGAGGCCCTAAGGTGCGATCGCATATCGCTTATGCATGCTGGAAAGGTATTAGTGTATGACGAGCCTAAGCACCTTGTTGCCGCTAAACACGCGTCTACATTAGAAGAAGCCTTTATTGGCTATTTAGAGGAAGCCATCGGGGAAAAAGAAGCACCTGAGGACGAAGAACCGAACGTGCCCTTGACCAACATTCCTTCTGAACCCTCGGCGTCGCTACTGGAGCCGCTAGAGGGGGCTTCAAATGGGCCCGCAAATACGAAAAATACCGCAACAGATAGTGTTTTCAGTCTTAAACGTATGCTCGCTTTTAGCTACCGTGAAATCATGGAAGTGATGCGCGACCCAGTGCGCTTAACATTTGCTTTTATCGGTAGTGCATTGCTGTTGCTCGTGGTTTCCTATGGTATATCTCTTGATGTAGAGGATTTGACCTACGCGGCCTATGACAATGACCGTACCCCCCAAAGTCGCGAGTATCTGAGCCATTTTGAGGGCTCGAGGTATTTTATTGAAAAGCCGAGTATTCAAAGTGAAGATGATCTGCAAAGGCGTATGCAGTCGAATGAAATTACCTTGGCGCTGGAAATTCCTGCTGGTTTTGGTCGCTCCCTGATTAGAGGTGAAGCCCCCTCTGTTTCTGCTTGGATCGACGGTGCGAATACCACGCGGGCGGGTACCATTGAAGGTTATGTGTCGGGTGTGCATGTTGCGTATTTAACCCAGCTCTTTGCTGAGCAAGGTTATGACATAGACGATTACGCGAATGTAGACCTTCAACCTAGGTACCGTTATAACCCGACCTTTGAAACGATTTTTTCTATGGGGCCTAAAACCCCAGCCATGTTGTTGTTATTGTTTCCTGCCATATTGATGGCTGTCAGTATGGCGCGGGAAAAGGAGATTGGCACAATAACCAATTTCTTTGTTACGCCGACCACGCGTTTTGAGTTTTTATTGGGTAAACAGCTGCCTTATATCGTTATCGGTATGATTAATTTTGTGACCTTAACCCTGCTGGTGGTCTACCTGCTCAAAGTGCCACTAACTGGAAGTGTGACGGGGTTGATGCTCGGCGCCTTCTTTTATGTCTTTGCAGCAACGGGCTTTGGTTTATTGGTTTCCTCGATCACCAACACGCAAGTGGCTGCGGTGTTTGCTACGGCCATTTTAACCCTGATGCCTACCGTAATGTTTTCCGGCATGATCCAACCTACTTCTACTCTGGAGGGGGGAGGGTATATTATTGGTACGTTATGGCCAGCCACCTATTACATGCACCTGAGCGTTGCTGCATTTACCAAGGGACTAAATGTGTGGCAGTTGATGAATGATATATATGTTCTTGCTATTTTTGGGCCCGTTTTTGTGGTGGTGACTGCGTTGTTTCTTAAAAAGCAGGAGGCCTAGTTGATGAGAGCATGGATAAATATTTACTGGTTAGGGCTAAAGGAATTGCGCAGTGTATTGAGTGATTTCGTCATGCTTCTACTCATTGTTTACTCATTTAGTTTGGCGATATACGCACAATCAACCGCCACAAGCGAATCAGTGAACAATGCCTCCGTGGCAATCGTCGATGAAGACCACTCTGCGTTGTCTCGCGCCATAGCAAATGCGTTGTACCCACCTTATTTTAAAGTGCCAATCCTTATTTCAGCATCCGAAATTGACGATGCGATGGACAGCGATACCTATATGTTTGTCGTTAGTATTCCGCCCAATTTTGAACGCGATGTAAGAAAAGGCGAACGACCCAGTGTGCAAATCAATATTGATGCCACGGCAGTCACTCAAGCCAGTTTAGGCAATACCTATATTCAAAATATCGTGACCGATGAGGTAAATCACTATATCACTCGCGCTGATGAAGACACCGAATATCCTGTTGAATTGGTGCAACGCAGAGCGTTTAATCCTAACGGCACGGGAATGTGGTTTGGGGCAATTAATGCACTGCTTAATCAGATATCTATGCTGACTATTATCTTAACTGGGGCGGCGTTGCTGCGCGAAAGAGAGCACGGCACCATCGAACATTTACTGGTGATGCCACTGACCTCTTTTCAAATTGTGATGTCAAAAGTCTGGGCAAACGGTCTTATCATCTTGGTGTCGTTTATGCTGTCTACTTTTTTTGTAGTGGAATGGATTTTGGACGTGCCCATTGCCGGCTCTCGATTCTTACTCTTTGGTGGCACGGCATTGTATTTGCTGGCAGCTGCGGCGATAGGGATTTTTCTAGGGACAATTGCACGTACCATGGCACAGTTCGCCTTATTACTGCTGATGGTCATCATACCCATCATGATGTTGTCCGGCGGGCTAACGCCCATTGAAAGTCAACCTGAGGTGATCCAGCCAGTGACGTGGTTACTGCCTTCACGCCATTACATGGCATTCGCTCAAGCGGTGGTATTTAGAGGAGCGAACATGACGATCGTATTACCTGAAATGCTAAAAATTCTCGGTTTGGGATCTGCATTTTTTATTGCGAGCATTCTGTTATTCAGGCGTTCTATTAGCGTCAGTAAGTAAAAGAAGTGAACAGTAATCAATGGCCTCAGCTTACTGATAGAGTGGATCATCGATAAATTGTGAGCTGCGCGGCTCATCATCACACCGCTTATGGTATAGTACTGCGCGCCAATTTCCCGAGCGTGTCAGTTGTATATGCTGCGGTATTTATTCACAAAAATTATGTAAGGTTGTTTGCTGCTTGGAAAACCTATTAGCCCCCATCAAAGCGTTTTTGAAATGCGACACCCCAGACGAGTGGGTCACCGCAGCCGTTAAAAAAGAAAACCTAGCGGTATTGCTGACGGATCACCTGATCTGTGAGTTAAAGGCAGCGCAAAGCGCGATGTTTTTAATTCGTCGTTATGCGGTAGATGCCGACAGTGCAAAAGCTTTATTGGCCTGGTTAAAGCCTTATGAGGATTTTGCTTATCGTCAAATTGGCGATTGGCAAGAGCTTGAAAAGTTAAAGTTAGATAAATCTATGCTGGTTAAAACAGGTAGTCGCTACGGCCAAGATTTAGTGGATAAAATGGTGATGCTCATTCGCGAAGAGTTGCACCATTTTTATCAAGTCCTCGAGATGATGAATCGCTACGATATCGAGTATGACAAAATTGAATCGAGTCGTTACGCAAAAGGGCTTTTACGTCATGTTAAAACCCACGAGCCTGATGCCCTCATCGACAAGCTAATTTGCGGTGCTTACATTGAAGCGCGCTCTTGTGAACGTTTTGCCAAAATAGCGCCATTTTTAGACAAGCCTTTAGGCGATTTTTATATCTCGCTACTGCGCTCTGAAGCTCGCCATTATCAAGATTATCTGACATTAGCGACAGACATTGCGGGTAAGGATATATCACAGCGAATTGCATTTTTTGGGGAAGTGGAAGCGGATCTCATTGTGCAACCTGATACTGATTTTAAATTCCACAGCGGCGTACCTACTCGTTAATGCTGACAATCACTGTTATCTGAACGACCGTGCCTGGGCGTGCAATTCATCCAAGTGGTGTATTTCGCAAAAAGACGGCCTTTCTTTTAAAGGTATATTTGCGACTGTTGCTGTTGCTGTTGCCGCTGTCGTTGCATCGATGTTTGATGGATTGTACCAAATAGCACGAAGACCGGCTGCCAGTGCAGGGCGAATATCTTTGTCAAAGGTATCTCCCACCATCGTTACATCTTTGGGGGCGACACCTAGATTCTTTATTATTTCTAGATAAAACGCAGGTGTGCTTTTGTTCAAGCCAGTGTTGGCGAAACAAAAATAGCCTGAAATGTACTGCGCTAATTCGACCCGCTCAAATGCTTTCTTGATTTCATGTTCATCAGAGTCCGCTGCATTAGTGGCGATATAAATGGCACTATTTTTCGCTAATTGACTTAAAGCTGTAGTTGCACCGTCAATGCATTTGACCGTGGGCCAAAGATGCATTTTGCCTAGCGCGTCAGGGAAATCTACCATAAGGGTGTCTCCCCAATCGAATAAATAAGTTGTACTCATTATCTTACTCATAAAAGGTGGGAGCTGCATGGCTATTAACGCTGCAGTTTGAAGGATACGACTTAAGTAAGACTAATTATTGTTGGCATTGATTGAAAGTTTTTTTGAATATCTGCTATCTAATGGGTAGCAAATTATTTATTGGAACCTTTATGAGCGTCTTGAATTTAGTCACAGGTGCACAGCGCACACTAGAAAAAACCTCCGTCTTTGAGGGCATAGCACCCTTGCTACTTCGTTTGTATTTAGCGCCAATCATGATCCAAGCTGGTTGGACAAAACTGGGTAGTTTTGACAATACCGTTGATTGGTTCGCCAGTCCAGATTACGGTCTAGGATTACCCGCCCCTGCGTTGTTGGCCTCATTAGCGATAGGAGCTGAACTGCTCGGCGGTATCTTCATTTTAGTGGGACTTGCCACCCGCTGGGCGTCTATTCCCTTAATGTTTACTATGCTTGTTGCTGCATTTTCTGTGCATTGGCCAAACGGCTGGCCAGCGATAGCTGATGCCTCTAGTTGGTTATCAGATGGTACGATCATGCTGAATGAAAATGTGATGAGCGCACCTGATAAGTTAGCCGCAGCTAAAAGCTTGTTGCAAGAGCATGGGAATTACAACTGGCTGACATCAAGTGGTAAGTTTGTGATCTTGAACAACGGCATTGAGTTTGCCATGACATATTTCTTTATGTTGTTGTCATTGTTCTTCACAGGTGGTGGTAAATTCACCAGTGTGGATTACTTTCTACGTAAAAAATTTATGCCTCAATAGGGCACAATTACTATAAAAATCAAGGCGCATTGGGCGCCTTTTTTTATTGCTCCGAGTTGTGATAATCGCCATACTGACTGCCTACATTCTATTTCCCTTGAGGTATTTTTATTTTATGGACGCCTTAAACCTGCTGCTTAATCGTAGCTCTCATCCTAGATTACAAGCCCCTGCACCGGCAGGTGAAGCATTAACCAATATTATGCAAGCCGCACTTCGCGCCCCTGATCATGCGTGTTTAGCGCCATGGCGGTTTATTGTGTGTGAAAAATCGGGCCTAGCAAAGCTGGGTGATATTTTTGAACAAGCAGCAATTGATGCTGATATGACTGAGAAAGAGATAGAGCGAGCACCTCAATTACCTAAGCGTGCGCCTATGGTGATCGTAGCGATTGCAAAATATGTGGAACATCCCAAAGTGCCTTGGGTTGAGCAGGTTGCTTCTGCCTCGTGTGCTGTGCACGCCATGCAAATGGCTGCAGTCGCGCAGGGGTTCAATGGAATCTGGCGTACAGGCAGTTATGCGCAAGATGAAAATGTTAAACAGGCGCTTGGGTGTGCTGAAAAAGATGAAATTGTCGGCTTTTTATACTTAGGAACACCGATGACGGATGCCTCATCTAAACCAAATCGCGATGTGGCAGACTTCTTTGAAGCGTGGAAATAGAGGGACTAAAGCGATAATAGCTGTCAGAGTACAAACGGAAATATAATCAACTCAAAAATGCGGTTCTGGACGGTGAGCTATCGACCAGAGCCGCGTTATCACGGCTTTATTCTTCGTTATCGTCGTCTTGAATAACTTGCCGCGGTTTGCGCTTCATTGGACGGTCGCCAACTTCCGTGCCTTGCATGGGTTTAACCCGGTCAGGCCCTTGATTATTCGCCCCAGAGCCCGCTGTACTATTATGCGCAGCCTTACTTGACGCTTTTTTAACAGGCGTTTTGGCTTTCTTAGGCGGGCGTAATCCTTTAAATTTCGCCTCTAGCCCTTCAATTTCACTAAAGCTGACCTCTTGTTGTAAGAAGCTTTTGATAGAAAGATAACTCGCCCAATCTTTTGGCCCAACAAATGATACCGCTTCACCTTTATTACCAGCGCGCCCAGTACGGCCCACTCGATGCACATATTCATCTGCGAGTTTGGGTAAATCGAAGTTCACAACTAAAGAAACATTAAGCAAATCTAACCCACGAGAGGCAATGTCTGTAGTCACCAATATGTGTTGTTGGCCGCGACCAAATTCACTCATGATGTTATTGCGCTGGCCTTGGCTTAAATCCCCACTCAAGGCGATGCTATACAAACCTTGTTCTTTTAATAGATTCGACAAGCGTTCGGTGTCGGCGCGGGTTGCAGTAAATACAATCACTTGACGATGATCTTTTTCGTTGATCATATGCGTTAGTAAGCGTTCTTTATGGGTCACATTGTCGGCTAGGAAAAAACGTTGCTGTATATCTTTATGCTCAGCGCTAGAAATACCAATGCTAATACGGTGAGGCGCTTTGAGCATCGATTGCGTGAGATAATGTAGCGCAGCGTTGTCTAATGTGGCGGAGAACATCATTGACTGACGTTTACGGTGATCCGCAGCCGCATTGATTTGTTTTAATTGCTCAGAAAAGCCTAAATCAAGCATACGATCGGCTTCATCCATTATGAGCATTTCAAGCCCATTCAAATACAGAGACTTACCCGCTAAATGATCGGCAATACGGCCGGCAGTACCCACTACAAATTGCGGGTAATGGCGTAGAGCTTTCACCTGATCGTTAAAGTTCTCACCGCCAAGAATGAGCGCCGCTTTTAACTGATGTTTAGCAATCAACCATTTAAGCTGAAAAAAGACCTGTTTCGCCAGTTCCCGCGTCGGTGCAAGAATAAGTACACGAGGATCTTTACGGCTAAGAGGTTGTTTGGTCAACACTCTTTGCACAGCCGGTAACAGGAAAGCCAAGGTCTTACCTGAACCTGTTTTTGACGAAGCAATCAAATCTTTACCCATAAGGGCATAAGGAATGGCTTGCGCTTGAATTTCAGTTGCTTCGGTAAAGCCTTTTATCTCTAAGGCCTTACCTAAGCGGTGGTCTAATGGTAGATCGCTAAATTGCAAAAAATAAATACTCTAAAAAGGGATTGGGCGCATTATACAATTGCCGCACATTTTATGGAGCTTTATTTTCTATTTTACGCACTTTACGCGTTCTTACACGCGCATTTCCGGCACGTTATCACCGGCAATCAACTGACCAGCGGTTTTACTTTTAATTTCTTCAACGCTAACGCCCGGTGCGCGCTCTAGTAAATGAAATGCACCGTCTTTCACTTCAATCACCGCTAAATCGGTGATGATACGGTTTATGCAGTTCACGCCAGTTAAGGGCAAGGTGCATGCTTCAAGGAGTTTCGAATTACCATGTTTATCTGCATGGGTCATGGTCACAATAATATTCTTTGCACCGGCCACTAAGTCCATAGCACCGCCCATGCCCTTAATCAGCTTACCTGGGATCATCCATGAGGCAATGCTACCGCTTACGTCAACTTCAAATGCGCCCAATACGGTGACATCAACGTGGCCGCCGCGGATCATAGCAAAGCTTTCAGCTGAACTAAAAATCGATGCGCCTACGCCAGCGGTAACCGTTTCTTTACCTGCATTGATCATGTCCGCATCAACGTCTTCTTCTGTGGGGTAAGGCCCCATGCCAAGCAAGCCGTTTTCTGATTGCAACATAACTTGCATACCATCTGGTACGAAGTTAGCGGCAAGGGTAGGAATACCGATCCCTAAATTAATGTAATCACCGTCGTGAAATTCTTGTGCCACACGCATGGCGATTTGGTCTCTTGATAGTGCCATGATGCTCTCCTATTGCCCTAGTTCGTTATTGGTTTTTGCTAAAACTTTGCGCTCAATGCGTTTCTCAAATTTCCCGACAATAACGCGATCAATATATATGCCTGGAGTTTGAATTTGGCTAGGCTCAAGTTCGCCAGGCTCAACTAATTCTTCCACTTCTAATACGGTAATTTTGCCCGCGGTGGCTGCCATAGGGTTGAAATTTTGTGCGGTGTGGCGATAAATGCAGTTGCCATAACGATCTGCTTTCCAGGCTTTAACAATGGCGAAGTCACCGACGATAGACTCTTCCATGATGTAAGGACGGCCGTTGAATTCTTTGACTTCTTTACCTTCACCTACAGGCGTACCGTATCCGGTTGCCGTATAAAAAGCAGGAATGCCGGCACCGCCAGCGCGCATTTTCTCTGCCAGCGTGCCTTGGGGAGTGAGCTCGACTTCAAGCTCGCCGTCTAGCAACTGGCGTTCAAATAAGGCGTTTTCTCCCACGTAAGACGAAATCATCTTTTTGACTTGTTTGTCTTCTAACAAAAGGCCTAGGCCAAAGCCATCAACGCCACAGTTATTCGACACTATGGTAAGACCTTTGGTACCCATTTTTTTCATTTGACCAATTAGGCCTTCAGGGATCCCGCATAAGCCAAACCCGCCAGCAATGACGGTCATATTGTCCTCTAAACCTGCCATCGCTTCTGCGTAGCTGGCTACAACTTTATCAAAACCTGCCATGTTAATTCCTTGTTTACGTTTATTTAACATCAATATAAAGACTATCTTTTAATAGTAAAGTTGAATTAATATGCTTATTAATAAATAAAATTTATTAATAAGCTTCGAGTAACTCCCTCATGAATGTTTCGTATCGCCAACTACAAGCGTTTATACAAGTGGCGCAATCGGCAACGTTTGCTGAAGCTGCGCAAAAGATGTTTCTTTCGCAGCCTGCGCTGTCCAGTGCCATCAAAAAAATGGAAGAGCAAGTGGGTGGGGGGCTGTTTTCACGCACCACACGTAAGGTGCAACTCAGCCCTGAAGGCCAGGACTTCTTACCTGTAGCAATACGCTTGATGAATGACTGGCAAGATGCATTTGGCGACTTGCAGCAAGTGTTTTCAATGGGAAGAGGAAAGTTGTCTATCGCCGCGATGCCCTCGTTTGCTGTAGGGCATTTACCGGCGATTCTAGGAGCGTTTCAATCTCAGTTTCCTAACGTCAAGGTCGCCGTGGCGGATATTGTAATGGAGCAAGTCATCAATGCCGTTTCTGAGGAACGAGTAGCGCTGGGTTTTACCTTTGAAACCGAACAATTAGACGGCCTACTGTTTCATCCCATGTTCACCGACGAGTTTATTGCCGTGCTGCCAAAGTTACACCCGTTGAGTCAGCAAAGCAGCGTCACGTGGAATGCGTTAGCGCAGTCTCCCTTTATTGCCATGAATAGAGGGTCGGCCATTCGCAGATGGGTCGACAACCATTACGAAGCGCTAGAGCTCAAGGTAAATATGGTGGCTGAGGCATCGCAATTAGCGACACTGGGGCAATTTGTAGAGCATGGTTTGGGGGTGTCTATTGTGCCTGGGCTATGTCAGCAGCAAATGCAGCGACTTGGATTGAGGTGCTTACCGATCGAAGGAGACAGATTGAGTAAGCGAGTGGGGATGATTAAAAAGGTGCAGGGCAATATGTCCGTTTCGGCGCAAGCCTTGTGGGACTGGGTGATAAAGCAATCATTAGCAGAGTGAACGTCGCTTAGGTATCAATAGGGTTAGCGGGGCAGTATAAAAAAATTACCACTTTTTCTTTTCGGAAAATAGCTCGTCAAGCTCGTTGCGTTCAGACTCTTTTCGTTTACGCACATCTTCAGTGTTTGCACTGCGCAAACTGTCTTGAATCTGCTTAAGTTGTCGTTCGAGCTCTTGCTTACGCTGAATAATGTAATCGTCTGGCTGAGATTGGCTGTCTAACGCCGTAATCGCCTTCTCAATACACTGACGAGCAGAGCCGAGTTGTTGTGCTTGCATAGATGATTCGCCGCGGCGCATCAGCGTTTCTACGTTCGCTCTTAGCTGTAAGCGTTCCAAATATTTGTCTTCTACCATAAAGGCACTGCTGTCTACGCGGCCCTTGGTGTACTCAGAGCGCAGCAACCCGCGCATTTTTTTAACGCATTTGATGTAAGCGACCACTTGTTTATCGCTATTGGGCAGGTTGAAGCTATCCGTCGAAACAGGCTCTTGATTTGCTGACAGCTCTTTAAGCTTATTACTGGCACTTTCAATACGACTGCTAATGTCCATTACGCCAGGGTTTACTTGAGCGATAATTTTAAGGGCATTGACGATACGTTGCTGAAAAATAAACTTCAGTTGCTGACTAACGGTGATGTGCTCAGTGGCGAGTAAAATCTCTTCTGTTTCATCAATGACATTTTTTTGTTTTGCTACCTCTACGCGTTTCTCAGCCTCCACTTTGTTTCGGTGCTGCTGCACGGCATTGACAATAATTGCCATGACAATGAGAGATACGATGAGAACAATTATTATAGGGAAAATCATTTATTACTCTATTTTTCGCCACTAACCAGGTTATGCATACAACAATTATGCTAAACGGGAATTTTTAAGGTAAATACGCTACCGCCCAATTTGCCGCCATTGGCGAGCGAAATTGAGCCGCTACAGTCGTGCGCTTTATGCGCCTCTGCAATTAATCTAGCAAAAAATAAGCCAAGCCCTGTGCGGCCTTGGCTTATGTCATAATTTTGCATGGTCACTGTGTTGGCTTCTAACATGCTTTGAGGGTAACCTGGGCCATCGTCCTGTACTTCAAATATAAGGTGGTTATCGTCGCTGAACACTTTGAGCAATATATGCTGGTTACTGTAACGCATAGAATTGATCAGCATGTCATTGAGCAACAAACAAATTAAATCAGCGTCGAAGTATCCCACTAAGTCGGGCTCTTGCTCAACGTTTAGGTTGATTTTTTTGTGATTTATATAACTTTCATTAGTAGCAAGGATTTCATCGACAACATCTTCAACGTAGTGCTCGTCAATATTCAGCGGCATATTATCCATGCCTGCTCGGTATAACGACAATAATTGCACTAACCCAGTATTTAAACGAGAAGCTTCGTAATGGGCAGAAGCAAAGTGCTCACCAACCTCGTTATCTTGGTCTTTAAGTGTCAGCCCAAGGTTTTCAATGGATTGGATCAGCAAAGACAAAGAATTTTTCATGTCGTGCACCGCTGAGGCCAATACTGTGGCAAAATCAATTTGTCCGTTGTCGTTGTTCATACTTCACCGTGAGCTGATAAATGACTAGAATACACTAGCATAAAAATAGAGTATCCTTTAATTTACAATGCGTTAGTGACAGGCCTTAAGCAAAAAAATTTTCATTTTTGTTAAAATCTTATGGAATTAATGGCCCGCTAGGTATATAAGAAATTAATATATATAGAACTCTGAATATAACTATCAAGGCATTGCCATGAAACTACAACAGCTTCGTTACATCGTTGAGGTGCTCAACAATAATTTAAATGTGTCGGCAACGGCCGAAAGCTTGTATACCTCTCAACCTGGGATCAGCAAGCAAGTACGTATGTTAGAGGACGAGCTAGGGGTGCAAATTTTTGGCCGTAGCGGAAAGCATTTAACCCATGTAACTGATGCCGGCCAAGACGTAATTAACATTTCACGAGAAATATTGGCCAAAGTTGAAAGTATCAAAGCGGTTTCCAGAGAGCACACTTTACCAGATCAAGGTAAGCTGAATATTGCGACCACGCATACACAAGCACGCTACGCTTTGCCTGATGTTATTAAAGGGTTTATGAACAAATACCCTCGGGTATCGCTACATATGCACCAGGGAACGCCTTCGCAAATCAGTGATTTGGCCGCAAAAGGTGAAGCCGATTTTGCCATTGCGACCGAAGCTTTGCACTTGTACAACGATTTGGTGATGCTGCCTTGCTACCACTGGAACCGCAGCATCATAGTGAATCGCGACCATCCGCTGGCACAAACTACCTCTATTACTATTGAAGACATTGCTCAATATTCATTGGTGACCTACGTATTTGGCTTCACGGGTCGTTCAGAGTTAGATCAAGCCTTCAGTCGCGCAGGACTAGAGCCGAAAATCGTATTTACAGCAACCGATGCTGATGTCATTAAAACGTATGTGCGCTTAGGTGTCGGCATTGGTGTTATTGCTTCAATGGCGGTGGATGAAAAGCTGGACAGCGATTTGGTAAAAATAGATGCCAGCCATCTGTTTGAATACAGCACGACAAAAATTGGATTCCGTAAAGGATCGTTTTTACGCAGTTACATGTATGACTTCATTGAGCGTTTTGCACCGCATTTAACTAAGAGTGTGGTTGAAAAAGCCATGATGCAAAAAAATAACGATGAAGTGGAACGCATGTTTAAAGGCTTAACCTTACCCGTTAAGTAAAGGTGTAGTACTGCGCGAATGAGGTATGAACAGGGTATTGTTCACCTCAAAACGAAAAAAAGAGGCAATGTATTGCCTCTTTTTTTGTGTCTGTAGCCAGGCTTCGCCTAGCAAAATACCTTAATACTCAATAGCGTATCAACATTCGATGATGTTAACGGCTAACCCGCCCCGGGCGGTTTCCTTATACTTTGATTTCATGTCATTACCCGTGTCCCACATGGTTTTAATGACTTTGTCGAGGGAGACTTTATGCTGGCCGCTACCACGCAGAGCAAGGCGTGATGCATTAATCGCTTTTATCGCACCCATCGCATTGCGCTCTATACAAGGAACTTGCACTAAGCCACCTACAGGGTCACAAGTTAAGCCAAGATTATGTTCCATGCCTATTTCTGCTGCGTTTTCGACCGCATCCACTGAGCCACCGATAATTTCAGTTAATGCCCCTGCAGCCATTGAGCAAGCAACGCCAACTTCGCCTTGGCAGCCCACTTCAGCCCCAGAGATTGAGGCATTTTTCTTATATAAAATGCCGATAGCAGCAGCGGTGAGTAAATAACGACTCACAATATCTTCATCTACTGGGCGTACGAATTTATCAAAATAACACAGTACCGCAGGCAAAATACCGGCTGCGCCGTTAGTAGGGGCGGTCACTACGCGCCCGCCAGCGGCATTTTCTTCATTGACCGCCAAAGCAAACAAATTCACCCAATCCATAGCGACCATGGGGTCGGCGTTTTTTTCACTTTGTAGGCGGCGATGTAGCCCTGGAGCTCTGCGGGTCACTTTTAATCCGCCGGGTAAAATGCCTTCGGTTTTAATACCGGTTTGAATACATGCGTGCATAACCTGCCATATGTGCCAAAGCTTGGCAGTAATATCGCTTTTGGGCTGAAATACTTGCTCGTTTCGGTACATTAACGAGCTAATAGAAAAACCGTTTTCCTTACACAAGCGCACTAACTCTTCTGCGCTAGAAAAAGCAAAAGGGACGGGTTTTTCTACCAACGTGAGGGCGGCGGTTTTTTGCGCTAAAAAGTCCTCGGCACGAATAATAAAACCGCCACCGATGGAATAATAAGATTGCGATGAAATGATTTCGCCTTTATGTAAGGCGTGAATGGTCATGCCATTGGCGTGATGGGGGAGTGTTTTACGTCGATGGAAGACGATGGCGTCTTTGGCAGCAAAGCGCACTGGATGTAATTGATCCAGCGTTAACCTTCTGCTTTTTTCAACTTCCGCTAGCATCTCATCAACAGCGGTAGCATCGATGGTTTCAGGTGCGTGGCCCAACAAGCCTAAGATCACTGCTTTACCCGTACCATGTCCTTTGCCCGTTTGTCCTAAGCTGCCGAATAGCTCAGCGCGCACTTCGTCCGTTTTATCAAACAAGTTTTGTGTTTTTAATTGCTGGCTAAACTCTTTTGCCGCTCGCATGGGTCCCACAGTGTGAGAGCTAGATGGGCCGATACCAACACTGAACATATCAAAAACACTGATCATAAAAACGCAAAACCTATTGAATTATAAAGACACTAATTGTGCAGGTTTGTGTGGGCATGAACAACTCAGCTTAGGGATATATTGCCTTTAGGCAATGTAAAGATATTGTTGCGACCCGTGCATAGCTGCGACCTTTGAATAGTTGCGAACGTGCATATGAAGTAGACCTATTGCTGCTCTTTTGTTGCTGCACTTCTATTAATTCAGCTTTATTGATCCACTTATATTACTTGAAGCTTACTGCTCGACTGAAAAGTCTTGGGCTACATGGTTTGATAACACACGAACGAACGCAGCGGTTGCTCCCCATATGACTTGTTCGTGCCATTTTATAAAATAAATGGGATGCTGGGCGGCGTTTTTACGCTTCACCCAATGGATAAAGTGATTATTTTTGTCAAGTAAGAACGACAGGGGGACTTCAAACACTGATTCCACTTCGTTGGTATCCAGTGTCATTTCTAATGGCATGCGCACAAAACCCACATAAGGGATGACTTCATAGCGGCTCACGGTACGATAACGCGGCAGGCTGCCCACCACTTCTATACATTGCGGGTGAATACCGATTTCTTCATGGGTCTCTCTTAAAGCCGTACTTAAAAGGTTGTTGTCACTTGGTTCTTGCTTGCCGCCGGGGAAGCTTACTTGACCAGCGTGGTGCTTTAAGTGCCTAGAGCGTAATGTGAACAACATGCTAAGTTGGCCCTGTCTTTCAAGCATGGGCATTAATACTGCGGCAGGCTTACCGGCAGTAAGCAATGGATAGTCCAATTCAGGGTGGATAGTACGGGCATGATGAAAACGAGAGAGAAATTCATTTTTATTCATGTGCTTAGGCGTTCCCTTGCAATAATACGGGCAGTATTTTACACACTTTGTCTAAACTTTCTTGATATTCGTCTAGTGCGGTAGAATCTAGCACAATTCCGCCGCCTGCCCAGCAGTAAATATGTGAATTTTCGAGCAATATTGTACGAATGCATATGCTGGTGTCCATATCCCCATCAATACCTAGGTATCCAATGCTGCCACAATAAATATTACGTCTTTGGGGCTCTAACTCTTCAATGATTTCCATGGCGCGAATTTTAGGTGCTCCAGTGATAGAGCCACCGGGAAACGCGCCACGTAATAAAGACAGGGCGGTCTGTTGATCAGCGAGTTGACCAGTCACCGTGCTGACTAAATGATGCACTGCAGCAAAGCTCTCTATTTCAAATAGCGCAGGCACGTCCACTGAGTGCGGTTGGCAAGACTTGCTTAAGTCATTGCGCAGTAAATCCACAATCATTAAGTTCTCTGCTCGGTCTTTACTTGAACCTCGAAGCGCCTGAATATTTTGCTCATCTATCGCTTGATCCGGCGAGCGTGGCCGAGTGCCTTTAATGGGTTTCGTTTGCACTTTGCCATGGTTGTCGACCGACAAAAAACGTTCAGGGGAAATACTAATGATCACTGCGTTAGGAATACGAATAAAGGCTGAAAACGGCGCTTTGTTGGCGTCCCGTAGTCGCAAATACGCCTGATACTCGTCACCTGAATAGGGGGCGTCAAATCGTTGAGCAAGGTTAACTTGATAACAATCGCCACTTCTTAGGTAAGCGTTAACCTGCGCGATTTTATGCACGTACTGGCTTTTGTTCATATTGGATTGCCATTGTCCACTTAAGATGAATTTCTGAGTATCATCAGTGGGGCATGCTGCGTCAACATGGTTCAACAGGGCATTTATATGCGCTGCATCAGGCGCATTGTCATTGTGGTCAGTGGGAAAGTGGCACAGGTAAAATTGCTCAGTCTGGTTGTCTTTAACAACCGCCCAGTGATAAATCCCTACTGCCATATCAGGGGCAGAATATGGGTTTTCTGCCTGTTGGGGTAAGTCTTCGAATCGTCGTCCCAAATCATAACCAAAGTAGCCCATTGCGCCGGCTTTAAAAGGCAGTGCAGAGGTGCTGAGTGGAGCCGACTCCGTGCCCAAGCACTCTTCGAGCACAGCTTGCACTAACATCATGGGGTCTTCTTGACTGACACGATTGTTCTGGGGCGCGCCCGTGAAGCAAATGTGTGTGCTTTCACCGTTGGTGACGAGCGTGGCGAGTGGGTTTGCAACTATAACATCATACCGACCATCAACGTGGACACTGTCGGCAGAGTCTAACAATATGGCCCATTCTTGGTCGGCGAAGTGCTGGAATAAACGGTTCATACTGTGATTTTTAGGTGCGTTTAATTCAGTGATGTTCAGGGTTGGCAAAGCTGGATTTCCATCTAGTCGAGCGTATTAAGTGTGATGATATTGGCCAAAAACAGTCATTGCGAGTTCTATAAGGCGATTTATCATGGAGCAATCTATCATCACAGGTTATCATATGCGCGACCTACGAACGACAATTGTCGAGCTCTTTGACATGACTTTGTCGAAACTTTGTGACACATCAAACAAGAGGCAACTATGGCTGTTATCCGTCAACAGGACTTTATCGATAGCATTGAAGATTCTTTGCAGTTTATTTCCTATTATCATCCGTTAGATTATATCAAGGCCGTTGAAAAAGCCTACAACAAGGAAGAAAGTCAGGCCGCAAAAGACGCTATGGCACAAATACTGATTAATTCACGTATGTCAGCCGAAGGTAAGCGTCCGTTATGTCAAGATACGGGCATAGTGACCTGTTTCGTTAAAATAGGTATGGGTGTGCAGTGGGATAAAACTGACCTGACGGTGCAGCAAATGGTTGATGAGGGAACGCGTCGCGCTTATAACAATAAAGAAAATCCGTTGCGTGCTTCTATTGTTTCAGATCCAGCGGGTGCGCGTAAAAATACCAAAGACAATACGCCAGCGGTTGTGCATATCGATACCGTACCAGGCGAAGGTATTGAAGTGATGATCGCGGCCAAAGGTGGCGGTTCAGAAAATAAATCTAAAATGGTGATGTTAAACCCCAATGACAGCATTGCAGATTGGGTGGTGAAAACCTTACCGACTATGGGGGCAGGGTGGTGTCCACCGGGCATGCTGGGTATAGGCATAGGTGGTACCGCTGAAAAATCAGCCGTTCTTGCCAAAGAAAGCTTGATGGATCCGGTTGATATCCAGGAGCTAATGGACAGAGGCGCACAAACGACCGAAGAAAAATTGCGTCTTGAAATCTTCAAAAAAGTGAATGATTTAGGGATAGGTGCACAAGGTTTGGGCGGTTTAACCACCGTGGTTGATATTAAAATTAAATCATTGCCAACCCATGCCGCTTCATTGCCAGTGACGATGATCCCTAACTGTGCAGCAACCCGCCATGCGCATTTCCATCTTGATGGTACTGGTGCAGCAGAATTTACACCGCCTGATTTAAACGATTGGCCTGAAGTGACGTGGGAAGTGAGTAAAGACACCCGCCGCGTTAATTTAGATGACGTCAAAAAAGAAGATATTCAAGAATGGAAAGTAGGCGAAACGGTATTGCTTTCTGGCAAGATGTTAACCGGACGCGATGCCGCTCACAAACGTATTCAAACCATGCTCGATAATGGAGAAGGCTTGCCAGATGGTGTGGATTTGACCGACCGCTTCATTTATTACGTGGGCCCAGTTGATGCAGTAGGTGACGAAGTTGTGGGACCTGCAGGCCCAACAACGGCTACCCGTATGGACAAATTCACTGATTTGATGCTTGAACAAACTGGCCTTATTGGCATGATTGGTAAAGCCGAACGTGGCCCAGCTACGGTTAGCAGTATTGCCAAGCACAAAGCGGTCTATTTGATGGCCGTGGGCGGTGCCGCTTACTTGGTGTCTAAAGCGATTAAGAAGTCACGTGTGGTGGCATTCGAGGATTTAGGGATGGAAGCCATCTATGAATTCGAAGTGAAAGACATGCCGGTTACTGTTGCAGTAGACAGCACTGGGGCCAATGCCCATGAAACTGGACCTGCCATTTGGAAGGTGAAGATTCAAGAAGCAAACGCCAAAGCCGAAGCTTGATTTAGCATGCTGATTTAGAATAGGCGCCGGGTTAATGGCGCCTTTTTTGTGCTACACCTTCCGACATCAAACTTCGATATTTTTACATCACGGTACTTATATCACGGTACTTTTATCAAGGTACACTTATCATGGTTTTTTTATCAAGGTACATGTATCACGATACTTTGATTACCAACTATTTATCTTCAGTTTTAGGATCTCTCTTACCCTATGAATTTTTTCCAGCACTTTTCCTTCGATGATCCCAATCTATTAATCTTACTTGGCTTAGTAGCCGTTTTGGGGATCCTTATCGGCTGGTTGTTAAACGCGGTATTCTCTGGTCGCCAGCAAGCTGAGCTAACATCCCAGCTAGAGCATCGTTATCAACAGTCGCAAACCTATGTTCAGCAACAAGTCCTGGACTTAAAAGAAGCGCTGCAAGAATCAAACAGCGAGAATAAAAATTTGCGTCAGTTGCAGTTAAATCAACAAAATGCGTTAGGGCAACTGAGCCAGCAAGTAGAGCGTATCCCCGTGCTTGAACAAGACAGCAAACGTTGGCAAGGGCATTATCAGCAAATTCAGCAACACGCGGCAGATTTACGTGAAGAACTGGCCGAAAAAACAGCGCGTTTTGAACAAGAGAAGCTTGCCAGCGATGAGAAGCTTGCTTTGCTTGAGTCATCAGAACAACGTTTGCAACAGCAGTTTGAGAACTTAGCGAATAAAATTTTCGAGCAGAAAAATAACGCATTCCAGCAGTCAAGCAAAGCCGGTCTCGATGCCTTGCTGGGTCCGCTGAAAGACCAAATTGAAGGGTTTAAAAAGCAAGTCAGTGACCAGTACGTGAAAGAGGGCCAAGAAAGAGCCTCACTTAAAACGGAAATCATGGGCTTAAAAGAGCTGAATCAGCAAATTACCCAAGATGCCGCTGCGCTCACAAAAGCCCTTAAGGGTGATAATAAGCAGCAAGGCAATTGGGGGGAAGTCGTATTAGAGCGGGTATTAAAAGAATCCGGTTTGCGAGAGGGGCACGAATTTGATACCCAAGTTGCCCTTAAAAATGACAGTGGTAAAAGTTATCAGCCTGATGTCGTGGTGCACTTGCCCAACGACAAAGACGTAGTGATTGATTCAAAAGTGTCTCTTGCCGCCTATGAGCGCTATTTTAACGAAGAACATGAAGAATCACGGCAGGTGTATTTAAATCAACATGTCGCATCTTTGCGTAATCATATCAAAGAGTTAGGTAATAAGGATTATCAAGACTTAAAAGGCTTAAGAACACTGGATTATGTGTTGATGTTTATTCCTGTCGAGCCCGCATTTTTACTCGCTGCTGAACATGCTCCTGAGCTGGTCAAACTTGCCTTTGATAATAATATTATGTTGGTCAGTCCAACGAATTTGCTGGTGGCGCTGCGCACTATCAACAACATTTGGCAGTACGAATATCAAAATCAAAACGCCCAGAAAATTGCGGCTAACGCAGGCAAATTGTATGACAAGTTTCATGGGTTCGTCAGTGACATGGAAAAAGTCGGCAAATCGATGGAATCTACACAGCGTAACTATGACGCCGCAATGAATAAGCTAACTACGGGTAAAGGCAACTTGATCCGCCAAGCAGAGCAATTTAAAGCCTTAGGAGTGCAATCGAACAAGAAACTTGATGCGCGTTTATTGCAGGAGGATGACATTGAACTGCCTGATAACAATCCTGCTGAAGACTCAGACAACTTGCTGAGTAAGGCGCCGCGGCAAAATGATGAAAAATTATCATGACAGCCATCATAGATACTTTTATCGCGCCGCCATGTGATGAGGCGGTCACGGTTTTGTATCAAGATGAATACCTGTTAGCGGTAAATAAACCTAGTGGGTTACTGAGTTTGTCGGGTAAAAACCCGTTGAATAAAGATTCAGTGCATTACCGAATTGTGCAGGAATTTCCTACTGCTTTGATGGCACATCGTCTGGACTTTGGCACGTCAGGTGTGCTGCTGCTGGCCCTTGATAAAAATAGTAATGCTCAGTTAACTAAGCAGTTTCAGGCACGAACCGTGAAGAAGCGTTACACGGCTGTGCTACTAGGAAAAATTGAGCAAACCGAGGGGAGGGTATCAGTGCCTATCGCGAAAGATCCGCCTAATTTCCCGCGACAAAAAATCTGCTATGACACGGGTAAAGAAGCTATAAGTCATTATCGTGTCATTGAGTATGTTGACAACCCGCTGTGCACTCGCGTTGAGTTCACCCCTGAAACGGGGCGCACTCATCAATTGCGGCTGCACAGCTTAGCGATGGGCCATCCCATTTTAGGATGTGATTTATACGGCAATAGCCACAGTGTGCAAATGGCCTCCAGACTTTTGCTACATGCCTCTCATATCAAATTTACCCACCCTTACAGCGGAAAAAGCATGGAAATAGAAGCGCCTATACCGTTTTAAACCGCTAGAGTGTTCTTTTCTATAGGATGCTACTAATGCTCAGTAGCCCTGTTTGTGCTCGCTGTAGTAAGGTTTTTTTACAGCCAAAAAATGTGAATGTATCCAATAAGTGTCAATTTCTTATATATCCCACTGATAAACCTGTTTATAATTTTTTTACCTAGTATGTGGTAAATAAAATCATCTCTCTTTGCGAACTTAGTTATCCGTTGGTGTGTTGCCATTAGGCGCATTCAACAGGAGCGTACTCGCACGGCAGATAGGTTTGAATACTTGCGAGTTGTATAGGTGTTTTTTTAGTTCGAAGTTTTTTTATCTCACGGAGTGAAACATATGAAAAGCAAGTATTTAATGGGCGTCGCATTATTAATCAGTACATTACCTGTGATGGCGAAACATCATCAACAAGAACAAAGCGAGTGGCAAACCATACCGGTGGCATCCGAAATGGACATTGTCGATGAGAATGGGCAGCCAAAAACGATTACTCCTTCTTGTGCATTCGATACAGTACCAAATCCACTTGACGGTACTCCACTGGACAATTCTTTCCGATTTTATTTTAAAGAGGGCAAGAGCAAAAACGTGTTGGTCTTTTTTAATGGCGGCGGGTCTTGTTGGAATGATGCTACCTGCGTAGCATCATTGGCACTGGACAATGTACCAGATAATCGCCCAACCTATAATCCATCAGTACTGCAAGAAAACTCTCCTGTCGATGCGGGTGGGGTATTCGACGATGACAATAGACGAAACCCTTTTAAAGACTGGAGTAAAGTTTTTATTCCTTACTGTACTGGGGATTTACATGCCGGTTCAAGTGAAGTGGCTTATACCGATGTTGACGGAACTATCACCGGCTTTCCTGGCGCACCTGTCACTGTTAAACACAGAGGCTATGATAATTTTCTAGCCGTTCAAGAATGGATGAAAAACCGTTTCAAGGAAAAAAAGAGGTACAGAAAAGCGATAAACAAGATGTTGGTTACGGGCTCTAGCGCTGGGGGCTATGGCGCGACTCTAAACTTCCCATATCTTCAGGCTGCTTTCCCGCGGGTTAAAATATCGTTGTTGGCTGACGCCTCGGCATCTATCGTTTCTGAAGGGTTTGTTAACGATGTTTTTCATTCGGGCAGTCCTTGGAATTTCGAAAATACCTTACCTAACATTTTTAGAAGTGGTCTGGGCACCTATACCGCGGCAGATTTAAACGTGGATTTATTTCAACGCTTATCATATCGCTATCCGCGTAATCGGTTCGCCCAATACACGACTGAATTTGATGGGGTACAAGTGCTATTCAACAAAGTCATGGATCAAATCGATCAGGGCAATACCAATCCTTTCTCTTGGGCATTGCAACCAAGCGATTACTTGTACTTTGCCGAGTGGAATGCACGGATGACAGCTTCTTTCGATCAGTTAGCGGATACGACCCGCAACTACCAGTACTATATTGGTCAAGGCTCGATTCACACCATTATGACAGATGATTTTGCCACCGACGAGGTGCCGCATCCGTTTTACGATGAGCGAAGCGCTCGAGGTATTAGATTTACCACTTGGCTGAATTACTTTGTGAATGCCAGATGGTTTTACCCTATTAGCTTGGCCTATCAAGGCGATTAATTCCTTCATAGCGTTTCAGTGCTTTTAGAATCATGCACCATAGGTTATTCGTTGATCTATGGTGTTTTTATTTGGGGTTTCGTTTCTAGTTCCGCTGCAATTAAGCGTTTAGTCATTGTTTGCTTTATTTTTGCTTTAAACATAGCGCGCTAACTGCTTGGCTTAACATTATTGTCTTGAATTTATACCTAAAACTTTCATAAGAATGTCACTTAATGACCAGAACGCATATCGCGTTACATTAAATGCCTATTTTTCAGGGTTATTTCCCCCCAGTTGCTGTTTTTAAGGCTGCCTTACCGCTATACTATGCGCCGCATTTAAAAGCGATAAAGAAAGCATTAGTTAAAATTTAAAGGAAAATAATGACTCCTATTACTAAATCATTTCAGTATGGTCAGCATACTGTCACGCTAGAAACGGGCGTAATCGCTCGTCAAGCAACCGCTGCTGTTATGGCAAGCATGGACGACACATCAGTGTTGGTTTCTGTTGTTGGTAAAAAAGACACCAAGCCAGGCCAAGACTTCTTCCCGTTAACGGTTAACTACCAAGAAAGAACGTACGCTGCGGGTAAAATCCCAGGTGGTTTCTTTAAGCGTGAAGGTCGCCCTTCTGAATACGAAACACTCACGTCTCGTTTGATTGACCGTCCAATTCGTCCATTATTCCCTGACGGGTTCATGAACGAAGTACAAATCATAGTGACGGTTGTTTCAGCTAACCCTGAAATTCCAACTGACATCATCTCGCTAATCGGTACGTCTGCCGCGCTTGCTATCTCAGGTATGCCTTTCAATGGTCCTGTTGGTGCTGCGCGTGTTGGTTACACTGATGGCCAATATGTACTTAATACACGTACTTCTGAGCTTGAAATTAGCCAACTAGACTTAGTGGTTGCCGGTACCAAAGGCGCAGTATTGATGGTTGAGTCAGAAGCTGAAGTATTGTCTGAAGACGTGATGCTAGGTGCCGTTATGTTCGGTCACGAGCAAATGCAAACTGTTGTTAATGCTGTGACTGAATTTGCTGCTGAAGTTAACACGCCTAAGTGGGATTGGGTTGCTGAGCCTGCTAACGTCACACTTAAAGACAAAATTAAAGCACTCGCTGAAGCTGAAATGACAGAGGCGTATCAAATCTCTGACAAGATGGCGCGTAAAGACGCTATCGTTGCTCTAACGGACAAAACCGTTGCTGCGATTGTTGAAGCAGATGCAGAGCAAGACGCTAAAGAAGTATCTGAGCTTTTACATGAGCTTGAAAGTGACGTAGTACGTTCACGTATTCTTGCTGGTCAACCACGTATCGATGGTCGCGACCCTGCGATGATCCGTGCACTTGACGTAGCAACGGGTATTTTGCCACGTACTCACGGTTCTGCTTTGTTCACTCGTGGTGAAACACAAGCCATCGTTGCCGCTACCCTAGGGACTGAGCGTGACGCACAGATGATTGACGGTCTAAACGGTAAAGTGGATAGCCGCTTCATGTTGCATTACAACTTCCCTCCTTACTGTGTAGGCGAGACAGGTTTTGTTGGTTCACCTAAGCGTCGCGAAATAGGCCACGGTCGTCTAGCAAAACGTGGTATTCAAGCGGTTATGCCGTCTGAAAAAGAATTCCCGTACGTAGTACGTGTGGTGTCTGAAATCACTGAATCAAACGGTTCGTCTTCTATGGCATCAGTTTGTGGTACTTCTTTGGCATTGATGGACGCGGGTGTTCCAATTAAAGCATCAGTAGCTGGTATTGCTATGGGTCTTGTGAAAAACGATGAAAACTTCGTTGTTCTTTCAGACATCTTGGGTGACGAAGATCACCTTGGTGACATGGACTTTAAAGTAGCCGGTACCACTGAAGGCATCACTGCGCTTCAAATGGATATCAAAATCGAAGGTATCACTCAAGAAATCATGCAAGTTGCTTTGAAACAAGCAAAAGAAGCGCGTTTGCATATTCTAGGTGTGATGGACCAAGCGATTTCTGGTCACCGTGATGAAATGTCTGAATTCGCTCCGCGTATTTACACATTGAAAATCGACCAAGATAAAATCCGTGACGTTATCGGTAAAGGCGGCGCAATGATCCGTTCTATTACTGAAGCATCTGACACTAACATCGAAATCGAAGATGATGGCACAATCAAAATCTTCGCTACCGAGCGTGCTAAAGCTGATATCGCTATCAGCAAAATTGAGCAAGTAACGGCTGATGTTGAAGCAGGCAAAACCTACGAAGGTAAAGTGACGCGTATCGTTGATTTCGGTGCGTTCGTTGAAATCTTGCCGGGTAAGGAAGGTCTAGTACACATTTCACAAATCGCTCATGAGCGTGTGAATAAAGTGGCTGATCATCTTAGCGAAGGTCAAATCATCAACGTTAAAGTGATGGAAATTGACCGTCAAAACCGTGTTCGTTTGAGTATTAAAGAATTGCTAGAAAAGCCAGCAGCACCTGCTGAAGGCAACGAGTAATCGTTTAGCAATTTGGCGTTGTAGGTATCGCTAAGGTAGCTACTGCGCTGTGTTGATTTAAGAAGGGAGCCGTCGGCTCCCTTTTTTATTGCTTGGTGTAAAACATTATCAAAAAAAGCTGTATATCGAGGTTAGCGAATGACTTGTTCTAACGTGTGAGACTGGCCTGATAGTACTTGTTGGCCTTGGGTCACAGCAGTTTCAACGCACAGCATTTTTTGAAAGCCATCATCTTCCATGTCTTGCATACTCGCTGACTTTTCAGCCCATGGGTTCCACACTACTATGCTGTCGTGACCGGTTGACGCGATGCCAGTCTGGTGCGCTCCTGAGCTTATCGATAATGTTTTAGGCGTGGCTAAATGCACTCTGTCAGTTTCCTGCTGAAATCGATAAGGGGTAGGGGTATCAAAACGTTTAAAGTCTTGTAGTTTGTCTAAATATTCACCTGTTAGCCCAGTCAATTCACAGTCATTAATATCATCTACATGAAAATAAGTGTGCAATGCGCCGGTATAAGTCAATGCGCTATTGCCGGTATTTTCGGTGACCAACTGAATACGAAGTTCAGCGCCCACGGTAACGATCATTGTTAATCGTGCTTGGCCGTTAAAGCCTAGGCCAGTCGTTGTAGTCGGTCTAAGGCTGATCTTGGTGCATTGTTCAGTGTCCTGGCAGTCAACGATGTGCCAGTTCTGATTACGCACGTAACCATGAGAGCCTAACTCTGCGTTGGTGGCATGAGCGCCAAACCAAGGCCAACAAATAGGGATCCCACCACGTATAGGATGCTTGCCATCGAGCAATGCATTCTTGCTCAACCACAGGCGTTGTACTTTATCGTGCTTGGGAGTGAAACTGAGAATATGCGCACCAAATAATGAAATGGTCGCATGAGCATGCTCGTTATCAATAATAAGCATTTCGATGTCGTCTTGGGGAAGCAAAGAGGCGGTGTTGCAAAGGTGCATGGAAGAGTCCTTGAGATCAAAAAAAGGCAGTCACCTAGTGTAGATGACTGCCTTTTCACAATAAAGATAAGTTAGCTTATTTGCTGATATGAGCAACCAAGTCCAATACTTTATTCGAGTAACCGATTTCGTTGTCGTACCAAGATACTAGTTTGACGAAGGTGTCGGTTAGTGCGATACCTGCGGTGGCATCAAAGATTGACGTACGTGTATCACCAATGAAATCTTGAGACACAACAGCGTCTTCTGTATAACCCATAATGCCTTTCAGATCACCTTCAGATGCCGCTTTCATTACTTCGCAAATTTGCGCGTAAGTTGCTGGTTTAGCTAGGTTGACGGTTAAATCTACCACAGAAACGTCAGCCGTCGGCACACGGAACGCCATACCCGTTAACTTACCGTTAAGCTCAGGAATAACCTTACCTACGGCTTTTGCTGCGCCAGTTGATGACGGGATGATGTTTTGAGACGCACCGCGTCCACCGCGCCAATCTTTGTGAGAAGGGCCATCAACGGTCTTCTGCGTCGCTGTCGTAGCGTGTACCGTTGTCATCAGGCCGTCAACAATACCGAAGTTATCATTTAATACTTTAGCCAGCGGCGCTAGACAGTTAGTTGTACATGATGCGTTTGAAACCACTTCTTGACCAGCGTATGTGTCGTGGTTAACACCCATAACGAACATAGGTGTATCATCTTTAGAAGGTGCCGAAAGAACCACTTTTTTAGCGCCAGCATTAATGTGCTTACGCGCGGTTTCGTCGGTTAAGAACAAGCCTGTCGCTTCAACCACGACTTGCGCGTCAACGTCACCCCATGCTAATGCAGCAGGGTCGCGCTCAGCTGTTACGCGGATAGTTTTACCGTTAACAACCAGTTGTCCGTCTTGTACTTCAACAGTGCCTTTGAACTGGCCGTGAGTTGAGTCGTACTTCAACATATACGCCATGTAATCTGCGTCTAATAAATCGTTGATACCGACTACTTCGATATCGCTGCGCTCACATGCTGCGCGAAAAACAAATCTACCTATACGGCCAAAACCGTTGATACCAATTTTAATAGTCATATATACATCCTCTAAGCGGGTCGTAAGTTCGAACTCTGACGAGTCGTAAATTCAAAATTATGAAATATAATTACGAAATTATGGACTAAATGGATAAATAAGGCAAAATAATCCCTTAAAAATGTTATTTTGTTACAGTTTTATTTAATGCAAACGTATTCAACTTCGCCTGACGTTGGCTTTGATTGATAATGGTAGGCTGAACATAGTCCCCATTTATAGGAATTACATATTAATGACAGCTTCATTGATTGATCAGCTCGTAGAGCATCGCGGTATTGAGTCAAATTACACCGATGCGTGGGGTAAACCTGCCACCATCGAATCAACAGTGAAGAAGAAGCTGTTAGGCGTTAT
The DNA here is from genome assembly GCF_000014225.1 of Paraglaciecola sp. T6c. Taxonomy (NCBI): domain Bacteria; kingdom Pseudomonadati; phylum Pseudomonadota; class Gammaproteobacteria; order Alteromonadales; family Alteromonadaceae; genus Paraglaciecola; species Paraglaciecola sp. T6c. The sequence goes on from NC_008228.1 coordinate 1,945,795, forward strand.
GGGATATAACGTTGATGATCAATCTGCTCTGGAAGAGCAAGTGAAGCAAGAAATGGTCAAAGATTGGTTAACACCGCTCAATCCCGTTCATGTGCAACGCAGCAATGATTCGCTTTCCTTTTGTGTGCGCCTACCCATCGAGTTGGTGACCGATGAATATAGCGCGCAACTCACATTGGAAAGCGGCGAAGTAATTGCTCATTCTTTCGAGCCCATCGACGGTGAACTGGTTAACGTGAATCATATTGATGAGATAGAGTTTCACGAATATTACATTACAATCGAGTGCAACTTGCCTTTGGGTTACCACAACCTATCACTAATAGTAGATGGCGAGTCGCTGAGCGAGATGCGCGTCATTATTGCGCCTCATGCATGCTATCAACCACAAACGTTATTAGACGGTAATAAAGTGTGGGGTTTGAGTGTGCAACTGTATTGTCTGCGCAGTGATGATAACTGGGGAGTAGGGGATTTTAGCGACTTGGCTTATTTGACCGCAGAGGCAGCGAAAACCGGTGCGGATTTTATCGGCTTAAACCCCATTCATTCATTGTATCCTGCCAACCCTAGCGCATGCAGCCCTTACGGGCCCTCATCTCGTCGTTGGTTAAATTTTATTTACATTGATGTTGCTGCCGTTGACGGGTATGAGCAAGTTAGCACCAAGGCTATTGTGAATGCTGCTGAGTTCCAAGGGGCTATACAGCAAGCACGTGGCAGTGAGTTAGTCGATTATCCCGTCGTGACCAAATTAAAACTTGAAGCATTAAGCGCGGTGTTTGACTGGCAACGCCAGCAATATTTTACTAAGAACACGACCCAAAACCGCGCATTTAAAGCATTTGTCGAGCAAGGGGGGGAAAGCCTACAAACCATTGCTGTTTATGATGCATTGCAAGAGGATTTAGCCTTAAAAGGCAAAGCTTCATGGGGATGGCCTGTCTTCCCCCCAGAGTACGCTGATTTTAACGCCCCAGCAGTGGCTAAATTTGCCAAAGCGAACGCTAAACGTGTGCAATTTTTCTTGTGGTTACAATGGCAGGCTGCCCAGCAATTTGAAAAAGCCAATAAAGTCGCCCAAGACCACAACATGCAGATTGGTTTGTATCGTGATTTGGCTGTAGGTGTCAGTGAAGGCAGCGCAGAGATTTGGGGAAACAAAGCGTTGTACTGCACTGAGGCAAGTGTGGGAGCGCCACCAGATATTTTAGGGCCGCTTGGGCAGACATGGGGATTGCCACCTATGGATCCGCACAAATTATACGAGCAAGCGTATCAACCGATCATCGATTTGTTCAGTGCAAATATGCATGCTACCGGCGCTTTACGCATCGATCACGTGATGGCACTTTTGCGATTGTGGTGGGTGCCTAAAGGGGATAGCGCTAAGCAAGGAGGCTATGTTTATTATCCTGTGGATGACTTACTTGCGATCTTGGCACTAGAAAGCCATCGCAATCAATCTATGGTGATAGGTGAAGATTTAGGCACAGTGCCGGAGGAAATCCGTGAAAAGCTGGCCGATAATGGCGTTTATTCTTATCGCGTGTTCTTTTTCGAACAAGCCAAAGATGGCGGGTTCTATTCGCCTAGTCATTATCCGGTGCAATCAATGTCGACGTTAACCACGCACGATATGCCTACCTTAAATGGCTTCTGGCATTGCGACGATTTGGCGTTAGGCAAGGAACTAGGCTTGTATCCAACACAAGAGATCCTTGCAAGCTTGTACGAGAGCAGACATGATAACAAACAGTCTATTTTAGATACCTTGCATGGTCATCATTCTATTTCTGATGAAATCAGTGGAGATGTGAATCAAGTGGGTATGACCAAGGGACTCAATTTTGGTATGCAAACACACATGGCTGGCGGTTCGAGCTCTCTGCTCAGTTTACAGCTAGAAGATTGGTTAGAAATGGATAAACCCGTTAATATTCCGGGTACATTTAATGAATACCCGAATTGGCAACGTAAACTGACTCAAAGTTTACAACAGATTTTTAGCAACCCTGAGCTACAAGCGTTAGCTCATCGCTTGACAGAGGTAAGACGTCAAGCAAAGCAATAAATAACTCAGGCGGCCTGTATGTCAGGCCGCCAACACTGCAAGGCGGCACAATGCAATTAGAAAAACAGCTACAACACGCTCAATGTACCTTTCCTTTTTCTCATCTAGGTCTTCTCAAAACCGACAACGCTTTTACTATCACAGCCTGGGTACCAAACGCCACTGGTATTAAGGTGATTGATTTAGCGACGGACAAAGCGATAGGCAGCCTTAAGAGGCAAGCCCAGAGTGATCTGTTTACGGCTGAGTTTACTAAGGGTAATCCCCCTGCAGTGTATGCATTTGAAGTTAAAAACGCGCAAGGCAGCTATCGCATCATCGACCCTTATCAGTTTCAAGATCAAGCCTTTCACGCGGTGCATTTCGTTGATCATTTGCCAAAAAACGTATATCAGCAATTAGGTGCGCAATTAATTGATTTAGACGTCGGTTTGAAAACACCTATCGCCGCGACCCGATTTGCCGTGTTTGCGCCCAATGCCAGTGCAGTATCTGTTATTGGGGATTTCAATTATTGGGACGGCTCATGTTTGCCTATGCAAAAAACCGATTTTGGGTACTGGGTATTAGTTGTGCCGGGTGTTAAAGCCGGTGATAAATATAAGTATCAAATCAAAGATGCCCACGGTAATGAGCTGCCGCACAAGGCTGACCCAGTTGGCTTTTATGCTGAACAATACCCGTCCCATGCCTCAGTGGTATTTGATCACGAGCAATACCAGTGGCAAGACACGAAATGGCAACAACAAGTCAAAGGGGATAAATACACTCAAGCCATGAGTATCTATGAGGTGCACTTGGGCTCATGGAAGCGCCCAGATAGCCAATCTGGCAAAACATATCTTAGTTACCACGAATTGGTCGATGAGCTTATTCCTTATGTAAAAGACATGGGGTACACCCATTTAGAGTTATTGCCTATTTCGGAGTTTCCATTTGATGGTTCTTGGGGATATCAGCCTGTAGGCTTGTTTGCACCTACTAGTCGCTTTGGTGGACCAGATGACTTTAAGTATTTTGTTGATCAATGTCACCAAAATGGCATTGGCGTCATCATCGATTGGGTACCTGCCCACTTCCCTGAAGATGGCCATGGTTTGGCGCGCTTTGATGGCACTCATGTGTACGAATATGAAGATCCACGTAAGGGTTGGCACCCAGATTGGAACTCTTGTATCTATGATTTTGGCAAAGACACAGTGCGTCAATTCTTAGTGGCTAACGCTTTATTCTGGCTAGATAAATATCATGTTGATGGCCTTCGTGTTGATGCAGTGGCATCTATGCTTTATTTAGATTATTCCAGAGAAGCAGACGAATGGGTGCCTAATGTGGATGGCGGTAACCACAATTACGAAGCCATTAGCCTATTGCAATGGATGAATAAAGAAGTGTATTCCCATTACCCGAATGCGATGACCATTGCTGAGGAGTCTACTTCATTCGCCAAGGTATCTCGGCCGGTATTTGAAGGCGGATTGGGATTTGGCTTTAAGTGGAATATGGGCTGGATGCATGATTCGTTGCATTATATTTCTAAAGATCCGTCTTATCGTAGATACCATCACGGGGAAATGACTTTTTCCATGGTGTACGCATATGACGAGAGTTTTGTATTGCCCATATCTCATGACGAAGTAGTGCATGGTAAAGGCTCGCTATTGCGAAAAATGCCAGGGGATGAATGGCAGCAAGCGGCGAATCTACGTTGCTACGCCGCCTTCATGTATGCGCACCCAGGCAAGAAACTTAATTTTATGGGTAATGAGATAGGGCAATCGGCAGAGTGGAACCACGACAGTTCCATTAACTGGCATCTTCTTGATTATGACAAACACAGTGGTATACAAGCGCTGTATCGAGATTTGAATACACTTTACGCTGAATACCCTGCATTACATGAATTAGACCATGATCCCGCGGGGTTTGAGTGGATTGACCATGAAAATGCTGAGCAGAGCACCTTAGCCATGTTGCGACAATCAAAAGGGGGTAAGCAGCAAGTTTATGCTTTGAGTAATTTTACTCCCGTGCCGCGCACCAATTTTCGCCTAGGCGTTAAGGCCCCAGGGGAATACAGCATTTTGCTCAACACCGATGATAAACAATATTGGGGCAGTGGGCACAGCCAGAATAAAACCATCAAAGCGGATAAAACGCCGTGGAACAACCAAGCCTATTCTATTAGTGTTTCGTTACCCCCTTTGGCAACCGTGTTTATTTTGTATAAGGGACAGTAAGTAATGACAGTGTCAGATTTAAACGTGCAGCCAGGGAGCGCTACCTATTTAGGTGCCGTGCTCGACGAAAATGGTTGTAATTTTGCCGTGCATTGTCCGAACGCTGAGCTGGTTCAGCTGTGTTTGTTTAGCAGCGAAGATGAGGCAGAAATTGCGGTTATTGACGTGCCCGCTAAAACGGGCAAAGTCTGGCACTGCTATATTGAAGGTATCCAAGCGGGGCAGTTGTACGGCTACAGAACATCTGGTGGCAACAAAGAAGCCACTGGTTTTCGCTTTATGCCGGAAAAGCTGTTAATCGATCCGTACGCTAAAAAGTTGAGTCGGCCGATGGTTTGGGATGCGAAGCTATACTCTGGCGACAGTCAGAAGATGGTTGCCAAAAGCGTGGTCGTTGCAAATTCAGCATGGCAAGACCGTCCAGCAAAGCCCAATACGCCTTTGGATCACACTGTGCTTTACGAGGCTCATGTAAAAGGCATGACGGCACAGCACCCGAATATTCCATCCGAGCTAAAAGGGACGTATTTAGGCATGTGCCAGCCTAGCGTGATTAAGCATTTACAAGATTTGGGGATCAGTGCCGTTCAATTAATGCCAGTGGCGGCCTTCATGCCTGAGCCTTACATTACGAATAAAGGCCTAACCAATTATTGGGGCTACAACCCGATAAACTATTTCAGTCCGGAACCAAGATATGCTGTAAATGACGCTATTGGTGAATTTAAAACCATGGTGGATAGTTATCATGAGGCGGGCATCGAAATCATATTAGATGTGGTGTTTAATCATACGGCAGAAGGCGGTTTAGACGGCCCAGTCTTGTCTTTTAAAGGGTTTGATAACTCGTCTTTCTATTTATTTGAACGCAATGAATACGGGGCTATTGATTATACCAAGTTCGTAAATAATTCTGGCTGTGGTAACAGTGTCAACACGGCTTTTCCGTATGTCCTCAAAATGGTCATGGATGCATTACGCTACTGGGTACAGGAAATGGGAGTGGATGGATTCCGCTTTGATTTGGCTGCCAGCTTAGGTCGCGATCCTTATGAGTTTTCAGCCTTATCAGGTTTCTTTAGAACGATACGTCAAGATCCTGTGTTAATTGGCTGCAAGTTAATTGCTGAGCCTTGGGATATAGGGCATGGTGGATATCGTTTGGGGCAGTTCCCGTCTAACTGGCTTGAATGCAATGACAAATATCGAGATACCGTACGCGCATTTTGGCGAGGAGATAAAGGCACCACCAGTGATTTTGCCACCCGTTTACTAGGCTCAAGAGATGTATTCCCCAAAGAAAGCCGCTCTATTTTAACCTCTGTAAACAACGTGAGCTACCACGATGGTTTTACCTTGCATGATATGGTGAGTTATCAAGAACGCCATAATGAAGCAAATGGTGAGCAAAACCGTGATGGTCACGGACATAATTTGTCCGCCAATTACGGCGTCGAAGGTCCAACGACAGATCCGAAAATCATTGCTATCCGCGAACGGCAGAAGCGTAATTTGTTCACCACCTTGTTATTATCTCAAGGTATACCTCATGTATTGGGTGGGGATGAACTAAGTCGTACTCAACAAGGTAACAATAATGCCTATTGCCAAGATAATCCTATTAGTTGGCTTGATTGGAACTTAGACGCTACCCAGCAAAAGTTTTTATCCTTTTGCCAACACGTAATTGATATTCGCAAGCAAAGCGTGCTGTTGCACCACTTGCAGCTTCAAGACGACAATTTTGACTTATCCCACAATGTGGCAAAAATTTATTGGTATCGCCCAGACGGAGCTCGTAAATTAGAAGATGATTGGCACGACCCTGATAATCAATGTTTTGCTGTTGAACTGCGCGGGGAAGAATATGCAACCGGTGAAACGACTGAACACTGGTTAATCGTGTTCAACGCCAGTGACCATGATGTTAAGTTCAACTGCCCAACTTACGAGGCTAATCAACGTTGGAAGTTAGTACTTGATACGCGTTATGCCCAGTTTAGTGAACAACCTGAAGTTGTGGTTCAAAATTGCTACAAACAAGCCAGTAATAGCATTTGTTTGTTCAACGCCATCTAGCATAACAGATGGCACCAAGCTGAGCGTTAGGCATTGAAAGCGGCAGGTTTTAGTTGGTAAACGATGAAAACCACGATGTCATCCCCATTATAATGCCTAACGTATAAACAGAGAATTGAGGTAAAACGATGAAATTATCTGAGCAAGAATGGCGTGAAAAACTCAGTGATGAAGAATTTAGGGTGACGCGCCAAAAAGGCACTGAACGCCCTTTCACTGGAGAGCTGTTAGATAACAACGCGCTCGGAGATTATGTATGTCGTTGCTGCGGTGAGAAGTTGTTTGACGCCCAAGACAAATTTGATGCGGGCTGTGGTTGGCCGTCGTTTTCGGCGCAAAGTGCTGATGGAAACGTCGAGTTTCAACAAGACAACAGCCATGGCATGCAGCGTATCGAGATCGTGTGTAAAAACTGTGATGCGCATTTAGGTCATGTGTTTAGCGATGGACCCGCCCCAACGGGACAACGGTTTTGTGTCAACTCTGTGTCTTTGGCCTTCAATAAAACCTAGAAATAACGACTTTTGCTCGCTCTGTTGAATAAAACACCCTCTAATTTGATAAAACTGAAAAAAAATAAATTTTTTTAATGAAAGTTTTTTTCAGATGTTGGTTGTTTTTTGTACACCTTGGCTCTTTGATATGTTCAAAGTGAAAATACACGGTCGTCAATTTCTTCTTTATATTGCTCTGCTTTGTCTTCGAGCGACGTTATGTCGCTTGAGGCAGGCAGGGCATTTCTAATGTCAGTCAAGCTGATATTTTCCACTTTGAACTCATGAGCTAAGTACGCCCATACGTAGGCCTCAGGGTAATTTTCTTGTTTTAGGTTAATGGTACTCAGGCTCACGAAGATATTGGTATCAATATCTTGCTCTTCCGTATAAAGCGCTAATGCCTTATATAAAGCGCCTTTGGCCTTCTCTAAATCAAATTTCACATAATAAGAGGCTAAGCCTAATTGCAGACTCGCGGTATTTAATTTGCCTTGTTTTTCAAGTGCTAAGAAGTGGGTTAACGCGTCTTGTTTACCAAAGCGCGACCAGTGATAAAGCAATAAATGTGGCTCTTTTGAATTACGCGTCTTGCGTACTAACCGATTCAACTCACGCTCCGCATTGACTGCGGCTTGCCTGCGCTTAGTTTGCTTTTCTACCTGAACGATATGTTCAATTTGCGCAGCTTTATTGATACACACTTTGTACTTTTCAAAGTCTTCAAGCAAGTAATAGTCAAGCAGTTCGCTAGGTGACTGCTGGTAAGCGTACCTATGCTTAATGATTCGGCTCTTCTCCGCTAAGCACCACCCATCAGGATTAAGGTCATCACAGAATTCAGAGTGCTCTTCACAAATTTTTGTGGCTGTCATAGGGAACAGCATGTCGCATCCCGAGAGGGCGAAAATAGAAAGTAGGATGCCAGTGATCCGCATAAATTCCCTTGTAGTTAAATTACCAATATATTGCCATTTTATACGACAAATTACTGAATTAAGTAAATTTTCAACAATTTGGCGCAAACAGTCCCTTTGATTAGAATAACGGCCCATTTTGCTTTATCCAAGCAATCTCGTCGCTTTTTATGAGCCAACTTACGTTTTTTGAGAGTTTTTAAAGATCATGAATCAACAATCTGAACAAGCATTAATGAGCAGTTGGCAAGAACGTCAAGAGTACGCAGAGCGTATGTTGCCGTTATTGGGAAATTTGTATCGCAATAAAGCCATTGAAATATCAATATATGGTCGTCCTATGTTAGGCGCATCTACCATTGATATTATTAAGGCGCATCGCACGGTTCGTCTGAAAGAAGGCACTAAACTGCGCCTACGAGAAAGTTGGCCCTTACTGGAGGAGTTAAGCAAATTACCTCTCGCGCCAGCACAGATTGATCTTGGAAAACTCGCCTACGCGTTTCATTTTAAAGATGAACACAAGGGTAAGAGCATTGAACAATATTTGCGCGAAGAACTGGCCGACATCCTAGATGTGGACGACAGTCACTCTGCACAAGATGTGGTGTTGTATGGCTTTGGTCGTATAGGTCGTTTGTTAGCGCGCTTGCTCATAGAGCGCCAGGGCAAAACTAACAAGCTGCGTTTAAGAGCAATTGTGGTGCGAGGCGGTAAAGAAGGCGACCTAGAGAAACGGGCAAGCTTGCTACGCAGAGACTCAGTGCATGGACCGTTTAATGGCAGTATCACTGTAGATACCGAGCGTAATGCGATTAAAGCCAATGGCTCATACATTCAAGTCATCTATGCCAACTCGCCAAGTGAAGTCGATTACAGCCAGTACGGTATTGAAAACGCTATCGTGGTGGATAACACCGGTATGTGGCGTGATGAAGCAGGTCTTGGCCAGCATTTAACCTCAAAAGGTGTGAAAAAAGTGCTGTTAACAGCACCGGGTAAAGGCGCTATTAAAAATATCGTTTATGGCGTAAATCAAAACGATATTCAATCCCAAGATACTATTTTGTCAGCCGCTAGTTGTACTACCAACGCCATCACGCCTGTTTTAAAAGCGTTAGATGAAGAATATGGTATTAACGGTGGTCATGTTGAAACAGTGCATTCATTCACTAATGACCAAAACCTGATTGATAATTTCCACAAAGCGGATCGCCGTGGACGCAGTGCAGCGCTGAATATGGTGATCACAGAAACGGGTGCTGCAAGTGCCGTTGCCAAAGCCTATCCGCAGCTTGAAGGTAAGCTCACAGGCAGCTCAATACGCGTACCTACTCCAAATGTATCCTTAGCTATTTTGAATTTACACTTATCGAAGGAAACCGACAAAGCGCAAATAAATGAATTTTTGCGCGATGTTTCGTTATTTTCACCGTTACAAAACCAAGTGGATTACACCAGCTCGAAAGAGATAGTGTCGACTGATTTGGTCGGCTCTCGTGCCGCGTCTGTGGTTGATTCTCAAGCAACGATCGTGGCGGGTAATAGAGCCACCTTATACGTATGGTACGACAACGAATTTGGTTACAGCTGCCAAGTTCTGCGCGTTGTTCAGGATATGGCAGGTTTGCATTACCCAAGTTTGCCGAAGGTAAAATTGGCTGTTTAAAGCCGAATGTAAAGTTCAATGCAAAGTGATTATTGAGCTAATACACATCGAGTTTCTGAGTGGGCGTGTTACTTTCTTGTTTAGGTAGCGCGCCTTTTTTGTTGGCTGAATGTTGTTGCTTAAATGCACAAATTTTCCTGATAACTCAAACTGCCTGCTCACCCAGTAATGAAGGGGAGTATGCGGCTGTGTAAAATGTTGCAAATCTCCTATACAAAAAGCAGTGCATCCTTGGCTTTTTAGTCTGACAATATGCTAAATTGACCGCGGTTAAATTAGATGGACAGTAAATGTGAGAATTAGTAGCAATTTTGACAGTGGTAATATTCGCGTTATATCAGCACAGAACGAAAGCGACATTAAACTCGCTATCAACAAAGACAATCAGTCTGACTTTTATCAGTGGTTTCATTTCAAATTAGATACCCGCCCTTGGATATCCCATCGTCTCACCATTACCGATCTTGAACATTCAGCTTATCCTGAAGGCTGGAAAAACTACCAAGCCGTAGCGTCTTACGACAGACAAGAGTGGTTTCGAGTTGAAACTGAGTTTGACGGTGACAACCTCGTTATCGAACATACACCCGAACAAGGCCAAATGTACTTTGCGTATTTCGCGCCTTATGGTTATGAGCGCCATCTAGATTTATTAGCTTGGGCGCAAACCAACGCTTTATGTGAAGAGACATTTCTTGGTAATACCCTAGATGGACGAGACATGTCTATGTTAACCATAGGTGAGCCGGGTGAAGGTAAGAAAGCAATTTGGATCACAGCTCGTCAGCACCCTGGCGAAACGATGGCGCAGTGGCTAGTAGAAGGTCTGCTAGAGCGCTTATTGGACGAAGACGATGGCCTTGCTCGCTTGTTGTTAGATAAAGCTGTTTTTTATGTTGTACCAAATATGAATCCTGATGGCGCAGCTCGTGGGCATTTACGTACCAATGCAAAAGGGGTAAATTTAAATCGTGAATGGGCCACGCCTAGCATGGAAAATAGCCCAGAAGTCTTTTTAGTGACTGAAAAAATGCAGCAAACTGGCGTTGATTTGTTTTTAGATATGCACGGTGATGAGGCTCTGCCTTATAACTTTGTAGCCGGTAGTGAAGGGAATCCTAACTACGATGGACGGATTGCTCAGTTAGAATCGTCATTCAAAAATGCACTACTCACGGCAACGCCTGAATTTCAAGATGTGTTCGGCTACGACAAAGATGAGCCAGGTAAAGCGAATATGACCGTTGCAACCAATGCAATCGCTCATGCGTTTTCTTGCTTGGCGTATACCTTAGAAATGCCTTTCAAAGACAACATAGAAATACCGGATACAGCCTATGGCTGGTCCCCAATTCGTTGTAAGCAACTGGGCCAAGATGTGCTTGTTGCCATACGCGCTGTGGTAGATGAATTGCGCTAGCAGTTCATCTACACGTTTTACCATTAGGCTTAACATTACAAAATAAAATAATAACGATTAAAAACAAAATAAAGTAAGGGGAACAGTGTGGAAGGCTTTCATGACTTATTGAAGATGCTAGATGGAATGCTTGGGGGCGCTTGGTGGTTTCCTTATGTGTTACTTGGAACAGGTTTATTTTTTACGATTTATTTAAAGTTTCCGCAAGTGCGCTTTTTTAAGCACGCTTGGCTGGTCGTAACAGGGAAATACGATAAAAAGGGCTCTGAGGGTGACACCACTCACTTTCGTGCATTAACGACGGCATTATCGGGAACCGTAGGCACGGGTAACATTGGCGGTGTGGCATTTGCTATTTTCTTAGGTGGACCAGCTGCGCTCTTTTGGATGTGGGCGACCGCGTTTTTCGGTATGACCACCAAGTTTGTCGAGGTGACGTTATCCCATAAATATAGGGTCAAAACTGCCGATGGAACCATGGCGGGTGGCCCCATGTATTACATGGACAGACGTCTTAATATGAAATGGTTGGCTGTTGCCTTCGCAATTGCAACCGTTATCAGCTCGTTCGGCACAGGTAACCTTCCTCAAAGTAACAACATAGCGGCCAGTATAGAGTCGACCTTTGGCTTCGACCCTTTAGTGGTAGGAAGCATACTAGGCATTTTGCTTGGCTTGGTTATTTTAGGTGGCATTACGCGCATTGCAGCGGTGACCTCTAAAATTGTGCCCCTTATGGCATTAATATACCTAGTGGGCGCCTTAGCTGTCATTTTTGCCAATCTAGAAAATATCGGCCCTGCGTTCGCCTCGGTCATTGGCGATGTGTTTACTGGTTCAGCGGCAACGGGCGGCTTTTTAGGCGCAACGATTGCTTATGCATTTAACCGAGGCGTTAACCGTGGTTTGTTCTCAAACGAGGCGGGTCAAGGTTCAGCACCCATTGCCCATGCCGCGGCTAAAACAGATGAGCCAGTATCAGAAGGTATGGTGTCTATTTTAGAGCCATTCATCGACACCATTATTATTTGTACGATCACCGGTTTGGTTATTCTGTCTTCAGGGGTGTGGAAAGAAAAACACCAAAACGTGTTTGACCGCAGTGACATGATGATTGTTGCGGGCGCTTATTCGGATACCGACGATAACGACAGACAAGCGCTTTACGCTTACATCAATGATCTTGATACCTCAACTGTGGCGCCTTATAACGGCGACATACAGATAGTAAACGGTAAATCAATTAGCACAGGTTATACCTTGCTCAACGCGCGCTCTGTCGCAGAAAATGTGAAATTTACCTTTGGTGAAGATGAAGATTTGTTTACCGGTAAACTCAAAGTGGTTGACGGTAACCTAATTAAAGACAATATCGTGGTCTCAGGTAAGTCTTTAATTCACTCGGCAAGTTTAACGGCGCTGGCGTTTACCAAAGGCTTTTTTGGTGAGTCAGGCAAATACATCGTTTCCATTGGTTTATTGCTGTTCGCGTTTTCAACCGCAATAGCTTGGTCATATTACGGCGACAGGGCAATGACTTATTTGTTAGGGCCGCGCTCAGTCATGCCTTATCGCGTAGTGTACGTGTTTGCGTTCGTTTGGGCCGCAGTATCAGATACCACTCTAGTGTGGACGTTGTCGGCAGTGGCTATTGTGGTGATGACATTGCCTAACTTATTAGGCATATTTTTGCTGCGCAAAGAAATGAAAGAATCAGTCAATGAATATTGGGATGATTTTAATAAAGAACACAAGTCCTAGTCACGGTATCCATAAATTAAGCGCGGCACAGTCCGCGCTTTCGTGATCTAGTGTCAAGGTGAAATTGTTAACCGTATTAGTAGTGGAGTAAAAAATGGCGTTAATTGATTGCCCATCGTGCAATAAGAAAATCTCTGACAAAACCGAAGAATGCAATCACTGCGGTTTCGCCATGGGGCATGCGAGCGATGAAGATATTGCCCGCAAACGCAATTTACAAAAGTACCTGAAATCACAAAAAATCCAAACCCAGTCAATGATAGCCATGCTGATGTTTGTCTCAGGGTTTGGATTTATGTATTGGGGCGGAGCTGCTCCAGGTGAAGTGCAATATAATATTGCTGTGGGTGTCGCGATTATCGGTTTTGTTTGGTACATCATCAATCGTGTGCGTCTCGTTTTTGTTAAGAAGTCTAATTAATGAACCCAGAAATGTTACTGAAATCGATGACCCCAGAGGTTTATCAAAAATTGTTGCAAGCGGTGGAAACCGGTAAGTGGCTTGATGGCAACCCGTTAACAGAAGGGCAACGAGAAACGACTATGCAAGCTGTTATGTTGTATCAAGCGAAAATCCTTAAGTCAGATCAACATATGACTGTTGGGGCTAACGGCGAAATAGTGCAAAAAAGCCGTCAGCAATTTAAGCAAGAGCTAAATGATAAAAACACCATAGCGCGGTTCACCGAAAATGATATTTAAAAAACTGTTTCGTCCTAAGCATCAAGATCCAAAACCTGAAGTGAGAGTAGTCGCTATTGACTCGTTGTCTCCAGACTTGCCAGAACAAAAGTCAATTCTGCATGAATTGGCGTTCAACGATGAAGATGTGAATGTGAGTTTAGCCGCGCTGACAAAGTTAAATAGCTTCGTGTTGTGGTACAAGATGGCAGAGATAGCCAAAAACGAACGTGTGCTCAAGCGCGCTCAACAAGTCGTTGATAATACACTATTTGACGACGATGAGAGCCTATTGAGTAAAGCTCAGAAACGCGAATTTTCCTATGAGTGTAAAAACAGTAAATTGCTCGAGCGCTTGATTAAGCAGCCTTGGGTGCAGCAAGAGCCTAAATTGGTACTGCATATTTTGTCCGTACTGAATAAACCGCAACTGGCGTTACCTATTCTGTTATCCAGCGATGATGACGTTCTTCAAAGTGCGCTTCTTGCGTATGCGGACAGTCCAGCAAGCTTACAAAAAATAATCAAAAAAGCTTCTAGTGAAAGCATTAAGTCTCAGGCGCAAGATAAGTTAAATCAGTTAGCATTTGCCAAAGCCCAACCGATTGAAGTTGAAAAGGGAACGCGTCTCGTTTTGTCTCGCTTGTTAGCGTTAAAAGAGCAGCGTGATTACCGAAAGTTGGTGGATACTCGAACCAAACTAAATGACGAATACGTAATTTTTTCAGCACAATTCGATTGCTTATCACAAGAGAAACGCCAAGAGTTTACGGCTAAATATACTGATATAATCAATAAGTTAGACATTCTAGATGCAGAATTAGCACCTGTTTATCAGGCGCAGCAGCGCAAACGAGATGTAATAGATGCCGTGCAGCATGCCACGGCAGATACGCAAGCGATGCTCGTGTGGTTGTCAGATATTTTATCAAGCGATGTATCAAGTGTTACGTTGGCACAAACGGAGCAAGCACAAACAGAAATTCAGAATCGTATGTCTCGTATTGACACTTTGTTATCGGATGCCAACTTAGCGGGCATGGCCGTGCAAACGAAAGCGCTACAGGCTTTACTTGATGCCTTACAAAAACGCCAGCACACGTTCAATCATTTACCTGCATTTCAAGATGCCCTAAAACAAGCGGATTCGTTATTGACGGATTTTGCCCAGTTGGCCATCCCTTCTCAAGGGGATGATGTGCAAAGTGCTAAATCGATATTGCAGAGCACGACGCAGCATTGGTTTGCGCTACGTGAAGCATATCAAGACAGTTGGCCTAGAGCGCTTGATCAAAGGTTTACGCAATTACAGAGTACATGGCGCAGTGCAATCAAAACCCTTTCAGCAAGTATTACTCAAGATGTGAACCGTATCCGCAGTAAAGCTAAGGCCATTGATGTGCTTATCGAACAGGGAAAATACAAAGCGGCCATGGGTCTCTTTTCCAAGGTCACTAAATGGTTTGAAGCGTTACCTGAACAAGAAAAAGCTCGCAATGAGCGCACACTCGAACAGGTCAGCGCTAAAATAGAGGAATTAAAGTCGTTGCAGGCCTACATCGCCTTGCCGCGAAAGCCCGCTTTGCTTGAAGAAGCAAAAGCGTTAGTTGATGCTAAATTGCCAGTATCATTGCGGGCAGAGCAGGTGAAAGAGCTGCGTCGACGTTGGAATAGTTTGGGTGTGTTGAATACACCTGACGATGATGTGCTCAATAAGCAGTTTGACGCGTTAATTGAACTTGCTTTTGCGCCTTGTCGCGAACACTTTGAAAAGCAACAGTTGCAGCGCGAAAATAACCTTGCGCAAAAACAGGCTCTGATCAACGAGATTGGCACATTAGCTGAGCATGGTTTATCGGCTGATGCGTTAGCAAAAGCGATTCAACAGGTGCAGCAGAAGTGGCAAAACGTCGGTGATGTTGATTTCACTGTTAAAACACAAGTGAACAATGCTTATCGTGAAGCCTTGGCGCCGTTGAAGAAACAAGTCGAAGTGTATTTCAATGAGAATACTGAGATGAAGCAAGCGCTTATCCTGCAAGCACAAGCATTGTCAGCGGTCGAAGATGTTAATGTCGCTATTGAGCAAGCCAAAGCATTACAAGAAAAGTGGAAACACGTAGGCCAGACCCAACGTAAAGTTGAAAATGCCTTGTGGGATCAATTTCGAAAAGCCAATGATGTGATTTTTGCTAAGCGCAAAGCGCACAATCAGCTACAGAAGCAGGAAATTAACGCGCAAGTAGCCGCCGCAGCTGACATATTGCAAAAATTGCAACAGGCGGTTAATGAAGCCCAAACGTTTGATGAATTGGATGGCACTCACATTTTGCAAACTGAGCTAGAGGCACAATTGGTAGCGATGCCTAAAGCGTCAAGCTCTGGTTTATTTCGTCGCTTATCCGGGCTTATTGATGAACGACAAACCAAATTGGAGGGGTTGCAGCGCCAATCTAGAGCCCACGGTGTGAGCGCACTATTTGATATACTAAAGCGCTGGGAAACGCCTGCTTTGCCTGACGATATAGACTCATTGCCTAACCAATGGCAGCAGTCGTTTAAAGCTCTTGGGCAAAGTGACGTACCTCGTCTTAACTTAACCTTGATGCTAGAAATAGTATGCGATGTCCCTTCGCCACAAGCTGACGAAGCGTTGCGTAAAGAAATACAGCTGCAATTGATGGCCGATAAACTTCAGCAAGGCGTTGAATATGACAAATCGTCATTACTGAAGTTATGGATACAACATGGCCCTGTCGCAAAACAAGAGCAGGTGTTGTTATCCCGTGCTCAACGATGCTTTGCTTAGTCAAGCGTTATCAACCGTTTACATCTGTTTCGCCTAGGAATGCCTAGGCGCTAACTAAAGATGACATAGTGGGTTACATTGAATACATCGAACACATCAAACACAACTGTTTCTAGCATTCGCTTAAACAAATTTATTAGCGACTCAGGTTTCTGCTCTCGTCGCGAAGCAGATAAATTGATAGACAGCCAACGCGTGACGATCAATGGCGTTATTCCTGAATTAGGCACTAAAGTGTTGTCTGGGGATGAAGTGCGCGTTGACGGAAACTTGATTAAAGCGAGTGCCGAGAATAAGTCTGACAGAGTGTATTTGGCATACCATAAACCTGTCGGGATTACGTGCACGACTGAGCGCCACGTCAAAGGGAATATTATCGATGCCATCGGTCATCCCGAGCGCATTTTTCCCATTGGCCGATTAGACAAACCTTCGGAAGGTTTAATTTTTTTGACCAGTGACGGTGACATAGTTAACAAAATTTTGCGCGCTGAAAATGCCCATGACAAAGAGTACATAGTGACGGTGGACCGACCGTTGACAGAGCGTTTTATTCACGCCATGGGAGCCGGAGTACCTATACTCGACACGGTGACTAAGCCCTGTACGGTAACAATGCAGAGTAAATTCGTATTTCGTATTATTTTAACCCAAGGGTTAAATAGGCAAATTCGCCGTATGTGCGAATACTTAGGTTACGGCGTAACCAAGTTAAAACGCAGCCGTATTATGTCAATTCGTTTAGCGGGGCTAAAGGTAGGGCAGTGGCGAAATTTAACCCCTGATGAAATGCGTGAAATTAGTGACGCTGTTGAGGGCTCAACCAAAACAGCACTGAAAACCGATCAGAAAATAGCAGCTAACGTTACCGATAAAAATGCCCCAAAGACTGAGCCAACCCGCTCTTCCAAGCGCAGTCATCATCGAGGGATCAAGTCCCAAGTGGGGGAGGCAAAACACGGAAGTAGACGTCAAGCGACAAACAACACCGCACCGGCCACGCCGAGCCGAGGACGCAAACCTAAGGCGTAAGCTGACATTTACTGCGGACTTATGTCAATCATTCCAACGCCAATAAATTTCCGCTGAGTGGCTAATTATTCAATGGAATTGCTATAAGACACAGACACAACAAAAGAAAAAGACGAGAGTGGTGACACTCTCGTCTTTTTTGTCTTGGGAAATAGATTATTTGCGTTTTAAAACGGTTAACCCGTTGGGCTGCTGAAAATGTTCGCTGACTTAAAAGTCATATGTGTACTTCAGTAGGATGAGCACGATGCTCGAGTAACAAACTGAAATAGGCAAACCAAATTTCACAAAGTGTTTCATCTTATAATTACTGGCACTAAAAACCAGTAAATTGGTTTGATACCCATAGGGCGATATAAAGCTAGCGCTGGCGGCAAAAGCGACCGCTAAGGCAAACGGCATCAAAGGTACGCCTAAACTCTCTACCAACCCATAAGCAAAGGGGAACATCAGTGCGGCAGCAGCGTTATTGGTAACGACCTCTGTTAACAACAAGGTTGCTAAATACACCACTACCAATGCCACAAATGGACTGGAGCTTGCCATGAAGGGCTCTAAATAATGTGTGAGAGTGGTTATCACTCCTGCACTTTCTAACGCGTTAGCCAGGCTAAGGGCGCCGACAATCACGACAATGAGCTCTAACGGTAGGTGACGTTTAACTTCGTTGGTGGATGTAACGCCAGTGGCTACCAATATCGCTAGGAAAAACACTAAACCTGTGGCAAGTGAAATGAGGGATGCGGCAGCAAGGGCGATAGTGACTAGAAAACCGCCTAAGGTTATCCACTCTTGTTTTTCGAGGAGTTTTGTGGCGACTTTTTTCTCGGACAAAATGAAAAAGTTTTTGGTTAAGTTTTGGCGCTTGACGAAGTCAGGGCCTGTAGCCAAAAGCAAAAAATCACCTGCTTGGAGTTTAATTTCCCCTAATTTTCCTGATAGGGTTTCACCGTCTCGACGGATAGCCACAACAGCGGCATCAAATAATGCCCTAAAACCAACACTTTTCAGCGTTTTACCAATGATTTGTGCCCGATTAGAAATAATCACTTCGGTAAGGTTTTCACGTAACAAACCATTTGATTCTGCAAAAAGGGTTAATCCCTTGATGTGACTTAAATTATCAACTTTGTGTATATCCCCTGAAAAAATCAGTTTGTCGTTTTGTTGTATGACTAACTCAGGGTTAACAGGACTGATAAGTTTACCGTTGCGCACCACTTCGATTAAAAAAAGCTCAGGTAAATTGCGTAAGTGGTTTTGCTCGACACTTTTGCCAATTAATTCAGAATCGGCTTCTACTTTCGCGTCGATAAAATAACTATTGTATTTGCGGTTTTTGTTTTCGATTACGGGCAACAGTGGCGTTAACAAAAACATTAACACGCCACAGCTTAAACCTGCGACCAAGCCATAGAGCGTAAAGTCCCAGAAGTTAAAACCTGCGTGACCATGCTCGCGCATGAAACTATCAACTATGAGGTTGGTGGAGGTACCTATAAGTGTCACTGTACCGCCTAAAATTGCTGCGTATGAAAGAGGGATAAGTAACTTAGAAGCAGGATGGTATTGATTTTGTTTAGTCGGACCAATCAAACTTGCTACCACGGCGGTGTTATTCAACAATGCTGAAGAAGCAAACGTTAGCCCAAATAAGCGCCAGTAACTGCGTTTGAAGCTCGCAACGATAAGCGTGCGGCCCAACCGTTTGACGAGGGACGTTTTATCTACTGCTGTGCTTACAATCAACAGCAGAATAAGGGTAATTAATCCTTGGTTTGTGAAGTTGGTGATGATGTTTGAAAGCGATAATTGCTGACTTAATATAAGTGCTAACAATGTCCCCGCAAAAATTGAAGAAGGGCGCTTATTCGTGAGAATAAGCGCCGCTAATGTACCGGTAAATATTGCTAATACCAGAAGCTGGTTTATGTCCATATAGTATCGACGTTGCGCCTACAGCTTAGTGATGTCAGTGGCATTCCAATGTGGAAAATGCTTTCTAACCAAGGTATTAAATTCAAGTTCAAACTCAGAATATTCTGTTTTCGTACCTGAATCTTGAATGGCATCAATCACCATACCTGCACCGACTGTGCTATTGGTTAATCGGTCAATAATAATGAACGCACCGGTTTCACGGTTTTTGGTGTATGGGTCACAGGCAACTGACTGGGTAAGCTTGATTTTTCCAACACCAATTTCATTCAAATTAAGCCTTACTGCTTCTTTGTGCTCCATGGTATTTACATCAATCTGGTGTTCGATGTCCGTTACGCTACCTGGTACAAACTTAGTAGCAAATTTGAAACCGTATTGTTTGTTTGGCATTAACGGTGTTTCGTCCATCCACACTAAATTGACTTCATAAGCACTGCTTTGTAAAGGCAAGTTGTCAGATTTGACAATCATGTCACCACGAGAGATATCGATTTCATCTTCAAGGGTGATGGTCGTGGTAAGCGGTGTATAAGCCACCTCTTGCTCGCCTTCAAAACCGACAATAGAGCGCACGGTAGATTGTTTGCCCGACGGAAGCGCGGTGATCTTATCGCCTTTTTTGATTTGGCCAGACACAACTGTGCCAGCAAAACCACGGAAGTTAAGATTGGGGCGGTTTACATATTGCACGGGGAAACGGAAATCATCGATATTGGCGTCATTACCAATTTCAATATTTTCCAAGGTTTTCATTAACGTAGAGCCTTCAAACCAAGGAGTATTCTCGCTCTTATTAACCACATTATCGCCATCAAGGGCTGAGATAGGCACGAACTGAATATCAGGAATATCTAGTTGTTCAGAAAAGACCAAGTAGTCTTTCTTGATATTCTCGTACACTTCTTCACTGAACTCCATTAAATCCATTTTGTTGATTGCTACGATGACGTGTTTGATGCCAAGCAATGAAACCAAAAATGAATGACGACGGGTTTGGGTTTTAACTCCAGCACGAGCATCTACCAATATGATGGCCAAATCACATGTTGATGCACCCGTTACCATGTTGCGGGTATATTGCTCATGTCCCGGAGTATCGGCGATGATAAACTTACGTTTATCCGTTGAGAAGTAACGATATGCCACATCAATGGTGATCCCTTGCTCACGCTCAGACGCTAAGCCATCTACCAACAAGGCTAAATCTACTTTGTCGCCAGTGGTACCAGACTTCTTACTGTCTTTGGTGATGGCGGCAAGCTGATCTTCGTAAATCATTTTCGAGTCGTGTAATAAACGACCAATTAGGGTGCTTTTACCATCATCTACGCTACCGCAGGTTAAAAAACGCAGCATGTCTTTTTGCTCATGCTGTTCGAGGTACGCCAGGATGTCAGATTGTAATAACGCGTTTTCACTATTCATGATCAGCAACTCACAAGGAAATAAGGGTTTAAAACGGATTCTTTTTGGTTGTAGCTAAGAGGTTTAGCGTGTTCATCGAACACATTGGCAGCACTTTCAATAATAGTGACTTTACCACCGGCGGCACGAACCACCGCATCAGCTGCACCTGTATCCCATTCAGACGTAGGGCCTAAGCGAGGGTATAAATGCGCTGCACCTTCAGCAACTAAGCATAATTTTAACGAACTGCCCATTGCCACAAGCTCAGGCTCTCCACCAAGTTTGGCAAGTAGCGCTTGAATGTCAGGACTTTGATGTGAGCGACTGCCTACCACGCGCCACTCTTCGTCATCGCTCTTCATTTTAGGGGTAATCGCTGTACGGCTATCACCTTCTAGCTTATAAGCGCCTTGGCCCACAATACCGACATAGGTTTGCTTTAGTACGGGGGCAAAAACGACACCAAAGACGGGTTCACCGTTATCAATTAATGCAATGTTGACTGTAAACTCGCCATTCTTTTTTATAAACTCTTTTGTGCCATCAAGGGGGTCTACTAACCAATACTGATCCCATGTCTGGCGTTCAGACCAAGGTATGTTAGCAGATTCTTCTGACAAAATAGGTAGATCAGATACGGCTTGTAAGCCTTTGACAATGCAATTGTGGGCAGCTAAATCAGCTTCTGTTAAAGGGCTTTCGTCAGACTTTTCATATACCGCAAAATCACGCTGATATATATCCATTATTGCATCACCCGCTTGGTGTGCAATATGGGTAATACTGTCTATCAATTTGCTATCGAGCATTAGTCAATCAATCCTTTTTGCTTTAATTGAGTGAACAGTTGTTCCGCAGATTCCTGGGCGCTTTGTCCGCTGAAATTAAGGGTGATCTCAGGAGATTCTGGCGCTTCATAGGGTGAGCTGATACCGGTAAAATCAGTAATTTCGCCAGAACGCGCTTTTTGATACAACCCTTTAGGATCGCGTTTTTCGCATTCCTCTAATGGTGTATCGACGAACACCTCAACAAATTCGTTTTGCTCAAGCAGAGAGCGGCAGTAATCACGTTCACTCTTAAACGGTGAGATAAATGCGGTGATGACAATCAAGCCTGAATCTACGAAGAGTTTGGATAACTCACTTATGCGGCGAATGTTTTCAACCCGATCTTTGTCGCTAAAGGTCAAATCACCATTGAGACCATGACGAACATTGTCGCCGTCAAGTAAGTAGGTGTGCTTGCCGTTATCGGCTAATTTTTTTTCTAACAAATTAGCGATGGTCGACTTGCCAGAACCGCTTAACCCAGTCAGCCAAACCACACACGGCTTTTGCCCTTTAGCGTCAGCGCGGCGACGTTTGTCAACCTCGTGCTGATGCCAAACAATGTTGTTTTCCATTAGAAATAACCTTCCATTTTTTTCTTCTCCATAGAGCCAGATGAATCATTATCAATGACTCGCCCTTGGCGCTCAGAGGTCTTAGTTAGTAGCATTTCTTGAATAACTTCAGGTAGTGTATTCGCAGTCGATTCAACGGCACCTGTTAATGGATAACAGCCTAACGTTCTAAAACGTACTGAACGCATCTCTGGCGTTTCACCTTCTTCTAACGGCATGCGCTCGTCATCAACCATAATCAGCAAACCGTCGCGCTCTACTACTGGGCGTGGCTTAGCAAGGTATAAAGAAGGAATTTCGATGTTTTCCATGTAGATGTATTGCCAGATATCTAACTCTGTCCAATTCGACATTGGAAATACACGAATGCTTTCGCCCTTGTTAATTTGTGAATTGTAGATACTCCATAATTCAGGACGTTGGTTTTTAGGATCCCAGCGGTGGTTTTCATCTCGGAAAGAGTACACGCGCTCTTTGGCACGTGACTTTTCTTCATCACGCCTTGCGCCGCCAAACGCTGCGTCGAATTTGTATTTGTTTAACGCCTGCTTAAGACCAACCGTTTTCATAATATCTGTATGCTTAGCACTGCCATGAATAAATGGGTTAATGTCCATATCCACGCCTTCTTGGTTAATATGAACCAACAAGTCTAAGTCGTGCTTGTCTGCCATTTGGTCACGAAAGGCAATCATTTCGTGGAATTTCCATGTGGTGTCTACATGCAGCAAAGGAAAGGGGATTTTACCTGGGGCAAAGGCTTTACGCGCTAGATGTAACAACACAGAAGAGTCTTTACCTACTGAGTAAAGCATTACTGGGTTATCAAATTCAGCGGCTACTTCACGAAAAATGTGAATACTTTCCGCTTCAAGCTGTTTCAAATGTGTAACGTTTGGAATCGACGAAGTCATAGAGTTTCTCGTGCTAAGTTAATGGATATACTAAAATATTATATGCATAGAACAATATCACGAAAACGAGCAGTCATGATATATTTTTTAAAAATATATCATGACAAAATGACAACTGTTTGAATGGGGGATTACTTTAAAGCCTGGAGTCTTTCTTTTGCCCATAGTTGAGATTGTTGAAACATTGAAAATGCATCATCAAAATTAACGTCGAGATTTTCACACAGGCGATTGACATCACTCCATCGACCTTCCTCAAAAAATTCGCTCAGCATTAAGTATTTGGCCTGTTCCCCCTGACGTAGCACGATACTGTCTTTGATATTCTGAGATATAGGCAGTTTTTCCATAAGGTCTGCGATATCAGCATCCAACATGGCGTCAAGTAATGACAAAAGCCCAACCAAGAAAGCGGATGCCACGCCGTCGCGTTGATTGGAATATTCTGTGAGTAGTTCACAATAACGAGCCCGCGAAAGTGACATCACGGTAAGCTCAGCAGGCTTGCCTTCACTGAATTGAGCAGTAAAAAGTAACGACACAAAACGCCTAAGCTCAGTTTGCCCCAACACCACAATAGCTTGTTTTATCGTCTCAATTTGTTTGGTGCGTTTAAAAATCGGCGATTGGGCATAACGCAGCAATTTAAAAGAGAGACTCACATCAGATTCAAACGCTTGAGTGATAATCTCAATTTTGGGGTCTTCTTTGGCCATTTCCCCCATTAATTTCGCTATGGACATTTGCGAAGGCGTTAAGGCTGTGTTTTTTATAATCTCTGGTTTACTGAAAAAGTAGCCTTGAAAATAACAACAGCCATACTCCAGTGCTTGTAAGTATTCTTGGTGGGTTTCAATCTTTTCTGCTAACAATTTTACCTTGGGGAAGGGCTTTATCGCTTCTATTATCTTTAGAATTTGCTCATGTGAGGTATCTTGATAGTCAATTTTAATAATATCGATATAAGGAAAGAAATGCAGCCAGACTCCTTGGTGAACATAGTCATCAAGGGCAACGATATAGCCCTTTTTCTTTAGATCGATACACGCATTAAGTAGTTTTTTACCTGGTTTAACCGTTTCTAAAATCTCTACTACAATCTTCTCTTTAGGTAGCATCAAAGGATACCCGTCTAATAACGAATTATGTGTAAAGTTTATGAACGCTAGCGTGTCAGGCAACAAGCTGTCTAACCCTAGATTGAATTGAAGCCCAGCGACCATTTTCGCTGTAGCTTCATCTTCATTTATATTTGGAAAGGTATTCTCCAAACTATCCCGAAATAACAATTCATAAGCAAACAGTGTTTTATCTGCATGTAATATCGGTTGCCTAGCGGCATAAAAGTTCATGTAAATTCCCTATTTAAACATTAAGAAGCATTGCCGCCGTTATTCACCGAGTCGTGCAGAGTCTTCTCTACTTTCTCAAATGTATTGATAATTGAACTATCACTTTGTTTTGACACTAGGCTGATTACAACAATAGTCAAGCTCGACAATATAAAGCCCGGTACTATTTCGTATAGCCAAGCACTTAGGCTCTGGCCATTGATAGTAATTGGCAAATAAATCCATAATAACACTGTTACAGCGCCGACTAACATGCCACTTATGGCTGAGATGAGTGTCATTCGCTTCCAAAATAGACTGAATAAAATCAAAGGCCCAAATGCTGCACCGAAACCGGCCCACGCATTACTGACCAATGACAATATGCTGCTATCTCTGTCGTACGCCAAGAAAATAGCGACCAAAGCAACAATGACCACGGATATACGGCCAACAATGATCAGTTCGTGTTGACTCGCATCTCGTCTGAAAAATGCTTGATAAAAGTCGCTCGTTAGAGAGCTCGATGTGACCAGTAATTGCGAGGAAATAGTGCTCATAATTGCAGCCAGAATTGCTGCAAGCAAGAAACCACCGATTAAAGGATGAAAGAGCAACTGAGATAAATAAATAAATATTGTTTCCGCGTCATTCAATGGTGTGCCCTGTTTGGTCACATAGGCTAGCCCTAGTAGCCCCGTTGCTAATGCCCCTGTTATGGCTACTACCATCCACGATATGCCGATCGTCTGAGCGGTTTTAATGTCGTTTACGCTGCGAATGGCCATGAAGCGCACAATGATATGGGGTTGCCCAAAATACCCGAATCCCCAAGACAGCATGGATATGATGGCAATTGTCGATACAAGCTCACCATTTGAAGCATTGACGAACATATCTAAGTATTGACCATTAAGGGTACTTAAAGACTGGGTGACACCTTGCCAACCGTCTAAATCGACGAGCACCACCACTGGAACCAATACCAGCGCTACAAACATGATACATCCTTGCACAAAGTCAGTGATGCTCACAGCCATAAACCCTCCAAATAAGGTATAAGCCACAACCACACCAGCGGTAATGTATAAACCCAACTCATAATTTAGACCGAATGATGTTTCAAACAATTTGCCGCCAGCAACGACACCGGATGAGGTATATAAGGTAAAAAACAGCACAATGACGATAGAGGAAACAATGCGCAAAACGCGGCTTTTGTCGTTGAACCGATTCTCAAAGTAGTCAGGGATAGTAATCGCATTATTTGCCACTTCTGTGTATACCCGTAAACGGGGAGCTACCAGTACATAGTTAAAATAGGCGCCAATGACGAGTCCTATGGCTATCCAAGCACTAGACAAACCGGTCAAATACATTGCGCCGGGTAAGCCCATTAACATCCATCCGCTCATATCTGAAGCGCCAGCCGAAAGGGCAGTAACCTTTGGGCTAAGGTTTCGCCCCCCCAGCATATAACCTTCTACGTCAGTATTTGCCTGTTTGAAAGAATAAAGGCCAATAGCGAGCATGGCGAGAAAGTACAATCCTAATGATATAAAAGTGGCTGTTTCCATGGTGTCCTTCGATTAAGATGAGGAATGATTGAATTTTTGTTTACGCTGTTGCAAATTAGCGTTTACTTTTTTACACCATGCTATCAAGCAACCTAGGAATACACTAGTGTCGGCATTATATAAAACCCAAGTAATCTCTTTTAGTCAGCTGAAGTTGAACGATTTATACGCAATTTTACAATTGCGTCAGGACGTATTTATCATCGAACAACAAAGTATATACAGAGACATAGACGAGCAGGATAACGTCAGCACACACGTTTGCGTGTTTCACCAAGCTAGGTTAATTGCTTATACAAGGGTACGTACAACAAAACAGCCAAGTATCGCTAAGATTGAGCGGGTGGTGTGTTTGCCAGAATACAGGGGGCAGGGAGTCGGGAATAGATTAATTAAAGAGGCGATTAAGCAGATTCGTCTTGACCCTAAAGTCACAACGATCACGTTATCAGCCCAGACTGATGCGTCTGATTTCTATCTTAAATTTGGTTTTCATCCAGAGGGTAAGCCTTACGATGATGGCGGCATCGAGCACATCGATATGTTTTTATCGGTGGGCAGATAAGGGGAGCTTCAAAAGGGAGTCGAGGGAGATAAAAAAAGGAGCATAAGCTCCTTTTTCTCAAACATTGTCGGTTTCTATGTAGCGCGCTCTTCTTTACGCGCAACACATTCTTAGGCAGAGAAGGTCATGCCTCTAGTCAATTTATCTTTGGTCTGCTCTACATCATGTACATTTTCACTGACGATCACTAAGCTGGTA
The DNA here is from genome assembly GCF_000014225.1 of Paraglaciecola sp. T6c. NCBI lineage: Bacteria > Pseudomonadati > Pseudomonadota > Gammaproteobacteria > Alteromonadales > Alteromonadaceae > Paraglaciecola > Paraglaciecola sp. T6c. The sequence goes on from NC_008228.1 coordinate 1,972,309, forward strand.
TCTTTCATATCCACTGCTTCGGCGGTTAGATAGCCATCGGTGACTCTGTCTTTTGCTTTGTAACCGTCTTTATGAGGCACAATAAATACAGTCACTTTGCCATTATCGCCTTGCATGACTAAGTGCAGGCTTCTAACCCCTTCGAAGTCACAGTGGTTTGCATAAAATACTTGCCCCATATCCTCATTTAAATGACCACCGTATTGGGCGAGCTTAGCGTTGACTTGTTGCAAGGTGAAATCTTCGTTCGCATCAAGCGCATGAGGACCTTCATGATATACGTGAGCCAGTGATTGAGCTGACACATCAATGTAATTTTGTTGTTGCCACAGCGTGAAACTAACACCCACAACAAACGCTAAAGATGCCGCTAGCGCTAAATGCACCCGGGCACGCTTCTTATTGTGTTGGTGAGTTTGCATAGTTTGGCGCAAAATAAGTTTGTGTGCTAAATCGTCAGGCACATCGACTTTCATCGCCGCTTGTAAACTCGCATCGATCTTTTTTTGCTCAGACCAAAATTCGTGTTTTGCAGGGTCTTGTGCTGCCGCTTCTTTGACTCGTATGTCATCGCAATTCGGATCAGCATAAATGGTTCTGCGAAATTCTAAATCATCCATTTTTCCGTTCTCGATTGTCATTTGATTTCTCTAGCGCCTCTTTAATTTGGCTTCGCGCCCTAAATAGTCGGGTCATTACGGTATTCTTGTTTAAATCTAGTTGAGCTGCAATTTCATCTCCGCTGTATCCAAACATGATTTGCAACATTAATGGCTCTCTATACTCTTCAGTCAAAGACGCCATTATTTTCCGTAACTCTCGGTGCTCAATCTCAACTTCGTGAGTCAACTGATCGTCTGAGATAGACACATCATCGATATCAACCAAGTCGAACTGCTTACGTTCAAAGCGTCGGGCATTTTCCCGACGCAATATCGTAATCAACCAAGATTTGGCGGCTTTTTCGTCCTTTAATGAATCCAATGATTTCCATGCACGCAGAAATGTCTCTTGGACTATGTCTTCTGCCACCGCTTTATCTTTAACCAGCCAGTATGCATAGCGGAATATATCACCATGTAATGCTTGGACTAGGGTTTCGTATCGTTTTTGTTTATCTAGCATGTCACTAGAGACCGAGGCTTTTTTAAATTGCTTTCGCAAATTCATTATTTATTTCCGCCTTTTATGTGTGATCTTATTATTCGTTAAAGCGGGGCATAGTGCAATTCGCCCTTAGTCGTGGGAGAAAGGCTGATTGCACATGCATTTTTACTGCGGATGTTGCCCCATATTTACAAATGAGGCATGAAAAATAGCGCTCTTAAGTCATTGAAGTTGTTCCCCATTCATCAGCTAATAAAGTGGGGCTAATTTTTCGTTGCTGTGATGAGCGCTAGCTTGCTGTCGAATTAAGCTAAGTATTGAGACAATTTCTTCCTTGTTCCACTGTTTGTCCTCGGCGCCAAATTTAGATGCATATAATGTACTTATCGCATTATCTAGCGAGGCGTTGCTAAATTCGTTTTGTAATGTATTGATTGATTTACCATTACTTCCCGTTAACGTATTTAGCCATAATGTTAATGCCTGAATGATTGCCTGCGTATCCTGTTTGCTGATAGCTGCTTGCAACGAGTTCCATGCTTGCTTCTCAGAAGGATTCGTCTTATTCGCTGCGCCATTATTGGCTCTACTAAACACATTTGCTTTGGTTGTTAAGCGACGAACGTGCGCCGCCCAGCCAACAAGTGTGGTTACCCACAAGATTATTAATGTGCAGCTGAGCCAGAACCAGAGATTGGTTGTTTGGCTAACCCTTGAGATTGATTGTTCAACGCTGTGTTGGCTGTCCTGCTGGGGGGCCTGTTCTGCAGTTTGCACAGTAGGGGGGAACTGTTCGTTTTTGCCAACAGCAGCAGGTGGAATGTTGGAGGATGACGTATCATTAGCGCCTGCAACGACCGTAATGATGCGTTTGGGCAGCGTGGCATATTCTACTTGTCCGCTGACAATATTAAACCAAGGAACGCTCACTTCATCTAGCGTGAATTCACCCGCTTGACTGGGAATGATCGCGATGGTTTCAGTGCGCTGGGCGATGAGCGTATTGTCTTTTTCAACAGTGGTGGTATTTGGTTGGTTAGGGTAAACCTTCACGCCGCTGGGATATTGACTATTGATACTTGGCAGCTGCGCTTCATCAACACCTACAGCGGTAAGAGTCAAAGTGCGGGTGATTGGCTCACCGACCGTGAATTTAGATGCATCAGGTTGCCACTCTTCGTGTAGCTCAACATAATCACTAGGCAACCAGGTACCAGAATAATTGGCCGGAATGGGTTTCACGGTTATTTCTTGTGCTGGCCCCACACGATTAATGGTTTTACTGCGGCTGAAGAAACCAAAGCTTTGTTGCCTATCCTGAACTACTTCGCCTTCAAACATTGGGCCTTGGATAGTAAAGGTACCGCTCTTTTGTGGAATAACCGCAAAGGTGCGTTCAATCACCCGATAGCGTTTTCCATCGACGATGTCGTTGTATTCTGCATCTTTACCAATTTGTCGAATTTCTCCGTCGGCCAACGTAGGAGCCGATAAGCTACCTCGCTGCAGGTCTCTGGCAAGAAACAACTTTACGGTATAACGAATTTGTTGCTGTAGGTAGGTTTCATCTGTGTCTACTGACGTTGTGACATACACATCTCGACCTTCTGTACTTTGACGAGCCGATACCGGTAAAACCATCATATTAATGGGTGCTGAGCTTTTGCCTTCTATGGTAAATGCTGGAATGACAAAGCGCCCTGGCTTGCGTGGAATAAGAACGGTGGTCCAAATGGTGGTGCGGGTTGTGTCAAAGTTTATCATTTGGGTTTGCGAGCTAACAGAGGTTCTGCCTACGATAAAATCTGCGTTCAATGGGCTAGGATCGAATGCCTCGCGAGATGCATCGCCCGATGCGACCACACTTAGGGTTATCGATTCATCAGCGAGTACGGGGTTTTTATCGACCGTGGCTGACAGTTCATCTATTTGCGCAAGAGCAAATGTGCTTAAGGCCCAGAGGAATAAACATGAACGAGATAAATAACGGATAAATAACTGCATTTTGCTACCAGTTCCTTTGTCGTTGAGTCGGTGTACGTTGTTGTCTTCGCTTTTGATTTTCTATCTGCATTTTTCGTTTTAATAAAAATGCTGGATCGTCAGGAACGCGGTTGAGCAATGTTTGCATGCGTTGCATTTGTTCTTTCTGTTCGTCAGTAAGTTCTTGTGGTGCTTGTGCGCCCATGGAAGCCGCCTGCAGCTGAGACGCATCTTGTCCCTCAGCTTGCTCATTTTCATCCATAGAAGCAGGTTGAGATGATTGCTCATCTTGAGACTGCTCTCGCTCCTCTTGTTGAGAAGACTGTGCACCGTCTTGCTGACTGTTGTTTTCACTATCTTGCTCGTTCTGCTCAGGTTGTTCCTCAGAAGTGGATGGCTCGCTATCACCTTGTTGCGAGTCATTATTCGTTTGCGATTGCTTTTGGTTTTCCTGTGATGATTGCTCAGGGCTGTTATCGGCATTTTGGCCCTCTTGTTGATCGCCAGATTGGTTGTTCTCACCTTGCTGGTTTTCGTCTTGCTCTTGTTGTTCAGCATTTTCCTGCTGTTCTTGATTTTGCTGGTCCTGTTGCTTTTGCTGTTCGAGCAATGCCTTGTTTGCTTTTGCATCCTCGTGATCAGGATCAACCGCCAGTGCTCTATCGTAGGCTTTAATGGCCTCCTCAATTTCACCCAGCTGGGCAAGAGTATTTCCCTCGTTGTAACGGGCTTGCGCGCCACTTGCTGCGCGAAATGCATCAAGTGCAGCAGCGTAGTCTTGCGCTTTGTAAGCAGCTGTTCCTCGCCACATAGGGTCGTCAAAGTGTTTAGCTGCTTCTTCATAATTCTCAGTTTGAAAGGCGTGTTGACCTTGCTGATCTGCGGTTTGCCACATGTCATCCCACCAAGTTGCACCGGCGGGCGGTGTATACCCGGGCAATAACATGAAAACTGCAAATATGCTTAGTAACCCGCGACGAAAGCCATACGCGGCTAGGGGTAATAACAGTATTAACAGATAAGGGCCCATCTCTTGCCACTTATCACCAAACTTGTCATCGGTTTCGCCAGGCTTATCTTCTTGTGACGAGAGCACAGTTTGGTTTTTAAGGTAGTCGATATCGCTATCATCTGTGCGCATCGCAATATACCTGCCCCCCCCTTTGCGTGCGAGGGTTTGCAGGTTACTTGCCCGTAATCGAGGCACGACTACAGCGCCACTATTGTCTTTTAAAAAGTCACCATTAACCAATTGAATAGGAGCTCCATCGGGTGTACCAATCGACAATATGGAAAGGCGATAAGGTGAATCCTCAAGCAATTTACTCACCTCAGCGACTTGCGTATTTTCAATGCCATCGGTTATCCAAAATATTTCACCTTGCTGGTAACCAGCATTGCGTAATAGCGCGATCGCTGATTCCAAGCCTAAAAACGGCTCGCTACCGGCAACGGGCATAATTTCGGGCGACAGGCTGGGGATCAAAGCGGTTAAATTCTGCCCATCTGAACTTAGCGGGCTAATAGTGAAGGCATCACCAGCATAAGCAACGAGGCCGGTTTCACCTTCGGCGATGGCCTTGACTAAATCAATAGCCTTGTACTTAGCACGAGTTAGACGGTTCGGCGTGACATCTGTTGCTCGCATTGATAATGACATATCCAGTACCACGACTTTTCCGCTGTTTAACTGATATACCGGCTGAGGCAAGCGCTGCCACGTTGGTCCCGCGAGGGCTAAGCAGGCTAAGGTCCAAGCGACGACTAATACGTATAAAGGCGGTTTCGAAGATTTAACCCCATTATTCGCGACAAGGTGTTGGTACAGGTGTGAAGGTAAAACAGATTGCCACCCTGAGCGTTGTTGGTTCATGCGTTTCAACAGCGCAATGAGTAAAAACAAAGGAATAATGGCTAATAACCACAAAGGGCGCAAAAAATGAAAATCCGCTAGGGTAAAATCAAACATCAATCTGGCTCCTTTCTTTGGATGTTCTAGCGTTTTTAAGATTAAACAACCAGCTGGAGACAAGCGGTTTAAGGGCCAGTAATAAGGAAATAAGTAGCGCCAAGCCTAAGGGGTAGAAATAAAGTGCCTGCAGCGGGCGCATTTGTCGACTTTCTCTAGCGATGGGCTCTAATTCGTCTAGCTTGCTATAAATTTCCGTTAGGCTTTGGGCGTCTCTTGCACGAAAGTAGCGGCCCCCAGTGGATTCTGCAAGGGTGGTTAACATGCCTTCATCTAACTCTTGTGAGGGATTGACTTGGCGACTGCCAAAGATACTTTGTACTAACATTTGGTCGGCACCGACGCCTATTGTGTATAATGTGACGCCGTTGTTAATGGCTAGTTCATTGGCTTGTTCCGGCGTAATGTTACCCGCGGTATTTTGCCCGTCAGTTAACAGGATCAATACTTTGTTTGACTCTTCTTTGCTCTTGAAGCGCTTGATGGCTAAACCAATGGCATCCCCGATAGCCGTTTGTTCACCCACCAGGCCAATAAGCGACTCGTTTAATAATTGTGACACTGTCTCACGATCGTAAGTCAAGGGTGCTTGCAAGTAGGCTGTGTCAGCAAAGAAAATAAGCCCTAATCGGTCACCAATGCGACGTTGAATGAAGTCATGTAACACTGACTTTATCATTTGCAAGCGATCGACTTGACGACCGTTAACTTGCATATCGTCAATTTTCATACTGCCAGATAAATCAACCGCAATCATCAGGTCGCGGCCTTCTGCGGGAATACTAACGGGCTCGCCTAACCATTGGGGGCGAGCACTTGCACTCACTAGGGCAACCCAGCCTATGGTGGCAATTATCAAGAATGCCTTTCTACTTGTGGGTGGCTTAGAGACGTTTTGGATCCCTTGGGGCAGGTGAGGTACCCTCAAAGCAGCAGATTGCACTTGTGCCTTTGCGGGCAACAAGTAAACCAATATGGGTAACGGTAAAGCGAACCACATCCACCACCATGCAAACTCAAACATGTGCGGCTCCTGTTGAAGAAGACTCACTAACATCTTTTAATTTGGCGTACTTTAGCCATACGCCGACTTGGGCCTGAATAGCAGTAAATTGCGTACTATCCGCGGTAGCTGGGCGGTAGAGTTGTGTTTGCAATGCTGAAAAGGCCGCGTTAAAGGAACCTTGTTGGGACGACGGCAACTGCTCACAGAGATAAGCTTGCCAGCGCTGAGAGTGCAGATTTGCATGTTGCTCACTCGGTAAATAATGCATGCAAGTACGCTTGAGCAAAGTATTCATACGAATTGGCCAATCAGATTGATTGCTTGTGATTGAAGCTAGTTCATTCAGAGCATGGCGTCGTGCGGCGTTATATTGTCGGTGTTTCACCCATGCGGTGATGAGCACAATGAGAACTAAAAGGATAAAAAAGGCGACTAACCACCAACCATAGGCCGGCGGCCAAGGGCTGATTTGAGAAGGAATGTGGATGTCTTTTAATTGGTCTAACGGATTCATACGTCTGTTTCACTACTACGTTTTGATAACTGTCGCTCTAGAGATTGTGCGCAACTTATCGGTACTACATTGGCTCGGCATTTTTTCAAGCGCGTATTGATCGCGTTAAATCGCTGTTCGTGTTGACTTTGGTATTGCGTTGCGATGCGCTGTTCACCGATGAGTATTTGTTGCTCGTTTTGTCCATCAGTTAAGTTAAGCATTTGTTGGAATTTACTTTGGGGTAATGCGTGTTCAAAAGGATCGCTGATAGGATAAGCGGTTACCTCACAGTGCCGGCTTAACTGGGATATGTGCTGCTGAGCCGAATCCGTTAAGTTGGCAAAATCACTCAATATAAAGACCAAACTCCCCGGATGTGCTAAACGCCTAAGTCGAGCACACGCATCACAGAAGGTCACTTGCTCTTCATCATGGTTAGAGGGCAGTGATTGGGGATGATGTAAATTGACCATACCATTTAATAAAGAAAGTACGGCTTTCTGCCTAGAAAACGGTTTAAATTCCTTGTGCTGTGTTTGGTTGTATACCAACCCGCCTATTCGATCTCCCCGTTTATGAGCCGCCCATGCGATTAATGCGGTTAAGTGTGCGACCTGTACGGATTTAAACAGCAATTGAGTACCAAAGTGCATTGAGCTTGATAAATCCGCTAACACAAAGACCGGACGCTCTTTCTCTTCGCGGTATATTTTTGTGTGGGTTTTACCCGTGCGCGCAGTGACTCGCCAATCGATTGCTCGAATATCATCACCAGGCTGGTAATGACGAGCTTCATCAAACTCCATACCGCGGCCTTTCGTCTTCGCGAGGTAACCCCCGGCTAGCTTGGCTTGTGCGGGACGTCCTAAGCTTAAATTCAACAGACTCGCTTTGGTGCGATAATAAAGCAGTTCTTTTATACTCAGATTAACGCCATCGCTATGATGGCTGGCCAGCCACTGAGGTATGTCCTGTATCGTTTGCATATCCAGTGTCCTTAAGGAACAGGGACAAGTTGCAATATGCTATCAAGCACTTGATTGCTGCTAACACCTTCCGCTTCTGCCTCGTAACTGAGTAACAACCGGTGGCGCAGTACATTATGAAATACCGCGTGAATATTATCTGGTCCTACAAAATCTCTGCCCATTAACCAAGCGTGAGCCCGAGCGCATTTGTCTAGAGCAATCGTGGCCCTTGGGCTCGCACCAAATTCGATCCAACTCGCTAGTTGTTCGCTGTATTTTTGCGGTTGACGAGTGGCGATAATCAATTCTACCAAGTAGCGCTCTAAGGATTCGTCTAAATGAATTTCCAGTACCGATTTGCGCGCCTTGAATATGTCTTCTTGCGTCAAGTTGGGTGGCATAACCGGGGCACTATTTAATGATTCATTGCGCGTGAGTTTTAACACCGCTAACTCTGTTTCTGCCCCAGGGTAATCAATTTCTAAATGCATCAAAAACCGGTCTAGCTGTGCTTCAGGTAGGGGGTAGGTACCTTCCTGCTCAATAGGATTTTGAGTTGCCATCACTAAGAATAACGCAGGCAACGGATAGGTTTTGTTACCGACAGTAATTTGCCTTTCCGCCATTGCTTCGAGCAGCGCCGACTGCACCTTGGCGGGCGCGCGGTTTATTTCATCGGCAAGGACCAAATTATGAAAAAGTGGACCTTTTTGAAAATCAAATTTGCCTGTTTCTGGTCGATATATATCTGTACCTGTTAAATCAGCGGGCAGTAAATCAGGGGTAAATTGAACACGGTGAAAGTCACCCTCAACGCCGTTGGCCAATGAGTTAACGGCGCGGGTCTTTGCCAATCCGGGAGGACCTTCAACCAGTAGATGGCCGTCAGCAAGTAACGCCACGAGAATATTTTGCGTCAAGGTTGTTTGACCAATAACTTGTGAGTCTAAATACGCTTGTAGTTGTGAGAATTGAACTGAAGGCATGCGTTCTTATTATTCCTTGGTTGATTGGCGTACAAAGGTGTACGGGAAAATAAACTGTATAACAGACAATGCTGTGTATATAGGGTTCCATTGGTGAAAAACAATGTTACAAATAACATCTTTTCGATGAAAACCAATCCGTTTTGACGGTATAAGCTATTGTATCCATTGTTAAATAGCCTAACTAATGGGCGTAATACCGGCGACGCTGCCTTATTCAACGTCGTCTGACCGCATAGGGTGAGATTGCGCGTGTTATTCACTACCTTAGGACTATTGTAAATGTACAAAACTGACGCAATGTTACTTGGACTTTCAAAATTTCTATTCTCCCTGTACAATCGATTAAAATTACAGGTCAGACCACTTGGTTTTTGACTCAACATTAAGGGCAAATCATGACGGCAAAGCAAACAGTTACGACTCGAGATGGAGAGCGCATCGCTATCGTAGCGGGACTACGAACACCATTCGCTAAAATGGCGACGAATTTTCACGGCGTTCCTGCTGTTGATTTAGGCAAAATGGTAGTGAATGAGATGTTGGTTAAGCACAATGTGGACCCGCTACTTATCGAGCAATTGGTCTATGGTCAAGTCGTGCAGATGCCAGAAGCCCCTAATATCGCACGTGAAATAGTGCTTGGCACAGGCATGAGTGTGCATACCGACGCTTACAGCGTGTCTAGGGCGTGTGCGACGAGCTTCCAGTCTACGGTGAATATTGCGGAATCGATGATGCTGGGTAATATCAGTGTCGGCATTGCTGGGGGCGCTGATTCTACGTCTGTGTCTCCCATTGGCGTTTCCAAAAACCTAGCACGGGCTTTGACAGATCTGCAAAAAACCAAAACCTTAGGCCAAAAATTCAATGTTCTTAAAAAGCTAGGTCTAAAAGATTTGTTACCGGTTCCACCTGCAGTTGCAGAGTATTCAACTGGGTTGTCCATGGGACAAACTGCTGAGCAAATGGCCAAGAGTCATAGTATTAGCCGGGCAGACCAAGATAAGCTCGCACACCGTTCGCATTCTTTAGCAGCGCAGAGCTGGAATGAAGGTAAATTAGCTGGCGAAGTGATGACCGCTTACCCTGCGCCATACAAAAGCGCATTTGAAAAAGACAACAACATCCGCTTTGATTCAAAATTAGAAGGCTATGCCAAACTTCGCCCTGTGTTTGATAAGAAGCACGGTACTGTCACCGCGGCGAACGCTACTCCATTGACTGATGGTGCTTCAGCCGTGTTGATGATGACAGAAAGCCGTGCAAAAGCACTGGGTTACACCCCTCTTGGTTACATTAAGAGTTATGCGTTTGCCGCTATCGATGTGTGGGAAGATATGTTAATGGGGCCGTCGTATGCCACGCCTATGGCGTTAGATAGGGCGGGTATGACATTAAACGACCTAACCTTAATTGAAATGCACGAAGCGTTTGCGGCGCAAACATTGGCGAATATCAAAATGTTTGCTAGTGATAAATTTGCCCAAGAAAAGCTCGGTCGTAGTAAAGCCACAGGCGAAATTGATATGGCTAAATTCAATGTTATGGGAAGTTCACTTGCCTATGGGCATCCATTTGCAGCGACGGGCACACGTATGATCACCCAAATGTTAAATGAATTAAATCGACGTGGAGGCGGCAGTGGATTACTCACCGCTTGCGCCGCTGGCGGTCTGGCCGCAGCAATGATCGTTGAAACAGAATAAGGGCAAAAAGATGACAACTGAAAATAGTACCCAACAACTTGCCCCTAGCGCGTTTACCTTAACCAAGCGTGATGATGGCATCGCGATTTTGAGTATGGATGTGCCAGGGGAAACCATGAATACGCTCAAAGTGGAGTTTGGTGAGCAAGTCGGTGACATGCTTGACCAAATTCAAAGTGATAGCGCTATTAAAGGCGTGGTAGTGATCAGTGGTAAAGATAACTCGTTTGTGGCCGGTGCTGATATCTCTATGCTCGCAGGATGTAAAAGTGCAGAAGAAGCTGAAGCGATTGGAAAAGGCGGACAAGCGGTATTCCAACGTATCGAGGATATGGCAGTGCCATTTGTCGCTGCGATCCACGGCCCTGCTTTGGGAGGCGGGCTTGAACTGGCGTTGGCGTGTCACATGCGAGTATGTAGTGACGACAATAAGACGCAGCTGGGCTTACCTGAAGTACAGCTTGGTCTTTTACCCGGTAGTGGTGGCACGCAAAGACTCCCGCGGTTAATTAGCGTTCAACAAGCAATGAAAATGATGCTCACAGGGGCCTCAGTACGAGCAAAACAAGCCAAAAAATACGGTATCGTTGACGATATGGTGCCGCGTTCTATTTTGCTTGAAGTCGCGATTGAAATGGCGAAAAAACCTAAGCCGAATAGAAAACCAGTAAAGCTTGATGCAATGGGGCAGTTTCTTGAACGTACCCCTATGGGCCGAAAACTCATGTTTAAACAAGCTCGCAAACAAACTCAGGCTAAAACAATGGGGAATTATCCCTCACCTGAGCGCATTATTGATTGTATCGAAACGGGATTAGAGAAGGGAAAAGCCCAAGGTTTTGCTGTGGAAGCTAAGCATTTTGGTCATCTGGTTATGACGTCTGAATCAGCTGCTTTACGTAGTTTGTTTTTCGCGACCACCGAAATGAAAAAAGAAAATGGCGTGGAAGGAGTAGCGCCTAAAACACTGAAGAAAATCGGCGTGTTAGGCGGTGGGTTGATGGGCGGTGGCATTGCGTTTGTGACGGCAACCAAAGCTAAACTTCCGGCTCGAATCAAAGATATCCGCAGCGATGGCATCGCGCATGCGATGAAATATTCCTACGATATTTTGAACAAAAAAGTGAAGCGCAAGTTTATGCTGCACTCAGAAATGCAATCTCAGTTATCACGGCTAACAGGCTCTGTTGATTATGTTGGGTTTGATAACACCGATGTGGTGATTGAAGCGGTTTTCGAAGATTTAGCGTTGAAACAAAATATGGTTGCGGATGTGGAAGAGCATTGCTCAGAGCATACGATTTTTGCTTCGAATACATCTTCTATCCCCATAGGTCAAATTGCCGCTAAGGCGAAGCGCCCTGAAAATGTTATTGGTTTACATTATTTTTCACCGGTAGATAAGATGCCCTTGGCAGAAGTTATTGCGCATGAAGCCACCTCTGACCAAACAATATCCACTACGGTTGAGCTAGCGAAGAAGCAAGGTAAAACCCCGATCGTTGTAAAAGACGGCGCAGGTTTTTATGTTAATCGAATTTTAGCGCCATATATGAATGAATCTGCTGAAATTCTATTGGCTGGTGAGCCCATTGAGCAGATAGATAAGGCGTTAGTCAAATTCGGTTTCCCTGTGGGACCCATCAAACTTTTAGATGAAGTGGGTATTGATGTTGGCACTAAAATAGGACCAATTTTGGTTGCTGAGTTCGGTGAGCGATTCCAGTCAGCGCCAGGTTTTGACAAATTATTGGCGGACGATCGAAAAGGTAAGAAGAACAAGCGTGGTTTTTATAACTATGAAGGTAAAAAGCCTGGCAAAGAAGTCGATGAAAGCGTTTATGATCTACTTGGCATTACGCCTAATAGCCGCTTGAGCGAGCATACTATTGCCGAACGTTGTGTGTTACTCATGCTTAATGAGGCCGCTATATGTCTTGACGAAGGTGTTGTGCGTAATCCTAGAGACGGTGACATAGGTGCGATATTTGGTATCGGCTTTCCACCATTCTTAGGCGGCCCGTTTAGATACATGGATACCTTAGGCATTAACCACGTTGTGGAACGATTAACGCATTATCAGCAGCAGTTCGGTGACAAGTTTGCGCCTGCTAAGCGCCTTTTAGACATGGCAGAAAGTAAGGATACGTTTTACCCGAAATAGTTAATGTGTATTTTAACTAGCCTTTGAAAGCCGAGCGGATTAGCTCGGTTTTTTTACGCCTTATTTTACCAAATGACCAATTAGTTAACTCGGAGTGTTCCGACTCGTCATACCAACCTTAAATTACAGGCATAAAAAAAGAGAGTTCCTCTCTCTTTTTTTCTACTGAATAATAAAATTCAATTAGTATTTAGTCATCTAGAATCTTACTGAACCTACTCTTATTGCTTTATTTTCTACCGTTGAAGTTATTGTTTTTGTCGCTTCAGGAGCTTTAGCGCTTTCAACAGATTGTGTTGCAACAGGAGCAGCGGTAGTAAGGGCTAGAGCAATTGCATAAGCTTTTAACATTGGATATTCCTCTTTATATTTTTATTATTGACGTTTTGCTGACTATTATTTGTCAGTCGAAAGTATTAATGCTTATTGTGTGCCAATGTGCTCAAGGTAGAATTAATACACGATGAAATTACGTAGCGGGGAGGTTATCTATACGCGAGAAGGTAAAGATACTTTCAAAAACCGTATCGCAATATTTTGCGATCATTATATAGATCAAGATTCATAATTTTTAGCGAACAAGGAGAAGATGAATCAAATAGAGTTCTCCCCAAGCCATGTAGTATGGGGTTGTTAACGATAGCGTTTCAATTTTTTGGTGATGAAAACTAGGCAACGCTAGTGGCTGAAAAAAGCTAAGGGGTACCCTTAGCTACCTTGCAATAATTTGTTTAGCTGGTGATTTTCTTTTAGTAACCGTTCGAAGCGTGAAGAGCTCAGAGGCTTGCTATAAAGATAGCCTTGTAGCATTTCACATTCATAGCGACGTAATATTGACATCTGTTCTTCGAGCTCTACACCCTCGGCAACAACTTTGAGGCCAAGATTGTGCGCTATGGTGATAATAGCGGCAGTCATGTGCCGGTCAACGCTGCTGGTGGCAATGTCGTCAATAAAGGCTTTGTCTATTTTAAGGGTGTTAAGCGGGAATCGTTTTAGATAGGCCAGAGAAGAGTAGCCCGTACCGAAGTCATCAAGGGCTAAATGTATGCCTCTTTCACGCAAACGAGTCATCATGCGCAGAGCATTGTCAGGGTCTTGCATCAATGTGCCTTCGGTAATTTCACACTCTAGATGCAATGGCGAAAGATCTGCTTTTTGCAAAATGCTCTCGATTTTCTCATCTAAATCCGGTAATTCAAATTGACGCGCTGATATATTAACCGCCACGCGACCGGTGAAAATCCCCGCTTTAACCCAACGTTTGGTGTCTTCACAAGCTTTTCGTAATACCACTTCACCAATATCGATGACTTGTCCAGTTTGCTCTGACAACGGGATGAACTGAGCCGGGCTCACAATGCCCTTCTCTGGATGTTCAAAGCGCACTAAGGCTTCCATACTAACCAATTTGCCGGTAGCGATGTCAATCTTAGGCTGATAATAAACGTTAAATAAATCTTCCTTTAAGCCGTGGCGTATCAAATTCTCTATTTGTAATTGGCGCACTGCATTTTGATTCATTTCACCGCTGAAAAATTGATATTTGTTACCGCCAGCGTTCTTGGCGAAATACATAGCAGTATCCGCATTTTTCAATAATTCCTGTGGTGAACTACCGTCTTCAGGATAAAACGCGATCCCAATACTGGCACCCAGCACAAATTCTTGATGATTGATTAAAAAAGGGCGGGCCAAGTCATCTAAAATGGATTGAGTGAAATGCGTCACACTGTGCACGTCAGTGTCTTTGTCGAGCAGTATACTAAATTCGTCGCCTCCAAGGCGGTAGCACGTTGCACTTTTACCGGCTAATTTCTGCAAACGCCGTGCTATTTGTTTAATCAATAAGTCGCCGGTCTGATGACCTAATGAGTCGTTAATTTTCTTAAAGTTGTCCATGTCTAAACATACCAACGCATGCTGGGTGCCACGGCGCACAATATTATTATGGCTCGCTTGAAAGAAAGAGCGGTTTGGTAAGTCGGTAAGGGGATCAGTATTGGCTAACTTAAGCAATTCTTTTTCGGTGCTTTTTCTAGGTGTAATATCAGAAAATACACCTACGTAATGGCTAATGCGGCCGTCCTCATCATTGATGGCATCGATGTTCAATTCCATCTCATACTTCTCACCATTTATTCGTCTTGATTCGACCTCTCCGTTCCAATTGCCTTTTTGACGAAGGGATTTTTTTACTTCTTCGGTAAAAGCCCCAGGATATTGATGGAAGGTGAGATAACTTGCTAATGCTTGCTCTCGCGTTTCGCCAGTGTATTTACAATATGCCTTGTTGACAGAAATGTATCTAAAGCTGGTATCTGCAATAAATACGCCGTCTGAAATGGTTTCAATGGAGCGTTTGAAAAGCTTTAATTGCTCTTCAGCTTCTTTCAGGTGGCTAATATTTTTAAATGTACCCGTCATCCGAACAGGTTGATTATTGTTATCACGGCTAACAACCTTGCCTCGGTCAAGCACCCACAACCATTCACCTTTAAAGGTGCTTGCTCGGTATGTGACTTCAAAATGCTCGGTTTTATCTTGTAGGTGTTCGTTAAGCGCATCCTGAACCCGCTTCAGATCGTTCTGGTGGATATTAGCTTGGTAGGCACTGTTAACGCGAATATCATCTTGAGGAAAGTCCATGATCCCCCACGTGTTTGAGCGGAACACTTGACCTTGATATATATCCCAATCCCATAATTCGTCACCGCTGCTCCATAATGTCAGTTTTAAACGCTCTTCACTTTCGGTTATTGCCAAGCGCGCCACACGCTTAGAGCGATATTGCTTAACCACCGCCAATATGCTGAACAACACTAATATGCAGTAAAAAATGAGGGCATTGCGATGTAACCATAGCGGTGGCTCGATGTTGACTGTCAACTTTCGGGACTTAGACCATGGGTCCATGTTATGCCGGCTTTGAACCTCAAATTGATATCGGCCAAAGTCTAAGTTTGTAAAAGTCGCTTCTCGCGTACGCTTATCTGCATCCAGCCATTTATTAGAATAACCACCTAACTTATAACGATAAGAATACCCTTTAGCATCTAGCGGATTAAGTTGCCCAAAGGTTAAGCTAACGTGATTTGAGCTGTTAGAAAGTGTAAGTTGATCGGTAAGATAAATGGGCTTTCGTAACGGGCTGCCTACACTATGAACGTCGATTTTTCTATTGAATAATCCTAGGTGAGTAATGATTGGGGGAATTGAAATATTGCTATTAGCAAGGTTGCTGCTTGAGGGCGGTCTGTTCTGAGTTATTTGGTCATGATCGAACAGGTTAAAACCTTGTGAGCCGCCAAATAAAATTTTCCTATCTGAAGTGACGAGTCCAGCGCCTTCATTGAAATCGTTAAAATTGAGTCTCTCAGGCGTTATTTGTTGGATGACCTGAGCAGATGAAATAGAAACTTCTTCGATTCCGCCTGCCATGGTAGTTAGCCAAATACTATCGTCTACTTTCAAAGCTTGTACTATTTGATTATCAGATAACCCAGAACTGACATTTATTTTTTGCGTAACTTGGAAAGTTTGCTTATCCAAAACAATAAGCCCGAACTCAAGAGACGCTAACCAAAACTGCTCGTCTGTTTCAACCACGGCGCTAAAATTGTTGCTGGTAAGTAGCGGATCGTTCGACAGCTGATCAAGTTTTTGCGTTTTCATGTCAAAGAGCAGGAGTTCATTGTTTCCTCTTAACCATAACCGCTCTTCGCTATCTATGAATACTGGATCTAATGTCTTAAATGTTTTATTGCCTAGTTGTATGGTGTGGGCGCTAAAATCACTTGTATCTATCCATCTTAATTTATTATCAAGGGACTTTAGCCAAATCTTATTTTTAGAGTACAAAACCCTATAATAAAAGTTACCTTTAGATAGGGTTTTCAAGAGGCTTAATTCGCCATTATCGGCTTTCTCATAAATGTATATTCCTCCACTTGTTGCTAACCAAAGGCGATCTTTTTCGTCGATAGTCATGTCCCAAATACTGTACTCAAAGTCTTCAAGCCAGGACGTAAATCGCTCCGTATCAGTGTTAAACTCGGATATGCCGCCAGCCTGAGTTGCAAGCCACACCAACCCCTTACTATCTAGCTTTATTGACCACACTACATCGCCAGCCAATGTATTCGTATTTGACGCAGTTGAGACATAATGACGAAAAAGTGCTGAGTCTTGATTGTATCGATACACCCCTCCGGTATGTGAACCAAGCCATAAGGTATCGTTACTATCACGAAACATACTGAGTAGGAATATACCAGCATCGCTTTGTGAGGGGAGCTTGGCTAAGCCACTATCTGGTGAAATATGCTTAGTAGTATCCTTTGTCTTACTTACAATTGTTAGACCAGCTGATGTACCGAGCCAGATATCTCCATCATTGCCTTGTTGGATGCTGCGTACTTCGTTTCCAAGAAGGCTTGGCGAGCTGTTCCCGTTGAAATGCAGTAGCTCTTGAGTTTCTTTATCCCACATATAGGCGCCAAGCTCGGTCGCAAACCAATAACTGTTTCCGAAATGCTTTACATCAAATAAATATTGAGCAGGAATAGTGATGTTAAGTGGGTTTTGAGCGTTTAAGTTATAGAGTGTATTTGACTCATTCTCTAGTAGATAAATGCCGTGTCCGTAGCTACCAATGATGCTAAAAGTATCTTCGACAAGTATAGCTTTAATTTCTGCAGGAAGTCGTTCCGAGGATACCTCTACTGGGGTGAAATCATTTGTCTGTTTAGAATACGTGTAAAGAGTCGATTCGTTAGCGACTAGCAATTTTCCAGTATTGGTGAGACTTAGGGTATTTATAATATTGTTATTTAAACTGCTATTTTGTTGGTTATAACGAGTGAAATCATCCGATAAAGGATTG
Organism: Paraglaciecola sp. T6c; assembly: GCF_000014225.1. NCBI lineage: Bacteria > Pseudomonadati > Pseudomonadota > Gammaproteobacteria > Alteromonadales > Alteromonadaceae > Paraglaciecola > Paraglaciecola sp. T6c. The sequence continues at coordinate 1,989,582 of NC_008228.1, forward strand.
TAGCGCGCCAGACCGTTTTGCGTGCCGATCCACAGTGCCCCGTCCTGATCTATTAACATGGTTCTCATAAAATCATGAGGTAATGATTTAACGTCATTTGGGTTATGCTGATAATTGACAAATTCATAGCCATCGAAACGGCTCAAGCCGTTTGCAGTGGCAAACCACATAAAGCCGCGCTTATCTTCGATGATGTCGGTGATGGTATTTTGCGTTAAGCCGTCGGCTTTGGTGAGATTATCAAATGAAAATGTTTGAGCATGAGCGGCATTAAAAAAGCCAAAAGTAGCGCTTACGAGCCACAGACACCAAAAGATGGATGGAATAGTTAAAGTACGCAATTAACACCTGTCAGCAGTTTTTCTGCTTTGTAATTATTAATATTTAGGAAACTATCCGTAGTACCCACGGCCTTAAATATGCCTAAAATATGGGGCCTTAACAAGTTTTAATCGTTACTTTTTAACGCTACAGCTAACTTTTACTAACAAGCAGTGAATTGTTCGGTCTATTAAAGAAATATTAACGCTTTATTCTACTAACGGCGTGCGTTTTTTAAACTCCGAGACATCGTCAACTGGAGTCGTCAAAAGCTCATCGGCCGATATTGAATGCTTAGGGTCGCTGTACAGTATTAATTCACCCGTGTTTTTACCGATGATGAGACCGTTTACGAAGTTCATTAGATCCGAAAACTCGATGCATTCTAATTCATTTGCCGTGTCTCTATTTTGAGAAAAACGATAGTCTTGATTGCCTAATGCAGACCACAAACGTTGACTCTTGATACTTAGATTTGCATCTCTTTGACATAATTGCTTCATCACGCCATGTTTTATGTCACGCCAATTTTTCTGATAAGACAATAGATCTACTGTTAACTTTTTCAAAAAGTCTCGGATGACGGTAATGAGGTATTGCGCCGAATATTTAGGTGATTGCACATAGAATGCTATGCCGGGATGTTGGTTGAACGGCACATAACCACTCCCCACTAAATAACCCAATTGCGCTTGCTGGCGGGCAAAGTTAAAAAAGACAGGTGACACTAATTGTTCTAATAATATCGTCAACAATGTGTCTCGGCGCCCGGTATTGGGAGATTGGTAATAAATGACCACAGCGGCATCCGGATGCTCACAGGGAAGGGCGTGAAGTAACGAATCTTGCTTTGATAAATCAAATACACTCCTCGATAGCTTTTTGTGCCCGCTATATAATGCGTGTTTTTGATGTAATTTATCCGAGAACCGGTGTACGTGATTGATATCCCAGTTTCCAAAAATGAGAGATTCCATATATCTATCATTTAGCAATTGGCCTTTTACGGTGTGGACATGTTCAAGTGTTGTGCTCTCCATGGCAGCGACCATACTCAGTGGTGTATGGGTATTTTGCTGCATGAAAGCCGAGAGTCTGGCGAATAATCGGTTGATGGGTTTATTCAGTAAGTTGTTGTGTAGGCTCTGACATTGTTGTTGTTTAATCTGCTCAAAGTGTTTTTCAAAGTCTTCAAAAGAGTGTAATTGATCTATTAGCTCCTGATTAAAGGTCAGTTGCTTGGCGCTAAAGCCACTGGTATGCAAAGAAAAACCACATTGGTGTGAATACAAATGATAATTAAGCCCTGCTACATTTGCTTGATAATAAGCTTGCTGGAAATGGTTATTGAGTAAGGCAATCCACAGTTTTCTAGATGCTGTCGCTTCAACCCCAGTGGTGGCTGCTTGGCAATCGAATGAGATATAGCAATCACCTCTTGGTAAACCAAATTGGGTATCTTGACCAAACCAGACATTGAAGTCCTCTGATGCAACTATGTTTTGGGGTACAGAATACTTCTTTTCAGCTTGAATCAATGTATGCTCGAGGCTCAGAAATTGATTTTCTTCAGGTAACATTAAGAGCGAACTGCAACTCTCATTTTGCAATTTCTTTAGCAATTGAGGGGGCAGGGGAGACACTGCGTAAGGGGTGTTGTACCACTGGCTTATTTGGTTCGTTTGAGCATCAGGGGAAACGACTTTAACGCGCATATTTGACGGCGTAAAAAAGCCCAGTATTTCGTCCACAATTGAAGGGTCGGCCTTATCGAGTATGTATTCTGAGGCAATAAGGTGTTCACAAGGGTAGAGAAATATTGCGCTGGATAAGCTAACAGCTTCATCAATCGGTTTTATGGCATCAGCAAATTGCCAGATTTGTTCCAGCAACGCTTTCTTTTCATCAAAGAAGCGCAGTTTGCTGTGCTGCCTAATATTCTCTAAGTATTGAAATAGCGTTTCTAACATGGAGTCAATGTTGGCTAACCCCAATTCTGTTAGTTGTAAGTTGACATTGAAGTCTCGAAAGTTACTGCCTTCGATACCACCACCGACACTAATATTGGTAGCGAATCCCTTTTCTTTAAAAAATCCAAGTAAGCCATTTGGGCCCTCATCAGCCAATAACTCGCTGATAATACTTAGCGGTTTAGTGCGATAATAATGGTGTACACATGGCAGTGCGAACGTGACGATAAGCCTGCGAGCCGATTTTAGGGGGGTAATATCAATTCTAATACCCAACTGCTCGGGCAGGTAAAGTGCTGGTAAAGGGGGTCGCTTAGACGGTTTTCTATTTTCCAGTTGTCCAAAATATTGCTCAATGAGCGTTAAACTCGTTTGATGACTAAATGGGCTGATGATGCACAATGCGATATTTTGAGAGACGTATTTATCTTGATGCAGTGTTTTTAGACGCTGCCGCACTTCTTGTAAATTAAGTTCACCCAAGGTGGTTGCATTACCGACAGAAAATTGACTAAAAGGGTGGTCCGGGTTAGCCGTTTCCTTGTGCACCTCATATAGCCTGCGCAAATCGTCGTGTATTTTTAATGAAAACTCAGCATCAATCGCGCCGATTTCTTTTTCAATTGCCTCTGTTTCAAATAAAGGCGCTGTCAATAACTGACTGAAATGATCAAGTGCAGACGAGAGATGTTCACCGGTTACCGAAAAGTAATAGTGACTATATTCTGAGCCAGTGGCAGCGTTTACCGAGCCGCCATGTAAAGAAAGAAAAGTATCAAACGCATCTATCGTTTTATATTTTTTGTTGCCTTGAAACAGCATATGTTCCAACAAATGGCTCAAGCCTAAGCAATCAATAGGATCACTAAAATGACCATTGCCAACAGTAGCCGCTACGTTGCACACTTCACTGCTTGGGTCTTCGACGAATATCACTTTCAAGCCGTTCTCAAACTGAGAAAAGTGATAGTGACGATTATCGAGGCGATGAGTAAGCAAAAGACTAGATCCTGTTTTCATATATTGCGCTGAAATAGCATAACGCAAAAAACACTCAACTCTCGGATTTTCAAACATTTATTTGCTATATTAAGCGTAACAAAGTTTGTTAACCATTCAGCAGTAATTTATGCATATTATTATCATGCGTCATGGCGAAGCCGAGACTGCTCAATATGAAGACAGTTCCCGTGAATTAACGAGGTTTGGCCTAGAGCAGGCCAAGGCTGCAGGGCAATGGTTATTAGACCGCTGTGAGCCGTCAGGGATCGAGATGAGCCTTGTTAGCCCATTTATCCGAGCACGACAAACATTGGAAGCGGTCGGTGAAAAGATAACAGTCCATAGCCAAACTGTATCAAATGATATCACGCCTGACGGGAACATTTGGCTAACTCATGATTACATTGATTATTTACTCGAAGAGAATAGGGTGAAACATTCGCTATTAATTGTGAGCCATATGCCGTTTGTGAGTTATTTTTTAGACGAGATAACAGGACAACAACATTCGTTATTTTTTGACACTTCGAGTATAGTTATGGTTGATTATCAACCAACCACACACTCAGGGACGGTGTTGGATATTTATCACCCATCTTGAAGTTAAGGGATAAACTTTCACTATAGATTTGAGTATGAGAACCGATAACTCGTTAGAGGGGTTACATTCATGCCAGGCAAAAATTTACCTGCCTACTTAAAGCAGGTACTTGAACATCATGTATCAAATGCACAACTGACTCATGACTCTGAGCTTCAGGGCATTTACGAGCGCCTGACAAACCTGAATACAAAAGTAGAGCTAGCAAAAGAGAAAATCCGTCAAAATAGACTGGCAAAAGATCCCCTTACCAAAATTTAAGGTTTCAATGGTGTTGGTATAATCTCACTCAATCAGATCTATTATTATCTTGTGCTAAGTAGAATTGCGGCATTATTCGTACTGTTTTGACAACGTTATCTTTCATTTCGATAATTTCAAGAGGATAGCCAGCTAATCGTAAACTGATATTGGCTTCTGGAATATCTTCCAAATACTCTAAAATAATCCCATTAAGGGTTTTTGGTCCTTCGGTGGGAAAATGCCAATCCATCTCTTTGTTTAACTCTCGAACATTGGCGCTGCCGTCAACCAGTACACTTCCATCCTGCTGAGTATCTGCTTCTTTGCTATGATCCGGCACCATGCTTGTGGTGAAGTCACCAATAATTTCTTCAAGGATATCTTCTAAGGTAACCAAACCTTGAATATCACCGTATTCGTCCACAACTAGACCAATGCGTTCTTTAACGGCTTGAAACTTATACATTAATGTATGTAATGGTGTCGATTCAGGGGTGAAGTAGATTTCCCGAACGGCGCGCAAAAGGCTGGATTTGGTAAACTCGTCTTTGGACAGCAACCGCAAGGCATCACGCACATGAACAAAGCCAACTGCGTCATCAATGCTATCGCGATACAGTAAAACACGAGTGTGTTGCGAGTTTATCAACTGTTTTTGAATGTCTTTCCATTCATGATTGATATCTATGGCCACAATTTCATTGCGTGGGACCATAATATCTTCAGCGGTCACTTTCTCTAAGTCTAAAATGCCCACTAACATGTCTTGGTGCTTTTTGGGGATCATGGCGCCCGCTTCGTGTACTACGGTGCGCAGTTCTTCTCTGCTTAAACTACCGCTGCCACTGTCATCAGTACTGATGCGCAACAGCTTTAAAATAAAATTAGTTATTCCGTTTACTAAAAACACCAATGGGTAAAGTAACTTAAGCATAGGTAGAAGGAAAAAAGAGGCTGGAAAAGAGACTTTTTCTGGGTAAAGTGCTGCAACCGTTTTAGGTGTGACCTCAGAAAAAATAAGGATAACCAGGGTGAGCACCACTGTCGCCATCGCTATACCGACATCTCCGTATAAACGTAACCCTAAGACGGTTGCAACTGCCGATGCTGCAATATTGACAAGATTATTGCCAATAAGGATTAAACCGATCAAGCGATCAGGCCTTTCAAGAAGCTTTTGAACTCTCAGAGCACCTTTATTGCCTTCGTTACCCAAGTGTTTTAGTCGATATCGATTGATCGACATCATACTGGTTTCAGAGCTAGAAAAATAAGCGGAAAGTAATACTAAAATACCAAGTAGAATAAATAGACTACCTGTTGATATATCGTCCAACTAAGGGATCCCTAAAGGTTGTTAAAGCGAAACTTTAAGGGCAAATTCCCCACGTTTCAAGCAAGTTGGCTTATTTTACTATAGATATTGGCTAAAAACAGGATCAGCTTAGAATTATTTCTTTGACAAACCGACTACCAAAATAAGCCAGACTCAAAAGTATTGAGCCCAAAATAGTGGCGAAAATAATGGGTTTACCGCGCCAACCAAATTTGAAGTGTCCAAATAGCTCAACAGAAAACACCAACCAAGCCAATATCGACAAAATGGTCTTGTGAGCTTGCCCTTGGCCGAACATGTTTTCTAAGAATACAAACCCACTTATTAATGACAGAGTTAGAAGAATAGTACCAACGGTAAGCAATTTGAAGAGGATGCCTTCAACCATCATCAACGGGGGGAGGGAAGAGTGCAGGAGCGAGGCTTTTTTCTCTTTAAGGCGCATGTTGATGTATGCCAACTGTAGCGCGTAGAGTAAGGCAATACCAAGGCAAGCATAAGCAAATAGCGCTAACCCTATGTGAATCATTAATTCAGGGCGCACGCCAATTTGCATAATGTGCGCGTCGGGAATAAAGAGGTCAAGCAGAATTATGACGCCAGTAAATGAGTACACCACAGGCAGTAAAATGGTATTTGGCATGGTAAAGGCGGCTATCAACATGGTCACACTAATCAACCATGCGACAAGTGAAGCAACATTGAGCATGCTTAAATTCTCGCCAAGGCTAACAAAAATATCGTTATTTAATAGCCAAGCATGCATGGCTATCGCTGCGATAGCTAATACATAAGACAGTTTTAGGTTGGGGCCTTTATGGTCAAAAAACTTCAATAAAATTACGCCAGCAGCGCCAGCATATAGGCAAAAACAAATTAAGCCTAACAACATGATCTAACCTCGATTTCCGTATTGATGTTGAGCGAATTCACGAACGAAGCCTGAAGGGCAAAAACGCGAACGATTAACGCTCTGAGACGACGGAGTATAACCATTATGCCCCTTCATACCTAGTGTTTAGCAATAATTCTCATTAACTTTATTTGTTGTACTGCTTTGGTTCTTATCTGGGAGGAATTTAGGTATCATAAGCACATCTAGAATTTAACTTGTATAAATTTGCTATGTTTGAAAATTTAACAGAACGCTTAGGCAAAACTCTCAAAGATATCAGCGGCCGTGGCCGATTAACTGATGACAACATCAAAGACACCCTGCGCGAAGTACGCATGGCGCTTCTTGAGGCCGATGTCGCCTTGCCAGTGGTAAAAAGCTTCATTGAGCAGGTGAAAGAGCGTGCTGTAGGCACCGAAGTTTCAAAAAGTTTAAATCCCGGCCAGGTATTCATCAAAATTGTACAAGCTGAGTTGGAATCTGTCATGGGGCAGGCCAATGAAGGCTTAGACCTTGCCGCGCAGCCGCCAGCAGTCGTACTCATGGCAGGTCTGCAAGGTGCGGGTAAAACCACCAGCGTGGGTAAACTAGCGCGCTATTTAACCGACCGTGAAAAGAAAAAAGTACTTGTGGTCAGTGCTGACGTGTATCGTCCTGCGGCCATCAAGCAGCTTGAAACCCTAGCGATTGAAGTCGGTGTAGAGTGTTTCCCGTCGACGATAGAACAAAAGCCGATTGATATTGTTAATGCAGCAGTTGATCACGCAAAGAAAAAATTCTTTGATGTGTTATTAGTCGATACTGCGGGGCGTTTACACATAGACGCAGAAATGATGGGAGAGATTAAAGACCTTCATCAAGCGATTAAACCGATAGAGACATTGTTCGTGGTGGACGCCATGACCGGGCAAGATGCCGCGAACACGGCCAAAGCGTTTAATGAAGCGTTGCCATTAACCGGTGTTATCTTGACGAAGACAGACGGTGATGCCCGCGGTGGTGCTGCATTATCTGTTCGCCATATCACTGGCAAGCCTATTAAATTCTTGGGTATGGGCGAAAAAATTGACGCCCTTGAACCTTTCCACCCTGAGCGTGTTGCTTCACGTATATTGGGTATGGGTGATGTACTGAGCCTGATTGAGGAAGTTGAGCGTAAAGTTGATAAAGATAAAGCCCAACGTCTTGCCAAGAAAGTACAGAAAGGCAAAGGTTTTGACTTACAAGACTTCAAAGAGCAGTTGGAACAAATGCGTAATATGGGCGGCATGATGTCCATGATGGATAAACTACCCGGTATGGGCAACATGACCGCTCAGGTGAAAGACAAGGCCAACGATAAGTCATTTAATCAAATGGAAGCGATCATTAATTCAATGACACCCCTTGAGCGTGCTAAGCCCGATACCATCAAAGGCTCACGCAAACGTCGAATTGCTATGGGGTCTGGTACTCAAATTCAAGACGTAAACCGCCTGTTGAAGCAGTTTACCCAAATGCAAAAGATGATGAAGAAAATGTCAGGCGGTGGCATGAAGAAAATGATGCGCAACATGAAAGGTATGATGCCCCCTGGTGGTCCTGGTGGAATGTTCCCACCACGTTAACTAGCGTTTTCATTGCAGCTTGCTGATACTGATAGCCCACATTGTTGGGCTATTTTTTTGCATTTTATAGCTCATTGACATGAGTCAGTATCTTTAGGACAGACAGGAGATGAACGATGAAATGTGCTGAACAAGATTATATTGAGCTAGCTTGCTTATTTAACATGCCAATTTTGTTACGTTTGCGCGATGGTAGTGAGATTAAAGGGACGGCAAAAGATACAAGCTACAATAAGCAGAAACAAGAATGTATTGTGCTTCATTCAGCAGAAGGGGAATGCAGCATAGCGCTCAATTTAATTGCTTTGATGCAAGCTCAACATGCAAACCCACATTTTAGCGAGATCAGGTTTTCAAAGTCATTGGCCACTAAAAACAACGCCCAGTAAAAACGCTAACTCACAAGCCGCTATCAATTTTACGGCGTCTTAATATAGCTATTACTCTAGCAACATTACCTTCGCCCTTGGCTTTTTTGTACGAAGGTGTAATCTATTATGCATAATAATAAAGATACACTCAGGGTTAACCTCATCATATGAATGCCTCTATTTATGCGCGTTAAGCCAACTCAGCACACAAAATTAACGTCTGTTCTGTCTCCTTTGGACGCTCAGCATAGGGCAGCGCATCAGGGGAAGAACCTTTTATTTTTCAGTGGCGGTAGCGCATTGCGAAGTTTCTGTCAGCCACTGATAGAAGCAACGCATAATTCGGTGCACCTTGTAACACCGTTTGATTCAGGTGGCAGTTCAGCGACCATTCGTCGGCATTTTGCATTACCAGGCGTTGGAGATATTCGAAATCGTTTACTGGCCCTAAGTCACAATATTACGCCGGAACAAAACGTTGTAGCTCGCTTATTGGGTTATCGATTGTCCTCTATTGCAGCTCAGCACGTTCTTCGTGAACATCTTAAGTCGATGGCAGAAGGCCAAGATCCACTTGTGCGCTCGTTAGAAATAGAAAAGCGCCAAATGTTCTGTCATAAAATGGCTAGGGTTTTGCAATGTTTGCCTGATAATTTTGATTTAAACGGTGCCAGTATCGGTAATTTGTTGTTCATTGATACCCTGTGCGCAGGTGAAAATAGACTGCAATGTAGCATCGATTTCTTTCATCAAATGTTGGATATTCGTGGTGTAGTCAGGCCGATAGTCGAGTGTAACTTGCAAATAGCCGCAGAACTGCAGGACGGCAGTACGGTGATTGGTCAGCATTTATTAACGGCCAAAGAAACCCCTGTATTGCATAGCGCTATTACCAAACTTTTTTTGTGCGAAAGCGAGGAAAACCCCGAGGCTGTCGATTGTTCTTTGTTAAGCGAAAATCGCCAATATATTGAGCAAGCCGATATGATTTGTTATCCACCTGGCAGCTTTTTTACCAGTATTGTGGCTAATTTATTGCCTGTCGGAGTAGGGGATGCTGTCAGCAGAAACCCAAATCCAAAGGTCTACATTCCCAATCTAGGTAATGATCCTGAACAGCTAGGTATGAGCTTAGAAGATTGTGTTTTGACTCTCATTAGCTATTTGCGCAAACACACAGAACAACCTCTTCCACCAGCCAAATATATCAGTACCATTTTGCTCGATGTAAATGAGAAATATTACGCGGGCGGGATCCCTTTTGAGCGACTCCGTGAGCTGGGAATTAAAGTCGTACAGCGTGATTTAGTGACGATGCGCAGTGCGCCGTTTTACAACGATGAATTGCTGTTAAGAAGTTTATTAGATATCTGCAAAAATCACGTTTAAATTGATTATCTTCAGAGCCACTTAAGCATGCAATTGTTTTATTCTTGCGACCAGGAAGTCCACTGCTGCTTTGACTTTTGGCACTAAATAGCGCTGTTTTTGGTACAAAAGATAAATACCGAAATCACTGCTCGAAGTGATGTTAATTTCGGGAGACAGGCTTAACTCTTGCAGGTCCCCGGAAACAAGATATTCCTTAAGCAGCCATTTGGGCGCCATCATCATGCCTTGCCCCGCTAGCACTTTCCCTAATAACCATTTTCCATTGTTTGAAACCGCCACCTGTGGGGCGGATACGTCTTGCCATTGGCCGTTTATTTCGCTGATCCAGCGCAATGGACCATTAGGGGTTCGATAATACAATCCTTTATGATGACTGAGATCCAATGGTGTATTTGGTGTGCCATATCGTTCTAAATAAGCCTTAGTGGCAACGGCAATAAATTGATTTTCCATTAATTTAATTGCAATCACGCGCTCATTGGGCGCATACCCGCCTCGTATAGCAATGTCTACTTCGTCTCGGGACAAGGCCGATAGTTCGTCGCTGAGGCGCACATCAAGAATAATTTGCGGATAACGCTGTGAAAATTCTTCTAATAATGGAAACAATATGGGCTCACCAAACTCAACCATGGCACTGATCCTAAGCTGCCCTGTAGGTACTGTTTGATAGCTACGCACCGTGTCATTACTTAACTCTAATTGACGCAATATATCATTGACTTGATTGTAATAGGTTCGTCCTATTTCAGTTAACCTCACCACTCGCGTTGAGCGCTTAAGCAAGGTTGCACCTAACGAACGCTCTAAGTCAGCGACCCTTCGTGACAGAGATGAGGGGGGGACATTGAAAGTCGTAGCAGCGTTGGTGAAGCTGCCGGTTTCAACTACTTTGCAAAAGTATCGAATCGCTCTGAGCTGATCCATAAATTATCTGTTTCGCTTTATTTCGCTCTATTATTGCTATTAAGACAATAAAGATTGGCTTTTATGGGGAGTTATCTTAGCAAAATAAAGCCTAAAATAATATTTATCGCTGAAATAGCAGTGAAAACACAAAAATACGACTGTGAGGAGAAATAAAATGTCAACGTATACCGCTATAAACCTTATTCAACGGCCAGAGCCAGGCCCAATTCCCGCTTCAACTTTCGAAGTCGTTGAAAAACCGGTGCCTACGCCAGGACCTGGTGAAATCTTGGTCAAACAAACCTACATGTCACTTGATCCTGCGATGATCGGTTGGATGAGTTCTGATACCAAAAGTTATATACCACCCGTAGCACTTGGCGATGTCATGCGCTCTTCTGGTATAGGTGAAGTCGTAGAAAGCAATCACCCCGATTTTACAGCAGGGGATAAAGTCATGGGGATGACCGGCTGGACAGAGTACTTCGTCAGCACCGGCCAAGGCTTAAACAAATTACCCGCGGGCGTAGGCGAAGAACAAGCATTGTCAGTGTTTGCTTTACCCGGATTAACGGCCACTCAAGGCTTATTCGGAGTCGCTAAGCCAAAAGCGGGAGAAACGATTGTGGTTAGCGGCGCTGCGGGCTCAGTAGGCTCCATAGTAGGTCAACTTGCAAAAGCAGATGGGTTGACGGTTATCGGTGTTGCTGGTTCTGATGAAAAGTGCCAGTGGTTAGTTAATGAGCTAGGGTTTGATGGCGCGATTAACTATAAATCAGACGATATGAACGCCATGCTAAATGAACTTGCGCCAAATGGTGTGGACATTTTCTTTGAAAATACCGGTGGCGCAATTCAGCAGCATATCTTTGAGCATATGAATGCCCACGGGCGCATAGCGGTATGCGGAATGATTTCAGATTATGCTACCTCACAGCCGAGCGCTGGACCTAACTGGATCCCCATTATTAAAAAGCGACTCACCATTCAAGGTTTTACAATGCCTGACCATTACGCTCAGGTACCTGAATTACTGGCGAAGTTAACGCCCTACGTGATGAAAGGGCAAATTAAATACCGTGCTCACGTACTTGAGGGGTTACCATCAGCAGTTGATGGGTTGAACATGCTGTTAAGTGGTGCCAACAATGGGAAATTAATGGTTAAGCTTTAACGACTGTTTCTACAAATGAATGATTCTTTTGATAACCGTTTCATAAATAGCATTCATTACTTTCTATGCTGGCTGGAAAGTTAATTTCCTGCCAGCTTATGAATTTTTATGTGTTCAAAGCGCAATCTTCACCGAGCTATTTAAATTGCCTGTTTTTGAAGCGTGATGTGACCAAAAAATGCGCTGTTATGTAATATGTCACGATTGAGTGGCCAGCCAGTTATACTGACTCAATCGCTCCCAGAACCATTGCGCGGCCTTGCCTGAGGTTGATTTTTCTCTGGCAAAATAAATAGGAATAGGCGGGCGAGGTAGTGATGTACCTTTTGCCACTAAGCTGCCATTGTCTAAAAATGGCTTTGCAATATGAATAGGTAGAAAACCCACGCCAATCCCGGCGGCCTGGGCTTGGGCTTTACTTTTCATGCTACTTACTCGAATCAACTGTTTATTATCGAACAACCCACTGGTACGTCCCGGCAAGGTGCGGGAACTATCGGCCACGACTATGTAAGGGTATTGGCGTATATGATGCCCTTCTATTAAACCAACAAAATCTGCCAACGGATGCTTAGCGCTCACAGCAAATACAAATTCTAACTCCCCAAGAAGCGCGACATCATATTGTCCCTTGGGTAGTTCGCCCGTAACGCCTAAAGCAATATCGGCACGATTTGTTTGAAGTGCATCCCAACCGCCACCAAGTGCTTCCTCAATCAAGGTGATGTCTACATGTTTATCCAGGGTGCAAAATTCCGCGATAAGCTTGAGTAATGGCGCTTCAGAGATGATTGTATCTTTTGAGATCACCAATTTTGATTCCCAGCCAGATTCTAATTGTTGAACCCGCTCTTCTAAATCGTCGGCGGCTCTTAATATTTCACTCCCCTCGCTAAGCACCAATTTGCCAGCCGGAGTTAGTATAGCCCGTTGCCCTTTGCGATCGAAAAGAGCAACTCCCAAATCCGCTTCAAGTTTACTGATGGTATAAGTTAAAGCTGAAGGCACTTTGAATAACGCGTCTGCAGCGGCAGCAAAGCTGCCCTTGCTATGAATGGCGTTTAGCACTCTAAGGGCTTCAAGGGTAACGGCGTGGCGCATTTTTTCTCCATAAACGAAAGTCACCACCCTAAGCAACCTTAGGGTGGTGTGGTTATAAATAGCACTTTATTGCTTCACTTTAAGTTGCGTTTAAGTAATTGATTAAGGCAAATCAAATAACAACGCAGTGACACTCTGTGTGCCTTTGTTAGCTAAAACCAAAGTGTTGAGTTCATTTATTTTCGCGCCATCACTTGGATTAAGTCGATGCTGGTTAATATCAAGCTGCCCGCTGACTTGGTGCACGTACGTATTGCGCGCTTTATCCAATTCGATGTTCAGGCTTGTCTCAGGAGCAAGCACCAATTGACTCAGTGTGGCATCTTGCTTAATCGCCAGCGTGCCATTTTTACCTGTTGGGGTGATAATGGGCGTCAGGCCTTGGCGTCTACCAAAGGCTTTTTGCTGGTAGCCAGGCGTCCCCCCCTGACGACTCGGCATGATCCAAATCTGTAAAAAGCGCAAGGACTCACTTTGTGATGCATTATACTCACTGTGAGTCACTCCAGTACCGGCAGACATAAGCTGAAATTCACCTGGGGGCAAGTGCTTCACATTACCCATGCTGTCTTTGTGAGCAATAATGCCCTGAGTTACAAAGCTAATTATCTCCATATCTTTGTGACCATGGGTGCCAAACCCAGCACCCGGTTCGACTTTATCATCGTTGATCACACGTAATGCCGAATATCCCATGTGCTCTGGATCGTGATAGGAGCCAAATGAAAAAGTATGACGGCTATCGAGCCATCCAAAGTTGGCATGCCCCCGTGTTGCTGCTAAACGAATATCTATCATAGCTGTCACCTACCTAATGAATTTTATTTTATGCCACGAGCAGAAATTATTGAGTCTATCGATAATCTACCCGCTCCTGAGAATACTAAGGAAACGGACACAGCTAATAACGCCAGTGCATACTCATAACCATTGTTGGACATAAACAAACCATTACTTATGTGTACACCAAAAATAGCCACCAACATGGTAAAAGCGAGAACTGCAGCAGCAGGGCGAGTCAATAAACCGAGCAATATCGCGATGCCACCGAAAAATTCTGCACTACCTGCTAAAAAGGCCAACGTATAGCCGGGCTCTAGTCCGATGGAGGCCATCCACTGTCCGGTACCCTCTAAACCATATCCGCCGAATGCACCAAAAAGCTTCTGTGCGCCGTGAGCAATGAAGGTAATGCCAACGGGAATACGTAGCGACAATGCTGAGAAACCCGCTTGTGACGTTGTTAATTTTGTTAAAAATGTACTTTTCATGGTTTTCCCTCAATATATTTGATTCAAATTAATTCAACTTTCCAAGTTCTACACTACTCGCTAACTCACAATCAATCAGAGTTAAAGTGAGCGATGCGTGTTGATGTGGCTAAAGTAACTCGACAGATAATGAAAGAAAATAAGAATATTTTGATGAGTTTGTTCAAAAAATTTGAATTTAAAGGAAGTTTGGCACAAACGGTCTTCAGCGAGCACTTTGAAATTTAGAAAGACTCTACGATTAGCATGATGTTACTGGCGAGCGAAATATCTGCTCAGAGGGATGGCGGGCAGCATCAGCTCGAGATTAGCAGTCACTTGAAAGCCTCAGTGCTACCCGACTTTTAATTAAATAAGGGCGAGGTAAAAATGATATTGCCAGCACCCTCAAAGCCGAGCAGGTCAATACCTGTTTAACCGTTTCGATCAGTCACCAGTAAAACAGGCATAACTTCTTGACGACGCCAACAGGTGTAAAAATCGGTAATTGGTACTTTAATCAAGGCAAGTATGCCGAGTTATGGAACTGCAGCAGTACGACAAAAAAAGCATACGCTAGAACTCGTGCATACTTAGGCTGGGATCCGCACAAAGGGTAAATACGACGCGCTATAATGCCCTGATTGCCACACAATTTTTATTATCGCTGCGTGCCAGCCTCTGCAAGTGGCAACATTCATCCAACTAAATGACATTTATAAGGACGCAAGCGATAGTGGTTCAATACTCAAGTAAACCATAGCCTGCGTTTTTCTATAAGAAGTCACCTAGGTTATTCGCCAAACGCTCCCGCGGCGCCGGGGAAAACAACCGGACTTTCTGTACCGTCTTGACTGACACTGGCAACGCCGAAAAAGTAATTATCAATCACAACGTTCTCAAGGGTAAAGGTATTCACATTGCCCACAAAACGGCTGAACTGCCACTGGGGAGCATCTGTATAGCGCCAATAAATTTTATAACCTTTGAGTTGCGGGTTTTGCTCTTCATTCAGCGCCTGCCAGCTTAAGGTGGTGCTTGGTTTTACTGCCCCCGCAATTTTTACCTTAGCCGGCGGGGAGGGTGCCCATGCCATTCCTGCAAGTGATACAGCATTCAACGCTGTGAGTTTTGCGGCATAATCAAAGTTCACACCTTCGATGGTATCACCGTAGTCAATGCCGTTTTCGCTGCGTATATCTTGGTGTTGACGGTTGTAATTTTCGTTGGTTTCCATAATGCGTACACCAGGGTAACCCAAATCGTTAAACGGGCGATGATGCCCTCCGCGCCCGAAGCGGTCTAGACGGTAAATGACCATGGTATCTAGGTTAGGAATGTAGCGGTCTGCCATCCAGTCGATGTAACGCGCTAAGTTGCGACTCGGAGAATCGACCTCACCACCAGTAAAGCGACGTGTTTTCGCTTCCTCCGGGGTTTCAGTTTGGCGAGTGCCTTCGGCAAATATACGGGCTGTGGTGTTATTAATAACGCCATTTATGCCTTCGATATTGCCAATCATATCGTTGTTGAGCACGGCTTTGATACGCCAACCGTCTTTTTGAGCCTGTTCAGCCAGTATCTTACCGCCAAATAAACCTTGTTCCTCCCCAGCTAATGCCGCGTAAACGATGCTGCCATTAAATTTATATTTTGATAACACTCGCGCGGCTTCTAATGTGCCCGCGACACCCGATGCATTGTCGTTAGCGCCAGGAGATATAGACGTACTGTTCATCACATCAGAAACGCGGGAGTCAATATCGCCTGACATTAACACGTAGCGGTCAGGATCGTGACTGCCGCGCTGTACGGCGATAACACTCACTACTTCCGTGGCGTTAGGAATGCGGGGTTCACCGCTGATGCTTTTAGATTGAAAATACACCTCTAAACAACCGCCGCACGCTTGCGATATTTGTTCGAATTCGCTTTTTATCCAGCGTCTAGCTGCACCAATACCTTGGGTGTCTGATGCCGTATCAGATAAAGTATGGCGGGTGCCGAATCCTACTAGGGTTCTAATATCCTGTTCGATATGTTCTGCAGAAACTGCTTTTGCTATGTCGTGCAGGCGTTGTTGGTCCTGATAGCTAGGAGGGCTTTGGGCATAGCTGATAGCAGTGGTCAACGTCATTGCAAGTGTGATACCTGCAGAAAGAATGTGTGTCATGAGAGCCTCTTATTATTATGTTATCGAAATGTCGTCTGATGCATGTTACTGAAATTTGCTCGTCGAGATATAGGTAATGCGACAAGCGCGCCAGTAATAAGGATGAATATCGTCTATAAAAACACAAAAATGACATTTTTTTGAATCAACAATGTTATTGAATTTATTATTCTTGTTACATCACGTTACAATAGAGGGGGTAACGAGCAGGTTGAAAGACGGAGTCGCATGTTTGGTAAATATTGTTGTTTGATGGGATGGTTGTGGATATTGCTTTATTCTTTGAAGGCGCTGGCGGTCCCAGATGTTTCACATGCAATATTAAAGTCCCCAGTTTTCTCTCAATTAACGACTGAAAATGGCTTGAGTCAAGACACGATCAACGTGATGCACACAGATGATCAAGGTTTCTTGTGGCTAGGCACAGACACAGGATTGAACCGTTACGATGGTTATCAAGTCGACGTCGTCGAACCGAGTAACGTCGCCCTAGGCGCAAAAACGATAAATGACCTGATGCAAGATAGACAAGGCAATTTATGGGTCGCGACATTTAGCGCGGGTATTTTCAAGATCAACTTATCAAGCGGCGAAGCAAGGTTAATCGACAAGCGAAAATCCCAAGTCATAGCTGATTGGCAACAGAGTTTTAATGCCATCGCTGAAGATAACGGCGGCGCAGTTTGGCTCGCATCAGATGAGGAAATTCTGCGATACGAGCCGCACACAAATACTCTAAAAAGCATTTTTTCTATGGCCACGAATAAGATAGAAAAAGGCTATTATATCCGCACCTTGGTTTGGCATAACGATTTATTATTTTTTGGCACCAATGAGCGCTTGTTCGTATATTCCCCTCAGCTTAAGGAAAGCTTCGATTTAGGCTTTTTATTTGCAGAATTTAGCAATGAAGGGCAAAAAGATGTCAAGTCTCTTTTCGTAGATAAAAGTCGTGATACATTGATGATAGGGACGGTAAAGGGGTTATACAGTGTCTCTTTAGCGCAGATATCTGATTATGTTACCCAGGATATTGCACCTGACCCACTCGCTACATTAATTGCAAGTCGCAACATTTGGCGTATTCGCACCTCGAATGATTCACTTTTTTACCTACCGACGGATCAGGGGGTTTTCACTTATGACGCCCAATCCGGACAAGCCCAGCATTTACTTTTACCCACAGACAGTAGGTTATTACTGTCACAAGACGTTGTTTACGATATTGCATTCGATGACAGTAGCAATTTATGGCTAGGCACCCGCTCAGATGGGGTTTTGCATTGGGTTAGTACTTCGCAATCCTTTCAAAATTTACTCAATCTCAACGGTGGGCGATTTGCTAAAACGTTGAGCGATAATAATATATGGGCCTTAATGCAAGTCGACCCTAGCGGGTACTGGATAGGGACCGACAATGGGCTAAACTACTATGATTTTGAAACGGCAACTGTTGAGACCTTTTTAGTTTCATCTAATGAGCTAGCACAGTATTCAGAATCAAGTATTCATCAGATTTTACCAGCCGAGCCTGGGTACTTATGGTTGCTTACAGGAGAGGGGGTACGCCGTTTTCATATTCAATCAAGAAAGCTCGAAACGATACAGGTCAAAAAAACAGCCGATGAGCGCATTCTCAACGAATATATTCAAAGCGCTATCGCAACGAAAGACGGCGATTTATTTTTAGTATATGAACAAGGTGTTTACTACTACAATCTGCAAACAAAGGACATCAATGCACTCAAAGAGCTTAATGCACTTGCTACCACAAAGTTACTGCGAGGCATTATGCCTCCGCTTCCAGGCGCTCCTAATAGTCTTCTATTGAGTACCTTAGGTGGCATGTTTCAGTGGGACATCAACCTAAAGCAATTAACGCCTGTTCATCAACTGGACAAGCAATTAAGTGCTAACTTATGGCCAGATAGCTGGGTTCTGGATAAGCAAAATATTTTGTGGGTTAGCTACCCAGGCTATGGCTTAGTCGGGCTTGATGGTGTCACCTTTGAACAAAGGTATTTCTTTAATAAAGAGAATCTACTGCCGTCGAATAATATTTATAGCTTGCAATCAGATGGTGAAAACGCCATCTGGATAAGCTCTCACAACGGGTTACTTAAATTCGATCCCAAATTCATGACACTGCAACGCTACGGCCACGCTCACGGTTTAGCCAATGAAGAATTCAATCAGGGAGCCAATATAAAACTTGTTAATGGCAAACTGGTATTCGGTTCGCCCAAAGGCCTAGTGATGTTTACTCCTGGGACATTGCCAAACAGCCAGAAAACGTCGCAAAAGCCCAAAATTACCGGCATAAAAGTTTCAGCCTCGCCTTACTCATCGAAACTTATAGATTTAGCAGATAGTGAAGTACACATGGCTTACGATGATGTGGGGTTGCGAATTAGATTCTCAACGTTGGAATTTGCTAACTTACATAGCACACGGTATCAATATCGGCTTAGTGGGACACAAGACATAACCTATCCAAGTACACCCGATCCTCAGGTGTATTTTCCCAAACTTGAACCGGGATCATATGTTTTCAGTGTTTCTGCCATTGGTATGTCTGGCGGCAAGGAAAGTCCCAGTGCACAAATCAAAATAAAGGTAGATTATGCGCCTTGGAACTCACCTTTAGCCTATCTAAATTACGCTCTACTGATCGGCCTAATTGCTTATATTTTTTGGAAAATGCGCAGTTTGCAGGCTCAAAGGTTGCTAAGTGCGCATAAAGAAGCCGTCCAAAGTAAGGGCCGACTGACACTTGCTCTACAAGCAAGCAACAGTGACGTTTGGGAGTGGGATGAAAAGAGTGACACGGTCCAAGCCTCTCGCTTCCACGATGAGCTAGGTTACGAGAATAAGACTGGCGCAGTCTCACGAGAAGAGCACTTATCCCTTATTCATAATCGTGACAAAGAGATGTATTTAGCGCGCTGGCACAGCTTTTTAGAGCAAGAAGATCGTGTGTTTGATGTGACTTACAGAATGCGCTCCCACAACGGGCATTGGTTGTGGTTTCGTGATGTAGGCAATGTGACAGGGGGAGTTGCAAGCGAGCACAACCAGCGCGTTGTAGGGACCTATACCAACATTACGGACAGCATTGCAGAGCAAGAAGATTTGCGTCTGTTTGGTGAAGCATACAAGCACACGCGCGACTGGGTGTTAGTGTGCAACCGTCACACAGTACCAATGGCGGCAAACCAAGCTTTTTGCAACACATTTAATATTGATGAGCAACAGGACATTGCCTCGCAACTCAAGCTTGTATATGACGATCAACAAGCCGGATTGTTAAGCTTCTGGAGCAAACTCGAAAGTTTAGAAGCAAGTGAAGATTGGCGCGGTGAAGACCAAATCATGTTACAAAATGAGGAAGTACGAGATGTATTGGTATACATCAAAGCCGTCGCCTGTATCAACGATGTCACGGATATTGACTCCTATCTGATTATTTTAAGTGATATCAGCGAACATAAGAAAGCTCAGCAAGCATTAATAAAACTGGCAAATTTTGATGCACTTACTGGTTTACCCAACAGAGCGCTATTGCTTGACCGTGTTGATCATGCGATTTATCAAGCTCAGCGTTCAGCAAGCACGTTAGGTTTGTTTTTTATTGATCTGGATAAATTCAAACAAGTAAACGACAGTCTGGGACATAACGCAGGGGATACACTGCTACAAGAAATTTCCGCCCGCTTACTCAATCTGTTACGCAAAGAGGACACCATTGCCAGATTGGGCGGCGACGAATTTGTGGTACTGATTGAAAATGTGCATACCATTGATGACCTCACACACTTGGCTAGCCAAATTATTGAAATCATCGATACCCCGGTTCAGCTGGAAAACCATCTAGTGAGCGTATCTTCGAGTATTGGTATCGCGCTCTATCCCGATGATGCGCAAGATGCACAAGAGCTCTTGCAAAATGCGGATATTGCGATGTATCACGCGAAGGAAAATGGCCGCAGTCACTTTCAATTTTTCACTGCCAAAATGAACGTCCTCGCCCAGCAAAGGTTGGCGTTAGAAAGTGACCTCAAGTACGCCCATAGCCATCAACAGCTTGAAAATTATTATCAACCCATTATTGATATTAGCCGCAATAAAATTGCCGGCTTTGAATTACTAATGCGCTGGTTTACCGACACTGGAAAAGTTTCTCCCGGGCGTTTTATCCCCGTAGCGGAAGAGCTTGGTTTGATTGAAAGCATGACGTTACAAGCCATGGAACGGGCGCTTCCCATGTTTAAGCATTGGCAAGCTAATGGATTCGATGGGTATTTATCCGTTAATTTATCGGCACGTCACTTTGAGTCTCTTCAGTCTATAAAGGATGTGATCGCCTTTTTAGCATCGAACGCCTTACCGGTAGAGATGGTTAGATTTGAAATAACCGAAAGCGCGCTGATGAAAGATTATCAGAAAGCAATTATCTATATGAAACACCTACGGGAAGCCGGCTTCAGTATTGCCCTAGATGACTTCGGTACTGGATATTCGTCTTTAAAATACCTTAAAGAATTTCCGTTAAGTGTGATTAAAGTAGATAAAAGTTTCGTCGATGACATAGGCATAAATAAGAATAACGAGGCATTAATTGAAACCATCTTACGCATGGCACAAAGCCTTGATATGTATTGCGTGGCAGAAGGGATAGAAACTAAAGAGCAAGTAGCGTTTTTTAAAGAGCACGATTGCCAATTTCTGCAAGGGTTCTACTTTTCGAGACCTGTTGCCTTGGCTGATACCTTCGCATTAATAGATGAACCTTTGGTTTATTAACGGTGAATAGACATTTTTTTAATACAACTTAATACAACTTAATACAACTTAATACAACGTACTACGGGGCGGAATGAGAGTACTAGTTGCTAAGAGTTGCTAGGCGCCGCTTTGCAGAACCGCTATAAAGATGAACTCAACGACGCACCATTGTAGGTTATGCTAGCTTGGTCATTTTCAATCGCTAGCTGTACCAAAGGATGTGCGATCAACTTGCCTGTTATGCGAACATCTTCGCCAATAAACACAGAGGGCGGCCCCATCTCGTTTCCATTAATCTGATACATCTGCCGGCCAATAAACACGTTACCAAAAACGACGGTATTACCGGTTAAACTGATATCTCCTTGCAGGGACTTAATGTGACCAAATACGGTTACGCCGTTTAACACTATGTTGCCATCGTTTGTGTTAATCGAACCCAACACAACGCTACTCTCGGGTAATTCAACATCTGTACGAACAGTGCGAATATCTGACATCATTTGCATAGGAAAGCTTCTTTTAACGTCGTTACCAATAAGGCTTAGGTTTTCAACCTCTGGTGTCGATAGGCCATCGTTACTGTAGGGTAAGTGGCGCATTAGCTTCTTCTTGGCTTCAGTCAGTGCCGATGGGCTACTTTCATATCGCATTTGCGCAATATTCTCAAAATAGAAAACTTCAACTTCTTTTTGACTGGCCAGTGCAATACTTGGACTAATAGCCAATATGACTGTAACTAGTATGATCGGTAAACTCATCGTAATCTCTCATCATTTGTTAGGCGTAATTCTCAATGAGCAATGCAAGGCAGTTCCTGTGCCAAGTAATTAAATTGTTGTTAGTAAAGAGTATTTTTAATTTTAAGTCATGTGGAATGAGACTTCAGTGCCGAGGGTAAGTCAAATTCGCTAACATTTAGCCAAAATGAGAATTTCCTAGATGCGCTATTTAACACATAAGAATCTGACTTTTAGGTGTATACATTAGGTATGACGTATTTTAATGCGGTGCACGTGTCTGTAATCATGACGCTAAATCTTTGGGGTAGCCGTATCCTTAAACCTATTTTCAGCTGTGTACTAGTAAATGGCAGAAGTAAAGGACAGTTTGCTACTGGTTCTTTCTGTTATTTATCTGCGGCGCTATTGATATGCAGTATATTCAGTCATCGTCTTTATGCACAAGAACAGGACACCTGCTTTGTATTCCATGAACAGCAGAATGATACACCCCTTTCCCTTACGCTAAATCAAATCAAAAGAGTGCCTGTTAAACAATTTACTAACCACCTATCAGTAGCGTGTCACGTCAAAGAACAGAGTGTATTAATTATCAACAACAATGCTATACGCAAAGCAAGTTTGCATATTGAGCATGAAGAGCAGCAGAAAATTGCCGCTAATAAACTGGTTTTTGTTTTACCCCAGGGGCAGTACAACGCAAGTTTAGTACTAGACGCCGAGCGGGACTTTAGCCTAACACTCGTTCGCAAAACCTGGCCAGATTACGCATTAGCGGGGCAACAACATAACTTGTTATTGGGCCTGTTTTATGGGCTGTGCATTACACTGGTTTTTTATTTGTATGTGATGGGGAGAAGCCTTAAAGATAAGCGCTTCCACTTTTATTGTTACTACGTTCTCTGTGCGGGCATTTTTTTCTTGTTACAGGAAGGGAACATAAACCTATTCTTTGATGCAAACCTAACCAACAACATAAGGTTAAACCTTTTATTCGCTGGCTTAACGGTATTTACCGGCACGATTTTCGTTGTAACCTTATTGGGCTTACAGCGACGTTGGTCGCGATTCACTCGCTATGTCGTGATGTATCCTGCTGTTTTCGTGTTGGGTGTCTCAATTGTGCTGTGTTTTTTACCTAGAGGGGAATGGTTTACATTACTTGCCATCATTATGGCAAGAACCACCATGGCCGTATTGATGTGTACGTTTGGATTAATTGCATATGCCTCCTACGTTCGAGTACACACCGCTCGCCTTGTACTGCTCGCTTCATTGACTGTGTGTTGTGCGATGGTTTTCCGGATATTTTTGGGTGATCAAAGTCCGTTTTTACAGCGTTATGGCCTGTTGTTTTCATTTGCCATTGAGAGTTTTCTTCTTGCTATCGCTACCTCAGAACGAATAAAGCGCATCAACCAAGAGAAGATTTTGGCTCAAGCCCAAGCCATGACGGATCCGCTATGTGAAATTTTTAATCGAAGAGGCTGGGAAGAAGCCGCAGAAAAAATCGTAAAAAACCACAACACGCAGCAGGGAATATTATGTTTGTTGTACATCGATTTAGATTACTTCAAAGAGATTAATGACAATTTTGGTCATAAAGCAGGAGACCAAGTACTGCGAATTATGGCTAAAATCATTCGTAAACAAATGCGAGATCAAGATGCAGTTGGCCGTCTAGGCGGTGATGAATTTGTCGCTCTTGCTCAATTTGAGGATGAACGTCAATCAGAAATATTAAGAGAACGTGTTACGAAACGCTTAAAGAATATTAATATCAGTACCGACAGCGCGCAGATCCGAGTCACCGCCAGTGTGGGGTGTGTGGTGTTCAGTGATAACGAAATAAGCGTTAGTGAAATGCTGCAAAAAGCAGATCAAGCGATGTATATGAGCAAAAGGGAGAATCAAGACAAGACCTGCTCTTGACTTGAACGCAAGATAATATACTGTTTTGCAAGAAATTTTGATACAAAGTGTGAGGTCTCTATGCTGTCTGTCGATCAGAAAAATGAATTTCGAGCCCAAGGGTATATCGTATTAAACCAGCTTTTTTCCACGGCAGAAATGGCCTCTTTAAAAAGTGAAGCTGAATCTATTGTTGAGTTGTTCGACCCTAATTCAACTCGTGCTGTTTTTTCTACCCAAGATCAGAGCAAATCAAGAGATGATTACTTCTTACAATCAGGCGATAAAATCCGCTGTTTTTTTGAAGAGGAAGCCTTCGACGAGAAAGGCGACTTGAAGCAAGCTAAGGCAGTAAGCATTAACAAAATTGGCCATGCCCTGCACACGCTAAACCCCGTATTTAAAGCATTCAGCCACGATCCTAGGATCAGACAATTAGCAAGAGATGTAGGGTTATTCAAACCGCAAATTCATCAATCTATGTATATTTTTAAACAGCCGAAGATAGGAGGAGTGATCCGCTGGCATCAAGACGGCACCTATTTCTTAAGCGACCCCTTGTCCGTAGTGACATTTTGGTTTGCAGTGGAAGATGCCACAATTGAAAATGGCTGCTTACAAGTTAAGGCCGATGGCAGTGATACGCCTCTGCGCGAGCAATTTATGCGCTTTACCGATGACAGCACAGAATTAAAAGTGCTAGATGACACCCCTTGGCCAAAAGATGAAGATGCAAAACCTTTAGAGGTAAAGAAAGGTTCGCTGGTGGTATTTGATGGGTTACTGCCGCATTTTAGTGCGCCAAATCGCTCGGAGAAATCACGCCATGCTTTTACGCTGCACATGACGTGTGCTACCACAAAATATGACCCGCTAAATTGGTTACAAGCCTCGCCCAGTCTTCTGTAGTTCTTCTATTAACCGCGATAGAGGGTTTTGATTAGGTGGTAACCAAATTGAGTTTTGACTGGTCCATGTACGGTCAAAATCTCTTTTTTAAACACTACGCTGTCAAAGGCTTTAACCATAGTGCCCGGGCTGAACTCACCTAAATCCCCCCCTTTTTTGCCTGATGGACACAGTGAATGCTTTTTAGCGAGTTGTTGGAAGTTCGCGCCTTTGTCTAATTGCGCTTTCAATTGTTGCGCTTCTTTTTCAGTTTTGACCAAGATATGGCATGCGCCTGCTTTCATGATAATTCACCTGTTTTGTTAACGTACCCACTGGCTTTTTACAGGGCTCAAATGGACGCGTAATCTTGTAAACATTAATACTGTTATTGTGCCACGGGACTGACGTTAGCAGCAAAGGCAAATATCTATATTTAAAAACCATAAGGTAATTCCCATAGGTCTCGGATATTGTTTGTCACTCAGTTATCATAGTTGTTTTATGACAGCAGTACTGAGCTTAGTGAAAACAGAGCTTATGTTGATAATATGCGCGCCGGTCTTTCGAGGCTAATTTTCAGGGCGCAGTAAAACGAAACAACAATAGCTAGAGCGATTTGACGCTTAATTTGAATAGTAAGGAGATAAGGTGTTTGCGTTATCAGATAGAAGTTTAAAAGGGCAAGTGTCCGATGCTGAGTGGCAAACTCGCGTTGATCTAGCTGCATGTTACAGACTCGTGGCAGACGCTCGCTGGGGCGACCTTATTTATACCCATATTTCTGCGCGTGTTCCCGGTACAGATGAGTATTTGATTAATCCTTTTGGGTTAACATTTGAAGAAGTCACCGCCTCGAACCTAGTGAAAGTGGATTTAGAAGGCAATATCCTAGATGGTTCGCCGTATACTATTAATCCTGCTGGTTTTACCATTCATAGCGCTATTCATGAAGTAAGACATGATGCGCAATGCGTCATTCATTTGCATACCAAAGCGACGATCAGCGTTGCCAGCCTAAAAGATGGTTTGCAACCATGGAGCCAATACGCGATGTTCTCCTTGTCGTCCATGAGCTACCACGAATATGAAGGTCTGGCGGTGAATGCCGATGAGAAAAGGCGCCTGCAAGATGATTTAGCTAACAACAACCATATGCTTTTACATAATCATGGCGGTTTGACATTGGGCCCAACGGTGGGGGATGCCTTTATGCGCTTTTATGATTTGCAGCGCGCATGTGAGATTCAGATGGATTTACTACAAGCAAATCAATCGGTTATTGAAATTCCACAGGCCATAGTCGATGGCATATATGCTCAAGCTAATGTGGTTCACAGTGGGCAAACCGGCGGCCAAAAAGCCTGGCCAGCCATGTTACGTAAAGCTTACAAGCTCGATCCGAGTTTTTGCGAATAACAAAATACACGTTAAAGACAAGAATAATTACTTTCAGGAATAGAATTAATGAAAATTACCCGCGTTGAAATTTTTGATATCGAGTGCCCAAAACGCACAGTGTGGAACCCCGTTTTTATTCGTATTCATACAGATGAAGGGATAACAGGCGTAGGGGAGGCTGGTCTTGCATACGACTGGGGACACAGTGCTGCTGCGCATATGATTAAGGAAATTGCAGAAGCATTATTGATCGGTTTCAATCCGGTCAATACCGAACTGCTGTGGAGCAAAATGCTCAGAGAAGGTTTTTGGGGACTAGGTGGCGGCCCAGTGTTTTATGCGGCTATGAGCGCAATCGATACGGCATTATGGGACATTAAAGCCAGAGCGCTAAATGTACCTTTGTACCAATTATTGGGTGGTAAAACCAACGAAAAATTACGTACTTATGCCAGCCAATTACAATTCGATTGGGATAAAGAGGTTACCCGCTTGAACGACCCTGTTGATTACGGACGCGCAGCTGAAAAAGCTGTGGCTGAAGGCTATGACGCTGTTAAAGTTGACCCGATTGTTTACGATAAAAACGGGGCAGGGCACTTTGATCGCACCAAGTTGTTTACTCAGCCAGAAATGCGCTTGTTCAGAGCGCGGTTGCAAGCCATCCGTGATGCGGTAGGTGACGACGTAGATATTATTTTTGAATGCCACAGTTTACCCGGTGTTGCCACGGCCATTCAGTTAGGTGAAATGGTCGAAGACATTGGTTGTTTGTATTACGAAGAGCCAGTGAACTACTTGAATTCTAAATTACACGATAAAGTCGCCAAGCGCGTGAATGTGCCCATTGCTGGTGGTGAGCGTTTATATAATCGTTGGGGGGTTAGACCGTATCTAGAAGATCAAAGCCTAGACGTATTGCAGCCCGACATTGGCTTATGCGGTGGTTTCACTGAAGCCAAAAAAGTCTGTGATTACGCTGATGTGTATGACGTACGCATCCAGGCCCATGTGTGTGGTGGCCCCGTGGCGACGGCGGCGAGCTTACATTTAGAAACTGCTATCCCTAACTTTTTGATTCACGAGCATCATACTTACGCCATTAAAGACTGGAATCGCGAATTGTGTATTCAAGACCCTCAGCCCGTTAATGGCTTTTTCGAAGTCAGTGAAACCCCAGGCATTGGTATCGATCTCAACGATGAGATTGTTTACCGCTCGCCGCATATGGAAGTGAAATAAATCTTGCAAGCATAATAACATGAGCACTGTGCCACCAGTCGAGGGGCACAGTGCTGAGTGATTCAATATTCTCGTTTTTCAGCTTTACCGATCGTATCTTTTCTTGTTGTGACATTATTTTTTGTCCAATCCCATTTCATTCTGTTTATCTTTTTGACGTATTTTTAAGCACTATATTGATGCTCTAAAAAGGCGAAGTTTCAGCATTGCCCCTACACTTATGCCTATTACTCCATGGCTTAACGCGTTGTAAATGTATTCTTTTAGCCTTAGGAGCGGCGAGATAAGAAAGGGGGATTTATATGTTGAGACGTCAGTTTTTACATGCATTGGGGCTGGGCGCCGGAGCAGGTTTGGTGAGCATATCGTCTTTATTAAAAGCAGGACCAAAAGCAGTACCTAAGATAGCAAACGCAAATAGTTTTCCTGCACCGAGTGATTGGCAAGCGTTGCGTAATTTGTTTCCATTGACTCGGGACTACATTCAGCTATCAACATTCTTGTTAGCGTCGCATCCCGCACCTGTTTCTCAAGCCATCGAAAAGCACAGACAAGCATTTGATGAGAACCCTTCGGATTACTGGCATGAGCACTTTCTCACTATTGACGGTGAAATAACCCAAGCCGCGGCTGATTATATGGGAGGAGAAGCTCGACACATCGCGTTAACCGACAGCACCACTATGGGGTTAGGCTTGATTTATAGTGGATTAAAATTGCAGCAAGGGGACGAAATTCTGCAAACCGTGCACGACCATTACTCCACTGATATGTCGTTGGTGCACCGGGCTAAACGCACTGGGGCCACGGTTAAGCGCATCGCTCTGTATGACGAGCCAGCGCAAGTCAACGTGGATCAGGTGTTAAAGCGATTGCGCGATGCTATTAGCCAGCGAACAAAAGTGGTTGCGGCTACGTGGGTGCATTCATCCACTGGTGTAAAGCTGCCTATTCGGGCTATGGCTGATACCATCATCAAGATTAATCAGCAGCGTAAAGGTGATCAACAGATACTGTTTTGCATTGATGGCGTTCACGGGTTTGGTATTGAGGATCAAGATATTAGCCAGTTAGGGTGTGACTTTTTCGTCGCTGGCACTCACAAATGGATATTTGGCCCAAGGGGCACAGGTGTTGTGTGGGGAAATGAACGGGCGTGGGCTCAAAGCGAGCCGGTTATTCCTAGTTTCAGTGAGTCTTACAATGTTTGGCTAGGGTCAACGACGCAAGATAACGTGCCGATTGGCGATCATATGTCCCCTGGGGGTTTTCACTCCTTCGAGCATCGCTGGGCTTTGCCAGAAGCATTCAAATTACACCTTCAGTTGGGCAAAGCGAACGTTCAAAAGCGCATTCATCAACTTAATGCACAAACCAAGAAAGGGTTAGCAGAAATGTCGCATGTGACATTGTATACACCCCATGACAGTGCACTTTCATCTGGCCTAGTGTGTTTCGACGTGAAGGGACTAGCGCCGCAAGCCGTAGTAGAAAAGATGCATGCTAAAGGTATTATTATGAGTAGTACGCCTTATCGGCAAAGCTATGCGCGCTTCGCACCATCCTTGCTGAACAACGAACAGGAAATAGAATTGGCGCTGGCTGAAATTCGTGCCCTGGCGTAGCGCTAGAAATAGAGCGGGTAAAGATCGCTAGAACCTTTGCGGGCTAAAAGCAAAAAAAAGGGGATGATATAAATATCATCCCCTTTTCGCTTCCCTTGCCTGCTTTACGCGGCGTCTGTGTGCGCTTCTGGTTCACCTTTGACGAGCTGTTGATTTGCATCAAGCAGTTCCATATCAAAGGTGTACTCATCAACACGCACGGCTAGTTGTCGCTTATTATTATAATCGATTACGCGAGCGTATTCGTTTGCGCTTAGTTCACCGTTTTCATGCAGCTTAGTCACTGCATTTTCAAAGGAAACAAACGGGACCACTGGATCCTTACGGAGTGCTTTTTGCACAACTTTAAGGATAGGCATGACATCGTGCTTTGCAGCAAATGCTTCTTGGTTGATGTGATTACCATCACCAGGAATAACCTTAACCAAGTGGGTTAAATCTGCCATGATCGAGCTTTGCGCCATAGTGGCATCAGAAAGCTGTCGTTTTAGTTTGTCAGATATGGCCGGAACTGAGCGCGTATAAGTGTTAGTTAATACACGCATCAAACCACGAGTGGCTGTGTTCGGGAAGTTACTGACGAATTCATTCAAAGCCTGCTCACCCTGCAATAAACACCACTGAATGGCGTATTCGAAATAAGGCTTGGCTTCAACTCGGTTTGTTACCCGTTGCTCGTAAAAACGAACCACCGCCATGGAGGCATATAAGTAACTCATCACATCACCCAAACGTGCCGATAGCATTTCGGCTTTCTTCAAATCACCGCCAAGGACAAGTAGCGATAAATCAGCAAGAGGTGCTAGTTTGGCTGATAAAGCGTTCATGCGTTTTTCATATGGCTTCACTTCAGGCAAGCTAGATTGCGCGCCGCGCGTAAAGGTTAAATAGCTTTTACTGAAGCTGCGCAACGAATTCTTAACACTGAAGTTGATGGTTTTACCCAACACTTTATTAAACTCTTTGTCTGCTGAGGCTTCATCGCTGTGAATGAGATCAACCATTTCTTTCATATGGGGATGACAGCGCATTGCGCCTTGACCAAATATCATTAAGCTTCTGGTTAAAATGTTTGCACCTTCAACCGTAATGGCAATGGGTTGCGCTGCATAACCATTCGCTAAGGTATTTTGCGGCCCTCGTTGAATCGCTTTACCGGCTTGGATATCCATCGCGGTGTTACACACATCACGACCTAATTCAGTCATGTGGTATTTAGCCATTGCCGTTACAACCGAAGGCTTAAGGCCTAAACCCAGGCCTTCAGTGGTCAATACACGCATGGCTTCTAAAACAAACGTTTTACCCGCTATATCAGCAAGTTTTTCCTGAATTCCTTCGAAACGCCCAATTGGCACGCCGAATTGTTCACGAACAAACGAATATTCTGCGGTAGACTTCAGAGCAGATTGTGCTGATGCCACACCCATTGCAGGAAGTGAGATACCGCGTCCCGCACCCAAACAACTGACAAGCATTTGCCATCCACGACCAATGTTTTTCTGACCCCCAATAATGAAGTCCATTGGGATGAATACTTTGTTACCGCGAGTGGTGCCGTTATAGAAACGAATACCCATAGGATCGTGACGATTACCTAGCTCAACACCAGGGTGTGACTTAGGGATAAGCGCGCACGTGATGCCTAGCTCCACTTTGTCACCCAATAAATGGTCGGGGTCGAATACTTTAAAGGCTAATCCAAGTACCGTAGCGATAGGCGCAAGCGTGATGTAACGCTTATCCCAAGTCACCGATAAGCCAATTACTTCTTTGCCCTCGTACATTTCTTTGGTCACAATCCCTGTATCAGGGATAGCACCCGCATCTGAGCCTGCCTCAGGGCTGGTCAGTGCAAAACATGGAATGTCTTTACCTACAGCTAAATTGGGCAACCAGTGGTCTTGTTGCTCTGTAGTACCGTAATGCATTAGCAATTCGCCCGGTCCTAATGAGTTAGGCACCATGACGGTTACCGCAACCGCGCTGCTTTTTACTGCAATTGTCGCGACTATGGTTGAATTAGCATAAGGAGAAAACTCTAATCCACCAAATCTCTTGGGAATAATCAAAGCGAAAAACTTATTTGCTGATAAAAAGTCCAACACATTCTGCGGTAAATGATGACCGTTTTGCAGTTCGTGATCATCAACCATTTCCAATAGCTCTTGTACTGGACCGTCTAAGAAAGCTTGCTCATCTGCGCTCAAAGTCGCTTTAGGAATGGCACGCAAGGCTTGCATATCAGGCGTACCACGATAGATGGATGATTCAATCCATACATCACCCGCGTCTAACGCTTCTTGCTCTGTTAAAGAAATTGCAGGTAATACTTTTTTAAGGTTTGTTCTAATACTCATGATAATTACTCATCCGCTCATCTGACCAGTTGTAATTAATACTACGCAATTTCTAAAATAGATCAAATTTATCTTCAGGATATAGGTGCTTAGAACGCTCAGTGACATGTAAACTTTTTTACACAAAAGTTCCGTTTTAGCATACAAAGGACGAGTCAAATCAATTGGATAGGGTTTTTTTTTGAAAATAGAAGTGATGATTAAACGTGGATAAAATAAAAAACGCTCTAGCTTTTACTGGTAGGTAAATTACAGGATGATCCTACAGGGAACTGGCGGGTCACTTCTCAAACGTTATTTTTATTGATTGGTACTTACCAAAACTTTTGGCTTGATAGACAGCGAAATGCAAATGGGGCAGGGAGGAGAAGCCGGTATTACCTGAATAACCAATAAGTTGTCCTCGTTTAATATCTTGTCCAAGGGTAGGCACTACACCATTTAGGCGCAAATGATAGTATTCACCTGTCGTGCCGTCATCGTGCAGTACAGTGATGAAATTAGCGTATCTGGCGAAACTCCTAGCGGCACCACCTCTGTCATGTTTTTGCTGTAAGTCGATCACCTGACCACCACGTGCCGCATGGATAGGCGTACCTATTGGCATTGCAAAATCCACAGCGTATCGCGATGCCCCTTGGTGGCTATAGCCGCCGTTAAATCCTTGCATGACCCTAAATGTCTGGCCCTTTGCATAAGGTAACGCATATTGGTAACTATCATCGTGTTGGGCGTCTTCGATACCTGGGGTCCAGTAAAAATCTTCTTTGCTATGCAATGGGCGAGCGCTATCAATCGGCTGCAACGTCAAAATTTTAACGCGCTCTAAGGGTCCTAAAACCAATGTTTTGATGTATCGCTCTTTAGCTGCATTCTCGGTTTTAAGGTTTTGTGTTCTCACATCGAGCGTAGAGGTGATGGGGTAGGGCTTGTTGTTGCTTAACCAGTATTCTATTACCTCGTCGTGCTTAACCTTTTCAAAACATGCCCAATCATCTATGCAGTAGGCTTGGGTGACATGTGAGACACAAGATAAAAGTGCGATAACTAACCAATGTCTAACCATTTGGGTCCTCTTGGTGATTATTGACGTCTAATTGCGTCTATATGCAGACCCTAAAAGTAGGAATAAATTTCTTTTGTTAGAAAATATCACATGGAACACAGCACCTACCCACCAGACTAGTACCAGAGTCATCACGAGCGTGAATGTTTACTATATATCAACAATGTATTTCATTTAATGCGCGAGTTTTTTCCTCATACTTAGTTTATACATCTAAATAAATTCAGGTGAGTTGTCTTCTCCAGAGACTGGGTGCTAGCGTAAGCATGACCAAACTACAATCTAAAGGAGCCAATGATGGCCAAGGGTTTATTACAAATTGAAGTCGGTGAAGAGTTAGCGCCAAGCGCTTGGTTAAAAATAGATCAAGCGCGAATAAACTTATTCGCTGATGCCACAGGTGACCATCAATGGATACATATTGATCCTAAGCGCTGTGAAAAAGAAAGTCCGTTTAAAACTACTATTGCCCACGGTTATTTGAGTGTGACACTCATGCCTGAGTCCTTCTACCACATGGTTCAGCTCGATTCTGCCAGCCAAACTGTATTGAACTACGGGATAGATAAAATACGCTTTTTAGAGCCAGTGCGTGTCAACGATGAGATTCGCTTTGTCTCTTCTCTTGCGAGGAAAGAAAAGAAGCCGTTAGGCACTTTATTTAGCTTTGACACCCAGATAGAAATTAAAGGCAGAGACAAGCCCGCAGCAGTAGGCACTTTTTTAATGATGTTACTGGCTTAAACTTTAGTATGAGCAATCTTTTTACCTGTTAGGTTGCTCTCCTTTTTTAGACTGGTCCGACCATGAGTTGAACGAATGTTTACATATAAGTAACATTGCGTTTACATCGAGCGAATCCCCCCCTACTATCATTGTGACGCGTTAGTTTAGCGCCCGAGAATCAGTCACTTACTGGTTGGAATTAGAACTATTAGACAATATTGACGCGCGG
Source organism: Paraglaciecola sp. T6c (assembly GCF_000014225.1). Taxonomy (NCBI): domain Bacteria; kingdom Pseudomonadati; phylum Pseudomonadota; class Gammaproteobacteria; order Alteromonadales; family Alteromonadaceae; genus Paraglaciecola; species Paraglaciecola sp. T6c. The sequence goes on from NC_008228.1 coordinate 2,022,903, forward strand.
TCTGAGTGGTTGGAAAGGTCCGTTGTTAACACGCTCGATTTGAATCTAATAATTACCTCGAGAACACACAATGAAGATAAATACACGAGTCAGTGCTTTAGCCGCGGCCATTTCCGCACAGTTTTTATTTGCTACGCCTACAGTATTAGCCCAAGAAGCTGATGTAGAGAAAAAAGAAGACATCGAAATGATCATGGTGACCGGTAGTTTCGTTCGCCGCAGTGAAAACTTTGAATCGCCGTCGCCATTGTCCGTCGTGGACAGCGTTGCAATTGACGCCCTTGGCGCGAAAAATATCGCTGATATTACCCAAACGTTAACCATTAACACTGGGGCTGAAAATAACCCCGACGCATTTACGCAAAATGCGACAGCCGGTACGTCAAATATTAACCTTCGTGGTCTAGGTGTGGCATCGACGTTGGTTTTGCTAAACAATAAACGTCAAGTGGTTAACGCCCAACCGACCAACAATGGACTAAATTTCGTTGATACTAGCTCACTCGTTCCTATGATTGCGATTGACCGTGTGGAGATCATTAAAGATGGTGCATCTGCTTTATATGGTTCGGATGCTGTGGCCGGGGTAGTTAACTTTATAACAAAACGCAATTATGACGGCGTGAAACTTAGCGCGGATTATCAAGACGGTGCTCATGGCAATAATAAAGAGTATGTATTGCAAGGGTTGTGGGGCACCAGTAGTGAGGATAGCAGCATTATCGCTGCGGTAAGTTACACCAATCGTTCCCCTTTATTTATAAAAGACCGTCGTTTGAGCCGCCCCCAAGATGACAGCAGTGCGTTAGGTAATCCAGGCTCGTACTTTATTGGTGCTACACCCTTTATTGACCCCTATGGGTGTGAAGAGTTTGGTGGTGCATCCAATGTGTTAGCGCCTCCTGGCACTGTGCCTGGCCTAGATGTAGGCCTTTGTATGTTTGATTTCGGTAAAGATTATTCATACGTACCAGATGAATCTCGTCTCAACGCTTATGTGAAAGCAGAATATGAATTGACGGACGAAATGAGTTGGACCACAGAAGTTAGCTTTGCGCGTAACCGTGCATCTCGTGGTGGCGCACCAAGTTTCCCAATTCTTACTGGGCCCGTTGTGCCTGCTGATCATCCTGAAAACCCGTTTGGACAAGCTGTGACCTTTTTCGGCCGTGCTGAAGGTAACGGTAAAGCACCTGATTTCGCTAATACTGAATCCGATACATTTCGTTTTAACACCGCGCTGCAGGGTGAGCTAGAGCATGGTTTTTGGGAAGTCAGTTACACCAATGCTACCAACGACTTTTTCTTCAGTGTACCGGATGTGTTGAACACCGAGTTCAACTTAGCGTTGAACGGTTTGGGCGGCGGACAATGTAATCCGTTAACGGGTACTCCCGGGGAAGGGGATTGCGAATACTTCAATCCTTTCGCGACATCGTACACAACTGCACCCAACTCTCAGTACGTAATTGATTCATTTACGGGTCTTGAAACCATCGATTCAAAAGCTGATTTACAAGTATTTGAAGGCTTTATGTCATTCGATGTGTTTGATATGGATGGCGGAGCGGCAGGTCTCGCATTTGGTATGCAATACCGTGATGAATCCTTGAGCCAAGATTACGATGCACTGGCTAATCAAGACAGCTTTACGTTTGTAATTGGTAACCCTGACTTTGACGGCTCATTAGATGTGTGGGCTGCGTTTGCTGAGATGGCACTACCGGTAACTGACGATCTAGATATTCAGCTCGCTGTGCGTTACGAAGATTACGGCGGCACCATTGGTGATACGATTGACCCTAAAGTGGCATTTTCATATCGCGCCAGTGAACAATTGTCTTTACGAGGTTCAATATCAACATCGTTCAGAGCGCCAACGGTATTTTTAAGAAATGGTGGCGGCACCTCACTACAACAACTCGTTGACCCGCTTATCGGTGCAAATGCATTCGCTGCAGTGCGTACTGTAGGGAATGAAGACTTAAAACCTGAAGAATCTACCGCATACAACCTTGGTGTGTCGTTCGAGCCGATTAGCGACTTTTCTATTGAAGTGGATTACTGGAACTTCGAGTTTGAGGATTTGATTATTCAAGAAAATCCGCAGGCTGTATTAAACTTAGACCCAAGCGATCCTGAGCGTGTTGTTCGTGCAGGTGACCCACTAACCGGCCCGTTAACACAAGTTAACAATACTTATGTTAATGCAAGCTCTCTTGAAACCTCTGGTCTAGACTTTGTGACCAGTTATAAGATTGATACGGACGCTGGTATGTTTGTGCCGTCAATCAATGCTACTTACATTCTGGAATATGAACTAAACGACCCGCAAGCAGGTAAAGTCGATGGGGCAGGGCGCAGAAACTTTACAAATATAGGTACTTCTTCTCCTGAGCTACGTTTAAATCTTGGGCTAAATTGGTCCTCGGGTGCTCATTCTGCCAATATCTTTGCCCGTTATATTGACAGTTATGATGACGACCAAAACTGTGCTGATGGCAGCGTCAATACAGGTTCATGTGAAGGATTAGGAGGGTTTAAAGGAGTTGATAGCCAAGTGACCTACGATGTTCAGTACAACGTTAATTTGGGTACTTTGTTCGATACCCAGAACAACTATGTATTGTCTGTGGGTGGTATCAACATCACAGATGAAGAGCCGCCACAGTTATTCACTAACAGTGGCTTTGACAGTAAGGTGCATGACCCAAGAGGGCGTCAAATATACGCGCGCTTCGCCGTCGAATTCTAAACTCAGTAATTTATATAAAAAACCTGCTTCGGCAGGTTTTTTTGTTTCACTGTTTTGTAAACTTAAGTGACCGAATATCATCTAGGTAAATCATGCCTTTGCTTTCATTTTGATCGGCTAACGGCATGATAGACAGTGTGAAACAATTCAATGAATCGCAAAAAGGAGGATTACATGGTAGATAAATTATCAGAAAGTGAAACGCAAACTAAGTTAATTGCGCTCAACCAAGGCTTGCCAGCAGAACAACACTGGCACATTAACGATGGTAAACTTGCCAAGAACTTCAAGTTTAAGAGCTTTATTCGTGCGTTCGGCTGGATGAGTCAAATCGCCATTTGGGCGGAAAAACTCAATCATCATCCTGAATGGTTCAATGTATATAATAAAGTGGAGGTTAAACTCACTACGCATGATGTTGGTGGTTTAAGTGAATTGGATTTTAAACTGGCGTCTAAGATGGACCTATTGCAGGTCTAGTTAGCTGTGTAATTTGGCTTAGCGCATTGTGTAATCAGTGGTTTTGTACGAATTGCATACAATCTAATAAACCTTCTGGATTTATTTGAGTTTTATGCTTCACAAGACTTGCGCGTTTCAGTTAGCTATGTATAATACGCCCCACTCGAGACGCGACACGCAATGCATAGTGTTCTTATCGAAAAAGATTTCAAGCGCGGGATGGAGCAGTCTGGTAGCTCGTCGGGCTCATAACCCGAAGGTCGTAGGTTCAAATCCTGCTCCCGCAACCACTTTTTGGAACTTGGCACTCAGCCAATTTTCAGTGAGAATAGTGGACTAGGGTCCAGAAACAAAAAGCCCCGCTTGTACGGGGCTTTTTGTTATCCTTTTTATCCTGTTTTTAATTTATTCTGGGCTTATGGCCCTTTTTTCGTTTTTGGAGCGTGAGTTTTGTCACAACTAGAACAGAAATTAACTGAAATGTTGACCGCACCTGTTGAGGCGCTTGGCTTTGAAATGGTGGGGATTGAATTTGTTCGCGCTGGAAAACATTCAACCATGCGCGTTTACATTGATCACCCTGACGGTATTTCAGTCGATCATTGTGCAGAAGTGAGTCATCAAGTGAGTGCCGTACTTGATGTAGAAGATCCGATTAATACCGAATACAACTTAGAAGTGTCCTCGCCGGGCATGGAACGTCCCTTATTTAAGTTACAACATTATATCGAATCAGTGGGTGAAGTCGTCACATTACGATTAAAGATGCCAATGGGAGACAGACGTAACTTTAAAGGTAAGTTATTGTCCGAAGCCGATGGCATGTTAACCATAGAAGTGGATAACCAAGAATTTGTATTGGCCTTTGCCAATATTGAAAAAGGCAATGTTGTTCCAACGTTTGATTGAGTAGATGGCCATTAAGGCTTTTGCTAAAGAATAATCAGTGAGGCAATCATGAATAAAGAAATTTTGTTAGTGGCGGAAGCCGTTTCAAATGAAAAACAAGTTCCAAGAGAAAAAATCTTTGAAGCGTTAGAGTTTGCCATTGCAAGTGCTACTAAAAAGAAAACTGAAGGCGAAATTGAAGTACGTGTTGCTATTGACCGTATTACTGGCGACTTTGATACGTTCCGTCGTTGGATGGTTATCGCTGATGATCAAAAGCAAGAGAATCCTTTTGCAGAAATGACTATTTCTGCGGCTCAAATTGATGAGCCTGACATTCAACTAGGTGACTATGTTGAAGATCAAATCGAATCAATCAAATTTGACCGTATAACCACACAAACGGCTAAGCAAGTTATCGTACAAAAAGTACGTGAAGCTGAGCGCGCCCAAGTGATGGCTGAATACGAAGAGCGTGTGGGTGACTTAGTCACTGGTACCGTTAAAAAGGTCAATCGCGACAACATCATCATAGACTTGGGTAACAACGCGGAAGGCGTAATTTACCGTGACGATATGTTACCTCGTGAAACGTTCCGCCCAGGTGACCGAGTACGTGGATTATTGTACGTCATTCGCCCTGAAGCACGCGGTGCTCAATTGTTTGTGAGCCGTACACACCCAGACATGCTGGTTGAGTTGTTTAGACTGGAAGTGCCTGAAATCGCAGAAGAAACCTTAGAAATTAAGGCCGCTGCTCGCGATCCTGGTTCTCGCGCTAAAATCGCGGTTAAAACCAACGATAAACGTCTTGACCCAGTAGGAGCTTGTGTAGGTATGCGTGGTTCACGCGTACAAGCAGTCAGCAGCGAATTAAGTGGCGAGCGTGTAGACATCGTATTGTGGGATGACAATCCAGCGCAATTCGTTATCAATGCAATGGCGCCGGCTGAGGTTGCATCCATCGTTGTTGATGAAGATAACCACACCATGGATGTTGCGGTTGAATCTGACAATCTAGCTCAGGCGATTGGTCGTAGTGGTCAAAACGTCCGTTTAGCCGCTCAGCTTACTGGCTGGGAATTAAACGTGATGACGGTCGAAGACTTAAACAACAAACACGATGAAGAAAATTCAAAAGTGTTAGCTGTGTTCGTTAATGGTCTTGATATTGACGAAGAGTTTGCAGCGGTATTGGTTGATGAAGGTTTCTCTACGCTTGAAGAAATCGCTTATGTACCCATTAATGAGCTACTTGAAATAGACGGTCTTGATGAAGACATTGTTGATGATTTACGTAGCAGAGCGCGCGCAGCACTCACCACGCAAGCGTTAGCGAACGAAGAGACATTGGAAGCCTCTGAACCAAAAGAAGAGCTATTAAGTTTAGCCGGTATGGAACGCCATGTTGCCTACACATTGGCAAGTCGCGGCATTACCGATCTTGAAGCACTTGCGGAGCAAGGCGTAGATGAGATCAGCGATATTGAAGAACTAGACGAAGAAAAAGCGGGCCAGTTAATTATGGCTGCACGTAACATTGTCTGGTTTAACGAAGAATAGGGTCACCAAGAGGAATTACGAATATGGCAGAAGTATCCATTGAAAAACTCGCCGCCGATATCGGCACTTCGGTTGACCGCTTAGTTAAGCAGTTTAAAGATGCTGATATTGTTAAAGCGGCAAATGAAAACGTGACTGAAGACGAAAAACGTCAGCTGTTGGATTATTTAAGCAAACAACATGGCGGTACGGGCTCTGAAGCGCCTAAGCGAATGACATTACAACGCAAAACGACCAGTACTCTGAATATGGGTAAGTCGAAAGCGGTCACAGTTGAAGTACGTAAAAAGCGTACTTATGTTAAACGTACTGATGTAGAAGAAGCACGTTTGGCAGAAGAAGAAACAGCGCGCGCGCTAGCAGAGCAACAAGCGCAACTTGAAGCTGAAAAAGCGGCCGCAGAAGAAGCGAAAAAAGCTGCTGAAGAGAAAGCGAAGAAAGCCGCTGAATCTAAAGCGAAAGCGGAAGCTGAACGTCTTGCCCGTGCTGAAAAAGCGAAAAAAGAAGCAGAAGCGCGCCAAGCCGAAGAATCAGCGTTAAGCCCTGAAGAAAAAGCAGAACAAGAGCGTGTTCGCACTGAAGCGGAAAATATCCGTAAGAAGCAAGAACAAGAGTCTCAACGTAAGCTTGAAGAAGATGCGAAAAAAGCTGCTGATGAAGCGCGCAAACTTGCTGAAGAAAACTCACGTCGCTGGAAAGAAGAAGAAGAGCGTCGTAAGAAGCAAGAAGCGGAAGAAGTGCATGTGCACAGTAATCGCTACGCACAAGAAGCTGAAGATGCTGATGATATTAAAATCGAGCGTGGCGGACGTCGTCGTAAAAAGTCAAAACGCAATGCAGGTTCAGACCTTAAGCATGCGTTTAACAAGCCAGCGCAGCCAGTTGAGCGTATCGTTCGTCTAGGCGAAACGATCACGGTGAGTGACTTAGCTAGCAAGTTAGCCATTAAAGCGACTGAAGTCATCAAAGCGATGATGAAAATGGGCGAGATGGCGACCATTAACCAAGTACTAGACCAAGAAACAGCGGTTCTCGTAGTGGAAGAAATGGGTCACAAATACGAATTAGTGAACGATAACGCCTTAGAAGACGAATTGTTGGCTGACAAAATATCGTCTGAGCTTGCGTCGCGTGCACCAGTTGTAACGATTATGGGTCACGTTGACCATGGTAAAACATCATTGCTAGATTACATTCGTCGCGCGAAAGTCGCTGCGGGTGAAGCAGGTGGTATTACTCAGCATATCGGTGCTTACAGTGTTGAAACTGACAACGGCCGAATTGCTTTCCTAGATACTCCAGGTCACGCCGCGTTTACTGCTATGCGTGCACGTGGTGCCACAGCAACCGATATCGTTATTTTGGTTGTTGCAGCAGATGATGGTGTAATGCCACAAACAAAAGAAGCGGTTCAGCATTCGAAAGCAGCTGGTGTCCCTTTGATTGTTGCTGTTAACAAAATGGATAAAGAAAGCGCCGATCCAGATCGTGTTAAGACTGAATTGTCACAACTAGAAGTGATTTCAGAAGAGTGGGGCGGAGAACACCAGTTCGTTAACGTTTCTGCTAAAACAGGTGAAGGTATCGACGCGTTGCTTGAAGCGATTAGCCTACAAGCTGAATTACTAGACTTGAAAGCGCCGCCTACAGGCTCTGCTAAAGGTATTGTTATCGAGTCTCGCTTGGACAAAGGACGCGGCCCAGTGGCTTCTGTCTTGGTGCAAGAAGGTCAACTTAAGGCCGGCGATATCTTACTGTGTGGTATTGAGTACGGTCGTGTACGTGCTATGCGTGATGAAAACGGTAAAGACGTTGCCATCGCAGGGCCTTCAACACCAGTAGAAGTACTAGGTTTGTCGGGTGTTCCCGTGGCTGGTGAAGACGCGCTAGTGGTACAAGATGAGCGTAAAGCGCGTGAAGTAGCGACTAAACGTAATGCTAAGCAGCGTGAAATTAAACTGGCTAAGCAGCAAAAAGCGAAACTTGAAAACATGTTCGCGAACATGGAAGCAGGTGATGTTAGCGAACTTAACATCGTGCTTAAAGCCGATGTTCAAGGCTCTGTTGAAGCAATCTCTGATTCATTGACCAAATTGTCTACTTCTGAAGTGAAAGTGAACATAGTAGGCAGTGGTGTTGGTGGTATTACTGAGACTGACGCCAGCTTAGCGGCTGCATCTAGTGCGATTGTGGTGGGTTTCAACGTACGTGCCGATGCAAGTGCAAGACGCGTGATTGAAGCCGAAGAAATCGATTTGCGCTACTACAGTGTTATCTATAGCTTGATTGATGAAGTCAAGATGGCGATGACCGGTATGCTCGCCCCTGAATTCAAACAAGAAATCATTGGTTTGGCTGAAGTACGTGACGTATTTAAATCACCTAAACTTGGTGCAATTGCCGGTTGTATGGTGGTTGAAGGTACGATTAAACGTAGTAACCCAATCCGCGTGTTACGTGAAAACGTCGTTATCTACGAAGGTGAGCTTGAATCACTAAGACGCTTCAAAGATGACGTACAAGAAGTACGTAACGGTGTTGAGTGTGGTATCGGCGTGAAGAACTACAACGACGTTAAAGTGGGCGACCAAATCGAAGTATTTGAAATCGTTCAAGTTGAGCGTGAACTATAATTCGCCAATATAAAATGTTAGCGCGTTATTAGTATTGAATTAAAACGGAGGCTTAGGCCTCCGTTTTGTCTTAACAAAAGCATCATTTAATGCTTTAGGAGATTAAAATGGCAAGAGAATTCTCTCGCACCGACCGCGTAGGTCAGCAAATCCATAAAGAGATCGCCAGTATTTTACAGAATGAGTTCAAGAATCGTGACCCGCGTTTGGGCATGGTGACTGTGTCCGCTGTTGAAGTATCTCGCGATTTAGCATACACAAAAATTTACGTGACCTTTTTTGAGAACGACGAAGAAGTCATGGACAACTACTTGTCGATCCTAGAAGAAAACAAAGGTTACATCCGCACTTTACTGGCGAATCGCATGCGTATGCGTGCTGTACCTGCGATTAAATTTGTTCGCGATGGTTCATTAAGTGAAGGCATTCGTATCAGCAATTTAGTAGATGAAACGCTAAACAAAGATAAAGAGCGCGCGCGCAATGCAGGCCGTTCTTTAGATGAAGACGAACAAGAGGATTAAGGCTTGGCTAGACGTCGTAAAGGTCGCGCAATAGACGGAATTTTGTTGTTAGACAAACCATTGGAAATTTCGTCAAATCAGGCGCTGCAAAAAGTGAAACGCGCATTTTTAGCCGCCAAGGCCGGTCATACTGGCGCACTGGATCCACTGGCTACCGGGATGTTGCCAGTGTGTTTAGGTGAAGCCACTAAGTTTTCCCAGTTTTTATTAGATGCCGATAAAACCTATATTGTTACGGCTAAGTTAGGCGTAAGAACAACGACGTCAGACGCTGATGGTGAGGTTGTTGATACCCGTCAAGTGAATGTGACTGAGCAGCAATTAATTGATGCATGCGAGACGTTTAAAGGGCCAATCAAACAAGTTCCGTCAATGTTCTCAGCGTTAAAGCATCAGGGCAAACCTCTGTACCACTATGCACGTCAAGGAATAGTCATCGAGCGAGAAGCGCGCGATATCACTATTTTCTCACTTAAGATCACTCGCTTTGAAGGTGATGAAGTCGACATGGAAGTGCACTGCAGTAAAGGCACTTACATACGCTCCTTGGTTGATGATCTAGGACAGCTTTTAGGCTGCTGTGCCTATGTGAGTAAATTGCATCGTACTGCTGTCGCTGATTACCCGAGCGACAAAATGGTGACCTTTGAAATGCTTGAGTCTTTGCTCGAAAAAGCCCAAGCGGAGCAAATACCCCTAACGGATATTCTCGACCCATTGTTAATCCCCATGGACAGCGCCGTAAAAGCACTGCCTAGTGTTGAACTCACACCCGCTTCAAGAGACTCATTTCTGCATGGTCAGCCAGTGCCTTATGTTAGTGAGGCCACTATTGACCAGGGCACTCTGGTGCGCACATATTGCACTGAAGGAAACGTATTCTTGGGTGTGTCAGAGCTCGATAGCGATAACAAAGCGGCCCCTAAACGTGTTGTGGTGTTCACCGAGCAAGGTTAGTCGTATTTGCCCTTGCTAATTCGTTGGTAGTGACTATAATACGCGCTCCTTGGCATGGCTGAATTAGTGATCGGCCTGCTGTATTTTAGCTCTTATATTGGAGAAAGTTATGTCACTAACTACTCAAGAAACTGCAGCAATCATTGCTGATTATGGCGTAAAAGAAGGTGATACTGGTTCACCTGAAGTTCAAGTTGCATTGTTGACGTCTAACATCAACAAGCTTCAAGGCCACTTTGCTGACCATAAAAAAGATCACCACTCACGTCGTGGTTTATTACGTATGGTTAGCCAGCGTCGTAAACTTCTTGATTACCTTAAAGGTAAAAATGTTGAGCGTTATCAAGATCTAATCAAGCGTTTGGGCCTACGTCGTTAATTCGACAGCTTATTGCGTTTGAAAGAAAGCACCTTCGGGTGCTTTTTTCGTTTAAGGAGAAAATTTCGGTCAGATAATGATGTCGGTATTAGTATTGAAGTCATTGCTTAAACGCTTTTAGCCTTTCAACCGCGGCTTTGTAAAAACGGCGAATCTATTTAGGTGGTTATGCCACTTTGTGCCAGTCGTTAACCGAGTAATGCCTGTTCGCGCTCTTTCTCTGTTAATACGTTGACGAAGGGAGTTCTGCGTCTAAGTTTGCGCATTTGAGGCGTGTCAGCAAGTACCCCTTCGATGAAGCTATCCGGAGTGTCATCAATACACTCCATCAAACAACTCCACACTAGGTAGCCACCGTGGCGTAATTGGCCATTGGCGTATCTTGATTCAATAGTGTCTATTACATGTTGACGAAGTTCAGGTTGTGCAATAAGTTTTTCAACCATAGCCTGATGCAACGCTAATATCTGTTTATCAATATTTTCATATTGCGCGCTATTACCTTTTCGAAGAGGATTTCGACGGGTATTTCGATGCGCCCGGTCGGCGCGAAGATGTGGTCTATTCATTATCTCAGTAGTGGTTGAAGCATGGTTTCTAAACCATTGACTTTTACTTCGTGCATTAGGGCCAGTTGTTGTCCAAGTTTACCCTCGGGAAAGCCTTTTTGGCTAAACCAAACAAGATAAGGCTCGGGTAATTCCAGCAGCTTCCGACCGGCGTACTTACCAAAAGGCATGATTTGATTGATGGCATCAACGAGTTGTTGATGTTGCTGTTCAGGCATCTTTTGAGTTCACTTTTTGTTGTGTATTCCACAGATGGTAATACGGACCATTATTGGCTAAAAGCAGTGTATGACTACCTTGTTCTACCACGCGGCCATCTTGGATCACTATGATGCTGTCAGCATCGACTATGGTCGAGAGCCTATGGGCAATAACAATACTGGTATGCCCGATTGCAATCTCTCTAAATGCACTCAAAATCGCATGTTCAGATTGACTGTCCAGAGACGAAGTTGCTTCATCAAACAATAGGATCGGAGCACCTTTTAATATAGTGCGAGCAATGGCGACGCGCTGTTTTTCGCCCCCCGATAACTTAAGACCCCGCTCGCCTACTTTGGTGTCTTTCCCTAGGGGTAGGGCTTTGATGAATGCAGATAGATGTGCGTGGTCGATGGCTTGGTAAACCTCTTCATCACTCGCCAAAGGGTTACCGTAACGGATATTCTCAAAAATACTGTCATTAAATAACACTGTGTCTTGCGGCACTATACCGATGGCTTGCCGTAACGAGGCTTGTGTCAATTGGCTGACAGGCTGCTCATCAATATAAATTTCGCCGCTATTGGCATTATAAAAACGAAACAATAATTTAATAATAGTAGATTTACCGGCGCCGCTTGGGCCAACAATGGCTACTTTTTTACCCGCAGGTACGCGAAAGCTCACACCGTGCAAAATTTGTCTGTCAGGTCCGTAGCCGAAACTTACGTTTTCAAAACGTACATTGCCTTTGCTGACGACTAACGGTTTGGCATCTTGATTGTCGATCACTTTTGGAGATTTACTGAGTAAGGTAAAAAGATTCTCGATGTTTGCTAATGCTCCTCTTATCTCGCGATATACAAAACCAAGGAAGTTCAGAGGCATGAAAATTTGCATGGTAAAGGCGTTAACCAAAACAAAGTCACCAATGGTCATGGTGCCTTGTGCAACATAATATGCAGCAACGGCCATCATGCTGGTCATGGCAATAGCAATAATGGTGGCTTGACCGCCATTTAGGGCAAAAAGAGATAATCTGTTTTTACGCCGTGCCGTTTCCCAGTCCGCTAAGGCAACATCGTAGCGCTTAGCCTCATAATCTTCGTTATTGAAATATTTAACTGTTTCGTAATTCAGTAGGCTATCAATCGCTCTGGTATTACTTAGCGAATCGGCTTGATTGACCGCTCGCACAAACTCGGTTCTCCAGTGCGTTGCTCTTACAGAGAAGCCGATGTAACCAATAACTGAGACCAAAATAATCGCCGCGAAGCTCCAGCCATAGTTGTAAAAAAGCACACCGACAACAGCCAGTATTTCCAGCAGGGTAGGGACAATATTAAAGACTAAGAAGCGCATCAGAAAACTTATGCCACTGGTGCCACGCTCAATGTCGCGAGACAATCCCCCCGTTTGGCGATTTAAATGATAGTCGAGATCTAGTCTGTGCAGATGTTCAAATACTTGTAGGCTAATACGGCGCATAGCGCGTTCAGTCACACGTCCAAAAAGCGTGTCACGTATCTCCCCAAACAAGACATTGGCTAAGCGCAGCAGCCCATAGGCGGCAATGAGCGCAAAAGGAACAAGCACCAAGGCGTTTTCTGCATCTGGCGTGTTTAGAGTGTCAACGGCGTGTTTTAAGACAAAAGGCAGGCCGATACTGGCGATCTTTGCTGCGATAAGGCAGAGCATTGCGATGAAAACGCGGCGCTTGAATTCCAATAAATAAGGCCATAGCTGTTTTACTACGCGCCAATTAAAGGGGACATCGTCAATTTGTGTGTGTTGTTTAGAACGCATGAGTCTCGTTATTCAGTATGTGCTCAATCGGATTTTATTGAGCAGTTTCGACCATTGGACTTGGCGCGATATAAATTTGTATCGGCACGGCTGATAGCATGGTCTAGATTGTCTTGAGGGTGCATTTGATATATCCCTAAGCTGACCGTGACGGTGAAACTATCTGAGCCTGCTTGATATTGTTGCTTAGAAACTTGAGCGCGTAGCTTTTCCGCTAACGTAAAGGCTTGCTCTTGTGTGGTTTCAGGCAAAAGAAACAAAAACTCTTCTCCGCCCCAGCGCGCAACGGTATCTTGTTTGCGAAGTGCTTTGTCAAAAAGTTGACCAACTTGTGTGATGACACCGTCTCCCACATCGTGACCAAATTTATCATTTACTCGCTTGAAATGGTCGATATCACACATCATAAGCGTCAAATTTTTATGGTGCCTTAACGTACGCTGGTGCTCGTATTCTAACTTCTCAAGCATGCCCCGACGATTTTGCAATCCTGAGAGTGGGTCTAAGCGCGCTTGCTTTTCAAATTCACGGCTTAACTCTTGAAGTGTTTTAAACGAACGCTGACGAGAATATTCATAGAACACGAATAGCAAGCTGACGGTAATAAACGAGTAGATAAGCCGTGAGCTAAACTCGTCACTGTATTGAGCCATTAAGAACAGGTTACCTGGATACTCTAATATCACAATAGCCACAAAAGCGAAGCAACCTAATTGGATCAAGCCCCGCTTCAAGCCACCAAAAAAGAGCACTACAGGTGGAACAATGTAAATCCACAGAGGGCCGGTATTCTTAACCCCACCAGTGACTATTAGGTAGAGCATCAGAAGCATTAATGCGCCTGTGACCAAATTAGCCGAAACTTTATAGCCATTTTTACTTTGAAAAAATTTGAGAATTAAGCGAGAAGTGAAAAATAAAGCACTTGCTACCAATAAAGTCACGCCTAGATAGAAGTCGTCATTTTTCGCCCCAGCACTACGGATAAGGGCACTTACCCCGAGCACCAATGTGATGAAATAACCAATCAAGCCAAATAAGTTGGTGACTTGAATTTGCTGACGCACCGCTGGCGTGTTGCTCTTATTCGTGCCGGTATTTAAATAGGCGCTAAATAAACGCTTTACGATAAACATACTTGTTCACTTTCCCTTTGTGTTACTCAAAATCGCTCACGATCTGGGAACTCAATTGCGATAATTGCTCTGCAAGTAGCGCCACGCTATGGCTGTACCCTTTCTGGGTTAGGGGCGAGGTAAAAGAAAAGCTGTTAGTTGATACACTTTTCCCGTTTTTACCCGCATCCGTCCGTCCATTCCCCGTTCGCCAAAACTGACCACTGCTAATGACCGTTCCCTGATCTGTCGGCATAAAATACTGAACACTCAAAATAAGATGCTCCTGACCCAAGTTTGCTTCAGGTGAATCATAAGCGACAAAACGTGTCGCTTCAGCATGCTGGTTTAACCACGCAAGCATCGTATCATGAATCCCATTTTGCAAACTTTCTGCCCACAGATCCACGTCAGAATAATACAGCTTGTTGCCCTGAATTTGCATCACTAAATTAGGCCGTTTGAGATAATCGGCAAGCTGTATTTTGTCCAATATAACGACCTTCTCAATCTCGGGATTGTTTATCGTGATCAACGGCGCGTCGCTGTTCAATAAATATATCTGTCTATTTGGGGCAGAGGATGAACTGCAGCCAGAAATCAACCCTATCATTAGAAAAATGCTAAACATCTTCATATTATTTTCGCTCTTGCTGAGTGTTATTATTGCTGATGCCGGGCTGTAAATAAGGCTTAGGCGCTTTATCAAAAATTAAACTATTAGGTGCTTGATTAAGCTCCAGAAGCAAAGGTTGTAGCTCCCTTAGCCTCTGCTGAAGTGTGTCTAACGTCTGGTTAATTTCATTATTGGTTTTGGAGCCTGCAGAGAAGCCTTTTGTTAACTCTGCGATCCCAGCCAAGGCATTTGCTAGTTTAACGCTAACTTGTTGTTCTTCCATCTGCTTCAACGTACCGGAAAAATCATCAGCGGTGCTGTTCATACTATTGGCGCTCGCACTTATGTCGTCCATCATTTTGTTTGCAGCTTCGGATAACTGAACGAGATTCATGTCGTTAATGTTATCTAATATGGCCCCGACTTTTTCGGTGATTTGTGAGAACTCATTAGAGATACTGGGGATCACTGGATAGTCTTGAAATTTTTCCATTTCAACAGATGGCAGATTGGCATATTGTTCCAAGTTAACAAAGAGCGCTCCAGTGAGTAAATTACCTGTTTGCAATGACGCTCTAAAACCGTTTTCGACCCATGTAGTTATCTGTTGGTTAATAAATTTAATACCAATATCATCGTCCGTTTGCTCAACACGCCCAGGTTGAATGCCAATGACGACAGGAATCGCTACCCCAGCGTCTAACCACTTTTGTTGGTTAGCATTAGGTGGGTTAATATCCAATACTTTACCCACTTTAATGCCTCTATACTCAACGGGGGCACCCACGTGTAAGCCCCGCACAGTATCCTCCACTAAAATCACAAATTTGGCTGATTCTTTATAGCGCTCTTCAGCGGCTGAGTCGTAAGAGTCATGAATATTGAAATATGATCTTTCACTGACTCTATTGCCTTGTGGCATGCCTTCAGGCACGCCAAACGCAACCCCGTTTGTGATTAGTGTTTCGATACTGCTACTTTTCACTTTAAAACCGTTTGCGCCAATGTCCATCTCTACGCCACTGGTATTCCAAAACTTGGTATTCGTGGTAATTAACTTGTGATATGGCGCTTGTATAAACGTGTTGTAGTACACAACACGTTCTTCGAAGTTAAAATAGATACTTTCAAACTCTCCGACCTTTAACCCTTTATAAATAACAGGGTCGCCTTCTTTAAAGGCGAATTCAGCGTCACTGTTGAGCGTAACGTGCAGTCCAGGGGTGCCACTGGGCGTGATAGGTGGTGCTGAAAGTGCCACGAAATCGCGGCTTGATGGGCCTTCTAAATTGGTCGACATGTTGATGTAAGTGCCCGACACCAAAGTATTTAAACCCGATATACCATTAAGTGATATGCGCGGGTTGACGGCCCAAAATTCGGTGCTCTCACGCAACAGCCCTTCAGAATGTGCTGACATTCGTGCAGTAACAAGTACTTTCTGTAAGTCTTCGGTCAATGCAATGGTTTTCACTTCACCGACATCGACGTTATGCATTTTTATTTTAGTTTTGCCGACCTCGAGACCTGATGCATTTTCGAACACAATACTAATGAGTGGCCCTTGGTTGCTCCATTGGTGATAGAACATCCAAGCTCCCATACAGATTGCGACAATCGGCACTAACCATATTTTAGATATACTCTTTACGTTTGTGACCTCAGCAGGTTCGCCGTTTTCTTGCATGATTAGTGATCGCTCCAAATTAACTTCGTATCGAATGACATTGCCGCAAGCATGGTCAAAATGACCACCGAGCAGAATGCGAGGGCGGCATAGCCAGGGTAAATACTCATGATATTTCCTAGTTGGATCAGGCTAACCAAAATCGCGACAACAAAGACATCGATCATTGACCAACGACCAATAAACTCAGTAAATCGATAACTGATCATACGGGTTTTTTTACGGCCTGCGAATTGGGTTTGCACACTGAAATTCAACCAACATAATATGCACAGTTTCGCCACTGGTACCACTATGCTGGCTATGAAAATGACGGCGGCTATCGGGTATGAGCCCATTTTCCATAGCGTTATAACGCCCCCAAGAATAGTACTGGGCTCATCATCTCCTAAGATATCCGTATGCATGATTGGCAAGGTGTTCGCAGGTACGTAGAGTAAAATCGACGTCAATAGTAATGCCCACGTCGCTTGAATGCTGTGAGATGGGGAGTGCCGTTTATGTATTTTGGGTAACGCACATGATGTGGTGAGATACATTTGATGTTCGTCCATGTACATCAATGTGTAGGTCATACAAATAGCAAATAACGCGTACGCATAGAAAGACAAGCCGATACCAATATCTGCCATAGACATTATTTTAACCAAGCTTACTAGCACAGCGACAAGAAAAATTTCCACCATGGTCCAAGCGCGAAGCGCGAAGATAATTTTGAGTAAAACGGCCGCATGTTGCGGTTTTTTACCAAACAGCACAGGGATTAGTAAATACAGTAAACAAAACAGTATGGTCAGCGGCAACACAAGAATAACGGCACTTTGCAAAATCGCTAAGGCCACATAATCATTGTCTGCGAGAGTTTCAATGCTACTGAAGATATTGATTGCATGGTATTGACCGTTTGCACTAAACGATAAAAAATTAAAACTTAGCGCAGCAACCATAAGGACTAAGGCCGCTAACGAGAATGCTACCAACTTTTGAACCATATTCTGGTAGTAGGTTGTGATAACATAATGGCATCTAGGACATTGAGCGCGCTGGCGATGTACAAGGGGAGGTACTTCAACCAAGTAGCCACATTCGTGACACTGAACTTGTTGACAAGCCGTTGTAATCTTTATCGATTCGTCCATACGTGACACATTTGATTTACAATATCTGTAGGTTACCAAAAAGCGCTCAAGTGTGGAAAGATAATCACGCATCCTAAGTATTTTTAGCCAATGCTAGAATCCAGTCCTTTTAAATGTTCACAATTTCACGGGTGTTATTCAGGTGTTTGACAAAAAAGTAAAAAAAACTATCACATCAGTCCTTTTCGTATGTTTGGGCAATATTTGTCGCTCGCCTACGGCGGAAGCGATATTTCGCCATAAAGCACTACATGCGGGCATGAGTATTGAAATAGATTCCGCCGGTACGCTTGGGGCACATATAGGTTCGCCACCGGACAAGCGTTCACGGGCTGTGGGCGAAGAGAGGGGCTATAGTTTTAAGAAAATAAAATGCCGTAAGGTAGACCCAAGTGATTTTGAACACTTCGATTACATTGTCGCCATGGACAAACAGAATCTACGAAACTTACTAGAAATATGCCCAGAGGAACATCAACACAAGATTGCTCTTATGATGAGTTTTTGTTCCTCACAAGAAGATGAAGTGCCGGACCCCTACTACGGGGGCAAGCGCGGGTTTGAATACGTATTGGATTTAATTGAACAGGCATCGGATGGCCTGCTTGAACAGATCAAGCAGCGTTTTGCTTAAGGGAAAAGAGAGACGGTATTGGGGTAACTAACAATGCGTTTTTTGGTTTTGGAATTTAACAACGCATTTCATTATATCATTGATTGTGAATGGCGGTGTTATCTGGTGAATCGTGCATCCATATGGCTTACTAAGATAACTTAACAGCGAATAATTGATTTTTATCGACATTCTTTACCTTGAGCGTATTTCATCAAGGCCGAGATCAGGTATGATTAGGGGTCACATTTGTATGTTGCTTACCAACCGTTTGTGAACTAATTTTTCATTTCCTACTTTACTAATTTTTAAGGACACATTGTGAGCCAATGGCAACCTGATAGTTGGCGTCAAAAGCCAATTCTGCAACAACCTACTTACCATGATCAGCAACACCTAAAAGATGTAGAGCAAAAGCTTAAATCTTATCCGCCACTTGTTTTTGCCGCTGAAACGCGTCAGTTGTTTAAAGAGTTAGGCCAAGTTGCTGACGGTAAAGGCTTTTTGCTACAAGGTGGTGATTGTGCAGAGTCCTTTGATGAATTCAACGCACCGAAAATTCGCGATACATTCAAAGTTATTTTGCAAATGGCGATTGTGTTGACCTTCGCAGGCCGTTGTCCAGTGACAAAAGTTGCTCGCATGGCGGGGCAATACGCTAAGCCACGCTCCGGCGATTTTGAGACCATTGGTGATGTGTCTCTACCTAGTTATCGCGGCGATATCATCAACAACTTTGAGTTTACTGAAGCGGCACGTACGCCAGATCCTCAGCGCATGCTCGATGCGTATCATCAAAGCGCATCCACTTTAAACTTATTACGTGCGTTCGCTCAGGGCGGCTTGGCAGACTTACATCAAGTAAATCGCTGGAACATGGCGTTCGTTGAGAATAACCCTCTGAAAGAGCGTTACCAAGATGTGGCGCGTCGTATACAAGACTCGTTAGAGTTTATGGACGTGATGGGGATCAATACCAGCAATACGCCGACCTTGCACGAAACAAGTTTGTATACCTCTCACGAGGCCTTATTGCTTAACTATGAGCAAGCACTGACGCGCGTAGATACCTTAACTGACAAGTGGTACAACTGCTCAGCTCACATGTTGTGGATAGGTGAACGTACCCGTCAGCTTGACCATGCACACATCGAGTTCTTCCGGGGTATTCATAACCCAATCGGGGTAAAAGTAGGACCGACCATGCAAGGCGATGAATTAATTAAGCTCATCGATGCGCTAAACCCAGAGAATACGTCTGGTCGTTTGACCTTAATTACCCGCATGGGGGCAGATAATCTCGAGCAAAACTTACCTGCGCTACTGCGCCGAGTGAAACAAGAAGGGCGAAATGTTGTGTGGAGCTCTGATCCTATGCACGGCAATACCTTCAAGGCATCAAGCGGTTACAAAACGCGTAACTTCGACGCTATTTTGCGTGAAATTCAGCAGTTCTTCGCAGCACACCGTGCCGAGGGCACTCATGCCGGCGGAATTCATTTAGAAATGACTGGTCAGCATGTAACCGAATGCACAGGTGGCGCATATCAAATTGGTGATGATGATTTAGCACAAGCCTATAAAACCCAATGTGATCCGAGGTTGAATGCAGACCAAGTGCTAGAAATGGCGTTCTTGGTGGCTGACCATTTAAAAGTCGGGTAAGCAAATCGCATTGCACCCATAGCCAAATATGTGGTATTAATGAAAATAGTTTTCATTTGTATTAATTGTTTGGTGAGGGTGCGATGACACTTTGGGATGTCCCTGCAAAAAAATCTGCATTGATCAGTGGTTTAGACGCTTCTTTACTGCCAGCGGTAACAAACCGATTGTTAGAAATGGGCCTAACAGACGGTCAGTCAGTTCGTTGTTTGAGGCGCAGTCCTATGCGCGGGCCACTTGTGGTTCAAATTGGCGACTGTGTTTATACCTTAGAGCAAAGTATTGCTGATAAGGTTGCTATCAGTAGCCTTTCTTAATTTTCTTATTTCGTTTTTACCCCGATTAAATTATTCATTTTCCGGGGGTAAATACTCAAGAGTAACCTTTACTATATGGGCGTTAACCTAACGCTCGTTCAATCAAGTTGTGTCATGAAAAATATTATTTTAGTGGGTAAGCCCAACTCTGGGAAAAGTCTGTTGTTCAACCAATTAACTGGGTTACGTCAGAAAGTGGCTAATTTCCCAGGTGTAACCGTTGAGCTCAAAAGTGGTCAATTTGGTGAACATAGGTTAATTGATTTTCCAGGCGCTTACTCCCTAAGCACGCTTTCTCGAGATGAAGAAATCGCCGTGGAAAAAATCCACGAAGCCATGCACGACGCCAATACAGGCGTCATTGTGTGTAACCTTGACGCCACTCGATTAGAGCGAAGCTTGGTGTTTGGGTTACAAGTGCGCGACCTAGCTAAACAGCATAATAAAGCGTTGGTGTTTGCCTTGAACATGATTGATGAGGTTGAGCGCTTTAGCCACAACGTTGATTGTGAGAGGTTAGCGCAAGACTTGGGTGCCCCTGTATTTCCTGTGTCGGCGAAAACGTTGAGTGGATTACATGAATTTAAATTAGCATTACAGGACGTGGTCGCTCGGCCCGAAAGCTTTGTGCCAACCAAAAGCGTAGGTGAAGGCGATACCGTGTTCAGTATCAGTCGTCAAATCGCCAAACATTACGGCATTCACGCTGATATCGTATTAAAACAGCAAAACACAATTGATAGCTTCCTACTTAATAGCGTGCTGGGGGGCGTGGCGTTTTTCGGTATAATGTTCTTGTTGTTTCAAAGTATATTTACTTGGGCTACGCCACTAATGGACGGCGTCGAAGAAATCATTGGCTGGTTAGCGGTTGCTGTTACTTCTGCAATTGGTCCTGGCCTTATCAACGATTTTCTGCAAGACGCCATTTTTGGTGGCTTAGGCTCATTTCTTGTTTTTGTGCCGCAAATAATGGTACTCACCTTTATTATCGGGTTATTAGAGGACAGTGGCTACCTTGCTCGCGCAGCGCTAATTTGCCATAAACCGTTGAGTTATTTTGGTCTATCAGGGCGTAGCTTCATACCGTATTTATCAGGTCACGCCTGCGCTATCCCTGCCATTATGGCGGCTCGCACTATTGAATCTCCTCGTAAGCGCTTGATCACCATGATGACCATTCCACTGATGTCTTGTTCAGCGCGCTTACCCGTTTATGCCTTGCTTATCGCGGTTCTGATTCCAGACACGACTTACTTAGGTGGGCTTTTAAGCCTGCAGGGAACGGCATTTTTTGTACTCTACTTTCTTGGAATTGTCACCGCACTGCTAGTAAGCGTGCTATTGAACAAGTTTACCAACAAGGATGCTGACAAAGCCGAAATGCCCTTTATATTGGAGCTGCCCAATTATAGTTTACCGCACTGGAAGCCACTTTTATTTCGGGTGGTCACCAGTGCGAAGCAATTTATTCGCAGGGCAGGGCCGGTCATTTTCATGGTGTCTGTGGTTATCTGGTGCTTAGGGTATTTCCCAAGTTCAGAGCATGCGTTAGAGGATTCTTATCTAGCCATGATAGGCCAGTGGATAGAGCCTATTTTTGCGCCTTTAGGCTTAGATTGGCGCTACGGCGTAGCCATTTTGGTCTCCTTCCTGGCAAGAGAAGTGTTCGTTGGGGCACTCGGGACCTTGTTCGGTATTGAAGGGGCCGATGAGAACATTGCTGGCCTTGCGACAAATATTCAAGCTGACGGCTTAACCTTAGGCGCAGGGCTCGGCTTACTGATATTCTATGTTATCGCCTTGCAATGCGTTGCCACGGTAGCAACCTTAAAAGGTGAAACGGGTAGCAAAAAAATTGCTTGGGGATTGTTCGCTGGCTATGGTTTGCTAGCCTATGCTGCGGCTTTTTTTGTTTCGCATATTTTTTAATTCAGCGTCAAAAATTTAGTAGCCTCAGGTGTATGAAATAACGCCTGAGGCTTCCGACTGAGAATGTAGCATCACTGCAACATTGCTGGCGTAATCTCAACAAACTCATCACAGGCGCTAACTAAAGCATTCGCGGTAAGCGCTGGCACGCCGTACACCTTCGTTTTTACCTCATGCTTCTTCTTCACTGCCTTGAGTAATAAGTCAAAATCTCCATCTCCTGAGAGCAACACGACTGTGTCTACTTGCTGTGCAGCATCTAATACATCAATGGTGATCCCCACATCCCAGTCGCCCTTTGCTGAGCCGTCACTGCGCTGAATAAAAGGCTTTAACTTAACGTTAAAGCCAATGTGCTTCAAAGCTGACTGAAACTTTTGTTGTTGGGAGTCATGACGTTCGGTGGCATAAGCATTAGCGATAACGATGTCGCCTTGCTCACTTAAATGCTGCCAAAACTGTCGATAGTTAAATTGTTTTTGGTAGGTGTCACGGGTGGTGTAATAAATGTTTTGCACATCAACGAATACTGCAATTCTAGCGGGCATAATGAATTCTAATTGAGTAATAACCAATAGGGCATGATAGCACTAAATATTATTGAAATAGCTATTGCGTTTACACAATAAGTGCTGTAACGTGCGGCCTTGCTTATGAATCATCCTCCGCATTTATAAGCTAGGTTACCATTTCGGTAACGTTGTTAATGTCTTGTCTTACCTTGATCCAGTCAGCCAGCATTTAAAAAAACAAAAATATTAAGCTGAATTATTGAACGGCGAATAAGCGAGCATGTGCTTGCTGTTTATCACTCCTAGACTCATATAAAGTCGTAAAGTTATCGTCAAATCTATAGTGAAGCTTCGTTGAATTTCGCGCGTCAACATTATCGCGCTAATTGAAAGAGAGTTTTATTATGTCTTATTTATACAACGGTTCTCAGATCCGTGTGATGCACCCAGTGCATTCAATTTCTGTAAACAAACAAAGCGTAGCATTTGCCGACAAGCAAGGTCGTCAAAACACTAAATTTGCTAATGCAAATGAAGCGAAGCAGTTTGTTAAATGGTTAGTTAACACCTAATCAACGTTTGCTTATACAGCTGTCTGTATAAGCTACTTGAATCCAAAAAAAGCCTGGATCATGTTATATGATTCAGGCTTTTTTTGTGGCTAGAGCGTCACCCCAAACCGGAGGTTAAGCACCTAAGCTTTCTAAATAACTTTCATAGTTACCACGGAAATCAACAATTCCATTTGGTGTTATTTCAATGATGCGGGTAGCAACTGAAGATACAAACTCTCGGTCATGACTGACGAATATCAGCGTGCCCGCGTAGTTTTCTAACGCTAAGTTTAATGATTCAATCGATTCCATGTCCATGTGGTTGGTCGGCTCATCCATCACCAAAATATTAGGGCGCTGAAGCATCAATTTGCCAAACATCATACGGCCTTGTTCACCGCCGGATATGACTTTCACCGATTTGGTGATCTCATTTTGAGAGAAAAGCAAGCGGCCTAATGTACCGCGCATGACTTGCTCGTCATCACCCTCTTGAGCCCACTGATACATCCATTCCATGAGCGTCATTTCTTTTTCGAACTCATGAGCATGATCTTGGGCGTAATAACCGATATTCGAGTTCTCGGACCATTTGACTTCGCCTGCTGTTAAATCAGTATCTCCGACTAAACACTTCAACAGGGTGGTTTTACCCAAACCATTTTCGCCGATAACTGCGATACGTTCGCCAACTTCAACCATCAAGTCTAAACCGTTGAACAACTCCTTTTCATAGGATTTCTTCAATCCCGTTAACTCTAATGCGTTACGGTGTAACTTTTTCGTTTGCTCGAAGCGAATGAAAGGGGTCTGACGACTTGAAGGTTTAATGTCATCCAGTTTGATCTTGTCTATCTGCTTAGCGCGAGACGTAGCTTGCTTAGACTTAGATGCATTCGCCGAGAAGCGGCTAACAAAGGTACGCAGTTCAGCGATCTGCGCTTTTTTCTTAGCGTTATCTGATACTAAGCGTTCTCTGGCTTGAGTAGAGGCGGTCATATACTCATCATAGTTACCAGGGAATAAGCGAATTTCGCCATAATCCAAATCGGCCATATGGGTGCACACACTGTTTAAAAAATGGCGATCGTGCGAGATGATGATCATGGAGCAATTACGCTCGTTTAGCACGCCTTCTAGCCAACGAATGGTGTTAATGTCCAAGTTGTTGGTAGGCTCATCAAGTAGCATGATATCTGGATCTGAAAAGATTACTTGAGCAAGCAGTACGCGAAGTTTCCAACCTGGTGCTATCTCACTCATTGGGCCATAGTGTTGCTCTACCGGAATACCCACACCAATTAATAACTCGCCGGCACGTGCTTCTGCGGTGTAGCCATCCATTTCAGCGAACTCTGATTCTAAATCGGCAACGCGAATACCGTCTTCTTCCGTCATTTCAGGGTTAGCATAAATAGCATCACGCTCTGCTTTGACTTTCCACAGTTCATTGTGTCCCATCACTACAGTATCAATAACACTGTACTCTTCGTATGCGAACTGGTCTTGCTTCAATTTACCGATACGCTCACCTGGGTCGGTTGAAACGTTCCCGGCAGATTGCTCTAAGTCTCCCCCAAGTATCTTCATAAAGGTTGATTTACCACAGCCATTTGCGCCGATTAAGCCGTAACGATTTCCGTTACCAAATTTAACTGATACATTTTCAAATAATGGCTTTTCGCCAAATTGCATAGTGATGTTTGCGGTCGTTAACAATGTTTTCTTCCGAGTAATTTAGGTGAATGTGTTGAAGGTGTTATTCCTCGCCACTAATCAAGTACGCTAGCGATTTGTGCTTAAGCTGACAGATTAGAAAACAGCGCCCTGTGATTAAACGTTAACTTTAATTTGGTGCGACTGTTTGAGGAAAATAATTCGGCGCGTATTATGCCACAAGCATGTATGACTCGGCTAATTTTAGCCTGAATTACCGTCAGTTTTATGACAAAGGTGATAGATGCAGACAACTTAAGTAGCTTGATATCTAAAGAAACAACTTACATCAGGGCGTTTATTTATGTGTTAAAAACGCATGCGGGTAAGTCTATGGGAAATTGAAATGTGTAGCGGGGCAGTGAACTAATATCGATTAATCTGTTTTTTTACATAAAGTAAAAGTACAAACTAACCGATACTGCTGAGCTATCGTGAGCAGGCGTTACTCATCAAGGGGAGTATTAAAGTCTTCGGATAATTCAAAATCACCTGTCACTTCGCTTACGCGATTATCGACAAAGTGTAGGGTTAATTCTTTACGGAAATCTTTACCACGCTTAGCCATCCCGCGCTTCATCTGATACAAGTAGTACCACGTATCATGATCAAACGAGTCCTCTACTACGGGCTTTCCTAACACGTACTCCACTTGCTCTTTAGTCATGTTAATGCGTAATTTACTGACATCACGCTCATCTAAAAAGTTACCTTGTGGTACATCAATTCGATAAATCCAATCAGCACAAGCAGACAACATCAATGAGGCGGCAATCACCGCCAATATATTTCTAAACTTCATTCTTATTTAATTTCTCAGCTATTAGGTAAATAAAGACCCTACAAGTACTTCGCTAAAGGTCCATAGGCGAAGCATCCTAACTCAGCCAAGACAGCCTAATCAATGCATAATTGTTAAGAATTACTGATTTGTAGTAACTCTTTGGCGTTGGCGAGGGCAGAATCCGTCAATTTGTCTCCAGCTAGTAGACGTGCCAACTCTTCAATTCGTTCATTTTCTTGTAAAGAAATCATATGAGTTTCTGTGGTTTTCTTGTCACTGAACTTGGTAACGAACATTTGGTTGTGCGCGCGTGCTGCCACTTGGGGTAAATGCGTTACGCAAATTACCTGACAGGTTTCACCTAATTTACGCAGTAAATGCCCCACCACTGAAGCGGTGGAACCACTAATACCGGTATCAACTTCGTCAAAAATCATGGTTGCTACCTGACTGTTATGAGAGCTGATCACTTGAATTGCAAGACCAATCCGCGACAACTCGCCACCAGAGACAACCTTTTCAATTTTATCAAGGGCTTGTCCTTTATTGGTCGACACTTTGAATTGAATATTGTCCAAACCATGCTTGCTAGGAGAGGCACTGACCTGCGGCTCAACTTCAATTTTAAATATCGTGTCGCCCATATTCATTTTGTGAATCTGGCTTTCCACCTGCTTGGCTAATTTGCTTGCGGCTTTAGTACGCGACAAGCTAAGTTGTTCGCAGCTTTTGAAATAAAGCTTCTCTAGAGCTGAGAGTTCGTCCTGCATGCTATCCAACATTTGGTCATCTTCAGAAAGCTGAGACAATTCTTGGGTCAATGTTTGGTGGTAGGTATATAACTCTTCCGCTTTAACGTGATGCTTTCTGGCTAAATCTAACGCTTGAGAGTATCGCGCTTCGACCTGCTGCATTTTCATTGGGTCTATTTCTAGCTGATCAGTGTAATCTCTAAGCTCTTGAGCAGCTTCATCAATTTGAATACTCGCTTCATTTAACAATGCTAAAATCGGAGAAAGGGTCGGGTCGTGATCCTGCAATTCCGTCAATCTATCAATACTATTTTGCACCGCAGATAGGGCATTAAAGTCATCGGCTTCATATAGTTGATAAAAACTCAACTGAGTCTGCTCCAGCAAGGCTTGACTATTACTGAGTCTTTTATGCTCACTTTCCAGTTCAGAAAACTCACCCTCGCCGATGGCAAATTCATCTAACTCAGAGACTTGATACGACAAAAGCTGAAAACGATCCGCACGCTGTTGCTGACCCGCCAATAACTCACGATAGATTTTCTGTTTATGTTGAAGGCTTTGGTAGTGCTGGGCCACATTATTTAAAAGAGAAGGGTGCTCGGCAAAGTTGTCCAGCAATTCGCGCTGTGTATCGGCTTTTAGAATCTGTTGGTGGGCATGCTGACCATGAATACTTAACAAGTATTGTCCTAAACATTTCAGCTGGCCTAAGGGTACAGGTGTGCCATTCACGAAGGCTTTCGAGCGGCCTTCGCTAGAGATGACTCGTCTGATTAAGCAATCATTTCCATCGTCTAATTCGTGCTCTTTTAACCATTTTGCAGCAAGTGACAATTTACTCACATCAAAAGATGCACAGATTTCGGCCTTGTCAGCACCGCTGCGCACGAAACCCGCTTCGGCCCTATCGCCTAAACACAACCCTAATGCATCCACTGAAATGGACTTACCAGCGCCAGTTTCACCTGTGACCGCTGTCATACCTTGGGATAAATCGATGTCCAGAGATTTAACCACAGCAAAATTTCGAATTGAGAGATGAAGTAACATATATTTACCTGTTCAAATATACAGTAACTGTAAATATATACATATTTTCGAGGCTGTCTAGTAGTTGACTAAAATTTATTCTGCTGATGCCACTAGTAAAGTTTACTTCCCCAGCCGAGTTTTGTGCGTAACACGTTGAAGTAATTGTAATCTTTGGGGTGAATTAGGGATAATTTGGCGGGGTTTTTACGGATAATGATTTCATCCCCCGGTAATACGGCGAGCACGATATGGCTGTCGCAGCTAACTTGCAAATTGTCTTTATTTTCTGGTGATACTTTGATGCGCACCGTGCTATTTGCATCTACAACAATTGGGCGAGCGCTGAGGGTATGCGGGAACATGGGCACTAAGCTCAGGGCGTCTAGATTGGGGGTTAGAATGGGGCCGCCGCCTGATAACGAATAGGCCGTTGAGCCTGTAGGCGTTGCAACGATAAGGCCATCTGAGCGTTGACTAAACACGAAGTTTTCATCTAAGTAGACTTCAAACTCCATCATATGAGCGACTTTACCGTGATGCATTACCACTTCGTTTACGGCTGAATTAGTGCTTTGTAATTCTCCGCCTCGATACACTTCAAGTTCAAGTAAAAAGCGCTGTTCGATTTGGCATTCGCCCGCAAAGATGGAATCGAGCTGGCGTTCAAAGTCATCTGGGTTGATGTCGGTTAAAAACCCCAAGTTACCACGGTTAATGCCTACCACAGCTACATTGTGTTTGGCCAAAACACGAGCGGCGCCCAACATATTACCGTCACCACCAACTACTATGGCTAAATCAGCTTGAGTTCCTATGGTATTTAGATCGGCAATTTCAAATCCGTTACCTTTTAATTGCGAAGCACAACTTTGCTCTACAATCATTCGACAGTCCTTTTGCTTAAGATAAACAATCAACGCTTGTAAGCTTAAATTCGCTCCTTGATGCCCTTGCTTGCCTATCAATCCGACGGTGTGAAAACCCATAACAACTCATTAAAATAACCGATTTGGGTTAGTATAATCATCCGTAGCGCGGAATGTCATACATTTTTATGTCTATGATTTCTCTAACAGTTCTAACGCTCAATTTGTGCGCGAACGGCAAAATGGGCGAGATGCTAGGGCGGCATCTGACATTTTATTTGAGGTTTAATCAAGTAAGGTGCTTGTTGAGGCTTTGTTTTATGTTGCTGTTCTCTTATAGTGCGTTTAATTCAACAAGTTATAAGATTATTCATGGGTCCAATAATGTTAGATGTCTCAGGTTACGAGTTAACACCTGAAGACAGAGAGTTGCTCGATCATCCTTTAGTGGGTGGCGTTATCCTTTTCAGTCGTAACTACTACGATCAAAAACAACTAAAAGAGCTCATTGCTCAAATTCGATTGGCAGCACGCAACAAGATATTAATTGGGGTGGATCATGAAGGCGGCCGGGTTCAGCGTTTTCGCGACGGATTCAGCGCTATTCCTGCAATGGGTGCTATTTGCGCCCGCAGTGATGAGGGTTTGAGCCAGGCACAGCAATACTGCAATACTTTTGGTTGGCTCATGGCGGCTGAATGCCTCGCATTTGATATCGACTTAAGTTTTGCGCCCGTGCTCGATTTAAACGGCGTATCGGATGTTATTGGTGATCGCTCTTTTCATACCCAGCCAGAACCTCTGATTCAACTTGCCAGTGAGTTTATTAAAGGCATGCACCGAGCAGGGATGAAAGCCACAGGTAAACATTTTCCTGGGCATGGTAATGTCAAAGAAGACTCGCATGTTGCGATGCCGGTAGATAATCGAAGTCTTGAACAAATCACTCAGCTAGATATGCAGATTTTTAGCCGCTTAAACGACATGGGCTTACTTGATGGGGTGATGCCAGCGCATGTGGTGTACTCTCAAGTGGATGATATGCCAGCAGGTTTCTCTAAAGTCTGGTTACAAACCTACTTGCGCCAAAAAATGCAATTCGACGGTGTGGTATTTTCCGATGATTTGTCGATGCAGGGAGCCGCGTTTATTGGCGACTTTGCCGCCAGAGCAAATGCGGCACTAAACGCTGGCTGCGATATGGTGCTGGTATGTAATAACCCCGACGCTGCTGCGCAGGTCATCGATAGCTTACCCAGTGATTTACCCACAAATCCGCGTTTAGCAAAGCTTGCCAAAGCGCCCTGTGCTGACTTTAACGCACTGGTTAAAACAGATGCTTACACAGCGGCCCAGCGCACTCTCGAAGCATATAACAATTAGTGTAGATGAGGAGTCGAGCCCGAGGGACAATGCCCGTATGTCCCTCTTGATGTATAAAACGGGGGCGATGATTCATAAATGCCTGCTTTAGGCGATGCATTAGGATAGCGAATGTTATGCGATTAAACCGTCAGCACTTTATTTTAATAGGTCCTTTACTGGCGATACTGTTTTACGGATTTTTACGGTACTCACAGGTCGAATACTTACCGGCAGTGACTGCCGCTATTACTGCATTAACGGTTATTTGGTGGGTCAGTGAAGCCATTCCTATTCCCGCTACCTCTATCGTCCCTTTCGCACTGTTACCCATGTTTGGTGTGCTTGATCATGGCATAGCGGCATCAGCGTTGGGCAGTCACGTTATTTTACTGCTGATGGGGGCTTTTATGTTATCAACCGCACTAGAGCGCAGCGGCGCCCATGAGCGTCTCGCTGTGTATATGGTGCGTTTGGTAGGCGTGAGTAGCGGCCGGCGATTAGTGATGGGGTTTGTATTGGCGACTGGGTTCCTAAGTATGTGGATATCCAATACGGCCACCGTACTGATCATTCTGCCCATGGCATTAGCTGTGCTGTCACACGTAGATAACCCAAAACTGAAAGTGGCGTTGATTTTAGGGATTGCATACTCTGCCAGTGTCGGCGGCTTAGGGACTCTCATCGGCACACCGCCCAACGTGATATTTGCCGGTATTTATCAAGAGCAAACAGGGCAAGAATTTGGCTTTTTGGCGTGGATGAAAGTAGGCGTTCCCGTTGTTATTGTTAGCCTTCCGATTATCGCCCTGTGGCTAACCCGCAATGTTACCCTGGAGCATGATATTGAATTGCCTACCTTGGGTGCTTGGCGAAAAGAAGAATCCCGTACCTTGTGGGTGTTTGGTTTAACGGCCTTAGCATGGATAACGCGCAATGAGCCTTTCGGCGGCTGGAGCGGTTGGTTTGATATTCCATACGCGGGTGACAGCACCATCGCATTGACCGCTGCAGTAGTGATGTTCATTGTGCCAAATGGGAAAGGCAGCAGATTGCTCGACTGGGAAACAGCAAAAAGGATCCCTTGGGGCATACTGCTGCTATTTGCAGGTGGTATTGCTTTGGCTAAGGGCTTTAGCGCATCAGGGTTGAGCCAAATCTTAGGAGAGTGGCTACTTAGCTTGACGAATTTACCGCTGGTGATGGTTATTTTAGCTATTTGCTTAATCGTGACTTACCTAACGGAGATCACCAGTAACACAGCAACCGCGACTTTGCTGATGCCTATTCTCGCTGTTGCCGCGGTTTCTTCAGGTAACGACCCTGCTTTATTTATGATCCCCGCCGCTATGGCTGCTAGTTGTGCCTTTATGCTTCCCGTTGCGACTGCACCCAATGCAATTGCCTACGGTACTGGGGAGATCACCATAAAAGACATGGTCAAAGAAGGGGCTATTTTAAGCTTCTTGATCTCCAGCATAGTGGGGTTAATGTGTTATGCATTGCTGCGATGACACATGAGATATTCGCTCAGATTTAGGTCGTCGTTTATTAAAGCATTTACGCCAACCTTTATTTCACTAAGGTGCCCCTGCATAACAAATGAATAAAACCAAATAGCTGCATTTAAGTGCAGCTCAGGGGTAATCGCACTCTACATTGGTGCATAAATACTCTTCATATACGCATTTTCATGAAATTTCCCGCCTTGCCCGAGTGGCATCAATACTGCACAAGCCAGCGTTCTAAAATGACAAAAAAGACAAGACAGGAGTAGTAATATGGTTAAGTTGTTGGGTGTCGCGTTAGGCTTAATGTTAACTGCTACAGCGCAAGCGGAAACCTTCGATTGGGGTGAGCTTAAACGTGAGCGTATCGAATTGAAATTACCCTTACTCACAGTTCAAGGTGAACAAGGTCTATTAGCGTGTGGTTACGTGGATGTAAACACGTGTAATAAAACAGGTGAAGCCTGCGCAATTGTATCAGGGGTAAAAACCCATGAAGATATGCTGCAAAAACCAGTGTTATTAGTTTCAAAAGCCGCACGGGAATTAGGTGTTGAACCGGGTATGACAGGCACCCAAGCACTTGAATTAATGCGCTAGGGCAAATCTTTACGTCTATCTCTATCTCAGTTGTGGCTAAGTAGCGTTAACCAGCCACAGCTGACTCGATGCTAATGACCGAAGGTTGCTGGTATTTATTGTCAAGTAACTCGCCTCGCCAGCTATTATCAGCATGCAAGTTTGCGGCTGTTTCACGAATAAGCTCAAACACGGCAGCAACGGCGGGGTTTTTGTGCTGATGCTCGGCTAAGCGCAAATAAACCTCACGTTTTAGCTCTGGCTCCGTGATATTAATGGCTCGAATTTGATGACTCGCTTCTAAGTGGCACGTCGCTGATGAAGGGTAAATGGCTAAACCAAACCCCTGAGAAACATAATGCAAAGTGGTCATCAATTGTCCAAAGGCGTTACGTGTCTTTAATTGAATATTGTTTTTTCGGGCTTGCTCCTCAAGCAATTTAGGTAGGGCGTCCCGTCTGTCTGGCATAAATAGTTCGTAATCTTGTAACGACTCAAAAGGGATTGAGCCAAACAATGAAAGTTCACTGTAGCTGGGGTTTTTAGGCCGTGGTGAAATATACAAATACAAATTCTCGTTAATAAGAGGCAATGAACTAGCGGCATGTTTACCTAAATCTGAGTTGTAACACAGAGCAATATCAATCTGCTGTTCGGCGAACCAACTTTCGACCATGTACGAGGGCCCAACTCTAAAGGCTAACTCTACATTAGGAAAGCGGTGCTCTAGCTCTGTCTGTAACTGCACCGACAGCACATTACACAATGATTGACTAAGGCCAACGATCACCTTGCCTTTGCACTGGGTTTGCTGCCCAATCAAGTCTAATTTTGCGGTATTGATTTGGTTTAAAATGAGCCGAGCGTGCTCTTCAAATTGAGAGCCTGCATGAGTGAGTGACACACCACGAAAATTTCGCTCAAAGAGTTTTATTTTTAATTCATGTTCTAAATTCGCCAGCTGCAAACTAATGGCAGGCTGTGCGACATCAAGCACTTTTGAGGCGCCCGATATACTACCTTGCTCTACAGTGGCCAAAAAGTACTCTAATTGTTTTGTATTCATTCGCTACCCAAATTTATACTTATTTTGCTCAAATAAACCGCTCGTTATGGAGGAATTAGCAAATTAAATGCCCAAATAGCATTTGCTCTTAGTTAGAGCGCTTGCTCGACAACCAAAAAACGACGTGTCCAGCGCAGGCTAAATCGCGTATGCGCATACTTGTTTCATCTCGCCTTCCCTCAAAAAAGCAATTTTAGTGCCGTATAACTTATTCTTTTTTGTTTGAAAATCGTGCTGTACGCCTCTTTAATTACCCGCGTTACTCCTTGAAAGCCTTATCATTAAAGGGTTATAAAAAAAATATGGGGCTGCACAATACTATTGTGCGTTCTGTCATTTGTTTCGTGTCGCTAGCATATAAACCTGATTTTCCAACCTCATCGAACGATAAATTAGGAAGTACGTTAGAACGATTATGCTAAATATTACGCGAAGACAATTTCTCAGTTATGTAGGGGCAGCGGGTGGTTCATCAGCATTACTTAAAACAAGTTTAGCTTTAGGTTTAATGCCTGATGATAGTTATTCAGGACCCGTTCAAATCAAGCCCGCAGCGAAAGGTGAACAGCCTACCGCACTCATCCTAGGCGCTGGTGTAGCAGGGTTGGCAACAGCCCTTGAGCTCGAAAAAGCCGGCATTCAATGTACCATTTTAGAGGCTTCTTTTAGGCCTGGGGGCCGCAACTTAACCGTTCGCAACGGTGACAAGATTGATGAAATGGGCAACACCCAAATTTGTCAGTTCGATAAACAAGAAAATTTGTTTTTCAACTGTGGTCCTGCACGAATTCCTGGTCACCATAGACGCTTGTTGCACTATTGCAGAGCATTGAATGTGCCATTACAGATCAAAGCTAATAGCAGCAAGATGGCATATTTTCATGATGATAATTCTCTAGACGGTAAACCTAAACGCATCATTGAATACCACACAGATGTACGCGGTTTAATGTCCGAATTGCTATGGAAGTCAGCAGATTCGCATAATTTTGACCAAATGATGTCAGAAGAAGATGTGGCCACGTTAATGAAGTTTTCTCAGACCTATGGTGATTTAACCGAGAACGGTAAATACATAGGCAGTGAGCGCGCTGGCTCAACAACCGATCGCATGTTGGAGTTTCCGAAGCCTCATGCGCCTATCGAATTAAAAGCCATGCTCGACAGCCAATTTTGGTACGGCGGTTTATTGGGCGCTGAGCTGTATGACTGGTGTGAGCCGTTAATGGAACCTGTAGGTGGCATGGATGGCGTGATTAAAGGCTTCTTGCGTAATCTCAAAACCCAGCCTGTGCTCAATGCGCAAGTGAAGAAAATCTACAACCGTGATAACGGAGTTGAGGTCACTTACGAGCAAGGTGGCAAGTTACATACGGTGCAAGCAGACTACTGCTTTAACAATATTCCTGCTTACTTTATGGCAGGTATCGATAACAACTTCTCAGATACATACCAAGCAGGTTTAGACAGCGTTAAGCGTGGGCACTTGTTTAAAATTGCTTATCAAATGAGCGAGCGTTTTTGGGAGCGAGACGGTATTTACGGCGGTATCAGCTATACCACTGACCCTATTAACCAGCTGTGGTATCCGTCTCATGACATTCATGCGCAAAAAGGCATTTTGTTAGGTGCTTATACGTGGGATGCGAAAGTCAGTGGCGTGTTTGAAAAAATGACACCGCAAGAGCGACTCACCGCTGGGGCGTTGTCCGCTGAAAAAATCCACCCCGGCTGCAGCAAGTACATCGAAAACGGTATCAGTATTCCATGGGCTCGAATGAACCATCAAATGGGCTGTGGTATGCGCATGAGCCCTGAAAATTTTGATAAATATTATCACTTACTGCAAAAGCCCGAAGGTCGTCACTTCATGATTGGCGATCAAATCAGTCATCACAGTGGTTGGCAAGAAGGGGCACTGGCCTCAAGTGAGCAAGCCTTGCAACAGTTCAATCACCTTGTTAGTTCTCACTCCAAAAGTGGAGGTGCCAGTCATGTCGCTTAAATCAACACTTTTTGCTTTATTGCTGGCGGGTAACGCCAGTGCATTGCATGCCTCTGAAGCTATTACACCTGAAGGCCTCGAATATTGCACTGTCTGCCACGGTAGCCAACTGAAGGGGAATGCCAATATTCAAGCCCCAAGATTAGGTGGGTTATCAAAGTGGTATATCGAGCGCCAACTCAATAATTTCAAGCAAGGCATTCGTGGAGCCCACACCAATGATGTGACAGGCAGTGAAATGCAAGCCATGGCACGTCACTTAACGCCAAGTGATATCTCTGCCATTGCCAGTTGGATTGGTCAAACCGAATCGCCTAAGCCTGCAACAACCCTTCATGGAGATATTGATGCGGGTAAAACCTTGTATCAAGCCTGCGCCGCTTGTCACGGAGCGGATGGTGGCGGTAATAAAGCCATAGGTGCGCCGCGCTTAAGTGGCATTAATGATTGGTATGTACTCACCCAAATCAATCATTTCCGTGAAGGTATTCGCGGTAATGACCAAAAAGACATTTACGGACAACAAATGAAAGCCGCTGTTTCGATGGTGCAATCAGATCCTGATGCGGTGAATCTCGCCGCCTATATCAGCCAACTTAAATAAACCAGGAGTTACCTTTACATGATCAAACGCATGAACAAACGCATTTTACTTACTGCTGCTGCCGCCGCTTTATTCAGTGTCAACAGCTTGGCAGAAGTGACGCGTCACGCCTTACCAAACAACAATCCGTTTCCCATTTCTCGCGCAGTGGAGGTTACGCCTGACACCACGTTAATTTTCCATGCGGGTATGACACCAGGCCCTGTAAATCCTGACGCTGAAAAGGGCAGCCGCGAATATTACGGCGATACCGAAACCCAAGCCTTGAGTGTGTTTAAACGTCTAGAAGGCTCGTTTAAAGACTTAGGCGTTGATTTTGGCGATGTCGTCAAGATGCAAGTGTTCATGGTCGGTGACCCAACCATGGACGGAAAGATGGACTTTGGCGGTTTTATGAAAGCATACACCAAGTACTTTGGTACGAAGGAGCAGCCAAACAAACCATCACGTTCGGCTTTTCAAATAGCAGGTTTGGCTGGTGGCCCGAACATGTTGATAGAAATTGAAGTGGTACTGGCCAAGCCAGAGTAAGCGTCAATACGAGTCCTGCTCGGGAAGAGCAGGCTGTGCAATAACGGAAATAGCCAAGTTAATTAGCTCGCAAAGATTAAAAAATAAAAAAAGGTGAACACACATGCTCAAGCAAAATAAACTTAGCAAAGCAATAAAAACCGGGTTGATGACCTGTGCAATCAGTTCTGTGGCAGTATCATCAGCAATGGCACAAGAAACACAGACGCCAGATGAAGCGGCTGCTGCGTATGAGAAAGTGGTAATTACCGGCTCTCGCGGCGCTCCTCGCTCGCTAGCGGATTCGCCTGTACCAGTTGATGTACTCAGTGAAGACGATTTAGCCGCAGTGCCTTTTTCGGATACCAATGACATATTAAAAACGTTGGTGCCGTCATATTCATTGCAGCGCCAGCCCATATCGGACGGTGCATCTTTTATTCGTCCTGCCACCTTACGCGGTATGCCAACGGATAAAACCTTAGTCTTGGTAAACTCTAAACGTCGCCATCGCTCTGCACTTGTGCAAATCGGTGGTTCTGGTACGCAAGGGCCTGATATTGCGACCATTCCGTCTTCTGCCCTTAAAGGTGTTGAAGTATTGCGCGATGGTGCTGCAGCACAATATGGTTCTGATGCTATCGCAGGGGTTATCAACTTCGTTTTAAAAGATAACGATGAGGGTGGCTCTTTCTCAGTTGATGCTGGTCAATATTACGAAGGTGATGGCGAACAAGTCACACTAACGGGTAACATTGGTTTCGCATTAGGCGACAACGGCTTTTTGAGTTTATCTGCTGAATACGCAGATTCAGACTCAACCAATCGCGGTGAGCAATATTGTGAAGATTGGTGGTGTGGTGATGCAAGCGATCCACGGGGCGCAGCAAACCCTTATTTAAGCGACCCTGATTTTGTTGCCGGTATGGAAAATGCCAACTTAGGCGGCGAAGACGTGGTACAGCCTTGGGGACAACCCAATACCTCCGCAACGCGTATTTTCTTTAACAGTGGTTACGAATTTAACGACGACATGAAGTTCTACGCTTTTGGTAACTACTCTGAAAGTGAAGGGGACGCTTCCTTCTACTATCGCTACCCAGGTAACGGCACCATAGAAGATTTGCGCCAAGAAGATGGTTCTATTTATAGCCCATTAGAGAAATTCCCAGGTGGTTTTACGCCACGCTTCTTTGGTGATATTACTGATTTCTCATTGGTTACAGGCCTAGAAGGCGAGTTTGCTAATGGCATGACGTACGATTTCAGCGGTCGTTATGGCTCAAATGAAATTGAATATACCTTGAAAAACACCATTAACCCTTCCATGGGAGCTGATTCGCCTACCTCGTTCCATCCAGGCGATCTGATTAACGAAGAGTTGCAATTCTCTGCAGATTTCACCAAGTACTTTGACTTTGGTTTGTACTCAGACGTGTTGTTTGCCTTTGGTGCCACTTACATGGAAGAAACCTACGAGCTTAAAGGCGGTGACGAAGCATCTTACTCTGCAGGCGCTTACGCTACATCTGATCCATGGGGATTCTGTGACGATGCAGGCGGCACGACTGCTGCTGGCTTAGCGGTTATCACAGGTGGCTCAACCCTTGATTGTTCAAATGCTGATGATCCTGTTTACACCGCAGTTGGTGTTGGCTCTAATGGTTTCCCAGGGTATTCACCTGAGTACTCTGGTGAATATGAGCGTGATATGCACGGTATCTACGGGGATGTGAGCAGTGACGTAACTGAAGCGTTATTTTTGCAAGCTGCTATGCGTTACGAAGATTACTCGGATTTCGGTTCTGAACTCGTCGGTAAGGTCGCGTTTAAGTACACCTTGAGTGACGAATTTAACATGCGTGGCTCAGTGGGTACGGGCTTTAGGGCGCCAACACCTGGTCAACAAGGTACTACTAACGTTTCCACCCGTTTACCTGACGGGCTGCCGGTAGCCACAGGTTTATTCCCTGCATTAAGTGCAGTGGGTCAAGCTTTGGGTGCTGAAGCGCTAAAACCTGAGAAATCATTGAACTACAGCCTTGGTGTAACCGGCAATATTGATGACTTGAACGTGACATTAGATTTCTATCGCATTGAGCTTGAAGATCGCTTCTATGCGGTATCGACCTTGGATGTATCCACGGATGAAACTGATGCAGATGCCTATGCTAACTTCTTGAAGCTAGAAGCAGCGGGTGTCGCTGGTGCAAACACTATTGGTGGTGTTAACTACTTCCAAAATGCGTTTGATACTGTGACCAACGGTATGGATTTTGTTGTGACCTACACCATGGGTGATACTGTACTAACTACATCTGTTAACTACAATAAAACCGAAATTGATTCAGATGCATCAGCTTACTTGAATGCTGAAGATCAATTCGATTTAGAGAATGCTATACCTGAATGGCGCGGTGTTGCTTCAGCGAAACACAGCTTTGAAGACTTAACACTATTGGTACGCGCTAACGTATATGGCTCTTATGAAAACGCGATAAGCTCTGATGCGACAACGCGCCAAGAATACGACCCAACCGTATTCTTCGATTTAGAAGCCAGCTACCAAATCAGTGAAAATGTCAGTATTGCAGCGGGTGCACGTAACATCTTTGACGAATACCCAGACAAAGATGACGGCGACGACTGTTGTGGTGCGGTGTACTGGTCAAGCAACATCGTTGATTGGCAGGGTGGTTACTACTACATGCGTTTGAATACTGTTTTCTAGGTATACCTATGCATAGCAGTTAACGAACGACCTTAGTATTCGTTCATAAAAAAAGCGGCTCAAATGAGCCGCTTTTGTGTGTTTACGTTACAGCTTAATCAATGTCAGTTTCTTTTGGTGGCTCATAACGGCGTATTTGCACCACCATGCCGAATAAAGGGTGATCAAAATAGTGTAACTGTTTAGAAATCACTCTACGTAACTGATCAAAGTGAAAGCTTTGTAAAAAGTTATTCGGTTGCACATCGGTATCACCGGGTAAGCGCAGGGTAATAGGCGCTCGATAGTCTAGATTGCTGTCAATGTGCAAGTAGGGCGTGCGACCCAAATTTTCTAGGTACACCTTAAAGTCACCCTCTAACTGCCAAAGCGGTTTCTCTGCGACTTGAATGAAATCTTCTGCGTCGATGCTGGCGTCAGCAGGAGTGCCCTGACTAAAATCAATGACCTTTGCAGGCTCTGGCGAAGCGAGCGCAGCATTGATTTGCGCGAATAAGGCCTGATTAGATAACCCCTGTTCACTGCTAGCGTCATCATCTTCTAGTGCTGAAAAGCGCGGGTCTGTTGGTTCAACTTGTGGTGATTCAACTTTGCGTTGACCATCTTGGTCATACGCTTGCGCGTAATTTTCACCGGCAATTAATCTAAACGGCTGGGCGTTGTCTTTGCCAAATACCACAGGCTGGCGCCATGTTAAATGCAAAATCGGGGTGAGATCTTTTTGCCAGCGGATATGTTCTTCAAGTTTTTCTAGCTGTTGAGCAGATTTAGGCAACAGGTATGGGCTTTGGCGATTAGGCCATTCCACGCCATCAATATTGCGGGGTATTCGCTCAGGTTGACTGACATCAATAGGCTTGTCATAAGGGCCTGCCAGTAACACGCGGTCTTGTTCGAACGCGCAAGGCAGCGATTGAGGAATTTGCCATTTAACCCAAGTTGGCTCCGATAGAGTAGGACTCGTGCTAGGCGTAACTTGTGCGCCGCTTTGACTGACATTATCGCTACCAGTGTAGACCCGGGTATCAATGGTGCTTGTTGGGTTATTTGCTACCGAGCTGCTTTGCGCGCCCCGTAGCTGATCAATCAAGGCCGTGGTTTCGTCTGCTGCCGGCTCATCTTGTACATCAAGATAAGAATAATCCGTTTCTGTAAATACCGTGTTTGCTAAGATGAATTGGCGCTCATGTTGTTCTTTTTGATTTACTTCAACACTGGCATCACACGAAGGTAAGCCAGCACTCATGTAGGTCAGATCCGGCGTAATATAATCACTGAGTAAATCGAATGCGGTTGGCGATGCAAACTCTGGTGCTTTATGGGCAAAGCTTTCAGCGATACTTTGTGCCGCAATATCTCGCTTAAACACAATCACTTCAACATCAAACCACCAGTCATTAGCGTGCGCGGTATTATGCAGGCCTAACGTGCAGCTTAAGGCGAGCAGTGTCATGCCAAGCTTTGGCTTTCGCGCTGTGGTAGATTGGTTTTTGGTGTTAACAAAACTAAACATATTTGGCATTAAGCGGCTCTTAATTGCTGGCTAAACTCATTTAACATATCCAGGATAAGTTGCAGCCTATCGCTGGCGGATTGTGTTGGTACATTGAATTTCAATTTGTTGGCGCCTTCAAGTCGATAAATGCGCGGCTGTGATTGTATCAGTTTAATGATAAAGCTTGGGTCGATTTGGGTTTTATCTGAAAACTCAATCGCACCCCCTGCATTGTTGGCTTCAACCTTATTAATACCGACTTTCTTGGCCACTAATTTCATTTGACTGATTTGCACTAAATTCTTAGCGGCATCAGGCAGTAAGCCAAAGCGGTCGATCAATTCAATTTGCACTTCATTGATTTGTCTCTCGTTTTTGCAGCTAGCGAGCTTTTTATACAAAGACAAACGGGTGTTCACATCACTGATGTAATCTTCTGGGAATAGTGCAGGTAAGC
Organism: Paraglaciecola sp. T6c; assembly: GCF_000014225.1. Taxonomy (NCBI): domain Bacteria; kingdom Pseudomonadati; phylum Pseudomonadota; class Gammaproteobacteria; order Alteromonadales; family Alteromonadaceae; genus Paraglaciecola; species Paraglaciecola sp. T6c. The sequence continues at coordinate 2,063,260 of NC_008228.1, forward strand.
GCAATTCGATTTCCGTTTGATTAGCAAGGGCGGTGTCAAGTGATGGCTCTTTGCCTTCTTTTAACGCTTCCACCGCTTGCTCTAACATTTCCATATATAAAGTAAAGCCGACCGTGGTGATTTGACCGGTTTGGTCGTCCCCGAGCAATTCACCGGCACCGCGTATTTCTAGATCGTGAGTAGCAAGGGCAAAACCTGCGCCTAAATCTTCCAGTGAGGATATGGCATCCAGACGTTTTTTGGCGTCTTTGGTCATGCGTTTAGGGTGCGGCGTTAATAAATAGGCGTAAGCTTGGTGATGAGAACGACCCACACGGCCACGCAATTGGTGTAACTGAGCAAGGCCAAGATGATCCGCTCTGTCCATGATAATGGTATTCGCTGATGGCACATCGATACCGGTTTCAATGATGGTGGTACACACCAACACATTGTGTCGCTGGTGGTAGAAATCCCCCATGACCTTTTCAAGTTCCCGCTCGCGCATTTGGCCATGGCCTATGGCAATACGTGCTTCAGGCACCATTTCGGCAATTTCGTCAGCGGTACGCTCGATACTATCTACTTCGTTGTGCAGAAAGTACACCTGACCACCGCGCAGAATTTCCCGCATGATGGCTTCGCGGATAAGCTCTTTGCTACGTTGGTTCACAAAGGTCTTGATCGCCAAACGTTTGGCTGGCGGCGTCGCTATAATTGACAAGTCGCGCATGCCGGAAAGCGCCATGTTAAGCGTTCTCGGTATGGGCGTGGCGGTCAAAGTCAAAATGTCTACGTCTGAGCGCAGGGCTTTAAATTTCTCTTTTTGGCGTACGCCAAATCGGTGCTCTTCATCGATAATAACTAAGCCCAAGTCATCAAATTTCACATCACTTTGCAGCAGTTTATGGGTGCCCACTACAATATCCACTTTGCCATCGTCGAGTCCGGCCATGACACCTTTTTGGTCTTTGGCACTGCCAAAACGTGACATTACTTCTATCTTAAACGGCCAATCAGCGAATCTGTCTTTGAAGTTTTCATAATGTTGCTGGGCAAGCAAAGTGGTGGGGACCAAGATGGCCACTTGTTTACCTTGATTCGCTGCGATAAAGGCAGCGCGCATAGCGACTTCGGTTTTACCAAAGCCCACATCACCACACACGAGTCTGTCCATGGCGTTGCTGCTACCCATATCTTGAATAACAGCGTTGATGGCTTGTTGCTGATCTAAGGTTTCTTCAAAGGGGAAACTGTCGCTGAAAGCTTGGTATTCGTCCCAGGCTATTTTATAAGAGTAACCGGGCTTAGCTGCGCGCCTAGCGTATACGTCAAGTAATTGTGCGGCCACGTCTCGCACGCGCTCGGCGGCTTTTTGCTTGGCTTTGCTCCAGGTCTCGGTGCCTAGATTGTGCAGAGGGGCTTTTTCTAAATCACCACCACTGTAGCGGCTGATCAAATGCAGCGCGGATACCGGCACATATAACTTGGCTTCTTTGGCGTATTCAATGGTGAGGTATTCTGTGGTGATCCCGCCAGCATCTAATGTTTGTAAGCCGAGGTAGCGACCCACGCCGTGATCTAAATGCACCACAGGCTGGCCAATGGCCAGTTCAGCCAAGTTGCGAATAACGGCGTTTTCGTCAGTGGCTTGGCGTTTATCACGCAGACGGCGCTGACTTATCTTATGGCCGAGCAATTCGGTTTCGGTAATAAACGCCAGTTCTTTGTTGTCTTCAAAGAGCACGAAACTGTGTTCGGCCAAGCCAATGGTAATACCTACTAGCTCTTTGCTTTTTTGAAATGCATCTAGGTGTTCAAACGCTTTGGGTTTGATGCCCGCTTTACCTAATAAATCGAGCAGGCTTTCACGGCGTCCCTGAGATTCCGCGCTAAACAGCACTTTACTGCCGCTTCTTTGCCAATCAGCAACCCGCTGCTTAAGCGTTGCCCAGGGCACTTTGTTTTGTGATTTTATCGCGATATCACCAATCGTGCGGGTGTCGTAATTGGTGACGCCGGCTTTTTGCTCCTTGGCATTTTGCTCAATGGTGATCCGTGGCCACTGCTTTAACGCGCCGAAGAGTTCTTCATTGCGCAAAAATAAATCTGCGGGGGCCATCAGCGGGCGACTGAGGTTATAACGCAGTTGCTCGTAGCGCTCGTTCACATCAGTCCAGAAGAAGTCACAGGCCTTGGCTAAATCGCCGTGCATCATGAGTAAGGTGTCTGGGTGAAGGTAATCAAACAGGGTGGCGCTTTGCTCAAAAAACAGCGGCAAGTAGTATTCAATGCCGCCAGGCATCATGCCTTTACCGACTTGGTAATAGATAGACTCTTTAGAATTATTGGCGTCGAATTTTTCTAAGTACTGCTGACGAAACAGTTTGATGCCGTCTTGATCAGTAGGAAACTCACGCGCCGGTAGCAGCTTAATTTCGTCAATTTTATCCCCTGAGCGTTGGCTGTCGGGGTCGAAATAACGAATGCTGTCGACGTCATTATCGAATAAGTCGATACGAAACGGCTGCTGACTGCCCATGGGGAATAAATCGATAATGCTACCGCGAATCGAAAACTCACTGTGGCCCATCACCTGATTGACATGTTGGTAGCCAGCGCGCTCTAACCCTAAACGGAACGCGTCTATGTCTAAGGTTTGATTGACCTTTAAAAACAACAAATACTTGCTGAGGTAATCTGTTGGTGCCATGCGCAGCATCAAGGTATTAACCGGCACAATGAAGACACAGTTCTCGGCCTGAGTGAGGCGGTATAAGGTTTCTAAACGCTGTGAAATGATATCTTGATGAGGGGAAAAGTTGTCGTAGGGCAGGGTTTCCCAATCGGGAAAAAGCTGCACTTGCACATTTTTACCTTGTAAGAAAAAGCTGAGTTCTTTTTCTAATTTCATGGCGCTTGGGGTATCTGCCGTTACCAGCAAAATAGGGCCTTTGGTCTTGCCCGCAGCGTTGGCAATAGACATTGCCAAACTACTGCCGTGTAAATTGCCCCAGTGAATTGCATCTCGTTGGCCTTTGGCCAAAGTCGGATTAAAAATACTTGCTGTCATCTAAATTAGTCGTTCTTTTGTTGCTTGGCGCGTTTGCGTAATTGCGCCGTTTGAAGATGTAAACTGGCACGTACCAGAAGATCCTGATCTTCTTCACGAATGCAGTTATAAATAAGTGACACATGATACTGCGCGCCTGCCTGCTGGCACTCAATGACTTCGCCATAGCAAAAAATGGCGGAGGCCTCTTCCTTTAGAAACAATTTTAATTCAACGATTTGCTCAGGCTCGTAGGCTTCATCGCACTTAACGATAATGCCGCCACCGCCGAACTTTACTGACTCGTAAGCTAAGCTTGGGTCGTCTTGTTGCTGCAATACCAAGGACATTAACAAATCAATTTTGCGAGATTGCGCGTTTAAAAAGTTGGCCAGCTCGACAGCATGTTCCCCCATGTTACGCAGTGGGCGTAAGGCTTGGGCATCAATGGCAGTTGCTTCACTAGCCACTCGAAACGCGTAGGGCATGTGCTCCCCTAAGTCATCGACATCGGGCAAGGTAAAGCCAGCCGCAACGGCTTTAAAGTTAACCCGTATGGCATGCTCTATGGTGAAAAATTCATTGAATTGTTGCTGTTTTTCTTCGAGGCTAATGCCGTGCATGTATTCTCCGAAAATGAGTATCGTTATTCACTGTGGCTCAAGGGCCTGTCTTTATCGGCCGGCTAACGGTTAATTTAGCATTTTAGGCGGCAAAACATAGTTTGGCCTATTGTAACCTTGTTTGCGCTATGACCAGAGCGTATTATTCAAAAAACGTTTTACTTTACCATGAGTTAAACGATTATGACTGTAGTCATTTATGCTGTGCTTTTGTTAAATAAAGTCAGTTAAAACAAAGTTAGGTTAAATAAATTCAGTTTACTCAAACAAACGTTAATAAACACAGTCAAATGAGCCACCGCGTGATGTAACCTGCACGCCGAATTATCTCTAACCCTTTGCTAAGAGTCCATTGCTAGCATGTTTCACTCTGTTTCTGCATTTATCGGTTTGCGTTATGCAAAATCGTCTAAAGGTAATCAATTTATCGCCTTTATTAACGCCTTCTCTGCCATTGGCATCGCCCTTGGTTTAATGTCTTTGATTACGGTGTTGTCTGTAATGAACGGATTCGAGGGGGACTTGAAAGATCGTATCCTCGGTATCGCGCCGCATATAGTGGTAGATACGCAGGGTGAAAACGAGCAGATCATTTCGAGCTTGTCAAAATTACCGGGCGTAACCGCCACCAGTGACTTTATTGAGTCTGAAGGCGTGGTGCAGTCATCGCGCAGCTTAGAAGGGGTGATGATACAAGGCGTTGAGCCACAAACCACTCATGAGCACTCCATTATTGCCAAGAATATGTTGGTCGGGCAGATCGCAGATTTAACTCCGGGCAGTTATGGCATTATCGTCGGTCGAGCATTATCAACGCGCCTAGGCTTGAGGGTGGGTGAGCAAACACGCATTTTATCTGCACAGGGCAGTGTCTTTGGGCCATTTGGGCAAATGCCGAGCCAGCGTTTATTCACTGTGGTAGGTGTGTTTGATGTGGGCTCAGAGCTTGATGCCAAAGTGATTTTAATGAACATCAATGACAGCGCTAAGCTGATGCGTAATAAGGTCAGCCGTATCGCGCAAACGCGGTTATTTTTGCAAGATCCGTTTGAATATAAGACGGTGGTCGACAAGGTAACTGAGGTTGGCCTTAAAAGCGACGACTGGCGTACGCGCCAAGGCCCGCTGTTTGATGCCGTTAAGATGGAAAAAAACATGATGGCCTTAATGCTGCTGCTCATTATCGCGGTGGCGGCCTTTAATATTGTGTCGGCGCTGGTGATGGTGGTGACTGAGAAGAAAGGCGATATTGCTATTTTACTGACCCAAGGGTTGTCGCGCGGGCGCATTATGCAGGTCTTTTTGGTTAATGGCTTATATAACGGTATTAAAGGAACGCTGTTTGGCGCAGCGGGCGGTTTATTACTTGTCAGCCAACTAAACAATTTGTTGAGCTTATTTAATGTGCCGATTATGGCGGCTACCGGCGGGGCAGGGTTGCCCATAGTCATGCATTGGCATCAGGTGGTGATGCTTATTCTGTTTTCCTTGCTGCTGTGCTTTGCTGCCAGTATTTATCCTGCTTATCGGGCGGTGAAGGTTGACCCAGCCAGTGCGCTTAAATATGAATAGTTTTATTGCCGAGTCAGGTCACTCGTCACAAATTTGCCATAATCGCCATCTCTTATCATAAGATTTCAGTGTATAATGAGCGATGATTTAAAATTAGCACGCTGATTTGTTAGCTTAAGCAGTCAGTGGCACTCCACGCTTTAAAGGGTTTTTCGATGGAAAAAACATTTATTACCGCTCAGCAATTACTAGAAGATTCATTTCGCTTAGCATCAAAAGTGTACGAAGATGGTTTTCGTCCGCATTTTATTATTGGCATCTGGCGCGGCGGTGCGCCAATTGGTATCGCGGTTCAAGAGTACTTCGATTTTAAAAAAGTAGAGACAGACCACATTGCCGTGCGTACATCGTCTTATTACGGTATCGATCAACAATCAAAAACCATCAAAGTGCACGGTTTGCATTATTTGATTGAAAACGCCAATGCCGAAGATGACTTGCTTATTGTTGATGATGTGTTTGATTCAGGCCGCAGTGTTGATGCGCTGATTAAGCAAATTAAGAAGTTGTCTCGCGCGAATATGCCGAAAAACATTCGTATTGCTTGCCCTTACTATAAGCCGCAAAACAATAAAACTGACATAGTGCCAGACTACTTTGTACACGAAAGTGCCGAGTGGTTGGTATTCCCCCATGAGATTTCAGGCTTAACCCCAGACGAAATCATCAATGGCAAAACAGATTTAGCCAACGTACGCGACATATTGGTGTAATAACGCCGCGTTTGTCTGTGTAAAGCGGATTGAAAAAGGAGCCTAGTTGCTCCTTTTTTTTGTGGTTTTTAATCTGCTGCGAGTGAGCTCTCGATCAATCAATCTTGAGCTAGGGCCTCCCAATCAAGTGAGCTTGAACCAGGTCTTCTGAGTCAAGCAAGCCTTCGCTAGGCATTCTAAATCAAGCAAGCTTTAGCTAGCTCTTCTTAGTCAAGCAAGCTTTCGCTAGGCAATTAAAAGGTAAACAACTCAACGCTATTGTCTTTTTTCCAGCGTTTTTTGGCCGCGATTTGCTCGAAACGTTTTTCTGATTTGTACTGCCAATGCTTGGTAGCAGCAATGAGGTTTTTGCTACTGTCTTTAATCCATTCACTTTTCGCCTCTTGTGAAACGAACATATACAACTTACCTGCCTCAATGGTGTAAATTGAAGGGTCTGCGATGACGTCTTTTTCCATTACCAGAGAGTGGGCGCAAAGCGCGCCAAATTGCGGTAAATACTGTGCAGGGTTATTAGCGAATTTCTGCTGATTCTTTTCATTGGCGAATAAATAGCGCTGACCCATATACACGGCTTGAAAAGCATCGTTTCCCAGTTTAGCTCCGCTTAGGTTGAAATAGGTTGTTGGGTCAAAGCCTTGCAGTGCTAATGTGCCCTGTTTTTCAACAGCTGCCCTGTCGAGCGATTCGGCGAACGCAATATTCATTGTTAAAAGGTAAAACCCAAAAAGTAACCCTGTGATTTTCATTATTTTCTTGCCTAGCATGTGTGTATTCCTTTTTGAACTGCGCTTTATCTAACGCTTTATATAGCGTTCTATTCAGCTTTTTCTTGGAGCGTTTTTGTTACGAACCAGATATTTGTATAAGTAAAGACAAGGTCAGCGCCAATAATATTGCACGCCAATGGCAAATACTTCCGCTAGTGGCTTCTAAGGTTTAGCAACATGCCGTCAAACAGGTGGTAGCCTAAATGAAAATAGCGCTATATTAGGCCTTACCTCTGTTTGCTTTTACGCTAGGTTTACGATGAAAATAACGGCCTCACAAAATGCCTCTAAAATAACCGCAAAGACAGCGCCAGAACAGAAGCAAACACAGGAGCAAGAAAAAGGACGAGGGCAAGAGTACATGCACAGTCAAGACAAGGCATACAGCCAAATCTATACCCAAGCGCGTCAGTGGCTATTAGACTTCCCGGATACAGTCGAAGACTTTCCGTTTGGGCCTGAGGTAGCGGTTTTCAAAGTCAAAGGTAAAATGTTCGCTACGCTCTCTTTGGGCAAAGCGACTCCCCGTGCAAATTCTCACACTGCTAGCATTAACGATGAGCAAGCGCAGACCAGTGATGAGAGCACTAACAGATGCAGTAAAGAGGGTTGTAAAGAATGTAGTAAGGAGGCCAATAAAGTGTATTGGATGAACCTAAAGTGCGATCCTTACGAGGCAGTTATGCTGCGAGACGTTTTTAGCGCAGTCATCCCCGGGTATCACATGAATAAACAGCATTGGAATACCGTTATTTTGGATGGCAGCCTGCCAGCCGGCGAACTTCAACGAATGATAAAACACTCCTTTATGCTGGTGGTGAATAAGCTGCCGAAGAAAGCGCAGGTATCTATTCTGCTTCACCTATAGTTAGTGCCCAGCTCGAAAGTGCTCAGCTCGAAAGTGCCTAGCTGAAAATTTCGTTAGCGGTGGGGACTCACTTGATCCAGCTTTGCTCGGTGCACTCCAACGAAACACTGATGTAGGGAAAAGCGCAGTCATATTCACGCTGTCGTATTCGCGCTGTCGTATTCACGCTGGCATAGTCATTGCTCCTTACCTATTGAAGCACGTCTGCGCGCAACGGGTGTTCAGGCGATTTTCGCAATATTTTCTCAACAAAGGAGATAATGATGAATCAAGATCAAGCTGAAGGAAATTGGAAACAATTAAAAGGTAAAGCCCAGCAGAAGTGGGGCGATCTTACCGATGACGACGTAGACAAAATGAAAGGCAGCCGCACCGAACTGGTGGGCAAAATCCAAGAGAAGTACGGCAAGTCTAAGGAAGAAGCAGAGCGCGAGGTAGACGACTTCTTCGATAGTCATTAATCATCAGCCATTCGTACCATTAAAATTACCATTGAAAGCGTGTGAAGAACTGTTTCTTCACGCGCTTTTTCTTTTTCACTCCCCCTTCTTTTTTACGTTTACTGGTTTTCAATTCAATCCCCTCTGGCCGCTTTGGTGATGTACACCGACACGGAATCATCGATGTTCAACACGTGAAAATCTTACAATGAGGTAATAAAATTATTCATGAAATCAATACAGAGTGGAGCGATTTTTGATAAACGAACCCAGGCTCAACCCCACGTTTTATATGCGTTTTTCTACCTATAGGGCCCGTTGGCACGTTTGAAGCATTAGTTAAAGTCCACTCATTGTTAAAAGGAATAGTTATGTTACGTTGGGCTGTTATATTTTTAGTTATTGCACTGGTTGCTGCAGTGTTGGGATTCGGCGGAATTGCAGGCTCTGCAGCCGGTATCGCAAAAATTATTTTCTTCGTATTCTTAGTTCTACTGGTTATTTCAGTGGTGATGGGCAGAAGGAAAGTCTAGCTACCTTAATTCATGATCAGGCTGCCAATGCGCAGCCTTTTTTTTGAGTATTTATTAATAGCTTACAGCCAGTAAGCAGCTAGCTTCAGGCTACGCCTCAACTAACCAGTTTTATCATTCTTGTCCCATTCCGCTCAATCTCAACTTCCCGCTTTCTCAGAAAACGCACTTTGTCACTGGGAATATGAAATTTTGGCCTGTCGATACCTGTAAATTGATAGTTATAAAAGAGACTATAGCGCGCAGGCTAGCAACTAATTTAATGTCGCTATTGTTTAGTCGCCAATGTTGGGTGATTGAGAGATAATGCATTGAATATCTAAATCTCGGTAAATACCACATCGCCTGCCAGTCTAGGCAAAAGACTAACAGCAAAGCGTTCGGGACATTAAAAACAAAATAGGCTCTTCATTTCTGACGAGCCTTTTTATCAAGATGTTTGGTGGAGCTGGCGGGAGTGTACGACATTCGGTCTTGAAAACCTTTAAGCACTCGTATTTAAGTGGTGTTGGTTGTCAGCGGGGTCCGAACATCTATCTTTATATGCTTTATTCGTCAGACTCTGGGCTTTCTTCTTTTACCTTTTCTTCGGCATACCATCGAGTGCTCATCATTATGCTATGATACACATTAAAAATGGCTGACTTACAGAGCATTAACACTAGAATAAAGCCTGCTTGATATACAGATAATAGGAAGATGTAAATTAACTTAGTGAAATAAAATGTGATTGAGTCAAATTCTGGGAATGTTGGTAAAAGGATTTTTCCCAAATATGCAATAGCCACTAACATAAGAAGATCCAATATTATCTTAATGAAGTTACAATGACCCAACTTCAGGTATGACATATCGTAATTAGGATGCTTATGGAGAGCCATTATTCTCATTAGCTCTTTATCGGTCATACTTGCAAATAAAACGTAAGCGGCAAAAATAAAACCAATTAAAGATACTGACGCTGTCAATACAGTATCTGACGCCGAGACTATTAGAGTTTCCACATCTTTTAAGGAGTCGATACGCAAAGAATAAAATGCGAAGAGAATAGCTAGGCTGCACAAAAACACCCAAAACGTATCTCTCGCCGTTTTGATCTCTCGGGTTAGTTTAAAGAGTTTCCAAAAAGTATTCTCTTTTGTTATTTCTTCGAATTCCATACGCCGAATAGCTCTATAATATTCTTAATTTTTTGTTGGACTAATTTGATATTGTCCACTCTAGGTTGTTTGACAATACCGTCTTTTATAAGTTGCCAAAAGGTTTTATGGGCTTTGTAGGCCATCAATTCAGGTGTTTCTTCGATTTCAGAGATTGGCATCTTTAGGTCGAAGTCTTCCTCAGTGCCACTCACTGGACCTCCATCAACAGCATCCCCTTTCACTAAGAAGTTCACATTGTTGTCCTCGCTGGCTGCTTTCGCAAGCTCGATGACCTTTTCATGTTTTAGAGACTTTTTCCCCTTGTTATATATGAGAGTGTTTTTTGAATCAGGTCCCATTTCTTTATTCTGATCGCGGAGCACTTTAAAAAGAGACGATAGGTCAGCCTCATGATTAGTTTTGTTAATTTTCAATTCAAAACGATTTACCGACTTCATACTGTTGATGAATTCCATAATTCCATCTGGTGATGAGAGTTTAACAATCTCAATAGATGGGCTTGGATAACTGATCCTAAGGCTTTTCTTAGAAGGAACTTTAATTGTGCCTCCGTTAAGTTTGTTCATCTCTTTTTTTCGTGTGTGAATTTCATCAATGATTTCAGATATTTGAAGTTTTATTAGGTGCTCAACTAATAACTTAAAGTTAGATAGGGTTGGACTAAGAGTGAATTCTTTAATGAAGTAGAGCCTATGATCTTGTAGGGACAGTATGAATGTTGACGACGGAGAATCTCGTAGTTCATCGTGATCCGCCACAACGTCTGACTCGTTTTCATCAAGCAGTTGCTCTCTACTATAAACAAAATCTTTTACTATTTTTCCGTATAGAAAATAATCGCTTTCTTGAGTCTCTGAGTTTTCTATCTCAAGATGTTTTACATCAATGAATTTATAAAAGGAAATTACAGAGACACCCACGGTAACTAATTGAACTACTAGAGAAGGAATTACAGAGACACCCATGGTAACTAATTGAACTTCTAGAGAAGACAAGAATTACATAGACACCCATCATAATTTGCAAGCAACAATTACTCCCATATCCAAGATGGAACTCTCCTAAAATAATTAGATTGATTTTTGGTCCGGCAGATTGATTTTTTCTTGAAATATTGAGCGTAGAGGAAGGAAACTGCGCGCAAGGTCAATTTTCAGGCAAGAGAGCAGGCTACAGGGTATGCAATGTTTGAAATTTATTAGTTGCAGTCTTTTCAGGCGCGCCTTAACAACTCTCTCGCTTTGGTCATTCCTCGCAGCCGTTGATGGTGGGTATGGCGCTTGAATGCATTCATCATTTGCTCCGCACCTGCTGCGTAGCAGAAGTGTTTTTCGAACTCCGTGGTTAAGGTTAACCATTGAGCAGAGTCTAATCCTAACCTTTGTAGGATAGGGCTGTGAGTGTTATCAATATGACCAGCCTTGTCATCACGAATGCATCGGCCTGTCGTGTCTACCAATTCACAATAGTCTTTGAGTGAGTAAGCGATACCTCTGGGCATATTTTCACGAGGATTACCTACAAACGGCATTAAAGCAATCGGTTGCTCTCGTTTATTTTTAGCCGCCTGAGCACGTTTTTTGATACTGGTGTGCTTCGATGTTTCGGGTGTTTTTGCCATTTTTGCACGAATGGGGTTTAAATCTACATAGGCCATACACGCCAGAAGGGCACTCTCATCTAACAGCGCTTGGGACTTAAATCGTCCTTCCCAAAAACGCCCGGTGCAGCCATCCTCTTTATTGGCTTCACGAGCAATATACTCATTCAAATCACGCATAAACCAGCTTATGTCGTAAAGACGTCTTCGGTAGGTTTCAACGGTCTCATCAAAAGTGATTAGCTCTCCTTGGCTCAGCGTATCGCCGTTCATAAACTTCTGAGTCAGCAAAGTGCCTCTGTGCAGCTTGTGATAGCGCCTCAACACTTCATGGCTATCCCAATTATCAGCCATTGTTTTATTCACACATAGCACCACATGCGTGTGATTATTCATGACCGCATAGGCACAAATATCGATGGAATATACCGTAGATAAAAACAATAAACGCGCTTCAACCCAGCCTCGGCGATGCTCGTAACTTTGCCCAGAATGCGTGTCGACTCCGCACAAGAATGACTGGCGTACGCAGCGGGAAACATAATGGTAATAGGGCGTATCGATTAAACTAATTTGGCTTTTTCGAGGTTGAGGCATAATCCATCTACCTGACAAAAATAAGACACCAATCAAGTCTAGTTCAGCCCTGAAAATTGACCATTTTTAGCATGGGTGTCTTTATATTTTCGCATGGGTGTCTTTATATTTTCTTGTCCCAATCCGCTCAATTTCAATTCACTCTTTCTCAGAAAACGCACTTTGTCACAAGGCATGATAAATCATTGTCCTATAGATATCTGTAAACTGATAATTGGAAAAGGGACTACAGCGCACAAGCTAGCAACCAAGCTGAGGCCGCTATGCATGAGATGTCTGAGCCTAGAGAGGGATTGAGTTAGCGCATTGAATAGATAAATCTCGGTAAATATCACATCGCCTGCCAGTCTAGGCAAAAGACTAATTAGCTCACTGCAAAGCGTGGGACCCAGAAACAAAAAAGCTCTTCATTTCTGAAGAACCTTCTCATCGCGATGTTTGGTGGGGCTGGCAGGAGCCTAACTGGTAACTTAAGCGTTTGATAATTAAATGTATTAATTGATTGTTATTGCAGTGGTACTATTTTTGGTACTTCTAAAAGTTACTGTTAGCTGTTAATAGCGCTTTTGTGTTTGATAACTTTCAATATTAATGTGCCGCAACTTTCTGATTGCTTTGGTAAATAAATATATCTAATATGGCTTTGCCTAATTTATAGAGATTAGGGGATGCTACAGTTTGTCAAGGTACTGCAAGAGAAATCTTAAAGTAACTGACGCTATCATGAACATTATTGTTTCCATGTTACTCGGGACCTCCAATGCCCCATGATTATTAGTATATATCATTATTAACACATGCGGCTCGTTGCTTCTGCAACAAGATGGTGCGATGTAAGTCAATCCAGATAAGCCAGCGCTAAGCTTAGGATCGCCGCAAAACCGATTTTAGCGCTGGTTTAGCTACCATTGTTTAAGGATAAACATGAGCATTGAAAATCTAAATGATTGGTATAAAGAAAGACACTACCTACATTTTGACCCTCCAATAGGAAAGCGCAAGGCAATCTCAATTGCCACCAACCCAGAGGCAGTTGCTAAGCATGCCTTTTACCCACTTATTAATTTCGAAGTTACTAAAATTAAAGTCAGATCCGACGATAATGGGAAACTGATTAAACATAAGAAGCCAAGACCCATTGCTTACGCGGCTCATAGTGATGCTGCAATCTATAGTTACTATGCGCAATTATTAAGTAAGGAATACGAAGTAAAAGTAGCTGAGTTAAATTTAGATGACAACGTTCTAGCTTTTCGAAGTAAGGGTAAAAGTAATATACATTTTGCCAACGATGCATTCGAAGCAATTAATCAGGTAGGGCCTTGTACCGCAATTGGCTATGACGTATCTAAGTTTTTTGATACTTTGGATCATGGTGTTTTAAAGTCACAATGGCAAACACTTCTCGGTGTTAAAACCTTACCAGATGATCATTATAAAGTGTTTAAATCACTTACTAAATTTACTCAAGTTGATAAATGTAAATTGTTTGGCAGTTTAGGGCTGTCTATTCACAACCCCAAAGTACAAAACAAGCGACTCTGCACAGCCGAGCAGTTTCGAAAGTATGTTAGAGAAAATAATCTTATATCCAAAAATCCGAGACCTAATAAAGGTATTCCACAAGGTACACCTATCAGCGCTCTTCTATCCAATATTTACATGCTGGATTTTGACCAGCGAGTAAAAGAGGCTTTAGAAGGCCAAGGTGGTGTTTATTTTCGTTATTGTGATGATATGCTTTTTATAATACCTGATGCTGCCAAACAGTTCGTTTCATCCATTGATCAGTTTGTTACCGATGCAATTGAAAGCCTAAAAATAGAGATTAATCACGGTAAAACTGAAAAGCGGCAATTTGTATTAAAGGGGTCAGAGTTATTTTCTAATAAACCACTGCAATATTTGGGTTTTCTTTTCGATGGCAAACGTAAAATGTTACGCAGTGCTGGGTTGGCAAAGTATTCTGAACGAATGAAAAAAGCGGTTAAATTAGCTAAAAGAACGCAGAAAGTACGAAACGAGAAAAGGGTAAAGAGAGGCTTATTACCAACGCAACTCTATAAGAAAAAATTGTATAGTAAGCATTCGTATCTAGGCCGAAGAAACTTCATTACCTATGCGCATTGTGCAGCTGAAGTCATGGGCTCTAATTCAATTCGAAAACAAATCAAACCTTTGTGGAAAAGATTGCAAGCTGAAATTAAGCACTAGGTACTAATTACAACAAAAAAATGACTCGGTTAGATACAGCCTCCTAAAAAATACTATCACTGATAAATTGAACTCTAATACAGTAAAAGTTACTTTAGTTATCAAATGGATAAAACACTTTTAACCGGATATTCGTATCCTTTCTCTGTCATCCGTAATTATATTCAATAAGTACATCTTTCCGTTGTTAGAATCAGAGCAGGTTGTATCTTTGTTGGTCAATTGCAGATATGGCAGCTCGATTTAATTTGAAAATAGTTAATAGATATGTAGGAATATTTAGTGCAAATACCAGAAGCAAAAAAGTCAGATCCAGATGTACTTCGTGTTACGGCATTTGTACTTAGGAAAAGTGAAAAAAAAGAAAAATTTAGTATTTGTGAAGCAGCTAAAACACAAGAACTGAATGGAGTGAGCGATTACCGAATCGCGGAAATAATAAAAGAGATTTGTTTACAGCCTAATGGTCCAGACAGTATGGAAAGTTTAACTACAATTGATAATACATATGTGCATAACAACCCTGGGAATTGGCAGTTAAACACCGAAACATATTTTAATTTCTTGTCTTATATCTCTACTCAAAACTCAGAGAAATCAAACAAATTAGCAACGTATTCAATATGGATAGCCAGCGCAGCCTTATTGGGAAATATCTTAGCGTTATCAATTACCTTTATAGGAAATTAATACACGTGATTGAGCAAAAAGCAGAACAACATAAAAAATTATTAGAAAAACAGAAAAAATTACGAAGACACCCATGATAAGAAAGTAAACTAATTATAGAAGTTAGCCTCAAAAAATCTCAGAGGATTATCGGTCCGATGCCTGAAGTTGATGTTTTGAAATAGGGAAGGGCGCGTTATTAGAATTACTCTGACAAGGTATCTCAGTAATCCAAAAACAAAAAAAGGCTCTTCATTTCTGAAGAGCCTTTTCATCGCGATGTTTGGTGGAGCTGGCGGGAGTTGAACCCGCGTCCAAAAAACGTTAACCGTCGGTACTACATGCTTATTCTGTCTTTTATTTAACTATTTCGAACTCCGGCAGACAGGATTTCTCATAGCGGGCCTAATACTATTTCGCGGTTCACCCTTAGACAAGGTTCCCTCGCTATTCTGCTGGGATGACCTTCCGAACCTCTACTAGCAGAAAGAGTATGAGTGGAAGGGCTTAGCCGGTTATTAAGCGGCTAGAGCGTAGTTTTCGTCGTTTGCGACTATTTAAATGCGGCTTTTTAAGAGGCAAACCGCTCCTCTGCATGCACCTAAAGCCTCAAGAATCTTGTCGAATCCAAAATCAGCCCCAAATGTTGTTGGTTGCAAACTACCAACGGGGAGCATTGTACCATAGACGCGGGGGAAATCACTAATATGCGTAGCGAAAGCAGCTAATAATTCGCTTCATTGCGCAGTTTGCTCAGCATTTGCTTAAAGTTTGTTCAGGTAAACATTTACCATCTGCCCAGTTTTTGTTCAATAGGTTGATGAGTTTATCAACGCGATCTGATTGATGTTGAATTTCAGCCAGTAACGGCTCTGCTTCTTGGCGTTTAGCGTTCCGTGTTTAATAGCTTAAGGATTAAGCCATGACCAAAGTCATCTTTTGTTGTGGCAGCAGAGGGTATTTCAGCTAATGGAAAACCCAGACGTTGAAAGAACCTTATCAGCTGTATTTGGCGCACGCTAGCTTTGGTGTATTTTCTGCTTTTCGTTTACCAAGTGGCTTAAAGGTAGAAAATCGCCTAGTCGAAGCTGCAACGAAAGAAAACCTTGGGATCATTGAACTGGTGTTTTCTCACACCTAACTCACCGGGTATCGTACTAGCACCTTACTCATCCAGTATCGTAAATGAACTGAAGGGGATTGGGCCTCATTTACTCAATCAGTGGCAAGGTAACCATGCTATTACCAGCGCGTCACCCAAGGTGACATGGAAAGACAAAACCCTGTCAGGCTTGGCAACCATGGCGCTGGTGAAAAGACAAATTCGCAGAGTCGGTGAGGGAAAAAACCCGAAAGGGAAGTTGTCACCGGTTATCAGCCTGATATTGGATCAAATTCGCGGCCAAGCTAACGAAGCGTTATCGCAAACGTTTTAGGAATGAGCTGAGTTAACAAAGGCGCTGTTGCGCCCTTTATGACAATGAATGCATATCGTTGCCTGCATGAAGCATGAAGCATGAAGCATGAAGCATGAAGCATGAAGCATGAAGCATGAAGCATGAAGCATGAAGCATGGGGCATGGGGCATAAAGCCTAGACTTTATGCTTCATCATGCGTTCTTTGTCTCTCGCCCAATCTCGGTCTTTCACGGCATCACGTTTATCATGCTCGTGCTTACCTTTACCTAAGTAAATTTCTACTTTTACCCAGTTTTTCTTCCAGTACATGGCGGTGGCTAAAATTGAGTACCCTTGGCGCTCGACTGAGCCTATCAGTTTGTCGAGCTCACGTTTGTTGAGTAAGAGTTTACGCTGACGCAAAGGCTCACATACTACGTGGCTTGATGCTTGGTTAAGAGGTTGAATAGTACTACCCACTAAAAAGGCTTCGCCTTTGTGTAAGGTAACGTAGCTGTCAGACAAATTGACTTTGCCTGAACGAATGCTTTTAACTTCCCATCCTTGTAATTCAATGCCAGCTTCGATTTTATCTTGCAAGATATAGTCGTGCCGCGCCTTTTTATTCAATGCGATGGTGTTGTTAGTTGATTTTGACTTCTTTGATTTCATGGCGCCGTATTATAATGGTTGTCTAACGGGGTACAACAAAAATCACTGATATTGAAATAGATATCTGATTTTATGCTAGTATTTTGCGCCTATAAAAACCGACAGACCCATTTCAAGGGGAATTGATGCCTAATGTGACCCGCAGCGCTCTGGTAGCGTTTAGTGCTGAATCAATGTTTGATTTGATAAATGACGTGCAACGTTATCCAGAATTTTTACCTGGTTGTGCTCAGACAAAAGTAACCCATGCAGACGAACACAGCATGGAAGCCTCTTTGCTGATTTCAAAAGCGGGTATCAAACAATGGTTTAGTACACGTAACGAGTTATCTCGCGGTGAGTACATTAGAATGAATTTGGTCGACGGGCCTTTCTCAGAACTGCGTGGCGGCTGGACCTTCAAGGCGCTTTCTGACAGCGCGTGTAAAATCGAATTAAATCTAGATTTTGCTTTTTCGAGTCGCTTAGTGGAAATGGCCTTTGGCCGTGTTTTTAATGCGATTGCAGCGAATATGGTGGTCGCTTTTACACAGCGAGCAAAAGAGATTTATACATGACTGACAAACAAATTAATCTAGAAGTAGCCTATGCGTTGCCTGATCGCCAAGCCTTGTTAGAAGTGGTGGTTGAAATGGGCCACACCGTTGAAGAGGCGATAAAGGCATCAGGTATACTGCAGCGCTTTGACGATATTGACCTGTCAAAAAGCAAAGTCGGTATTTGGAATCGTACCTGTAAGTTAAGTGATGTACCCCAAGATGGTGATCGAATCGAGATTTATCGCCCGCTAATTGCCGACCCTAAAGAAGCGCGTCGCCGCCGGGCGGAAAAAGCCAAAGAGGAAGGGCGTGCCAATAAAGTCACTGGTGGGCGCGCATAGTTATCTTTACGCGCTTGGTGCTTAAATGTAGTTAGCTAGCCTAAAACCTTAGCCCTAGTGCATCACATAAAAACTTCTGTAAAGGCTGCGCTCGGCCATAACGGGTCGCGGCCAACTCACACACATTACCTTCTAATAACTGCTTTTTATCCAGCGGGCAAATAGCAATAAAATCTTTGCGTTTAATTTCTTCAATCATTGGGGATTCAGTGTCGTAGCCTTTTGGTGGACGGATCAGGGAATCGCCTGCCATATGGTAATACTCAGTAAACGGGGCGTGCTCGATAGCATCTTGATAGACAGAAGGTTTACGCTGAATATGCTCTCGAATAGCGCGCAGTGCATCGGGTTGCGGGTGCCATGTGCCCACAGCAAGGAAACATTCTTCACTGGCAATGTGCATATAAAACCCAGGCGAGTGCACGTCTTTGCCTATTTCGTGGCGAAATTGAATGCCCACGTTGGTTTTATAAGGGGACTTGTCCTTTGAGAAGCGCACGTCTCGATATACCCGCATTAATGAGCCTCCCATTTTCTTGGGCGTGGCTTCATAATGGGGAGAAATCATCGGGATCCAGTTCTGCATCTCGGTAATAAATTCAAGCGCAGGCCCGCGCACTAAGTCTTCGTAACGCTGTTTATTCGTATTGAACCACTCCCTGTCGTTGTTTTTTTCTAGTTGCTGTAAAAACGTAAATAGGGATGGGTCGAAGTGGGTAAACATAAGCTGGCCTTATAGAATGTTTGCGACCAGCTTACTGAATGGTTATGGCAAATCAATAACAGTGGTTGTGACAATTGTTACAGATTCTTTTGTACGGTAAAAATGCCAGCAGTGTATTTTTTGATGGTGTTGAGTGCCTCTTACCGTAACTCTTCCAGTACCTCTGAGTGCCTCATGAGTAACCGGTGCGTTATTTACTAGTACTTCTTGCGTTGCAGGCCTGTGGTAGCCAAGATTTTCGCTGAAATTTCCTCTATGGAATAACGAGTGCTATTTAGAAAAGGAATTTTTTCCTTGCGGTAAAGGTTTTCAACTTCGCGCAATTCCATGCGGCACTGTTGCAGCGACGCATAGCGGCTGTTAGCACGGCGCTCAGAACGTATTTGATGCAGGCGCTGAGCTTCAATGGTTAAGCCAAACATTTTGTCTTTGTAGCGTTTGAGGGCAGGGGGCATTTTTAAAATATCTCCCATGTCTTCTTCGGTGAAAGGGTAGTTTGCCGCCTTGATGCCGTATTGCAGCGCTAAATATAAGCTGGTGGGAGTTTTACCTGAGCGTGATACGCCAACCAAAATAATATCGGCTTCGTCATACTCTTGTAAATTTGATCCATCATCGTTCGCCAAGGCGTAGTTAACTGCTTCTATTCTGATGTCATAGGTTTTTTCATGAATGCTATGAGTGCGATGTTTTTCTGGTTTTGAAGGCACGCCCAAAACGATTTCTAATGGGGCAACAAATTGGTCGAGAAAATTGTAGTTAATGCCCACCGATTTAGAGATTATTTTGCGCACTTCGGTATTCACTATCGTGTAAAACACCAAAGGGCGCTGACCATCATCTTGAAAACTTTCAGATATTTTTTTAACAACTTGTTTCGCTTGTTCTTCAGTTTCAACAAAAGGAACTGTGATATGTTCGAACTCGATCGTGAATAATGACAGCAATGCATGGCCAAATACCTCCGAAGTTATCGCTGTTCCGTCTGAAATATAGTAAGCCGTTCGCATAACATTTCCTTAACAATGTAGTAATATAATTACATAAATAAATTAAATTTTACTTTCTTCTGAACTGCATTCTAAAATCCCTCACGTAAAAAGCTAGGCACTTGAGAAATATAATTTTTTTCGACGTTTAGCAGGCGTCATTTTGACTAACTATCTGGGGTTGTCATCGTTGGCAGCTTTTACAATTGAGTTCATCTTGGAGACGAATTAAATGCAAGAAAATGTGCTTTGGTATCAGCAATTGGGAATGGACGACGTGGGCGTCGTCGGTGGTAAAAATGCATCCCTTGGCGAAATGATTTCGAATCTTTCAAATGCTGGTGTACAAGTACCCGGTGGTTTTGCTACGACTGCGTCAGCGTTTAATCTTTTCTTAGAACAAAGTGGCCTTGAGGCCCGCATTCACGATTTGCTTGATACGTTGGATGTGAATGACATTCCTGCCTTAGGCGATGCGGGTAAAACGATCCGCCAGTGGATCATCGACACCCCATTTTTGCCTGAACTAGAAGCAGACATCACATCTGCATTCAAAACCTTGCAGGGTGATGCAGGAGACGAAGCGTCATTTGCCGTACGTTCATCTGCAACGGCTGAAGATATGCCTGATGCTTCATTCGCCGGACAGCAAGAAACATTTCTAAACGTAAAGGGCATTGATGCCGTGATGGTTGCCATCAAGCACGTTTATGCCTCTTTATTTAACGATCGTGCCATTTCTTATCGCGTACACCAAGGTTATGACCACAAAGGCGTGGCATTATCTGCAGGTATTCAACGCATGGTACGCAGTGACTGCGCCGCGTCAGGCGTGATGTTCACCATTGACACTGAATCAGGTTTTGAAGATGTGGTATTTATCACGTCATCATACGGTTTGGGTGAAATGGTGGTGCAAGGTGCCGTTAACCCAGATGAATTTTATGTACATAAGCCAACATTAGACAAAGGCTTGCCAGCAGTGGTACGTCGTAATCTCGGCAGTAAATTAACCAAGATGATTTACTCTGATGATTTGAGCCATGGCAAGCAAGTGGAAATTGTTGATATCGATAAAGCCGACAGTGTGGTTTTCTCGCTGACAGATGACGAAGTTCAAGAGTTAGCCAAACAAGCGCAAATCATCGAGAAACACTACAAACGCGCGATGGATATCGAATGGGCTAAAGACGGCATCGACGGTAAACTTTATATCGTACAAGCACGCCCAGAAACAGTTCGCAGCCGAGAAGACATTCAAGTGATTGAGCGCTTCCGCTTAAACGGCAAAGCGAGTGTTGTATGTGAAGGTCGCTCTATCGGTCATAAAATTGGTGCTGGCGTGGCAAAAGTGCTTGGCTCCATTGAAGAGATGGACAAAATCCAAGCCGGTGATGTGTTGGTAACGGATATGACCGACCCTGATTGGGAGCCCATCATGAAAAAAGCCTCAGCGATTGTTACCAATCGTGGCGGGCGTACTTGTCACGCAGCTATTATCGCTCGTGAGTTGGGTATTCCGGCTGTTGTCGGCTGTGGCAACGCCACAGACCTGATTAATAACGGTGACAATATTACCGTTTCATGTGCCGAAGGCGACACAGGCTTTATCTATGGTGACGTGCTCGATTTTGACGTGGTGACGTCTCGCATCGATTCTATGCCTGAAATCCCCCTTAAAGTGATGATGAACGTGGGTAACCCTGACAGAGCGTTCGATTTTGCTCGCTTGCCGAATGAAGGCGTTGGCCTTGCACGTTTAGAGTTCATCATAAACCGTATGATTGGCGTGCATCCAAAAGCCTTGCTTAACTTTGATGCCCAGCCTTCTGAACTTAAAGAAGAAATCAGCGAAATGATCGCGGGTTACGCATCGCCAGTTGAGTTTTATATTGAGAAATTGGTAGAAGGGATCGCCACAATCGGTGCTGCTTTCTCACCTAAAAAAGTCATTGTGCGTATGTCTGACTTTAAATCCAACGAGTACTACAACTTGGTGGGCGGGTATCAGTACGAGCCAGACGAAGAAAACCCTATGTTGGGTTTCCGTGGTGCGAGCCGTTATATTTCTGAAAGCTTCCGTGATTGCTTTGCACTTGAATGTGAAGCCATTAAGCGGGTACGTAATAAAATGGGTTTGACGAATGTCGAGATCATGATCCCATTCGTGCGTACGCTTGAAGAAGGTCGCAGCGTTATCGAATTGCTTAAAGAGCAAGGTTTAGTGCAAGGTGAAAATGGTTTACGCGTCATTATGATGTGTGAATTACCGTCAAATGCATTATTGGCTGATCAGTTCTTGGATATCTTCGATGGCTTCTCGATTGGTTCAAACGATATGACCCAGTTAGCCCTTGGTCTTGACCGCGATTCAGGCGTGATTGCGCACTTGTTTGACGAGCGTGACCCTGCGGTGAAAGCGTTGCTCGCAATGGCGATCCAAGCAGCGAAAAAACGCGGTAAGTATGTGGGCATTTGTGGCCAAGGCCCATCTGATCATGAAGACTTAGCCGCATGGTTAGTTGAGCAAGGTATCGACAGCGTATCGTTAAATCCTGATACAGTCGTCGAGACTTGGTTGTACTTAGGGGAAAAGCACAAGAAGTAACAGGCGCTAAAATACACCGCTGAATAACAATAATAATAAAATCAGTGCCCTACAGGTAAAAAGGCTGTCATGAGACAGCCTTTTTTTTGGACTTTTTATTAAAAAAATATTGTGCTAATGCAGGGGAGAAAAGCTTAAGAAAGATAACCAAGTCGACGAAAAGAAGCTTAATCTCGTAATTTTCGATTGAGCAATACGCGGTCAAGCTTGGCGGATGAGCGAGCCATACTCGTTTGGCAACGTTTTAGCCAAGTTCTGGCAACAGGTACGTCAACACTGAGCAACAATAAACCTGCTAATACCAGCAACATTGAGCCTGGGATGATAAACAGCACAATGCCTGCAATAACCAACAGTGCGCCTAACCCAATACGTAGATTTTTCATTTTGCATATATTCCTTTTTTCAGGGTTCACTTTTACGACACGAATAGGAAAGTTGCAACTGCATACTTGTTACCGAGTATGACGTAAGCAAGTAGCAGGCGTTACAATAGTATGGGATAAGGGCACAATTTGCGCAAAAAATTGGGCTATACGGAATAATTAACCTAGATAAAAACTAAATAATTCCTTTCGCGTATTAGATGTTAGAGGCGCTTAGGTTGTACAATGGCGCGCAATTGTTAAACCGTGAGAAAAAAGAACATTATGCCCCAGCACGAATTACCCGCTTTAGACGTTGAATCCGGCCCGCAATCCAATTATCACGCTTTTTTCTCAGCTTTGAGGCGCAGTGAATTTAGTGGCGACATAGAGTTTAGCTATGCCAGCCGTCTTGCCGTGGCGACCGATAACTCTATTTATCAAGCGTTGCCTCAAGGTGTGGTGCTACCCAAGTCAGTGGCTGATTTACAAGTAATTGGTGAGCTTGCTAGTCAATATAACGATGTTGCTTTTAGCGCGAGAGGCGGCGGTACGGGTACCAACGGGCAGTCTTTGACGTCAGGCGTTATTGTTGACGTGTCACGGCATATGAACAACATTCTTGAAATTAATCCGCAAGAACGCTGGGTAAAAGTACAAGCAGGTGTGGTGAAAGATCAGTTAAACGACGCGCTTCGCCCTTACGGTTTGTTTTTCGCGCCAGATTTATCGACCAGCAACCGTGCGACCATTGGCGGTATGATCAGTACTGACGCTTCAGGGCAGGGCTCATTGGTGTACGGTAAAACCAGCGATCACGTTTTAGGCTTAACCTCTGTATTGGCTGACGGCACATTGCTAGAGACCGCCCCAATGGACATGGAGCAGGCCAAGCAGGTTGCACAGCAACAGAACATTACGGGTAGGTTGGTTAAACAAATTTTGGCAACCTGTGTGGACAAGCGCGAACAGATCTTAGCTAAATTTCCTCGTATGAACCGCTTCTTAACCGGTTACGATTTAGAGCATGCATTAAATGACGATTTAACCAAAGTCGATATTAGCCGTGTTATCACTGGCTCTGAAGGCTCCTTGGTGTTTGTGGCAGAAGCCAAACTGAACGTCACTCCTATTTCTAAACACAAAGCCTTGGTGAATATTAAGTACGATTCTTTTGAGTCAGCGCTGCGCCATGCGCCGCATATGGTGGCGGCAAACGCAACATCTGTAGAAACAGTTGATAGCAACGTTTTAAACCTAGCGAAGCAAGATATCATTTGGCATCAAGTCAAAGAGCTCATTACTGAGGTGGAAAACAAGGAAGTGCTGGGCCTAAACATGGTCGAGTACAATGGTGATTCAGAAGAAGCGTTGCGAGAAAAAATCACCTTGCTGAGCGCTAAATTAGATGCTGCGCTTGAAAGCAATGAAGGTGGCGTAATTGGTTATCAAATCACTTATGACAACGCCGATATTGGCAAAATTTATGCGATGCGTAAAAAATCTGTGGGGTTATTGGGTAAAACGAAGGGCCGTAAAAAGCCCTTGGCGTTTGTCGAAGATACAGGCGTACCGCCAGAGAATTTGGCTGATTTTATTATGGAGTTTCGGGCGTTACTTGATGCCCGTAATTTACATTACGGTATGTTTGGTCACGTTGATGCTGGGGTGTTACATGTGCGCCCAGCGCTGGATATGTGCGACCCTGAGCAAGAAGCGACAATCCCAGATATATCTAATGAAGTTTCGGCCTTGGTCGCTAAATATGGCGGATTATTGTGGGGCGAACATGGCAAAGGCTATCGCAGTGAATATGCGCCGGCATTTTTCGGTGAAGAGTTATATGCAGAGCTACGAAAAATAAAAGCGGCGTTTGACCCTCACAACAAAATGAACCCAGGAAAAATCTGCACACCGATTGAAAGCAGTGCATCTTTAGTCAGTGTTGGTGGCGTGAAACGCGGTGAGTTTGACCGCCAGATACCGATTAGCGTGCGCGATGCATTTGAGCCAGCGATGAACTGTAACGGCAATGGTTTATGCTTCAATTATGACACCACATCCACCATGTGCCCATCGAGTAAAATCACCTCTGACCGTCGTCACAGTCCCAAAGGACGAGCAGGGGCAATGCGTGAATGGTTGCGTTTGTTAGCCAGTAATCAAGTAGACGTGAATGCCCTTGAATTACAAGGCAAGAGTCAAAACCTCTTAAAGCGCTTGAATAACTCTATGGGAAAAGCCCAATCTAAGGACTTTTCCCATGAAGTGTTAGAAGTGATGGATGGCTGCTTAGCATGTAAGGCCTGTTCTAGCCAATGCCCTGTGAGTGTGGATGTACCCACGTTTCGAGCGCGTTTTTTATCTATCTACTATCAACGTTATATGCGCCCCGCGAAAGATTATTTGGTGGGTAATATTGAAGCCATGGCGCCGCTGATGGCCAAAGCGCCAAAACTGATAAATGCTTTTTTAAAACAAGCGTGGATGAACAAGCTTATTAAGAAAACGGTGGGTTATGTAGACACGCCGTTATTGTCTTCCCCGTCATTGAAAAAGCAACTCGCAGGACACGAAGCCAGTCATTTTAATTTAGGGACGTTGCAAGCCTTGAGCGCGAACGAGCGGGCCAAGAAAGTGTTGATTGTACAGGACCCTTTCACCAGCTTTTATGAAGCAGGTTTGCTGCATGATTTGGTTAAACTCGTTGAGTGCCTAGGATTCGAGCCTATTCTTTTGCCCTTTATGCCTAATGGTAAACCCCAACATGTGAAAGGTTTCTTGAAAGAATTTGCCGCGACGGCAAAAGACAGTGCAGACTTTTTAAACAAGCTAGCACCGCTGGGCATACCTATGGTGGGTGTCGACCCGTCATTAGTGCTGTGCTATCGAGATGAATACAAAAAAGTGTTAGGTGATACCAGAGGCAACTTTGAGGTGAAGCTAGTTCACGAATGGCTAGCGACAATTACCTTGCCCGAGCAAGGCAACACGCCTGATACCGAGTATGCATTCTTCGGTCACTGTACAGAGAAAACGGCTCTGCCTGAAAGTGAGAAACATTGGCAGCAACTGTTCCAGCGTATGGGCATGTCACTTACGCCGATTTCAGTGGGGTGCTGCGGCATGGCTGGCACGTTTGGTCATGAAGCAAGCCACCTAGAACAATCAAAAGGCATTTATGCTCTGAGCTGGGAAAAGGCTGTGGCGAAATTTAAGACTTCTCAAATCTTAGCCACTGGGTATTCATGTCGCAGCCAGGTTGCGCGTATAGAAGGTGAAAAACCTAAGCATCCATTGCAAGCGATGCTCGCGCACCTCTCTTAACACGCTTGTGCTAACGCGCACGCCTTAAAATGTGCGCACTAGAATGAATGTTTTAAAAAGGTTGTTTTAAATAGGCTTGATTAAAGAGACTTGGTAACAGCTAAGTGCTAAAAATATGATGTTAAAATAAGCAGTAAATACTCAGTATTGACTGCTTTTTTGTAAGCAAATTCCTTTCGCGACCTGCTTGAAAGACTGCACGAAGCGCAAAAGCAGTACGACTTCAAAACACCAAGCTTTGGCCCAAACTGGGGATCACGGCTCTGATGTTTTTATCTTCCCATAATTTCTGTGCTAACGCTTCTTGGGCTTTAGGCTCACCGTGCACTAACACAACTTTCGGGTTGTTCTCAAAATGGCTCACCCATTCTACGAGTTCATTTTGCCCTGCATGAGCAGAAAAGCCGCCCAGCGTTTCTATTTGTGCTTTGACCACGTAATCATCACCAAACAATTTTAAATGCTGTAGGCCGTCAACCAGCAACCTACCGAGCGTGCCATTTGCTTGGTATCCACAAAAGATAATGGCGTTGCGTGAATCCCAAATGCGCTGTTTGAAATGGTGGCGTATCCGTCCTCCGGTACACATGCCGCTGCCGGCAATAATTAGCGCCCCTTTTTTAATTTTATTGATCATCATGGACTCATCCGGTGCCACGGACAAAAACAAGCGCGGAATGAAGTCTTTTAATATGGAGTGTGCGTTAGGGCTGGCTTGTTCAATTTCGTCACTATCGAGCGCACTAAACCACTTGTCGTAAACGCGCGTCACTTCAATTGCCATGGGACTGTCGAGAATAACCTGCCAATTGTCTAATAAACCTTGTTGGTGTAATTGACCTAGGTAGAACAGTATTTCTTGGGTACGTCCTACTGCAAACGCAGGGATCATAATATTGCCGCCTCGGTTTTCGGTATCCTTTAAAATGGTTTTAAGCTCAGATACCGTATTATCGATAGACTTGTGATTGCGATCGCCATAGGTGCTTTCCATTAATACAATATCAGCTTTGGTCAGTATGCATGGGTCGTTCATTAATACGGCGCTTTTGTTGCCTAAATCCCCAGAGAAGACCAATTTTTTCTGCTCGCCTCTTTCTTCGAAGCTAAGTTCGATAATCGCTGAGCCGAGAATATGTCCAGCATCGTGAAAGCACGCTGTGGTTTGCTCAGCAAGCTTAAGCGCCTTGTTGTAGCTTTGCGACTCGCACTGAGCGATGACTTGCATGACATCTTCTTCTGAGTATTCAGGCTCAAGTAGAGGCTTACCTTTACGGGCTAGCCGGCGGTTTTCACGGGCTAAGTCACCCATGTAAATGCTGACCGAGTCTTGCAACATTACCACCAGTAAATCCGCCGTTTCTGAGGTGCAGTATATGGGGCCGGTAAATCCATCATGGACGAGTTTAGGTAACATGCCGCTATGGTCGAGATGGGCATGGGATAACAGCACTGCGTCAATGGATGCAGGGTTGAACGGAAAGCCTTCGTCACCAATGCGATCAATTGAGCTCCCCCCTTGATGCATACCGCAATCGAG
Source organism: Paraglaciecola sp. T6c (assembly GCF_000014225.1). NCBI lineage: Bacteria > Pseudomonadati > Pseudomonadota > Gammaproteobacteria > Alteromonadales > Alteromonadaceae > Paraglaciecola > Paraglaciecola sp. T6c. The sequence continues at coordinate 2,090,556 of NC_008228.1, forward strand.
CAGGATTTTACCGAAGCTTGCAGACTCAATTAAATGACACGAGCCAGTCACTTCCTGCGCTGCACCCCAAAAATAGATAATAGCCATGACAATCCTTTTTCAGTTCAATACGTCGGACGTATTGAAAATGAAATGTAATTAAAACGTCATTTCAATGTAGCGTATTTTAGGGGGCAGACTTTGTTTCACATCAAGTTTGCGCTGCTTAAGTGCGTGACTTACCTCGGTGTTCTATCGAATAATACGCCATCAATATTTGTGGCCTTGCCACAGACGACAGACCAACGTCTTAATGCCGACACCGATACTCTGTGGCATAGTCGATGTGAGTATATCTAAGGAGTGATTATGAAAACCGCCTTACCTAATAGGCCTGACTGGCAAGCGTTACTTAAGTCTGGCAATCGTATTTTTATTGGCTCGAATGCTGCCGTTCCTAACGCACTCATTGATGATTTAATCGCCAATAGCGGAGATTTAAAAGACATAGAGCTGGTGCAATTTAATGCATTGTCAGACAGTCGTTGGGTTGACCCGCATTTCAGTGATTTATTCAAAGTAAACGCCTTGTTTATTGGCGGCGAAAAAGTCCGTCAAGCGGTGGCTGAGGGGCGGGTCGATTACACGCCGTGTTTTTTATCTGAAGTCCCTTCACTGTTTGAGCAGGATATCTTGCCTTTAGATGCCGCCTTTATCATGGTCAGCCCGCCTGACAAATACGGTTATTGTTCGTTAGGTGTGGCCGTTGATGTGAATCTGGCGGCAGTTAAAAAAGCCAAGTACGTGATTGCTCAAATCAATACATCGATGCCACGTACCAGCGGCCATACGTTTATTCGAATTGACGACATAGCGGCATGCATCGAAGTGGAGCAAGCGCTCCCAGAGCTGCCTATTTACGAACCAGATAAAATCACAGAGCGTATCGGCCAATACGTTGCCATGTTGGTTGACGATGGCGCCACGCTGCAACTAGGAGTGGGGAAAATACCCAATGCGGTGCTGTATTACTTGCAGAACCACAAAGACTTAGGCGTGCACAGTGAATTAATTACAGACGGTATTATCGATTTGATTGCTAAGGGCGTGATCAACAACCGTAAAAAAACCTTTCACCCCGGTAAAACAGTGGCGAGTTTTTGTTTAGGCAGCAAAAAGCTATATGACTTTGTTGATAACAATCCCCACGTGGAGTTCTACCCCAGTGATTATCTGAACTCGCCGGCGAATATTGCGCGTAATCATAAAATGGTGGCGATAAATAGCGCACTGGAAGTGGACTTAACGGGCCAAGTGGTTGCCGATTCCATTGGTTATCAGTTTTATAGTGGCATTGGCGGGCAGGTGGATTTTATTCGTGGTGCTGCTATGTCGCCTGGAGGTAAACCGATTATTGCCATGCCCTCTACTGCAAAGGGAGGCACCATTTCGCGTATAGTGCCTTTTATCACAGAGGGAAGTGGGGTGGTGACGAGCCGCGGCCATGTGCATTATGTAGTCACCGAATTTGGTGTCGCATCTCTTAAGGGGCGAAGTATTCGAGAGCGAGCGCTGGAGCTAATTCGTGTAGCGCACCCTAAATTTCGTGAACAACTGTTGGCCAAAGTGCGTGAGCATTATTGGGTGCCGAACTATCAAAAGAATTATCCTCGAGATGTGCCTGAACTCGGTCCATTAGGGTTTAAGACGATGAAGATTGATAATCAATCGTTTGACCTACGGCCACTCAACCCAGCAGACGAACGTCGTCTGCAAGAGTTCTTCTATTCCCATACCAAAGAAACCCTGTTTTACCGTTATAACCATTACCCCACACAAATGACCCGTGAAAAGTCGTGTAATTTGGTCAGTGTTGATCAGAGTCACGACTTAGCCTTGTGCATTGTTAGGCAGCAAGGTTCGGCGTCAGAAATTCAGGCCGTGGGGCGTTACTACTTGTGTGCCGACAATAAAAGCTGTGAAGCGGCATTTGTCACCCGAGAATCGTTTCACGGAAAGGGCATGGCTAAACAACTATTGGCAGAAATGATCGTTATTGCAAAGCAAAGGGGGTTAACAAGAATGTTAGCGGTGGTCAGGGCGGATAACCGCAATATGATTAGAGTTTTTGAAAGTGCGCATTTCGAGCGCCAACCTTCACAAGAGATGGGCGAAGTTAATCTAACCTTGAATTTGGACAAGTAATAATGAGTTTTGTTTTTATAAGCCACCCGGGTTGCGGTTTGCATGAGGCAGGCACAGATCACCCAGATAGCCCAGACCGATTACATGCGATTAACGATCAGCTTATTGCGTCAAGGCTCGATTTTATTATTGATAAACAACAGGCAATTCAGGCCACAAAAGAGCAGTTGTACTTAGCACACGACAAAGCCTATGTGGATCATGTCTTCGCCAGTGCCCCCAAAGAAGGCGTTATAGAGTTAGCACCCGACACCCAATTAGGGCAGCACAGTTTACACGCGGCGTTATATGCAGCTGGGGCGAATGTGATGGCCGTGGACTTAGTGATGCAAGACAAGGCCGAACAGGCGTTTTGCGCAGTGCGCCCGCCGGGTCACCACGCCGAGCATGCCAAAGCCATGGGCTTCTGCTTTTTTAATAATATTGCGGTAGCTGCGGCTTACGCTATGGCGCAATATGGTTTAGAGCGTGTTGCCATTATTGATTTTGACGTACACCACGGTAACGGTACTGAAGACATTTTTTTCAACGATAAACGCGTGCTGTTTTGCTCATCATTTGAGTCGCCTTTTTTCCCTTACAACATGGGGCCAGGGAACGAGCATATTTTAAACCTGCCTTTGCCCGCGGGGACTTATGGTGATGAATTTATGCAAGCCATTAGCGAGCAGTGGTTGCCTAAAATAGATGCCTTTGCTCCGCAACTTATCTTAATCTCTGCCGGTTTTGACAGCCACTATGAAGATGATATGGGGCACTTTAATTTGGTCGAAACGGACTTTTACTGGTTAACCGCAGAGCTTAAAAAACTGGCCGTTAAGCATTGCAATGCCAAGATGGTGTCTACTTTGGAGGGGGGCTATGTGTTGAATGCTCTGGGGCGCAGCGTAGCGGCGCATATAAAAGGGATGATGGATTGACTCAACGCTAGATTAAGACAGAGCCACCAGGCAGGGCGTTTATATGCGCATCACATTACCTAAATATTGTGTTTTGGGAGTAATCTCTCTTGACGCCGAGTGTCTGTTTAATCTGTGTTGATGCGGGTTATTTTTGCGCAAAAATGTGATTCAGCTCGCTGAAATTCACGGGTTTAGTGAAGTGATAATCAAACCCTGCTTCCTTGGCTTTACGTACATCCTCGGCTTGACCGTATCCTGTAAGAGCAACCAACAGAGGCTTCAACTTTTTGACAAGGATTTGCTGGGCAACTTCATAGCCATTCATATCGGGTAAACCTATATCGAGTAAGACAACATCAGGTTCTATTTTTTCAATATCACTGAGTGCATCATGAGCGGTGTAAACGGCAGTCACTTTGTGCCCTTGCATCGCTAATAACTCTGATAGAGTATCCGCAGAATCTTTGTTGTCATCGACTATCAAAATTCGTTTCTCTGCTTTTAGGGCAAATGCGGCCTCGGCAGCCATTTTTTGAGGGGCGGTTATTCTAGGCAAGGTAATGGTAAAGCATGAACCATGACCCAGACCTTGGCTACTCACCGAGATGGACCCGCCATGCATTTGCACTAAACGCTGAACGATATTTAGACCAATACCCAAGCCACCTTGGGAGCGATCTAACGTTTGCTGTACTTGGGCAAAAAGTTCAAACACCTTACCCTGCATCGAAGGGCAAATTCCGTAGCCATTGTCACTAATAATCACCTGCACAGTTTCAATGTCTGCCACACACTCAAGTGTAATGTGGCCACCCTCAGGAGTGTATTTAATGGCGTTGTTCAACACGTTGCTTAAAGATTGAACCAAGCGAGTGCTGTCGCCGTTAACATATAAATCTTGCGGGGTATCGACTACCTCAAGAGTATGTTGTTTGGTATCCAGCGCACTTTGCTGAGATTCTATGGTTAAATCGACGATATCAGAGAAGTTGGTAGGTTCAAGCTGCAAATTGATTAGGTTTTGACTGATACGAGACACATCCAGTAAGTCATCCATGAGGTGAGTCATGTGACGTACTTGGCGGGCCAGAATATCACCGATGTTTTTTAGCTTTGGATCGCGTTGCTCCATGTTGAGCAATATTTCGCTCACATTGCGAATAGGGGCTAATGGATTACGTAACTCGTGGGCTAGCATGGCGAGAAATTCGTCTTTAAGCTTGTCTTGTTCCTGCAGTGAACGATTCGCCATAACGCGCTCGGTGACATTATTGCCCTCTACTAATATTCCGCTGACGTGACCGCTCGCGTTCATTATTGGCTGATAAATAAAGTCGATATAGATAGGGGCACCATTGCCCACAACGAGGGGCATTTCAATACCGTGGTGGCTTTCACCGCTTTCAAAGACCTTGTCTAGTAGGGCGATAAACCCTTGAGCGTCGACCTCAGGAACAACGTCAATTACCTTTTCGCCTAGAAAATCTTGTTTGCCTAGTAGTTTGAAGTAGTTGAGATTGGCGTATTCAAAGCGGTGTTCAGGCCCTTGCACTATGCACATAAAACTGGGAGCTTGGTCGAACAATGAGCGCCAACGAGCTTCGGCCGTTTTCATGGCGTGCTCTGCTAACACCTGCTCGGTTGTCTCGTTACACACGACTAAAACACCACCGATGCCGTTTGCCGAATTTGGATCGTCAATTGGGCTGTAACTATAGGTCCAATACATTTCTTCACGCACACCATTACGTGTAATGAACAAACGTTGGTTCTCGTGCCAAGTGTGGCCTTTTCCAGTTAAAACCTGCTCCATTTGCGGGGCGATTTCAGGCCAAATTTCGGCCCAACAGTCTCGGCCTTGTTGGCCTAACGCACTGGGATGGCGTTCTGGGCCTAGCGTACTGGCGTAAGCGTCATTGTAAAATTGAATAAGATGTTCACCCCACCAAATAAACATGGGATGGCCACTGGATAACAGCAGTCTTACGCTGGTTTTTAAAGATTGCGGCCAATCTTCGGGCTGTCCAATCGGGGAGGACTGCCAATCGTATGCGCGTATTCTAGCGCCCATTTCCCCGCCGCCGGCGATAAAATTTAAAGCGGATTTGGATTGAGGCGTATAAGTCATTTACGTTATTTCCTGCTTACAGTTATTGACGTTGTTATCCCCTTTCAACGCTTAACATACATTGTATTCATTACGTAATACACTCAAATGCTACCCACTCAACAGAGGTTTTTAATTTTGTGTAATAGCATATTATATAACTACCAAAAATAACCACTAAAATGTCGCTACAAACGAATAATCAACACGCTTTGGTTCGATGTCTCACGCTGTCTTAAGGATGTTTTGGGTAATGAGTGAGCTCGGTTCGTGCTTTTAAGCGAATGATTTATTTGTAAGATAGTTAGCAACTTCACGTTCTTATCTAGAAGAAGGTTATAAACATCAACCTAAGGCTTGGTCGTCAATGCTATTGTCACTACATACATTACAAATTAAAGAGGTCAAGTACATGTCGTTTAATATATCAGTCTTTGTTAAAGGGATTATTGCAGGTTTCGTCGGTACATTGGTGCTAACGGGATTGATGATGGTGAAAAAGAACATGGGCGTGATGCCAGAGTTAGATCCGATTCATATGATGTCAACCATGGCAGCTGAGAAAATGGGTACACAGATTAGTCTTACTACTGGGTGGATAATGCATTTTGTGCTTGGCTCGGTTGCTTGGGGCGGGGCATTTGCTGTTTTTAACGGTATCCTTCCCGGAGGCTCTCAAGTAGCTAAAGGAATGACATTTGGTATCTTGGCATGGTTATTAATGATGATAGGTCCTATGCCTATGAGTGGTGCAGGTCTATTCGGGTTGAGCATGGGTATAATGGCGCCTGTCATGACCCTTATTTTGCACCTTGTGTTTGGCGCGGCAATGGGATTTACATTCGCTAAATTACTCGGAACCTCTGATTAATCTTACTGTAGGAAAAAGTAAACTGGCTTAATCGAAGAGGGAGAATCGGTTCAGTTCATTAACTAATATAAAAAGCCAGAGGGAGAGGCCCTTCTGGCTAGTATGCGCAGTGCGCCTATTTTGCTTTCTTAAGTTGTTTTTTTAACTTCTTCACTTTGCTTTCTTGCTTAGCAATTTTAGCTTTGCGGTTTTTAATTTCTTTCTTAAGCGCTTTGGTATTTGATTTAGCCATTAGAGTATTCCTTTTTTATATACGAGAAAGGTGTCATGTAAGCAGTCGCTTCTTGATTTTATGTGTCGATCGAAGGGCGATTCTGCTCATTGATGAACTGACGGATAAATCTACGCACTTCACGGGCCGCACTGGTATCAAGCTCTTCACATAAGTTTACAAACTCAGCGCGCTCTTGGTCATTAATGCGGACAATTAACTGACTATTTTTCTTCTTCGCCTTTTTAACGCTCAAAGGGTTGTCATCCGAATCGTGATTTATCAGCTTTTAATGTATAGCAAATGTATATACATTTATAGTTTTTTTTGGAAGTAAATTTACCTACTGTTTTTACCTACTACTAATGCCAGAGGACTCATGCTGCACTTACAATAATTTTTTGAAAATGTTTCGTGCAAGACGTCCTTTTTATCCAATGAAAGTGATTTACAATGCCATGCAACTATAGCCAATAACTGAGTGAATGATTGGAGAGTGTGATGAAAGCCATCGGTTATAAAAAACCAAGTGAAATCGCGACTGCTGAGTCGTTGCAAGAATATACCCTCGACATGCCCGTCCCATCAGCGAGAGACTTGTTAATTGAAGTCAAAGCCGTGTCCGTTAACCCAGTGGATACAAAATTGCGCGGCAGAATTAACCCATCGCCAGATGCAAAAGTATTGGGTTATGACGGTGTCGGTATTGTAAAAGCCGTGGGTGAGAACGTGACACTCTTTAATGTGGGCGACCGGGTTTTTTATGCAGGTGATATGTCACGTCAAGGCAGTAACGCTGAATTTCAACTTGTTGACGAACGTATTGTTGGCTTAGCACCCACCTCAATCTCCGATGCACAAGCTGCGGCCTTGCCGCTGACTGCGATAACTGCATGGGAATTGCTATTTGATCGTTTGCAACTCAACCGAGACAGCAAGCAAAGCTTGTTGATCATTGGCGCAGCAGGCGGTGTGGGATCGATCATGCTGCAGTTGGCGAAACAGCTGACGAGTGTGACCATCATTGCCACCGCATCTCGTGAAAATAGCGCAAATTGGGTACGTAAATTAGGTGCCGACCATGTGATAAATCACCATCAACCGTTGGCGGAACAGCTCACAGCGCTGGGTTTTGACTCTGTCGATAACATTGTTAGTTTGACCAATACCGACCAGCATTTTGAACAAATAGTCCAGTGCATTACCCCGCAAGGTAAATTTGCTTTGATAGATGACCCCGCGTCATTAAATGTGGTGGCATTAAAACGTAAAAGCGTATCACTGCATTGGGAGTTCATGTTTACTCGCTCGTTATTCGAAACAACCGATATGCAAACCCAGCACGACATACTAAATCAAATTGCTCTGTTGGTTGATAACGGTACTTTGATGACCACATTGGGTAGGGAGTTAGGCAAAATCAACGTTGAAAATTTAGTGAAAGCGCATCAATTGCTCGAGTCTCAAACGATGGTAGGTAAACTGGTGTTAGCGGGCTTCTAGAGCGACTGCCGGTTTTAGCTTTGCGACCTGCAAGGTTTTGATTCACCTCAAGTAACGCTTTTATTAATAACATCATTAATAACATCCAATGAAATTCGTTTAGCCTTAATAAGGTCTGGTACGCCATGTGCAAAAACGCCATGAGTAAAAGTAAGCTACGCAAATCAATACATACACGCTAACGCACTCATTTAAATACACTAATTTGAACACACTCATTGAGAACTTATATGACATTAACGGTTAGTTCATTCCGCGAATTCCGCTCCACTATCACAGCGCTTACCTTGCTAAGCGTGGCTGCACTGAATTCACACGTTGCCTTGGCACAAAGCCGAGCACCCACAGAGTCCCATGCCCAACAAGAAATCAGCCACGAGTTGGAAACCTATGCATCGCTTGATGAAACGACTCCTCCTGGGAATATTGCCATTGGTCCAGATGGACGTAAATTCTTAAGTGTGCACGGTTTTTATGGTCAGCCGGTGAAGATTGTCGAACTGTTTAATGATGGTTCGGTGAAACCTTACCCAAGCGAAGCGTGGGCATCTAAACCGGATGAGAACCAAATCGGTTTGTACGATGTGCTGGGTTTGAATGTGGATCAAAACGGCGTGTTGTGGATGCTAGATACATCATCAGATGACCACGCAGGTCGTTTAGTGGGCTGGAATACACGCTCAGAAACCCTTGAAAAAATTATTTATATTGCCAAGCCCATGATCACGCCGGGCTCTTTTTTGAATGATTTGGCGATAGACAACAAACACGGCAAAATATACCTTGCAGATACCGCGTCAGATAACCGCGCCGCCATGGTGATAGTCGATATCAAAACGGGGCAAGCCAGACGTGTTCTAGAAGGCAGTGAGTTTACTCAAGCCGAAGATGTGGACATGATAATAGAAGGCAGAGTGATTACCTTAGGTGGCCAGCCTGCAAGACTAGGCGTCAACCCGATCACTATTGATGTTGATTCTAATTGGCTGTATTTCGGTGCCATGTCAGGTACGTCTATCTATCGCGTGAAAACCGATGACTTAGTGGATTTAAGTCTTGATATGGATGCACTTGAAGACAAAATACAGCGTTACGGTGATAAATCATTGTCTGACGGTATTACCATTGATGGTGGTGGTAATGTGTATGTCACCTCTGTGACCCAAGGTGCCATTGAAGTAACGGATAGCGCAGGTAACAGCCGCACCTTGTATAAAGATCAGCGCATCGTGTGGCCCGATGGCTTTGCTTATGGACCGGATGATTATATCTACTTTACAGTTAATGAATTGCATCGCTCTGCTGTGCTAAACGGTGGTGAAAATGCCAGTAAAGGAGAGTTCAAGATCATGCGCTTTCCTGCATTAGTGAAAGGAAAAACAGGTCGCTAGGATTATTATTTTATTTGAATGTTAGCCAGTGCGGAACAAATAGCGCCATGCTCACTCTGACAGTGTGAACATGGCGCTTTTTTATTGCTCGCGCCTTTTATTTATGTGGTAAATACACCTAAGCGATTTATCTGTGTGGCGCCGGAATCTAGGTGTATCGCATATCGCATATCAAATTGGGCTAGTCACTTACCGATTACCGCAATGCCCAGAACGACAGCATGATTACGACAGCACGATAAGGAGAAAAATGTCCACTTTAAAAGAACAAACCGAGGCGCAAGTCGCGAAATCACGACAAGCCAAACCTGAATTTATGCAAGCGATGGATGAGTTAATGGCCAAAGCTCATGAGTTTGAGCAAGGCAGCGAGGCTATCGAAATCGGCCAGCAGGCGCCAACATTCACGTTGCCAAATGCCCAAGGTCAAGACGTGGCGTTATCCTATTTGCGCACGAAAGGCCCAGTAGTGGCCACGTTTTATCGCGGCGACTGGTGCCCTTATTGTAATTTACAGCTAAGAGCCCTTCAGTCGATATTGGGTGACATTCACGAATTAGGCGCTGAATTAGTCGCTATAAGCCCGCAAGTGCCCGACGACAGCTTAAGTAAAAGTGAGATAAGTGAATTAGGGTTTCATGTGTTATCAGATCAGGATGCCCGCGTAGCTGCGTCCTATGGTGTGGCGTGGGAAGTACCCGAGCTAATATTACAGCATATGCGTAAAGATCGCGGTTTAGACTTAGCCAGCATCAATAATGGTAATGGCAGCATGCTACCTATTCCCGCCACATTCGTATTAAATGCCGACGCTAAAGTGATTTGGCGCTTTGTGGATGTAGATTACCGCACCCGTGCAGAGCCAGCAGACATCATTGCGGCGTTGAAGGCAAATCAAATTACCTAAGCCGATAATTTCCTAAATGACCCGTTGTTAAAACGCCAAGAGCCAGCAAGGTGCGAACGAACAGTGGGTCTCGGCTTTCTGTCCTTTGAATAGCCAGTTAAGGCGTGTTCAACCTATTGACCTCGTTCGTTTTTCTCACTGTGCAACGAATGCTAATTCAGTAATCAATAGTGGTTTTATAAACAGTATTTTTGCTACACTTGGGCATCAATTTCCCGAGTGTAGTTAGCTATGTTGCATCTGGTTCAGTCTAATAAAATGGAAAGTCTCGCCGCTTATCTCATCGGGTGGTTAGGCGAGAGTAAAAGCAGCCTAGATGATATCTTTTCCCCCGACGTGGTGTTAGTGCAAAGCCCCGGTATGGCACAGTGGCTAAAAATAGAAATTGCCCAGGCATTGGGTATTTCTGCCAATATCGATTTCCCGTTACCCTCAAGCTATATCTGGCAATTATACAAAGGCCACGTAAACGATTTACCTGAGCAGTCTGCCTTTACTAAAGACAACATGACGTGGAAGCTCATGAGCATATTGCCTGAAATGAGTGATAGAACTGAATTTGCCAGCATTGCCCAGTATTTAGATGATCAACAGCCGCTTAAGCTTTATCAGTTATGCCAAAAAATAGCCGATATTTACGATCAATATTTGGTCTATCGCCCAGAGTGGATCCTGGCTTGGGAACAAGGCGAAAATAACGTAGCCGATACCGACGTGTCCGCCCAACCTTGGCAACCTATTTTATGGCGAGCTTTGGTTGAATATGCCAAAGAGCTGGATGAGTCTCCTTATCATAGGGCGAATTTGCATACACGCTTAATGGCCGAGCTTGAGGACACTAAAAGCAGCAAAGATGAGCTGAAACCCTTGTTTGTGTTTGGCCTGTCAGCGATGCCTGTGCAACAACTTGAAATTTTCTCCGCGTTAGCGAAAAGTCGCGACGTGATCATCTTTTGGTTTAACCCCAGCGCCCATTACTGGGGCGATATAGTAGACAACAAACAAGTACTGCAAGCCAAATTGCAAAGCTTACTCGCTCAAGCAAGTGAAGATGCCCAAAGTGGCTTAAGCGGTATGGATGATTACCTATTGGTTGGCAACCCGTTGCTCGCCTCTTGGGGCAAGCAAGGGCGAGACTACCAAGACATGATCTTGGGCTTAGAGGTTGAATTGCATGATGCGTTTATCGAGCAAGAGCCCGAAAGCTTGCTTGAACATATGCAGCACGAAGTATTGGCGTTAACTCATCGCGGGGCGATAGAGCCACTACCCGCACAAGAGCTGCTAACAAACGGTGAAGAATACCCTAAGATACCTCTGGCTGAAGACGACATGACCTTGCAAGTACATGCGTGTCATTCAGCAGTACGTGAGCTCGAAGTCTTACATGACCAGCTATTGCACCTTTTTGCTGATCACCCTGAGCTACACCCGGGGGATGTGATTGTAATGATGCCGGACGTGGCAAGCTATGCACCGATCATTGATGGTGTATTTGGCGGCACAGACAAAGCGCTGCATATTCCTTATGCTATTTCCGATCGCAACGCCCAGCAAGAGTCGCCTCTACTCAATAGCTTTATTCAACTGATGTCGCTACATCAAAGCCGGATCGGTTTATCCGATGTACTGGCCTTGTGTGAAGTGCCAGCAGTACAGCGAAAATTTGATATCACCCCAGAGGAATTTGACTTATTAAGTGTATGGCTAGCTGATGCAGGTGTGCGTTGGGGCTGGGATGGCCAAGATAAAACACGCTGGGCATTGCCCAACGAACCGCAAAATACCTGGTTGTTTGGTTTACAACGTTTGTTGGCCGGCTATGCCATGGGCGGTGAAAGCATGTTTGATGATGCTCATGAGCCAATTGCACCTTATGAACACATCGAAGGCCAGCACGTTGTGGCTTTAGGTAAGTTTTATTTGTTCAGTCGCGAGCTTGGCAACGCGTTAGCCTTTTGCCAAAGTGCGGCCAGTTTGCATGCGAAAATCAAAGGTGCTCTGTCACTCATTGAACAGCTGTATTTGCCTGACGATGATGACCAAACGTATGTGCTACAACTGCGCCAATCACTGGAGCAAATGACAGTACACGAGCATCAATTCAGTGGTGAAATTGTGCATGATGTTTTCCTCGCTGAGCTAGAGCAAAGTTTATCCAGCAAAGGCGTAGGCCAGCGCTTTTTAGCCGGTTATGTGAATTTTTGTACCTTAATGCCCATGCGCAGTGTGCCGTTTAAAGTGGTGTGCTTGCTTGGTTTAAACGATGGTGATTACCCAAGGCAAGTGGTGCCGGTTGGTTTCGATTTAATGCGCATCGGCAAAGGGCGTAGGGGAGACCGCTCTCGCAGGCTAGATGACAGATACCTGTTTTTAGAGGCCATTTTATCTGCGCGTAAGCGACTGTATTTAAGTTTTCAGGGCTTTAGCGCTAAAGATAACTCGCCGCGTAGCCCATCAATTTTGCTTAGCGAGTTACTTGAGTACACACAACAAACCTTCTGCTTGGCAGGTGATGAGAGCTTAGAAACCAAAACATGCGCCGATAATTTAGCAAAGCATATTTATCATGAGCATGCATTGCAGCCATTTAATCCTGTGTATTTTGCGACTAAACGCGATGCCCACGAAGAGGAACCGTTGCCAAGCGCGATGGCTAGTTTTCAAACTCCTTGGCTGGCATTAGCGCAGCAGCTGACAGATGGCAGTGTGCACAGTGATAAAGAAGTGGATTTTTGTCCTGCGCCGTTATTTTCCTTGCCTGAGCTTGCTCAAGTGACAGAGGTCGAGTTAGACGAATTGTTGATATTCTTTAGCAATCCCGCGAAGGCGTTTTTCAGCCAGCGCTGGCAAACCCGTTTGACCCGTGTTTATGACGTTCAAAGTGACGATGAGCCGTTTGAGCTTGATGCGTTGTCGCGCTATGTGTTGAACGAGCGTTTTGTCACCACGCAGCAACAGGATTGGACAACGCGTTTACGGGCAGAGGGTAAATTGCCCACAGGAAATATTGCCGACATAAGTTTGCAGCCCATTCGTAAACAATCCCGAGCGTTAATTGATGCGTTGGTGGCATTGATTGGCGGGCCGCTGGATGAGGTGCCGCCCACGCGAGCAGAAGTTAACTTTGAGTTGAGCTACTTGTTGGATATTTCACCCGTCCCGGCAAGTGAACTAAATGCCAACACGAACTCATCAACACAAAATTCGGTGTCAGCAACAAGTACTCAACGTATTCAGATAACCGGCTGGGTAGACAATCTATACGGTGGCAATTTGGTGCTATGGCGACCGGGCAAAGTCAAAGGCAATAACGTATTGCAACTATGGCTAACCTGGTTAGCCCTGTGTGCTAACGGCAGTGTGGCAAAACACCAACGCGCCTATTACATTGGCGTGGAGGATAAAGAGCCCTTTAGCATTGGTGCTGTCGATAAAGATGAAGCGAAAACCCAACTGGCGATATTCATACGTTATTGGCGATTAGGCCAGCTGCAGGTTTTACACTTTTATCCTAAAACCGCTTACGAATGGCTTAGTGTCGGTGATGAAGCAAAAGCACTGATGAAGGCGAAAAACGCTTTTTATGGCAGCTATTTCGCCAAAGGAGAAGGGGAAGAGCCACATATTCGCCGGGTTTGCCCAGATCTAAACCAGCACTTCTGTGCATTCAGTGAAGTCAGCCATGCTTTATTTGACCCGCTGTTTGACGCATTGGGAGAGGCCTCATGATCCCGTTAAACACCAAAACCTTTCCGCTCACTGGGGCATCATTGATTGAGGCCAGTGCAGGTACCGGTAAAACCTATACCATAGTAAACTTGTATTTGCGCTTGTTGCTAGGGGACGAGTGCACACCCTTAAGCGTCGATAAAATTCTAGTCGTGACCTTTACTAACGCCGCGACGGCGGAACTAAAACAGCGCATTCGCCAGCGATTACAACGTGCTTATTTAGATTTTTATGCTGGGGTCAGCAGTGATGACTTCACTCAATATCTCATTGAGCGAAGTGACAATATTGAGCTCGACTGTCATCGACTGTTATTGGCCATTAAGCAGATGGATGATGCGGCTGTATATACCATACATGGCTTCTGTCAGCGTATGCTGAGTTTGCATGCGTTTGAAAGCGGCGCAATGTATGAGCAGAGTCTCGTATTGGATGAGTCACAGTGGTTAAAACTGGCGGTTGAAGATTACTGGCGCGGGCATATTGTGCATCTACCGAGTCAGGTACTGAACGAGTTGCTGGATATATGGCACTGCCCCCAGGCGTTGCAATCGGCCTTGCGTTCGTTGCTGTATCGCCACGTGACTCCTTTGCAAACAGTGGATGTTAAGACGAGTCACGAAAGCGTTGATAAATACATTAAAGCGCTGCAAGATACCAAACGCTGGTGGCGAGAGAACGAGGTTGCTCAGCAAATTATCGATGCTGACCTCAAAGCGAATACCAAGCTAGGCAAAGCGGATTTTATTGCCAAAATGCAGGCTTTTTGCTTAAGCGATGACAGTCGTGCTGATTTTGATAAAGACTTATGGACCACCTTTAGCCCAGCAAAAGTACTCAGCGCGATGAAGAAAACGTCTAAGAGCTTAGCGCACTTAGACTTCTCCCGTTTTGAAACACTTGCTCATTTACAAAAGCAGTGCCACGACCAGCTCTTGTTAGCGCACAGTTTAGATGCACTTAAGCATATCAGTACTAACCTAGCCTCCAATAAGCAACGCCTACAGTTGCTCTCGCCAGATGACTTACTGAGTAGCTTGCACCGCGCTTTGCTAGCCCAAGTCGAGTCGAACAGTGGGCAGGTTATCGAGCCAGACAGCGAGCTAAGTCACCGTGATAAGCTCGACACCGCTCACCAGTCACTGGCTCAAGCGATACAACTTAGTTACCCAGCGGCATTGATTGATGAGTTTCAAGATACTGACCCAGTGCAGTTTGATATTTTCCGCATTATTTACACACAGCAGTTTGGCGATGTTACGCCGTGTTGGGTGGCGATTGGCGATCCTAAACAAGCGATTTACGCCTTTCGCGGGGCTGATATTCATACCTACATTGCAGCGAAAAAGTTGGTGGATGCCTCGCGACAATTTACGCTGGGCACCAATTGGCGTTCACAGCCGAGCTTAGTGGAGGGGGTTAATACACTCTTCACCCAAAGCGAAGCGGGTTTCTTATTTAAAGACAGCATTCCGTTTCAAGCGGTGGCAAGCGTTGAGCAACAAAGCGGTTTACAGGTTGTTGGTCAAGCTCATAACAGCTTAGCCTTTCATCACTTGACCAGTAATGATGGACTCCCGATTGGTTGGGGGGAGGCACAAAGTGCTCTTGCTCAACAGTGTGCGTTGAGTATTGCTCAGTTTATTCACCAAGGCGCCTCAGGTGAAGCCCAAATTAAGCAGCGACCAGTGAGACCAGGGGATTGCTGCGTTTTAGTACGAGACAGAAACGAAGCGGACACCATCAAACAGGCCCTTGCTGCGCTAGGTGTTGATAGTATGTTTTTAGCGCGTAAAAGTGTGTTTGCGAGTCAAACCGCAGTGGATTTATTTGCGATTATTCAAGCGTTGGCAAATCCCAGTAATGACCGTTATTTACGGGGCGCAATCGCCAGTGAGTTATTTTGCTACGACGCCACCACCTTAGATGCGCTATTCAGCGATGAATGGCAGTGGCAAAAGTTGGTAGAGCAATTCGCTTATTGGCATCAGTTATGGCAGCGACAAGGTTTAATGATGGCGCTGAATATTTTAATGCGCCATTTTAAAATCGCTGAGCGCCTTGTCGGCCAATATCATGATGGCCAGCGCCGCTTGACCGATCTGCGTCACTTAGTGGAGCTACTACAAGTACAAAGCCAGTTGATGTCAGGTGAAAGTCAGATTTTACATTGGTTTCAAGCGCATTTGGCCGAGCCAGATAATGACAACGAAGGCCAACAAATTCGCTTGGAAACTGAACAGAATTTGGTGCAAATCATCACCCAACATACCAGCAAAGGATTGGAATATCCCTTGGTATTTATACCTTTTGCCAGCCGCTGCCGAGAGATGAAAGAAGCGATTTATCACAATGAAAAAGACGGTTTAGTGATCGACTTTTTAGGCGCAGACGAGAACCTTGCTTTGGCCGATCACGAACGTCTCGCTGAAGACATACGTTTGTTGTATGTCGCGCTGACCCGCGCGGTACATTATTGCTTTATCGGCTTGTGGAATAACAGTCATCCACAGCGTAAGAAAGAGTCACAGTTGATGCAAACTGCGCTGGGCCGAGTACTGTTTAATCAAGGCACACAGGTGAGTGATGCTGTGATTACTCAGCGATTAGACGATTTAAGCCAGACGATTGATGTGGACTATCTCGGATTTACCGCACAAGACGCCGAGCGAAAAGCGACCGAGTTTAAACAGTTCTTACTGTCGCAAGATAGCAAAGAAAGTCTGCAAACTAACAGTAACGCCATGCTGCGCGCTGCGGTATTGCCTAAGCCTGTTACTCGGCGCTGGCGTTTAACCAGTTATTCAGCCATCAGTAGCCAGCAGCATCATGAATTCGTTGCCCCAGGTCAAGATGAGGGCGCAGATAAGTTGGATGTAATCAGTGCCTACGCTAGCGCCAATACACAGTCTAAAACTGAACCGGAGGCTGGTGAATATATTGCGCCGCAAATGGCGGCTGAAGCAACACAAGACAACCCAAGCGTTGAAGTTCATAACGACAGCGAGCAGATGCTGTTAGACGATGAGACTGCCTTGCCACAAGCAAATGAGCCTAATCGTGTTCTCGATGATATACATGGTATTAGCGATATTGATGAAGTAGGCGCAGAGCAAGAGGTGCTGGATCAGTTTACGTTTGTGAAGGGCGCCCAAGCGGGTTCATTTTTGCACGGCGTGCTTGAGTCTATCGATTTCACCAACCCGATTAATTTAATGGACGTGATCATCGAGAAAGGCACTTGGTATGGCATTGAACAAAAGTGGTTTGCTGTGGTTGATAAGTGGCTGCGCGATGTGCTGCAGTCCAAGTTGACCGCAGAGTCCTCAAATATTCAGCAAAACGGAGAACATCTGAGTTTATCAGCGCTTGCTAAAAACCAAGTGCTGGTTGAAATGGAATTTTACCTGCCGCTTTTAGAGGTAAAAGCGCAGACGTTTAATCACATCCTTAATCAGCATATTCCACAGCGTCAACATCATTATCAATTTGAGCAACTCAACGGCATGTTAAAAGGCTTTATTGATTTAACGCTGCAGTACCAAGGCAAATTTTACGTGCTGGATTACAAATCGAACTATTTGGGGGCAGAATTTGCTGATTATCACGGTGAAGCCATGGCCAATGCCATGGAAGAGCATGATTACTATTTGCAAGCCATTCTCTATACCTTGGCGCTGCATCGTTGGCTTAAAAGTAAAAAATCGGATTATGCCTACGCTGATGACATAGGCGGTGCCTATTACACCTTCTTGCGTGGAATGCACAGTGAAAAGTCTGGAAATGGAGTATTTTATTTGATGCCAGCGCAAGCCTTGATAGAAGATTTAGATGCACTGTTTAATGGCGAATATCAGGTTAACAGTGAGCCTCAACTTGCATCGTCAACGGCAGCTAAAAACAGCAAGGATAGCGGCGATGATGCGCCCGCTGCGCAAGGACAGTTAGACTTATGGTAAGCAAATTGATGATAAAAAATGATGTATCAACCCCACAGAGTCAGCAAACACAAGTTCAGGCATCACCGGAGCCGCCCACGACTGCCAGTATTCTACAAAGCTTGTTGAGTGTAGGTCGAATTCGCCCATTGGACGTGGCATTTGCTGAGTTTATTATGCTTCACGAGCGTAATAAATTGGCGGTAAACACCGCTGGCATTCACGCGCTGGGTTTACTCGCTGCTTATCTCAGCAGCCGATTGGGCGAGCAAGATAGCTGCCTCAATCTCGATGGATTTTATCAGCCATTTTTACCCTTTTATCGTTTCGATTCTGCGCCTGTGCTTATGTCTATTTTAGAGGCATCTAGCTGCGTTTCGGTAGTTGAAGAGCCGCGCTTTAATCAAGCATCTGATGCTGTGGCCGGTTCAGATACCCGTTCTGATACAGGTAACAATACTTCATCGCATGATCGTTATTCTTCGGCCCAGCATTTACCGGCCCAGCAGTTATCGGCCAAGCAGTTACACACTCATCAGGCGCAGGAACATCAGTCTCAAAGTAAGCCTTTGATTTTACAGGGGCATGAACTTTACATGCAGCGTTATTGGCAGTACGAAGTGCAACTGGCAGAAAAAATAAACAGCATGACAGGGCGCACGAGTACCTTAGATATTGAACAGGGCAGAGCATTGCTAGGGCAATTGTTTGTTTCAGCACCCGATGATGTAGGTGATGAAAGAGACCTTAATGATGTAAACCGTCAAAGTGGTCATGGCCACGCCCAGCGGGAGCCTGAAATAGATTGGCAAAAAGTGGCGGTGTGTCTTGCGGCGAGCCAAAGCGTGAGTGTGATCACCGGTGGACCAGGGACAGGGAAAACAACCACTGTGATCCGGTTGATGGCTCTTTTACAGGGCTTGGCGCGACATAAAGGCAAAAAACTGCAAATTAAACTGGCTGCGCCAACAGGAAAAGCCGCTGCGCGTTTGAGCCAGTCTATCAGTGCCGCCATGGACAAACTACCGGACGCCTTAAAGCCTGATTTACCTAGTCAGTGCAGCACTATTCATAGGTTATTGGGCAGTATTCCAAATAGCCCTTATTTTCGCTTTAACCAGCAACACCCCTTGCACGTCGATGTGCTGATAGTGGATGAAGCGTCCATGGTTGATTTACCCTTAATGAGTAAGCTATTTGCGGCTTTGCCTAGGCATGCAAAGATTGTTTTATTAGGTGATAAAGACCAACTCGCTTCGGTAGAGGCGGGCAGTGTGCTGTCTGATATCTGTTCTGCGGCATTGAATTTTTCGCCCACTGTCTTCAATCAATCCCCGCCATACAGTGATCAAGCACTTGGTGTGGTAAAAGACCTGTGCCAGATTGAGTTAAACATCAATACCCTAAATAAGGCGCCGATTAGCAATAGCCTTGCCTTGCTGCACAAGAGTTATCGTTTCAGTGAGAAAAGTGGTATTGGCCGCTTAGCGCGGGCTATTAACATGGGGCGATTGGCGAATGCCAAAGCATTATTTTCAGATGATGTTTACCAAGATGTAGTATGGCAAACCAGTGATGATCCAAAAGCCTTGGTGAATAGACTGCTGCCGGATTACCAACGATATTTCGAGCGCGTAAGGCAGGTCTGCGCCCGAGGAACCCTTAGCACGCAGGGTATTGAGGTCTTTGCGTTATTACAGCAACAACAAGTCTTGTGCGCGCAAAAAGAGGCGAGTTGGGGCGTAAAGCAAATGAATGTCTTGATTGAGTCTGAGCTGAATAAACACGGAGCCATTGAACTAGGTCGAGATTTCTATATTGGCCGGCCCGTTATGCTTAAGCAAAACGACCATAGTTTAGGCTTGTTTAATGGTGATATTGGTATTGCCATGCCTGACGAGGAAAACGAAGGTCTGATGAAAGTGTGGTTTGTTACTGAGCAAAACACCTTGCGTGGGGTGTTGCCCAGTCGGTTACCTCCCCATGATACGGTTTACGCCATGACGATACACAAAAGCCAAGGGTCTGAGTTTGATCATGTTTATTTGTGCTTGCCACGCATTGAAACGCGCTCTCAAGCGAGATTGCTCAGCCGAGAGCTGCTGTACACTGGCCTTACGCGGGCGAAGAAATCGTTCAACTTGTATAGTGACGAGCAGGCCTTGTCGATCAGTGTGGCAAGGCGTTGTCAGCGAGGGAGTGGGCTAGCTAAGCGTTTACTCCCGTAAGTGCCCCCGCAGCATATTGGCGCTGGTGGTTAAACTGGCAATGGTACCAATCACCCCCGCTAATGAAGCGGCGATGATGTACAGCGACTGACCAGAGGTAAGAGCGACAGCACCTATGACTAAGACCAACAACAAGCCTAGCGGTACTCTATAGCTTTTCCATGTGCCTGCTTCTCCGTCATTCACTAACTGACTCATGGATTCTGGGCTTTCAGCATGTAACACAAAATGCGCAAAGCTTTGATTGATAATAGCCACATGCCGGCGTTCAACTTTTATTAAGCCCGCTAACGCGAGGTGCTCTATCATTTCGCTATTTTTAGGGTTGATATATTGCCCTTTTGCAAGATTGTATAAAGCGAGTTTTTCAGCGTTGGAGCATAACTCCCACTTGTAGCGATACAATGCCCCTGCTTTTAACAATATGTAATTAATGGTGGCCCAATATCGGGTACTGTAGAGCTTGCTAGGCGGTTGTTTTACGTTGTCGTATACCCGATGCAGGTTCTCTTTAGCGAACCAGTTGAGTGCTCTGGAAACCGAGCTAAAATTGGGCCCTTTAAGAGGAAGTACCAGTTCATCAGTGGGCACAGCACGCGGCTCTGTTATAGCGAACAAGCAGGCTAAATCTCTGAACATGTCTATTTCGTCGTGTAGTACGTCTTGGTCGATTTGCTGAGTGATTTTCGCCGGTAAGATGACATTGAAATCCAGCAAACAGTCAGCCCAAGATAAGTAATCAGCGTGGGCTAATTTGGCTGTATCGTTTACCTGACCTAGGGGATCTTTCATTTTAACTCGTTGCAAACTATAGAAACCAGCGTACAGGGTTAAGCTTTCAATTTTACCGAGCAGCACCAGTGATTTAAGCTCCATGAGTAAACCCAGTAGCTCATTCCTGAGTTTGGGGACTTCTAAACACACCTCAATATCCCACATTTCGATAGCGAACCCCGTCATTTCAGGGCCGATGTGCAGCACCATTTTCACATTGGGTAAATCGACTTTTTCTTGCTTAAAATGTTGCAAACATGGACTGTTTTGCAGTAATAAAGCAAAGCAGGCCAATGACTGTGCCCCTGTTGTCTCTTTGCCTTGGTTTTTTTGTTCTGTCTTCTGTTGTGTTTCTTGAAGTATTATATGCGGCTTAGACACTGCGCCTTCTTCTGTTAGCGGTGTTAAGTGAAGCAACGTGGTTAGATCAATACCGTTAGGCTTGGCTGAGTCTACCTTGAGCGTTAAATGCGGTGAAATTTGCTCACAGTCCTCATTGCGCATGGGTAAATTTAGGCCACGTATGTGTCGTAAGAAAAACGACGAGTAATACAATCTTTGCCACAACGTCACTCGATTAAAGTGAAGCCAGGCGATCAGCATCAGCGTAATCGCAATGACCCCTAATATCATTGCCCAAACGGGCATAGTGAGATCATAATTCGCTAAACGATCGTAAGCGCTTTTAATGGTTTCGCCACCTGTTGTAGCAACGTCGTCTTCGGTATATTGCGTTTCGTTGGATTTTCCTTCATCAATCTGCTCGTGAGGTTCGTTCATCTCAGGTGTGTGCGAAAAAGCAATAAAGGAGTCTAACCAAGGCCAATCTTGAGTCGCGCTTATCAAATCCAGCGCATTAGGGAAGTCGTTTGGGGTTACAGCAGTGGAGTAGTGTTCACACTGTTTCTTTAAACTGCGCATGTTTGTTTGCTGTGTCATTGGCTTGTTGCTCTCGCCACTACCTTTCAATAAAGCCGCGGCTTTCATACGATGCTTGGTAATAGAATTTGGAAAACGCGTGAGACCTAAAGCGGCAATTTCTGCTCGCTCTCGATTCAGCTTATTGCAATCTTGATATTGATAATAATGCGCTAAATTTTTCAGCGGGATCGTCATGACGGACTTAAGGTATAGTGCTTGTACTAGAGCGAGAGCGCCTAACCCTAACGCTAGAAAGACAGCACCTTTTGTTCCCTTACCATGAATAGAGAAACTTTCTCCTGCGGATTCAAAAAGTAACTTGTACCCACGGTAACCAAAATAAAATATGACCAGTAGGGTACCAATGGCGATAAATGTCACCCAATATCCAGCACTCTCTTGCGGATAAATAGCGAGGTGGGTAAACGTGAAAAGGCAGTACATGATGCCAATGAGCGTGGAGCTTATATGCAGCATTTCTTTGGTATCAAAGGTGGCGGGTAAATTCACTACTTGCTTGAGTCTATCGGTATCGAATAGTCGGCCAAGCAACCAACTCGTGCATGTTAAGAACGTCACAAATACGGCAAAACTAATGCACAGAAACATAAACTGACTTGTCATCAGCGCATCTAGGCTGTCGTTGGGGTAAAACACCACCACCGCCCACTGATCAATCACACTGGGTCGTACAAAAAAGCGGCCTGCTTGGCCGTGATAAAACCCATCGATTGCTTGGTTAACCGTTGAATTTTCAGCATCCGTATTGTCCAGTGCTGCGCGGATCCGTTGGCTGAGTACAGGGCTGTGATTACCTGAATAATAAAGGTTTTCCACTAAGGAGCGGCTAGCGTCACTGTGAAATAATACGTCACCGTTATCTCTGTCGACCACCATGAACGTCATGTCCATTGGGGCCGGTTTGGCTAGGCTAATACTGGGTAGCAATACATCGGCGGCAATCACATCGGCATAGCGTTTATTGCTGGGCTCGCTTTGGACGTTATACCCACTGGCGTGACTGTGAATGCCTGTATTGCTGCCATCGTGCAGCGGCATCGAGATGGTGGTGCCACGGGTCGCATTATTGACGTTGAGCAGGCGCTGAATGAAGACTTGGTTGTATCCATTAGATTGAAGAGTATCGTCATTTTTAGGGGGTAATCGCCAGCCTTTTTGATCGCGAATTTTTTTGAAATAGTCTCGGTTAGATAACTCAAATCCTGCAGGTAATACATTGTTTTCAACAAAGTAAAAGGACGGTGTCAAAATAAAGCCATCTTTGTTGAGCAGAAAAATATTGAGTATTTTTAGCGGGGGATTTGCTTGCGGTGATGAGGCAACGTATGTGTCTAGACTTTCATCGGGAAAGTGTTCCAGAGCTAAATTTTGTGCGAAAAAGTCGATGATCTGCGCGTCGTCTGGCAAGGTGTCATCATCGTTTAGATAGTCGAACAAGTTAGCCTTGTGAAGATCGCTTTCAATTGTAAGCTGTGTACCTTTGCAGGCGTAACGAATAAAGAATTGATTTTTTGCGTTGACGGCAGCGTTGGGTAAATTGCTGAAATTGGGCGGCGCTTTATTGCTTGCACCATGCTCGGCTTGAGCACGTTTAAGCTCATCTGGCGCGAGTTTGTGATCTTCAACGTTGAGGCACGGGTTATCTGTGATACTCAGTAACCCCTGATGAAAATTGTCTAATAAGTCGAGCTGAGTTTGTCGCTTATCACGTGCTCGCGTTTGGCCGTCATTTTTGTGTGTATCTGTGCTTTTTTGCAGGATTTGGTAAAAAGTACGGTACTGGGCGAGTTTGTTAAATACTTCGTAGACGTCGTGCTCCATTTCTTGGGCGATTGTTGAGCCATAGTCCATGGCCCGCAGGTCTTTGTCGTAGCGTACAACGTACTTTTGTAAATAAGCCAAAAGCAAAGACAAAACCACGATAAAGAAAGCGTAACTGATGAGGTGGGTGAGATTACGCGTGGCTGGGGTGATCGAATGGGTAACCGGCAACAGAAACAAACGCACGAGGGCCAACATAAATAGCAGACTCACAATGCTGACGACCAATAATGACGCATTCCAACTGGTTGTGCTTTGTTGGATTAGTTTGGCTCTGGGCATTAGCCCAATGAGATACAGATGATTTAAGGTGTTGGTTTCACCCTCGTGCTCATACTGCAAAGGAATGTCTAGTGCGAAAGGGAAAGCAAATACGCGATATTTTCCATAAGACAAAGTGATATCGATATGGCTACTGTAACTTGGCAAAGGGACTTTGCCTTTAATATCAGCCTCTTCAGCCATGGACAACAAAGAGCGCGATTCTTGGCGTAAAAAGGCACGGTTAATG
Source organism: Paraglaciecola sp. T6c (assembly GCF_000014225.1). Taxonomy (NCBI): domain Bacteria; kingdom Pseudomonadati; phylum Pseudomonadota; class Gammaproteobacteria; order Alteromonadales; family Alteromonadaceae; genus Paraglaciecola; species Paraglaciecola sp. T6c. The sequence goes on from NC_008228.1 coordinate 2,114,578, forward strand.
CTGGTTAAATCAACAATGGATATGGTTTTTTCATGACCCACCGAGGCGAGTACTTCTCCTTCTTTACTGGCAAATAAATATTGGCTAAAACCTGCTTGGGGGGTAGGCAGAATATCCTCTACATCTAAAGTTGCGCTAAACTTTTTTTGTAATTTTGGTGCCGTTTCTGGAAGTTGCTCGCTATCTGTGCCAGTTGCAGATATGGCGTTGTCACTCACGTTTGCGCTATCGCCCAAGGCGTTTGAGTCTGTAATTTTCCCTTGAGCTTGTATTCCTGGTTCGATTTTAGTCGCTGGGGAGACGTCGCTCGCATCAAACTCACTGTTGCTTGAAGGGGAGGTTTCTTCGGGGGCTTTCGTTTCTAGTGTACTTGCGGTGGCTGTTTCACTAACATCTTTAATGTGAATTTGCTGCGCCGATAATTGGTAAAGCAGCGTTGTTGCCGTTTCTCTGGTTAAGTTGTCGGATGTGCGTTGATAGCTCGGCATAAGGGAGCGTATCGAGGTTTCACTTTCGCTATAATCATGAGCGCGTTTAATTTTATCTAGATTTTCGTTTAGCGTATTGGATGCTTCGTACAGGATCCGGTACAGATTGTTGTTACTTGAGCCTTCTTCGATGTTGCTGTAGTACAAATAGGTATATAACCCCGCCGCACAAAGCAGAATAATAAACAACAAAAATAGGCGTCTTTTTGGCGTTTTAGACGGGGATGGGGTATTCTGCGCCACCGATTTTTCCGACATTGACTTGCACCTCTTCCTTGTGTTGTTAAACAACAGGTCAAAACTAAGGAAAAATCAAGTTTTAGGCTTAAAATTTGCGCAAGTCTGCTACGTGCGCCACACTAAAATAGCGCGCACAGGTGCGTAGTAACTCATTACTTTCATTCAAAATTCAGGAACTCAACATGACGGAAATTTCAGCGGAAGAATTTATTGCCCTTAGCAAGTTATTACCAGAAGAGCGTTTTGATTACGCTATTACTCGTATGATTGAGCGTCAGCATTTGTGGGGATTATTCGGCGACAATGGCTGGCTAATGCTTAAAGCTGAAGATGATGCTTGTATACCCGTATGGCCTTACGCTGAATTTGCGCAAGCTTGGGTTAAAAATGACTTCCCAGATTGTGAGCCGAAGCAAATTGACTTTGCCCAGTGGCATCAGGTGTGGTTACCCGGTATGCAACAAAATGGTACCTTGGTGTTGGTGTTCCCATTGAGTGAAGATGAAGAAGGGATCATGCTTGAAGCCCAGGAAATGCTTGAATGTATTAATGAGGAACTGCAAACAGAATCCTAGTGACGTCTTCTCTTTATGCTGAGGCTAGTGATGATGCGGGCCTAGGGGTTAACCACGCCCGCATCAACGTCTATATCGCCAATCGGCCAAATTACCAAGATTTATCTCTACTAAATACAATGCGCCCCTTTTGCACGGGGGACATTGAAGCGCTCAATCGACAGTGTGGTAATGGCTGGCGTAAAGTCTTTAATGTTTATGCAAAATTAGTGTTTGCTTGGCGAAGTGCGGATCCCGTATTAGATGCATGTTTGCCCGGTGCGGGCTGTGCAAGCTGGCAAGTCTATAGGGATACAGTCTTGCTGCAAAAAGACAGTCAGACCGCTTTGCTTTTTAACCCGCCCTTACCACAGCAAGACTTGCCTAATTACGGCAACGGCTGCGCTGATAACGCTATAACGGGCACAATTCATAATGCGTATCACATTATAATGGGCCGTACTTATGCAAAATCTTTAGTTCAGACTGCAGGTTTGAACTTAACATGGCACGGTGAAGAGTTTGCTATTGATCAGATTGCCCGCACAGTGGTTTGCCCATACTTTGATTACCGCCAGTTATCCAATATTAAAATTATCCGCTTAGTTGAATTGTTAAAATCGCTTAATCAATAGCCATTTGATTTCTACTTTTAGAAAAGCGCGCAGTTATTTTTTATTAGTGGGTGTAAATAGCCAAATTGACTTGATAAAGCCGCTGATATTAACAACAATTCGCAGCCTTTATTGATTATGTTTGAGCGTGTTATGTCTGAGTTGTTTTTACGTCAGCAATTTCCCATTTTTCACCAACAAAATGACGGATCGCCTTGGCTATATTTCGATAATGGTGCCACCACACAAAAGCCGCAGCCAGTTATTGATACCATAACTCGCTTTTACTCCCAGCAAAATGCGAATGTACACCGTGCTAGCCACCGAGTATCTGCTGACACCACAAACGCCTTTGAGCAGGTGCGTAAAGATGTCGCTGCATTGATCAATGCCAGCAGTGAAAAAGAAATCATTTGGACCAAGGGCACAACAGAAAGCATTAACTTATTGGCTAACGTATTGGCCAAGGGGCACGTGGAATCTGGTGATGAGATTGTGTTGTCTGCGCTGGAGCACCACGCGAACATTGTACCTTGGCAGCAAATCGCTAATGAACTGGGACTGCACATAAAAGTGATCCCAGTGAATAAAGATGGTGTGCTGCAGTTAGCAAACATTAAAAGTTTAATCACCGATAAAACTGCTTTGGTAGCGGTTAGTCATGTCTCTAATGCGCTGGGAAATATAAACCCAATTTCGCACATTATCGCTCATGCTAAAAAGCATGGGGCATTAACGCTAATTGATGGTGCCCAGGCTATTGCTCATTTACCCGTAGACGTGCAGGCGCTTGATTGTGATTTTTATGCTTTCAGTGGTCATAAGATGTTTGGCCCAACGGGAATTGGCGTTTTGTATGGCCGCCAAGTATTACTCGATGGTTTACCGCCGTACCAAACCGGTGGTGAAATGATTGAAAAGGTGAGTTTTTCAGGTACAACCTTTCAAGGATTACCGTTCAAATTTGAGGCCGGCACACCTAATATTGCTGGCGTGTTGGGTTTAGGGGCGGCCGTGTCTTTTTTAAAGACGCATCAATCGGTAATCCATGAACAAGAGCAAGCCCTGTATACCTCGTTAGTTAATGGCTTGCGAAGCATTTCAGGTATACGTTTATGGGGGGACCTTGAAAACAGCGTTTGCGTGCAATCATTCACTGTCGATGGGATCAACAACCAGGATCTTGGGCTATTGCTTAACGAGCATAATATCGCGGTTAGGGTAGGTCATCATTGTGCTATGCCATTGATGCAGGCGCTCTCAATTGATGGCACGGTGCGGGTTTCCTTGAGTGGCTACAATACCTTGCCAGAAATACATCATTTCATTGACGTGCTACAAGGTATTGTAAGCTCGCTGCGCCCTGATTCTATAAACGCCAGCCAAGATTTAACGTCAGTAGCAGTGGTGAAAAACACTGCACCGCAAAATGAAGCATGGAATGACAAGGCGTTTGATTTTGACACTATGCCACTGGCGCTGAGCATACGACAGGCCAAGGGCTGGGATGAAACCTACCGGCAAATTATGCTCGCCGGTAAACAATTGCATAAATTGCTTCCTGAGGATCACACTGGGCAATACGAAGTGATGGGCTGTGAGAGCCAAGTGTGGCTGAAATGCGTTGTACGCGATGATCACCTTATTTTAGCTGCTCATTCGCCAAGTAAAATCGTACGCGGGTTATTGGCCATCATTTTTGAGCCATTAGCGCGTCTAACGGTGCGTCAAATAAAGCAATTTAGTCTGCATGATTATTTACACGCGCTGGGGCTAGGTAAGCATGTGAGTCAATCAAGAGGCAATGGCTTGCAAGCCGTGATTGAACAAATTCAACACCAGGTTCACTCACGTTAGTTGGGATGTATAAAAATGAGCTGATGTGGCTATTAGCGCGGAAAACGAATGCGAAAGATGAGCGTGAATTATTTTATCAAGGGTAGAATAGTCTTAAAAGCAGGTGAACGGCAGTCTTTTATTAGCTCAAATAAAGCCATTTCTACGCTTGTGATGCTTGCTCCGCGTGCGCTTAATTTCTCTATCGCTAACGCTTTATTCTCTTGGGCTCTCGATGAGACAGCGTCGCTGACCACTTCTACGTGATAGCCTAAGTCCAGCATGCCAAGCACCGTCTGATAAACACATACATGTGCTTCTATGCCACAGACAAGCCAGTTGTCCTTTTGGCTATCGTGTAGTGTGTCTACAAACGTCTGTGTATCACATGCGTTAAAGGTGTGCTTAGTGATAAGGGGATGGTGCGTAAGCTCTTCGGCTAACAGTGGAACTGTCGGACCTAATTTAAGTGGGGCTTGCTCTAGGCATATATTGGGGATAGCTAATATTTGAGCAGCGTTGATGAGCGTAAGTGTATTATGAAGCAGTGCTTCGCTTTGAAACACCTGATGGGCTAAGTTGCCTTGTATATCGATAACAACAAGGCCAGTATCGTTTGTTTGTAGCATCAGTTAGCCTGTTACTTTAGATGATAAGTACGGTAACCAAGGATGGGTGTGATAACAACGAATTTTGCACTACTGTGACTGCATGCTTGCTCTTTATTGGTGCGGCTGTCGGTGGTTTAAACTGTACACTTCTGTTCAATATGTTGATTTATAAGCGCTTATTTTTTTACATATCAGGTGTGGTTATTGCTATGTCGCAGCCAGTATTTTATTTTGCCTTTGTTATTTATGCATTAGTGATTTTTCATTAATGGCCTATTCATTTGTTATTCGTTCATTCGGGAGTAATTCGTTGAAGTATTTAGTCTGTGCCTTGTGCCTATTAGTAAGTGTGTCAGTGATTGGGGCAGAGAAAAAGCCGATTGCTGTAAAAGTGTTTATAGCCGGCATGTTTGAAATCGGTGCAAATCAAGGGGATAAAGCGGGAGAATTTCAACATTGGTATGAGCGTTATTTTGCCGAGGCCCAACCAATCACGATCCCGGGGGCGTTGACGCCGGTATTTTGTAATAAAAATGGCGTGTGTGGGTCGGTGTTAGGCATGGGCAAAGTGGCGTCTTCATCCTCAATGCTCGCGATAGTTTTAAATAGCCAGTTTGATTTCTCTCATAGTTATTTCATGATCAGTGGCGTGGGCGGAATTCCTCCCTCGCAGGGCACCATCGCGGATGTTAATTGGGGCAGTTGGTTAATCGATTACGATTTGGGGCACCGCTGGATGCCAGAAGAAGGCGAGGCAGGAGCGCCTGTATTTATGCCTAGGAAAGGTTATGAAGATATTCGTCGCTATCAGCTTAACCCTGCGTTAGTTAATTTCGCGGTTTCTTTATCAAAAAATGCTCAGCTAAAAGACTCACCTTCGGCTCAGGCGTATCGTATGCGTTACCCTGAACCGCAAGCGCGACGTAAACCAGCAGTGACTGTGGGCACGCATATCGCCGGTGATACTTTCTTTCATGGCCCAGGTCTGTCAGCTGAAGCACAATACATGAGTGAGCTATATGGGGCAGATGACTACATGATCGCAGAAATGGAAGGAGTGGCGATTGCCCAAGTACTCGCGCGGACAGTGGGTACTGACAGAATGCTCAGTTTACGAGGTGCGGTGAATTTTGACCAAGGAAATCCTAATGAATCTACGTTAGCGCATCTTGACCCTGCTCCGGGTGAAACCGCCGGAGGATTTGCCGAAACCGTGGAAAATATTGTCATAGTCGGTGGTAGTGTGGTTGATCACATTGTCACGCATTGGTCTGACTTTAAAGACGGTTACTCAGCAAAATAGTCTTATTTTTTTTCACCTCAGCCCAAGTGTTATGTGAGTGTTGATAGCTGTCGGCACTCAACTAACCTTAATCCATAGGATCTGACAGGGTAAAATCTCGGGGAGCCTGTTGGTCACATTTTTTGCATTCAAGGTCCATGTTCAGATGTTGCTCACGGCCTTGTTTTGTTATCACCCAAGGCCTGTTTGTCCACGGAGGATCGTGCCGTACATGTTGATGGTGACCACAGCCGAGTTTCGCTACCCAATGGTCTTCGTCATCTTTTACGTAACCAATAATAGGCTGCTTCATGATTGATTCTTCCTCTATATGCTACTGATGGCGCCCATGTAGCTTACCTCTTACGTTTACTTAAAATGAATAGTTGATCGTGTTTGTGGCAATAACAGTCATTTTTGGTTGTAATGAATAAAAACAATCATTTTTGGTTGTTATTTAACTTAACAATCTAATTTGGTTGTTTTAATTGCATGAACCGTCAGATTTATCGTAAACTGATTGCCTAATCGATAAAGGCTACGACCTGAGGTACACGTATGATCGCTGTTTTAACCGGAGACCTAGTAGACTCGACAGCCATGCCTGCGAAAGATTACCAGTGTGCGGTCAGTATCATGGATGATTATCTCGCCAAATGCCAAACACGATTTGCTGCAAAAGGCGAAATCTATCGTGGTGATAGTTTGCAGCTTATTTTCAAGCAGCCACAACATGCTATGCGCGCAGCAATTGAGCTTAAAAGCCTACTCTTTAGTACTGATGCAACTCAACGACCTTTGGGAATTACGCTGTCTGTAGGCTTGGGGGAGCAGCTTATTGACGGTAACAAACCCAGTGTTTCACAAGGAAGCGCATTTACCTTATCAGGTAGAGGACTGGACAGTACACCTAGTGGGCACATTAGCTTACATCATGAGGGGGGCGCATTTTTTGATGCACTTGTGCTAGCAACGCAGTTTTTAGATAACGTGTTGTATTCGCACACGCAAAAACAAGCGAGGGTGCTTTTTCATTATTTAAGTATGGATTTTCCCACTCACACCCAGTTAGCCAATGCATTGTCAACCAGTCAACAAAACGTGACTAAGCATTTAGCGCGTATTAGCGCGGATTTGATTAAAGCCTATGTTGTTTTTTTTGAGGAAAAATTAAGCAAGGAAAGTGACTAATGGTATTGTTTTTATTGATGATTGCAGCTCACATACTGGGTGATTTTTATATTCAGAAAGATAGCTGGGTAACCTGTCGAAATAATCATCATTTTGCCTCATGGGGGCTAGGTAAACATGTACTGTCTCATGTTGTTCTGCTCACTACTGCCATATGGTTGGCCGGCTTCTTAACTGCACAAGGCTGGATAGCCATTGTCGTGATAGGCTTTTCACATCTGCTTATCGATGTATGGAAGTCTTATCAACCAAACAAACTGAGCTACTTCTTATTAGACCAATTCTTTCATATCGTGATCATCGCTTTGGCTGCACTAGCGCTTAGTGGTATTGGCTTGGCCGAGATAAAAACACAGCTATATTTGCTCCTAAAAGTGAAATATGTAGCCATAACGTGTGCCTATGTGATTGCGTGTCGGCCGGTATCGATAGCCATAACAATCGCTCTGGATAATTACACCGCACAATTAGCGGATAAACAAACGGGTCTTGCATCTGCAGGGCGCTGGATCGGCTATATAGAAAGGTGCTTAATTATCTCGTTTGTGTTGATTGGCCAATTTGCGGGTGTAGGCTTTTTGCTAGCAGCCAAAACGATTTTTCGATTTGGCGACTTAACAAAAGAAAAAGACATGAAGCTAACTGAGTACATGATGCTGGGCACCTTATTAAGCTTCTCATGTGCGTTATTACTGGGCTGGTGGGTCAATAGACTCTGATACTTAAGTGGCTACACGGTCAGCGTGTTGTTACAACCATGATTAAATCGTCACAGCGAAGCTGAGAAGTTTACGCTCACCTTGTTCAATACGAGTAACGCTGTGTTCGTATTTATCCGGTCTGAAAAGATAAACCCGGCCGAACAAATTGATAATGCACTTTTGACAATGAAACACACCACCCACTTTGGGCTGTCTTAACACGATATTGAATTTGTAGTATTTACCCTTGGCGATTGGGTCAATATGAGCCATGACCTTATGTTGATTAGGGTAGGTGACTAAATAGGCTGAAAGGCGTTTAGAGCTAAACAATACCTTGTTGCGAACACGAGCGAGCACAATATCTCCGAGCTGACTTAATTAAAAATTGATTATAACACGGGGTAGTAATCGTTTTTTAATATCATTAATGCTTAGCTAGACCTATTCTGACTAATTCATTTTATGAACACGTACGCAATTTTTACCAGCGTGCTTAGCCTCATATAATGCGTCATCTGCGACTTTTACCATTCTCTCTAATGAACGTGCTTTCACGGCATAGGTAACGCCAAAGCTGGCTGAAATCGCTAAATCAGCTTCATCCTGAAGTGCAATCGGTTGAGCAGCAATTAGCGTGCAGGTGCGCTGGGCAATCGCTTTGGCTGTCTCAAGTTTTGTCGCGGGCAATAAAATAACAAACTCTTCGCCGCCCCAGCGGGCTATCGCATCGTGCTCACGTAATTCACTTTGCAGTAACACCGCAAATTCTACCAACACTTTATCGCCTACATTATGCCCGCGGGAATCATTGATACGTTTAAAATTGTCCACATCGACCATAATTAAACTGGCTTCTTGATTGGCTCTGACTATTTTGTCAAAACGCCATTGCACATATTCACGATTATGTAATTGAGTAAGAGGATCAAGCTGATGTTTTTTAGCCGACTCGCGCTCAAAAAAACGAATAATGACATGAGCTGTCACAAAAACCACAAAAATAATCAACAAAACAAACGAGGTATGGCTGGTGTATGCATCGGTGCTGGCGGTTTTACGTGATGATAGCGGAGTAAGAAGGTAGAGCTTCCAGTGCAAAGCCTTAAGGTCTATCTGTGCGATGAGGTTGATATAATCAGGGGTCTTAACGATGATATTATTCAAGCTTGGCAATAATTTTTGTTCTGCGGTCAATGCTTGAAACCAAGATAGCTGCTCAACTGACAGAATACGTTTTCCATCAGCCAATAGGTCAGGATCTGATGCCAGTACAACATCTTGATTATTATCCACAAACACGAAATCGTAACCGAAAGCATCTTTGTAGCTATCAAATGCGTCCAAGAACGTTTTTAAGCGTTTACCCACCCCAATAAACCCGAGAAATGCACCCTGATCATTGAATACTTTCACGTCAAAATAAATGTGAATATCTTGTCTGTTACCTAACGCTGCTGCCACATTGTGAGTTTGTTCCTTAACGCGAAAATACCATTCAACTTCGCCTTCTTTTAACTCTAGTGTGCTGCCATTGGCGTTATATTGTTTGCGACTGTTTTCACTGGCAACAAAAAAGTCCATGTTGTAGTCCATGGACATACGCTTGACTAAATCGAGTATCGCCTTGTCATCGATGATTTGAGCATTCATCAATCGGCGCAAGGTTTGGGTATTGGCAAGTATTTGTGCAGTGTGCAGCGGCTTAACCAACTCCTGCGTGACTAAATCAAAAGCTGGAGACATGGATTGCTGCTGCAGTCGGCTTTGTTCTTCTACCGAGTCGGACAACGTTAAGTAACCGCTAATCGCTACCGCAATCGCCATAACAAGCAACATAATGGGCACTTTGAACCCGATACTGAGTAAGTTACTACGCTGGGAAGTGCTCAACACAAAATTCCGATATGTTTAAAAACCGGTAATATTACTTAGTTTAGTGAATGAAATATATACCATTTTAGTGTTAGTTTTTGTATGAAAAACAATCGATAGTGTCATGTGAGATTGCATTATTTATCGCCCTCTGAATTATCAATTGAACGATTTTTGGCTTCAATCCATTGGGCCATATATTGGGTACTTTTATGGTGATGGTGTTGCAACATGCTACCAGTGAAGTTCTTCAACCTATGTGCTGATAACGTGCACTTGGTTTCAATAATACGCGAAATCAAAGCCGGCCCAATGGTGCGTTTATCGAACCGAAGTAGTGCCTGTTCAATGTGCTGTTGGCACCTTAGCCATAGCCCTTCGTCTTGATACAAAGCCACTGCGTTTTGCGCGAACTGTTCCGCGATATTAGCAATGGCACCTGGCCATAGTGCTTCATCACACATACCTTCAGCCCCGATGGATGTGGTTACGCTGGGCGTATTACACAGCATCGCTTCTGCCAATTTGCCCTTGATGCCAGCGCCAAACCTTAAGGGGGCTAAGCACACCTTGGCATTAGCCATCACCGCTTTAGCATCTTGTGCCCAACCTTTAATATAAAACCCTTGTTTCGGGTTATGTAGTTGGGTTGCTTTAGGGGGCGGATAAGCCCCGTAAATATGCAGCTCAGCAGTGGGTAACGCTTGTCGTATCAAGGGCCAAATTTCGGATTTTAGCCACAGTACGGCGTTCCAATTTGGCTCGTGGCGAAAATTACCAATGCTGACAAAGTGCTGGCGCTGCGAAAAAGACAGGTTGGGATATCGTTGCGTTATGTCTTCAATATCAAGCATAAACGGGCAGTGATATAGCAGGTTTGCTGGCACACAAAAGGTATTTTGCAGCAGGGTGTATTCGAAACTCGATATGATTAAACTGAGATCGCAGCGGTATATGGATGCGATTTCACGTAACGCCAAATCGCTTTTAAGATCGCTTTCAGTGATGTCTCTGCCTTGCTTGAATGCACGGTGACGAGCATCACGTAAACTGTGCATATCTTCCGTATCAAGTACGCGAAGTGCATTTGGGCAGTGCTTAGCAACACGCCAACCGAACTGTTCTTCCAACATAAAACGGTCGAACACCACGACATCTGGTGCTTGATTCAAAATAAAGTCATCAAAACTGCTGCAGTTAAGGGCAATGCTGTGTTCGCTTATACCAAACTCAGTGAGATTAATTTTATGCTCACCTTGAACCGCCGGACTCGCAAAACTAACAGACCAACCTTGCTGCATGAAAAGTGTCAGCAGGCTCATCATATGTTGGCCTGCAGCTGAAGAGTTAGGCTCTGGCCAAACATAGCCTATAACTAAAATATGTTGAATTGACATAAGGCTACTCAGGTTGTTTTGCCAATTGAACGCAATTACGTCCTGCTTTTTTGGCGGCATAGAGGGCAATATCTGCTTGTTTCATGATATCGCTAAATTGGCTGAACTGACTGCTTCGCTTTGCAACACCAAAACTAGCAGTGATTTTAACCGTTTTTCCTTGACTATTTTTTGATGTAGAGCCTTTCCCTGCGGCGGCTTTAGGACGTTTCTTTGGCCGAGGCTTATCCCGTAAGGCGATAGGGTAATCTGCGATCATTTGGCGTATTTGTTCTACAAAGGGCAACGCTTGTTGTGGTGATTTACGAGGGAAAATCAAAATGAATTCTTCGCCGCCAAAGCGAAACGCTTTTCCGCCACCGCCCACTTTGTTTAAGCGACTGGCGACTAATCTAAGGACTTCGTCGCCGACGTCATGGCCGTAGGTATCGTTAAATTTTTTGAAGTAGTCGATATCCGCCATCACCACCACATATTTTCGCCCCAGCGTATTGACGTATTGCATTAAGGCTCTTCGTGAAGGGATAGACGTAAGCTCATCCTTGAAAGCCATATTAAAGCTGTCTTTTAGCATGGCGTACAAAAAGCTGGTGGCTAAGACCAACGCCAATACATTGTGTAATTCAAACGTTGCATAAGCGGGCATCATTGCGATAAGCACCACCGCGAGAAGTAAAGCGCCATGGTTATTATCTGAGATCAAAATAAAACGCACAAAGCATAATGCGAGGGTAAATATCACGACTAACCACTCAAATGGCGAATACAAGGCGTTTAAACGTGGGTCAATATGATTGGCGAACGTATAAATTGGACTTAGGCTATTTTGGGTAACCGCAGGAATGTACTCCAGCACCAAATAGCTGACGATGGCGACGACAAAAATCTTCGCCAAGGTGATAACCAAGTTGTAAGCAGAAAACCCACTGTCTTTAGCGCAACTCAAATAACCGAGTATGACCAAGAATATTAGCGGTAGATAGCGGTTAAACGCCGATGAAAGGGCTATTTCTCCATGGGTAAAAAACAGTAATATAGCCAGTAAAACGCAGACCCAAAACAATCTGCTACGACCAAATTGAAGCGCGATCACCGCTGAAATTGAAAGAGATAAATATCCAATCCAAGGCAGGGGAGAAAACCAGTCCAGTAATAAGGCAGGTTGTGCCTCAACAAAATAAACAACGAGTATTAATAGCGCTGCATATACGAATAGGTGTTTAAAAATGTTGTACAAATAGGTCAAAGTGTTCGGCTCGAACTTGGCATAAAGGAGTATTGTATGAAATTTTTGTTTGTTCTATAAGTGTATGTGTTAATTTGCTGCAAATTAAATGAATATTATCAATCTGTTAAAAGGAGCCGTATGTCGTCTCACGTAGTTTTTGGAGCCGGATTAATAGGCAGTTACCTAGGCGCAAGTATGCATCATTTAGGGCTAAATGTAGCACTTGTTTGCCGTGCAGCTGTGAAGCGCAATTTAGCTGAGGGCGTTGTGCTAACGGATTATCAAGAGCATTATGCACAAGTAGAAAATCTCAATTTTCTCGATAGTGAAATTCTCGCAAAGCTCAAGCCTGAGCAAATATCCTGTGATTTTTTATGGTTGACCGTTAAATGCCATGGCGTTGAACGCGCTTTGCTCGAAATTGCGCCGCTAGTCAATAAAAACACGGTCATTTTGTGCTGCCAAAATGGCCTAGGCTCAGACAAACCAGTCAAAAATGCTTATCCACACAATACTGTACTTCGAGTGATGGTGCCGTTTAACGTCGTTGAGCTTGAAAAAGGCCATTTGCATCGCGGCTCAGAGGGCCACTTAACAATAGAGCAAGCGAATAGACCTGTTATTAGTGAGGATTTGCACGCTACGTTGGACAGCGAACTTCTGCCGGTCAGCATCACCAAAGACATGCAGTCATTGCTATGGGCCAAGTTACAATTGAATCTAGGCAATAGCATCAATGCCTTGGCAGATATCCCAGTGAAAAGCATGTTAGAGCAACGAGGCTATCGGATTGTTATTGCTGCTATGATGCAAGAGTTATTGGGTGTCTCAAAAGAACTAGGACTTGAGTTACCAAAAGTCACTGCGCTACCCGCTAACCTTGTACCCCATGTCCTTAAGTTGCCCAACTTTTTGTTTAAGTTAGTGGCGAATAAAATGCTTGCCGTCGACCCTAACGTGCGTACATCTATGTGGTGGGACATGTCTCAAAATAAGCCAACAGAAATCCAGTATTTAAACGGAGCTGTAGTAGACGAGGGGGCAAGAGTGGGAGTTCCCACCCCAGCAAACACACGTATTGTAGCGTTAGTCGAAGCGTTATCTGCGCCTAACAGCAAACATGAGCAAGGGGCTAAGCGAGTAAAAACCGCACTTACCCGCCCAGTGAGCGCATCCCAGTTACAACGGCTAATTCGCCAGCACTGACGAATTAGTGTTGATTGTCGTTGAGTAATTTGGGTTTCAGGTTGTCTACCCACATGGCGGTTGCACCGCATATGGCTACGGGCATAACTATAAAGTTGACGATGGGGATCATCGAAAAAACGCTGACCCCAATTCCAAAGCTAAAACAGTTTCCACGGCTTTGATTTAAGGTACGTCGCATATCTTTAAACGATACTTTGTGATTATCAAATGGGTAATCACAATATTGGATTGCCATCATCCAAGCGGTGAACAAAAACCATAGCACTTGGCCGAAGACCGGCAAGATAAAAAACAACAACAAGAAACCCAATGCGCGGGGGATATAATAAGCGAGTTTTGAAAATTCACGGCCTAATGTGCGGGGAATGTCTTTCACAACATCTAATACGCCTGTGTCGCCTAAGTCTTGCCCTGTCAGGTGTTTCTCAACCTTTTCGGCTAGTAAACCGTTGAAGGGGGCTGCAATCCAGTTGGCAAGCGTGCCAAAGATAAGGGCGAAAACCAGCAAGATAGTGACAACAGCAAGAGGCCAGATAATATAACTCAAAGCCGATTTGAGCCAGCCTAGCCAATCGGGTATTAAATCAACGAGCCAAATAATAGCCCCGTCTATTTGCCCAAAAAGAGCGTACAGAGCCACTGAAAATAAGATCAGGTTTACTGCCAGCGGAATAAAAACGAAACGTTTTAAGCCTTTAGTTTGAATAAGGGAAAAGCCCTGTAAGAAGTAATTCAATGTGTTGCCTCTTTTGTATACTGTTTATCGGTTTGTCGATAGCTTAATTGTGCGTTTATCGTTGGTTCGCCAAAAAATGTCTAATACCTTGAATTAATTAGCAAATATTGTTGCGATCTTAGGGTATTATACTGGCGAACATGGTCGCGACAAAACGTCAATTGTTACATGGGGTGAGTTTTGCTACATTTCCACTGTTTCCCATAATAACGATAAAACCGGAATCCTCTTTTTATTCATGCGTTTAAAGAAAATAAAGCTCGCGGGGTTTAAGTCTTTTGTAGATCCTACCAGCATCCCCTTTGTTGATGATATGACCGCCATAGTCGGGCCGAACGGCTGCGGAAAATCCAATGTGATAGATGCTGTGCGCTGGGTATTAGGTGAAAGCTCTGCGAAAAACTTACGTGGCGATGCCATGATCGACGTTATTTTCAATGGCTCCACGGCAAGAAAACCGGTATCTCAATGCACCGTTGAGCTCGTATTTGATAACACCTCTGGGCGTATTCAAGGGGAATTTGCCAGTTACAATGAGATATCCGTTAAGCGCTTAGTCACCAAAGATGGCCAGTCGAGTTATTTTTTAAACAACAGCAAGTGTCGTCGCAGAGATGTCACCGATTTGTTCCTCGGCACAGGGCTTGGCCCGCGTAGTTACGCGATCATTGAACAGGGCACTATTTCAAGGCTGATCGAATCAAAACCCCAAGAGCTGCGAGTCTTTATTGAAGAAGCGGCAGGTATTTCCAAGTACAAAGAGCGTCGCAGAGAAACTGAAAACCGCATTCGCCACACCAAAGAAAACTTAGAGCGCTTAGAAGATGTCCGCGGTGAGTTAGGTGCGCAATTACAAAAATTGGAAAAACAAGCATCAGCTGCAAAGAAATATAAAGAACTAAAACAGCAGGAGCGACAATATCGAAATGAATTGGCGGCCATGCGTTGGTCTAACTTTAACGCCAAAATAGTTAGCCTAGAGCAACAAACGCATCAGCAAGAGGCAGACCTAGAAGCCTTTATTGCCCGCCAACGAGGAGATGAAAAAGAAATAACAGTTTATCGTACACGCCAGCAAGAACTCAAACAGCAACTGCAAGATACACAACAAGGGTATTTTCGTCTTGGCACCGACATCACTCGCCTAGAACAAAACCAACTGCATAGTAAACAACGCATTGGCCAAATTAAGCAAGAATTGAGCACTCTAAATGAGGCAGTAAAAGACAGTGAGGTTGAGCTGCAGGCTAGTGTCACTCGGTTGGCTGAGTTAACCGACGTGATTGAACAACATGGGCCAGAACATGAATTAGCACAACAAGCACTAGAAGATGCTATCTGGCAATTGCAAAATACAGAAGAGCGCACCTCAGCCGAGCAAAATCAATGGCGAGAGCAAGAACAAACCTTTCAAAAATACAAGCAACAAGCGCAACGTTATCATAGCCAAATCCAATCAATTTTAGCTATGCAAATGCGCAGTGAAGAGCGCATAAGTGAAATTACCAGTGAGATCAATAGTCTAAAAACGGACGAGTTTGCAACGCAAATAGATGAGGCCAAAACGGCGCAAGAACTCATCCAAGAGCAATATGATGAGGCGCAGTTACAATACCAGCTTCGAAACGAGGCTTTGCATCAAGCTCAGTTAGATTGGCGAAAATTCAGCGACGCACAAACAAAAGTACAAGGTGAATTGCAAACCATAGAGGCGCAAATAAAAGCTTTGCAAGGCGTACAAAATTTAGCAAGAGGTCATGAAGATTATCAACAATATTTACTGGAAAAGGGCATTGATAGCCAACCATGGCAGGCTGCGTTGACCGTAAACTCAGGATGGGAAAAGGCTGTCGAAGCAGTTACAGACCAGTGGAAAAATGCACTTATTGTGAATAACATTGACGATATTGGCGTGTTTGAAGAAGCGCAGTGCCAAGGCATTGCCTTAGTCGTCAATAATAACAACGACCAAAGCGGCGATTTAGCGCGTAAAGAAGGGACTTTGGCAACCGTGCTCGGTGACAGTGTCATTCCTCAGTGGATGGCGGATATTCGTATCGCTCGTACCCGGCAAGAGGCTTTGGCTGCGCGTAACGCATTAACCCGCGGGCAAAGTATTGTCAGCGCAGATGGATTATGGCTTGGTAAGGATTGGGCGCTCGATGGTTGCAGTGAAGATGCCGGCGGCAGTATACAGCGCGCTAACGCTATCGCCGCTCTTGAATCTGCGCTGCCGGCTATACAACAACAGTGCGAAGAAGCACAGGGCACTAACGAGCAAGCGCAAGAAAACGTTGAGCATTTAAGTACACTTAAAGAGCAAGCACAGGGCAATTTATCTCGTTGCAGTGAAGCACTAAGCGAGCATAAAAATCACCACCAATGGTTGGTTCAGCAACAGCAAACGAACGCTCAGCGCGTGACAAAACTGCAAGCGGAACTTAAGCGCCAACAAGACATCTTGCTTAAAGAGCAAGCCGAACTGACCGAAACTACTGCGCAGACCGAAGAGTTGGCTGAAACACTGTTAGGGCTAGAAGAGCAGCAAAACGATATAGAGCGGCAGCGTGAAGCGTTTAACAATCAACTTCGAGAGCAGCGCCATCAAGTTGATAATCTAAAAAATCAACAACATCAACACGCCTTAACCTTAAAAGGTCAACAAGCGGAAGTACAAAATGTACAGACCATTCAAGCGCGCGAGCGTGCTCAATTGCAAAATATGTTGTATAAAAAAGAACAGTTGAACAACGAGTTATCGCTATTGTCTACTCCACTCGATGAGCAAGCTGGGGCTCTACAGGCAATGTTAACAGAGCATAAGCAACTGGATGATAAGCAGCAAACGCTAAACACAGCCTTGGGTGAACTTGAGCACCAACTCGCGGTAATTGAAAAAGGTCAGCAAAGCATTAATGCGCAGATTCAACAGATGCAGCAAGATGTACAAACTAGCCAATTAGCGTGTGAAGGTTACCGCGTTCGTGCCAAAAGCGTTATCGAACAACTCAGCGAAGCTAAAGTGCAGTTACAGCCTTTACTTGAGGCAATAGGCGAAAATAGCGACGAAAAGCGCTGGCAAGAATATTTAGAGCGCACCGTTGCTGCAGTCGCTAGGCTTGGGGCTGTTAACTTAGCTGCCGTTGAAGAATACGATATTCAAGCTCAGCGCAAACAACATTTAGATGAACAAAATCAAGATCTTGAATCCGCTCTTGACACGTTAGAGCAAGCAATACGTAAAATTGACAAAGAAACCAGAAGTCGCTTTAAAACGACTTTTGATCAAGTCAATAATGGCTTACAAACTCTGTTTCCTAAGGTCTTTGGGGGCGGCTCTGCCTACTTAGCCTTGACCGATGACGATTTACTGGAAACAGGGGTGAGTATTATGGCGCGACCACCGGGCAAGAAAAATAGCACAATTCATCTGCTTTCTGGTGGAGAAAAAGCGCTGACCGCTTTATCATTGGTTTTCGCAATTTTTCAACTGAATCCAGCACCTTTTTGTTTGTTGGATGAAGTCGATGCACCGTTGGATGATGCCAATGTGGGGCGTTTTTGTAAGCTGGTAAGCGAAATGTCTACCAGTGTGCAATTTATTTATATCACCCATAACAAAATTGCGATGGAAATGGCTAGTCACTTAACGGGGGTCACCATGGCTGAGCCGGGTGTATCACGTATGGTCGCTGTTGATGTGGAACAAGCTTTAGCTATCGCGCAAGCATAATAAAAAAGGGTATGAGTTAATTCGATGGAAGATGTATTACGCTGGACGTTATTTATAGTAGGTACCGTGGCAATTGCTGGGGTATTGATTCATGGCTTATGGGTATCTCGCAAGTCGTCGGGCAAGGCAAAATCGAAGGCGAAATTTGCAGCCGGACATCACCGCAGTATCAAGGATGACGGGGGATCTGAACCTCAGTTTTCACTGGATGATGACATCACCGGTGCCGAGGGTGACGCCCAAGGAGCGGGTGATTTTCAAAGTGACTTTGACGATCTCGGTGTGGGCCCAGTGCGTGTGGTCAGTCGTAACGCTAAAGCCCCTGATGTACAAAGCAACACTCATCACGCTAAAGATGATCTAGGCGAAATTGCTGACGATACGTTGGCAAGTTATGCCGATGATGATTTGGCGTTTGACAGTGAAACTCAGCAAGCGAAGGCAGACGAAAAGGGGGCAAAAAATGATGAAAACGGCGTTGAAAACCCAGACTTAGCCCCTAAAACCGAAGCACCCACGTCAGAGCCAAAGACACCGGTTACGCCTGGCAAAGTGTATGCTTCGGTAGTAACGCAACCAAAGCCTGAATATACCCCACAAAATAATCACTACACCAGTGCCAGTACTAAGCAAGCGAGCGATATCCCTGAACCACCTACTTTTCTGCTGAAGGCCAATGATGCTGCTCAAACGCAAACTTCTGCCGATTCGTCCGCCGTGAGCAGACAAAACCAGGAGCCGCAGCTTGATTCACAAGTAACACAAAAAGTCATGCATACGCGAAAAAATGAAGGTGCGAGTCGTAAGCGCAAAGAGCCCAAGTTCGCTGAGGATCAATTGAACATTGATTTTGACGAGCAGCAACAAAGCAACGACCATCATGTTGACGAGCCGCAGAAAAGTGACACTGAGCAGAAAGCGCAAGAGCAGCCGCAAGAAGTGTTGGTATTAAATGTAAAAACAGCAGAAGACGCGCCCATTCAAGGTGCTACGTTGTTGCCTATGTTACTAACATTAGGCTTTAAATTTGGTGATCAGGATATTTTTCATCGCCATGTTAATGCCAACGGTAAAGGTCCCGTATTGTTTAGCTTGGCTAATATGTTCAAGCCCGGGGTGTTTGACATTGACAATTTAGAGAACTTTACCACGCAGGGGATCACGTTGTTTATGATCTTGCCCATTGAGGGTGACCCTCATCAAGTTTTTAATATGATGCACAATGCCACGCGTAAAATTGCCGATGAATTTAATGGCCAAATACTGGATGGCCGCCGCAGTATGTTAACTAAACAAGGGTTACAACAATACGTCGAACGCATCCGTGAATTTGAACGTAAGAGAATGATACACCGTTAATTTTGGGGAGCGCCTGCTCCCTGTTTTCTTTGAATATCTTGGAACATTATATGTCTAATGCTCTGTCGCCTGCTCAAAGGCTGACGCAAATTATTAACACCATCAACGAGTACAATTACCAATACTACGTACAGGACAACCCATCCGTGCCTGATGCCGAATATGATCGCTTAATGCGTGAATTGCTGGACATTGAAAATAACCACCCTGATCTACGCAGCCCGGATTCTCCCTCGCAAAAAGTGGGCGGAGCAGCTCTTAGCGCGTTCGAACAGGTTGAGCACGAAGTACCCATGTTGTCTCTTGATAATGCGTTCGATGAAGATGACATGCAGGCATTTGAAAAGCGCATCAAAGACCGTTTAAAGATAAGCAGTGAAATTAGTTTTAGCTGCGAGCCTAAACTTGATGGCCTAGCGGTGAGTATTTTGTACGAAAACGGGCAGTTAGTTCGCGCTGCCACACGGGGCGATGGTCGAGTAGGTGAAAACATCACGACTAACGTACGTACCATTGCTAACGTGCCTTTGCGCTTGCGAGGAGAGAACTTTCCGAGCCGATTAGAAGTGCGCGGTGAAGTCATCATGACCCGAGCAGGCTTCGTTACTTTAAATGAAGCACAGATTAAAAAGGGTAAAAAACCGTTTGTTAACCCGAGAAATGCCGCTGCCGGGAGTTTGCGTCAGCTTGACCCGAAGATCACCGCAGCACGACCTTTGCTCTTTTACAGTTACTCGCTGGGCTTGGTCGAAAACGAACAACAACCTCTGGGCGAAACGCATTCATCGCGCTTAGCTCAGTTAAGCGAATGGGGCCTACCTTTGAGCAAAGAGCTTGAGGTGACGCAGGGCGCAACACAGTGCTTAACCTATTTTCATAAGATTGGAGAGCTGCGAAGCCAGCTAAGCTATGACATAGACGGCGTAGTATTCAAAGTTGATAATATTGCCATGCAGCAAGAGCTGGGTTTTGTAGCTCGTGCGCCGCGCTGGGCGATAGCCCATAAGTTTCCTGCGCAAGAAGAGATGAGCACCTTGCTCGACGTTGAGTTTCAAGTCGGCAGAACCGGTGCAATTACGCCAGTAGCAAGGCTCGAACCGACGTTTGTTGGAGGCGTGACGGTTTCTAACGCTACGCTGCATAATCAAGATGAAATCAATCGTTTAGGTATCAAGATTGGTGACAGCGTCATTATTCGCCGAGCAGGAGATGTTATCCCGCAGATAGTGGCGATAGTGGCAGATAAGCGCCCAGATGACGCTAAAGACATTGTATTCCCTGAAAGTTGCCCGGTCTGTGATTCAGCGATTGAAAAACTAGAAGGCGAAGCCGTGGCTCGCTGCACGGGAGGCTTGTACTGCAAGGCTCAGCGTAAAGAAGCCATGAAGCATTTTGCATCACGCAAAGCGCTTGACGTGGATGGCCTCGGGGATAAATTAATTGAGCAATTAGTCGACGCTGAAATGGTTAAAAGCCCGGCTGATTTTTTTGCTCTGGATATCGCTCCTTTATCAAGTATGGAGCGAATGGGCGAAAAATCGGCGGTAAATTTAGTTAACGCCTTAGAAAAAAGCAAAAAAACCACATTAGCTAAATTCTTATATTCTTTAGGCATCCGTGAAGTGGGCGAGGCGACAGCGCAGAATTTAGCACAACACTTTTTAACGTTAGAGGCTATTGAGCAAGCAGATCTGGACGCGCTACAAGCAGTATCGGATGTCGGTGTTATTGTGGCTCAGCACGTGTTTAACTTTTTCAAGGAAGAGCACAACCTCGAAGTGATTAGTGCACTGTTAGAGGCCGGTGTACATTGGCCAAAAATCGAAAAGCTAGCATTAGATGAGTTGCCGCTTGCAGGGCAGGTATACGTGCTCACCGGGACGTTAAATGTGATGGACCGAAACTCGGCTAAAGCGAAGTTGCAAAGCTTGGGAGCAAAAGTATCGGGCAGTGTATCGGCTAAAACCGATTGCTTAGTGGCCGGTGAAAAGGCCGGCTCTAAGTTAACTAAAGCTCAGGATTTGGGGGTAAAAGTCATGAACGAAGATGACATGTTAGCCATGTTCGCCGACCTTGAAGGTTAAAGCATGGATACATCATTTATTTTCGATGCGTTAGCGACCTTAACCCGTTGGACAAGTCCATATTATACTGAAATTTCGATGACGATCGTGGCGACAGTATTGGTAATCTATGGGGATATACTGAATAAAAAAGTTAAACATATATTGTCGCCATATCACTTCATTATTCGCACATCTGTATTCGTGCTTATTTGTGCGTTTGGCTACGGGGCGTTGGTGATTTTTACCACGCCACACGTAAAATTAATCTTGATGATGATACCCAGTATGTATCGCGGATTGTGTATTGTGAGCCTGTTCTTACTTCTGGGTTATTTAGCTGAGCACAGGCGTTACATATAGAGCTGCCTGTGCCAGTCTCTTGAGTTAAAGCCAGCCTACTAAGGCTGGTTTTTTTGCTTTATTAAGGTTGCTTCAATTTAGCTTGCTTGGCAGCGTATTTTGCTTGGCGAACCTGCCATGCTTTCACCACAGACCAGCGCCAGATGTAATTTAAACCAAGGAAGCCCGCTAAACCAAAAACGATTGAGCACACGCCACAGCCTAGTAAGAATGCCGGCCCTATGGTCTCTAAGCTTTGTACTACCCAGTCCCAACTTAATTGGAAGTGAAACGCTTGCGTGTCAGTGCCTAGGATCGTTGCGCCGACTAAGTACGCCCCATAAAAAATTGGCGGCATAGTGAAAGGGTTGGTGATCCATACTGTGGCGACCGAAAGTGGCAAGTTGACCCTAAGGGGAATGGCTGCCCCGGCGGATAGCCACATCTGAAATGGCACCGGCCAGAATGCGAAAAAAAGACCTAGACCAAACGCGCCAGATGCTGAACGACGATTAAGATGCCAAAGATTTGGGTCGTGCAACAAGGAGCCGAATATCTTCAATGCTTTTTGCTTTTTAATTTTATGATGGTCCGGTAAAAAGCGTTTAATGAACTTTTTCAGCATGATTCCCTATAATGTGTTGAGAAGTGATCTACAGGATGTGCTTAGCACTATGGACGGAAGACTTTTCAGTTTTATTGCAGCAAGCATATCTGCGCTTTTCTGGTTGTCTCTGCCTGCGCTCGCCATTCTACCAATAATTCTAACGCTTGCCATACTGCTTTGGCGTTTACCTAAGGGTAATTCAACCCTTTTGAGTATTAAATCTTTAAGTTGCAGCTTTCTACTCGGCATTTTTTGGATGGCAAGTGTAGGGCATTGGCAGCAAACTTGGCAACTACCATCAAGCGATTTTACCCAAGGTGTGTGGGTTAAAGGGCAGGTGAAAAGTTTAATCGATGACGAAAATAGCGCACGATTTAACCTCAAGATATCCAGTATTGATGACAGGGCGTTAGCCAAGGATGTGCTAATCCGCCTCAGTTGGACGCAGCCAACATGGCGTTTAAAGCAAGGGCAGTTGGCTCAATTGTGGGTTAAGTTAAAGCCTCCTCATGGGCTGGCGAATCAAGGTGGTTTTCATTATCAGCAGTGGCTGTTTAGTCAAAGTGTTGTGGCAACGGGCTACGTAAAAACTAATGAAAACAATAGTCTAGTTGGATCTGATAGTTCTGTTCGCCAGCGTCTGCTCGACGATATTATGGCTTTAAAGCTGGATACAACGCCCTGGATTGCAGCGCTTTCTTTGGGGCATAGAGGGCTACTGACACCTGATGATTGGTCTTTGGTACAACGGACTGGTATCGCCCATTTGATAGCAATATCTGGCCTACATTTGGCCCTTGTAGGCAGTATTTGTTATTTGCTTATCGCCAGTATCTTACTTTTTTGTTACCGAGTGTTAATCAAGGGGCAAAACGCTAACTTCTATTTCATCAGCGTCTTCATCACGCTTATTACCACGCTAGGGTATGCCTATTTAGCAGGCTTCGGTTTACCAGCGCTACGGGCATGGCTTATGTTGGCGCTAACGGCCTTGCTTGTTTTTAGTTGCACCCATTGGGGGTTTGGACGAATTTTGTTGGTAGGAGTGAGCGCATTTATTGTACTTTTTCCTTTGAGTCTTTTTGGTCAAAGCTTCTGGCTGAGTTTTGGAGCGGTCTCAATTATCGGCTTCGTATTTTGGCGCTGGCCGGTGCGCCATCGAGGATTTTCGATTAAAACCTGGTTTGCTAGTATGTGCCGTTTACAGCTGGCCCTAAGCCTCTTAATGCTGCCTTTGGTGGCGTGGCAGTTCTCATTTGTATCAGTCGTGTCGCCTGTCATCAATTTAGTGGCGGTTCCTGTTGTAACACTGATCATTGTGCCCATGTGTTTGCTAGGAGTGATAATGATGTTGCTATCCATACCGTACTGGAAACATGTATTTACCCTGGTGGATGTAGGGTTACAGTTTCTACTGGATAAACTCAGTCTAATGGAGAGTTGGTCCGGAGCCGCTTTTAGCATTCAAGCCATACCTGGGATTGTGTGGGTTTGCTTTACTATTGCAGCGCTAACTTTTTTGTTGCCAAGGGGGCTAATACCGCGCCTGCTAGCGCTGGTGCTTTGTATACCATTACTAACGTTTGGACTCACCCCTGCCAAACGCGACTGGCAAATCAATGTGCTGGACGTGGGGCAGGGCTTATCGGTTGTGGTGCTCAAAGCTGACAAAGCTTTGGTTTACGATGTAGGAGCGGCGTACCCCAGTGGGTTTAATATGGCCGATAGCGTGTTGTTGCCTTTTCTGAGAAGCAAAGGCTTGCGTGAAGTGAGTGCGCTCGTTGTGAGTCATTTTGATAATGACCACAGCGGCAGTTTGCCGGCGCTACGTCAGAAAATGGCGATAGAGACCCTGTTCACCACACAAGACTTGTGTAGGCAAAATTGGCAGCTCACGTGGCAAGGGCTGAGCGTCAAGGCCTTGTGGCCAGACGACCCGAATTTGTATAGCGATAACAATAGTTCTTGCGTACTGCGAATTAGCGACGGTGATTTTAGTCTGTTGTTAACTGGGGATATAGACGCCTCGGTAGAGGCAAAGTTAATAGCCGGTTACGGCACAGCTTTACGATCGGATGTGCTAATTGCCCCTCATCATGGCAGTAATACCTCTTCCTCTAGGGTATTTATTGATACGGTAAAGCCCGACTTTGTTGTGTTCAGTCAAGGGTTCATGAATCGGTGGGGATTTCCAAAAACGGCCGTGGTAGAGCGGTATCAACAAACAGATGCACAGCTGTATCGCACATCAAAGCATGGGCAGGTTCAAATAAGCATTAACGACAGTGGCGCTCAGGTGAGTACATTTCGCCAGAATATCTCCCCATACTGGTATGCAAATCAGACAATTGATTGAAAACTGAGCATTAAATAATTGATAGTTGGGGATTTTCACCTCAACAGTTACAATATCCCTGTGTAACCTTAACTAAGTCGAATTCTAACGCCTTCATGACTCATACTTTACCTACGCAAAATGTGTTCAAACGCTTCGCCGTTTACCTAAAAGACTTCAAGCTTGCCTTTGGTGTAGCGATTATTGGCATGGTCGGGTACTCCCTGATCGATGCTTATGTGATTTCCTTGCTGCAACCTATTATTGATGGCAATGGGGGCAAGTGGGATTACGATTATCTGCGCATAGCTGCTTATTTTGTTATCCCCGTTTTTATCGCCCGTGGCATATTTAATTTTATGGGTACCTATACCTTGTCTTGGATATCAAGCCAGGTGGTGATGAAGATGCGCGAGCAATTGTTTCATCAGTACATGCATTTGCCCGTTGAGTTTCACGATCATCATCCCTCTGGGCAGCTTATCTCAAAAGTTATTTACGATACCGAGCAAGTCGCTGGCGCAGCAGGCAAAGCGTTCTTAACCTTGGTCAGAGAAGGCGCGTTGGTCTTTGGCTTATTATTTTGGATGTTCTATCATTCTTGGCAGTTGTCGTTAGTCTTTATTTTGATTGGCCCGCTTGTGGCCATGATTGTATCTGTTGTGAGCAAGCGATTTCGTCTGGTGAGTAAAAATATTCAGCAAGCCATGGGTAACTTAACATCCTCTGCAGAGCAAATTATTAAAGGCCACAAAGTGGTATTGATGTTTGGCGGGCAAGATTTAGAAGCCTCGCGTTTCGCTAAAAAGAACAACAATAATCGTCAGCAGAATATGAAGCTGGTAATTGCGCAAATTCTCAGTGTGTCATCGATTCAAGTGATTGCCTC
This sequence comes from Paraglaciecola sp. T6c, assembly GCF_000014225.1. NCBI lineage: Bacteria > Pseudomonadati > Pseudomonadota > Gammaproteobacteria > Alteromonadales > Alteromonadaceae > Paraglaciecola > Paraglaciecola sp. T6c. The sequence goes on from NC_008228.1 coordinate 2,139,868, forward strand.
TGTTGCACTGGCCGTCGTGTTATACATCTCTAGTAAACCGAATTTCATCACTGATTTAACTCCTGGAACGTTTGTAACCGTCGTGGTGGCTATGACCATGCTACTTAAACCGTTGAAACAGCTCACCACGGTAAACAGTGAGTTTCAAAAAGGCATGGCTGCATGCGTGAGTATCTTCTCAGTGCTAGACAATGCTATAGAAAAAGATACCGGCAGCAAAGTGCTAGACAAAGCCAAGGGCAAATTAGAGTTCAGAGACGTGACCTTCCATTATCCTAATAAGGAAGAGGCCGCGTTATCGGATATGTCATTCACGGTAGAGCCAGGGAAAACCTTTGCTCTGGTAGGGCGTTCAGGCAGTGGTAAATCAACCATATCGAGCCTATTAACTCGTTTTTATGATGCGCAGCAAGGGACTATCTTACTCGACGATGTGCCATTGCAAGATTTCAAACTGAAGGATTTACGTCGCCAGTTTGCGCTAGTGTCTCAGCACGTCACACTTTTTAACGATACGATTGCTAATAACATTGCTTACGGCTCAGAAGGGCGCGTTACCCCCGAGCAAGTGTTGGCTGCGGCAAAAACTGCCCACGCTTTAGAATTTATAGAGCAGTTACCCAACGGCATGGAAACACTCATCGGTGAAAATGGCTTGATGCTGTCTGGCGGACAACGTCAACGTTTGGCCATTGCCCGTGCTGTGCTGCTTGATGCACCTGTGCTTATTCTTGATGAGGCAACATCGGCGCTTGATACGGAGTCAGAGCGATTGATCCAGGATGCGCTCGAAACGCTGCAGCAAGATCGTACCAGCATTGTTGTGGCTCATCGCTTATCTACCATTGAAAGTGCCGATCAGATATTGGTTATTGAGAGAGGGCGTATTTTAGAGCAGGGGGATCATGCTTCGTTATTATCCGAGGACGGCGCGTATGCTCAGCTACATAAATTACAATTCGGCGACGGGCAAACTGACGCGTGAGATGGATAGAGCGTGTTTGGTATCAGCAACCTTGGTACAAATGGCCGAGCATTCTGTTATTAATGCCATTGACTGTGCTCTTCTGGCTGATTTCTAAGGCCAGAAGATGGGCGTTTTTGACTGGCTTGAAAAGCTCAGTCAAGGTGTCTGCGCCAGTGATTATCGTGGGTAATATCAGCGTGGGGGGCAACGGTAAAACACCTCTTGTTGTGCATTTAGCCCAGTTTCTACAGGCAAATGGGTATCGGCCTGGGGTCCTTAGCAGAGGGTACGGCGGTAATAGCCGTGATTATCCTTGCGCGGTGACACGCAATAGTCAACCAAGCGAAGTTGGAGACGAACCCGTATTGATGCGCCAGCGCATTCATTGCCCCATGGTGGTTGATCCCCATCGCGGACGCGGCGCCCAGTGTTTAGTCGAAGAGCACGATTGTGACGTCATAATTTGTGATGACGGCTTGCAGCATTATGCGCTGCAACGAGATATTGAAATTGTGGTGATGGACGCCAAACGGCGTACCGGAAACCATTTTTTGCTGCCATCTGGGCCGCTGAGAGAATCTACCGCTCGCTTAGGGCAAGTAGACTTTGTTGTGGTCAATGGCCAGAACACGCAAAGTGGTGAATGGCTAATGTCATTAGCGCCGAGTGAGTTGGTCAACCTGAATAACCCAACTCTGCACTTAGCGCTAAGTGAGCTGGATGCTCCGGTTATTGCAGCGGCCGGTATTGGTCACCCGGAACGATTTTATAAATTATTAGAGCGGCACAAGGTAAAGCTTAAAAGCTGTTTGAGTTTTGTGGATCACCACGCGTTTCAAGCAAGTGATTTGCCTAAAGAGCGGGTGCTGATGACAGAGAAAGACGCGGTTAAATGCCGAGCATTCGCCCACGATGATTGGTGGTATTTACCGGTGGATGCCAATCTTGATAGCGAGTTTGAACAACAATTATTAATGAAATTACGCAACGTAAAGTGAGATAAAAGATGGCGTTTGATAAAAAACTACTGGAAATCGTAGCCTGTCCTGTGTGCAAAGGTACGCTTATTTTAAACAAAGACAGCAATGGTAATGAACGCTTGGTATGTCGTTTCGATCGTTTAGCTTATCCAATCGAGCAAAATATCCCAGTGTTGCTTGAAACAGAAGCACTGGTGCTATCAAGCGAAGAACTAGAAAAAATTAAATAGTAAGGTTGCCATATGAACTTCAACGTTATCATTCCTGCACGTTACGCCTCCACTCGATTTCCGGGCAAACCCCTAGTCGAAATCAATGGTAAGCCTATGGTGCAACATGTATATGATCGCGCTATTGAATCAGGTGCGTCAAATGTGATTGTAGCCACTGACGATGCCCGCATCGCAAAAGCGGTGAGTGATTTTGGGGGAAAATATTGCATGACTGGGGCTCATCATGAGTCTGGTACTGAGAGATTGGCTGAAGTGGTGGAAATGCAGGACATGCTGTCTCAGGAAATTGTGGTTAACGTTCAAGGTGATGAGCCGTTTATTCCTGCTGAGAACATACAACAAGTGGCAGAAAACCTACATCATCATCAACAAGCCGAAATGGCCACTTTGGCGGTTAAAATAGTCGATGTAGAAGAAGCATTTAATCCTAATGCCGTCAAAGTCGTGTTAGACAAGCAAGGTTATGCTATGTATTTCACGCGGGCAACAATACCTTATGATCGGGCGCGCTTTTTGGATGAAGATATCATTGATGAAATCGGTGATTACTACCTGCGCCATGTGGGGATTTATGCCTATCGTGCGGGTTTTATAAAACAATATGTGAACATGTCACCGTCAGGATTAGAGCAAATCGAGTCATTAGAGCAATTGCGTGTGTTGTGGCACGGTGAGAAAATTCATGTTGATATCGCGCGTAAAACGCCGCCCGCAGGCATTGATACTCCTGAAGACTTGAAGCGTATTCTCGCCGACCCTTCCCTTAAATTTTAGCGCACAAACACAGTATCGTGTGTTGGTGTATTTATTCACAATGGTAGAGAGCCAGAATGCCCTTAAGCGCCCTTAAAAAAATAGAATTGGGCGTTTTCCCTACGCCCATTCATAAATTAGCCCGTTTATCAGCTCATCTTGTTGGCCCGCAGATTTATATCAAGCGAGATGACCTTACCGGTTTAGCGCTTGGGGGCAACAAAACCCGTAAACTCGAATACTTATTAGCTGATGGGCTAGCCCAAGGCTGTGATTGTATCGTTACTGCAGGTGCGGCTCAGTCAAATCATTGCAGGCAGACTGCCGCAGCAGCCGCTACCTTGGGGGTAGAATGCCATTTGATCTTGGGCGGGCAGGCCCCAATTAGCGCGAACGGAAACCTACTTCTTGACCAGCTATTTGGAGCACGTATTCATTGGGCTGGTCAGAAGCGCAAAGGTGAAGATATTCCTGATATTGTCAGCACGTTGCAAAAGCAAGGAAAGAGACCTTATGTTGTACCGTATGGGGGCTCTAATACCATAGGTTCAGCCGGGTTTATCGACGCCTTCAAAGAGCTACAACAGCAGTGTCACGCTAGTAGTCAAGTAATTGAATTTTCAGATATTGTCTTCGCGTCTAGCTCGGGAGCAACCCATTGCGGATTAGTGCTTGGAAAAGCGCTGTGTGATGCCGCCAGTAATATTATTGGAATCAATATTGATAAAGATGAGCAAGGCAAAGATAGCTTTAAATCTCAGCTGCAAACGCTGATCGAGGATACCGCTCGAACATTCTCGATTAACTACGATGGTACAGTGGATGATGTACAGTTAATCGATGATTATATCGGCCAAGGATATGGCGTGGTGGGCAATTTAGAGCGTGAAGCGATATCTTTGTGCGCCCAACTTGAAGGGATATTGTTAGACCCTGTATACACTGGACGGGCGATGGGCGGTTTAATTGACATGATCCGTCAAGGTCGTTTTGCTTCAAACAGTAATGTGCTTTTTTGGCACACTGGTGGGGCGCCTGCTATCTTTGCATATGCCGATGCATTACAACCAAGTTGATTGATTTTTCAACGATTGTTGAGGTTAAACGTGACTTAAGGCAAGTTTATCCCCCAATTGCACGATTTCTGTGCAGTGGCGTGCATTTAATGCTGGATAAAATTTTTTTGAAACACTATGGTTTACCCCCTCCTTTAGTATAAGAGTATGGTGATGTTGTGAAAGCGTTGTTGGCGATAAACGTCTTGTTTTGGCTGTGTGCGTCTTACGCTTATGGGGAGCATAGTGAAGAAGTAGAAAAATTCATTATTGCTGGGCAAGCAGCGACTTATGATTGTCCTAAAAGCAACATTACCCCAACCTTGGATAGTTACTTAGCCAACGATGATTTAGCCAAGGCGCAAAAAGATCGACTGAGTTTGATAAAGTCCCATTCATTGATTTGTGTCGGTCAATACAGTCAGGCACAAGATATTTTGGACGCCTTGCTTGAAGATGAAGCGGTTAGTAAAAGCAGTGCTTTGTATGCCGGGGCGCTATATCAGGCCGGTTTCATTCTTGATGTGCAGGAAAACCCCCAACGCTGTGACTATTATGCTCAAGCACAAGATCTCGCTCGAGACCGATTCTCTGATATTTATTTGAGCGCACAATTAGGTTTAATTACTGTATGTAACCAACATAACACTGACATCTCAGTCAAGCTGGGTAAATTGTATGCGTTGCTAGAACAGTTTTTAGAAATTGGTGATGTGGCCGCTATCGCTCATATCCATAATAACATTGGGTTGCTGTACGGCAGCATAGGGCAGAACGAATTAGCCGCTGAACAATATTTAAAGTCTTACCACATGGGGCTTGAAGTGTATGAAACTAGCAACCAATTAGCGACGCTGATTAGCGCAATCAGTGCCAATATGGCCAGTGGAGATTTTGTCGCGGCGAAAGAAAACATCGAAATATTTAGAAAAGCAAATTTGGGCGTGAATACGCCGTTAACGAATACTTGGTTACACTACGCAGAGAGTCGCTATTACTTTCGAATAGAAGAGTATGAGAATTTGCGTAATAGCCTACTAAAGTTACATTTCTACCTACCTAAAGTGAGTAGCAAAATCATTCATCGTAACGCAAAGTTATACGCGGTTGCCCTGTGTATCCACGATGACGACGCACAATGTGTGCAGAGCTTTTTAGCTGAACAAGAAGCGTTAAGTAGCAGTGAGCACAAAAAATTCTTGGCAAAAAGAGACTACCTTTGGGTCATGACGCATGCGTATTTTTACACCGGTAATCTAATACAGGCGCAAAGAACCTTTAGGCACTACGCCGAGGTGAGTAATCAGCAAATTTTAGATCAACAACACTCGGGACGCGTATTAGGTGTAGCGAACCTTCACGGTCAAATCACCTCATTAGAAAGCGAACTGGAACAGCAAGAGGCGCAAAAATACCGCTCGATTGTGTTGTTGAGTTTAGCGTTTATTATGCTGTTAGCGGGTGTGTATTTCTTTGTGGTCAAACGCTACATAAAGCGAGTGAGTACTGATGCGTTGACCGGTTTGTTGAATGAAAGAGCAGTGATTGCACTTATGCGCCGTCTACCGACAGCACAAGATGGACGGACCAATGCGCTCGCGCTCATCGATATTAGTAATGCTCGAACGGTAAAACAAAAATACGGCCATATTGCTGAAGAAAGGGCGCTGACTGCTGTTTCAGAATGCTTACATAAAGTCACAAGAGAAGAAGACATTGTCGGGCGGGTTGGCAGTGAGCAGTTTGTTGTTTGTTTACGCAGTATTAACGAGGCTTTGGCGCGCGAGTTCTTCGAGCGGGTACAAAACGGACTTGCGGATACCCAGTTTATTGCAACGGTAGGAGAGAAGGTGTCCATTGAGAGCCAAATGAGCGTGTACTTATCCGTCGAGGGACTGTCTGACATTGAAGATGTGCTGTCAGATATGCGTGATTCCTTTGTTGCCCCAAAGGAATAGCCCTATGGTAGACATGACACTTAGCCTTGTGACTACGAAAACGCAGTTAAACGAGTGTTTTTCGCTTATGAGTCAGCTTCGACCGCATCTGAGTAAAGCGCAGTTTATTGAGCAAGTTAAGGTGCAAAAGGGCGAAGGATTCCAATTATTACAAGCTAAATACAGCAATGGCATCGCTGGTCTTGCTGGTTTTCGCATAAGCCAAAATCTTGCTTGGGGTAAGCATTTGTACATCGACGATTTAGTCACAGATAAAGATACACGCTCCAAAGGTATTGGGTTTGCGATGCTTAACTGGTTAGAAGAGCACGCTAAAACGAAGAACTGCGCGCAAATCCATCTTGACTCGGGTGTCCAGCGCTTTCAAGCCCACAAGTTTTACTTACGCTCAGGATTTGTTATCTCCAGCCATCACTTTGCTAAAACACTTTAACCTGTAAACGGCTCGATTTATGCGATTACTGTTACCCTTAAAATATTACGACGACGCTGGGCGTGTTAAGCCATCAAAATCTATTTTATGGTGTTTATTTTATATTTGTCGCCCTATGTGGGTATTTGTCGCTTCATTGACATTTCGTCAAGATAGCGGAGCCTTGTTAGCGCTGTTTTATCCGCACAATAGCTACTTCTATTCTAGTTTGTTGATTGCTTTGCCTGGATTTCTGGTTGTTTTACTAATTAGTTTTCGCACAAAGTTATGGGACACCCGAGCACGATTCTCTTTTCGTTTAATCAAGCCCTTTATTCTCTTAAGTCTATTTGTTGATATCGGCTTTCACGTTTTTATCGCCGCTAAACAAAACTGGGGCTTTTCGTGGCTTATTGCGTTAACTCTATTGCTAGATTGTATTTATTTCTACTGGGTCAAAAAAAATCTGCATTTAACCTTGTTGACGCGTGACTGGATGAAGGCAGAAGAAGGAATGGGTCCTAAAGAGCAACCAAGATAATCGAGCTATTACTATTTTCTCGCCGGTTGCGCTTCAATAAATACCTACACAGGGAAAGCGTAAACGAACGAGAATCTTGATTTTATCACTTCAATTCCTTTTCTTCTTTTCATTTGAATGGTTAAACTGCTTCGGCGGGCGGGCGCCGAAGCAGTGTATTAACACATTATTGAACGTTATTGGCGACCGCTTGCTCGAAATAGTTTTTCACGCTGACCTGACTGTCATTGACTAGGCGTTGATAACAGATCCCTGCGAATGCGTAGGTGTTTCCAGCGTATTCCAGCACGACATAGGGTGCGCGCTTATCGGATTCATCGTACTTCCAAAATCCGCCGACTTTGTGGCGAAATAACTCGCCGACATAAGCCCCGTATATATTACAAATAGTGAATACGGCGTTATCTTCTAACGCTTGGGATTCATACTTGCCAAGCCAACTCAAAATAACATCATCTACTAAAGAAAGACTTTGTTCTGTTTCATCTAAGATGATGCCGAACTCTTGCTCGGTCGTTTCAATAGCATTTTGAGCGCTATCGATCATAAGTTGGGTGAGTTCTTCTTGGGTCATTTGCATCTTGGTCTCCAATATTGACGTTATTATTCTTTATACGAGTTAGTGTAAGAGTCACTGAGCGAGCTATTGTAAAAGCTATTAAAGGTGCTTTGTTGAATCAGTGTTTGATAAAGCAACTGTGTGCCAGGCCCACAAGAGTCTGGTTTAGGTTTAACCACATAACAAATCAGCGGGCGTAAGCTACTGCCTTTTATGGGCAAACGGTGAAGCGAATTCGAAGCAATTAAATCTTCGATGATAAAATCTGGTAGCCAGCAAAAGCCAATATTTTGCAACAATAAATCAATTGCCGTTTCAAAGGTGCTGACTGTCCAACGCTGTTCTGATTTTAACCAGCCTTGTTTTTCGCTTGGGGTGTTGGATGTATCTTTAATAACGAGTTGAAGGTGTTGCTGTAAGTCATTTAATTCGACGGGGCCATCTAGTGCTGCAAGTTGATGTTCGGGGTGACAAACGGGATGTAATAAACATTCCGCAATCGGCTCACCTAAAAAACCTCTGGGCATTAGTGGTGATATCACTATGTCAGCCCAGCCCTCGGTAATCGCTTCCTCTGTACCGGTTAATACTGTTTCGATAATGCGTAACCGGCTGCCTCGGCTTTCAGGATAAAATGTTTTCAATGCCGGATAAAGGAGCTTCTTTGGGTAGGCTAAGTCAACAGCAATGGTAATTTCGGGCTCCCAATCTTGGTTGATGTTCGCGGCTAATTCTTCTAAATCTTGCACGTTTTGCGTTAGATGGCGAGAGCGACGCAGCATGACTTCACCGGCTTCGGTGAGGAATGCTTTTCGCCCTTTAACCTCAAGCAGCTTTACATCAAGTTGGTCTTGAAGCTTAGCAACCGCATGATTCAAGGACGACTGGCTTTTATTTAAATGAGCCGCCGCGTGAGCATAGCCACCGTGATCGACAACGGCTTGCAGTATTCGCCATTGCTCTAGAGTCGTTTTTGCACGATACATTAGGTTTCTATTTTATCGAAAGGATAGGGCTATGCTAGGGGCTGTTGCTTTCAAAAACAACTTAAGTTGATCTCAAATCTCTGATTTAGCGTAAATTACTCATTATTTACTCAACTGCAATCTTATGCGTTATCACTCTTTGTTACCGCTTTCTGCTTTACTTTCGATCGGTGTTTTTTCGTTACTCATCCATCTAGACATTATGCCCTCTGGCATAACGATACTTGAAGAGCTCAAAGTTGCTTTTGCTGGATACTTATATGCGTTGATTCTGATTATTATTTTGGCTGAGTCGATAGTGTATGTGGGGTTCTATTTTCCTGGCCAGTTTTTCGCGGTGTTGCTCGTGGTGTTAGCCAAGCCGCAGTGGCAGGATATAGTGTATTTGACTTTGTGTATGGTCGTCGCGGCAACGTTGGGGTCGTGCATTAATTACTGTCTTGGACATCGACTCGCGAAACCCAATAATGAAAAAAAGAGCCCAGAAACAGACGGCGTATATCATGGCACTATTCAAGTACCTGATCACAGTAAGTCTGAAGCCACGTCGGGCGTCCAACATGAAGATGACAAAGCAACCGAAGGGCTTTCCATCAAATACTTATTGATTGCTATGATCCATATTAATTCGTTAGCTTTTTACATGTTCAAACAAGGTGAGCAAAATAGATCGTTCAACGTGGTTTGGTTTGCAGGCTTACTGAATTTACCTTATTACTTGCTATTGATTTTTGCCACATCTGTTCTCAGTGAGGAGGTACTGCAACTTGCTGAAAATACGATGTTTTTACTATCCGCCATTTCAGTTTGGTTATTGATAAGTGGGTACCTTGACTATAAGAAATATAGAGCAAATATATAAAATTTTTGCGCGGTAGAAGGAACGCTAGACGGTCTGACTCGCTTTATATAGGATTTTTTTCATCACTCGGGCCGCTGCAACAAAGCCAAATGAAGCCGTGACTGCTACTGATGCACCAAAACCATTACTGCAGTCAAGTTTGACGCTGCCATCGGTTAAGTTTTTTGTTTGGCAAACGGAGCCATTCTCTTGAGGATAACGCAGCTGTTCGGTAGAGAAAACGCAATCGATGGCAAAACGCCGTTTTGAATTAGTAGTAAAACCGTATTCTTTCCGCAATACGTAGCGCAGCTTAGCGGCTAATGGGTCTTGAATGGTTTTAGCCAAGTCAGCTACCGCTATTTGCGTAGGATCAATTTGACCCCCGGCTCCACCTATTGTGATGATAGGGATTTTAGTGCGCTTGCAGTGAGCAATCATTGCGGCTTTCGCTTTTACGCTATCCGTGGCCTCGACTACGTAGTCCATATGTTTGTTAAGGAGTTCCTTGGCATTATCTGGGGTAACGAAATCCTCGATAACATCGACCTTACAGTCAGGATTAATTTGTAAAATACGCTCACGCATGGCATCGACTTTTGCCTCGCCAATAGTACTTTGCAAAGCGTGAATTTGCCGATTGGTGTTGGTAACGCAAATGTCATCCAGGTCGATTAACGTGATATGGCCTATGGCGCTGCGTGCTAACGCTTCTGCTACCCAAGAGCCGACACCACCAATGCCAACAATACATACATGGGATGCACGTAGAGTGTCTGTTTCATTTATGCCATATAAACGCTGCGTGCCGCCGAAGCGTTGTGAAAATTGACTCATGCTATTGGACCCATGTTAATTGACTGAGAGTATAAAAACGTAATCGTATCTTAATATCTAATAGTTATTATATCAGGGTAAGGTACGCTTTTTGCAAGTAGTCAGCTTCGTTCTTAGCCCGGTATTTTGATAATTGCTGAGTACAACGCTTAATAAACGTTAAAAAGCGTGGTTTTTTAAGCATATAAACGCCCAGTACATTGAATTAATCGCGGGCTTTTAATAGTATTCCAGCACAAAATATTAGCCGTAAAATAGTAAAGATAATTAAAAAGGAAAGTGAAATGAAACCAGTCGTTTTAGCCGGTGGTAGCGGAAGCCGTTTATGGCCAAAATCTCGTGCGGCATTGCCTAAGCAGTTTTTACGCTTAACGTCGAATTTGACGATGTTGCAAGATACTGTTGCGCGCTTAGAGGGGACTCAAGCAGAACAACCTATCGTCATTTGTAACGATTCTCATCGCTTTCTTGTCGCAGAGCAGTTACGCCAGCAAAACATAGAGCACGGTGGCATTTTATTAGAGCCTATGGGGCGCAACACCGCTCCTGCGATTGCACTCGCTGCGTTACATGCCTCGCTAAAGGGGGAAGACCCTACCTTGTTGGTACTTGCTGCGGATCATTTGATCAATGATAACAAAGCGTTTCATAAAGCCATTGCCCAAGCCGAAGTGCTGGCAGAGCAGGGTAAGTTAGTCACATTCGGCATAGTGCCAGACAGCGCGCATACGGGTTACGGCTATATTCGTAGCGGTGCAAAAGTAGCGCAAGCAGAAGTGGGCTTTGATGTGGCTGAGTTTGTTGAGAAACCTGACTTGGCTACGGCGCAGCAATATGTAGACTCAGGGAACTATTTCTGGAACAGCGGTATGTTTTTATTTAAGGCGAGCCGTTATTTAGAAGAACTCGAAAAGTACGCCCCCGACATGTTGGATATCTGTAAACGTGCGATTGCGACAGAAGCCCCAGATTTAGAATTCGTGCGGGTTGATGCAGATATATTTGCTACATGCCCTGATGATTCTATCGATTACGCTGTAATGGAAAAGACTGATTCAGCCGCTGTTGTGCCATTAGATGCAGGTTGGAGCGACGTGGGCAGTTGGTCTTCCTTATGGGAAACAGCAAAAGAAAAAGATGAAAATCAAAACGTGATCATCGGTGATGCGATATTAGATGACGTTCACAACAGTTATATTAACGCTGAGCAGCGCCTTATTTCGGTGGTTGGCTTAGATGATGTCGTTGTGGTTGAGACCAAAGATGCGGTTTTGGTTGCCCACAAAGATAAAGTACAAAATATCAAAAATGTAGTGAACAAACTTAAAGCGGAAAAACGACCAGAGTTTGAATTTCACCGCGAAGTATTCCGTCCATGGGGCAGTTACGACTCAATCGATAACGGTGAACGTTTTCAAGTGAAGCGTATTACGGTTAAACCGGGAGAAAAGCTTTCCGTGCAAATGCATCATCACAGAGCAGAGCACTGGATCGTAGTAGCGGGCACGGCCAAAGTCACCAACGGTGAAGAAACCTTACTGTTATGCGAAAACCAATCAACTTATATCCCGGTTGGCGTTATTCACGCATTAGAAAACCCAGGAAAAATCCCTTTAGAGCTTATTGAAGTGCAATCAGGTACCTACTTGGGCGAAGACGACATTGTGCGTTTTTCTGATCGCTACGGTCGCGTTGAGTCTAAATAAGAATAATGAGTGACAAGGATTTGATGAAATGAAGATTACCTGTTTTAAAGCCTACGACATTCGCGGCAAGCTGATTGAACAGTTGGACGAGCGCATTGCTTATCGTATAGGACGGGCGTTTGCTCAGCACTTTAGTGCGAAAACGGTAGTAGTGGGGGGGGACGTGCGTCTTACTTCCGAGCCATTGAAGCTCGCATTGTCTGCCGGCTTGATTGATGGCGGAGCCTCCGTCAGCGATTTAGGCATGACGGGCACCGAGGAAATTTATTTTGCCACCAAACATCTTGGTGTTGATGGCGGCGTAGAAGTGACAGCGAGTCACAACCCTATAGATTACAATGGAATGAAGCTTGTAAAAGAGGGCTCACGCCCAGTTAGCGGAGATACGGGGTTGTTCGCAGTACAAGCCTTAGCTGAAAGTTTCAGTGAAAGCGAAGTAGAGACTGGTCTTAAGCAATATTCAACAGCGTTTGTTACTGACGATGAATTCATTCAGGGAAAATGTAGTGTTGCGCCTGAAAAGTTACAAGCAAGTGGTCAATATAACGTCATCTCTATCATGGATGCTTATGTTGAACATATGCAAAGCTATGTAAACGTTAATAATTTCTCACCCCTTAAATTGGTGGTAAATGCGGGCAATGGGGCAGCAGGTAAAGCCTTGGATGCAATAGAATCTGCCTTTTTACAAAAAGGCGTGCCCATCGAATTTATAAAAATTCATCACCAACCTGATGGACATTTTCCAAACGGTATACCTAATCCTTTGTTACCAGAGAGCCGCGCGGATACTGCAAATGCAGTTATCCAGAATAAGGCAAATATGGGAATAGCATGGGATGGTGACTTTGACCGTTGTTTTTTATTCGATGAAAAAGGTGAGTTCGTCGAAGGGTATTACATCGTTGGTTTGTTAGCGCAAGCCTTTTTAGAAAAAGACCCTGGGGCCAAAATTATTTACGATCCCCGGGTGTATTGGAATACCGAAGACATCGTGAAAAATGCAGGTGGTGTGCCGATTAAGAGTAAAACAGGCCACGCATTCATCAAAGAGCGTATGCGTGCAGACGATGCAGTATATGGCGGAGAGATGAGTGCTCATCACTATTTCCGTGATTTCGCTTACTGTGACTCAGGTATGATCCCTTGGTTATTGGTCGCTGAACTACTGTGTTTACAAAATAAACCTTTATCAGAAATGGTCGCTCAACGGATTGCTGCATTCCCATCATCAGGTGAAATTAATTCTACGTTAGAAAATCCAGATGCGTCTATCGCGAAAATTTTGCAGGCTTACGAAAGTAAAGCAACTGTAGTGGATTACACAGATGGTATTGGTTTAGAGTTTGATAAATGGCGCTTTAATTTGCGTAAGTCTAATACGGAACCCGTTGTAAGACTTAATGTGGAGTCACGAGGTGACATACCACTTATGCAGGCTAAAACAAAAGAGTTATTAGACATATTGAAATAGCATTAAAAATAATAGGCAGTGACGACGTTATTGCCTAAAGCCACATAAAAAAATAGCGCCAATTGGCGCTATTTTTTTATTCAATTATCAACATTATTTGTCGATTTTGTTGTATTTTCGTTGTGCTTCGCCAGTGTATAGTTGACGAGGACGGCCGATTTTCTGACCTGGCTGGCTCAACATTTCATGCCAGTGAGATACCCAACCTACCGTTCTTGCTAAAGCAAAAATACAGGTAAACATATTCGTTGGAATACCAATTGCCTTAAGAATAATGCCAGAGTAAAAATCTACATTTGGGAACAATTTCTTCTCAGCGAAGTATGGGTCGCTAAGGGCAATACGCTCTAGCTCCATGGCAACATTCAACAACGGATCGTCAATGTTTAATTCAGCCAATACTTCGTGACAGCTTTCACGCATAACGGTTGCACGAGGGTCAAAGTTTTTGTAAACACGGTGACCAAAGCCCATTAAGCGGAAAGGATCGTTCTTATCTTTCGCGCGGTCGATAAATTCAGGAATGCGATCCACTGAACCAATTTCTTGCAGCATGTTTAAACAAGCTTCATTAGCACCACCGTGAGCAGGGCCCCATAATGATGCAACACCAGCGGCAATACATGCATAAGGATTAGCGCCAGATGAACCCGCTAAACGTACGGTAGACGTAGACGCGTTCTGCTCATGGTCTGCGTGCAATGTAAAGATTCTGTCTACTGCGCGAGCTACCACAGGGCTGATTTTGTAATTTTCAGCCGGTACAGAGAACATCATATTTAAGAAGTTTTCAGCGTATGACAAATCGTTACGTGGATAGACAAATGGTTGACCAATATTGTACTTGTAACACATGGCGACCAAAGTCGGCATTTTAGCGACTAAACGATACGCACTGCGTAGTCGTTGATCTGCGTCTGAAATGTCTAAATCATCGTGATAGAACGAAGCCATTGCGCCAACTGTACCGCACAACATCGCCATAGGGTGGGCATCACGGCGGAATCCACGGAAGAAGTTATTAACCTGATCGTGAACCAAGGTATGGCGCGTGATGGTGTCTTTAAATTCACGATACTCTTCAGTCGTTGGCGTCTTGTCATGTAACAACATGTAACATACTTCAATGTAGTCAGCGTCGCGTGCTAAATCTTCAATTGAGTAGCCGCGATGGAGCAAAATACCTTTTGCGCCGTCTATGTATGTGATTGACGACTCACATGAGCCTGTCGCCATAAAGCCCGGATCGAAAGTGAAATAACCGCTGGCTCCCAACGTACGTACATCGATTACATCATGCCCTGCAGTACCAGATAGAATCGGAAGTTCGACCTCTACATCACCTGCTTTCAAAGTGGCTTTATTGTCTGCCATGTATTGCTCTCCTCAGAAATGTTCTGTTTGCGATAAACCGCATTTTATGATGATTATCGGGAAAAATTGGCGCTATTTGTACTCAGGTTGACGCCATAAGTCAATTTAAAACCATTTTCGCTTAATAATTATTCACCCTCATTCTACCCTGAATATTCATTCTAATTATGCATATAATTTATGCTTGATTATAAACCGTTAATAACGAACAACAATTGTATTTATTGGCGTCGCTGGATATACTCGTGCCTGTCGTCTAGCTCTTGTTAACATGAATAATAAAAGCAACAACTTGTTTACAATATGGCAACAATCTAGGCGGTAGGACACATGTATCTTTAAGCGATTGGTAAGGTGCAACACATTACCAAACAATGACTAGACAACCTACGGGTAAAACAGGCATCAAAACGTGAAAAAGCAGAGACCAGTTAATTTACAATTAAACACAATCAGTTTTCCCCCTGCAGCTATAACTTCTATCCTTCATCGCATTACCGGCGTCGCAATGTTTTTTGCGTTGTTGTTTGTGATCTGGGCTTGGGCGGAATCTGTATCTTCTCCAGACGGTTTTGCATTTGTGCAAGAACAGATGTCGGGAGTTATCGGTAAAATAATCGCTATCGCTACCATTTCAGCGCTCACCTACCACATTCTTGGCGGTCTGCGCCATTTAGTGATGGACATGGGTTACTGGGAAGAACTTGAGTCAGGGAATATCAGTGCGAAAATCGTTATCGGTTTATGGATTGTTCTGACTGTCGTTGTAGGAGTTTTATTATGCTAACTAACCAAGCTAACTTTAAGCGTGACGGCGTTCAGGATTACGTTACTGTGCGTGCCACTGCCATCATCATGACTGCGTTTACTTTATACATGCTGTGGTTTTTCCTTAGCACCCCAACAGTGACCTATGAGATCTGGCACGAGTTGTTTTCTTCTTTAGGCATGAAAGTATTCACTTTTGCAGCGTTAGTGTCTGTGATGCTGCACATTAGAATTGGTTTTTGGCAAGTGCTAACCGATTACGTCAAATCAACAGCCCTTCGCGCTGTTGTGCAATTTTTTATTAACCTAGTGGCGTTTGTCTATGTTGCTGTAGGTTTATTTGTTTTGTGGGGTCTATAAATGAGTATTCCAGTTCACGAGTTCGATGCGGTAGTAATTGGTGCCGGTGGTGCAGGCATGCGCGCAGCATTGCAGATTTCTGAATCAGGAAAATCTTGCGCATTACTATCTAAAGTATTTCCAACACGTTCACACACAGTATCTGCCCAAGGTGGTATTACGGTAGCACTGGGTAACTCCCACGAAGATAACTGGGAATGGCACATGTACGACACCGTAAAAGGGTCAGACTATATTGGCGATCAAGATGCCATTGAATACATGTGTAAAACAGGCCCTGAAGCCATTATCGAAATGGAAAACATGGGTTTGCCTTTTTCTCGTTTCGAAAACGGTAAAATTTACCAACGTCCTTTCGGCGGTCAATCTCAGAACTTTGGTGGCGAACAGGGTGCACGCACTGCAGCTGCAGCTGACCGAACCGGCCATGCGCTTTTGCATTTGTTGTATCAACAAAACGTAAAAAATAAAACCAAAGTGTTCAGTGAATGGTATGCCCTTGATTTAGTTAAAAACCAAGATGGTGACGTTGTTGGATGTACCGCAATTGATATCGAAAGCGGTGAAGTGGTTTTCTTTAAATCAAAAGCGGTTGTGTTAGCAACAGGTGGAGCAGGGCGTATATTCGCTTCTACTACCAACGCCCACATTAACACGGGTGACGGTGTTGGCATGGCCATTCGTGCTGGTGTACCTATGCAAGACATGGAAATGTGGCAGTTCCATCCTACGGGTATCGCTGGTGCAGGAACACTGGTAACTGAAGGGTGTCGCGGTGAAGGCGGTTACCTACTTAACAAAGATGGCGAGCGCTTCATGGAGCGTTATGCGCCAAATGCAAAAGATTTGGCTGGTCGCGATGTTGTTGCCCGCTCAATGATGACTGAAATACGCGAAGGCCGTGGCTGTGAAGGCCCTTGGGGTACGCACCTTAAGTTAAAACTTGATCACTTAGGTAAAGACGTACTTGAGTCTCGTTTGCCTGGTATTCTTGAATTGTCACGTACGTTTGCCCACGTTGATCCTGTAAAAGAACCTATTCCAGTGATTCCTACCTGTCATTACATGATGGGGGGTATTCCAACCAACGTGAACGGTCAAGCGTTAAGCATTGATGCACAAGGCAACGAAAAGCCAATTCAAGGTTTATTCGCTTGTGGTGAAATTGCATGTGTATCTGTACACGGTGCAAACCGTCTTGGCGGTAACTCGTTACTTGATTTGGTGGTATTTGGTCGTGCGACTGGACTACACCTTGGTAAAGCTATCGACGAAATTGAAAGCCGCGAAGCGTCTTCAGATGACATCGACGCTGCACTCGTGCGCTTTAATCGCTGGGAAAACTCAGAATCTGGTAAAGGTGAAGACCCTGTACAGATTAAGAAAGACTTACAGAAATGCATGCAGCTTAACTTCTCGGTATTCCGTGAAGGCGATGCAATGGCTGAAGGTCTTAAAGAGCTCGGCGAAATTCGTGAGCGTTTGAAATCAGCTCGTCTTGATGACAAGAGCAGCGATTTCAACACAGCGCGTATAGAGTGTCTTGAACTAGACAACTTGATGGAAACCGCATACAGCACAGCTGTAGCCGCTAATTTCCGTACAGAAAGCCGTGGCGCGCACAGTCGTTTCGATTTCCCTGACCGTGATGACGACAACTGGTTGTGTCACTCTGTTTACTTGCCTGAAGGTGACAAAATGTTAAAACGTGACGTAAACATGACACCTAAACTACGTGAAGCTTTCCCACCGAAAGCTAGAACTTACTAAGAGGAGTTAAGCATATGCAATTATCATTTTCTGTTTATCGCTATAACCCAGATGTAGACAATGCTCCTCGTATGCAAGACTACAAACTTGAGGTTGAAGAAGGTCAAGACATGATGGTGCTTGATGCACTTATCGCGTTGAAAGAACAAGATCCAACGTTGTCATTCCGTCGCTCATGCCGTGAAGGTGTTTGTGGTTCTGACGGTGTAAACATGAACGGTAAAAACGGTTTGGCGTGCATCACGCCTTTGTCTGCCCTTGGTAGCAAGAAAATCGTTGTTCGCCCTTTGCCTGGTTTACCTGTGGTACGTGACTTAGTCGTTGATATGACTCAGTTCTATACCCAGTACGAAAAAATCAAGCCGTTCTTGATTAACGACAACAATCAACCGCCAGCACGTGAGTTTTTACAATCACCTGAAGAGCGCGAGAAGTTAGATGGTTTGTACGAGTGTATCTTATGTGCTTGCTGTTCAACCTCTTGTCCTTCATTTTGGTGGAACCCTGACAAGTTCATTGGTCCTGCGGGCTTATTGCACGCTTACCGTTTCTTAGCTGATAGCCGTGATACCGCGACTGAACAACGCTTGGGCGATCTAGATGACGCATTTAGTGTGTTCCGTTGTCATGGGATTATGAACTGCGTTAGCGTTTGTCCGAAAGGGTTAAACCCGACCAAAGCAATTGGACACATCAAGTCCATGCTGTTACAGCGGGCTGTTTAGTTTTTAATTCTGTAAGTTATCTCTGCAGAATGATAATGTCTAAATAGCCATCCCAAATCGGGTGGCTATTTTTTTAGTTTACAAACTGTAAGTTAAGGTGAGCATCAGCAAACCTTTAAAAGGTCGTGTGCATCTGCACATTTAATTGTGAGTCTTAATAAAATTCAAGGGACAACAATGCAACAAAGCGTGATGAAAGCATGGTGGGATTCTTCTCACATGGCTGGTGGCAACGCTGCTTATGTAGAAGAACTATACGAAGCATATCTTGAAGACGCGAAAAGCGTATCTGACGAATGGCGTGCTATTTTCGACAAATTACCTAAGGTCGAAGGAGCTGAACTTGAGACTAAGCACAGTGAAATTCGTGACCAATTTCGAGCATTAGCTGCACTGGGTCCTGTTGCTCGAGCAGGGACTGTTTCTACTGGTACATCTCATGCCAGCGATGAGAAACAAGTTAAAGTTTTACAGCTTATTAATGCATACCGTTTTCGCGGTCACCAGCACGCAAATCTTGATCCATTAGAACTTTGGAAACAACCCAGAGTTCGCGATCTTGAATTGTCGCATCACTCGTTATCAGAAAAAGATTTCGACACTGTATATAATGTCGGCTCTTACGCCATAGGCCAAGACAGTATGAAATTAGGTGATTTGTTCAAATCACTTAACCGTACTTATTGTGGCTCAATTGGTACTGAGTACATGCACATTACCGATACAGAACAAAAGCGCTGGTTACAAGATAGAATTGAATCTGTACAAGCTAAACCTGAAATTTCTCGAGATGAGAAGGTCGCCATTCTTAAAGGCCTAATTTCTGCTGATGGCATGGAGAAATACCTAGGGGCTAAATTCCCAGGAGCTAAACGTTTCTCTCTTGAAGGCGGTGACGCATTAGTGCCTATGCTCAAAGGCTTGATTAGTCATGCTGGCGAATGTGGCACGAAAGAAGTGGTTGTCGGTATGGCTCACCGAGGACGTATTAACGTTCTTGTTAACGTACTAGGCAAAAACCCGTCGGTTTTATTTGATGAATTCTCTGGTAAGCACGACAACACTTTAGGTGCTGGCGATGTTAAATACCATGCTGGCTACTCGTCAGATTACGCTACCCCAGGCGGCAACGTGCATTTAGCACTTGCTTTCAACCCGTCTCATTTAGAAATTGTTAATCCAGTGGTTATCGGCTCGGTGCGCGCGCGTCTAGATCGCAGAAACTGTGAAGATGGCTCTGTGGTATTACCGATTACTATTCATGGTGATTCCGCTATTGCTGGTCAGGGTGTAGTGCAAGAGACATTTAACATGTCTCAAACACGTGGTTTCAAAGTGGGCGGTACGGTTCGCATCGTTATCAACAACCAAGTTGGTTTCACCACATCCAATACGGAAGATACGCGTTCAACTCAATACTGTACTGATATTGCTAAAATGGTACAGGCGCCTATCTTCCACGTAAATTCAGATGATCCTGAAGCCGTTATGTTTGTGACTAAGCTAGCCCTTGATTATCGTAATAAATTTAAACGCGACGTGGTAATTGATTTAGTCTGTTACCGCCGTCACGGACACAACGAAGCCGATGAGCCGAGTGCGACACAGCCGTTGATGTACAAGAAGATTAAAAAGCACGCTGTTCCTCGTCAGCTTTATGCCGAGCAATTGCTAGCCGAAGGCTCTATTGAATCTCATGAAATAGACAAGTTAGTATCTGATTATCGCGCAGCACTTGATCACGGAGCTTGTGTGGTAGAAGAGTGGCGCCCAATGACTGAGCATTCAGTGGATTGGACTCCGTATCTTGGCCACGACTGGACTGCACCTTATGAGGGGCAAATCAGTGTAGAGAAGCTTAAAGATCTCGGCGATAAGTTATGTACTTATCCAGAAGATCACAAGTTACAATCTCGCGTAGCCAAGCTATATCAAGACCGTCGCGCTATGGTTGCTGGTGAAAAATTACTTGACTGGGGAATGGCCGAAAATCTAGCTTACGCCTCTATCGTTGACCGTGGCTCAAACATCCGTATGACAGGTCAAGATTCTGGTCGTGGTACCTTCTTCCACCGTCATGCTGTATTGCATGGTCAAGGTGATGGCGAAGCGTATATGCCACTTGCGCATTTACACCCAGAACAGGGGACCATGGAAATATACGATTCTGTATTATCAGAAGCGGCTGTGCTGGCCTTTGAATTCGGGTATGCCACGGCAGAACCAGGTACACTGACCATTTGGGAAGCTCAATTTGGTGATTTCGCCAACGGTGCTCAGGTGGTTATTGACCAATTCCTAAGTTCAGGTGAAGCCAAATGGGGCCGACTATGCGGTCTTACTATGCTGCTTCCTCATGGTTACGAAGGTCAAGGCCCAGAGCATAGCTCGGCACGTTTAGAGCGTTTCTTACAAATGTGTGCTGACCATAACTGGCAGGTGTGCGTACCATCAACGCCAGCTCAGGTTTTCAACATGTTGCGTCGTCAGGCTATTCGCCCGATGCGTAAGCCACTAATTGTTATGTCACCTAAATCATTGTTACGCCATCCATTGGCCGTTTCTTCTCTTGAGGAGTTGTCGACTGGCGTATTCCAAAACGTGATTGATGAAATTGACGAAATGGATGCCTCGAAGGTGAAGCGCGTCGTGATGTGTTCAGGCAAAGTGTATTATGACTTACTTGATCAGCGCCGTAAGAGTGAGCAGGATGATGTTGCTATTATTCGTATTGAGCAACTCTATCCGTTCCCGCACGCTGAAATTGAGCCTATCGTCAATAAGTTCAAACACGTTACTGATTGGGTTTGGTGTCAAGAAGAGCCACAAAACCAAGGTGCTTGGTATTGTAGTCAACACCACTTTTGGTCAGCTATTCCTAACGGCGCAAAATTAAGCTATGCCGGTCGTAACGCATCTGCGTCGCCAGCGGTAGGGTATATTTCTGTTCACAACCAGCAACAAAAAGAGTTGGTTGATGATGCATTAACTATTAAATAAGGATCCAGTATGTCAATAGATATTAAAGTACCGGTATTGCCAGAATCTGTGGCCGATGCATCAATTGCCACTTGGCATGTGAAGGTAGGTGAACAGGTTACTCGCGATCAAAACTTGGTCGATATCGAAACCGATAAAGTGGTACTTGAAGTGGTTGCTCCTGCAGATGGCGTATTAAGCGACATCCTAGATGAAGAAGGTGCAACAGTACTAGGCGAGCAGATAATCGCAAAATTTGAAGAAGGGGCTGGCGCATCTCAAGCAAAAGAGCAAAGTGCACCAGCAGCAGAGAAAACATCCAGTAATAAAGGTGAGTCAGTGGAGATTAAAGTACCTGTTCTGCCCGAATCAGTGGCAGATGCAACCGTAGCAACATGGCATGTTCAACCAGGCGAATCGGTCTCTCGTGACCAAAACTTGGTAGATATTGAAACCGATAAAGTGGTTTTAGAAGTGGTTGCTCCAGCCGATGGCACCTTGAGTGACATTCTCGCTCAAGAAGGCGAAACGGTAATGGGTGAGCAAGTGATTGCTAATTTTGCTGCAGGCGCTGCGCCCGCTAAAGCTGAAGCCACTGCTGCCGCTAGTAGTGATACAGGCGGTTCAGACAATGACGCCTTAAGCCCTTCAGTACGCCGTCTATTAGCTGAAAAAGGCATTGATGCTGCGAGCATCAAAGGTACAGGTAAAGGCGGTCGTGTGACTAAAGAAGACGTTGAGAAATCATTGTCTGCGCCAGCTAAGAGTGCAGCACCAGCAAAAGCTGACGCACCGGCGACGCCTTCACTAGGCGGTGAGCGTTCTGAAAAACGTGTACCTATGACACGTCTTCGTAAGACAATCGCGAGTCGTTTGCTTGAAGCGAAAAACTCTACGGCTATGTTGACAACGTTCAACGAAGTTAATATGAAGCCTATCATGGAATTACGTAAGCAATATCAAGAGTCGTTCGAGAAACGTCACGGTATTCGTTTAGGTTTCATGTCTTTCTACGTTAAAGCAGTAACAGAAGCGCTTAAACGCTTCCCAGAAGTGAATGCGTCTCTTGACGGTGATGATATTTGTTACCATAACTACTTCGATGTATCGATTGCAGTGTCTACTCCTCGCGGTTTGGTTACACCTGTATTGCGCGATTGCGATACACTGGGTATGGCTGGTATCGAAGGTGGCATCAAAGCACTTGCACTTAAAGGGCGTGACGGTAAATTGTCAATGGCTGATATGCAAGGTGGTAACTTCACTATCACTAATGGTGGTGTGTTTGGATCATTGCTTTCAACCCCTATTATTAATCCACCACAGAGCGCTATCTTGGGAATGCATAAAATCCAAGATCGTCCTATGGCGGTGAATGGCAAAGTAGAAATTTTGCCTATGATGTATTTAGCACTTTCTTATGATCATAGAATCATCGACGGTAAAGAGTCTGTTGGTTTCTTAGTTACGATCAAGGAAATGTTAGAAGATCCAACGCGTCTGCTACTGGATGTTTAATAGGATCTAAGCGGGTAAGTCATTGACTTACTCGTTTCTTGCCGTTGTTGTTTCTATAATATCGGCTAACAAAATCAAGCTGCCAAGCGCGGCTTTTTTCTTAAACAAAACGGATAGAAAACCATGAATTTGCATGAATATCAGGGTAAACAATTATTCGCTGAATACGGTTTACCTGTATCTGAAGGATATGCTGCGGAAACTCCGCAGGCGGCAGTTGAAGCTGCAGATCGTATTGGCGGTACTGAATGGGTTGTGAAATGTCAGGTTCACGCTGGTGGTCGCGGTAAAGCAGGTGGCGTTAAGCTTGTTAAAAACAAAGATGAAATCAAGGCATTTGCTCAAAAATGGCTTGGTCAAAATTTGGTGACTTATCAGACAGATGAAGCTGGGCAACCAGTAAGCAAAATCTTGGTTGAAAGCTGTACAGATATTGCTCAAGAATTGTACCTAGGTGCAGTTGTTGACCGTGCTTCTCGTCGCGT
This sequence comes from Paraglaciecola sp. T6c, assembly GCF_000014225.1. Taxonomy (NCBI): domain Bacteria; kingdom Pseudomonadati; phylum Pseudomonadota; class Gammaproteobacteria; order Alteromonadales; family Alteromonadaceae; genus Paraglaciecola; species Paraglaciecola sp. T6c. Next base: position 2,163,149 of record NC_008228.1, read on the forward strand.
AGTTTTCATGGCATCTACCGAAGGTGGTGTTGAAATTGAGACCGTTGCTGAAGAAACACCTGAAAAAATTCTTAAGGCTGAGATCGATCCTCTAGTAGGTGCTCAACCTTACCAAGCTCGCGAAATCGCGTTTAAACTTGGTCTTAAAGGCGTTCAAATCAAACAGTTTACTCAAATCTTCATGGGTTTGGCTAAATTGTTCGAAGAAAAAGACATTGCACTAATCGAAGTAAACCCGCTTGTTATTAAAGACGACGGTAACCTTCATTGTCTTGACGCGAAAGTAGCGATGGACAGCAACGCTGCATATCGTCAGCCTAAGCTTCAAGAAATGCACGATCCTTCACAGGAAGATGCACGTGAAGCACAAGCGGCTAAGTGGGAACTTAACTACGTAGCACTTGATGGCAACATCGGTTGCATGGTTAATGGTGCAGGCCTAGCAATGGGCACTATGGACATCGTTAACTTGCACGGTGGCTCACCAGCTAACTTCCTAGATGTTGGCGGCGGTGCAACCAAAGAGCGTGTTGCTGAAGCATTCAAAATCATCCTTTCTGATTCAAATGTTGCAGCCGTTTTGGTTAACATTTTCGGTGGTATCGTGCGTTGTGACATGATCGCTGAAGGTATTATCGGTGCAGTTAAAGAAGTGGGTGTAACCATTCCTGTTGTTGTACGTTTAGAAGGTACAAACGCAGAGCTTGGCCGTGATGTATTGGCTAACTCAGGTTTAGATATCATCGCCGCTTCTAGCTTAACGGATGCTGCGAAACAAGTTGTTAAAGCTGCCGGAGGTGCTGCATGAGCGTACTAATCGACAAAAACACCAAGGTAATCTGTCAAGGTTTCACTGGTGGACAAGGTACTTTCCACTCAGAACAAGCTATCGAATACGGTACGCAAATGGTCGGTGGTGTTACGCCTGGTAAAGGCGGCACAACTCATCTTGGTTTGCCTGTTTTCAATACAGTACGTGAAGCGGTTCAAGAAACAGGCGCTACTGCGACTGTTATCTATGTACCAGCGCCTTTCTGTAAAGACTCTATCGTTGAAGCTGCAGATGCAGGTATCGAATTGATCGTTTGTATCACTGAAGGTATCCCTACGCTTGATATGCTTTACGTTAAAGAATACGTAAATCGTAAAGGCGTGCGTATGATCGGTCCTAACTGCCCAGGTGTTATCACCCCAGGCGAGTGTAAGATTGGCATCATGCCTGGTCACATTCACAAGCCAGGTAAAGTCGGTATCGTTTCTCGCTCTGGTACGTTGACGTATGAAGCTGTTAAGCAAACAACAGATGAAGGTTTCGGCCAGTCTACGTGTGTTGGTATCGGTGGCGACCCTATCCCAGGCTCTAACTTCATTGACATCCTACAGATGTTCCAAGACGATCCTAAGACTGAAGCAATCGTAATGATTGGTGAAATCGGCGGAACGGCTGAAGAAGAAGCAGCTGCATTCATCAAAGCTAACATCACTAAACCTGTTGTTTCTTACATTGCTGGTGTAACTGCTCCTGCTGGTAAGCGCATGGGTCATGCTGGTGCGATTATCTCTGGTGGTAAAGGTACTGCTGACGACAAATTTAAAGCACTTGAAGATGCAGGCGTTAAGACTGTTCGCTCACTTGCTGACATTGGTCAAGGTCTTCGCGAAATTACCGGTTGGTAAGCTTGCTTAGTACTCATAAAAACCCGCTTTTGTAGCGGGTTTTTTTATGACTAAAACTCGCTAGAATAGGATACTCAACAGCAGCAGGCTTACGCCAAGAATAATGTGTAAAAAGGATTTATCAATCGAGTGATGAACAAAACCATCAGACCGTTTCTTCTGCTAATGACTTCACTTTATGCTAACCCAGCCCTTTGTGCAGCCATCAGCAGTGGTTGTTACAATGAATGCCGAGAACTTTTCAGAGATATCTCTTTCAATAGCCCCCTTGTAGGGCTGGGTTATCTTATTGCTCCTATCATTTGCTTCGTACTATTCGCTGGTAAGGAGACTTCGGTCAAAAATACCGAGTCCGAAAATCTAAATAAGCATATAGTTAGACTCTTTGGGTTACTTGCTATTGCATCAGTCGCGCTAATTGTCTTGGTTCAACTTTGGCGCTCCTGAATATTCCTAACTTGGTACTCTGCTGCAAAGTGTTAAAAAGGAGCCTAAGCTCCCTTGCTTACCTTTGAAGGACTATTCTTCCGACTCAGACATATGCTCATCTAATCCTGAGATAAATTCGCTTCCATGAATCATCTCAATGCTGGAATTACTGAAATCATCACCTATGGGCTCTATTCGCCCGCCTAAACAAGAACCCAAAAATGCTTCTGCTACAGCGAAAAATGACAGATTGTTTTCTGGTTTACTAAAGCCATGCCCTTCGTCTGGGTAGAGTACATAGGTCACTGGGATGTCACGATTTTTCATCGCATTAACGATTTGGTCGGACTCAGCTTGTTTTACACGTGGGTCGTTAGCACCTTGCCCTATGAGTAACGGCTTAACGATTTTGTCCACATGTGTAATAGGTGATCGTGCTTTAAGCAGTGCTAAGCCTTCTTCGGTTGTAGGGTCGCCCACGGCTTCGTAGAACTTCTGACGAAAGCTCTCCCAGTAAGGCGGGATTGAATCGAGTAAGGTGACTAGGTTTGATGGACCGACAATATCGACTCCACATGCAAACGCTTCAGGGGTAAAAGTCAGTCCGGTTAAGGTTGCATAGCCACCATAACTGCCACCCATAATGGCGACTCGGTCATCTGTAGTAATGCCTTGCTCAATGGCCCACTTCTTTGCATCGATAAGATCGTTATGCATAGCACCGGCCCATTCTTTATTTCCAGCATTGAAAAAGTCCTTGCCAAATCCTGTAGAGGCGCGAAAGTTAACCTGTAACACACTGTAACCTCGATTCGTTAACCACTGCGCAGTAGAATCAAAGCCGAATACATCCCGTGCCCATGGGCCGCCATGAACCAATAAAACCAGCGGAGACGGACGCTCCGGTTTACCATCTTGGTCGAGATCTGCATCCAAAGGTAGCGACAAGTAACTAACCAATTCAAGGTCATCACGTGAAGGGATAACTACACCATGCATGGTAGAAAGAGGCAGGTCGTTAACCTTTGGCTGCGTCACAAACATATTGTTTAATTCGCCGCTTGTGGTATCAAATACCTTATAAATGGGGGATTGATTGCTTTGGTCAGTGAATACAGTCCACAGGGAATTGTCCAACGTTTGGGCTAACACCTGAGAGCCGCCACTAAGTTGGCTGTTCAACCGTTTGATGGGTGTTTGGAGTGTACTGCCAATTGCGTGCCATACAGGTTGAATGTAATTCAATGCATACGCTAAGGGTTCGTGACTGCTTGGGTGCAACAGCACATTTGATACATCTACTTTGTTATCACTGGCGATGACCTTAGGAGTGGTCTCACCCAAAAGTAGATAAACGAGTGCAGCCGTGTTTCGCTCTCGCGTATCGAGCATATATATGCCCTGATTATCTTTATCAAAGCCAATAATGTTAAAGGGTTCAGAATCTAAAAAGGGTACCTCGAACCACAAACGCCATTTATCTTTTATTTTAGTAAACACTTGGCTCGACCTATCTGGTGCGGTTTTCACTGCTAGGCGGACCTGCAAGTTATTGTCTAACGTATATTTGGTATAGCCGTTATTTTGCTCCAGTAATGTGCGCTCCCCTGTGGCTACATTGACTTGATATACATCGTGCCACTTGGCATCGCGATCGTTCATACCTACTATGATAGTACCGGGGTGATTTACATTTTGGTGCATTTGATCGGCTTGCACACCCGCATAGGGGGTTAAATCTCTGATGTTGCCACTGGCGATATCAATCCGGTGTAAATGCCAGTTCTCATCTCCATCTTTGTCTTGGATGAAAAACACGTATTGACTGTCGAGTGACCAAAAGTGGGTAGGGATCCCACGACCGGTGTCATGCGTTATTGGCACTGCACTGTTGAAGTCCCCTAAGTTGCCCACCCATAGGTTCATCACGCCATCAACTGGCGCTCTAAAACTCATCTTATTACCATCTGGGCTGATGCGACCTTGATAGCGAGTGGGGTTACCAAATAAAACCTCCCGAGAAATGAGCGCTGGGGCAGAGGCTTGTTGAGCACCTGGATTAGATATTTTCTGGCTTGTCTGATTTATGCTGTTGGTGCAGCCGATCAATGTCAGCAATGCGCTCAATGTTAAAGCGTAAAACAATGAAATTTTCATTCGATTCCCTTTATGTTGGCTTTGAGTAGGGGCCAAAACCGCACGAATAAACTCTTTGTCCCTGTGTTTAGCAATATGAATATAGCCCATAACGCGAGGTATATAGTGTTGTTTTGAAAGGAAGAACATCGCGAGGCGCTGCACATACTTAGACAGATACGTGCATGCAGCGCTTTTGAAAGCGTTAGCGGTCTATTTAGGCTCTGGGCTGAATGTTAATATTACTGCGAAACAAGTTTAGTTTATCAACACGACTTTTAATTTCTTCTAATTTTGGCCTGTTAGCACCATAAGGGCCAATTGAGCGCTCTTCGTCATATTCGGGCACAAAATTGACGTATACGCTGCCCGTTGAGAACGTCTCAAGTTGATTAAACAGTTCTCTAACCCAGGCTTTACCTGCGTCGTCCCCATCAGTGGTTTGCCAACGCCCATGAATATTTACCGTGTACGCTGTTGAGCGATGGGGAAAGGCCATGGCATCAGGCGCCACTCGAGATGCAGCGCCGCCTAGCTGAGCCGTAAAAATTTCACATTCATCTGATGGTAACTGTTCGGCTGCGTTGACTAACGTATCGATAAGCTCGTCAGTCATTTCGGTAAAGTCGCTAGATTTCCAATAATTTCGCGCCCCTGGTGCAAGCAGTGGATCGAATGCTGCTTGCCACGCAGCGTAAGGGACTGGGCCAACCGCATCTGCTAAAGGCTTTGCAATACTGCGAAGTGGGGCGAGTGCCTCTTCACCTTTTGCTATATCTCCCACGTATATCATCGGCAGAATAATGACGGGCTCACCGTGATGTTCGGGGGCCAGAAAGGGAAAGGGCGGTGCTTTGCGCATGACAGGCCAGCAACTTGCTTCATCCGGCATTGATTTGGCGATGTCGCGATATGTGCGTAGAATTGATTTCGCTTCGGTAAGGGGAAATACAGCCGGACCGCCAAATACCATCGGTCCAACAGGATGCAATTTCAATTCAAATTGTGTTACTACCCCAAAATTACCGCTGCCGCCACGTATAGCCCAAAATAGTTCGCTGTTTTCCTGCTCTGATACATGCAGAAAATCGCCCTGAGCATCAACTAGATCAACGCTAATAATATTATCAACGGTATGCCCAAAAGCTCGGCTTAACCAACCATATCCGCCACCCAACGCCAGACCTGCAATCCCCGTTGTTGAATTAATACCAGTCGGGACTGCCAGACCGAAGCGTTGAGTCTCGTGATCAATATCTCCCAAGCAAACGCCGCTTTGCACTCTTGCTATGCGCGCCGTAGGATCAACGGAGATGCCTTTCATACAGCTCATATCTATCGTTAGGCCGCCATCACATAACGCGCTGCCCGCAATATTGTGGCCACCGCCTTTCAATGAGATTAACAGTTCATTCTTTCGAGCGAATTGTATGGTTGTTACCACATCTGCGGTTCCACTGCAGCGGACGATGAGGGCGGGGCAGATGTCTATCATGCCATTCCATAGTGCACGAGCCTCTGCGTAACCGGCAGTGTCAGGTAGTAACACCTCACCGCGAATAGAGGAAGTGTACTGTTCAAACTGTTGTGTATTTATATCCTTTTTTTGGCCATCAAGGCCCATAATATGAATGTTCATATCGTCACTCCTTTGGTTGATTTATAACCAAGGGTAGGCGTTAGTAAAAATGCAGTCTAGTGAACATTTTGCACTAGGGGGTACAAGTTGTTTACTGGCTAGGGTGCTAAATACACGTTTAGGGCGTATGCTAAATTGACTTTTCACTGAGGAATACCACTGTGAATACAACCCCCTATGGGCAGTATTGCCCACTAGCAATGTCTGCAGCTTTTCTATGCAATAAATGGACATTATTGATCTTTAGAGAGTTACTGTTTGGTTCAACAAACTTTAATGACATAAGCCGAGGAGTGCCGCGAATGTCGCGCACATTGCTGTCGAACCGCTTGAAAGAGCTGGTCAATATTGGCTTGATAACGCGCCAAGAAAAGCAGGCAACAGGACAAGTTGATTATGTGTTGACTGAATCAGGTAAAGCCCTTGAGTCAGTGGTTTTCTCGATGGCTAGCTGGGGGCAGGAGTGGTTAGAAACCGAGCCATCATTGGATAATATTGATGGTAGTTTCTTGATGTGGGACATTCGACGTAATGTGAGAATACATGAGGATTTGCCTAACCTTTTTATTGCCCATTTTTTGCTGACTGACATGCCTGAGAATAAAAGCGAGTATTGGTTGATATTCGAAAATGGGCAAGTGGATTTATGTTACGTGGACAGAGGGTTTAATGTAGATGTAAACATTGAAGTGGCTGCGCGCGAACTTACCAAAATTTGGATGGGCTGGGAGGATTTTTCCGCTGCAGTCAAAGACCACACATTGAAATTCAGAGGACCTAAAAAATACACCGAAATTGCCGAGTATTGGCTAGGTTGTAGCACGCTTGCGCATATCAAAAAACGCGAAGGGCACTTACTCGTGTCTGAGTAAGTGCTGGGTTCTATCTTACTCGCTAGAACTTAGATTATGAGTAACATTGCTATCACTAGGTGATACCCGCCATATTATATTGCCTACATCATCTGCCACTAATAAATTGCCGCTCTTATCAAACTCAACCCCGACAGGGCGGCCTCGGGCTTCATCTTCTTGGTTTAAAAATCCTGTCAGAATATCAATAGGTTTCCCCGCAGGTTGTTGATTTTTAAAAGGTACAAAAATGACTTTATAACCAGCTTTAGGTTCACGGTTCCAAGAGCCATGCTGGCCGATGAACATGCCTTCGCTTACATCGTTTAGTGCATGCCCACCTCGAGAGTACATTAACCCTAGCGATGCGGTGTGAGCGCCTAATGCATAATCGGGTTTAATGGCGCGCGCTACTAACTCAGGCTCTCGCTGCTCGACTCGGGTATCAATATTTTGCCCGTAGTAACTATAGGGCCAACCGTAAAACCCGTTTTCTTGAACTGACGTCATATAATCAGGCACTAAATCGTTACCCAACTCATCTCGCTCATTAACTGCTGTCCATAACGTATCGTCGACCCAAGTCATGCCTACGGGGTTGCGTAATCCAGAAGCGAAAACACGATGCTCACCTGTTGCAATGTCGATTTCCCAAATTGCGGCCCGGCCAATTTCGGCTTCAAATCCATTTTCTGCAATATTACTGTTGGAGCCAATCGAGGCATAAAGTTTAGTGCCGTCCTTATTGGCGATAAGGTTTTTGGTCCAATGATGATTGAGTTCCCCCCCAGGCAGTTTTATTAACTCTGTACCTGCGGCTGTGATCTCAGTTTGGCCTTGCTGATAAGGAAAACTCACCACGGCATCCGTATTGGCAACATACAAGGTATTGCCGATGAGTGTCATGCCAAAGGGAGAGTGAAGGTTTTGCAAGAATCGGGTTTTCGTTTCCGCCACACCGTCCTTATCAGCGTCTCTTAATAAAGTGATACGATCTGCACTTGGAGTGCCCGCACCAGCCTTTGCCATAATTTTGCCGGCAATCCAGTCCTTAATTCCGCTATCGTCTTGGTCTTTCTGCGGCTTGTTACTCTCAGCCACCAAAACATCACCGTTTGGCAAAGTGTAAAGCCATCTTGGATGATCTAAATCCATTGCGAAGCGATTCACTTGGATTGAATCCAAAGGGGTCGTAGGTTTCTCGCCCTCAGGCCAGCCTACAGCACTGGCAATGCTCACATTAGGGATAAGTGTGCTGTTAGGTTCAACCAAAGTGGGCTCTTCGCCAAAGGTCACAGCAGGGTCTATTTTAGAGCTTTCGCTGCAACCGCTTAAGCCAATGAGTGAAACGATCAGCGTTGTGCTCCCAATGGCAGGTATAAAGTGTTTAAAGTTAGATAAATAGGGGCCAAAAAAAGTACGTAGAGGGTACATGAAATCTCCTGAAGTTCACTAAACTAGATGAATCTAGCGCCGTATAGTTGATGATATAGAATGGACACGATAGTACACATGAAGCAATTTTTTTGCCGCTTATTGTTAACGAAAAAATTCATCGCAAACGTTTATGTTTTGGCGTCATTACGCCTTTATACGTTAATAGCGTGAATCTGCCTAAGGAATTAAGTTAAGTAACATTTGCATTTTGTATAGCCGTTTTACGCGCTGGAATGCTAAGGGGAAACTACCCTACTGGACGTTGAGGCGCAGGTTAATCAGTGGTGAAAGAATAGGCGTAGCTTAGTTCAATTTGGCATCATCTCGGTACATGCTGTATTTTTGCACAAGTTCTTCAAATGCCTCAGATTCTTGTACTTCGAGTAACGCTTGGTTGAATCTATCTCTAAGCTGCTGGTTTGAGAAACCCACTCTGTAACGATTTGGCGCAAAAAGGTTATGCACAGTCACCGGGGTCAGTTGATGACTGGGCTCTAGCAGGGCCTGCAGGTGAGTAAAAATGTTTACGTCCATGATCACCACCGACACATTGCCATTTAACAGCATCGCGACTTGCTTCTGCTGGTCCGGCAGTTCAACGTAAAGAGGAGCTTTGTGGGCGGCAAGTGTAAACTCTTCGCCGAGATTCTTAGAAGCGGTTTGATAAGCTGACATGACATACTGCTGTAAATCTTTCGGCTGTTTTAACTTAATATCTCTGGCCTGTAGTGTCACCGCCACATTTTGGTATTCGATGTAAACATCACTTACGGAAATACCGGATACATCCGCTTTTTCACTGACTGTTAGCGCAGCCTGAACGTTCTGGTTTTTTAACATGCTGAGGCTACGTCCATAGGGGACATAGATTGGTTTAAAGGTATAACCCATTTTAGTAAAAACGTGGCGAGCGAGATCAAGCTCAAACCCACTGTTATCCGCCGAGTTAACATAGGGTGGTTTGGACCAGCCCACGGCTACCTCGATAATGTTCGTTTTCGCTTCAGCCAACGCATTAACAGACAAAAGGAAGAAAACAAGCGTCATCCACCTTGTGTTTACTGTTAGAGCGCCTCGAAAATTCATTATCTACCTTTCGCGTTAATAAAGCCGATTTGTGGTGGGTTGTCTAAATCATATTGGTTGAACCTATTTTTAGAGCAATTTCACACAAAGTCATCTATTAATCCTGAAAACAGTACAAAGTTAGCCTAATTTACTAGGCTTTCGCCATATTTTGACTCTCTGCTAACAATTTCATACTGTGCAAACGAGCGTTTTGATCATGTATGGGAAAGGAAAAAATCACCTCATCTACCCTAGTGTTCTCAATGAATCGTGCTAATTGGGAATGTGCAGTCTCGGCAGAGCCAACAATGGCATACTGTAATGTGTGAGCAATCATTGACAGTTCCGCCGGGCTGCACACGGCAGTGATCTCATCAACTGGCCTTGCGAATGGCTTGTTCGCCCCTCGGCGCAAATTAGCAAATTGTTGTTGTAATGAGGTATATAAGTATTGTGCTTCTTCATCTGTGTCAGCAATAACAGCCATCACACCTGCCATCGTGTAAGGCTGATCTAATTGCACTGACGGTTTGAACTGGCCGCGATATATATTCAATGCATCAAATAAAGCATCTGGTGCGAAATGGGACGCAAATGAATAAGGCAAACCAAATTGTGCTGCTAATTGGGCACTGTATAAACTCGAACCAAGTAACCACAGTGGCACGTGACTGTCACAACCTGGAATAGCGAGGATCGCTTGCTCAGCACTTGGTGTTCCTAAATAAGCTTGCAGGGCGCGAATATCATTAGGGTAGTCTTCCACACTGGCTTGCATATTACGTCTTAACGCTCTTGCTGTTGCCATGTCCGTGCCTGGTGCACGTCCCAATCCTAAGTCAACCCTGTCAGGGAAAAGTGCAGCCAAGGTACCAAATTGTTCGGCAATGATAAGCGGGGAATGGTTAGGTAACATGACGCCACCGGATCCTATCCGAATCTTGCGGGTGGCAGCGCCAATGTGACCAAGCACCACCGAAGTAGCTGAACTGCCGACACCGCGCATACCATGATGCTCCGCTAACCAAACTCGGTTGTAACCCAATTGCTCTGCTTGCACCGCCATCTGACGACTGTTTTCGAGTGTCTGAGAAATGTTTTGCCCTTGCACAATGGGGGCTAAATCTAAAATTGAAAACGCAGTGGTACCTGTCATATTACTTGTCCTAAAGGCCGGCTAATCAGTGACAGGTGGGGGTGTTATTAAACGAAAACAAGCGCCAGTTGTGAATTGTCACTATTTGATTTATCTATGCTTATCTATTCAGCGCCCACGACTAAATACGAAGAACAATCTTGCAAAGGCTGGATCACGCTTTGGTGCTCAGCTTTAAACACAACCCCATTGTGAGGTCCTTGTAGCGTCAACGTGTCACCTTGTCGAACCAATGCCGTGCCTTCTTTAATACCCAACACCGGCATCCCTGGGTTTAAAACACAAAACTCGGCTATTCGCTGGGCGCGTGTTTCTCCGTTGTGGCCAGGCGGTTGATAATCGCTGTAATGAGGGTTAAGTTGAAAAGGTACTAAATTAAGCGCCTCAAACGAAGGGGGATAGACTATTGGCATGTCATTAGTCGTACGAATTGTATTCCCACAAATATTGGAGCCCGCGCTCCAGCCAACATAGGGCATACCGTTTTTCGCTCGTTCACGAATAGGGTTTATGAGGCCTTTTACATAAAGCTGGTTTAATAAATGAAATGTGTTGCCGCCTCCCACCATAACAGCATCGGCTTGAGCGATGGCAGTCACGGGATCATCAAAAGACTCGATGCCAACAATATTGAGCTTTGGCAAAGCGGCTTGTACTTTTTGGGTGTAGTTCGGCCAATCAATGGTGACGCCAGCGTAGGGAATAAACACGATACGCTCACACCGAGCTAAATGCCGAGCAATCATTTGACTGGCATGGGTTAAATATTCTTCATCACCTGCACGTGAGCTGCTTAACATTAATAAATTCAAAAGTGTTCCTAGGTATGCGCGTTGAACCAAAATGATATCAATTCAACCAACAAATTTCAGGCAATAAAAAACCGGCTACTTGATGAAATACAACTATTTCTCAGGTGCCGGTTTTATTTACGTTTCTACATTAAAAACGTTTTTTCACCGTAATTCCATAAGTGGCAGGCTCGGCCATATAGGCGTTTAACTTACCCTCTTGCAATGGTGTGTTGAAGTTGGTGCGGTTAATGTACTCTTCATCCAATATATTACGGCCCCACAAAATCACGTCCATATCGTATTCAGTGAAGTTCATGAACAAACGTAAGTTCAATATATTGTAGGAATCTTGGACCGCATACGGATCGTTACTGCCATCTAGTATCACATCACCGGTGTAACTGTATTCACCTTGAATATAGGCATAAATGCTATCACTCAATTCAAAGTCTTTCTTGACACTTAACACCGCGTAGTTTTCAGGCTCGCCTCCAGGGCGGTCTCCCGAGCGGTCACAAAATCCATCAGTTGGATTAACACGACCTGGGTCGTCAATACCTGTATGCCATGAATAAGCCGTCCAGCAGTTGCCAGCTTCGAAGGTTTTATATTCAGCATTTACTAACGCATAACCGAAGTTCACTTCCACGGTGTCCATGGGGATCCACGTTGCTTCTAACTCCATGCCTGATATTTCATAGTCACCGGCGTTTTGTAAGTTGAAACCATTTCCTGTAAAGGTGTTCGCTTGAAAGTCATCAACCGTGGTGTAATGGGCAGCGGCATTTACCCGCAAATTTTGCTCGCGGAAATCTTTCTTGATCCCCACTTCAAAGGACTGAGACGTTTCGGCGTCAAAGATTGGGTTAAAGCTGGCCGCGATCCGATCGGTATTAGTACCGCCTGATTTATAGCCGTTACCGTATGAGGCATACAATAACGTGTCGGCGTTAGGTTGGTAGCTCAGTTTCAACGTACCACTGATTTGGTCGTCACTTAAACTTTCTTCAATATTGCTGCGCGGGCGAGTGGTATCTCCTAACAGTGGAAATGCCCAACCTGCTTCACTGAAACCTTGGAATGTGCCCAATGTGGCTTGGCCTTCTGCCGTGGTCAAATCAATTGCCCCCGCGGCAATACCGCCGGCAACGGTTAACGCCGATACTAAATCCACAGGAGTGTTGTCAGCCAAACCATTGATGCCTGGCCCGACTTCAGTGAAAACAGTGAGTAAGTCTTTTTTCTCTTTGGTGAAACGTAATCCTGCGGTTAGGGTGAATTCATCAGTGAGTTTGTAATCAAATTGCCCAAAAATGGCATAGCTTTTATGTTCCTGCTCGGCCATGTGATCAAAGCCTGTACCTGCTGGAGCTGCAGCCGCTCTTGGGGCAATTAACCCTGCGGAGGCAAGGCCATCAATACCACCTAATAACGCGTCAAACGTGCCAGGAGCACCGGTTAACCCATCAACTGTTTGGCCCAACACGCTCAGCGCGAAGCCTTCGAATATGTTGTCAGTGTAAAGGCTATAGTTTAGATCTAAGTCTTGAGTAAAATAATAAGCGCCTAAAATAAAGTTCAAATCTTCGCTGGTATAATCTAGGCGAAATTCCTGAGAAAAAGAGCTTTGCTCAGAGTCGTTCAAAGTACCAAATAAATCTGCGTCCGTGAAATCACTGTCAATATTGTCGTAGGAGTCAAACGCGCGTATCGCCGAGATTGATACAAAAGTGTAATTTTCGTCTAATTCCCAATCGAGTTCAGCAGAAAGCCCGCGGTCTTTCATGGTCGCTACAGGTAAAAATGAAACGGCTACTTCTCTATCAAAAAAGGCCTCTCCACCTTCAAAGCGTGTTCCGCCTAATTGGTCTATCGCCGCATCGGTGCCAAACTTTCCTGGAATTTCATTTGCTTGAAAGTTGCTTAGTTGCACTGGGGCGCCACAGCAAATTTCGTCTATTTCTGCATAGTCAGCAATCACACGAAGAGACACATCTTCGCTTGGGGTATACAGTGCTTGTAAGCGACCACCAAAACGATTTCTGTCATTGAGTACATCTTCGCCAAAATTTACATCATCTATGGTACCGTCACGATCACTTGAAAACCCTGTTACGCGAAAGGCTAAAACGTCTTCTATCGCGGATAGAGACACAGCACCCGACAAATTCACTAGTCCGTAATTACCCACCGTGGCTTCAACAAATCCATCTCCGCCGCCGTGGCTAGGGGCTACTGTGGATAACAAAATCGCACCGGAAGGAGTGTTTTTACCAAATAATGTACCTTGAGGGCCTCGCAGTACTTCTACAGCAGCGACATCAACTAAGTTGTTGATCATGGAATTTTGACGAGCGCGATAAACTCCATCAACGTATAGGCCAACCGAGGACTCCAAACCAAAGTTTTGCGAAGAGGTGCCAACACCACGAATGGAGAAACTAGAATTTGTCGCACTTTGGCTTTGAAAGGCCCCTAGACCGGGTACGTTTGTTTGCAAGTCATACATATCTTTGATAACCGCCTCTGCCATTGCTTCGCCGTTGAAAGCGGTAACAGAAACGGGGACTTCTTGCAGATTTTGCGCGCGTTTTTGCGCAGTGACGGTAATGGTCTCGAGCCCTTTGTCATCAGGAGCGACGTCTTGGGCGATAGAGAGCCCTGCGTTTAGCGCAAGTGCTAAACCAATAAATGAGGCGGCGGGGGTACGTTTTAAGCGATTAGGTAAAATGGGCATTTTATACTTCTCTCAATGTGTTAGCTCTGAGCCCTCACGGCTTATTATTCGAATTTTTGCTGTGAGGAGCGACGATATCCAACACATTGCCTGAGCAGCAACTAGTCAGATGAGCATAAGAGTGCAAGTTTTTCACACTAAAGTAAATAATACGTTAGTAAAATGTTAAAGGTGGATTTAAACCCCTCATATCAACCAGTTGGATTGTACGCCGCACCGTTGCTGCGATAGGGATTCAGCATAATGTAAATCAATACAAAACCATTAAAAGAATCAATTAAACTAATAATAGCTTTGTCTCTACTATCATTTCAGTTTCATATTGAGGTGGTTAAATGTCAGAGTTTTATATCGTGCGACACGGTCAGGCGTCTTTTGGTGCTGCCAATTACGACAAACTTAGCGAGTTAGGTCATCAGCAGTCAGTTTGGTTGGGTGAGTATTTCGCTCAACGGAATATGACGTTCGGTCAGCTTTGGTTAGGGGAGATGGTTCGTCATCAAGAAACGGCGGCCGGCATCTGTAAGGGGTTACGCACCGAAATTGAGACTTCGACACATACGGGGTTAAATGAGTTCGATTTTCAAAATATCGCAGCCGCTTATTTAGCCCAGCACCCAAATGATGCGGTGCAAAAAGGCGCTCCTCCAGCAGAGTTTTATCGGTTGCTGAAAAAAGCCATGGGCGCTTGGTCTGCTGAGCAACTCGACCCCAGTATGCTCAATGAAACTTGGGTGCAATTTCGCCAACGTGTATTTGATGTACTCGATGTATTGGGGCAGAAAAGTCACGATAAACCTGTCCTATTGGTGAGCTCGGGTGGGGCTATCTCTATGCTAATGAGCATTGTTCTTGAGCTTGAGGCGAAGCATGTTATCGAGCTGAACATGCAAGTGCGAAACGCCAGCTACAGTCATTTCTTTTTTAATCGCGACACCGTGCGGTTAAGCAGCTTCAATAATGTACCTCACCTTGATATACCCGAGCGTGTTGGTGCCGTCACGTTTAGTTAAATGGAATAAAATACTATGAATTTCGATTACTCAGAAAAAACACAAGATCTTATCGCCCGTTTAGAAGCCTTTATGGACGAGCACATTTACCCTAACGAAAAGCAATATCTTGCAGATGTTCAGGCTGCTTCTGCTAATCCAGAAACTCGCTGGAAAACCTTACCTTTGATTGAAGAGTTAAAGGAAAAGGCCAAAGCAGCAGGCTTGTGGAATCTATTTTTACCCGAAGAGTATTTGCCCTATGGTGCCGGTTTAAACAACCTTGAGTACGCTCCTTTATGTGAAATAATGGGGCGTGTCATGTTCAGTTCAGAAGTATTCAACTGCAGCGCACCTGATACAGGCAATATGGAAGTGCTTGCCCGTTATGGCTCACAAGAAGATAAAAAACGCTGGTTAGAGCCTCTTCTTGAAGGCAAAGTGCGCTCTGGTTTTGCGATGACCGAGCCTGCAGTAGCCTCGTCTGATGCCACCAATATTGAAACATCCATTGTGCGTGACGGTGATGAGTACGTCATCAATGGACGTAAGTGGTATACCAGTGGTGCCATGAATGAAGACTGTAAAATTTTAGTGGTAATGGGTAAAACGGACCCCAATGCCGCCCGTCATGAACAACAGTCACAAGTATTGGTGCCTATCGATACGAAAGGTGTAACCGTTTTACGCCCGCTGAGCGCAATGGGATTCTATGATGAGCCGGTAGGTCACGCTGAAGTATTGTTCGAGGACGTACGCGTGCCTGCTTCCAGTTTATTGATGGGGGAAGGTAGAGGGTTTGAAATCGCGCAAGGTCGTTTGGGGCCGGGCCGAATTCATCATTGCATGCGCTTGATTGGGTGTGCACAGCGTGCGCTTGATTTGGCCTGCGAGCGAGTAGAGTCGAGGATTGCCTTTGGTCAGCCATTGAGCAAGCAACAATCGGTACGTGAAAGCATTGCTAAAATGCATTGCGAGATTGAACAAGCGAGGTTGCTAACGCTAAAAGCGGCTGACAAGATGGATCGTTATGGCAACAAGGTCGCACGAGACATCATTGCGGCGATTAAAATAGTCGCCCCTTCTATGGCGTGTAATGTGATTGATCAGTCAATACAGATGCATGGTGCAGCGGGTACCAGCCAAGACTTTATCTTGTCAGCTAGCTACGCGTACGCGCGCACAATTCGCTTAGCTGATGGCCCAGATCAAGTGCACATGATGCAGCTGGGACGCAATTTAATTAAAGATCACAACGCATAATTGGAGTGTGACCCATGAGTAAGCAAAGCGCTGTAGAGCAATTAGATGAAGCAAAATTAGCCACCTATTTAGCGCAACATATTGCCGGTTTTAGTGGCCCTGTAAAGGCCACTAAATTTGCAGGTGGGCAGTCAAACCCTACTTTTAAATTGCAAACTGCGAACGCAACCTATGTGTTACGTCGCCAACCGCCGGGTAAGTTGTTGAAGTCGGCCCATGCGGTTGACCGTGAATATCGTGTTATTAAAGCATTGGAAAACACTGATGTCCCAGTGGCCAAGGTTTATCATCTTTGTGAAGACGTTGATGTTATTGGCAGTATGTTTTATGTCATGGAGTTTATGGACGGCAACGTCTATTGGGACAGTTCGTTACCTGAAATGGCCGATAAACAAACCCGCAGCACCATGTACCAGAATATGGTCACGGTCATGGCGACCATGCATAGTGTTAATGTGGATGAGGTCGGCCTTGGGGACTATGGAAAGCCGGGTAATTACTTTGAGCGCCAAATAAGTCGCTGGACCAAGCAATACCGTTTATCTGAAACCCACGAAATTCCTGAAATGGATCAACTCATAAGCTGGTTAGAAACCAACATTCCAGCTGATGATGGCAAAGTCTCGTTAGTACACGGTGATTATCGTATGGACAATTTGATGTTCGCCAAAGATTCAACAGACATTATTGCTGTGCTGGATTGGGAGTTATCGACTTTAGGTCATCCCTATGCCGATTTAGCTTACCAGTGTATGCAATTACGCCTACCAGATAACGTAGGTAAAGCGACCGGGCTGGGTGATGTCGACAGAGCCGCACTGGGTATTCCAAGTGAAGAAGAATACGTTGCACAATACTGCAAACTGGTAGGTATTAATGGGATAGAGAACTGGAATTTTTATTTGGCATTCAGCTTTTTCAGACTAGGGGCTATCGCCCAAGGCGTGGCTAAGCGAGCGGTTGATGGCAATGCGTCGAATAAACAAGCGCTGCAAGTAGGCAAGCTTGTGCAACCTTTAGCGCAATACGCCTTAAAAATTCTTAAGTAAATAACAGCTACATACGCCGCCGATTAAGCGGCGTTTTAACAGATAACGGAGTCAAACATGAAAGCCATCGTATGTAATGCTTTTGGTCCAGTAGAGGACTTGGAATACAAAGACGTACCCGACCCAAAAGCGGATAAGGGCCAAGTCGTCGTCGACATTAAAGCCTGCGGAGTTAACTTCCCTGATGGGTTAATCGTACAAGGGCTATATCAAATGAAGCCTGAAGTACCGTTTATACCGGGTAACGAAGTAGCAGGCGTGATCAGCGAAATCGGTGAAGGCGTTCCACATCTTAAAGTTGGCCAACGCGTCATCGCTTTGTGTATGTTAGGCGGTTACGCCCAGAAAGTTGCCTGTGCTGCGACACATGTCATGCCGCTGCCAGACGAAATATCCTTTGATGAAGCGGCAGGTCTAGTAACAGCCCACGCTACAGCTCATCATGGCCTTAAGCAGCGAGCTAATATACAGCCGGGTGAAACCTTGCTAGTCACTGGCGCTGCTGGTGGCACTGGACTTGCTGCCGTGCAAATTGGTAAACAAATGGGCGCAAAAGTCATAGCAGTGTGTTCGACTCAAGAAAAGCTCGACATGGCCAAAGCCAATGGTGCTGACATTCTCATCAATTACAGTGAAGTTGACTTAAAGAGCGCAATTAAAGACGTCACCAATGGCAAAGGCGTCGATGTGGTATACGAATGTGTTGGCGGTGATACATTCCACGCCTGCTCACGCTCTATGGCCTGGAACGGTCGATTACTGGTTGTTGGTTTTGCAGGTGGTACTATTCCTGAATTTCCAGTGAATTTATCATTGGTGAAAGGTTATTCCGTTGTTGGCGTGTTTTGGGGCTCGTTTACTCAGCATCAACCTCAAGACTTCGCACAAAATATGAAAGAGTTATTAACCTGGTATGTGCAAGGCAAAGTGAAAGTGGTGGTAGATGAAGCATTACCTTTAGCACAAGCCAAAGATGCATTGAATAAAGTAATGGGCCGAGAAGTAAAAGGCAAAATGTCACTTAACCCTTAGTTTTCTGACTCTTGTCTTGACTCTTGTCTCGACTCTCGTCTTAGCTCTCGCTCTGACTGGATTCTGAAAACACTTGTTAAACAAAAAACGGGCCTCAAATGAGGCCCGTTTCGTTTTTGGTGCGTGTTGAACAACAAAATTAATCATTGTCTTTTTACTTGCGTCAGTTCCAACACGTTGAGTAAATTGGTCGCCAACACGCTAAACAGTATCGCGTTATACAATAACTAGATGCGGTCGTTTAGAACAGCAACAATAGGTGAGGCGGTTAGGCCATTTTCTGATGCCCAGGCCACAACCGTTTTGCCGTCTTTTTCAGGAGAGCTTAAATCACTTTTAGGCATTTTTTTAACCATTAGGGTGCCAGTTTCAACCGCATCATTTAGCATCGCGGTGCGGATAAGGCTATTGCCTCCACAGCTGATACCAGAGTAGTAATCTTGTAACTTAAGGCGATAATCAGACTGCACGCGTTTCATTTTTTTGCGTAACTCGCCTTTATCATCGGCTTTTACGATAGTGCATATATTTTGTAATGCTTCGGCTACGTCCGCTTGTGCAGGGGCAGCGAAGATAATAGAGGTAGCAGCGATAGCGATAGAAGTTTTAACAATTTTCAACATGGTCAATTCCTCGGTTCCATTTAATGGGTTTTAAATATTGTTTGTTTCGTTGAGGTTATTAAACGCCATATAGCGTGATTAAAAAATCTACCAGGTGATACTAAGGTATAAGGCTCTATACCTTAGGCTAATACAAAACCCGTGCTAGGCGTTTAAAGGGTAGTCACACTTTGTTGCAGTTATAAGCTAGTCCCGAGCACGTGCAGCTGTTTTAATTTATACTAAGAAAAAAGCGTTATTTAGTGTGATAGCTAACTAGTTCAACTCAAAGAAACGAAACAAGGAGATGGTCATGAACGTGATATACAGGGTGTTACTATCTATTGCAGTCATTCTTGCTGCGTTACTGTGTTATTCCGCAGGGAGTATGACAGGAGTGGTGGCTTTTTTCGTGTTAGGCATTATGCTAGAAGGGGTATTTTGGCTCGGCATTGGCAAAATTTTCAGACGAAAAGCGAGCTAATCAACGCCGTTTAGCTTTGTTTCCCGCTTGATGTCGAGCTGACGTGATTAGAATGACCTGCCATATTATTCGTTAGGGCATGGATTGGTTGCTGGCAGGGTCACAGGTCAGGGTTATAAATCAGGGTACTCGTCAACAGCCACTAACATATCTGTGATCAAGCGCCGTTCATCTTCAGTCAATTCTGGTCGCCATATATCAAATAGCAACACCACACGCTCGTCGTTGCTATGATTCCATGCTTCGTGCTCTACGCTGTCATCAAAAATAAGGGCTTTACCTTCCTCCCATTCTCGGGTTTGGTTTCCAACCCGTAAACCACCACAATCTTTCGGTACAATAATGGGCAAATGACATATCAACCGAGTGTTCAATAACCCATGGTGGGGGGGAATTTTAACACCTGCTTTTAGTTTGGAAAACAGCGCCACCGGGGTTTGCCCCGCGATGAAAGGTAAGGGAGCAGAATTAAGCGCTTGCGTAGTTATTGGGCACTGGCGAGTGATTGATTCGTCTAACTTACCATAATGCCATAAGTAGGCCGCTGACCAGTTTAAACTATCGACAATATCAAGATGTTTAACAAAATTTGGCTCATTGCTGCCGCTATCTAGATAGGGGGAAAACAGCTCTTTTCCTCCTAACATTACTTCTAGCTCTGCTTTTATTTCGGGTGTTTTTGCTTCCAACTCACCGAGCCAAGGGAACTCATCACGTTCAAAGAATGCTCTTTGAGGTAAACCTGGAAAGTAAAACCGTGTGGGTTGTTGCAGGAATATTTCTTTTTTACCAAAACTAATATCTAGCGCCTCATCGAAGCGACGACTTGTTTTACCCCGTTGATACCCCTTTTTTTGCAGCGCTTCGAGCAAGTAATCAGAATATTGATTATCATGCTTTTCACGAAGTGCTAAACCTCGTTGCAAACCGCGAACAATTTCATCGGGTAAGTTTTGCTGACCTTCTGTTAACTGCAACGCTCCTTCATAGAATGCTAGGGCGCTTCGCTCTTGCTGGTTATACGCCAGTTGGTCCGCCTTGAAAATTAATGCCTTGACGTTTTTAGGCTCTTTTGCCAACACGTTTTCGATCGCTGAAATAGACGCTACAAAATCTTCCAACTGAGAGCAGGCAAAGGCCAACCCAAACCACGCATGAGTGAGATTTGGTGCTTGGTTGCATAAGTGCTGAAAGCTATGTCTAGCTTGTTGTAATTTACCTTGTTGTAAAAGTGCGATGGCAGACTGCAGTTGCAGCGCATTAGAAGATGTGTCGCTCATGAGGTGTTCCTTATTATTATCGTGTTAAGCTACTTTCTTAGCGGCTAAAAAACAAGTTCCTGTTTTTGTTTTAGCACCTATTACTGCCTTTGAGTGCTTCAAATTTGCCCATGAAGTATCCACTAATTAATTAACTGGAAAATAAAAAGATGGCTTACGAAGACATTATTGAGTTTTGGTTTAATGAACTTACGCCATCCCAGTGGTGGCAAAAAAGTGCTGCTTTTGATGCCGAACTAAAGGAACGATTTTCCGACGAGCATCAGCAAGCGATACAATGCGAGCTGAAACATTGGCGTAGCACAGCGCTAGGGCGCTTGGCGGAAATCATCGTGATAGATCAGTTCTCGCGAAATATTTACCGCGATACGCCTCGGGCATTTATGTATGACCCGCTAGCACTTGCTTTAGCACAAGAAGCACTAGTCGTGAAAGCGGATGATGAACTGGGTGAGTCTCAGCGTAATTTTATGTACATGCCGTTTATGCACAGTGAATCCTTAACGATTCACCAGCAAGCACAGCCTTTGTTTGAAAACAAAGCAAGTCAACATACCTATAATTTTGAATTAAAGCACATGGCGATTATTCAGCGATTTGGTCGTTATCCCCATAGGAACGATATTTTGCAGCGCAATTCGACCGAAGAAGAGCGCAAGTTCTTAACCCAAGCCAATTCACGTTTTTGAACAATTGATACTTATAAAACCGTGAGCGGCTGCATTACTAACAGAAATAAAAAAGCAGGCACGAACGTGATATTCAAGCCTGCTTGTATTGCATCATAACCTAAGCTCAATCAGCTATTATTTGCTCTTAGGTGTGTCTTTATCTGTGCGATGCTCATCAAACCACCAAAGGATATAGCCGACCTTTGCCATTAAGTTACTTGGCCTAGCGTAAATTCCGTGTGATGCGCCCGGTATACGCACCATTGCTGATTCAACGCCCTGTAATTTCAACGCTTGATAATACTGCTCTGTTTCCGAAATCGGCGTGCGGTGATCTGACTCACCAGTGAGTAACATAGTGGGGGTGGTGACGTTGCCTACGTAACTGATAGGCGAGTGCTTCATGTATAAGTCTTGCGCTTCCCAAGGCTTTTTACCAAACCAATTCTTATAGAAAAACGGGTAAAAATCAGACGTTAATACAAAGCTGTACCAGTTTATTACCGGTTTAGCGACAACGGCTGCGGTAAAACGCTCGGTGTGACCCACAATCCACGCAGTCAAGGTACCGCCACCTGAGCCACCTGTCACAAATAAGTTTTTCTCATCGATTGCGCCTTGAGCAATCACGGCATCTACCGTGGACATCAAATCATCGTAATCCTGGCTTGGGTAGTTTTTATCGATAGTTTGCGCGAAGTCTTTTCCGTAGCTATCACTGCCTCGTGGGTTTGCGTATACCACTACATAACCTTGCGCTGCCATTAGCTGAATTTCAGTGGAAAAATGCGGCCCGTAATTGGCGACCGGCCCCCCGTGTATCTCTAAGATAAGCGGGTAGCGTTTGCCTTCTTTTTTGCCTTGTTCAAACCCCGGCGGGTAAGCAACCCATGCCTGAATAGGCAATTCGTCAAAAGACGACTTAAGGCTCAATGGTTTGATGCTTGCTATGTCTTTATGGGCGAGGGCATCTTCATTTAATTGGGTGAGTAACGTGGCCTTGTCACCTTTTTTGATAGCAATGTCAGCTGGGCGCTGTGGGTTTGAGTAAGTGAACGCCACGGTGCCATTGTTGGCTACATCAAACTCACCGCCCGAGTAAGGTCGCCCAAACGCCAAGCCGCCAACTTTGTCAGCAACAATCTTTCGGTCACCTTGTAAGGGCTGGTAAGCCACATAGGTTTCGCCGCTATCGTCATAACTTAGGTACACGCCTTTGCTATCGCTCGCCCATTGTATACTGCCTACCGAGCGGTCGAACTCAGAGGTAAGGGAGCGACTCACGCCACCATTAGCATCCATGATGTAAAGCTGAGTATTCTCGTAGTTAGTGTACTTTTCATCGTATCCCAAATAGGCAATCAATTTGCCGTCAGGAGAGACCAATGGGCTGTTATCTGGACCAATACGATCGGTTAGCTGCAGCATCTCGCCACTGGCTACATCCACCTTATATACGTTGTCATCGGTGAGCTCTAAATCACTGTCGGGGTGCCGATTTGCCGAGAAAACAATGGCTTTGCTATCGCTGCTCCAACTGATACTGCCCCCGTGGTTAAACTCACCTTGGGTGAGTTGCCGAGGGGTGCCGCCATCCGCTGAGAGTACAAAAATTTGGTTATTTCCTGCCGGGATATAACCCGCACCGTCTGCCCGATAAAATAAATCGTCAATAAAAATAGCCGAGTCCGCCCACTTGGCACCCTCCGGTTTGCCTGACAAATTCACGGGGGATTTAGGCGTGCCTTTCACAAACTGACTAAAGGCAAGCATTTTACCGTCGGGTGACCAGCTAAGATTAGACGGAGAGCCCGTTAGATGGGTCATTTGACCTGTTTGCCCGGTGTTTAGCCATTTGATGTGGATTTGCGCTGAGCCGCTTGCGGTCGAGATATAAGCTAACTTGCTTTCATCAGGTGACAAGGTAGGGCTGAAATCAGCATGTAAGCCATTGGTCACTGGAGTCATTACGTTATTTTTATCGACCTTCCAGATGTTGCCACGTTTTTTATCGTTTTGAATGTCCATGTAGTTACGCACGAAATAAACGGTTTCACCATCCTTGGTAATATCCAGGCCTGAGGCATATTCTAAAGTGAATACATCTTGCAGTTTGAGGGTGTTTTCTGTGGTCTGAGCCAAGGCGTTACTGGCCGTTATGGCCAATGGGCCAACCAGCATCGCCAGCGCGATCGATTTTTTGATTAATTTCACTTAAATGTTCCCTGTTGTTTTTGTTTTATTGGTTTTTATTTTTGAATAAGTTAGCACAGTCATTAGTTATCAAGAATACCCAATGAGACAGACTGCAAATGATGTCGTTCAGTTGCAGCACTCCAAGGCCAGATACAACAATGTTTAGACATGTTGTCGTCATTTTATGGCGCCTGAACTAAAGCAAATAGTGTAAAATTCGCTTTATCAGCAGCGGCATATTTATACTCAACAGATGAAATCAGAACAAAGTACGACAATAGATGTCACCAACATACCGGTCAACGAAGACATAACATGCAGTACGTGCCGAGCGAATTGCTGCCGCCTTGAGGTGATGTTGATAACTGAAACAGGCGTGCCGGAGAAATATATCGCGCAGGACAAGTGGGGCGGGGAAATCATGCTTCGTTTAGAAGACGGCTGGTGCGCAGCGGTCGACCGAGAAACTATGCTGTGCACCATATATGAGAACCGCCCGCTTATTTGCCGTGAGTTCGAGATGGGTGGCTTTGAATGTCTCGATGAACGAACATAACAAAATATCAAAAGCGCAAAGGCTATGAACTGGCGTTTTAGAGCGCTCACAGGCATTGACCCTATGGTTATGGGCGCATTTGGATATATAAGGGTTAGTGGTTTGGCCGCTCGGGTAGGGCGGCCTTTAATTTTGCCTCACTTACATTCAGTGCTTTGGCTACTTTGGCCAAATCAGCTTGGGGGCCGCCTGCATCGTCCATGGCTTGCATCAACTGCGCTTGCGTCACGCCAAGTTTTTCCGCTGCTTTATCGAATCCAGGGGGGGCCATATTACCGTCTCTACCCATATTTTGGGGGCGACCGCCACCGGGGGGCTCGTTACGGGTAATTTTAGTCCCTGCTGGTGGATGGGCGCCAACGCCTGCTTGGGCGGTAGTTGAGAAATTGTTTTTAGCCACCACGCCTTTTAAGCATTTAGGTAAATTTGGAAATGTATTGGTTGAATGGTAATGATAAGCGCTGATACCACTGTCGCCAATCAAGCCTGTGTGGCCATTGCATTCGTCTAAGTCTGTCGGCATAACATTATCGGCATCGACACTCCCATAAATGGGCACGCCATCAAAGGCATAACCGAAAAGGGCAGCTGGATCTTGGGTTAAGTTAGTGCAATTAGCCTCCACATGCTCATGTGCGTACACACTATCAATATCGCTGGACGTGCCGTGATAATGATACCAACCTCCAGGGTCAACATGGCCTGCACAGGTATCTAACGCAGGTAAATGGCCTGTGCGCTGCACACTGGGGGCATCTGAGAAAATCGGCACGCCAGCCAGAGCAATCCCCACTTTAGATACTACGCCTAACCGAGATGCTGACTCAGCCAATACGGGCGAGGTCGGTATCAATAAAGTGATTTTTACGTCTTGGTCTTTTGATACCTGAATACATGCGTGATCGACAGTGGGCTTGGCGGTGGCATTATCCACAATATGCACCGTGCCATCGTCATCATAAAAAGTGTAGCCTTGCTCGTTTAGCATGCTGAGAAAGTCTTTATCTAAGCGATATAAGCCTGCCTTTGAGCCGTCCCAGTCCCAAATGCCGCCTTTATCATCGAGGGTCTTAGGACAAAATGGGCCTATTTCCATCTCATCAGGCAGGTATTTCACCACCAATTTTGCACATTGGGCGTCATCGCCATTTTCTAATGTGCATGCCACGATTTCTGGTTGCTTGGCCAATGCATTAAGACTAAATAGATTGATATTCACTTGGGATGCATCGGTTGTTGTACTTTGCACCGCAATCGATTTTTGAGTCGATGGTTTTTCATCGCTGCAGGCGGTGATTGCAAGAGGGGCGGCGAGCGCAATAAACGCCACGCTAAGTGTATTAATCATTCGTGTTTTGTTAGCGGATAATGTGCATATATTACTGCGTGTTAATGTATGACAGCGGGTCATAGGGCACCTTGTGTAATGTGGTCGCATTAAACTCGATTGATATGAGTAGAGCTTAACCATGTTTGAATAGAGCAAATGTCGCTTAGATCAAACGTCGTTTAGACTAAACACCTATATGCGTGAATCAATCGCATTGATTGCTTGTTTAAGTTTTCAGAGGGTCGACATTCGCTACGCGTATAATAACGCATTTGCCAAGCAAGCCTTAGTGTATAACCCGTGAATATTGCCTTGAAGTGTGCAGAACTAGTGCAAATGTGTGACGGGATTTAAATAGGGAGGTATTACACTCGTTATGTTATTACGCGTTCAGACGCAGACTGTCGTGATAATAGCGAGAGCTTGAGAACTGAGCCCCTGCTTCTACATACACGTCATACTGCTGAGTTCGTCCGCAAGTGTTTGGGTATCTATCTCAGGCAGTGTTAGCCACAGTATTAAGCCGCCGCTGGGGGCGTACACATCAGCTTTTGTTGGTAACTGCGCATGTAAAAATGCGATGTATTCGTCACTGTTCAGCCTAAGGGCGCTACTCACCTTGTTTATACGCGTGGCGTTATATCCTTTGCCAATGTTACACGCCAGCACTAGCTATATAGGCTGATTAACCGCCCAGGGTTCTCTCTTGATGTTGACGAATACACTTATCGGTACCTCTGCCGTCACGCGCCGACCAATTCCCGGGCCTTTGCAAGATACATCAAACTTGGTTATACGATGATGCGGCGTCTGGTATTTTTGAGCGCTTAGTAAATAGAGAAGCCGAGAACCCCGAGGCATAGGCGCACCGATAGCATTGCCCTTGATTGCCATAAATGGCTAAACGTCCCCTACGGTTGTGGGTGTGTGTGGGCGGGGAACGCAACATATAGGCAAGATATGGATTTATTAAAACAGAGCTGTGAGGTGAGTGCGCCGTATTAAGCCACCCCTTAAAATACGGTGTCTCGTATGTCGATGGGCATCGAAAACTCTCGTCGTTTCCGCGCATTTCCGATGTGGCTGCACCGTACAGATAAATATACCTATTAAAGCCCTGCGAATTAACTGTTGTGCTGTTTAAACCAAACAATGACGTGGTTGGCATCACAAGTGGTGAATGCATGGCGAAATTGAATGCCTCAAGTCAGGTACTGTTAACCCGTGGGGCGTGGAAGGGCGAGCCTATTATTCGCGCTGCGTTAAGTAATTGGGCCACGACAGATGAGGATGTAGCGCAAGTTATTAGCGCTTTGGATGCAGTAACTTAAAACTGGCGCTTTATAGCCTGCACTTTATAAACCAGCATTTACACAGACAAAGCAGTGACAAAAGCGCGCTATGTATATAACGCAGGGAATAGGCATAACACGCTTTTGGGGTTCATAAGCTGTAATTAAAATGCGTAACTGACGCTGAAGGTTGCCGTTCTGGGTAAAATGTAACGACCATTGGGCGCGCTAGGATTACGTGGGTCACCTTCTGTTAATGCATCTTCATCAGTGATATTTTGCACCGCTAACTCGAAGGTTAATCCAGAGTCACCTTGCACTATGACCCCTACGTCGTATTTTTCATAACCGTCTAAAACGACCGTGTTTTCGTTATTGGCAAATCTATCATCGACCATAGAAATGGTGCCATATAAGGTGGCAAAGAAGTCTTCAAACTCAAAGTCATAGCTTGGCGTCAAGCGTACCTGCCAACCTGGTTGACGCTGTGCTTCATTACCTTTGTTAGTAGGGCTTTCAGTAATTTCAGTTTCTTGAATAGTCGAATTCAACGAGATAGAAAAACCGTTGTCTGCAAAGTAATTTGCGTCTATTTCAACACCATAAGCTTCGTTAGTCAGTGTTTGGACTGGAGCACCTGGTACTGCTTGAAAGCGGTCACCCTGTACTTCGTTGTAAAAGCCTGTGGCATAAACGGTGTAGTTCGCTTCAGCTAATTTATAACCTAGTTCTATTTGGGTCACGTCTGTGATCAAGTCTTCACCTGATGAGAAGCTATTAAAATTTTCTCGTAGGTCATCAAAGTAAGGCATTTTGCTGCCTTCGCTATAACGCAGAAAAACACCTCGTTCACGTTGGAACTGCCAATTCACCCCAGCGGTAAATGCCACGTCAGATTCATCATATTGAACCGCTTTGGTAATCATGCCGTCTAGGCCTTCATCTACGGTGTAATCAATGGTGTGGTTTTCATCACGCACCCCAACATCAGCGGTAAGGGTATCCGTTAACTTATATTCAAAAGCGGCGTAAATCGCTTTGGTTGTGCCATCCCCGGTGGCATTTAAATCGTAGTTCCAGTCGCAACTGTCTTGATTATCGTTACAATCGATACCCGTCAGATTCTCACCACTGGGGCGAATAACATGATATGACTGATTGCCGATGCTCCACCAATCATCTGATGAAAAGTTGGCAACATATAATCCTAAAGACGCTTTATATTTATCCGTTTGTTTCGTGACAGCCACATCATTGGTAAAAGATTCGATATCTTTACGGACTACCCAGCGACCAATTTGCTGGACTAACGTATCGCCGTCATATACGTCACCTGTTACGGCGCCGGTGGCTGATACACCATTATCAGCCACGCTCGATAACAGTGTTGGGTTGCCATTAGGGACTAAGCCGAAGGTATCGGCATCGCCAGATAGATGCGCGAAGCGATCAACAAATGTCCATCCTTCACCAAACTCTAGGTTCACACTTCCCCCTGTTACCGTGCCTTTAAAACCACGTCCTTCACCAAAATCGACTGATTCAGATGTGCCTTCTGGCCCATATTGAATCGTGGCTTGACGATTAAGTGTGCCAAGTTGGGTGTAGCTGTTATCAACGCCATCCACTAATGGGGTAGGTAAGTACCATGCACCGTGATCGTCAGTGGTGCGGGTGAAAAAGTTGATTTTACCGTTATCCAACACTTTAGTGATGTTAAGGGTGAACTGGTTGCCTTTTTCAGAGTTAAAGCCAGCATCACGAATGCCTGGGCTTTGCTGAACATAACCACCAAACATGAAGTAAAGATCTTCCGCTAATTTTCCAGAAACAACCGCATCAACACGTTGTAAGTCATAGTCTGAGGTGGAATATTTAATTGAGCCTTCAGTTTCATCAGACCCTTCTTTCAGCAAAAAGTTAGTGGTCAAACCGGGTTGGCCGCTGGATACTACAGAGGCTGGTCCACCGCGCAATGCATCGACGATGTCAATGGTTTCATCAATGCGAAACAGCGACGAATTTTCAAGGAAAGATAGTGTTGAAGGAGGAAAAATAGGCACGCCCTGAACTTGTAAGGTTAAAAACGGTGCATCGCCGCCGCCAGGAAATCCGCGAACGAATACATTAGCACCAGACACCCCACCTGAGCTCTCGGCCCAAACGCCAGGGATTGCTTTGAACAGGTCAGCTGTGCTTTTAGGGGCAAGTTTTTTAATGTCAGCCGCGCTGATAAGGGTTGTAGCGTAACTTGCTTCTACTTTGCGCACTGCAGTACCGCTGGCACTGCCCGTGACCACGATTTGCTCAATATAGTTATTCTCATTTTTGTTACTTTGGTCATCTTCTTGTTGCGCCAATACCGTGCTTGGCAACATCAGTGCCATCGAAATGCTCAGAGCTAGAGAATTCAGTTTGTGTGTTGTTAAATTCATGTGCTTGACTGTCCTGTTGTTAGTGTGGTGTTAACGATATGTATAAATGCAAACGATTGCAATTGGTATTTTGCAATCGTTTGCATTTAGTGTGGAATGTGTTGATTTCACAGGGAATTTGTTTGAGGCTTCTTGCTGGGGGAGGGTGTAGTCTTGTTTAAAAACGATTACACTAGACTTAGCAGGCTTTACTAATAATACCAATTCGCATAAATAAGTGCCGCCTCAGAATGCGTCCAGCGGTTTTTGATTAAGGCGTCGCTATGCAGTAATGGTTGTTCCCTTTCAAAGAGTGAGAACGCAGAGTAAAAGCCGCTGAGGCATTTCTTTTAAACGCTCGCTGAGTGCTCACTTTTCAACGGGCAATGGTATAAGTAGCTAATTCAATAATCGCGTGCAATGAATCAATAAATTTGGGTAATAGATTGAAAAGTAACAAAAAATTGACCTTGAACGACTTGGCTGGTCTGGCTGGGGTGTCTGCATCTACAGTATCTCGCGCGTTGAGTGACAACCCTTTGATTAAAAAAGACACGCGGGTACGCATTCAAGCGTTAGCGGCGTCACACAATTTTAGTATCAATACCGCCGCAAGTCGTTTACGCACCCAAAAAACCAAAGTAGTGGCGGTTATTCTTAACCTAATCGATCACACTGAACAGAGTATCAGCGACCCGTTTTTATTGAAAATTGTGGGCGATCTAAACCAAGCCTTAAATACCAGAGGCTATGACTTATTGTTATCTAATTCGTTTATGGCCACAGACAATTGGGCTAACTATTTTATTAACAGTCAGCGTGCAGATGGTCTTATCGTTGTAGGCCAAGGCAAGAGTGATGAAAAAGTAAAAGAAGTGGCTGAATCTGATGTACCTATGGTGGTATGGGGCGATCCAAAAACCGAGTCTAATTATGCCGCTGTCGGCAGTAATAATCATTTAGGCGGCGAGATCGCCACACAACATTTGATTACTGGTGGATGCAAAAATATCTTATTCTTGGGCGACCCTGAGCATATGGAGATGACTGGACGTTACCGGGGGTATCAAGATGCGCTTGAAGCGCACTCGATCACATTTGACCGGGCATTCACCGTCGCATGTGACATTACTAGCAGTGCAGCATATGCCAAAATCAGTGAACTTATTTTATCCAAAGGGCTGTTTTTCGACGGCATCGTCGCTTGTAGCGATATGGTTGCCTTAGGCGCAATGCGCGCATTGAAAGAACGTTACATTGGCATTCCTAGCGACGTTGCTATCGTTGGGTTTGATGACATTATGATGGCTGAATTGTCGTACCCTTCATTAACAACGATTAAACAAAATACCCAGCGTGCTGCACAAGTGATGGTCGACAAGCTAATTGCGCAGTTTGAAGGTAGAAAAGTCGACTCTTCTTTGATAGACATCGCACTAGTGGCGCGTCAATCAACGAAACATAACCCGTAAATACCAATTCAACATTTAAAGTATTATTGAATGCAAACGATTGCATTTTGTTAACTTACAATTTACACTTCTACTCATTCTCTCAAAAGTAGACCTATCCAATGAATCGAATGCTGACCATTATTGCTATCTCACTGTGCTATTTCGTGTTTGCTGTTCTGCTCAACAGTGTGGGCACGGTGATCTTACAGTCGATCACCAGTTTTGATGTCAGCAAAACTGACGCTAGTACATTAGAAGGTTTTAAGGACTTGTCTATTGCCTTTGTGTCGTTTTTTGTTGCGTCATTTATTCCTCGCATAGGATATCAAGTTGCACTTTGTTTGGGTTTAGTACTGGTCGCTGTGGTGTGTTTACTGACCCCGCTTTTTGCCGAGTTCTTTTTTATTAAGATACTGTTTGCCGTTATCGGTACCGCGTTCGCCTTGGTCAAAATATCTGTGTATTCATTGATAGGGCAGCTCAGTGACAATACAGAGAGTCACTCATCACTGATGAACACGGTAGAAGGTATTTTTATGGTCGGCGTGCTCTCTGGCTATTGGGTTTTCAGTGGGTTCATTAACGCTGATGATCCTGCTTCCCTTGAGTGGTTGAACGTGTATTACCTATTAGGTGGCTTGATTAGCTTAGCCGCCATATTTGTGTATTTCGCACCGATTGAGCGTGAACCTTTTAAGGCAAATCAAGACAATGCACTAAGTGAGTTTGTTGACATGCTCAAGCTAACGTATCAACCATTGGTGCTCATTTTCGTTATTTCAGTATTCCTTTACGTATTGATAGAGCAGGGGATTGGCTCGTGGCTACCCACGTTTAATCGTGAAGTGTTGGGCTTACCCGTAGACATCAGTATTCAATTGACCAGTATCTTTGCGGCCATGATTGCGCTTGGTCGTTTGTTGGCTGGTTTTTTGTTGCGATTTGTCCCTTGGTACGTGTTTATTAATGCCTGTTTGGTCATGATGTTTCTAACCATACTGCTGACCTTACCCATGACACAAGTTGCTGAAGGCCAAGTGGTCACGGGCATTTTTGACGCACCGCTTGCAGCTTATTTACTGCCTGCAATTGGCTTATTTATGGCGCCGATTTATCCGCTTATTAACTCAGTAGTACTCAGTGCATTACCCAATAAACAGCACGCAAAAATGACAGGGTTGATCGTTATTTTCTCCGCGCTAGGGGGAACGTTTGGCTCGATCCTCACGGGAGTCGTTTTCGACAAGTTTGGCGGACAACACGCCTTTTACATGTCACTTATTCCTATTATGATGATCATGCTGAGTTTGTATATTTTTAGAAAACTTTCCGTGAACAATCGTTCTGTGTCAGTTGAAGGAGCGTAGGACCATGAGTGACTCGATTTCATTTGACCACCCAAGCATTGTATTTTTTGAAAGTGAATTATTTAGACGCATTCAACTTGAAGCGCTTTTTAACGACAGTAAAACGATTTGCGACGCTACGCCACGTTCGAGTTGGAAAGAGGTTGTGGAACAATATGAGCGTCATAAATCTCTGGCGAATTTCTCTCTCGTTGCATTTGTAGACAGCCATTTTACCCTACCGGCAGATATTGAATTAAATGATTCTACAGCCAAGGTAACCCTAAAAGAATACATACAACAGCTATGGCCTAAGTTGATACGCCAGCCTGATCGTAAAGATACGATGAGCACATTATTAGCGCTGGAACACTCGTACATAGTGCCAGGTGGCCGGTTTCGTGAAATATATTACTGGGATAGCTATTTTACCGCGCTAGGGTTAAACCAATCAGGTTATACCCACCTTATTAAAGATATGGTGTTGAACTTTATTGAATTGCAAGAGCGGTTAGGCTGTATCCCTAATGGCAATCGTAGCTATTACTTTTCTCGCTCTCAACCGCCTGTGTTAGGAATGATGGTGGAGCTGTGTGTTAATCATGATAATGCACCAGACACTGAATTTGTTTTACGATGCATTGAAGGCATGGAGCAAGAGCACCGGTTCTGGATGCGCAACGAAGACAAGCTCATTAATGGCGGCGAAGCTGCAGAGCGAGTGGTACGTATGCCGTGTGGCGCGATACTGAATCGATATTGGGATAACCTTGCCACTCCACGCACTGAGTCATATCTAGAAGACATTGAGTTAGCACGGAACTTGCCACAAGAGCAAAGAGCTGAATTCTATCGAAATATTCGTGCGGCGTGTGAATCTGGTTGGGATTTTAGCTCACGCTGGTTGGCTGACAGTCATGAACTTGCTTCAATAGAAACCACGGAAATTGTTCCCGTGGATTTAAATTGCTTGTTGTACCGTTTAGAACGTAACTTGGCCAAATACCATGGGCTGCTTAACCATCATGATCAAGCGGCACACTTCAATGCTCGAGCAGATGCACGCAAAGAAGCCATCGACCGTTATTTTTGGTCAGACCAAGAACAGTTTTACTTCGATTACCAGTTCATTAAACAACAGCCACTCAACGTACGCTCGCTAGCAGCAACATTGCCCTTATTTGTCGATATTGCAAGTGCTCAGCAGGCAAGAAGCGTTAAGAGCACATTAATGTCGACATTTTTGCAAGAGGGGGGATTATTAACCACTTTGAATGCGACGAGTCAGCAATGGGATTCCCCCAATGGTTGGGCGCCATTGCACTGGTTTGCTGTTATCGGTTTACGCAATTATGGCTACAAGGAAGATGCGAGGAACGTTATGCAGCGCTGGTTAAAAACCGTAGACGCTCATTTTATCAAAAGCGGAAACATCATGGAAAAATACAATGTGCACTCACTTGATAGCTTAGCGGATGGCGGGGAGTACGAAGTACAGCAAGGGTTTGGTTGGACGAATGGCGTGACATTGGCGTTTTATGATTTGTTAACATAATCATGACTTGGCTTTATCGCTCAATGTAGATTGTATTTTCTGTTATAAAACCTTGGCTAAAACAAAAGCGACACGCCCTTAGACTGAGTGATCCAAGGGCGTGTCGAGGCATGTTGGGTAAAAAGGATTAGAAAGTCGCTTTCACACCGAGTTGAAAACGTCTTCCTGAGTATTGAATCTGAGTGACTCGTTCTCGCACATCGGCATATTCGACTATTTTTTCATTGGTCAGGTTGATGGCTTCAGCGCTGACAGTGAAGGTTTCGTTTATGTCGTATGAGGTGCTGAAATCAAATTGACCATAGTCTTGCACGTGTTGAGGCAAACCGTTACTTCCTATCACTGGGCCTGAGCGGTATTTCAGGTAATTGTCACGCCAGTTATATGCTAAGCGCGCTTGAAAGCCTTCCTGCTCATAAAAGCCGATAACGTTGTAAGCATTCTTTGAAAAGCCTTCTAAACCACTGCCCGCAGATAACACGTTTTCACGTGTTATCTCGTCTTTCGCCGCTTCATCGTCTTTGCTGTCGGTGTAGGTGTAGTTAGCTTGAATACCGAAGCCACTTAGCCAACCGGGTAAATAATCAAAGTAGTGCAACGCTGCCACTTCAATACCGCTGACTTTGCCGCCGCTACGATTGGTTTGCTCTTCTGAGTATTCATAAAAGGTCCCCCAATCCTGATTCACGGCGACGTAACCCGTATCTTTTTGCACTGTCTTTTGCGATATGAACGTGCCTATGTCTTTGTAAAACAGGCCTGCTGAGTAGGCATCGCCGTTGTCGGCGTAATACTCTAACGACAAGTCATACTGAGTTGCTTCGTAGGGTTCTAAATACGGATTACCACTTTTCGTATTGTACTGATCAGCGCGAATACGCAAAGGGTAGGTGCTGTTTACGCCAGTATCTTCAAGGGCAG
The DNA here is from genome assembly GCF_000014225.1 of Paraglaciecola sp. T6c. Taxonomy (NCBI): domain Bacteria; kingdom Pseudomonadati; phylum Pseudomonadota; class Gammaproteobacteria; order Alteromonadales; family Alteromonadaceae; genus Paraglaciecola; species Paraglaciecola sp. T6c. The sequence goes on from NC_008228.1 coordinate 2,197,510, forward strand.
GGCGCGTGATAACTTTGGCGGCGGCACCTTTTATAAAAACGCCATTACCGAAATCAACGTTTAAATTGGCACTTGGCAGAAAGTGCGAATAGTCTTTTTCAACCGTTAACGCTTCAGGATCCGTATAAACAATTTCTACTATGACGCCTTCGTTTTGCTCGTAAACATCACTGATTGAGTCACGAAAGCGGCGATGACCCTCAGATGATGTTTTGGTTTTTACATAGCGTAAACCGACGTTGCCGCTGATCAAAATGTCTCGTACATCACCCTCCAAATTGAGTTGGCTGTATAGAGCAAAGGTTTCTTCTGTGTTCGCAACAGACTCGGCGGGGGCTAAGTATTCTTGAGTCCAATTAGGCTCCTGACGAATATCTGCAATGGCTTCTTTATAAGCGTTGAAATCATTTACTAGCACAAAATTACGCGGGAAGGTGCCGCTTTCATCTGCTAAGAAGTTAACGTTATTTGTACGAAATAAGCTGTCTTCTAAATCAATGTGTTGGCCACATGTGTTGTAGGGTAAAAGAGTGTTATCGAACAGGTATTGTTCTTCAGGTGTGGTTATTTCGGGCTGCACCCATAAATCCGTATTATAGCAGCCATGATTGATTTTAAAGACTTGCTGGGACTTTTCACGATCCGAATAGGCCACGCCCATATCAACTGATCTGATTGGCCCAGAATCTAGGGTATAACTCGCATCGAACTTGGCTTCAAAAATTTCATCTTCAAGCTCTTTGTGTTGAATGTCATTCCAGTGCGTGCGTATGGCCGCTGGGTTACCGTAATCAACAGACGTGTCGATGGACATAATATCGCCGTAGTTATCAACATTCAGGTAGTCATTAATGGTTAGGCCTTTGATCTGTCCATCAACGTAGTTGGGGTCAAAGATATCTAACGAATCGTCGTAATTAGGATTTACGGCATGCGCTACAAGTGTGTTGGCTTTGGGTGTTGCGGTGGATTTTGAATACGACAAATCGCTCACCAATTTCCAGCTGCTACGATAGAACTCACTATTTAATCCAAGTGCCAAGGTGTCGGAGTCTTGCCCACGTTCTTGCATAAGCACATCAATTGGTTTTTGATTTCGCTTGCCCTCAAGCAAGGTGTAATTTTCAGATACGACTACGTCACTCCAACCAGAACCCTGCAGCGGCACTTGAATACCGTTGCTACCAGCTTGCCGGCTCAAGTCCGTGTATAGAGCATCGAAGGTATGTGTGGTGTCTTCGTCGGGTTGCCATTGAAAGGTGACGTTTGCACTTGTGCGCTCACGCTCTTCAATATCCAGAGTAAAGGTGCCTCTACCAGGATACCAAATAGTGCCTTGGGTGATATCTTGGCCATTAATGTCTTTAGTGGGGCCTGTGATCCAGGCTTGGTTGTCCGCTTGAAATGAGCCCCAATGGGTGGTGCCTGCAGCATCGACTCTATTGGTGGTTTTTTGACGAGAAAATCCAAACAAAATGCCAAATTGATCATCAGCAAAGGTATTGCTAATAATGGCTGACACTCTATTACCGTACTCGTCAGCCAAGTCGTTGTAGCTAATATTTGCTGATGTGGCAGCATTAAAGCCCGTGCTATCTAAAGGTCGGGCCGTCGATATATTTACGTAGGCCCCTAAGCTTCCTTCGGCTATGTTGGCGCGCGATGCTTTAATCACGTCCGCGCCCGATATCAATTCTGAAGGTAACGCTTGAAAATCAAACTCTCGGCCTCTGTCTGTCGTGGCAATCGTTCGATTATTAATTTTCACGGCATTAAATTGTGGACCCATGCCACGAACCGAAATTTTTGAACCCTCACCATTATTTCGCGAAATCATCACACCAGAAATCCGCTGTAAAGACTCGGCTACATTTTGATCTGGAAACTTACCAATATCTTCGGCCACTATACTGTCTTGTATCGAAGGGGCCGATTTCTTTAGGTCCATCGCTTCACTCAGACTACTTCTTATTCCTCTAACTTGAATGACTTCTGTTTCGTCAGTTTGTTGCGCATAGGTGTTGGCACTAATCAGTGCTGCAGAGACAGCGATGCCTAAAGGTAATAAACGAAAGTGTTTAACGATTGTCATGTTCCGATCCTTATGAGTTCACACTACATTTTTCTGTTGCAAGCGGTACTTGATGCAACAAGCACTAATGACAATGAATGCTTGTTGCAAATACTGCTCGGTTGTTAATGGTGTGTAATTTAGTAGGTTTATACATATTAACAAGTTAAACATAGTATGTTTGAGTCAAATTCATTGCGTATACGATAAGGCGCGGTTTGGCACGATAAAGCAGGGTGGATGTTTGCTTTATGTTCTGGGCGCTGAGGATGGCAAGGACACAGGCTAAAAATGACTAATAAAAGAACCATGACAAGGTTCAAGTACAGCGCTAGCACGGAATATTTGTTTACGATTTTGTAGGCTAATCACTGGGATCGTTGGGTACTTTGGGTATGATATGTCTGAATAATAAAAGTCGGCTATAAAAAGCCGACTAAAGCACACTTACATCCAGAACATCAGGGAACAATATGATTCTTAAACACGCTTTTAAACCACTGCTTTTCGGTGCGTTGACGTGCATGAGTGCATTCGCACTTGCCGCGCCGCAGCCTAATTCGACACCACTTACTGCTACGCCAAAATCTCTCACTGAAGCCGCCAATTGGCCAGCGGTTCAGTATGATAATGCAATCCCTACGATGCAAAGTGTGTTGGGTTACTCTGTGGGCCAGCGTATAACGTCGCATTCAGACATGCTGCGCTTTTTTGAAGCCCTGCAACAAGCAGCTCCTGAGCAGATTAAACTTTTCGAATACGGGGAAACATGGGAAGGGCGAAAGCTTATTTATGCAGCCATCGGTACTAAGCAGAACATCGCTAACCTGGCGCAATTCTCGACAGATATGCAGGCATTATCAGACCCGCGTGTTACCAATAAAAGTAAAGCCAAAAATCTAATGACCGCGTTACCCTCCTCTGTGTGGTTAGAGTACAGCGTGCATGGCAATGAAATAAGCAGTACCGATGCAGCAATGATGACGGCTTATCATTTGCTGGCGGGAAAAGGGGATGCAACGGTCGATAACATCATGCAAAACAGCATTGTATTTATCGACCCATTGCAAAACCCTGATGGTCGAAGTCGCTTTATCGCCAACTATTATTCTACTGTGGGCATGATGCACAGCAGCGACAGATTATCTGCTGAGCACAATGAACCTTGGCCCCGTGGTCGGGCAAACCATTATCTATTTGATATGAACCGCGATTGGCTTGCCATTACCCAACCTGAAACCAAAGGCCGTATTGCCAGTATGAATAAATATCGTCCATTGGTGGTCATTGATTTACACGAAATGGGTGGCGATGAAAGTTACTACTTTGCCCCATCAGCGCAACCAGTTAACCCACATATGACCAAAGCACAAATCGACAATATCAACTTGGTGGGGCGCAATAATGCTAAGCATTTTGATGCCAATGGCTTTGATTATTTTACCCGAGAAATCTTTGATGCCTTTTATCCTGGCTATGGTGATAGTTGGCCGACTTTTTATGGCGCTGCTGCATCGACCTACGAAGTAGCATCATCTAGGGGCGAAATTTTTCGCCGCATGGACGGTAATGACTTAAGTTACGAAGATACAGTATTACGACATTTTGTAGCGTCTATTTCCACTGCTGAAACCGTTGCTAACCAACGCAGCAAGTTACTCAAGGACTACTACCAGTATCAGGTAGATGCGATCGATGCAGGTAAGTCTGATAAGAAAGAGCGGGTTTTCATTTTGCCCAACAAACGAGACCGCGCTGGCAACTTCAAGCTGGCGAAACTAATGACCGAGCACGGCGTAGATGTTTATCAAACTACTGAAAAAGTGAAACTGTGTGGTGAAACCTATGCGCCAGGCAGCTATTACATCGACACGGCTCAACCTCGAGGGCGTTTTGTAAAAACTACGTTTACTCAGCAAGTCGACATGAGTAACGCGTTTATTAAAGAGCAAGAGCGTCGCCGAGAACGCAAGCTAGGTGATCAAATTTACGATGTAACAGGCTGGTCTTTACCCCTAATGTATAACCTAGAGGTAAACACCTGCGGCAAAGGGGTATCAGGTGATCACCGCTTAGTGAAAATGACTGACACCCTTGAAGGAAAAGTAATAAACCCACATGCCACCGTGGCTTACATTGTACCTTGGGGTGATATGGCCGCAGGACGCTTTTTAACTGCTGCGTTACAGCAAAATGTCCCCCTCAAAACCGCTGACCGAGCGTTTACCTTAGATGATAAGAAACGCTATCCAGCGGGCAGCTTAATTATCGAAGTGGCCGCTAATGACAATGCTATTGCTGCAGCGGTGCAAGATTTAGCAGCCCAAAGTGGTGCCATAGTCGATGGTGTGAACACTAGCTGGGTAACAGACGGCCCCAGTTTTGGTAGCAATGATACCCACCTATTGAGCGCGCCAAAAATCGCCATGGCCTGGGATGACCCCACTTCATCGCTCAGCGCGGGTAACACCCGTTTCGTGATAGAGCAGCAATTTGGTTATCCGGTGAATGCCATTCGTACCTCGACATTGGCAAGCGCAGATTTACGTCATTATCAGGTCCTGATTTTACCGGCAGGGCGTTATCACAATGGCTTAGGTCAGGCTGGGGCGCAGAATATAAAACAATGGGTTGAAGCGGGCGGGGTGCTAATTACCCTTGGCAGTGCAACGCGCTTTGCGGCTGAAGCCGACATTGGTTTACTGGATATAAAACGCGAGTTAGCCATAAAAGAGGAGGGCAGCGCGGACGAGTCTGATGATGAATCATCAACCGTAGCGGGTAAAGCCTATGTCAACCGCGAAGATTTGGTCAAAAACAGTGAAAACAGTGAAGAGAGTCCTGATTTCGTTGCTGGGATCTTAGCCAATGTGGAAGTCGACCAAGAGCACTGGCTTACCGCAGGCGTTGCCCCTGAAGTGGTGGGGCTTGTTTATGGGAATGATATCTTCGCGCCGATTCGATTAGCTTCAGGGAAAAACCTTGCATGGTTTAAGAGTGAAAAAGACGTACTGGCCAGTGGTTACCTATGGCAAGAAAATAAAAAGCAATTGGCGTATAAGCCATTTCTTATTCATCAACCTAGCGGGAATGGAATGGTGATCGCGTTTACTCAAGAGCCAACCACTCGGGCGTATCTTGACGGGTTAAATGTGATGTTGATGAACGCTATTTTCAGCGCATCGGCTCACGCTTATGTGGCCAAATAGCTAAGCTGTTATTAAGGTTTATTGGGGCTTTTAATTCAGGCCAATAAGCAGAACGCTATAATTATGGCGCGAATAAAAACGCCAAGTGGGGAAAACCACTTGGCGTTTTTTTGTTTAATACGGTGTTATTTTTTATAAACGTAATTTTGCATTAGTTTAGCCGCATAGACGTTCGTGCTGAGCAGTAACGGCCTACGACTCGGCTAAATGCTTAGCGTGAAAGCGCAAGTGATCTTCAATAAAGCTGCTGATGAAAAAGTAGCTATGATCATAACCGTTGTGGTATCGAAACTCAGCTGGGTAGTTTATCTCTTGTGCTATCGTCTCAAGCGGTTTGGCTAACTTTTGGCTTTGGTAAAAGTCATCCGCTAGGCCTTGATCAATCAACATAGGCAATTGTAAAAATTGGCCTTGCTGGCGCATTAGCTCACAGCTGTCGTATTGTTGCCATTCGCTTTTATCGTCACCTAAATAATGACTGAAGGCTTTTTGTCCCCACGGGCATTCCATCGGATTCACAATCGGTGAAAAGGCCGACACGGAACTAAAGCGTTTCACATTTGACAAGGCAATCATAAGCGCACCGTGGCCGCCCATTGAATGCCCTGCAATCGCTGCTTTAGGTTGTACTTTGAAGTGCTGCTGAATGAGGACGGGCAGTTCGTCGACGATGTAGTCGTACATGCGGTAATGCTCAGCCCAAGGGGCTTGGGTTGCATTCACATAAAATCCTGCCCCTAAACCTAAGTCATAGGCTTTGTCGTCAGCATCAGGTACAGCATCACCTCGCGGGCTGGTGTCAGGTATGACAAGCATGATGCCCAGCTCACTGGCAACGCGCTGTGCACCGGCTTTGGTGACAAAGTTTTCATCTGTACAGGTGAATCCGCTTAACCAATAGACTACAGGCAGCGGTTTGCTTAGTTCAGCGGCTGGGGGCAAATACACGCTAAAGTGCATTTCACAGTTCAGTACAGCGGATTGGTGGCTAAAACGCTTCTGCCAACCGCCAAAGCAACGATTTGCTGACACTTCGATTATGCTCGAAGTGTCGCTTGAGGCAGCGCTCATTTGCTGTTGACCGCTCATTAATAATGCACCACTGAGCGGATGGATTTCCCTTCGTGCATTAAATCAAACGCCGTATTGATGTCTTCTAGTGGCATAGTGTGGGTAATGAAGGTATCAAGCTCGAATTCGCCATCCATGTAGCGTTGTACATAATCAGGTAATTGGCTGCGACCTTTCACACCACCAAATGCTGAACCGCGCCATACTCGACCAGTAACAAGTTGGAACGGTCGAGTAGAGATTTCTTGGCCCGCACCGGCCACACCAATGATCACCGATTCGCCCCAGCCTTTATGACAACATTCAAGTGCTGAGCGCATCACATTCACATTGCCGATGCACTCAAACGAGTAATCTACGCCGCCATCAGTCATATCCACAATGACTTCTTGAATGGATTTGTCAAAATCTTTTGGGTTCACCACATCGGTCGCGCCAAGTTGCTTAGCAATTTTAAATTTATCTTCGTTCACATCAATTGCGATGATACGACCCGCGTTGGCCATTTTCGCGCCAATTAGCACAGATAAACCGATGCCGCCTAAACCGAATACCGCTACCGTGTCGCCTTCTTGCACTTTGGCGGTGTTAGTGACCGCGCCCATACCCGTGGTGACGCCGCAACCAAGTAAACATACTTTTTCAAGAGGGGCTTCTTTTGGGATTTTCGCTAAGGCAATTTCAGGCACGACTGTGTGCTCCGCGAAGGTAGATGTGCCCATGTAATGATAAATAGGTTTGCCATTTTTTGAAAAACGTGTGGTGCCATCTGGCATTAAGCCTTTACCCTGTGTGGCACGTATTGCTTGGCATAGGTTAGTTTTTCCTGACAAGCAAAATTTACACTCGCCGCATTCTGGCGTGTATAACGGAATAACATGATCGCCCACTTCGACAGACGTCACGCCTTCGCCAATGGCTTCAACAATCCCGGCGCCCTCATGGCCTAAAATAGCAGGAAAGATGCCTTCCGGATCTTCGCCCGACAGCGTGTAGGCATCGGTATGACATACGCCAGTGGCGATGACTTTAATAAGTACTTCGCCTTTTTGTGGCGGCATCAAATCAACTTCTTCAATGGATAATGGTTCGCCGGCTGCCCAAGCAACCGCCGCACGAGTTTTAATGCTTTGCATAGTGTTGATCCTTTTTGCTGAAAACAGGTATTTTGAGAAATCATAACCAACCCCGATCAAATAGATGGGCGTTAGTTATATAAACGATTTTACTTGCACGCTCTTACTTGCACATTCCCATCAGGCGAATGCGTCTGGGCTCCCAAATAATATCGTCGATGGTATAACCATTGGGACACAGATCGCGTTTATCTAGGGTTTGCTTTAAATGCAGCACGGCTTTGTCTTCAAGCGCCAATTTGGTTTCATTATTTGGCTGCGGGTTTAAATTCGAGCCGATAGGGCGGTTGCTTTGCCCGCCAAGTCTTGCGTCTCTGCTGCCATCACGACCGCCACGTCTGCCGCCGCGTTCGCCTCTATTGTCTGTGTCTTCTTCGGGTAAATTAAACCATGATAAACCAAAGGCAAATTGAGTCTCGCCGTCATCGCCTATTTGAGTACTGAAATGATCTGTAGTTTGTATGGGTTTCGGTTCATTGCCGGCACAGCCAAATAGGCTTGCCGTGAGCAAAATTAAGGGCCATTGATACAGGTTTTTGTGCTGTTTTTTCACTTAAACTTACTCACTTTCTATCGTTTGAGTGGCTAGTCTAAACGCTTAACAGGCAGCAGTGCAATACAAGAGATGGGCGGGGCTCAACACTGGCGCAAAGTGCCTTGGTGCATGCTTAAAATTGATACCAACTCGCACTGTTTTTATACAGCAGTAGGCTTTTTAATCTGTTATCTGGCTCTGCTTGGGCAGGTTCATGCACTTCGACTGACGTTAAAAGTGCGCCATAAGTTTGCCACAAGTCAGCATAAGATTGGCTGAAGGTAGTTAGCGGAAAATTACTGGCAAGCATCACTCGGCGCTCACCCAGTATTTGTAAGCAGGCCATCATCACTGTTTGCATGTCTGCTTCAGTGTACGCACGATTCTGCATTTCCCAGCCAGAAAGCTTTATTGCCACATTTGGGTATTGCCCGAGTGCACCAAGGTTGTGTTGCCATCGGTCAAAGGCTTGCAGCCAGTTATGGGTATTAGATTGAAGAGGCGGCCAACCTGCATGATTGATGATCACGCGTAAGGTTGGTGTATTATTAAGCACCTTGCATAGCACTTGTGTGGCTTGAGAATCCGATAATGAAAACTGCGCATCGAAACTCAAACCATGCTCAGCCAACAGGGCCAAGTTTTTTCGAAACACCGAGCTGCTTAGCAAGGCGTGAGCATCGTCATCAAGAATGTGCCTAACACCGACAAGTGACGGTCGGCGTCGCAAATTAGCCAACACCTCGGGAAATTGCTCAGATGTTAGATCACCACCTGCCACACTCTTAAAGGCCAGGGTGCAGTGTTGTGCTAGCCAATCAAGTTCTCGCCACGGTTGAGCGTTGTCAAAACCCGCCTCAATGTGCACAAAACCGGCTAGATCCAACCCAGAATCTAGCTGCAGTTCAGCTTGATTAACGTCACGATGAATAGTGTTTTTGTCTGGCCAGTGGGGGGGATTTTCGGGTTTTAACCAGCTGTATTGACCATCACTTAGGTTAAAAAGGTGCAGATGTGGGTCGATAATGTCCATATTACTATTTGCTTTTTCCGTTTCTGTCTGCCGCTTACGTGTAACGCTGTAAAACGACTACTGGGCGGTATAACCGCCATCGATGACTTGCAAACTACCGGTGATAAAACCCGCCTGTTCACTTGCTAAAAAGTAACAAAGCTGCGCCACTTCGTTTGGCTGGCCTAGACGCCCAAGAGGTTGCAACGCGGCTTCTTCTGCGTGTACTTCGTCACTATCGCGCCCTGACTTTTCAAGGTAACTATCAATTGCTTTATGATACAGAGGGGTTTCTATTGTCCCTGGGCATACTGCATTCGCGCGAATATTGTATTTGGCATAATCCAGCGCGGTCGTTTTTGCCATTGATGCCAAAGCGGATTTGGTCAAGTTATATGCAAAAGAATTTTGCTTGGCAATTAGCGCTTGATCAGAGGCCATTAAAATAATGGAACCGCCACCATGCTTAACCATGCTTGGCAGCACGCCTTGAATGGCGGCGTAAGCCCCTTTGACATTAATCGCAAACATCTGGTCAAGCACGTCTTCACTGGTTTGCTCGATATTGGCGGACAGATGCACGCCAGCGTTAGACACCAAGCAGTCAATTTTTGAATGTTCACTGCGGATACTGGCAATAATATTTCTCACTTGTGTCACGTTTGATACATCGCATTGATGCCAATGAACAGCGACATCAGGCTGAGGTGGGGCCTGTAAATCTAAATTAAATACTCGGTAGCCTTTTTGGGCAAATAGCTGACAAATGGCAGCGCCTATCCCTAAGCTACCACCGGTGACAATACAAATGGGCTGTGTTGTGCTTGACATCCTATTACCTCTTACGCTTCATTATCTGTTTGCAAACCGCTCTTTATTTTACTCAACTATTTGACTCAACATCGGTTATTCGTCGTCGAATTCTTTGCCCATTTGCAATGTACGGGTAGCCAATTGCACTTCTTTTAAAAACGATACCAAGGCAACGATCAGGAGCAAAAGCGCGATAACGAATAAAATCACTACGGCTTTGGTTAAGTCCATCAGCAAAAACTCGCCGATAAACAAGCAACATACCACTGAACAGACAAAAAGCGCCGAAGCGGTACACATTCCGATAGAGCGGTTAATAATTTTAATCCGGCGCCACAGGTATTTAAGCTCGACTTGGGAGATTTTGAGTTTGTCAGGGTTTTTAAGAATGGCCACGCGGCGCTCAATTATGCGCGCTCTATCGACAATGCGTCCCAAGCGACCTGACATCACGTTTAAAAAGCCAGCGATGCCAGTCAGCATAAAGACTGGCGCAACCACGATTTGAATCACTTGAGCTAAATCAGAAATCGATGACTCCACGTTTAAGCACTCAAGTCACAGTTTATAGTACGCGAGGCCCATAGGTCGTATTCATCAGCGTGTTCAACTGTGGCGGTAATTATGTCGCCAGGTTTCAGTTCAACATCACCGTTCAAGTATACAAGGCCGTCGATTTCAGGTGCATCAGCGAAACTGCGTCCAATGGCGCCTTCTTCGTCTACTTCATCGATGAGCACTTGAATGGTTGAACCAATTCTACGCTGTAATTTCGCGCTGCTGATTTGTTGCTGTTTCTGCATAAAGCGCTCGAAACGCTCTTGTTTGACTTCTTCACTGACCGGGTCCGGCAAGTCGTTCGCTTTCGCGCCTTCAACATCTGAGTATTTAAAGCAGCCCACGCGCTCAAGCTGAGCATCGTCTAAAAAGTCGAGCAGCATTTGGAAGTCTTCTTCGGTTTCACCTGGAAAGCCCACAATAAAGGTAGAGCGGATAACTAACTCTGGGCACAGTTCGCGCCATTTCTTAATACGCTCCATCGTGCGCTCAGCGGCGGCGGGGCGCTTCATCAATTTAAGAATACGCGGGCTGGCATGCTGAAAGGGAATATCTAGGTAAGGCAACACTTTACCCGAGGCCATTAACGGCATGACTTTATCAACAGATGGATAGGGGTAAACGTAATGCAATCGTACCCACATGCCCATCTCACCGAGCTTTTCGCACAGCTCTGTCATGCCTGTTTTTACCGGCATACCATTCCAGAAGCCCATTTTGTTTTTAACGTCTACGCCATAAGCGCTGGTGTCTTGTGAAATAACCAATAGCTCTTTGACCCCAGCGTTTTTTAAGCGCTGGGCTTCATCTAAAATCTCACCAATAGGGCGGCTAACCAAATCGCCGCGCATGGAAGGAATAATGCAAAAGGTGCATCTGTGGTTACAGCCTTCAGATATTTTCAAATAAGCATAATGGCGCGGCGTCAGCTTAACGCCAATATCCGGCACTAAATTCATATACGGGTTATAACTTGGCTGAGGCAAATGCTCATGTACCTGATTTACCACTTCTTCATACGCATGAGGGCCGGTAATGGCCAATACGTTGGGATGCACCTCGCGTATTTCATCTTCTTTGATGCCTAAGCAACCGGTGACGATAACTTTGCCATTTTCAGCCAGTGCTTCGCCTATGGTATCCAGCGATTCTTGTACGGCGGTATCAATAAAACCACAGGTATTTACAATGACTAAATCCGCATCGTTATAGGTGTTGACCACGTCATACCCTTCTGTGCGTAACTGAGTCAAGATACGCTCTGAATCCACTAGGTTTTTCGGGCAGCCTAGGCTGACAAAACCAATCCGCGAACCGGTGGATAAAGTACTTGGCTTATCAGCTTCGATAGTTTTTATCGGTGTTTCTAAGGTCGTAGTTTGTTTTGGATTAAAGGTTTCAACAGTCATCAAATGCTCAAATAGTGTAATGGATCAATAAAGTCGTAGATCGAGGCGAACGCCAATTTGACGCGATTATAGCGGAAATGGTTTGCGATGCACATGACAGTTGATTGTCTTTCATAGCTGAGATGCAAAGATAGCAATGTGTTTACTTTTATCAGCAAGGTGCTGAGTTCGAAGTAAATGCCTACGCTTGAGACACGGGTATCCTTAACCTTATCGGTTGAACGTTATCCCTAAGGGTAATACAAAACATGACTGGACCACATTCGGCAAGACATCACATGAGTCACCTGCGAGGTGATGCAATACCTTGCCGGTGGCTCATGGTTGCACAGCGGGTTTTATGGAAGCAAATCCTCTTTTCGCTTGGGTGCGGGGCCGTCTTTACGCAGTATGAAAAACGCCGCGCTAAAGAAAAGGAACATCCACACCGGTGGCTCTGGTACATCGCTGGTATTATCACGTTGTAAATGCGCGTATTGCATATCATAGGTGAGTTCGTCAGCGATATACTCTAACGCTAGGGACCAACCATCAGAGCCTGCAATCCAGCGACCAAACCAGTTGTCGCTAAATGTCAGCATAGTTGTTGTTAAGTCTATTATTACGTTGCCATCACCGTCTAAAATATCACCGGAGACATTTAAGAAGTTGAAATCAAAATTCATCACTGTGTCAAAATCGATGAAAGAATAGACAGTGAACGAGTGGTATAAATCCAACCAAGTTAGATTGCCTGTAATATCGATAGCGTCGTAACTTATGCCGCGCTCGGTACCCATAATTTCGAACACCCAGCTGGTATCCAGCGCACTCACGTTGCCATCAAAGGTCATTAAACCTGGGCTATTGCCTGGGCTGATATTTGTGCCTGATAACAAAACATCACCCGCAAACGTTCCTGCTCCCATTATTCCCCCCGTGAGGGTTAGCAACTCGCTATCGGCAACAGCAATGAGCCCGTTGTTGATGACTGACCCATCTAAGGTGGCGCTGTCAGCAAAGGAAATAAGACTCCCTCTGGCATTATTGATAAGACCGTTATTTTCGAACTCAGCACCTTCTAGATTCGCAATAACTCCGCTATTAAACAGTATATCGTTTATCACAATACGACCGCGATTCACCAGTTGGCCTATATTTTCAAATGTACTTTCAAAATAGTTACCGCTAGCGGTGCCCGCTACCGTATCGACCTGTTGGCTATTAATGCCCACTTCAATCAGCCCTGAGGCGTTATTTTCCATATATCCACGGTTGGTAAACACCGCATTATCAACCGTTGCCTGCTCGCCACCATCATCACTGAACAATGCTGACAGCAGGATATCGCCATTATTGATGAGTGACCCTTCGTTGATTATGGTGCCAGATTTAACGTCAAGCGTACCCGTATTGACCATTGTGCCTGAGGATAATAAAACGCCGTTGTTATCTGTCACAATCGAGCCATGGTTATCGATGTTAGCGCCTGCGGCGTTAATAAGGGCGCCGTCATTATTAATGATGCTACCTGTTTGATTAGTGATGCGGCCTCTATTGTTTATCACCCCATAATTATTGATGGTGTCATTGTTAATTAGTGTTGCATCGATTGAAGTCACGTTACTCAATTCGACATTGAGGCCACTGAGTGTCTCGTTTAGCCCCATGATTTGTGCCGTCGACTGATGCACGCCTTGATACAAAGATACCAACGCATAAGATGCTGAATTTTGGTTTACATTAACGTCATTCAAGGTAAAGCTTTTACCGTGACGGCCGTATCCTCCGCTGGTTTCTAGGAAGGCTTTGTCAATCCACAGCGCATATAGCGCATCTAAACCGATAATATCGCCACTGCCAAAATTGCTTCTGTCGCCGTAGGCGAAGTAATTAGATTTAAACAAACGTGCTTCATCTTGGGGATTTAACTGACCCGGATAAATGTTTTGCATCGCTTCCAAATCCAATACAGAGTTAAGGCCTAACCCTTCTGCATTGAGCATCATCAACATGGTCCATTCGAAGCGATTCTGATTGTCACCGTGTTCACCCTGGGCACCATTAATATTCTGCTCTAGGCCGGAATCTGCGTACAAACTGTAATGTTGTATACCAGTATTGTTATCCCCTAAAACGTAATTTATTGCATTAACGCTGTCGTTTACATCGTTTCGATCACCGTAATAAATTTTATAACACTCAAGCATATTGTTATGGCACGCATCTTTGGTTTCCTGGCGCAACTGACCTCTACTGGTGACCCAATCGCGGATAGACTCGCGGTTGTCTTCCAATGTGCCTGCTTGTGGTCCGTAACCGTAGGCTTGATCAGACACCAAGTATTTCTCATAGAGGTGAATAGCAAACGCATTCGTGCTGGCATCGCTTACTTCTCCTTTAAAGCCATTGAGCGATTGGCGAGCACTTTCATTTTCGAATTTAGTCAGTAGCTTTGTTAACTGAATATCTTCTACTTCTAGCGCGCGGGACGTATTATTGAATAGCTGTGCATTGGCAATGACGCTGGCATTATCGTTGATCGTTGATGCCGCTTGATTTTCGATGCCGTTATTTAAAAAGCCGTGATTGTTCAGTGTGCTGTTGTTTTCAATATGGCCGTAGTTGTCAATTTGTGCGCCTTGCTCGTTGCTCAACTGGGCAGCACTATGCATCGTACCTACGTTTGAAAGCAGTCCATGGTTGGTGATCTTCGGTTGTAATGGTGACTGGGCATTTCCTTGTTCATGATATATCTCGCCATAATTTGTCATCGTATCGTGGTTGATAATGTGTCCGGTGTTATCTAAGTGGTCCATTACCACCAGCGTAGAAATATTGGCTAGTTTCACCGAACCAGTACCGTTTTCTATCAGGCCTTTATTGATGATCCCGCTGCTATTTTGGCTTACCAACCGCCCAGTATTACTGAGGTAACCGTTATTGTTCAGTGCGCCCTCATTGTATAAGTGTGCGCCAACGTGATTGACCATTACAGCATTGTTATTAAAAGTGCCTTCGTTAACGAGTAAGGCGTCTTTGTTGTTTTCCCAAACGCCAAACCCGGCCGCTTTTAGGGTATCTACTTCACTTTGTACTGCCTGATAGGCTTGGTCTAGCGTACCGCCGTCTTTACGATAGTTATTTAAGGTGTTTGAGGTCGTTGCATAGGTCGCTTCGTTCGACCACGGATCGTCATGCCAATATAACTTGGCGTTACGATTGGCGTTAGCCGCTTTTTCCATTTGTTGATTGGTGTCTAGGTAGCCTCCGTCCGCATTGTACTGCTGCTCAATGGATGTGCGAGAGGATTGCCATGCGACCATTGAATTGGCAATGTTGTCAGGGGAAACACTTGATGTCGTGCCATTATTAATGGTGCTTCGAGCGCTGTTGAACACATACCCTGCATTCTCGACTAAACCTTGATTATTGATCACCGTCGTCGCTAAATTCGTCGTATTGTGGGTGCGAAGCTCTGCGCCGTGCTCAATGGATAGGGTACCAGTGTTGTTTAAAGACCCTTGGCCAGTGGATGATTTAACGACCAGCTCGCCCCCTTTATACACACCCACAGTGCCATCGTTGGAGTATTGCTCAGATATTTGGTGATTGTTGATGAGCTCGAAGCTGCCGTACACATCAAAGTTAGCCCCCACTTTATTGGCAATTTTTCCTGTTGACCAGCTCGCTTCCGCGGTATTTTCTATTCGTCCATAATTGTTGATTTCACCCTGATTTTGCATATTCCCGTCAAACTTAAGCCAGCCGTTACCACCAACAAAAATTTGCGCATCGCTTGTGTTTCGAAACACGTATTGTTGATTTTCAATACCGGCGTTGCTGTATATTTCCCCGTAAACGTTAAGTTGCCCTTGGTTAACAAGCCCTAACTCTGTGCGGTCTTCGGTTTCTTCGAAAATATTGCGCACGCGATAGTTATTGTCCATGCCCATTTCAACACTTGCTTCAGCTTCAATGGTCATAGTGCGATTTGAATTGACGGTTAATTTACCGTCTTGCATGATTTGACCCGCTTGATACTGGTCAACGGTGTACTCTTGGTACAGTCTATTTTTGAGCGAGCTGTCTTGTATTTGGTTGTAGTAGCGCTCGCCTGCATCATATTTAATCAATTCATCTGCGGTTAGATACTGATCGATGCGGTCGTCATCATAATAATATGCGTCGCTCGCGCCGCTATTGAAATCACCTTGACCTCTACCTTGAAAGACTATTTCGCCAAAGCCATTGAACGAGAGGTTCTCACCTTGCAAGGTTTTTACGCCTGTTTCAACACCGTTGGCGTCTATGCTTGACCAGTGATTAAGTGCGAAGGAATTATTGTAAACATCCACTTCAAATAACGATGCTTCTTCTTGGAATGACAACAAGGGGCCAATCGCTAGGGCGGTAAAATCATCAATATCGATTGAGGCAGATAGCAGCTCGCCTGATACTTGTGCTCCGATATCCAAATATGTGCGATTTTTAACCGTGGCGTTTAATGAAAATGCGGTACTGGCATTAACGGTTTTGTCTTGAGGTTGCTCACCATCACGCAGTATGTTTGAGTCAGCGAGTAGCGCGAAATCTGGCAGGCTGTCCCATGCACCATAGTAAGAGGTTTGTTTACCGATGCGCCCGGCGACAAATATTTCATTATCGAACTGCATGTTGACCATCAGCTCTGGCGTCACGCTGATATCTTGAATTAAATCAACGGTGGGCCCAGCGTTGATGTCACCTATTGTGAGTTGAGCCGTTAATGGACCTTCTTCAAACGCAAGCGTGCCGCCACTGGTCAAGCCAAAGGCATAGCCGATGACTTCGTCTATATCCAAGCTGACATCAAGTAAATCGCCCCCAAGACTGGCGGAAAAGCTGCCGTTGTTAATACTGCCTTGTGCGTTTTCAGTAAAAGGGTTTGATAGATCAATAGAGATAGGACCGGTATCAATTTCCAGTAAATTTTTAACGGTGCTGGCTTTCCCTTCACTGAGTCGTTTGTCCGCTTGCTCTTTGACTTTATTCGCCACATCTTCGGTGGTAATTTGATGATAAAACGCATCCACGACGTTGGCATCACCCGAGATAAAGTCGACAATGTCCTGAGCGGATACTTCATTTATATCAAGATTGAGGTACGCAAACTCGCCCTTGAAGGAATCAATTCTTAGTAAGTCGATATCAAAATTAGTGGTGGTGCCGGGTATGACGTATTTCTCATCGATAAAGCAGTCTACTATGCACGCCTCAGCAAATAGGCTTAAATTGGTTTGAATATTTAACCCCGTTTTAAGCTCAAATCGCGGCGCATCTACTGAGAAGCTAGAGTTTTCTTCATGTAACCCAGAACGCGTATCGAGGGAAAATCTATCGGTCCCTAAGCCCTCAAATTGATAGCTGACAGTAGGGGTGTAATGAGCAGTGGCATCGAAGGTGCCAGGCTCAAGGTTAAGGTTCAAATAAGGTAACATATAGGCTTCAAGCTGCACGCCCGCTGCTGCGCCAAAATACGCACAGGCTCCTAGAAAACAACCGCCTTCAACTCTGCCTACACCTAAGCGGGCTCTGGGCGGTCTGCCAAACACAGAGTCCCACTCTTTGCTTGTTAACTCCCAGTCCACTTTGAAGCTGCTCGGGCCATCAGGCGCCCAAACGCTTTGGTCTGACACGCCAAAATTAAAGCTGCCCATTGACACATTTGAACGGGTATTCTCGTCGGTTTGCACACCAGCGAAGGACTGCTGACTTGCCAGTGCAATGGTGATAGCTAAAGCGACTTGGCTTAGTCTATTGGGGTGATGTAACGGCTGCATTGCCTGCGCGCTGGTAGGCTGGATTGCACTGATATCATTCGTTAGAGATCTAATGTGGACTGCTCGTGTATTCATAGTGGTAGTTCCTTGCTGCTATGGGCGCTCTAAATGGCGTTTTACTCAAAGTGTCAATTAATCAATTTTACTGGGTCATGTGCATTTGGTTATGGCGTTGCAAATTCGCTTTTGCTGCTTTTCGCGAGTTGAAATAATGTGCACAACCCATTCGATTAGGCTCAATGAATCAATCTTTTTCTAGTTCGATTTACTAAGGATTATCATAGGGTTAGAAAGCAAAATAGGTTTGAAGTATTGAGCCAATTAGTTGTACAAAATGGCCAATTGATAGACAGGGGGCTTGGTTAACCCCAATTCCATCGAATTTTCGCTGAGGGGCTAGTTATTTAATGCAGCGGATATCAGGCATTGCGCAATGCCGAAATAACAATTGAGGATTCTGTGTCTCCTTGATGGGCTTGTGGGATACCCCGCAGATTATGACTGACTTATGGTAGAGGGAGCTTTTCCGTAGAACTTTTTAAAAGTACGAGAGAAGTAAGACAAACTTTCGTATCCCGTACCGTAGGCAATTTCACTGACACTGAGTTTACTTTCATTCAATAGTTTGAGTGCGCTTTGCATGCGTACTTCTGTCATAAATTGAACAATCGTTTGCTGACACTCAGATTGGCATTTTCGGCTTAAAGAGCGTCGACTCATGGCTAACGACTCAGCGAGTTGATCGACGGTAAATTCTGGATCGGTTAAATGTTGAATGATGTTCGAACGCAGTTTATCGGTAAAATTAGGACTGTCATTAACCGGTAAATCGGCACTAGCAAATTCAGCTTCCAGCTTTTCACGAATTAACTTTCTGCCTCTTAATTGGGCGTCGACGCGAGCTACTAGCTCAGAGGTGTCAAACGGTTTAGTCAAGTAATCGTCCGCTCCACGTTGCAATCCTTCAACGGTATCGCGCTTGGCAGATTTTGCACTGAGAAGAATAATGGGGATGCTACGGGTGTGTTGGTTGCCCCTCAGGTGATGCATAAGCGTTAAGCCATCCATTTTAGGCATCATCACATCACAGATGATTACATCAGGCAGGACTGATATCGCTTTAGCTAAGCCTTCTTCACCATTTTCTGCCTGCGTAATACGATAATAGCCGGATAGGCGAAGCGCGATGAATTGCCGCAGTTCGGCATTATCATCTATCACCAATACTGTGGTGATATCGTGCTGCTCTGTATCGCTCCAGGTTTCATCTTTGATGAGTTTATCGGGTAAAACGTGAGTAACATTGGCTTGAGGTGGACAAGGTTCAGACGGATAAGAAATCGACTCGGCTAATTGGGCTGATGAAAAATGTTGCTGACCGCGTTGCAGCCATAAGGTAAAACGGCAACCTTGACCCTTTTCGCTTTGTAACTCGACTGTGCCATGATGCAGCTCAATCAGCTCTTTAATTAGCGCTAACCCTATTCCTGTGCCGGGCTGAGTTATATGCTCTGATGACTCTCCTTGAAAATAACGTTCGAACACATTGTTCTGTTGAGCGGGCTCGATGCCCGGGCCATTATCGCGCACCTCAATACCTACGTGTGTTTCGGTATTAATCAGCGTGATGTCTATTTCACTATCACGACCACTGTATTTCAGTGCGTTTGATAACAAATTTGTCATGCATTTATCGAGTTGGTCTAAGTCGAAATACAGACTAATAGGATCGGCAATATTGTGCAGTGAGATAGTTTGCTGCTGTTGTTTCGCTAATCCCTCGAATCTTGTCGTAACGCGATGTACGAGGTCAACGACATTGTATTGGGCTACGCGCAGGGGAAATTGGCCGATATTCAAGCGGTTGATGTCCAAAATGTTGCCTACCAATTGCAGCATGTTTTTTGCGTTTCTAAGCGCGGTTTTAACGGGTAATGCCAAGCTGCTGTCAAGGGCGGGGTGGTCATTGAGCACATCTTGTAACGGCGCAATGGTCAGTGTGAGCGGTGTGCGAAATTCATGTGAAACATTGTTGAAAAAACGCTCTTTAAGCACTTGTTGTTGTTCAAGTTCTTGCACTTTGTGACTGATTTCTAACGTTCTATCTGCAACAGTTTTTTCTAACAGGGCATTGTGCTCTCGTAGTTTCCCTGTGCGCCAGCGCTGAGTGAGCCAACCACTGAGGGCCAGTAATGTAAGGAGTATAAGCAGATACGCAAACCAAGCGAGGGTGCTGAGATACCACACAGGTTTTACGGCAAAGGGAAGCTCGGTTTTGTACTCTCTTGCCCAGGCATCTTGTGCTTCAAGTTGAAATATAAAGTCGCCGCCGGGTAGCAGGGTAAAGTCTTTTTGGTGTTCATGGCTCCAATCGCTCCATGCATCGTGGCTGCTGCCTAACAGGCGGTGCCGGTAACGTGTGGGGCGTAAAATATGGCTATCACTAAGCGCAAAGTGCATGCGCACAGAGTTATTAGTTTGATCTAACTCAGGCATGTCATTTTCGCTGGCGATATTGCCATAAATAACAGCATTGTTATCGACATTACTGACTTGGTGAACATGAAGATTTGCACGCTGGGGTACAGTCTCAAAATGTTTGATGTTGGCTTTGTAGAGCTGCCCAGATTTTTGCGCAAACCACAGGGTGTTTTGATCTGTGGTTAAGAAATCGTTAAACCCAACGCTTGAAAACGGCTTGAACATGGCATCGAATACTTGCCATTGTCCGCTCTGGTCTTTTTTAATGTAGCCCGTGTGTTGGCCTATACGAAACCAGATCCTGTCATTTGCATCCTCATAGAGCCGAAATATGTCCTGTTGTTCTGTGGTGAATATTGCGGGGTAGTCCTTAACGTATTGAAGGGCGGGAGTGCGGTTTGCTTGATAGTCCATCATGCCGTTGCTGGTGCCCATAACCACCCCAGAAGATAACGTAAATGGCATAACATTACCCGGCCCTAAGCCATCGGCCGCGGTAAATTTTTGTACACTCAAAGTGTGTTGTGGATTCAACGAGTGCGGGGAGAACTGTGCGTTCTCGATCCGGTAAAGCTCTTGACTGGCGGTGCCTGCCCAAACGACGCCTTCATCTTCAATTGCGACAAATTCCAGTTCGTCCGCTGTGCCTTCGATAAAGGTACTATTCCAATTCCCTTGCGCGTGCTCGATATGGAACAACCCGTCATACGTGGAAACAAAAAGGGTTTGAGTAACAGGATCGACCTTAATAGAACGGGCCCAGCTAGAGCGTAATATATTAGTCAATTCGCCTTGGGGATCGCCCAGCGCTCGCGCATAAACGCCGCCTTCACCGGCAAAGAGTAAGAAATCATGGTATTCGATGGCATCAAAATTGATATTTTTCGACGCAATGATTGGCCAAAACGCAGGGGGACTCGTTACAGATTGTGACGCGTTTAGCTGAAACAGACCGTCTCCTGCGGCAACTACATGCCCATTGATGTGACTGAGCTTATCTATGATGGTGGAGTTATCACCAATAGGAAACTCACTGACTCGCTGAGGCGGCAGCATTTTGACCAGACCAGGAATACCGGATAACCAGATATTACCCTGGTGATCTTCAAGCGCTGAATACAGCGTGCTCATGTGGATGTGGTGTTCGCTTTGATAGCGCCTGACGAGTTCAAACGATTCATTCATGATTAAGAGGCCGTTGTACAAAGAGACGAGGTAGTAAAGACCGTCGCTGGCCTGAATAGCATTATATAGATGGGTCTTTGGGGGCAACGCATGAGGTGCCAGTACGCGCTGCAAAGCGTTGTTTCGCTCAACGAAAATACCGTGCTGTGCAGTAATGATTGTCATCTCATTTTGACGGTTGGTGAATATTTTACGTACATAAGCGTCTTTAGGAAGAGCTAAAGGGGTTGAGGTGACTAAAAACGTGGTTGTGCTATCTGTGCTGGTAATGCTGAGCTTGTGTATTGTGCTGCTGTCTTTCGTTTTATATACAAACCCCTTACCGACGGAAAATATGCGATGCTTACCGCCTATTGCGCCAGGGACGGTATGTATCTGTGTTCCATCCCAAAAGTAAACTTGCTTGTTACTGACATAGGCAACGCCTTCTTCACTGGCCGCCACGGACCAGATTTCACCAAATTGACGGGTTTCAGTAGGCCAGTCAGCTATCAAAGACCGAAAAATCAATTGCCCAGAATCATCGGGTTGATAAACCCCCAAATCATCGATTGTGCCCGCGTAAATATGGTTATTTTTCCAATGGGCTAACGCGCGCACACGTGTACTGTTCGGTGTGACATATTTACGCCACCGTTCACCATCAAATTGAGTGATGCCGGTACCTGAACCTACGTAAATAAACCCATTTTCACTTTGACTTAACCACCAGTTCTGATCACTACCATTGTGCTCTTGTAAGCCAAACACTTTGCTGATGGGTAAACCCACCTCACTATATTGTTGACCATGGACGCCATGCATAAGAAACACGCAACCACAGGTAAGGAAAACAACACGTTTGATCCAATTCATGAATATATAAAATCTTAAGTATCAAGTGGTTATGTGAAACGTAGACTATTGCATGCACACTTTTTAAGCAAATTCTCAGAGGTATTCAGCGCCTAGATTTTATGCTTCTTTGGTGATTTTACGGTCGCTAGAGGGCAGTGTGTCGGCTGAAACATGTAGTAAGGGTATGTGATCAATTTGTTAACAGTGGATCCTATCGCCTAACGCAGAATATAAAGAATATTTAGCCTATTTGAATCTCATCGTTAACGCCGACATTGTGCACGCGACGCAGGCCCTAAAAATAGAGACTAGATTAGCGCGTGCGCTGGCTAACAATGACACGAAATAACAGAACAGTAGCCCAAAGCTCGCTTACGCGAGCCACCTTTACGTGGGGCGCGGGCGCGCATGAAAAACAAACCAAAACCAAACGCCACTAAGCGAAAACCATCCCCATGCTCCCAGCAATTAAACCGTAGAGTAGTAATACCAGCATGCTGCGTTTGAGAATGTAGCCCTCACTATTTTGTAGCGCGAGAATAGACGACACTGCCACTATATTGTTGATACAAACCATGTTCCCCATGGCGGCGCCTACCGATTGTAAAGCCAAAATCGTTGTGACATTCAACTGCAAATCGCTGGCAATGGTCTGCTGAATACCGGCAAATGTGAGGTTTGATATGGTGGCTGAACCCGAAAAGAAAGAGCCCAATGCACCAAGAAATGGGGCGAAGAACCCCCAGTACTGGCCACTAATGCCTGCTAAATGTTGACCGATTAAACTCACCGCAGAATATTCTTCAGTGAGCATCATCATGTTGACAAAGACTAAGGCGCCCAAAAGCGCAATCACTGGTTTTTTCATACTGTTTTTAGTGTGACTCACTACGTTTGTGAATGAGCCACTCTTAAACAACCACAGCGTTAAACAACCCATTAATACGAATGGTAAAATGGAGGGCACATACAAGGTGTTGTGCTGCCAGTTTATGGGCGTTTGCAGTATGCGTTCGAGTTTAATAACCAGAGATGCACTGATACTGATGTCGCCTAAGGGCCCAGCGCTGCTGACCCATGCGGGTGATGTGAGTTGCAGTAAGCTCTTGATGCCCAGCTCAGGGATACGTGTCACGACCAATAGCAATATTGTTCCCCACAGCGCAAAACTGGCTTTTATCAGCGTGGGCATTGATACCTGTACCGATGCTTGCGCCGAAGGTTGGCGGTTATTTTGGCGTTGTTGTAGGCCAATATTATACTTGGCCAATAACAAGGTAAGTATTAGGCCGATAAAGCCGCCCACTAGGGAGGGGAACTCCACCGATATGTGGCTCAATATCAAATACGGTAGGGTGCAAGAGAAGGTTGATAACACAATAAATAGCCAGTTTTGCTTAAGCTGGCTTTTTTTCTCGACCACTAACGCCAGTGCCGCCATGACGATAAAGGGGGCTGCAACCGTATTAATAGCCGCCGACTTCCAAGCAACATCTTGCAGTAACACAGGGGGGAGTTCGGTTAAGGCTAAGCCAAACCAAATAGGTGTCCCCACGGCGCCAAACGTAACTGGTATGGTATTGAAAATAAGACAGGCAATGGCGACCCTAAGGGCAGGGAAGCCCAATCCGACGAGTATTGGCGCTGCGATGGCCGCAGGGGTGCCAAACCCGCTTGCGCCTTCAATCAAAAAGGCAAAAGCCCAACCTACGACCATAAGCTGGGCGATTGCATTACTGCTGATGTGATTTAGCCAGCTACGGATGATACCTAACGCCCCGGTAACCTCCATGCACCGAAACAGAAAAATTGCCCCGGCGATAATCATGATAGGGGTAAGCGCCAACAACAAACCGCTGATGACCGAGGCATTCACGAGCCGTAGCTCAAAATCAAATACAAACACTACTAACAGGTAGGCAATTAATGCACTCAAAGGCAATGCTTTGCTGGCCGCTACACTGTGTTTTTTCGTCATCAAGTAGATGAGAACTGCAACGGGTAAATACGCACTTATGAGTAACAGCATAGATGGCCTTTGAAACGAGTGATTCCCTTAACGGGTATTGTTATGGCGCTTTTGGCTTGATGTCAAAGACTATTGTGGCGGTGAATGAAAGCCGTCTTATGTACATCGTTAGCAGTGTTGAATTGGGTAAGTAAAGGCCCTGAAGTGACATTTTCTTAGCTGGGTTGTTAGCAATCATGCAATTAAAAGGGGATCACGGTTTTATTCGCGCCATTGCGCAATGACGTTAGCAAATACGAAACAGGATTAATTGTGAATAAGTACATCTATTGAACATCAGTTCTTGTATAATCTTTATTATGAAAACATCCGTTGGTGACACTTTTCTTATTTAAACAAGCTTATTTAACTGGGTGAAGATTAACCTACCTTTGCTAGCGTACTGGCCTGTACAAGCCCAAACGCAACACCATACCCTTTCTATTGAATGCCATATATGAATTTGGCTAATACGAGTAATTACCATGAAAAAAACCTTCGTTCTGTCTCATCCGAAAATCAAACTGCCAAGATTAGTCGAAGCAATTAAGTTTGAAGTAAAGAAATACCTTAGACGAGAGAGAAAAAAGTCACTTCCAGAGGGCGCTGATTACTGGGATTTTGACTGTCGTTTTGGCGTGGATGAGGCCAATGCACAAGTCATCCATCTTGGTTCGATTAACCAACATATTGATGAAGCCGAAAAAAACGAACTAGCCTCTTTTTACTTGGAAATTCTTGCCAAGCCCGGTGTTAAAAAATTAACTGAGTAAATGCCTATCTAGGGGGCATTCCCTTTGGTGTAAATCCCTAAGGCAATGCTCTACTGGCTTATCTGCAAACACAATACCATTTCTCTTGATTTCTTGAGGGCTTTATCCTGAGTTTTACAGTGTTTTTATAAAGCATTGTTGTGAACTTTTTTCAGCGAGTCATGTACTAAAACCACAAGTATTTTCTGATTCAAAGGAGAGTTAATCATCCCTCAAGACAAAGCCAGCCATATACTCAGCCGACCAGAGCACTGTATTGGGGTGCGTGGTGCGCGCGTACACAACCTAAAGAATGTGAGTCTTGATATACCACGTAACGCCTTGGTGGTGTTTACCGGCATTTCAGGCTCAGGTAAATCCTCGCTGGCATTTGGTACATTGTTTGCTGAATCTCAACGACGTTACCTAGACTCGGTTTCACCGTATGCACGAAGACTAATTGATCAGGTAGAAGAGCCTGATGTTGACGCTATTGATGGCTTGCCGCCCGCTGTTGCCCTGCAGCAGCAAAGAGGCACGCCTTCAGTGCGTTCTTCTGTTGGCAGTGTTACCACCATATCAAATGGCCTACGGATGCTTTATTCCCGCGCGGGTGATTACCCCGTTGGTCAATCTATTTTATACGCTGACTCATTTTCGCCAAATACCGCCCAAGGCGCTTGCCCCAAATGCCATGGCATCGGGCGTGTTTTCGATGTGACCGAAGCACTATTGGTGCCTGACGACAGTAAAACCATACGAGACAAAGCAATTGCCGCGTGGCCTCCTGCATGGCAAGGGGCCAATTTAAGCCGAATTCTGGTCTCTCTTGGCTACGACATCGATACCCCATGGCGGGACTTGCCTAAAAAAGCCAGGCAGTGGATTTTATTCACCGATGAAACCCCCACAGTGCCAGTCTATCCTGAGTACAATTTAGCCCAGACTCAAGCCGCCATTGAAAATGGCGAAGCGCCCAGCTATATGGGCACGTTCACCAGCGCCCAGCGCTTTGTTTTACACTCTTTTGCCACGACGCAAAGTCCGCGTACGAAAAAGCGCGTATCGCAGTTTATGCAGATTTCACAGTGCCCCGAGTGTGAAGGTAAGAAGCTCAAGCGGGCGTCATTATCGGTCACCTTTACGGGTTTGGATATTGGACAGTTATCGCAATTAACCTTAACGGACTTGGCCGAAAGATTACGTGCAACAGCGCGTACCAAACCCAGTGATGAATTACAGGACAGAGAAAAGATCATCGTGGCTCAGCGCTTAGCCAGTGATATTTTAGCGAGAGTTGAGGCTCTAACGCATCTTGGTCTTGGCTATTTATCACTGGAGCGAAGCACTACTACACTTTCGCCGGGGGAATTGCAGCGTTTGCGCTTGGCAACACAAATCCGCTCCCAGCTATTTGGTGTGGTTTATGTACTAGATGAGCCATCCGCTGGACTGCATCCAGCCGATAAAAAGGCGCTACTGGCGGCTCTTGATGAATTGATTACGGCGGGTAATTCAGTGTTTATGGTCGAGCATGATGTGAGTGTTATTCGCCATGCTGATTGGATAGTCGATGTAGGGCCGGATGCAGGGACGCATGGCGGCGACATTATTTATAACGGCCCAGTTGAAGGACTCGAAGGTAATTTACGCTCGCATACGGCTAAGCATTTGTTCGAACAGTCAGTGGGTGAGGAGCGTACACCACGCGAGGCAAAGGCGTGGTTAAAGCTTGCTTCAATCGAGCGAAATAATTTGCAAGGCATCGACGTGGCGTTTCCTTTAGGCGTGATGACAACAGTGACGGGGGTGTCTGGCTCGGGCAAATCAAGTTTAGTCAGTCAAGCATTGGTTGAGCTGGTGAATGAGGCCTTAGGCGTAAAGAAAACCGTTGATGTGCCAACTGATGAAGCCGATTTGCTGGAACAAGAAACCCAGACGAGCACAGGTGGGCATATTGTTGACGGCCTAGCGCACGTGAAACGCTTAATAACGGTAGATCAAAAGCCCATAGGCAGAACACCGCGCTCCAATTTAGCGACTTACACTGGGTTATTTGATCACGTCCGTACCTTGTTTGCCAACACCGATGAGTCGAAAAAAAGACGTTACGACGCAGGTCGCTTTTCGTTCAATGTCACCAAAGGCCGCTGCAGTAATTGCGACGGGGTGGGGTTTGTGAGTGTTGAGTTGCTCTTCTTACCTAGTGTTTATTCACCTTGCCCGGTCTGCCAAGGTCGTCGCTATAACGACAAAACCTTAGAAATTACGTATCGCGACAAAAACATTGCTGATGTGCTGGATTTGACGGTCGAGGCAGCCCACACATTTTTTGCGGGTCAGCCGCCCGTGCTTCGAGCATTAGATGCGTTACTCAAAGTAGGGCTGGGGTACTTACGCCTTGGCCAACCTGCCACGGAGCTATCAGGCGGTGAAGCTCAGCGTATCAAACTAGCCACTGAGCTACAGCGAGTACAAAAAGGTGACACGCTGTACGTCTTAGATGAGCCCACCACAGGCTTACATCCAAAAGATGTTGCTATGTTGATGTCGCAATTAAACGGACTGGTGGATGCCGGCAACACGGTGATCATGGTTGAGCACGATATGCGTGTCGCCAGTAGCAGTGATTGGGTCATTGATATTGGCCCAGAAGCCGGTGATAAGGGCGGGGCTGTGGTTGCCCAAGGCGAACCGAAACATGTCGCAATCAACAAGCAAAGTCGAACCGCGCCCTTTATGTTTGTCTAACGTTTCGGGTTTGTAGTACTGGTTAAATAAGTCGCTATCACAGGCTACGCGTTGCACCAGTACTGCTTTTTCCAGTGCCAAACACGGATGTTTACCTGCCTGTTCACCTCCTTGTTCTTCCACCTGTTCTTCTACCTATTGTTCCTCTTGTTCACCTATCTGGGTCCTTGTCTTCTATACCCGCCATATACAAAAGCTTCTCATGCCCCTGCTGCGACTATGGGCTTTTTCTGCATATAACCCGTCCTTTTTTCATCCACTGCAACGTTTCCCTGTATCGTGTCATTTTAGGGTAAACCGTTATCATTGGTAGTGGTTTTATTCTTTTTGATACAGAGTTCGTAAGGTTTTACTAATATTTTAATCCTATAAGGCTATATAGTTAGGGGGGTGCTCGCATTGTTTGTTTTCTTATATTAAGGAAACTGTTTTCATTTGAAGTGTTGTTATCTTGTTAATCACATGCTAATTTATTTACAAGTTTGAAGTGGGTAATTGCTGAAGTTGGTGGGAATGTAGAGACCTGGCAAAGATAAGCTCATAGAACAGACCGAATAACGAATACATAAGAATTGAATTCATGGAGAACGAAATGAGAGCCACAACAAAACACACCCTTCTAGCATCATCCATCGCTATGATTATCAGCACTGGTCAATTATGGGCCCAAGAAAGTCCGACTGACACAGGTGCCAATGAAGATATCGAGCAAATTTCAGTGGTAGGCATACGTTCGAGTATTGCCAGCTCAGTGGCGCGCAAACAAGAGTCCGGTCAGGTAGCAGACGTTATTTCAGCGGAAGATATTGGTAAGTTTCCGGATTTAAATGTCGCTGAATCGTTGCAACGTATTCCAGGGATTCAAATATCGCGCTCTCGGGGTGAAGCATCCGGTGTGTCTATTCGTGGCTTAGACGAAGTCGCAACCTTATTAAACGGGCGAAACTATTTTGGCGGTGCCTCCGGTGTCAGTATCAACCGCTTTGCCAGCTTTGAAGATATTCCCGCAGAATTGGTTGGCTCCGTGGTGGTATATAAATCAGTTTCAGCTGACATATTAGAGGGCGGCATTGGGGGAGTGGTCGATATAGAGCGCACCGATGCTTTAAGTTTAAGCGGCCCTACAATTGCCGGTAGTGTGAAAGAGCACTATGGTGATTTATCCAAAGAATGGTCACCACGCGGTTCTTTAGTGGCTGGCAATATCTGGGATTACGGCAACAATGGCGGTGAAATAGGGGTTATCTTTGGTGTTTCTTACTTAGAGCGAGAATACCGTGAAGACCTAGTGCGTAACTCTAGTGCCACGTCCATCGTGGGCGATTTTGCAGGTGGCACTGCGCCTGATGGTGCCAAAACCAGTGCTTCTCTCAACTCATCCCCAGCATGGGGGGATAGAGAGCGTACGGTTTACTCTTTAGGCATTGATGTCTCTCTGAACAGCGATACTAAATTCTATTTCGACTCTGGTTACACCGATTATTCCACAACGCAGTTGCGCCAAGAGTTCGTGTGGGGCTTTGATGGTGCAAATACCGTTGACGCTGATTTTTCTAATATAGATGAAAACAACGTTTACCCTAGGTCGGTTACGTTGAGCGACATGAACTTTGATGTTCTGAGCATGATTGATGACAGGTACACCACGACATACGATTTAGCGCTGGGCTTTGAAACAGTTGCTGGGCCGTGGAGTATCGAAGGGGAGGTGAGTTACGTTGATACCGACAACGACACCAACTTCCACAATACCCGTATTCGTGACAGTTGGGACGCCTTGCCTGTTACGATAAATAACAGCGGGATACCAAATCAGCCGCCCTCGGTGGACTTTGGTACTTTTGACGTAACAGATGAGGGTAATTTCGATATCGTTCAATGGCGTCATGAAAGCCGCCAGTTACAAGCAGATGAATCTGCGGCCAAGCTGGATATTGATTACGCATTTGACGAAGGATTGGTACGTTCCATCGAAGCGGGTTTGCGCTTCGCCAGTTTAGGCACCACCAAGAATATTCAAAACAACCATATATTTGATGCCTCGGGCGCGACCTATGGCAGTGACGACCCGCTTAATTTAGTCGAGCCCAGTGCGTGGGACGATTTTATGGACGAGTATGACGGTGGCAATTTCCCCAATGATTATGTTGGCGTTAATCCTAATTACTTGTTGTCTCGCAACGATGAAATTCGTGAATTTTATGGCTTCACAGGGCAATCAGAAACTGAAAACCCCAGAGATTCATTCGAATATGAAGAAGATGTGACCGCCCTATATATAAAAGCCAACCTTGAAACCGAAGTGGGGGGCTATTTCATAAGTGGCGATATCGGCGGGCGTTACGTGCAAACCGATACGACAGCGGATTATTTTTTCGATACCGGAAATGCGGACGAAAGTGGAGCGCCTATTTACCAAGGCACAAAAAGTGAAAAGAATTACAGTGAATTCTTGCCCTCGTTCAATTTGAAAGTTGAATTGAACGATGAGCTGCTGCTTCGCTTAGCGGGTTCGAAAACATTTTCGCGCCCTCATTTTGGTGATTTGGCCCCGTCGTTAAACCTCAACTTTGAGCAAGGTCGCGGCACCGGCGGTAACCCAGATTTAGACCCATTCACCGCAACCAATTTAGATTTAAGCCTTGAGTACTACTTTGCCAGTGGTGGTATGGCGTCATCTGCTATTTTCTACAAAGACATTGACGGCTTCTTACAAACCTCTGAAAGCCAAGAAACCATTGGTGGCAATGACTTTGTTATCCTGCGTAAAAGCAATGGCGGTTCTGGCACAGTGCGTGGTTTAGAGCTTGCTTACCAACAGTTCTTTGATTTTTTACCCGCACCATTTGATGGTTTAGGCGTACAGGCGAATTACACCTACGTGGACTCAGATGTGCCCTCGCCGAATCCATTACTGCCTAATATTTCACTAGAGGGCCTATCAGACAACAGTTACAACTTGGTCGCCATTTACGAAGATGATTTAGTTTCAGGCCGTTTGTCATATAACTACCGTTCAGACTTTTTAGTGACCACAGAAGTCGCCCAAGAAGGATTTGGCCAACTCGATTTATCGCTGGCCTACAACGTTTCTGAGAGCTTCCGATTCACTTTGGATGCTTTAAACCTGCTTAGACGCGATCATTTCGAATATCGCGCAGGGGATAAGTATGACCCATATCATTGGATCGCCACTGAAAGACAAGTGTTGGTCGGTGTGTCGTATACTTTCTGATCCACCTAGCTGTATGGCAACCCGCTGGGCTGACCTTAGAGGTCGTTTTTAAGCGATGGATGCCTCAGCAGCGCATGAGTCAGCAATAGCTAAGTGTGTTGGTTGTATCCTTCGCGTAAGAAAAAGAACAGGGGGCTTAGCGGTATGCTTGCTCTGTTGTTTTATTCTCCTTCGCTCGGCGTTAACACGGCGGGTAGTGGATGTGCCACGCAAATCAGTAGGGTTGTTTATCGTGAAATGCATTAAAGCGCATATTCTGTGCATCATTACCTTGGTGCTTTGTGCAGCAACCGTTGCTGCACAAAGCGAGCAAAGTAAGAATAACCTAGTTAACAGGCCAAATGTGGTAATGATTGTGGCAGATGATCACGGGTTAGATGCCATAGGGGCATACGGCAATAACGTGATCCAAACCCCAAATATCGATGCGCTGGCAAGAGAGGGCGCTCGGTTTGTGAATGCGTTTGCCACTGTGTCAAGTTGTAGCCCTAGTCGCTCAGTTATGTTAACCGGTCAACATAATCACACCAATGGGATGTATGGCTTGCAGCATAAGCAGCACCATTTCAGTAGTTTTGATGACGTGCAATCATTGCCGGTCACGCTCAGTGAAAACGGCTATCGAACAGCCAGAATAGGTAAATATCACTTAGGGCCAAACAGCGTATTTAAATTTGATGACGTGTTATCAGAAGGCGCAGCCAATGATATGACCTCAATCGCACGCAGCCCAGTTGAAATGGCTCAAAAAAGCGAAGCATTTATCCGTCGCGACAGCGCGCCGTTCTTTTTGTATTTTGCCAGTGACGACCCGCATCGAGGTTACCCGTTTGAGACCTATCCCGAGCCAAACCGATTTGGTAACCGTGAACAGGGGTACCCGGGCATCGAAGAGGTCGTGTATCAGCCTGATGACGTGTTGGTGCCACCGTACTTACCCGACACACCCGCTGCACAAAAAGAAATAGCTCAATACTATCAGGCTATCTCTCGTCTTGACCAAGGTGTAGGCAAGCTGGTTGAAATACTCAAAGCACAGGGTAAATACGACAACACGTTAATTTTGTATTTGTCAGATAATGGCATTGCATTTCCTGGTGCGAAAACCAATTTGTACGATGCAGGTATTCATCTGCCGTTAATTGTCAAAGCGCCAGCGCAGAAAAATAACGCTGTTTCCTGTACAAAAAACATTCAAAACTGTACCCGTCACCATCAGTTGGTCTCTTGGCTTGATTTAACCCCGACTATTTTAGATTACGCAAACGTTAAACCAATGACGACCACTGTTCAGGGCAAATCATTCAAAGCAATTTTAGAAAACGAACAGCCTAAAGGCTGGGAACATGTATATGCCTCTCACACCATGCACGAAGTGATGATGTATTACCCCATGCGCATGGTTA
Source organism: Paraglaciecola sp. T6c (assembly GCF_000014225.1). Lineage (NCBI taxonomy): Bacteria > Pseudomonadati > Pseudomonadota > Gammaproteobacteria > Alteromonadales > Alteromonadaceae > Paraglaciecola > Paraglaciecola sp. T6c. The sequence continues at coordinate 2,229,780 of NC_008228.1, forward strand.
GAACCAAGCAATATAAGTTGATTTGGAATATTGCCCATGAGCTAAGTTACCCCTTTGCTGCGGACTTGCAGCAGTCCTTAATCTGGCAAGATGTGCGTCGCCGCGGAAACACTCAATATGCGGGTCGCCAGATCGAGGACTTTTTACATCGCCCTGAGTTTGAGTTGTTTGATATGCAAAACGACCCTCAAGAGCAGCATAATCTCGCTGACTTACCCCAGTTCAGTCGTGTAAAACATGAACTCATACACCAGCTTAAAATATTTCAACAAGAGACTCAGGATCCTTGGATCGCTAAATGGCACTACCAGTAAAGTCGTTGGTTAATTGCTGTAAAAGTTTAAGAGATCAAGAGCTCAAGAGTTCATTCACTATTTAGGAGCAAATTCAAAATGATGTTTAACAGAACAGCAATGTCACGCTATTTACCCTTGATCATGGGCGTTACTGCCTTATCAGCTGTGGCCTCAGCGTGCGCAGTAGAACATCCTTTACTGAAACAGCAGGCATCTCAAAAGCCCAATGTAGTTATTTTTTACGTAGATGATCTAGGTTATGGGGATATTTCTCCAAATGGTGCGATAGGGGTAGACACACCTAATCTAGATGCGCTAGCGAGCAAAGGCGTTAATTTTACTGACGCCCACAGCACTGCATCAACGTGCACGCCTTCGCGCTACTCCCTGCTCACCGGTGAACACGGATTTCGGCAAAACGCCGCTATTTTACCTGGCGATGCCCCCGCACTAATTCGACCGGGCAAAGCGACTTTGCCAAGCATGTTGCAAAAAGCCGGTTACACCACGGGGGTGATAGGAAAATGGCATCTAGGTTTAGGCGAAGGCTCAGTTGATTGGAACCAAGACGTTAAACCAGGGCCATTAGAAATTGGGTTTGATTACAGCTTTTTGTTGCCGGCAACCGGCGACAGGGTACCCACTGTGTATTTAGAAGGTCATGAAGTGGTCAACTTAGAAAGCAGTGACCCTATTGAAGTCAGTTACGATCACAAAGTAGGAGATAGGCCTACCGGCGTTGACAACCCAGAGTTGCTGCGCATGAAAGCAGACCTACAGCACAGCCAAACGATCGTGAATGGGATAAGCCGCATCGGCAGCATGAGTGGTGGAGAAAAGGCCTTGTGGGTAGATGAAGAGTTTCCCGACGTGTTTTCGCAAAAAGCGGTCGAATTTATTGAAAGAAGTAAGAAAGACCCGTTCTTCTTGTTCTTCTCCTTTCAGGATATACACGTGCCAAGGTTACCTAACGAACGTTTCAAAGGTAAAAGTACCATGGGGCCAAGAGGTGATGCGATTGCACAAATGGATTGGGTTGTCGGCAGAGTTATGCAAGCGCTAACCACTCAAGGTGTAGCCGATAACACCTTAGTGATATTTACCAGTGATAACGGACCGGTATTAGACGATGGCTACGATGATATGGCCGCCGAAATGCTAGGCGAACATTTGCCCGCTGGGCCTTTTCGCGGCGGTAAATACAGTGTCTTTGAAGGAGGGACGCGCGTCCCTATGATTGTATATTGGCCGGGTAACACCACTCATATACGTAGCAGCGCGCTTATTTCTCAAGTCGATATTTATGCTTCACTGGCAGGTTTAGTAAAGCAGCCTTTGGCAAAAACAGAAGCCATTGACAGCCTTGATGTAATGCACGCGTTTTTAGGCAAAACCAACAATGCGCGCACCTACTTATTAGAAGAAGCCGTCGGGACGTTAGGTCTGCGTAAGCATAATTGGAAATACATCAAAGCAATCAGTAAAGAAAAAGGGTTACCAAATTGGCTCGGTAATAAAGACATAGAAATGGGATTTGCGTTAACGCCACAGCTATTTGACCTAACGGATGATGTTGGTGAGCAAACGAACCGTGCCAAGGATTACCCAGCGCTAGTGAATGCCATGGAGCAAAAGATCCAACAACTTATCGAAAAAGGCTTCAGATATAGCCAATAAGCAAATAACAAATAACAAGTAGGGAACGGTCGTTATAAGCACTTTTTAATACATTGCATAAAGTGCTAAGTCATCTTTTGTTTAAGCCTTCATATAGGATTTTACATAGGCCTTCCTATAACTCGTTACGTTTTCAGGCACGTAAACAGGATAGGCCGCTGGTTATTTTTACGGGCCTTTTTAAAAGTGCATCATAGCCTTGATAAAGGGCTAACCACAGAGTTACCGCCGCGCTGTAAAATGTGGGTGTATATTTGCGTAGTGCGTAAATCACTGTGGCCTAGCTGGTCTTGCACAGTGCGAATATCAGCGCCTGATTGTAAAAGATGGGTCGCACAAATTTGTCTGGAATTAAATTTGAACATCCGAAGGATGGCCCGTAGGGAAAAATGCAAGGACGCATTTTTTAAATGAGTGGCGAAGCGTGTGCGGGGTAACGATTTTAGGGATATTGGCTTTTTTAGCGGCATGTCGTATTACTTTTTGCACCGTAGACCCATCAATATGATGACGCCTTAATGATTGGTCTTCAGGATCTGTCGATAGTTGACGCGAAGCAAACACATATTGCCATGGTAACGAGCGATTGGCGTTCTTAAACTTAAGCCTTAGACGATGAGGTAGATAAACGCCATCGTATTCTGGGTTTAACAAGTCTGCATCCAGATATTGTCTTACGACAGTGATCTGTTGTTGCAAACTAGGTATAAGCTCATCGGCTAATGTAACAATTCGATGTTTACCACCTTCACCATTCCAAACCCGTACGGATTTGAAATCAAAATCTATATCTTGGACTCTCAATCTCACACATTCCATTAAACGCAAGCCATTTGCATATAAAATTGATACCGCAAGTTTCTGTTGAGCACTTACAACTGCAAGTAAATTCCTCACTTCATCAGTAGTGAGAACGATTGGCAGTTTTTGCTGGCGAGTACTTTTAATAAAATTAAGTTTAAAATTTAACGGTTGACGAATTATATCGCGATATAGAAATACCAAGGCATTTAATGCTGATTTTTGGGTTGATGCAGCCACATCTAACTCTAAAACTAAATGTGAAAGGAAGGCTTCTACCTCTTTATCATGCATTAAATTAGGGTGTTTTTTCTGATGAAAATGAATATAGCTACTGATCCACTTAAGATAAGCTTCAATAGTGCGCTTTGAATAACGTAATTGGTACATTTCATCCTTTATCATATTCAAGAACATCGATTTAGGCATAAGATAACTCTCTTCAAATAACTGTATACCTGTACAGTATTGGTGAATAATCCGTATAACAGCAAGATTTAGGAATTTTTCCGTGTTTCCACAGGTGAGAAGCCCATAACCGGAAAAGTTCAACCTGTACAATAAGTTGCCGTGTATGCTAAAAAGGACAGATGGTGAAAGGCGGAAAAGTTCCGTGTTTAATACGCGGATCCAATCACGGAACCTTTCCGGCTATTAATATTGTTATGCATTAATACCAAGGAGTCGCAATGGAAATCGCAGCTATCACAGGTGCTTTGTCAGGAATAAAAGCCGCATCAGATATTGCAAAAATAATCAAAGATAGTGGTGCTTCTTTAGAGGCTGCTGAGATGAAATTTCAATTAGCAGAATTAATCGATGCACTTGCTGATGCGAAAATTGAAATTGCAGATTTTAAAGAATTAATGTCAGATAAAGACAATGAAATAAGTGAGCTTAAAAAATCGCTACTTGTACAACAAAATATCACTTGGCAAGAGCCATATTACTTTAAAGTCGAAGGCGATAATAAAGACGGGCCCTTTTGTCAACGTTGCTATGATGTTGACACTCAATTAGTCAGGCTTCAATCTCCCCATAAAAATGGGTACTGGAACTGCACTCAGTGTGAAAACTCTTATCGTGATTCCACCTATAAAAGTCCAGCGCCAATTAGAGTTAGCCGCAAATAAATGCATAACAAGAGACTATGGCGTCAATAGCTAATTTGTAGTCTTCGGCGCTTCCCACATGACCCCGTCTCTGAGCATTGAATTTAAGATAACAACCATCTTTCTAATGCACGCAATAATAGCCACTTTCTTAGGCTTTCCTGCTGCGACTAATCGTTGATATGTTTCCTTAAATACGGGGTTACTTTGTATCGCTGACATCATCGCCATGTACAAAACGGTTCTGACTTGATGTCTGCCACCTTGGATTTTCCGCAACCCTTTATAGCGCCCACTTTCTCGATTCATGGGAGCCACACCGACTAACGCAGAGGCTTGTTTGTTGGTCATGTAACCTAACTCTGGCAGGTTACTGATGATGGAAGCGGAGGCTATTTTTCCTATTCCTTTCATGCTCTGTAAGATGCAATTCTTCGCTTGATAATCAGGACAAGATTCAATGAGCGCGACAATTTTATTCTCGATTTTGGTTATCTGATTCTTAAAGGCAGTGAGAATAGGTTTGATGGTCATGGCGAGTTCTTTTGGTAGAATTTGCAGGCGGTTTTTTTCCATTGTTTGCATGACGAGCAATTGATTTCGCCTTGCAACTAAATCACTCATAGCCTGCATAGTATCTGGTTTTAGTTGAGATAACTTAGGCTGAATAGCTTCACCATAATGAGCAATCAATTGAGCATCTAGTTTGTCTGTTTTAGCTCGCTGACCTATCGCCCCAGCAAAGCGTTTAATGTGAATGGGATTGGCGACAACGAAGGGTAAATTAGCATTTGCACACGCGATAATAAACGGCATTTCTAATCGGCCAGTTGCTTCAATGACGATACGCCCAGGCGAATGCTGTTGGATTTTTTTAATGGCTTCTTTGATACCCTTTTCATCGTTAGAAACAGTGAAATAAATATCGTGAGGGCGGATATAAATATCCAATTGAAACTTGCCCGTATCGACACCGACGTTAACGCTTTGATTTGTTTTTGGATTCATAATAAGCTAACTCTTGCTTGCATAATGCGGGTTGAGACCCAGTAGACTATTCGAGTGTTTTGCTTGGAGTCCTTTGTGGTGTTCTTTCTTGTTATCGGTCTCTCAACTGAGGAGCCATCGCTCAATCGAACTACCACAAAAGAAGGCTTTAGTTGCTGCTAAAGCTTGGGTCTCACTTTACCTCACCCCGATTAAAATCAGGATGATTTACCTGAGTTATTATCCATACAAGACCTTCAAACGGACAAAAAACAGTTTGCTGTTTTCACTTCGTTCAACATTTTAGCCAACAATTTTTTGCCCGTTATTAGGGCGCTGGGGGATCCCCTCATAGAATTGGTCTTCCTTCTTTGTGAACCCAGGTAATATATTGGGCGATAGCCCATGTCATTTGGGCTGAGTTCATCCTGTAATCTTTTGCCCTTTTCCTGACTTCTCTGCCTAGCCTAATGATAGATAACACGCGCCGATGACGGATGGTGTTAGCTTGAAATGCTCTTTCCCAATTTTGTTTTTGAGCAATGATACCGAGTAACCGTAATAGCCATTCTGCGAGCATCGCTATCAGCAGTAATATGTCGAATCGTTTGGTACAGCGACTGTTGCTGTGGCGCAGTCCCATTCCGTATTGAGGGCTTTTAATATCGCGGAAGGTTTCTTCTATTTGCATCCGTCTTGCGTAAAGAGAAACCAGCTGTTTTGAGTTAAGTTTATCGTTCTCGGGAAGGTTAGTGGCGAGTAGCCAAGGCTCTTTGCTACCGGCACGATAGCTTTGCTGGGCGGTGTGGTTTCGACCTGCCTTTGAAGAGCGGTTGTCCTTTCGATGTTTGGCCTTTGCTTTGTACAAATGCAGGTGTGCATGAAGCGGGCTTTTACGCCCTAATTGCCCACACCCAAGGTATTTGGCCCGAGAATTTGCACTGGGATAAAACGACTTATTACTTTGCCATGATGCTTGCCCATCACGCTTAAATCCCACATCACCGCGCACTCGGCCTAGCCAGAACCATCCATGCTTTTCGACTTCACGAAACCAAGGGTTACGATAGCCTGCATCGGTCACAATCAACGGGCAACAACCCGACGGCAGGATACTCGCCAACTCCCGTAAAAACGGATTATGACTAACAGGTGAATTGTATTCACCGAATGAAAATACGCGCTCATAAAGCGTGACAGAGCGCCCCTGAACACTGACCGATGCACGTAAGGTTAAATGCCTGAGCTGCTCACGCACATCAGACCAATCCACAAGGACAACCGGCATGGGGTTAGCACCGCAAAGCAAGCGAGCGTGCCAACGATAGATGTCGAGCCGTTCATTATGTAGGTTGTTATTACCAAGCAGCCTGTCGATGCGTTTAATGTTGTGTTTCGGGGCCACGGAGCCTGAGATATTGCGTCCTAATTCGGTCAACGATAGTTGCTGGCCATCTAGCAAAGATTGGGTGGCAACCATCAAAGCGGAAAGACGTTTGGCATGTAGATTAGGGCATTGTTTTTTAAGCAAATCGTGTAAGATATGAATATCACGCATGGTGTTGTTATCTAGTTGGTTTTTGGCGAAATTTATTAGATCAAATGGCGCTATGCGTGTCTATGTTATTGTTTCTGCTCATAATTATGAGGGGATTCGTTAGATTAGGGCGTTAGGTTGCTATGAAGAAATTTTTGATTCTTTTGGTCCCAGTAGTTTTTTTGTTGACCTATTGCCAAAAGAATATTGGAGGCGTCACAGCCTCTGAACTCGATAAAGACCTAAGTAACTTACTTCAGTCTGGAGACCCACTAGAAAAAATAAAAAGCTCACTCGATAAGCTCTACATTGGGTATCACTATGATAGTGACTTCGGACGATTTGAGGCGTCGCTTAAAGACAATAATTATAATTGCGTACGTTACTTTCTTTATGATTGTGCAGTATTAATATACGTCTATACAGACCATGAACGAAGATATACGGGGCATGAAGTTGAAGTTATCTACTCTGGGTTATAGCTCGCAACCTAACAAGAGACTATGGCGTCAATAGCTAATTTGTAGCCTTTGGCGCTTCCCACATGACCCCGTCTCTGAGCAATTACATAGACACCCATCTTCAATTACATAGACAATTACATAGACACCCATCTTTAGAATTACATAGACACCCATCTTTAGCCAATTACATAGACACCCATCTTTAGAATCGTATTAAAAAGCACACCTGCTCAGAATGGGGATATGCCTCTAAAGAAGCGTTTAGGTACTTGTCATCTGAACGATCAGGGATTCCTACTGGAATATTGCGCCTATAGGAAGGAAACGGCGTTTAAGGTCGATTTTTAGGCAAGGGGCTAAGCTACAAGCTGCGATGGGAATGGGTCCTTTAAGGTTGTTTCAAGCACGCTTTAATAATTCTCTCGCTTTGGCCATTCCTCGCAGCCGTTGATGATGGGTGTGGCGTTTAAATGCATTCATCATTTGCTCCGCACCTGCTGCGTAGCAGAAGTGTTTTTCGAACTCAGTGGTTAATGTTAACCACTGAGCAGCATCTAAGCCTAATCTTTGTAGAATAGGACTGTGGATATTATCGATATGACCGGCCTTATCATCTCGAATGAATCGGCCTGTCGTGTCTACCAATTCACAATAGTCTTTGAGTGAATATGCGATACCTTGAGGCATTTCTTCACGAGGATTTCCTACAAAGGGCATTAAAATGCACGGTTGTGATTGTTGATTCTTAGCGGCATGAATGCGCTTTTTGATACTGGTGTGCTTTGACGTTTCGGGTGTGTTTGCCATTTTTGCGCGAATGGGGTTTAAATCTACATAGGCCATACACGCCAGTACGGCACTTTCATCTAATAAGGCCTGAGATTTAAATCGCCCCTCCCAGAAACGGCCAGTGCAGCCATCCTCTTTATTGGCTTCACGAGCAATGTACTCATTTAAGTCACGCATAAACCAGCTTATGTCGTACAAACGTTGCCGATATGTTTCAACGGTCTCATCAAAGGTGATTAGCTCTCCTTGGCTCAGCGTATCGCCATTCATGAATTTTTGAGTCAGCAATGTGCCTCTGTGTAGCTTGTGGTAGCGTCTCAATACTTCATCGTTAGCCCAATGAGCAGCCATTGTTTTATCCACACATAGCACCACATGCGTGTGATTATTCATGACCGCATAGGCACAAATGTCTATGGCGAATACCGTAGATAAAAACAATAAACGCTCTTCTACCCAACCTCGGCGATGCTCGTAACTTTGCCCTGAATGCGCATCGACTCCGCACAAGAATGACTGGCGTACGCAGCGGGAAACACAATGGTAATAAGGCGTATCGATTAAACTAATTTGGCTTTTTCGAGGTTGAGGCATAACTCATCTACCTGACAAAAATGAGACACCAACCAAGTCTAGTTCAGCCCTGAAAATTGACCATTTTTACCACGGGTGTCTTGCTTCCTTTCTGAACACTGACCGATGCACGTAAGGTTAAATGCCTGAGCTGCTCACGCACATCAGACCAATCCACAAGGACAACGGGCATGGGGTTAGCACCGCAAAGCAAGCGAGCGTGCCAACGATAGATGTCGAGCCGTTCATTATGTAGGTTGTTATTACCAAGCAGCCTGTCGATGCGTTTAATGTTGTGTTTCGGGGCCACGGAGCCTGAGATATTGCGTCCTAATTCGGTCAACGATAGTTGCTGGCCATCTAGCAAAGATTGGGTGGCAACCATCAAAGCGGAAAGACGTTTGGCATGTAGATTAGGGCATTGTTTTTTAAGCAAATCGTGTAAGATATGAATATCACGCATGGTGTTGTTATCTAGTTGGTTTTTGGCGAAATCCTCTTTCTTGATAAAAGACATCAAATGGCGCTATGCGTGTCTATATTATTGTTTCTGCTCATAATTATGAGGGGATTCGTTAGTGTTGAGCGTTATGTACCAAGATAAAATGAAGGTATTTATTGTTACTTTAATGTTGGTAGTTCTTGGAGGCTGCGAAGCTAAGCTTGATAAGAAAGTTGGCTATGGAAAAGCTTTAGAACGAACAGTTGATAAGCAATGTTTCTTTAGTGTATTTGCTGAAGTTAAAGCTAAAACTAACTATGCACTAATGGTTTCCACCAGTGAAGAAAACGGAAAAATTAGTTATTACGAGTTAACTATTGACGGGCAAGCTGGTAACGATAGCTTGGAGGTTTTTACTCCAGCTTCATTCCAACTATCTAAAGGCTTTTTAAGCAAACTCCAAGAGCGGTGCACTAATTGAAAATGGTACATAACAAACACATTATGTTCATTCGCTCTGCTCATTGGGACGCATACTCGCTGGCTGGCGCTTCGCGCAATTATAGCCAGCAAGTCTGCGCCCCATATGTGAAGCGTTAGGTGCCAAAGTGTTCTCATGGCTTACAAGGAATTTTAGTTTATTAATCGGGGGCATCATCCTGTTGCCGCTAACCTTGTTTATATGCTTAATGTCTCTCGCTTTTGGAGCTGGTTTCACTAATGAGCCGGCAGTTTCTAGCATTAAGGTTGTCGCTATTGCAGCATCATATTTAGTAGTATTTGCATTGTCGGTTTGGCAATCAGTCCGTAGTTACAAAATTTATGGTCATTACGGCCACTGGGATTTGTTGCCAATCATTTACTTTTCGCTGGGTGTGTTAGCAATGCTTATTCAAGGTAGTATTTAGCATGTCACCTAACAAAAAAATCAAGTCACTCACTTCGTTCGCTGGGACGCATACACGGAATTACATAGACACCCATCTTTAGAATCTTATAAAAAGACTCTTGCTCAGAGGGGGAAATGCCGCAAAAAAGTGTGAAAACGCGGGGTACACTGTCTGGCTTGTTTTTCGGTGAGGTTGTCAGCCACTATGTTGTGGAATAACACAAACCGGTTACCTGTTTTGATTATCGAATTTGGCGTCTAATTCCTTACACTGGTGGGATGAATAAATCATAATAAAAATTGAAACTAAAATGGCGAACAATAAAACCCTCTTACATTTTTCAATAGCCGTGTGTTTAGCTTTATCAGGTTGTAACCGTGAACAAACACCTGAATCATCAAACTCTACCAGTGAAGCTAAAGGGGAGATGAATAACGCGGTGAATAACCGTACTTTGGACGTAAAAGCCTCTGCAGTAGACGAGCCTGAAGATGAGTGGGTGTCGCTCTTTAACGGTAAAGACTTGCAAGGCTGGTACACCTTTGTGAGTTACCAACCTGAAGACAGCAATTATCAAGATCCTGACAACTTGCCTGTTCGCGGTATCAACAATGACCCTAAAAATGTGTTCAGCGTGCATGATGGGATGCTACGTATTTCAGGAGAAGAATGGGGCGGTATCAGCACTATCAAAGAATACGAGAATTTTCATCTTAAATTTGACGTGAAATGGGGCGATAAGAAATGGCCCCCCAGAGAAAACTTACCCCGTGACAGCGGTGTATTGTATTTTGCGGTAGGAGAGGCTGGCGCATCGATGAATCACTGGATGCGTAGCCACGAAATGCAAATTCAAGTAGGCGATAGCGGTGATTATCACAGTCTTGATGGTGTTTTAATTGATACTCATTGCGGCGATGCAAATGACGGAGACTGGCATTTCTACCGCTACGATCCGGATATGCCACTGTGTAAAGACATCGCTAACCGTGTATTGAAGTTAGGCGAGTTTGAGAATCCGATCGGCCAGTGGGACTCCATGGAAGTTATTGCAGATGACACTATGGTTATTCATAAAATTAACGGCCACGAGGTGTTTCGTGGTTATCAGTCAAGGCAAGTGATTGATGGGGAACACGTGCCGCTCACAAAAGGAAGAATTGAATTTCAATCAGAGGGAGCAGAAGTCTTTTATCGTGATATTCGCATAAAGCAAAACCCTTAGGCTATTGCATCAAAGCAAGGTCGGCTGCGGTTAAAATCGCAAATTTAGCTTATCAATAAATACCGCTACGTTGATAGCTAAGCAGCATTATTTATCGTCGCTGAGCTTAAAGTTAACTAAGTTTCAGCGATTTGGCGCTCATCGATTTACGCTATTTCGATTGAATGCTCTAGTTGTCGGTTATGCAGTGTCAGCGTTTAGCTCAAAAGCGCGCATCCAGTCTTAACTCAGCGCCATCAGTGTCAAGCGCTGTGCCTCTTGCCTTAATCATCATCCTAATGCTAAGTCTCAACATTAATCTTGAACACTAAATACTTAACAAAACGCAGTGCTAATTTGCGCTGACATCACCTTCAAGCCAGTCGTCTGTTCTAAAGGGCACCGCAGGTAAGTTTTCATTATTTGTAAGGTTGGCAATAGGGTTATTGGCCCAGGCGTAACGCACTGCAACGGGCTTGTTAATCTCTGGGTGAGAAACGATGACTGTTGCGCCTTCAATGTGCGCAAGCGCCTTACGAAATACTTTGTTAGCGCCGGCAATAATAAAGCCTTTTAATGGGGTATTGTCAGTCGTTCTGAGTCCCTCGGCGTTGTTAAATTCAAGCTTAATTGCGCCTTGATTAGTATTTGAGCGCACAAAGTCGGGGCCACTTGTCACCAGGCTATGCCCGTATATCTTGAATGCGGCTTGGCGCCACAAACGCTCTGCGACTTGGCGTTTTTGCTTGGGGTGTAAATCGTCAGCACTGCCAACGTCTATTGACACCGCCATTGCGGTATTCGGTACTGATAAGGTTTGTCGCTGGGCATCTCGCAGGTAAGCCCATTTGCTATCAGGCTGCAATTCACTTGGTGGAAGATAAGCGGATATTTGTACGAAAAAGAATGGCAATTCAGGAGCTTGAGCTCGCTCACGCCAGTTAACGATTAAGTTGCTAAAAAGGGTGTGGTAATACTCGTGCTTGTTGATGTTGCTTTCACCTTGATACCAAATCACGCCTTGGGTGGTAAAAGGCAGTAATGGGTAGATCATCGCATTGTACACAAAGCCTGGGGTAAAGCTGTAATTGGTCACTTTAGGCATCGGAGCTTCGATGCTGTTATTGAACCGCCAGTGTGAAGAGAGGTCGATTTTTGAGCCGTCTATGTCTAAAAATATTTGCCCTTTTTTACCGACAATCACTCGATTATCCCAGTCGCTATTAACACGCAGCGTGATAATGTTTGTGCCTTGTCGCAACAATGCTGTGGGTATAGCGTGAACTGACTCATGGGTCTTCCAGTCTTCGCTCGCTAAGTGTTGGCCGTTAATAAAGATAAAAGCGTTCTGCACGATATCGCCGAAACTTAACGTGATGGGAGAGTTGGGTAGATTAGTCAACGTGAACTCTTTGCGTAGCCAAACGAAATGATGCAACGGCGTTTTGTTGGGCAATTCTATGTTTTGCCAATGGCTATCGTCATAATTTAATCCGTTAGCTTCTTGTCGCTTTGCCCCTTCGAGATCGTCTATCCGTTGCCATTTTTTTACGTTCTTCGCTTTGTTATCAGCAAGTATTTTGGGCCAGTTGTGCTGTGCTTTAACCTTTGCACTCTTTTCGGCATACCCTGGCGTGGCAGCGACAACGTCCAAATCAATCCAAGATTCAGCCGGTGTGCCGCCCCAATTGCTCTCGATAATGCCCACAGCAACATCTTCTTGCTGTTGTAGTTTTCGAGCAAAAAACCAGGCAACCGCAGAAAAATAACCAACGGTGTGGGGCGAAGCGACCTGCCAATGGCTATCAGGTAAGTGACGCTGTTTAGTGGCAGCAACTGTATCGGGTATATCGAAAAAGCGAATGAGAGGCCGATTTGCCGTAATGATTTCTTGTTGATTGCCAACAACATCTCCTTTTAACTTCCACTCCATGTTGGATTGTCCGCTGGCTATCCATACTTCGCCGTAATACACATCATGTAGGGTTTTTGATTCATCAGCCTCAACTGTTAGCGTAAAAGGCCCGGCTTTATCGTGCGCTGGCAACACGATTTCCCAATCACCATTGTGATCCGATTGGGTAAGGTAGTGTTGCCCCAATAAACTAACTGTGATTTTTTGGGCTGCAGGTGCTTCACCCCAAATTCGAACAGGTTTTTCTCGCTGCAATACCATATGGTCTGAGAATAACGGCGATATTGTCAATGCATTGACCTTGCTATTCATGCCTAGATAAAAAAGAAGTCCTAAAAGAATAAGGTGTCTCATTGCCGCTCCGTTATGACGTAAATAGACTCACTGTTAAACTTCTTGGTGTGATATTGCTGTTTTACGGCGAAATAGGCGCCGTTCATTTATGATATTTGCTTCTAATAATAAAGCGACTAGCGTTAAACCGATACTTACATGGCATGTTGATTAAGTGAGAGAAATTCATCTTCACTGAATTGACGTTTGAATGTGAATGCACTGGGCGATTCACTGTTATCGCGCAAAAGAGTAAGCTTGCTGATAGCTTCATCAAGGCTGGGCGTATGTCCTTGTGGGATCCACCACAACACATAGGTGTCTACGTCACTGTGTTGAAACCATTCTTTTTTACGGCGCATAAAATCTCTGTGATGTGTCTTAAACATAAAAGCCTTTAAGGCATCAATTGATTCCCACACTGACATATTCACAATCATGTTCGGATCATCAAAAGCATGGATGTGCGTGGCATCTCCGCTGTCATCTTGTAAGCGCCAAATAAAACCTGCGCTTGCCTCTGCTATGGCATTAATAGGCGCTAAATTATTCACAAAATCAGCCATTTCAGGTGCGTCAATTGGGTATAAAGTGGTGGCAATATTTAATTGGGCTAACGGCATCAGGGCTCCTAGTGAGTAATCGACGTCAAGTTTGTCAGTAACATCAGGTTTTGAGTTTTAAATTCTTGGGTTAGATAGGCTCAATGCCTGCACCTATGACAATCGCCCATTCATTCACATGCCAGTTTTTAACTAGTCCGTGGCGCACATAAGGGTCATTTTTTGCAAACTCTTCGGCGACGTTAGGTGAGGCACCTTCGAATACCAAGGCCGCGCCTAACGTAGGTTCGGTGAGTGCGCCGCCTAAACGCAGCTCACCCCGTTCGCAGGCTGCTTGGGCCAGCTTCAAGTGCTCATCTCGGTGCGCTTCACGCTTTTTTAGATAGTCAGGCTCAACATCGTACGTCAGCAGATAATACATCTCGTTCCCTATTCTTTTTATAAATTCGCAGTGTACATCTTAAAGTAGATTTCAACGTACACAGCATAGATATGAGAAATAGTAGCAAGGAAATAAAGCAGAGTGTGCAAACAGGTGTCAGTCATTATATAAATAAGGTTAATAGTGAAATGTGCAGATAAAACGTAGCTGCTGTTTACTGGCATTAAAGCGTCGTATGATGCTACCGAGTTGCGAAAAAAAAAGACCAGCTAGGCTGGTCTTGATTTCTTTAAGACTCTCTTTAGCGCTATCTTTAACACCGTAGGAATAGCGAGCAGATCGGTCGTGGACTATTTAGGAAGTTTAAAAGTCCAGACGCTGCCACCTTGGTTAAAGTGTTTAACGCGCTGTGCTACATCACCACCCCAAAGTGGAACGGCGCCCCCCCAGCCTGATAATACTGAAATGTACTGTTCTCCGTCCATTTCCCAGGTAACGGGTGAGCCAACTATGCCTGAGCCGGTATTGAACTTGTATTTTATTTCTCCCGTTTTAGCATCAAACGCGAGTAAATAACCTTCAGGGTTACCCATAAACACTAAGTTACCTGCGGTGGCTAAAACGCCTCCCCATAATGGCGCGTAGTTTTGGTAGCGCCACACTTCTTTGCCTGTTTTAGGGTCGATTGCTTTTAATACGCCTATATATCCCTCGTTGATGGGTTTAATAGTAAAACCAGCACCTAGGTAAGCAGCACCCTTTTTATAGGCGGTAGGTTCATTCCATATGTCCATTTCCCACTCGTTGGATGGTACATAAAACAATTCGGTGTCCTTGCTGTAGGCCATAGGCATCCAGTTTTTAGCACCCAAGAAAGCAGGTGCAGACACCACGGATGTGCCTTGCGTGCCGTCTTTTGACTCCGATGGATCGCCAGGGCGGTTGCTATCCACGAAGATAGGGCGCCCATTTTTGTCTAATCCGGAAGCCCATGTGATTTTATCAGCAAACGGGAAGCCTCGAATGTAATCACCGTTCTCACGATTCAATACATAGAAGAAGCCGTTTCTATCCGCAGAGCCTGCCGCTTTGATGGTTTTGCCATTGTCTTTGTAATCGAAAGAAATCAGTTCATTTACGCCATCAAAATCCCAACCATCGTGAGGAGTCGATTGAAAGTGCCACACTATTTTACCTGTGTCTGGGTCAATGGCTAAACGAGACGAAGAAAATAAATTGTCACCCGGGCGAAGGTGAGAGTTCCACGGGGCAGGGTTACCTGTGCCGAAGAAGAGTAAATCTACATCAGGATCATAAGTGCCGCCTAACCAAGGCGCAGCGCCACCGGATTTCCATAAATCGCCAGGCCACGTTTGGCCGGGCTTTCCACCCGATATGCCGTTCTCGGTTTTCTTTCCATCTTTCCATATGTAACCCATATGGCCTTCAACCGTAGGGCGCTCCCACACGAGTTGGCCATTGACTGCATCGTAAGCACGCACTTTACCGACTACGCCAAATTCACCGCCGGCTACACCAGTAATGATCTTGCCTTTAACGATAATGGGAGCTGCGGTGATAGAGTAACCGGCTTTATAATCTTCGACTTTTTTCTTCCAAACCACTTTACCTGTGTCTTTATTCAAAGCGACTAATTTGGCGTCTAACGTACCGAAAATAACGAGTTCACCATACAGGGCGACACCGCGATTGATCACATCGCAACAGGGCATAATACCGTCAGGCAAGCGGGCATCATATTGCCAAAGTTCGTCACCCGTGTTGGCGTCAATGGCATAAACCCGAGAATACGAACCCGTGACGTACATAACGCCATCTTTAATTAAAGGTTGTGACTCTTGCCCTCGCTGCTTTTCGCCACCTAATGAAAATGCCCAAACGGGACGTATTTCTTGCACCGTGTCGCCGTTAATTTTTGACAGGGGGCTGTAGCGTTGACCTTTAAGACCCATGCCATACGACACCACATCATCTGTGGTCGCTTGGTCATTTAAAATATCTTTGTCTGTAACGTTTGCGGATACCGCAGGGGACAGTGCAATGGATATGAGCACTGATAATGACAATACTGCTTTCATACCTTTATTGTTCATCGTTATTTCCTCATGAAATTTTAGTTTTTTGCGTGTTTGAATTCAGGGTCTAATTAAGGTCATTGCTGTCTATTTCATATCGTTAAAACGGAACCTTTATTAGGGTAGATGCATAGTATTCTGTGCGTTTAATTGGCTCTATGACTCAGGCGTAGGATATTTATTCATCACTTAGTAGGAGAGCTTAAGGCGTACGTTCAGGGAGAGTAATATTCAGGGATTTCATATGTAATCTGGTAATCCTCAAATATTTTTCTCATGCTGCCGTCTTTCGTCATTTGCTCAACAATATCGCCTATGGCATAACCCAACTGGCGATAATCCGCCTTGACGGCCATGCCGATGTCCCACTTTTGTTTGCCAATATTCGGGAAACCGTTTTGTGCCAAAGGATAGCGCTGGTTGTTTAAATGGCTTTGGTAGTAACTGATTTGACTGCGCATGCCCATCACAGCATCCACTTCTTTTGCTTGCATTGCTTGTATCGCCAAAGGGATGGTGACAAATTGCTTGCTTCTGTCGCGCATGCGGCCAGCAAAGGCTGACATCAAATAAAACTGAGGGATAGAATCGTTTTCAACGCCTATATCGTGGTATTGGAAAACCGCAATTGTTGGCACAGACTCAATCGCTGATTGATCAAACACTATCTGCCAAGATTCCACGTGGTAAGGCGCAAACATATGCACTTGGCCGTTCACCAATTCACCTATGTCATCGCGTTTCAAGCTGTATTTTTTATCGTAGGGGACCCGCAGCATTAGGTCTGCCACGGTGCGATCGAGGAAATGCCCCTTCCAGATATTATTTCGCAGGTCATCTTCTACGGACTCATCCGCAGTGGCCCATTTTAACTTGAGCTTTACGCCTAGTTGCTGGGCAATATGCTTGGCTATTTCCACATCAATGCCCAGATCTTGGCCATTTTGTTGAAACGAAAAAGGCACGAAATCGCGATAAACCGCTACCGTGATAAAGTCGGTTTGTATGATGTCATCGAAAGGGCGGGCCAGACTTGTTTGGCAGATAAACAGCGCGTAAGCCGCCCATATAACCCGATGTAAGGTTTTACTGGGTGTCACTGACAGACTCTAACCAGCTGCGAATGGCCCACAATGCTTCTTGATTGAGGTGTTCGGTCATCTTAGGCATGTAAACAGCACCGTTTCGGACAGCCCCATTTTGCACGCGATATACGTACCATTCGTCGCCATCGTAGTCAGGGGCTAGCATGCGTAAATCCGGTGCTATACCACCAGAGACACCGCCTAAGCCATGACACCGGGCACAGTTCTGATTGTAAGCTGATGAGCCAACTCGCAAAATCTCGTCCCGATCGTGACCTTCTACGTCACGGTACGGATTTGTGTCAGACCATTCTTCGCCTAACTCGGGTATGGTTGAGGTATCAACACTCTGCGGCGTCACAGAGCCATGTGCAGCCAAACCAAAAGAACAAGTCGTTATGGCTGCTATAAAAATGCTGCGGCTTAATGTATGTCTAATCATCACCGTTTATCCTCTTTGTATGTAACTGGTTAGTCATTTAATCAACGAGGGTTAGCTTACCCATCTACGGGGCATTCACACATTGCACTTTAGCTAGATTAAATCTCATCCTTTAGGATGATTTTTAACAAAGTTTCTCAGCGAAAACACACTTAACTCTTTAAATTCATGCGGTTAGCGGATGTGGCCTAGAATTTCCAACAGGGGTGTTCTTCTATATGCTGATGTTAAAAGTCGTTTTAGCATGAACTGTAGTGTGCAAAGTAATGTGAAATTTAGCGTAAGGAGAAGAGCGGACTATGAACACGCAAACAAGCCGTTTAAAGAAGCAGAAAATAAGCGTTATTAACCGTCTCACTTGGGTTTTGTCTACGGTTTGTATTTTGCTATGGAATGGCCATTCGGTCGCTAAAAATGTTCCCCTTAGCTATGAGGTGAATTATTTGAAGCTATTGAACGCGCCCGTGGCAACGTTCAGCAATATCAATGTGTTACCTGAAAACAGTGGTTTGCCTGGCGCGCAGTTAGCGGTGGCTGATGCTAACTCAACAGGTAAATTCATTGGTCAATCTTTCACATTATCTCAGTTTGAGTTGCACGCTCCTCAAGAAGTGCTCAAGCGTATTGATCAGCAGTTTAAAAAGGGTGTGTTTGTATTTCTTGTCAGTGCGGACAGCGGTGTGTTTGAAACCATAGACAAATGGGCGAAAAACAAACCTGTGCTGGTGTTTAATGTCAGTGAGCCGGCGGATGATATGCGCCACACCTTGTGTTTGTCATCTGTGTTACACACAGTCCCAAGTTACCGAATGAAGTCAGACGCATTGGCACAATGGCTTGTGGCAAAACGGTTATCTAAAATACTGTTGATCAAAGGCAAGGGAGTGGCCGATGAGCATATAGCATATGCGTTTTCTCTTGCAGCGAAACGTTTTGGATTAAACATTATCGAACAAAAAGTGTGGGACTTTAACACTGACTTGCGCCGCAGTACTCAGCAAGAAATTCCGCTATTTACCCAAACTTCGCGCCCCTATGATGTGGTCTTTGTCGCTGATGCTCACAAGGACTTCGCCGAATTCATTCCTTACAACACATATTTGCCAAGGCCAGTTATCGGTTCAGCAGGGCTAGAAGCACTGGCATGGCATCGAGTCATAGAGCAGTGGGGGGCGGCGCAATTGCAAAGTCGTTTTCGCAAAATGGCGGCAAGAGACATGAATGAATTAGATTTCAGTGCTTATTTGGCAGTGCGAAGTGTCGCTCAAGCGGCCCAGCAAACAGGTTCAGGTAAACCGGCAGAGTTGATTGATTATATTCATTCTGATGACTTTGAATTGGCTGCATATAAAGGGCGTAAGCTCAGCTTTCGTTCATGGAATGGTCAGTTAAGAATGCCTTTGGCGTTGGTGCAACCCAACGCTTTTGTGTCTGAATCGCCCCAAGCGGGCATGCTACATCCCACAAACGAACTTGATACCTTGGGTTTTGATGCACGCGAGATGCGCTGCGAATGAGCCGCCAATATCACCAGAGGTCACATATGAAAAAGAACGTTTTGAATATATCGCTAATGCTGGGGATGTTGCTTGGCTGCAATGTAATCACTTTGGTACACGCCCAAGAACTCGCTTACGTTTCCAATGAAAAGGACAACACGATTTCGGTCATCAATCTTGCACAGCACAAAGTGCTGCGAGAGTTTGACGTTGGTCAACGACCCAGAGGGTTGGTACAGAGCCATGATGGCACTATTGCTTATCTGTGTGCCAGTGATTCTGACAGTATTCAGATCATTGATTTAGTTAATGAAACCGTTATAGGAGACTTACCGTCAGGAGAAGACCCCGAAACCATTGCGCTGCATCCCAATGGCAAAATCATTTATACCTCGAACGAAGATGATGCCCTGCTCACGGTAATTGATATAGCATCGAGACAAGTGATTACACAAATCGATGTGGGTGTAGAGCCCGAGGGGCTAGCTGTCAGCCCCGACGGTAAACTGGTTGTGGTTACCTCGGAAACAACCAATATGGTGCACTGGATAGACACAGAAACCTACGAAAACATCGATAATTCATTAGTCGGCGCACGCCCCAGATCGGCAAAGTTTTCACAAGATGGCAAGCAGCTCTGGGTTAGCTCTGAAATTGGTGGCACCTTGAGCGTGTTTGACGTTAATACCCGTCAGGTTATTCATGAATTTACTTTCGCTATTTCAGGGGTGCATAGGGACAAAGTACAGCCAGTAGGGGTAGAGTTAAGCGGTGACGGAAAAACAGCATTCGTTGCACTTGGCCCAGCCAATCATGTGGCGGTCATTGATGTGCCTAGCATGAATATCGAAGAATATTTACTGGTAGGCAGACGGGTTTGGCAACTGGCGTTTAATCAAGACCAAAGCAAGCTGTTAACCACCAATGGTGTTAGCGGGGATGTGTCGGTAATCAATATTGCAAAGCGTAAGGTCACGCATTCTATCAAAGTAGGGCGTTACCCATGGGGCGTAGTTGTGCGTGGTGCGCAATGAACAAGCCATCAGACGCGAAGCTTAACCCGGTTGGGCAAAAAATTTCGAACAACAACCAACCCAGTCATAAAATAACCCACTCCAGTATCGAGGTGCGAAATTTGTCATACCGCTATGGCAAAAAGCGCGTGCTTGATTGCGTGAATTTAACCCTACCACAGGGTATCAATATTCTGCTTGGACCAAACGGTGCGGGTAAAAGTACCTTATTTTCTTTGCTTACCGGTTTAAAGTCTGCCCCGGGAGCTAACGCAAGCGCCAACAAACGCCTTGCTGACCATGAGGCCAATAGTGACATCAAAGTATGTGGTTTGAGCCTGCAAAGCGCCCGCAAGGACATCATGCGGTCAATGGGAGTGGTGTTTCAACAAAACACCTTGGACCTAGATTTAACCGTTCAACAAAACTTGTTGTACCACGCATCGCTGCACGGTATTTCGTCGGCGAATGCTCTGAGTAATATTGGTGACATACTGTTGGGGTTATCCCTCAATGACAAGCTGGCTGTGAAAGTCAGAGCCTTGAATGGGGGCCATCGCCGGCGGGTAGAAATAGCCCGAGCCCTGTTACATCAGCCTAAGGTACTATTACTTGATGAACCTACCGTAGGGCTTGATATAGAGAGCCGCGCGCTGATCATCAAATACGTGCGCACCTTAACCCAGCGACAAGGCCTTTGTGTGTTGTGGGCGACGCATCTGATGGATGAAGTCAGTGCACAAGACAGCTTGGTTGTGCTTAATAGTGGGCAAGTTAAAGCGCAAGGGGTTACCCGAGATTTATGTGCCCAATTCGATGTCGATGATGTGCCTCAGCTTTACCGTACGTTAACCGCCAGCATGGAGGCACTATGAACCTTGCAACGTACTTATACTGCATGAAGGGCATTGTTAAGCGAGAGGTATTGCGCTTCTTACAACAAAGGACCCGCTTATTGAGCGTATTGGTGCGACCATTGCTGTGGCTGGTTGTGTTTGCGGCTGGGTTTCGATCTGCGCTGGGGATCTCAATAATGGAACCCTACAGTACCTACATCACCTATCAGCAATATATTACGCCCGGGCTTGGCGGCATGATCATCTTGTTTCATTGCATGCAAAGCTCGTTGTCTATGGTGTATGACCGAGAGATGGGCAGTATGAAAGTCTTACTTATGAGCCCAATGCCTCGGCCCTTTTTGCTTTTTAGTAAACTCGTGGCCGGTGCTATTTTGTCGACCTTTCAAGTGCTTATATTTTTGTTCATCACTCGATTAGTGGGAGTCGATATTGAATTTACCGGATACCTATATGCTGTACCTGCTATTTTCTTGATATCGTTTTTTCTCAGCGCGCTGGGATTAATGCTCGCGAATCTTATTACTCAGCTAGAGAACTTTGCAGGCGTGATGAACTTTGTCATTTTTCCGATGTTTTTCTTGTCCAGTGCACTGTATCCCTTATGGAAAATGCAAGAAGCAAGCGCCGTGTTGTTTTGGATCTGCCAGTTTAACCCCTTTACGCACTGTGTCGAGTTATTGCGATTTGCGCTGTACGGGCAAGTTAATGAACTTGCTTTTACCGTGGTTTTTAGCAGCGCCTTGGTGACTTGCGTTATAGCCCTAGTGACGTTTCGAGGTCGTGGATAATGTCTCCCTGCTTTACAAGCAGTAATGTGCGCTGACTTTGGCAGGAATGGCCTCCTACTTTAGAAGGAGGCTTAAGAATGAATTTTAGTTAACGTTATGAATTATATGGATTGTTTTGGTTTTTTCTTTTCTTGGCGTAAGTTGTAGCAAAGGCATCTATCCGTTAATTTCCTTGTTGAAGTGTTAACTAACGCAATGGAATTGATGATGAGATATGTAGTCGCAGTCGGTGTAATGTTAAGTTTTGAGGGCATGGCAAGTGAAATCGCCAGTCTTGAAACAATCAGTGTGTTTGGCCAAAATCCTCTTTTTAGTGAACACAACACCACCAGTATCATTGGCAGTATACAAACCATTAGCACAGAGGAGCTAGCGCAAAGCAATGCGCTCTCGCTGTCGCAACACATGAAAAATCGCTTAAACAGTGTGCATATCAACGATGTACAGAACAATCCTTTTCAACCTGACGTGCAGTACCGCGGATTTACCGCGTCGCCTTTGCTTGGGTTACCACAAGGTATTTCTTTATACCTCAACGGTATTCGATTTAACGAACCATTTGGCGATACCGTCAACTGGGATCTTATTCCTTTTGCTGCCCTTGATAGCGTCGCGTTGTACTCGGGCTCGAACCCTAGTTTTGGGCAAAATACCTTAGGCGGTGCATTAGACATGCGGGTCAAAAATGGTTTCACCTTCGTGCGTAATGAACTGGACCTACAAATAGCCAGCTTCGGTCAACGCCAAGCGACGGTGCAAAGCGGCGGAAACAATGGCCGTTGGGGCTATTATGTGGCGATTAACCGTTTGAGCGAAGACGGCTGGCGAGACTTTTCAAGCAGTGATTTGAAACAGGTGCTAGGCACACTAACCTACCAAGGGGATATTCATCACCTTGAGTTATTCGCCGCGGCTAATGACAACGCCCTGACCGGCAATGGTGCTGTGCCCGAGGGATTACAAGTCGCCCAGGGGTACGACGCCATTTACACCTACCCGGATAAAACCGAAAACGATCACCGCATGTTTGCGCTTAGTAGTGAGTCAGCGTTAGGCAACGGTTTTACAATGCAAGCAAACAGCTATTACAGACGCAACAATATTGACACCACTAACGGTGATGACAGCGACTACGAAGAATGTGAGTTTAATAATGTTGTTACCTTGTGTGAGGAAGAAGATGACGAGGTAGAGCGGGTTGAGTTTGTGGGTCATGCCCCAGAGGTAAGCTTCAGTGACATTTCTGATGTGGACGCTGACGATATAGACGGCACGTTGAACCAAAGCGCTACTGAAAACAAAAGTTATGGCGTAGCTTTGCAGCTTATGCACAGTAAAAAAACTCAGCACGCAGAGCATGAGTGGGTCATTGGTGGCGGAATTGATCAAGCTGATATCGATTTTATCAGTGATACCGAGTTTGGTATTTTGCATAACAGCACACCAGAGGATGACCGTTCAGTATCACCCACAGGATTTTTTGATAGTGAGTCTCAAGTGAGACTAGGGGTAAAAACTTATGAACACTACCTCTACTCAGGTTACTCAGTGCGCTTTGATGAGCGCTGGTTACTCAGTGTCTCTGGGCGCTATAACGACAGTAAAATATCGATGCATGACAGGATAGATGTTGGTGAGGGCTCGTTAAACGGCGAGCACCATTTCAATCGTTTCAACCCAGCGTTAGGCGTTCAGTATTCTGTTTCTCAAAAATGGGATATATCACTGAGTTACAGCGAGTCGTCACGTATGCCAAGCCCAGCAGAGCTAAGTTGTGCCGATGAAGATGACCCGTGTAAATTACCCAATGGTTTTGTGGCCGATCCGCCATTGAATAAAGTCGTTGCGAAAACCATTGAGGCGTCAGTTGATTATCACACTGATGCTAATACGCTAACGGCCACTTTATATCGCACCAAAAGCGTGGATGACATTATTTTTCAACAAGCGGGTGTGACGCAGTCAGAGGGCTACTTTATCAATGTTGATAAAACCAATCGGCAAGGGGCAGAACTGTCTTTCTTGCATCAGCGAGAAAACCTTAGCTTTGGTGCCAATTACAGCTACTTAGACGCTACTTTCGAATCAGAATTTGTCACATTTAGTCCGAATAATCCCTTAGGAGGAGGTCGACAAGTGGAAGCTGGAGACACGATCCCTGGCCAGCCTCAGCATCAAGTGAAAATGCACACCGATTGGGCACTGAACGAAGCACTGAGTGTAGGCGCCGAGTGGTTGTTCTCATCGTCATCGTATTACCGCGGGGATGAAGCAAATGAGAATAAAAAAATATCGTCTTACGCGATTGCCAATGTGTATGCCAAGTATCAAGTAAGTGAGTCTGTGCAGCTTTCAGCGCGGATCGATAACGCCTTTGACCGCCAATACCATACCTTTGGTACCTATGGTGAGCCAGACGAGGTGTTAGAGGATGTATACCCTGAAATTGATGAGGCTTTTTTTGTTGGCCCAGGCAGTCCAAGACGAGTAACGGCCAATGTGCAGGTACAGTTTTAATGACTAAGCATGCTGACATTCATCGAAAATGCCGTCTTTCTGCCTTAATTGACGAGAGTAGTCATACTAAAGGAGGAAAGAATAAAAACCAGGTGAGCAATAGCATAAAACATACATTATCGAATACTTTGAGAACTGTGATGTTTCGAGAGTCAGTTAAAAAAAGAATCCCCGTTTTTCAGCTTTCCATGCTGGCTGTTACCAGCTTGGTTGCAGCGAGTATCGCCGAAGCCAAAGCTGCCGAGGCAAATACTGCCAAAGCCAATATGTTCAAAGAGGACCGGTCTGAGTCACAGGTTACAACGACTGATATATCTGATGTCATTGTTGTGACAGGCACGCGTCAAGCGGAAAACCTATTAACACTGACTGGTAATTTGGCGCGCATCAATCGCCAAGATATTCAAACGGTAAGCTCGGTTTATCCAAGCGATCTACTTAATCGCGCGAGTGGAGTGTATGTACAAGCCAATAATGGCATGGAGTCTTTGCCTTCTTTGCGCTCTCCCGTACTGACCGGACCGGGTGCAGGGGGGGCTTTTTTAATTTTAGAAGATGGCATTGCAACACGTGCAGCAGGTTTTGCAAATAACAACGGCTTATCAGAGCTTAACTTAGCACAAGCACAAGAAGTGGATATCGTACGTGGCCCAGCGAGCGCGATTTATGGGTCAAATGCGGTTCACGGTGTGGTGAATGTGATTAATCAAGCGGTACGTGACGGCGGGGACGTATCTTTGTTACTTGGGCCAAACGAGCACTATCAAGTGCAAGGTACTCTGGGCAATGATTTTGGTGCACACGGCTTAAGCATTAATACGCAATTAATAGACAATGGCGGCTACCAAGACGACAGTGATTTCACGTCAGCCAAAGTGGGGCTGCGTCATGAATACCGTGATGATCTCAACGCGATAACGACCAGTGTTGCGGGCTTCGTACTTGACCAAAATACCGCGGGTTTTATTGCCTCTGGCGACAATGGGGAAGGTTGCTTTGAATCTACTTACGCAGATGACCGCTTGTTTAAAGACACCCAAGCAATGGAAAAAAACTGCGAAGACGACGCCTACCGAAAATGGTCATCAATGCGTGTTGCGAGTAAGTGGCAACGTACTTTGTCTGATGACAGATATTTTGTGCTTACGCCTTACGTTCGAACGAATGATATGGAGTTTCGCCAGCATTACTTACCCTCTGAAGCGATAGAAGAAAATAGCCACTCCAGTTTTGGATTGACCAGTAGTTATCATTGGCAATTTGACCCGCGCCTCGCCCTTGTTATGGGGGCTGATGCAGAGTGGACTTCAGGCGAGCTCACTGAAACCCAACAAAAGGCCAGTACCTTTAGCTTTGGTAAAGCGCGCCAGCAAGGTGTGCATTACGACTATGAGGTTGATGTGTTGACGTTAGCTCCTTATGTTCAAGCCGACTGGCAATACAGTCACGCGTTGCGAATGTCTGCCAGTGTGCGTTTTGATAGTACCCATTACGATTACAAGAACAGGCTTGCTGATGGAACCACACAGGCTGACGGCAGCCCATGTGTTAATGGTAACAATGAGCCTGTGGCATGTTTGTATCAACGCCCGGCTGACAGCAAAGATGATTTCGATAACGTCAGCAGCAAGATAGGGTTTAATTATTTGATGAACGAGAGCGTCGCGCTTTTTGCTGATTGGTCTCAGGGATTCAGAGCACCGCAGACGACCGACTTGTACCGAATTCAAAACCAGCAAGTAGCAGGACAAATTGAATCAGAAGAAATTCGGAGCCAAGAGGTTGGGGTAAGAGGCTTAGCACTTGATATGAACTTTGAGCTGGTGGCTTTTTATATGACTAAAGATCACTTCTTCTTCAGAGATGATGATGGCCTGAATGTAACTGATGCTGAAACGTCTCACAAAGGCGTGGAAGTGGGGCTTGATTATCCAATACTTAGTAACGTATCTATTGCGGTTAATTACACCTACGCGATTCACCAATACGAATCAGAACATGCCAATAGCGGTGTACTGAAAGGGAACGACATTGATACGGCTCCACGTCAGTTGGGCAATGTGCGTCTCGCTTGGCAGCCCACTGAAGACTCATCGTTGGAGCTCGAATGGGCGCACGTGGGTAGTTACTACCTAGATCCATCGAATGAACATGAATACCAAGGGCACAATTTGTTGCAACTTCGTGGTCAATTTTCGCTGACTGATAAAGTGCGTCTTTTGGCGCGACTAGAGAATGTACTAGACGAGCGATATGCCAGTCGCGCAGATTATGCGTTTGGCTCTTATCGCTACTTTGGAGGCCAACCCAGAGCGATTCATTTGGGCATTGAAGCAAGATTTTAATGCTTGAATTACATGTCAGCTATTAAAAAGCGGGTACAGATTTAAACAAGTCTAGTCAGCAATTGGGGCGATTAAGCGTAAGAGGAGTAGTCAATGTTCAAGGGCGCAGAAATACGACGTTTACTGATATTTAGCTTGGTTGTGATCGTGATGGCTATGAGTATGAAAGCCTTTGCACAGACGACGCCGAACGTGCGCCTGGGGGTGTTGAAATACGGCACGGTTAATTGGGAAGTGGATGTAATTAAACACCACAAGCTGGATAAAAAATACGGATTCACGTTAGACGTATTATCTTTGGGCAGTAAAAATGCTTCCGCTGTGGCTTTGCAAAGTAATGCAGTGGACATCATTCTAACTGATTGGCTATGGGTAAATCGCCAACGCGCTAACGATAAAGACATTACACTTTTCCCCACTTCTATTGCTACCGGGGGCTTGTATGTTCCAAAAGATTCATCTGCTAAGGATGTTCGCGATTTAGCGAATAAAAAAGTCGGTATTGCTGGTGGCGAGGTGGATAAAAACTGGTTGTTACTGCAGGCATATGCAAAAGCTCAATATGGTTTTGATATAAAAAACAAAACCGCGCCGAGTTTTATGTCTCCTGTTCTACTTAACGTCCTTATGCTCAGAGGCGAGCTTGATGCGGGGATCAACTTTTGGCACTACGGTGCACGCTTAAAAGCCAAAGGGTATCGACTATTGGTCACGGTGCCAGAAATATTACACGCCCTTCACATTGAAAACGATGTGCCTCTGCTGGGCTGGGCATTCAAAAAACCTTGGGCTGATCAGCATGCGAAGAGCATCAAAGGTTTCTTGCGAGCATCACTGGCCGCAAAGCAAATTCTTTACTCATCAGATGATGAATGGGCGCGAATTCGCCATTTAACTAAAGCTGAAAATGATGAGGTGTTTACGGGGTTACAAACCGAATATCGAAGGGGCTTGTTGCATCGATTTGGTCCTGAGGAATTAATGGCAACGAAAGACATATTTACTGTGTTGGCGGAGCATGGTGGACACAACTTGGTAGGCAATGCCACATCCCTAGATGAGCATACGTTCTATGCGTTTGACCAGCGTTTATTGACCTGGCACCCTGTGGTTGAAGATGAAAGCGCTCAATGACATTCCTTCTCGTTGCGCAAACCTGCCTGCTATTGTTGCCTGCTTGTCCTCAATGTCATTTTTGAGCCAGGCTACGCGTCGCTGGTTGTTTATCCGTATAGGGACAGTCTTGCTCGTTGGGGCAATCTGGCAAGCGGCCGCGTGGTTTGTGGCCAGCCCTGATTTCCCTAGCTGCACTGGGGTGCTCAGCAGCATTCATTTTCATCTCACCCAAGGAGATATGCTTTTAAATCTATGGGTCACGCTCAAGCGTGTGGCCATCAGTTTTGTTATTTCAATGCTCATTGGTGTCGTCATAGGCGTGCTGATGGGAACGTATTCAAAGCTCAATCGATTGACTGATACGGCGTTGATCATCGCTTTAAATGTACCTGCTTTGGTAACCATTTTGCTGTGTTATATTTGGTTCGGTTTGGTGGAAAGTGCTGCGATTGCCGCGGTGGTGCTAAACAAAATCCCTACGGTTGTGGTGATGATCCGAGAAGGCGCGCGGGTCGTGGATCACGATTTGCTGGCCGTGGCTAAAATCTATCGATTGTCACCCAGGCGTACCTTTTTCAAGGTGTTTTTGCCGCAATTGTATCCCTTTATCATGGCATCCGCTCGCTCTGGGCTGTCATTGATCTGGAAAATTGTCCTCGTTGTAGAGTTACTTGGACGCAGTGACGGAGTGGGCTTTGCACTAAATACCCAATTTCAGTTCTTTGATATCACTGGTATTTTAGCTTACACATGTGCCTTTATCAGCATCATACTGTGTATCGAAGCCGTTGTTTTTCGTCCACTTGATAGGTTAATCGCTCGGGGAAGTGTGCATGGCTGAACTTACCGTTCGCATCGAAAATAAACAGTACATACAAGGCACGAATGTACTCGATAATATCGAATTTGATTTAGGGGCAGGGGAGTTCGTTGCGATCATTGGCCCTTCGGGCTGCGGTAAAACAACCTTGCTCAATTTAATAAGTGGCCTCGAACCAAGCGAGGCGGGCAATATTGTATTTGATGGCGAGCCTTTGAACGAACAAATGTGTCCTCCAATTGGATACATCTTTCAACAACCCAGATTGATGCCTTGGTTAACGGTTGAGCAAAACTTGAGGTTAGTACAGCCAAACAGCCACTCGGACACCATCGATGAATTACTGTCCAGTGTTGGGCTAGAAGGCAAACAAAACTGCTACCCTCGCACGTTGTCTGGAGGTATGCAGCGCAGAGTCAGTATCGCCCGTGCTTTTCTTATTAACCCCAAATTGTTGCTACTTGATGAGCCGTTTAATTCACTTGATGCCCCTACGGCAGCTCGTCTGCGTTTATTGCTTATTAAATTTTGTCAGCGGCAAGGGTGCAGCGTGATTTTTGTGACGCACGATTTGCAAGAGGCAGTGTACTTAGCCGATCGAATTCTATTCTTGAGTCAGTCGCCGAGTCGTATCGTACATCAAGAATCAGTTGTTCTAACGCGTCCGCGAACAGAATCCGGCGCTGCTGAACTTAGCTGGCAAGCCGCTTTATTAGCAAAATACCCAAGCTTGCTTGCA
The DNA here is from genome assembly GCF_000014225.1 of Paraglaciecola sp. T6c. Taxonomy (NCBI): domain Bacteria; kingdom Pseudomonadati; phylum Pseudomonadota; class Gammaproteobacteria; order Alteromonadales; family Alteromonadaceae; genus Paraglaciecola; species Paraglaciecola sp. T6c. Next base: position 2,259,065 of record NC_008228.1, read on the forward strand.
GGCAGTGTTATTTGATGTGCGCTGACTAGCAAAATGATGAAGTCATCAGAATGACGATACGACTTAATAGAGAAGCTAATAGGGAAGTTAATAGCGAAGCTGTGACCGACGTTACTAAAAATAGACCTCGTCTTTGGGTATCAGAAACACGACAAAGCTTGAGTCAAGAATTGCATAACCGGCCCAGTGTCCAAATGGCGACTTGTTCCACTGTTAGCCACATTGCTGTGCGAATTAACCAAGACCAGAGAGGGAAAGAGTTTCAGCAACTATGCACCTTGTGTGCACGTTATAATGCGCCACCTCCAGAGTTGGATGCGTGTTGCTATTATCAGCATTTCACGGGTTTCGAGATCCGCTGGGAACGACACTTAGAATTCTCCAGTTACACCTTTATCAGAAAGGGCGTCAGTGAGGCTTTATTTGACAGTTTTGCTATTGAGTTTGTGCCCCAGCAATGGTTTGACTCATTAGTGGGTGAGCTTGTTAGTGCGGTTAACTTGGTATTGAGTGATGAGCCCTTCAGCGATACATCACTCTTTCAAGCGTTTGAAAACTATCAAGTCTTCGGTAGCACGGTAGCCAGTGGGCGAGCCAACGTGTTCACTTCCTTTCGAGTTCACAGCGATGGTTTTTCCCGAGTTTATATTCAGTCATCGGCATTGAATACCTATCAAGCAGGTCGCTTAGTGCAGCGTTTGCTGGAAATTGAAACATATCAAATGATGGCGCTGTTAAGTTTGCCCATTGCTAAAGCGTTGTCTGCTGATGTAGCACAAATAGAGCAGCGCTTAGTGGCAATAAATCAAAGTATGGCGAGCACTAAGGATGCTGATGATGGAGAAATGCTCAGCGCTTTATCGCATTTAGCCAATCAAACAGAGCAAATACTGGCTGATATTAGCTATCGATTTAGTGCCACGGATGCCTACTACGAACTTGTGTGCTCACGCATTACTCAGCTCAAAGAGCAAGAGCTAAACCACAAAGAACGCTTAAGTGAGTTTGTCACTCGAAGGCTTGGCCCTGGTGTTAAAACGTGTCAGGCGTTAACGCGCCGATTAGACGCGTTAACCTGTCGCATCGAACGGGCAAGTGGTTTACTGCGAACACGTGTTGATTTATCGATTGAACAACAGAACCAAAAATTGCTCGCTGCGATCAACCGAAGGGGGGAAGTGCAGTTACGCTTGCAACAAATAGTGGAAGGTGTGTCAATTGTGGCGATTGTGTATTACTCCATGAGTCTGCTGGATTACGTACTAAATGCGCTCGCATCGGTTGATTTAGCGCTGGATAAAACCCTAGTGAAGGGCATTTCTGTTCCTGTACTTCTACTTTCTACTTGGCTAGCGATGCGCTTGCTCTTAAGGGCTATCAAAAAACACACTCACTGACTTATTTATTCGATTTTGCTCGGCTACTACCGACGGTTGTGTTTGCAAAATGCGTCCCTCCTTAAGTACTAGTTCTTTTTCGTCATACTAAATAACGCGTGATTTCGTTATCTCGTTCAATTCTTTACCCAGTCTGGTGTTTATATGATCCCGTTGAACGATAACAAAAAACGGGAAACACAATCATGAACACATTAACGAAATTTGGCCTCTTGTCAGTGGCGATCGCTTCTTCTTTCAGTGCTGCGGCTAAAATAGACATATACGAAAACGACGGTTTGAGCTTCAGCGCTGACGGCTTGGTCAATGCTTTCTATTCCAATAGTTCAATTGAAACCACCGATGCAGGCGGGGTCGGTACTGACAGAGATCAATCTCGAGTACGTATGGGGTTTTTACCGAATAATGTAGGCTTTAACTTTTCAAATCAGTTATCAGACATGAAGATTGAAATGCGCTCTTCTTTTTGGGTGTCCATAAACGATTCTGATAATAATCGGGACGCCTCTCCCGCTGATTTAGGGACCGGCTCGTTGATTGACGTTCGCCAATTTTATGCAACAGTCAAAGCCGATTGGGGGGAAGTGCTTATCGGTAAAGACTTCGGTCTGTTTAACCGCGCCAATATTTTAAACGATGAATTGCTCTTGGGCTTTGGCCAAACCTCTGACTTTTTTGGTCTAGTCGATGGCGGTAATGTGACATTCGGTAACATTAGTACTGGCTATACGTATCCTTTCCCTAAGGCGCAGATCACTTATAGGTCGCCTGAATTCAATGGTTTCAAAATTGCGGTGGGCCTGATGGACCCTAACAAAGTGTCATCTGATTCTTCTGAAGATTTACCGCGTTTTGAGGCCGAATTAATGTACAACTCCACGTTTGACAGTGGCTCATTTATGGCGTGGTTAAGTGGTGTTAGCCAATCCAGTGAAGTTGATGGAATAGAACAAGATCAATCAGGCGTGGGCTATGGTGCGAAAGTAAAGTTTGCGGGCTTGGCACTGAGTGCGTCGGGGTATAGCACTAAAGGCTTAGGGCATGTTGCAGGGCTAGATCAGTTGGTTGGCCCTGAGGTGATCGAGACTGACGGTATGTTATTTCAAGCGTCTTATACCCTGCACGACCATAGATTTGTTGTCACCCACGGCAGAACTGAAGTGGAAAACACTGACAGTGTATTGGATGCCGAACATACCAATACGGGGTTGGCTTATTTCAATACGCTGCGCCCGGGACTCACCGCCGTTTTCGAATACAACCACACTGAAGCAGACGTAACGAATTCTTTGGCAGGGGAGGACAATGACACGGTTTCTGTTGGTGCCGTGGTGACATTTTAAGCTGAATGAAAAGCAACGAACACAGGAGTTAGCATAATGCAAAGCGTAAAATTAATGGTGCTGTATCCACAACCAAAAGACAAAGTACAGTTTGAGGGGGACTATGTTTTGCATTTAGCCATGCTTCATCAGGCATTACACATTCCTAAAACGGACGAGCTACCTTACACAGTGACTAAGTTTACTGCTGTCGGGGATGAAATACCCAAGTACTATCAGATGTTTAGTATGCTGTTTAGCTCGATAAATGCATTGCAAAAAACACTGGCAAGCGAAGAAATGCAAAGGGTGGCAAACGATGCTGTTCGTATATCATCTGGGGGAACGCCGAGTATTTTAATTGGAGTTGATGATTAATCGGAAAGTTTTATTACCTGATGCAGTAAAACCCACCGTTTTACTGCATTTTTGTGTTAAAAAACTGTTAATTTCGGGTGGGTTAGGAGCGCTAAATAAGGTAGAATATTTTATTTAAAACATAGTGTTAAGCATCATGTATAAAATTCTAGTTGCTGATGATCACCCTTTATTTCGTGAAGCGATAATCAATACGATCAGTTCTGCGTTTCCAGGCTCTACTACCTACGAAACAGAAGATATTGAATCAACGCTTGAGTTAGTCAAAAGCAATGACGAAATAGACCTGATCTTGCTCGATTTGAACATGCCCGGCATGACGGGGCTTAACGGTTTACTGGATGTTCGTAATGAATGCCCCACCACGCCAGTGGTTATTGTTTCGGCTGAAACTGAAAAGCAAAAAATATTGCAGACCCTTTCTTATGGTGCTGTTGGCTTCATTGCTAAGTCTTCCTCAAAGCAGGTGATTGGCGAGGCTATTCAGAGTGTGTTTGCTGGAAACGTGTATTTACCGCCGAATATTATGCGCAGTCAGGCTGTTGCTAATCAGACCAATGAATGTGAAATTTCTCCCGAAAAAATATCACTCTTGACTCGCCGTGAACTCATTGTGTTAAAACATTTAACCAAAGGTGAGGCCAATAAACAGATTGCTTATAATCTGCATATTTCAGAGACAACCATTAAGTCTCATGTGTCATCTATCCTTAAAAAGTTGGGCGCTACAAACCGTGTGAAAGTGGTGGTGGGTTGCGGCGATATCGACTTTAATCAATATTTAAAACGCTAAGCTTTACGCAACAAATAGAGCATTGATGTTTTCAGTTTCATGGGTTTTACCGGTTTATTAAGCAACAATATTTTGCTGTTCTTGATTTCGTTTTTGAGTGACTGACTGTAGTTGGCTGTGATCATAATAGTCGGGAGGGCGCTTCGCCGAGTTTGATTAATATGGTGTGCCACATCCACGCCCAGTTCACCATCGTTTAAGTGGTAATCGACCATTAGAATATCCACCTCATCGTGAGCAATATTCACCTTTTCCTTTAACGCCTCTAAGCTCACCGCGGTAACCGTATGGCAGCCCCAGCCGGAGAGTAAATGCGACATTCCTTCGCAAACACTGATGTCGTTATCGACTAACCAAATCCGGCAATGTGAAAAATCTGTTGGGCTAACGAACGTCTGTACGTTGGCCAAGTGTTTTGGCAGCTCCTGCTTCGCAGATATGGGTACGGTAACGGAAAACACAGAACCTTTGCCCAACTCAGAATTGACGGTGATTTTATGGCCTAACACATGAGCAATTTTATCGACTATGGCCAGCCCTAAGCCTAGGCCATTGCCAAAGGCGCTTTGTGATGATTTTAAGCGTTTAAATTCTTTAAAAATTTCGGTGAGTTGATCTTGTGCAATGCCGGAGCCGGTATCCCATATTTCTATTGCCACGTGATCTCCCCTGCGTTTACACCCTAGTAATACCTTACCTTGAGCGGCATATCGAAACGCGTTCGACATAAAATTACGTAGAATGCGTGCAAGTAATACGCTGTCGCTATACACCATGATGTTTGATGGCACATAGCGCAATTCGATATTGTATTGGCCGGTGGCTTGCCGGTATTCATTGGCTAAGTTATCCAGTAGCTCTGAGAGTTTAAATATTCCTTTATCTGCTTTGACTACGCCGGCATCTAGCTTGGAGATGTCTATTAGCGTACTGATCAAATTTTCTAAATCATCTAAGGAATTGGTTAATGAGTTGACCAGCGGGAGGGACTCCGCATTAACGAGCGTTTCGCCTAATGAGCTGGTGAAAAGTTGGGCTGCGTTAAGCGGCTGCAGTAAGTCATGACTGACTGCGGCAAGAAACTTTGTTTTTGAAATGTTGGCAAACTCAGCTTCACGTTTAGCCGTGGTGAGGTTGACCTGTGCAAGCCTGCGCTCTTCTGCCTCAATAATGAGTTCATCATTGAGGCTTTTGAGCTGGGACGTGCGCTCAGCCACACGAATTTCAAGCTGGTCGTGGGCTTTTTGCAAGGCGACAGCGTTGCGTCTACGTTCTGTTACGTCTCTGACTAAAACAAAAAATCCTTGTACATTACCGTCACTACTGCGATTAGGTACGTAGGACTTTAACAAATACCGAGATTCACCAGCGTGATTTTTTTCCGCTATCTCAAAGCTGACACTCTCCCCTTTTAGAGCACGTTCAATATAGGGGCGAAGCTGGCGGTAATCAGAATCTACCCGACTATCTTTGATTGATTCACCATCTAAACTGCCTTGGGGCCAACCGTACCAATCTACATAGACTTGGTTGGTAAATTGAAATTTCAAATCACTGCCAATATACGCGATCATGGCGGGTACGTTATCTGTGATGAGTCGTAGCCAACGTTCGCTTTTCTCCAGAGATTCCGCATAGCGATGTCGAACTGTGATATCCGTATAGGTTTTGATTAATTTACCGTTGAGTAATCTGTGGTCGCGTATTTCTAATACGGTGCCGTTTGAGAGGGTTTGTACATAGTAACCGTCTTTATTTCGAGGTCGTTCGCCAAGTTCCAATTCGGTTAAATTGGTTAAATGCTGAAAGTAAGGCATGGAGCGCAATTGATTAGGGGAGAGCTGACTCATTTGCACAAACCGGTTATTCCATACCTCAATCTGGTTGGCGCTACTGATCATGACAACCCCTTGGGATAAGTTGTCTATTAGGCCTTGTAGCAACATGGACTTTTGGATCATGCCTTGTTCGTAGCGGGCGGTTTCAGCTACCTTGACTTCTGTGATGTCAGTGTACAACATCACCCAACCACCTTCGCTTGTGCGCCGCTCGTTGAGTTGAAACCAACGTCCATCGGCTAATTGATACACAGGACTGCTTTGTTCGCCACCTGGGCTTGCACGCCTGATCATACCGCTGGATTTTGCTCTATCTTTCAAATCGTTGAAGTTAGCACCTTCTTGAATGGCCAACCCTGTTTTACCCCAGAACGTGGCAAAGTTAGAATTTTGCAGCAGTATCAAGCCGTCACTATCGAGCAGTACAAAGGCTTCAGAGATACTCTCTATGGCATCGATAAAACGCTGTTTAAATATATTCGCATCTTCATTGGCTTGCTTTAGTGCGCGATGACTATGCTCAACCTCGGCCAAGGTTTCATTTAAAATTTGGGTCTTTTCCCTGACTTGTTCGGCTAAATGTACAGAATGTTCGAACGCCGCGTAGGGCGCATATTGATTACCGCCGCCTTGTTCAACTCTAGATATGAGTGCATCGTTAATTTTTTTAAGCTTCTTGTTTTCAGCCCTTAACTGGGCCAACTCCTGCTGCACGTCTTGACCACTCATTCGTTACCCCCGGCAATGAAAACGCCGGTGAACGTTTGATTTAAATGCGTGCCATCAATATGTTCTCCATAGGTGTTGAAACCACGTATGTTGTATCGCTGTTGCAATTCCTTAGCTTGCTTGAGTTGCTGGCGCTGCTCGATTTCGAGGCGGCGTAAGAAACAATCGCAAGTCAATACTAATTCAGGCTCCCCATATTGGGAGGTCATGCGGCTCAACTCGCTGCTAAGGGATGCGAAAATATCATCCATCACCACAGTGCTCAGCACAATACCTACATCTACGGCGCAGTAGAAGGTCAGGCTCAAGTCAGCTTCATTCACTTTTTGAATAGAACGAATATAGTATTGCCCTCCGACTTTAACTGCCAAGGGGTACAGAGCAAATAACTCTGGGCTAAGCTCACCTACGGTGACATTTAATAGTCTTGCATACTCGAGCGCGGCAGGTTCAGCATTTAACTCAAACACAGTACGACTGTCAGCATCCGCTGCGGTGACGACGACTTTACTTGTGGGGTGTTTGATATGATTACAACTGAAGACTTCAAAAGCACATGTGGTATTTACCATCAATACGATAGCCGCGTTTTGGTAGAAGGACCCTTGGTAGAACACATGCGTTGTGGCTAAATGTATGTCGTCACCCGCAGAGCCGCCAAAATGAGGTATGCCGCCTGACGCAGAATTAAGAGTCACCAAGAATTGCTCCTCGTCGGCGGATAAACCATCGAGTAACGTCAATATAAATGAATGATTTTTGATCGTAGTAAGTTTTTTGACATAGCAATTTTCGGTTAGCTTGTTAATGGTTTCCTGAGCATCTATTAACGTGAAGTTCTCCATTGATTCGACGATTTGCGCGCTAATAGCAAAATGAGAAGCACTAAAGCCAATGGCGATAATGGAGTGCTGTTCGTAGCCATTAGGGGTAATTTCACCGGCGGTGGTGCAACCGACTAAATCAACGCCGTCAAAAGCGGACGCCATATTGGATGCTAAGCGCTGTAATGAATACACAGATGAGCAATAGAAAAGTACAAACGTAATATGTGGGGCTGATAGTTGTTGACGTAATTCTTGGGCGGCAATCGCTGGGTCAATGGAGCGGGTGATGGCTGTTATTGTTTTTATATTGGACATTATTTAAAGCCTTTATATTTTGTTGTGAGCCGAAATCTAACGTCACGTTGCGACTGCTTTTTGACTGCTCATACTGCTCTTTAACTCATCATATAGTGCAAAATGCGTTTACCAAAGCAGATGAGTAGGGTAAAAGCCTAGCTTTAGCTTATGTTGCAATCACACTGATATTGCACACGTTGTGCACCAACTACGCTGATTTTCTGCTCAGCGTTATTTTACTTCTCGTACTCTTATTGATTTTTTATTGTATTTGTCCACCACACATAGTTGCGGACTCTCAATGGTAACAAGACACTCAAGGCATTGAATACATTCATTATAATCAATGTTACCAGTGGGTCTTATGGCGTCGATCGCACATTTTTTATTGCGACAAAGCTGACAAGGGCTACCACATTCTTTGCGGCGCGTTAGCCACTTAAACAACGGGTAACGTCCTAGTACTGCTAAGCCAGCACCTAATGGGCATAAATAGCGACAGTACACTTTGTGAATCTTTAAACTCAGAGCCAGCAATACCAGAGCATAAAGAACGAAAGGCCAGTAGCGCACGAAATTCAATGTAATTGATGTTTTAAATGGCTCAATTTCGGCTAGCTTTTCTGCCAATGTCAGGGAATAGAATGAACATGCCACTAGCCCGAGAAGCACTAAGTATTTTATCTTTTGGGCAAACTTGTGATGTCTCGGTGAAATTTTTAGTTGGCGAATACGCAGCCTAATTGCCAGCATGCCCATAAATTCTTGCAGTGCGCCAAAAGGGCATAGCCAGCCGCAAAACACCCCCCGACCCCATAAAAATAGGGTTACAAACACAAACACCCATAAGATAAAAATAACCGGGTCGAGCAGGAAAACCGTAATATTAAAGTCGCTTCCTAGGGCAAGGAGTAGGGTGTATATATTCACCACGGAGAGTTGGCCTTGGGCGTAGAAACCGACAAAAAATAATACAAATATTAAACTGGCAAAACGCAGTCGATGTACTTTGGTTTGGCTTTTCGCTAGGGAGTGTTGCGTGACGAACACCCATAAAACGAACAGTAGATAGAGCAGGGTGAGACCAATTTGCACCGGGCGATCTAACCATATTTTCTGCCATAATGGACGCTGACTGACTTGACTTAAAGCATCAGGTGTTTCTTCAAACAAGTCTGGGTTTGGGGTGATCGTAAAAGGAAATGCATGCTCTTGTTGATTCAAGAAGGACGAGTGATAGCTTACTGATAAGTTCAAATTGAATGGTTGGCTTATATCAAATCCAGATTGAGATTTAATGCGGAACACACGCTGATCATCAAACTTTGGTAACTGCATAGCAAAGCTTGGTGGGTAGAAGCTGTAAAAATCTATATCTCGAACGTCTACCGGAAACCCACCTTGCTCAGCGTTTAACCGGCTCGAGGTTGTTTGGGGAATAAACTCTTCACTGATAAAGGAGTATTGTCCTTTATTGAATAGCATTAACGCGTGCTCGCCGGGCGACAGCTCTTCTATAAGTCGCTTATATTCTTGGTCGCCCAACAGGTTTCTGCCAATCATAGGGATGTTGACGAACGCCACGTAGATATCAATAAAGTCATCGTGGCCATCCGCTAAGCGTTTCACTTTCTGCGCTAACTTGGGGGAAATGTTCATTGCCTCTTTGGTGCTTACCACCCAATGATGGATATACTTTTTTTCGAGCAGTTGTTTAAAGGTCAATGGATGATAGAAATCTTGCTTAATTTGATGAGGATGCGCCGCTAGAAATCCGTCAAGTTTTTGCCTAGCGACTTTAAGCGCCGATGCGATGATGGTGTCATTGATAACAAGAACGGAAATTGTCGCTCGGGTCACGCCATCAAAGTAGGTATTATCAGCCGAGTGTTGTTCACGGCTATTGATGATGAAACGTTCTTTGATTGAGTGCCCAGGGTATTGTGCGATAAAACTGAACATGGCTTCTTCGCCTAGGCCATGCAAAAAAATCGGTTCATTATGATTAAGGACCTTAATACCAGTGATGATACCTTTGGTATCCAAACCGATGAGAAGGTTGATTGTTTGCCCCGAAAAACCAATGAATTGTGTGAAATCGTCAGATTCAAAGGTATAGCCAAGTAACTCGTTCAATTGGTATACAGGCGTAACAGCAACATCCTCAAGGGGGGCCTCGATCCGGGTTGCGCTTGGAAATATATGTGCGATGTTCGCCGGAACAGTATCGGCGTGACTGACCAATGAAAAAAGGGTCAACAATGTGCCAATAATCAAGGCTAGGTAATTCAGTTGGTAAGATAAACGCATGTTGGATCAGCGAATAAATGTACATACCGCCTGCGGACAGAATCAGGCGGCATGTACTTCTTCAGCTTAGAAGAAACCTAGTGGAGCAGTGTCATAACTCACCAACAAGTTCTTGGTTTGTTGATAATGATCTAACATCATTTTGTGCGTTTCGCGGCCTATGCCAGATTTTTTGTATCCACCAAAAGCTGCGTGAGCAGGGTACAGGTGATAACAATTGGTCCATACGCGACCTGATTCTATTGCCCGCCCCATCTTGTGCGCTAAATTAGCGTCTCGGGTCCAAACGCCTGCACCTAAACCGTAAGCGGTGTCATTAGCGATAGCGACCGCTTCTTCTGGCGTTTTGAACGTAGTGACTGAAATAACAGGCCCAAAAATTTCTTCTTGGAAAACACGCATTGAGTTGTCGCCTTTGAGGATAGTAGGCTGAATGTAGTACCCATCATCAATTGCCGGTGCAGATTCTTCAGAGAACCCTCCAGTTAACACGGAAGCGCCTTCTTCACGGCCAATATCAATGTAACCCATAATTTTATCGAACTGAATTTTCGATACCTGAGCACCTACCATAGTGCTGTCATCAAGAGGATTGCCACGAATGATTTTTTTCGTTTTTTCTAGAACACGCTCCATAAACTCATCGAAGATATCTTCTTGCACTAAGGCACGTGAAGGGCATGTACAGACTTCCCCTTGGTTGAAGAAACCCAAAGCAAAACCTTCAGCGCATTTATCGAGGTAATCATCTTCAAAGTTGGTAATGTCTTTGAAGAAAATATTCGGGGATTTACCACCAAGTTCTACCGTAGAGGGAATGAGATTTTCAGCTGCACATTTTAAAATGTGGCCGCCTACCGCAGTTGAACCAGTAAAAGCAATTTTTGCAATGCGTGTACTTGTTGCTAAAGCTTCACCGGCTTCTTTGCCGAAACCGTTAACGATATTAAGCACGCCCGCAGGTAGGATATCAGCAATCAATTCGGCCAACACAAGGATACTTGCAGGTGTTTGCTCAGCAGGTTTAAGCACGATGCAATTACCTGCTGCGAGTGCTGGCGCTAATTTCCATGCTGCCATTAAAATAGGGAAGTTCCATGGGATAATTTGCCCTACAACGCCCATTGGCTCATGAAAGTGATAGGCAACTGTGTTGTCATCAATTTGCGAGAGTGTACCTTCTTGGGCTCTTATGCAGCCAGCGTAATACCGGAAATGGTCGACGGCTAATGGAATATCTGCGCCCATGGTCTCTCTGATGGGTTTACCATTGTCCCACGTTTCTGCAACAGCGAGTCTGGTCAGGTTTTCTTCCAAGCGGTCCGCTATTTTTAATAGGATATTTGAGCGCTCTTGCACAGAGGTTTTACCCCATGCGTCTTTTGCGGCATGAGCTGCATCAATCGCCAATTCAATATCTTCTGCACTAGAGCGAGGGATCTCACAAAATTCTTCGCCAGTAACAGGGGTTAGATTATTAAAGTAAACACCTTTAACTGGCGCTACCCATTCACCGCCGATAAAGTTTTCATACTTAGCTTTAAAATTGATTACAGCATCAGCGCTGCCTGGGTTTGCATAGATCATAATGTACCTCGTATCATTGACTGGAAAATTCAGCGTATGTTTGGTTCAAAGGATTTACCCTTAAGGGATGAAGCCAATGTGCTAGTTCGGGTACTAGAATAGGCGGCAAGCGTTGCTCAGCACCATGCTTCCTTTGCACAAAAAAACTCATACTTTAGAAGTAGGATATAGGTCTATAGCGGGATACAGCGGGTTTAGAAGGGAGACTTCGGTTGTTAATAGCTAAGTAGTAGGGATAAAAAAGCCCTCAGTGTGAAGAGGGCCGGTTTCTATGAACTAATGATGGTACAGCGCTTTAAGCGAAAGCTTGCTCAAGGGATTGGTTACCATTAAACAACTCGTACGTGCTGTTGTTTACATTTTGGTTGCCTAGCACGAATACCAACGCATCGGCGACGTCTTCTCGGGTGATGATCATCTTTTCTTTACTGTCGGGTTTAGCGGTTTGGAAACCGCCTTTGGCATCTTCATCTTTTAAACTACCCGGACGTAAAACAGTGTAATTGAGACCGCTATTTATTAAATGCTCGTCGGCCATGTGCTTAGCGACTAAATAGGGCTTCATCTCATCTGAGCCTTGCGCTGGGTCATCGGCGCCGATAGAGCTGATCATAACGAATTGAGACACATTTGCTGCTTTTGCATAATCTACCGCCTTGCACGCAGACCATAAATCGATAAGCATGGTTTTATCTGCGCCGGTACTACCGCCAGAACCCGCTGCGAATATGACTCTATCGCAACCTTTAAATGCATGACTAAAATCTTGTTCTAAATCACCTTCCACTACGTCTAAGTTCTCGCTCTTGATATCGCTTAATTTAGACTTGTCTCTTACTAGCCCAACAACCGTCGTGCCATCGTCAAGTAGCTTCTGTGTGGTCATTTTGCCGATCTGTCCGCTTGCACCTATTATTAACGTCTTGCTCATTTTATTTCTCCTAAAGTCTAGTATTCCTCGCGTAAATAAACCGCTTATGATGGCGGTGTTGTTTTAATAAGGCTGAGCATATCTTTGCTCATGGCCTAATAACACTGGGGTCTTATTTATTGATTTCAATGAATAAGAGGTTATTAGCATTCGTACGACGATCTATGCGATAAAGACCATAGGGAGGGAATAAGAAAAGCAATTCGCACGCAAAATGTACATGTTGTACGTAAGTTCAGCGAATGATAGCCAATAAAAGCAATTAAATGTGAAATGACGCGTGGAGTGCTTGTTTTTTAAAACGCAGCCCCAAGGTCTATTACTAGCAACAAGAAGACGTACAGTAAGAAATACAGTACAACAAAGAAGTAACGTTAATCCAAAAGGAAAACCTATGAAAATAAATCTTTCAGGTCACCATGTAGAATTAAGCGATACCGTAAAAGAACATGTAAACGAAAAATTTTCTAAGCTAGCCAGCCATTTTCCAACTTTAATCGCCCTTGATATCATTATTTCCAAAGAGCATGGCGAGTTCGATGTAGAAATCAGCACCCAATATGAGGGCTCACGTATTTCGGCCTCAGCAGAGAATCCGGTTATGTATCCTGCTATTTCTAAGGCAGCCAAAAAGCTAGATGCTGCGCTCAAGCACCGCAAAGGTCAGTTGAAAGGGGATTTACACAAAAAACCTGAGTGCACCACCCCTGATATCGCCCATGAAATTATTCAAGAGATGGATTTGCGTTAAAATACATCATCTTTCTTCTTAGATTACCTAGCCGCTCTTTGAAGCGGCTTTTTTATGGAAAACGCTAAGGGTGAAGGGGGGACGAGAAAATACCACCCTAGACAGCTAACATAACCTTTATTAATATGCGCGGCTGCAAAGTCGCTCTTTGCAGAATGCGCCGCACGCCACCATAGCCTAATTATATAATGTGAGAACACAGTGTTGATCAGCGAACTTCAATTTCAATTTAGTGACGCCCAAGTGGCCAACCGATTTCTTAATGAGTTGACGCATTGGACGTCATCATCGGGCAATGTGGCTGTTAAAGCCAAACTGTCCAAAGGTTCTGATACCGTGAGTGTTAAATACCAATTCGACGGTAAAGGGTTTGATTACACCTGCTCTGAACTTGACGATTTGGCCAATCAGTATGGCGGGGAAGAGGTTTAAAAAGCGGCTTTAAAGTGAGTGTGAGAAGCGAGAAGTCATAAACGAAAAGATTAAACGCCCAAGCATAAAGCACATGGGCGTGATTCAATGAAAACGTATAATAGTCGTTATGAGACTGACACACTGGGATGAAACGTCGTGACAACTTCAGCGATTTGTTCGCGAAGCCACATATGCGCGTGATCATGATCCGCACTCACATGCCAGTACAAAAAGTATTCTACTGGAGCCAATTCAAAAGGTAATTCGTATATTGAGCAATCATAATGCTTAGCAAGATGATATGGCACACATGCGATTAAATCGGTCTTTACAATCACCGCAGGCACGGTCAAAAAGTGTTGGCCACGCATCACCACACGCCGTTTTAAATTGAGTTTATCCAGTGCAACATCAATTGGACCCGCACCCGTGCGGCGCTGAGAAATATTGATGTGCCCAAGCTGTAAGAAAGTGTCTAAATTTAACCCTTGGCTTAGTGCTGGGTGATTGCGCCGCGCGATGACAACAAACCTATCTTCTGCAATTTTCTGTTTACACAAATGTGGATCAACAAATGCCGAGGAGGCATCCGCGTAAAAATCTAAACTACCACTTGCCATCGCAGACACAATATTGCTGCGCGAAATATCGTAATTGGTGAGCGTTATGTTTGGCGCTACGTTCTGCAGCTGAGCGGTGAGCCTCGGCATAATACTCGCTTCGAGTAAGTCTCTGGCAGCGAAGTTGTAGCTTATTTCTGCTGTAGCGGGATCGAATGTATGACTTTCCTGCACACTTTTACGCAATAAGCCCAGTGCTTCGCGAGCGGGACCGATGATATTCTGCGCCGCTGGAGTCGGCGTCATGCTGTGGCCTGTGCGCACAAACAGCGGGTCGTTCAACATTTCTCGTAGGCGTGCGAGTGAGTTACTGACCGCCGGTTGTGTGATACACAATACGTCTGCCGCTTTAGTCAAACTACCGGCGGTATATATCGCATCGAATACGGCAAAAAGATTAAGATCTATTCTATTTAAATTCATAGTATTTTCACTTTACGCTCTAATTAGGCTTAGGGTAGCCTAAATAATCCATCATTTGAGGTAATGTTGGATTATACAGAACATTCATTAAATTAATAGAACGAGAATGACGCTTGGATGTAAGAAATTGTAATAAAGTGCTTTAATTCAAGCATATAGCTGAAAACAGAGGGCTTTTGTTACTGACTGGTATAAAAAAGCCACCCAAGTAGGTGGCTTATATTGGAGGGGACAGATTTAGTAGTTTGCATTACCCGGTGTACGTGGGAAAGCAATTACGTCTCGGACGTTTTGCATGCCAGTGACATAAGCAACTAACCGTTCGAAACCGAGACCAAAACCAGAGTGAGGCACTGTGCCATAGCGACGTAAATCGCGGTACCAACTGTAATCTTCTTGATCTAATCCCATTTCAGCTAAGCGACGATCAAATACGTCAAGGCGTTCTTCACGTTGTGAACCACCAATGATCTCACCGATCCCGGGAGCGAGTACATCCATAGCGGCAACGGTTTTATTGTCGTCGTTAATACGCATATAAAACGCTTTTATGTCTTTTGGATAGTTCTGCATGATAATTGGCGCGCCTACATGCTCTTCTGCCAAATAGCGCTCGTGCTCTGACGACAAGTCAACGCCCCAGGAAACTGGGAACTCGAACTTCTTGCCACAATTTTGCAAAATCTCAATGGCGTCGGTGTAGTCCATGCGCACGAAGTCTTGCTCTATGACTTTTTCTAACCGCGTTATCGCATCCTTGTTGATCCGCTGTGCGAAGAAGGCCATGTCATCAGCGCGTTCAGCCAGTACTGCTTTAAACACGTATTTAAGCAAATCTTCAGACAATTGAGCGATATCGCTCAGATCGGCAAACGCCACTTCAGGCTCAATCATCCAAAATTCAGCTAAGTGACGGCTGGTGTTTGAATTTTCTGCACGAAACGTTGGACCAAACGTATAGATTTTTGACATCGCTGTCGCGTATGTCTCACCGTTTAATTGCCCTGATACCGTTAGGAAGGTTTCTTTCCCAAAGAAGTCTTGGCTGAAATCAACTTGACCTTGTTCGGTTGTTGGTACATTCATCATGTCTAGAGTAGACACGCGAAACATTTCGCCTGCGCCTTCGGTATCGCTGGCGGTTAAGATAGGTGTGCTCACCCAGCAATAACCGTTTTCATGGAAAAAGCGATGAATTGCTTGAGACAAACAGTTTCGTACACGGGTCACTGCGCCAATCACGTTTGTTCTTGGGCGCAAATGAGCGTGTTCGCGAAGGTATTCTAAACTATGGCGCTTCGGGGCCATAGGGTAGGTATCTGGGTTTTCTACCCAGCCAACGATTTCAATCTCATCGGCTTCTATTTCAAGCGATTGGCCTTGGCCTTGCGATTCCTTAAGCACGCCAGTGGCGATGATGGAGCAGCTAGTGGTTAACCGTTGAATGTCGGCATAATTATTCAGGGTATTCAGGGCGATGACCTGAATAGGGTCAAAGCAACTTCCGTCATGCAAAGCAACGAAGGATAAACCAGCTTTCGAGTCACGGCGGGTTCTCACCCAACCTTTTACGGTGACCTGCTGACCTACTGAATATTTACCGGCAAAAATATCTGCCACTGGGGCTTGCGCCATGTTTTCTCTCCAAACCACTTTGGGTATTTAGTAAAATTTAGCAATGCTAAATTATGTCATTCTTTTAGGGGGAAGTGCCATGATAACGCTGTATATTCGGTTAAAATAGCTAATCTTCGGTACTTAACGATCCAATTTGTGTGAAATATAGGCGCTGATGGCTATTATTTTACGTCCGTTTGTTGGCTAATTTCACAAGGTGTGTAATCTTACTCAGGTGGCGCTTAGACTCAAGAAAAATCGGATACGAGCAGACAATGGAAATAGACAAGCAAAGTTGGCAAGGCGAAAACCGTCGTAAAACACGGGTAGAGAACGATAAATTATTTCAAACCATGGTTGGGGTGAATGTTGTGGGCTGGGTGGTCTTCCTGGCTGCCTTAATCGTGTTTCATTATGCCCGCCCGGAATTCGTGACAGGTGTGCAAGATTTTTGGGGGGTGACTGGCCGCGAACAATGGTCGTCTTCTTTAAGTACCTATTTAGTCGCTTTGCTATTTGCCTGCGTAGCGTTGAGTTTGACGGTTTTACTAATGAAGCGTAAGCGAACTAGAAGAAAGAACGACAATTTCGGTATCAATGGATTGGTATTATTGTTGGTCGCGTCTTTAAGCCTTGCGGCGTTATTTTTCGAATTTAATTAATGCGTAGTGCCCATTTATGTATTGGGCGAGTTTTATTTACCGTAAAATTGATACGCCTCATTTTACGCTCAATATTCCCTCAAAATCAGTTTGATAGCCCTCACTTTGATGGCTATATTGTAGTGGTCTTGCATACGAAAGTGCATTAGGGACAAGTCACACAAAAAGGAATTTTTAGAGGAACTAATAATGTCTAATAATAAAACACTTGTATCACTTCTATTTGCCGTCGCCGTTCTTGCCATCGTTATAACTGCTTTTCTGCCTTTGGCGAATATCCCACAACAGACCTCTGGTGCCTTATTTTTTATGGCCGCAATTTTATTGTTTAAAGTTGCCGGTGCTATTTCAGCGGGTATCTTGGTGATGCTCTTTGTCAGTGATAGACCGTGGCGCAAGCTGCGTCATATTGACGACATCAACTTTGCCCAAGGCAATCAACAAAATGAGGGAAAACGACAGCCGTTTAATCATGCCTATAACGGCCATTCGCCAAAATAACGCGCTGCTCTATAGATCATTCGTAAAAGCGCGTTAGCACATTGGCGGCGATAAAAAGGCGCTAAAACATTAGCGCCAAAATCGGGATGGTGATAGAAGGTTTTCGGCTCACCGATATCTGCGTATCGTCATGAGCATTCACGTTACTCCTGAGCAAATAAGTCAGTACTGAAATAACGCTCTGCGGTATCCGCTAAGATAGTCACTATATTTTTGCCCGTAAGCTCTGCTCGCTGAGCGACTTGAACAGCCGCGTATGCCGCTGCGCCGGATGAAATACCCACTGGCAAACTCTCTACGCGAGCAAGTTCCCTAGCATACGCAATAGCGTCTTCGTTACTCACGGTCATGATTTCATCTAACAAACTGACATCTAATACGTCAGGCACGTGCCCTGAACTTAGTCCTTGAATTTTGTGCACACCGCCACGACCCTCACTCAACACAGGGCAAGATGCCGGCTCTACCGCAATGATTTTTATTTTAGGGTTACGAATTTTAAGCGCTTTGGCGATACCAGTGATGGTGCCGCCTGTGCCGACGCCAGCGATCAGCACGTCAACTTCTCCATTGGTGTCGCGCCAAATCTCCTGTGCGGTACTGTTAAAATGCATATCAGGATTCGCTTGGTTGCCGAACTGATCAAGCATCACAGCGCTTCGCGTTTCTCCTACCAAGGCTTTTGCCTTATCGATAGCGCCCTTAGTGCCTAAGTCTTTTGGTGTGGTGATCACTTTCGCGCCATAGTGCTTAATCAATTTTTGACGTTCAATCGACATATGCTCAGGGATCACTATGGTCAAAGGAATGCCTTTCATGGCACATATCCATGCGCAGGCAACGCCGTTATTGCCTGAGGTTGCTTCAATGATCTGAGTATTTTCATCAAATGAATCTGAAAGCATGAGTGCATTGATCATGGCCAGTGCAGGGCGGTCTTTAATTGAACCTGCAGGATTAAAGTATTCCACTTTAGCGAGTATTTCACCAAGCGTACTGTACTTCTTGCCCAAGCGACTCAAGCGTACCAGAGGCGTGTTGCCAATGGTTTGAGTGATATCTTCATAAATACGCCCTCTGGTGAAGGTCGCTGAAGGGCTTTTAGGGTCAGCTGGTAGATTGTGGTTGTCATCATGCGTATTGTTTACAGCAATTGATAGGGCTTCGGTCGACATGCTTGGTATTCCATTGATTGAAGAAAAATCTACTAAATACTATGCCATGAGCGCGAAGGAATAAATTTCTAACAATTGCGTTTGTTTGACTATTTTTGTAAATTAATTCCTATAATTTTGGTAATTGTGGAAATAATTTTTATGGATAGGCTAGATAAAGAAATTTTAAGGCTATTGCAAGATGATGCCACGCTATCTGTTAACGATATTGCTGAGCGCATCGGTTTGAGTACAACGCCTTGTTGGCGGCGTATTCAAAACCTAGAAAAACAGGGGGTGATTAAGAAACGTGTGGCCTTATTAGATGCAGACAAATTAAACCTAGGAATGACCGTCTTTGTGCAAGTCAAAGCCGGGCAACATGATATTAATTGGTTGAGCCGATTTGCTGAGTACGCCGCCGGAATAGAAGAAATTGTTGAATTTTACCGTATGAGTGGCGAGTACGACTATATGCTAAAAGTGGTGGTCGCCGATATGAAGGCCTTCGACGTCTTTTATAAAAAACTGGTAGGGGGCGTTGAGTTGTCGGATGTCACATCCAGTTTTGCCATGGAACAAATTAAGTACACCACGGCTCTAGCAATTCAATAGTATTTAAAACCTTACGAAAAATAGTGTAATGTTGCTGACGAGTACCTCCAAAGCGTGATAATTTATTCAAATACTTACTCCTTAAGAGTAAATATTTATTTGAGGCAACACTCCCCGTTCAACACACAATAATAATAGCGCACTGGCGCATATATAAGGTTCTATATGGAATGGTATTCTATCCTGCCGCCGATTATCGCAATCGTGGTGGTTTTTTGGCGCAAAGAAGTCATCTTGGCATTGATTCTCGCCATTTTCTCAGCTGAAGCATTGCTGGCCTATCGAAACGGTAGTGAGTTTTTATTCAACGGCATTATTGGCTCCATTGAGCGAGTCATTGAAATAGCGAGTTCCGCTGGTAATACACGCATTCTCATATTCAGTGTGTTAATTGGTGCTTTGCTAGCCTATATACGTAACTCGGGTGGGGTAACCGCAACAGTTGAAATGTTGATCAATAAAGGCGTGGCTAAAAGTAAGCGGCAAGTGGGTTTGTTGACAATGTTTACTGGCATAGTAGTGTTTATTGAGTCCAACTTGAGTGTATTAGCGTCGGGCATTTTATCTCGCGGATTATACGATAAATTTAAAATGAGTCGCGCACGGTTAGCGTATGTTATCGACAGTACCAGCGCACCTGTTTGTATCTTAATTTTACTTAATGGCTGGGGGGCGTTTGTTCTTGGCTTATTAAGTAATTACGAATTAGAAGAGTCTCCAGTCTCCATTTTATGGGGCACTATTCCGTTTAATTTCTACGCTATTATTGCGTTACTTATCGTCACCTACACTATCGTCACAGATAAAGTACACGGGCCCTTGCGCGAAGCCGAGCGCGAGATGCAGCAGAATAACGATGTCAGTTTGCCCATCCCCCCTAGTAAAGCGCGGTTCATGCTTGTTCCTCTTGGTACCATGATATTCGGTATGATTGGCTTTATGTTGTGGACGGGGGATGGAGATATTGCCGCAGGAAGCGGTAGCAAATCTGTGCTGTATGCAACTGTGCTGGCGTGTATGGTCGCGTATTTATTATTAATAAGCGCTAAAAAATACACCCATAAAGAATTGGTAGACGAAGGGTTCAAAGGGATGGGTGAAATTTTACCACTAGTGACTATTGTGCTGTTTTCACTGACGTTGGGCGGCAGCCTCAAAGAACTGGGAACAGGCATTTTTGTCGCTAATTTAGTGGGTGATTATTTGCCACTGTCATTGATAGTTCCTGTGCTGTTTTTAGCGGGAGGGATCATGTCTTTCACCACGGGAACAAGTTGGGGTACTTTCGCCATTCTTATTCCTATTGGTGTGCCACTGATTCAAACCTTAGGTTTACCCCCTTCGCTAGTGCTTGCCGCAATTTTAGGCGGCGGGGTATTTGGCGATCACTGTTCGCCGATATCTGACACCACAGCCGTATCGTCGATTGCATCAGGGTGTGATTTGCTCACGCACGTTCGTACACAAATGCCCTACGCCTTATTTGGCGGAGCCTTGGCATTTATTGCGTACTTTATTGCTAGCTTGATCATGCTATAAGCGTTATTGCTCGTGCATCACTTTTGTGCTTTTGTTAATCACAAAAATTACGCTGACAAAAGTGATGTGCTGAACGTTTTAAACAGTCACTATTAGGAAGTCTGATGAAATTTTCATTCGTGTTATTTTCAATTTTTATGCTCAGCGCTTGTGGAGCTCAGCAAGAGCAGGGCGCAGCAAAAACACAAAGCCAGCATGACACCTCAGCAGCGCAGCAGCAAAAAGCGGCAGTCGCTATGCCCGATGCCTTTAGTGCGGACGTGGCAAAGCAGATCATGCAAAAAGGTGGAAACGCGGTTGATGCCGCAATAGCTGCACAATTTGTGCTTGCGGTCACATTACCTGAAGCAGGCAACATTGGCGGTGGTGGTTTCATGCTGGTGTACAAAGACAAGGAGTCTGACTTTATCGACTATCGCGAGCAAGCGCCACTTGCAGCCCATCGTGATATGTACCTTGATGCACAGGGTAATGTGGTGCCATATCAATCTGTGATTGGCATTTTATCATCAGGCGTACCCGGCACAGTGGCGGGCATGTGGCTAGCCCATGAAAAGTACGGCACATTGCCGTGGAAAGACCTAGTCGACCCTGCCGTTAAATTAGCGAAGGATGGCTTCGTCATGCCCGAAAAACTCGCTGGTTACATTGGCCGTTATAGCAAGCGGTTAAAAGACAAAGGCTTTGAGGTCAATTTTGATGATTATTTCGCGTCTGCCAAAACAGGGGAAGTGTTTAAACAAGCTGAGCTTGGCGCAACGTTAGCACTTATTCGCGATCAAGGACGTGATGGTTTCTATAAGGGGAAAACAGCAAAAATCATCGCTGATTTTATGGCTAACCATAAGGGCCTGATCACAGAACAAGATTTAGCAGAGTATGAAGCTAAAGCTCGCCAACCTATCAGTGCAAAATGGCGTGAATACGATGTGCTAACCTCACCACCACCGAGCTCAGGCGGTATCGCGATAATTCAGTGGTTAACCATGTATGACCAGCTCACCAAGGGCAAAGACAAGCTCGAGCATAATTCTGCGCCCTACATACATTTATTAGCAGAGGCAGGTAAACGCGTGTTTGCCGATAGAGCTGAGTACTTAGGGGACCCAGATTTTGTTCAAGTGCCGGTATCTGAGCTAATTGACCCAAATTACATTGCTAAGCGCGGCGCTGATATCAGCATGGACAGCATCTCAGTCACTGAGTTAATCAAGCCAGGTTTGAAAGAAAGCGAAGAAACCACGCATTTTTCGATTGTGGATAAATGGGGCAATGCAGTGTCAAACACCACCACGATCAACTTAGGGTTTGGCAGTGGTGTGGTGGTAGAAGGCGCAGGCTTTTTATTAAACGATGAAATGGATGACTTCAGTGCTAAGCCAGGGGTAGCAAATGTGTTTGGTGCAGTTGGCGGCGAAGCAAACGAAATTCATCCTAAAAAGCGCATGCTCTCTTCAATGACTCCCACCATCGTACTCAAAGACGGTGAGGTGAGTGTAGTGACGGGCTCACCCGGTGGCACCACGATTATTAGCTCGGTTTATACGTCTATTTTGAACGCGTTAGAGTTTAATATGAGCGCCCAAGATACCGTGGATGCACCGCGTTTTCATCACCAATTATTGCCTAAAGATGTCATTCGCCACCATGATGGGATTGCACCAGAAGTGATTACATCATTAGAAGATATGGGCTACACCATGGAAGCTCGCCGGTTCGGTGATTTACACACGATCATCAATCGTGGTGGGGAGCTACAAGCCGGCTCTGAGTCCCATGGTAGAGGCAAATCAATGGTGTTCGAGTAGGGCACGTATTGTAGGGGTTAACCGCTCATACAACTGATCCTAAAACATATAAACGGTTGCCAAAATGGCAACCGTTTTTTTTGCGTTGAATAATGTTGTCTGTTTAAACAGGATACATGCACTATTAACTGGAAGCAGAATCAGGCCCCTAAGGGCTGCTTACGCTTTAGGCGTAAAGAAGGGATGTGCCGTTAACGAGAGCGAGTCTTTTGTCACTTTCAAAATACTGCCTTGATCGTACCAATCGCCTAAGACGATGCGCTTGGCTGGTTGGCCGTTGACAGTCAGTTCGTGAATGGCTGGGCGATGAGTATGCCCATGTATTAAGCGTTGTACATTATAGCGCGCCATAGTGTCGATCACTTCTTGCTCCGTCACATCCATGATGTCATTGGTGAGCTGCTTTTGGTTTTCTTTACTGGCTGCTCGGCCGTTATCAGCAATTTTTTGCCGTGTTTTCAAGGGTAAGCACAAGACTAACCTTGGCCACCACCAACCACGGGCTTTTTTACGGAATTTTTGATAGGCCACGTCTTTTGTGCACAGTTCATCACCATGGGTGATCAAGGTGGGTGTGCCGTATAAATCAATCACTACTTGTTCTGGCAATAAGGTAAAGCCAGCTTGTTTCGCGAAGCGTTCGCGGATCAAGAAATCGCGATTGCCATGAATAAAAAAGACCTCTACTCCAGCCTCTGCCACCTGCTTGAACGCGCTGGCGACCTGCTGATTGAATGGGGTTTGATTGTCATCGCCAATCCAAGCTTCAAACAAATCGCCTAACACATAAAGTGCATCTGCTTGTCGTGCGTCGTGCGCAAGAAACTGAAATAAACAGTGGCTAATATCTTCGCGCTCAGCAGATAGATGTAAATCGGCAATAAAGTAGGTAAAAGACATGGGGGAGACTCGATAAAAGGCCTGTTCAGAATAAACAGGCCTCGAAAAATAGATTATTCGCTAACTTCAACTTTCTGAATAACCACATCTTCTACAGGCACATCTTGGTGATAACCAGAGTTGCCCGTTTTAACGTCTTTGATCTTGTTGACCACGTCCATGCCGTCAGTCACTTTAGCAAATACGCAGTAACCCCAGCCATCGCCAGATTCGCTGCGGAAGTTCAAGAAGCTGTTGTTAGCCACGTTGATGAAAAACTGTGAGCTAGCAGAATGCGGCTCATTTGTACGTGCCATAGCCAATGTGCCTACTTCGTTGGCAAGGCCATTGTTAGCTTCATTTTTAATGGTCGCTTTAGTTGCTTTTTGCTCCATGCCGGGCTCGAAGCCACCGCCTTGTACCATGAAACCATCGATAACACGGTGAAAGATTGTGTTGTCGTAAAACCCTTCTTTGGCATAACTCAAAAAGTTAGCAACTGTCTCAGGCGCTTTGTCTGCGAAAAGCTCTACGTTAATGACGCCGTAGTTAGTATGAATTGTGACCATTTTAATGCCCTCAGGTGAATCATAAAAAATAAAAGTTCGCCATTCTAACGTAAAGCGACGCGCTTTTTAAGCAGTTGATTCATATTGATTAATGCGAGGGGAGTGACACAGTGATAGAATCGGCGCTCTGGGCTCCTTTGCTCACCTTTTACGTTACTGAACTTTTATTAATAGGAAAACGGTTAATGCTACACATATACAATACCCTGACTCGACAAAAAGAGCTCTTTACACCTTTACATGAATCAAAGGTGGGGTTGTACGTGTGCGGTATCACAGTGTATGACCTGTCGCACATGGGGCACGCACGCACGTACTTGAGTTTTGATTTAATGGTGCGCTACTTACGCCACAAAGGCTATGAGGTGAATTATGTGCGAAACATCACGGATATTGATGACAAAATCATTCAACGTGCGAATGAAAATGGCGAAACGACCAGTGAACTAACTGAGCGCACTATCGCCATGATGCACGACGATTTCGCCGCGATAGGCTTGCTTGCCCCAGACATTGAACCCCGCGTGACGACCCACATGCCTGAAATTATCGCGATTATCGAGCGCCTCATTCAGCGCGGCCACGCTTATCAGGCTAAATCAGGGGATGTGTTATTTGATGTGAGCAGCTATGCGGATTACGGCAAACTAAGTAAACAAGACCTAGACCAATTGAACATGGGCTCGCGCGTTGATGTTGACAGCGACAAAGACGACCCTATGGATTTCGTTTTATGGAAAACCGCAAAGCCTGGTGAGCCAAGTTGGCAATCCCCATGGGGAGACGGACGCCCTGGCTGGCATATTGAGTGTTCAGCCATGAATCAAAAACATTTGGGTGAGCACTTCGATATTCACGGCGGTGGCTCTGATTTGATTTTCCCTCATCATGAAAATGAAGTGGCGCAATCATGCTGCGCTTATGACACCCCGTACGTAAATTATTGGGTGCATGCGGGTATGGTGCAAGTCGACAGTGAGAAAATGTCTAAATCGTTAGGCAACTTCTTCACATTAAGGGATGTGTTACAGCAACATGATGCTGAAACATTGCGTTATTTCTTGATGTCAGCTCA
Organism: Paraglaciecola sp. T6c; assembly: GCF_000014225.1. Taxonomy (NCBI): domain Bacteria; kingdom Pseudomonadati; phylum Pseudomonadota; class Gammaproteobacteria; order Alteromonadales; family Alteromonadaceae; genus Paraglaciecola; species Paraglaciecola sp. T6c. The sequence continues at coordinate 2,284,101 of NC_008228.1, forward strand.
CTATCGAAGTCAATTGAGTTATTCACAAAGTAATATTACCCAAGCGCGCAGTGCACTTGAGCGCTTGTATACGTCTCTTCGGGACGTAAAAGCAAATACCCAAGTCGATATGCACAGTGCTGATTACCTCACTCGCTTTGATAAAGCCATGGATGATGACTTCAACACACCTGAGGCCATGGCAGTGTTGTTTGACGTAGCCAAAGAGCTCAACCGAGCCAAAGCTGAAGGGCAAGAAGGGCATGAGCGAGCCAGTGATTTGGCCGGCGTGCTGATTAATTTAGGCAAGGTGCTAGGCATTTTACAACGCAGCCCAAGTGAATATTTGCAAGGCGAGCAGCAAGATGATGATGAAGTGGCAGAAATCGAAGGGTTAATCAAAGCGCGTAACGATGCCCGCGCCGCTAAAGACTGGGCCGCAGCCGATGCCGCGCGAGATGGTTTAAATGCCCTCAATATTATTCTTGAAGATGGCCCCAGCGGCACAACGTGGCGCAAGGGTTAGTCTTTTTCGGGTTTTAAAAGTGACATTCAAGGCCAGCTGATTAGCTGGCCTTTTTATTGCGACGGCTTTAGTCAGCCTCTTCCTGGCGAGTGGCTGCGCAAGAATGTAAAACAAGAATGCAAAACAAGAATATCCCAACGAGTCATCATAAAGTTCAGACCAAAGCTCGCGCCTCTCGCCTCAATAAAAAATGCCATTAAATACAAATGTGGGTAGGAGGTAGTTGCTGTGTTTATATACAAGTTGGTTGCTTATTCCAGTAAACAGCAGGATCACGTAATTTTTCCATGTTTCCACAACCAAAAAACATAAAGATGGAAAAATTTTAACCTGTACAACAAGTTACAGTGTATGCTAAGAAAGACAGATGGAGAAAGGCGGAAAAGTTCCGTGTTTAATATGCGGATGCAATCACGGAACTTTTCCGCCTATTAATATTGTTAGCTCCCTTATCTCAATTTTAAACTTTTTTGAGACAAAATCTAGTTTTTAATATACTCTTATCTCAATTATTCACAACTTTGAGATTACTATGATTGCTTCTCCACCAAAAGAACTTATCAGTAACCCCTTGCAGCTCGCTTTGGAGAAGCACAGTGAGCACCTGAAAGAATATATCGAACTTTTATCTCCTACCGATAATAAAGGAAGGTACCTTCACTATGACCAGCTTCGGTATAGATTTTCCAAAGATTTAGATAAAGATTTAGCATGGTCAATTGTAAAAACTGCTAGATTGAGACAATTAAAAAGAATTCTTCCTCTTGGTGATTCCAATGAAGTGGGGCGTTTTTTTCTGACTCCCAACATTCAAAAAGCCATAAGTGAAACAGACAGGAATACAACAAGCGCTTCTCTCGAGTGGATGTGTTCAAAAATCGGTGAAGAAAAGCACCTCGAATACTTATTAAATGATTTGGTCGAAGATGAAGCAATAAGCAGCAGTCAACTCGAAGGGGCTGCTACTACTACTGAAGTTGCAAAAGACTTGTTGAAAAGGAAACGAAAGCCTAGAAGCTTAGATGAAAAAATGATCATCGGTAATTTCAAGATGATGAATTTCGCATGGGAGAATAGAGAAAAAGATCTAACACCTGATTTTATTAGGGACTTACATCAAATCGGCGTTGATGGGATTGACGATGACAACTACACACCCGGTGTGTTTCGGAAAACTGACGATGTGAAAGTTGTTAATGCTGAGGGTAATATTGTTCATCAGCCGCCTTTAGCAGAAAACCTGAAAGCTCGTTTGAAAAAAGTCTGTAGTTGGGTAAATAAATGTCATCACGATACAGATAATCGTGACTACTTCCATCCATTGGTAAAGGCAATCATAATTCATTTTCTCATCGGTTTTGAGCATCCATTTAGAGATGGAAATGGGCGAGTTGCAAGGGCTCTTTTCTATTGGTATATGTTTAAAAATGATTTTTCTGCATTTAGATACATCACTATAAGTCTGCTATTGAAAAATGCACCTGTTCAATACGGGAAAAGTTATCTTTATACAGAATCAGACGAAATGGATTTGACTTATTTCATTGATTATCAATGCTCAATAATTATTAGAGCTATAAACAAGTTTAAGGGTTCTTACCAACGGACTCTAAAAGAAGCTGAAGAGTTTAATGTTTGGCTATGGAAATCTGGTTTATATAAAAAATTATCTGATAAACAGCAGAAAATATTCCAAGTAGCACGGAGTGGTGTTGCTCATTTTTTTACGGCTTCGAATGTTAAAGAAAACTTAGGATGTTCCTATAATACTGCATCTTCTGCACTAAATGGCCTTGTAGATATGAAACTCTTCAAAAAGGAAAAACAAGGTCGTGAATGGGTTTTCAGCATGGTAAGCCAAAAGAAAATCCTTAAAGATTGGAATGCGAAAAAATAGATCGGGAGCTAACAACCACATTAAGTCGCTCGCAGGCTCGCTGGGACAGTAACACGTGGGCACTGTCGCTTCGCTCGGATTGTAGCCCATTACTTAAAGAGACAGTACTTAAAGAGACAGCCATCTTGAGAATCGTGTAAAAAACTCTCCTGTTTAGGAAAATACTTACATAGACACCCATCTTTAGAATTTTATAAAAACACATGCATAGGATACTTACTTAAAGAGACAGCCATCTTAATAATCGTGTAAAAAACTCTCCTGCTTAGAACGGAAAATACCCCTCAACAGGCGTCAAGGTACTTTTGGTCTATATGGTTGGGGATTATTACTGGAAAAGTGAGCGTAGAGGAAGGAAACGGCGCGCAAGGTCAATTTTTAGGCAAGGGATTAGGCTACAAGATATGCATGATATGTGTTAGTTGGAATGTTTTAGGCGCGCCTTAATAATACTTACATAGACACCCATCTTTAGAATCGTATCAAAAACTCTCCTGCTCAGAGTGGGGAAATGCCTCTAAAGAAGCGTTGAGGTACTTTTCATCTGAACGATTAGGTATTCCTACTGGAATATTGCACCTACAGGAAGGAAACTGCGTTTAAGGTCAATTTTTAGGCAAGGGGCTAAGCTACAAGATATGTAGGGAATGTGTCCTTTAGGGTTGTTTCAAGCACGCTTTAACAATTCTTTTGCTTTGGTCATTCCCCGCAGTCGTTGATGATGGGTGTGGCGCTTGAATGCATTCATCATTTGCTCCGCACCTGCTGCGTAGCAGAAGTGTTTTTCAAACTCGGTCGTTAATGTTAGCCATTGAGCAGCGTCTAATCCTAATCTTTGTAAAATAGGACTGTGAGTGTTATCAATATGACCGGCCTTGTCCTCACGAATGCATCGGCCTGTCGTGTCTACCAATTCACAATAGTCTTTAAGTGAATAAGCGATGCCTTTGGGCATTTCTTCACGAGGGTTTCCTACAAACGGCATTAAAGCACTCGGTTGCTCTCGTTTATTTTTAACCGCCTGAGCACGTTTTTTGATACTGGTGTGCTTTGACGTTTCGGGTGTTTTTGCCATTTTTGCACGAATGGGATTCAAGTCCACATAGGCCATACACGCTAAGACCGCACTCTCATCTAATAGGGCTTGTGATTTAAATCGTCCATTTATCAGGAGTAAATTAGAACAGCTTTAGCTGGCCCGCAGGGAGAGCGCCAAGGATGGCGGCGAATAAAAACGACCGGTGCAACCATCCTCTTTGTTAGCTTCACGAGCAACATACTCATTCAAGTCACGCATAAACCAGCTTATGTCGTACAAACGTTGCCGATAGGTATCAACGGTCTCATCAAAGGTGATTAGCTCTCCTTGGCTCAGTGTATCGCCATTCATAAACTTCTGAGTCAGCAAAGTGCCTCTGTGCAGCTTATGGTAGCGCCTCAACACTTCATCGCTATCCCAATTATCAGCCATTGTTTTATCCACACATAGCACCACATGAGTCTACTTCAGGCATCCTGCCTTACGCCCTTCGGGCCAGCTAAAGCTGTTGTAAAATGTTCCCGACATTTTTACTGATTATTCATGACCGCATAGGCACAAATGCGGTAGCCGCGCTATCGATGGAAAATACCGTAGATAAAAACAACAAACGCTCCTCTACCCAAGCTCGACGATGCTCGTAACTCTGGCCAGAGTATTTATCTATTCCACACAAGAAAGAACGCCGCACGCAGCGCGAAACGCAATGACAAATTTATCGGGAATAAAATTTGAACAGCTTTAGCTGGCTTCGAAGAAGTGAACGACATGGATGTTGTGAATAAAATAAGGGGTATCGATTAAACTGATTTGGCTTTTTCGAGGTTGAGGCATAATCCATCTACCTGACATAATGAAACACACATCAAGTCTAGTTCAGCCCTGAAAATTGACCATTTTTATCATGGGTGTCTTTATATTTTTTTAAAATTGACCATTTTTATCATGGGTGTCTTTATATTTTTATTGGGTGTCTTTATATATTTTTTTTTTGAATTTAATTCATACAAAAAGCTCAATCAGAAAATCACTCGCTGGCCCTCGGCCAAAGCACTTCGTGTTTTCTGTTTAACTAAGCGTTATATTGCCAAAGAGGGTTAGAGTTTCATTTTCATTAATGCGCAATGTCATAGAGGAATAACATTATGGAAGATTTAGGATTTATATTTGGGATCATAGGCATGTCAATGGGTATGTCAGCGTTTACTTTTGCCATCATAACAATGAAAAAGGTGGACAAACTTGAGAGTAAACTTAAAGAGCTTGATGTTTTAAGCTCGGATTTTAAGTCTAGTTAATAATCTATTCCCTATTTGTGTTACACCAATACAACAAGTACTTCAAATGGGGCTGCTAAGAGTTTGCTCTGTTTCGCTTCACATTTTAGCCTACGTTTTTTAGCCGCTTAGCGAGGCGCTGGGGGATCCTCTCGTAGAATAGAGCTCCCTTTTTTGTGAACCCAAGTAATAGTGATGCTGTTAAGGAAAGTAGGGCCCATGCAATTTGGGCCAGCGTTACATTCTGTCATCGGTTGCTTGTGGCATTTTGTTTGTTTCCTGACTTCTCTGCCTAATCTTCTAATTGATCCTATGATTGATAATACGCGCCGGTGTTGAGTCCGATTGGCTTGAAATGCACGCTAGCCATTTTTTAGCAAAGACACTTATACATTCACTCATAAAATGAAGCTTACTTGGACATGCTGAATAAAAAGGCCGCACTGTTTCTCTCTGGTTTTATGACGGAATTATCACAAATAAGGGTTATGGTACTTTTGAACTGGCTGGGTGTAATGAGCCCTTCTAGGGAGCATTAGGCGTAAAATAAAAGGCGTAACTAAGTCAGGGGAAGTCATGTATCGATGAAAGATAGTATTGAGCATCCCGTTCTGTTCATTTGAATATTAACTATCCGAAGAGAAGAGTATTAATGAAGCGATTTTTATTATCGGTTGGGCTGGGCGTAATGTTTTCAGCAACCACGTTAGTGCATGCACAGGCACCCAAGCAGATACAAGCGCAAGAACAAAGCGTTCAAGGCGTTGATCACGTCGGGCTAGCGGTGAGTGACTTGCAGGCATCAGAGCGATTTTTTACCCAGTATGCAGGGTTTCATGTACTGAGCCGTGATGAAAAGTACCCATCTGTGTTTCTATCAAATAACAGTGTTGTTATTACGTTGTGGCGCGTGACTGACCCTAGTGCGGCTGTGGCATTTGATCGCAAAAATAATGTTGGCTTGCATCACTTGGCACTTAGAGTCAGCAGCGAAGCGACCTTGAATGCGCTGCATGAGACCTTCTTGCAAGACAAGCAGGTAAAGATAGAGTTTGCGCCTGAGCAAGCGGGTAATGGGCCGAACAAGCATATGATGGTGTATGAGCCTAGCGGCAATCGGATTGAGTTTATGTATCGAGCGGCAGCGCGCTAGTTCGCAGGGCTCTTTTTTGCCCGGGCACTCTCTTGGCCAAGCCCTTTATTAGCCAAGCACTTTCCTAGCTAGGCATCCGATAACGGTCATTTAGGGCTGGAAGGGCTTGGCTAAAGGGGCACTTAGCAAAAGGAAAGATTGGTTAAACAAGAAAGGCTGGTTAATGAGAAAGAGGGAAAATACGTAGACCCAAGAGAACTCGGGTCAAGAGAAACCAAAAGTGTTAGCTTCTCTTGATAAAGTAAAGCACTCGCACTTAGGTGCGAGTGACATCCACCTTGATTTTAAGCTTCTGGCCGGGTTGTAGGTATTTTTGGGTACTTATTTGATTCCATGCGACCAAGTCTGACACATTGACCTTAAATTTTTGCGCGATTCTGGCCAATGAATCACCGCCGCGCACTGTGTAGGTGAGGGTGCGTATTACCGCATCGCTGTGTTTTTTGCTGTCCTTGCCCTTAAGCCATACCACTAGCTCTTTACCTGGGCGCAACATGTCCGTAGGGGCCATACCATTCCACTTGGCTAAGCTGCGCATGTTGACTTTATATTTACGACTTATATCCCACATGGTGTCGCCATTTTTGACTCTGTGCTTGACCTGATACGTCCCGCTTTTGTGCTTAGACTGCGTATCCGCTAAGCGCTGCTCTTGAGAGAGTGAATAAAAGTCCAGTGATTTTAATGCCACAGGTATAACCAAGTATTCCCCAGCGCGGATCACATTGCCTTTTAACTCATTTACTTGGCTAATAATGTCTGTGGTAGTGTGATATTTGTGCGCTAGTTTCAACAGACTGTCGCCGCTCTTAATTTTGTGGCGAACCCAGTTTAAACGCTCTTTGGTTTCGGTTGCCGCAATAGCGTCACTAAAGGTGTCTGCTTTATCCACTGGCACAAGCAGCTTAAACGGCCCTTCGGGGTCGGTAGCCCAGCGATTATAACCTGGGTTTAACGCATGCAGCTCTTCAACCGTAAGACCTGCCATATCAGCAGCAAGGGCCAAATCAATTTGCGAGCCGACATCGACTTCTTCAGTCACTTTGATATTTTCGATAACAGGCCATTTGAACGCATAGGTTTCTGCGTTTCTAAGTATGTCTGCCAAGGCCAATAATTTGGGGACGTAAGCGCGGGTCTCTCTGGGTAAATCTAGGGCCCAGTATTCTGTGCTTTTACCCGCTTTTTTATTCTTTTTAATGGCGCGCATAACACGACCTTCACCGCTGTTGTAAGCTGCAAGGGCGTGTAACCAGTTGCCGTCAAACATTTCGTTTAAGTACTTCAAGTAAGCAATTGCGCCATCAGTTGATGCCATGACATCACGGCGCCCGTCATACCACCATGTTTGCTTCATGCCAAAACGTTTGCCCGTTGCCGGTACGAATTGCCACATACCCGCAGCGCGGCCATGTGAATAGGCGAAAGGGTCAAAGGCGCTTTCTACTATGGGTAAAAGCGCTAGTTCCATAGGCATATTTTCACTTTCAAGGCGCTCTACAATCAGGTACAAAAATGGCTTAGCACGCTTTGCAACACGTTGCATGTAGCTGGGGTGTTTTAGGTACCAGTTGCGCTGACTAGCAATGCGTTTGTTGTCTTCAAAGTCCAAAGCGAGGTGTTGACCCACGTATTGCCATACGTCGAGTGCGGCAACGTCTTGCGGGATTGGCTCTGGTTCAATTGTGACCTCGACCTCTTCTTCTGGGTGGGTGACAGGTATAATACCTTCATCCGCCGCTTCACAGTCGAATGCCTGATCAGCTAACTCACCGGATTGTTCGCATGTCATGGCAATTTCTTGCGCTATTTCGTGCTCTTGGTCTATCTGTTCAGCTATGTCTGAATGAGGCTCCATCATCTGACAGGCCGGTAAAATAGACACTAGCGATAGGCATAGTAGGGTATGTAAGCGCACTAGGCGTTCCTTTTATGTTTATTCTGTTTTAAAAATTGTCTTTCCATGCACGAAGCGCAGTAAACACTGATTCAGGTGTTGCGAGTGTTCTACCGGCGTAATGCTCAGCATGTTGTATGACTTCCTTGCTACTCGCGCGCAAAAACGGATTAATCGCTTTTTGCTGGCCTATTGTTGAGGGCAAGGTAGGTTTTAAATCAACCCTTTGAGATTCTGCCCAACCTTTATAGTTCAATAGTGCTTCATTATTTGGTTCAGCAGCTTGAGCAAATTTAATATTGGCTAAGGTATATTCGTGTGTACAGTACACTTTCGTGTCGTCAGCCAAAGCCGTTAGTTGCCCTAAAGATTGATACATCTGCTGTGGCGTTCCTTCGAACAGTCTGCCACAACCAGCAGAAAAGAGCGTATCACCACAGAATAATCCGCATGAACCTACATACGCAATATGATCAAGCGTATGGCCGGGCACTTCTAGTACCTTAAATTCAACATCTAGTGATGGTAGTTGAACGGTGTCGCCAGCCTGTAAGCGCTGAGTAATCGATTGGATTTGTGGGTTTTGTGGGCCATAAACGTTGACGTTTTCGAAGGCTTGTAGCAAGTCATTTACACCACCTGTGTGGTCGCTATGATGATGGGTGATCAGTATGTCTGTTAACGTTAAATTGTTGCGGCTGCAGAATTTAATGACGGGTTTAGCGTCACCTGGGTCAACCACTGTGCAGGTTTCACCGTTGATTAGGCACCAAATATAATTATCCTCGAATGCTTTAATTGGTCTTATTTTCAGGGATGACATAATAATCTCCAGTGACAACAATAATGAAACAGGTGTAAAGTAATCCGACATTATACATATTCAAAATCCATGTGCATGTACTAGTCTGCAATATGTTGACTACTAAATGTGTAATATGTTGCTACATTTTCGGTAAAAATAGGTTTGTATTGTATTGATGAAGCCAGCGTTACTTGACAAAAAACCACGTTACCCCCGCTCATGGTCGACGCTACCCAATGGTGCAGAGCGCAAAGCCATTGTAGAAAGCGAACTCGATATCATCACTCAACAGTTTTTTGGTTACCACTTGGTTAAGGTGGGTAATTTAAGCAGTGAGTTAACTTTAAGTAAGTGCTCAATTAAGCATTGTGTCAACATGGTTGCAAAAGAGCATGAGACGGCTGGCATGCGCTCGTTGTCTCGCGACATGGCGCTAAAAGAGAGCAGTGTAGACGGGTTTGTATTAGCCCATGAATTGGACTTTGCCCAAGACCCTCATCAAATTTTACGGGAAGTAGACAGAGCCATTATGCCTGATGGCGATTTGGTGATTGTGGGCTTTAACCCGCTCAGCTTAACTGGCTTGCGAAAGTTAGTCTGGTTTAACCGCCAGAGTATTTTGCAAGAAGCGCGTTTTTTTAGCGTCCCGCGTATTAAAGACTGGTTGCATTTATTGGGGTTTGAAGTGACTCAAGTTACTTACCGGCCGTACTCAAAATTTTTTATCACTAAACCGAATAATATCATCACCCGTTGGTGCAAGCGTTTTTTACCTCAGTTGGCTAGCATGTACGTTATCGTCGCGAAAAAGCGCACGGTGCCTTTGTCGCCTATCAAGCCTAAATGGCAGCTTAAACCAAAATTTAGTGCGGTAGGGGCGAGTATTCGTGCGGGTAGTGTCAACAGTGAAAAGCCGCAAAGCTGACATCAGCGAGCAGGTGTTGCACACATAAAAAAGCCCACTTAGGAGTTGTCCTAAGCGGGCTTATTGGCTATTTAGTTAATTGGCTGAAGTAAGGTGTTACTTCACTTTCATGCCAGGTTGTGCGCCTTCGTGTGGCTCCATGATCCACAAGTCTTTGCCGCCAGGACCTGCTGCTAGCACCATGCCTTCAGACATGCCAAAACGCATTTTACGCGGCGCTAGGTTTGCCACCATAACCGTTAACTTACCCACCAAATCTTCTGGTTGGTAAGCAGATTTAATGCCTGCGAATACTTGGCGGGTCTCACCGCCTAAATCAAGCTCTAAACGCAATAACTTGTCCGCTTTTTCGACGTGCTCAGCGACCACTATTTTAGCAATACGCAGGTCTATTTTAGCGAAGTCATCAAACTCGATCGTGTCACTGATAGGGTCTTTCGCCAACGGGCTGTTTGGGTCTAGCGTTACCGTCGGTGCTAGGTTTTCTTTTGAGTCATCCACCATGGCGTTCACCTTGTCCATATCTACTCGTTGCATTAATGCTTTGAATTTATTGATTTCATGGCCAGTTAGTACACTTTGGGCGCTGCTCCAGCTTAAATCATCGTTCAAGAAGGCTTCGGCTTGCTCGGCTAATTTGGGCACAACGGGTTTTAAATACACCATTAACAGGCGGAACAAGTTTATACCCAATGAACATACATCGTGAGTGAAGGCTTGTTTACTTTCATCTTTGATGGTGACCCAAGGGGCGTTGGCATCAATGAACTGATTAGCTTTGTCCGCTAGTGCCATAATTTCGCGAATGGCTTTGTGATATTGGCGCTCTTCAAATGCTTGGGCGATGCTCGCTTGTGCATGTTGAAATTCAGCTACTAACGCAGGCTCAAGCACGTTGTCTGACAGCTTGCCGTCGAAACGCTTGGTGATAAAGCTGGCACAACGACTGGCGATGTTAACGACTTTGCCTACTAAGTCTGAATTAACTTTCTGTGCGAAATCTTCAAAGTTAAGGTCGATATCTGTCACGTTCGCGCCCAGTTTAGAGGCGAAGTAATAACGCAGATACTCGGGGTTTAAATGTTCTAAATAAGTCCGGCCCTTAATAAAAGTACCTTTTGACTTAGACATTTTGGCACCGTTAACGGTGACAAAACCGTGCACGTTAACGCCCGTAGGCTTTCTGAAACCGGCGCCTTCAAGCATGGCTGGCCAGAATAGACAGTGAAAATAGGTAATGTCTTTACCGATAAAATGGTATAGCTCAGCGTCAGAGTCAGCGCCCCAGTATTCATCGAAGTTAATGCCGCTGCGATCACACAAGTTTTTAAAGCTCGCCATGTACCCGACGGGTGCATCAACCCATACATAAAAGAATTTGTTGGGTGCACCGGGAATTTCAAACCCGAAGTAAGGTGCGTCGCGACTGATATCCCACTGTTGTAGGCCTTTTTCAAACCATTCTTCAAGCTTGTTGCTGATTTCGCTTTGCAAGGCATCGCTTTTCAGCCAGTTTTGCAGCATGTCTGAAAATTGCGGTAAGTCGAAGAAGAAATGCTCTGAGTCTTTTAAAATCGGCGTCGCGCCTGAAACCACTGAGCGTGGGTTCTTCATTTCTGTGGGGTCGTAAGTCGCACCGCAGTTATCACAGCTATCGCCGTTTTGATCTTCAGCACCACAGCTAGGGCAAGTGCCTTTTACAAAGCGATCCGGCAAAAACATGTTCTTTTCAGGGTCAAACAACTGGCTGATAGTGCGCTTTGAAATATATCCCGCATCGTTTAAGCGGTTGTAAATCAGTTCAGACAGCTCTTTGTTTTCGTCACTGTGGGTAACGTGGTAGTTGTCATATTCTACGAAGAAGTCGAGCAAATCTTGATGATGCTCTTCACGGGTACGCGCCACCATTTCCTCTGGCGTAATACCTAGCTCTTGGGCTTTGAGCATAACGGGCGTACCATGTGCATCGTCGGCACATACACTGTATATTTCGTGGCCACACATTCGTTGAAAACGCGTCCAGATATCCGTTTGGATATGCTCTAAAAGGTGACCCAAGTGAATGGAGCCATTTGCATAGGGAAGGGCGCTGGTAACAAGAATTTTACGTGGTTGTGACGACATGTTTATTTCGGTTTCTTAGTTTAATTAAAAAGGCCGCAAATGGTATCGAAAATAAGCCGCCATTGCATTAGCTAATAGCTACCTAGGGCCAAAATCATCGTTATTAAGTAGGAGTGTCATGTTATTTAGCCGGTCAACACCAGAGCAAAAACGTCAGTCATTGGTTTCAAAGCAACTCGCGGCGCAATTCGAACTCACTGACAAGCACGTCGGTACATGGGTGACGGTCTCCGGTGAAGATGTTCTCATCACTTTACCTTTTGCTGCCGCAGCCGTTCATGATGTGCTAGTAGCGCGTATTAAAAAAGTAGCGGACGAGCAAAAGCTACCTATACAGAACGTAGTCATCGAAACAGACATTCACGCATCGCCCACGAAAGTAGCTAAAGTCCCTAACATTAAAAACATCATTGCCGTTGCTTCAGGTAAAGGCGGGGTGGGTAAGTCGACCACCAGTGTGAACATCGCCTATGCATTGATGGCACAAGGGGCAAAAGTGGGGTTATTAGATGCTGACATTTATGGCCCTTCAATCCCAATCATGTTGGGTAATACCGACTCAACGCCTGCCTCTCGAGATGATAAAACCATAATACCCTTTGCGGCCCACGGCTTGGTTGCAAGCTCTATTGGTTATTTTGTGCCAGCTGAGAATGCGACAGTGTGGCGAGGGCCGATGGCCAGTAAAGCCCTTGAACAATTATTGCGTGAAACCGACTGGCCAGAGCTAGATTACTTAATTGTTGATATGCCGCCGGGCACGGGGGACATTCAATTAACGCTCGCTCAACAAATGCCAGTCAGTGCTGCTGTGATCGTGACCACCCCACAAGATTTAGCGGTAGCAGATGCCAGAAAAGGCATTGCGATGTTTAATAAGGTCGATGTGCCGGTGCTGGGCCTCATTGAAAACATGAGCTTGTACATTTGCCCCAAGTGCGGTCATCAAGAGCATATCTTTGCTCAAGACGGCGGAGTGGAATTGGCCAAGCGTAATAAGGTGCCATTACTTGGCCAATTACCATTAAACATTAAAATTCGTCAACATACCGATGAAGGTACGCCTTTATTGGTGGCAGAGCCAAACGACCCCCTAAGCCACACCTACCTAAAATGTGCAGCAGCTGTTTCAAAACAGCTTTATATGAATGGTTTGATGGACTTGCGCATACAAAATATTTAAAAACGTTGAACATAGCCTCTTAGCTACGCATAATTGCGCGGCTAAGCGGCTGTCATCTTTTATGATTCGCCAAATACCCAAAACCTATTTACTGAGTTAAACATTATGCGTTTGTGCGACAAAGACATTCTGACCCATCTTCAAGAAGGCAAGATATCGATTACCCCTGAGCCTGATTATGCTGAGATCAGTGGCGTAACCGTCGACATTCGATTAGGCAACAAATTTCGTGTGTTCACTGAGCACCAAGCGCCATACATTGATTTGAGCGGCCCTAAGGCGCAGGTTCAAGAAGCACTAAACACTGTGATGAGTGACGAAATCAGCGTTGGGCAGGACAAGTCATTCTATTTACACCCAGGTGAGTTAGCGCTCGCAGTGACCCTTGAGTCAGTGACTTTGCCCGGCAACATTGTTGGTTGGTTAGATGGTCGCTCGTCACTGGCGCGGTTAGGGCTGATGGTGCATGTTACTGCGCATCGCATTGATCCCGGGTGGTCAGGCAACATAGTGCTAGAGTTTTTCAACAGCGGTAAATTGCCACTTGCGTTAAAGCCAGGCATGAAAATAGGTGCGCTGAGCTTTGAAGTGATGTCAGATTTTGCAGAAAAGCCTTATAACGCGCGTGTTGATGCCAAATACAAAAACCAAGAAGGCGCCATTGCCAGCCGCATTAGCGGCGATGACAAAACAAGCACTCAGTAAAGGCTTGGTTATTTAACATTGCATGTGCCTATTAAATTGCACGCGCCTATTACAGTGGTTGGGAATGACACGCCAACCGTTTTGCTTCCATTTTATGCTACTGCTGTTCACTTAAAGCCCGCACCGCACCGGGGCTAACACCAAGTACCCGCTTGAACGCTTTTGAAAATGACGACTCATTTTCGTAGCCACTAGCAAGCGCCGCATGCAAGGTCGTCACGTTTTCATCGGCTAACATCCTGTAGGCTAGGCCTAAACGCCACTGCGTAACATATTCCATCGGGGATTGGTGCAGCACAGACTTGAATAATTCGTTAAAACCCGCTCGCGACATAAAGCACCGCTGGGCGAGCATTTCCACGGTCCATTTTTTGTCAGGCTCGCTGTGAATAGCTGCCATAGCGGCTCCCAGTTTTGGGTGAGCCGTGGCCGCAAGCATGCCATTGTCCGCTGGCAAATGTTCCCGAAAAATGATGGCTAGAATCGCCTCGGCGATACGGCCCATAATCAGTGCAGATCCTTTATTAGGCTGCTTTGATTCATCTAGCAGGGCATCAAGTAAATAGTTTAACCCCGACGCACTGGTGCTGACTGTTTGGTGTTTTATGATGATAACGCTGGGTAAATGCTTTGTTACACTAGCGACAAGCGGATGGTGATGGCTGAAATAACCACAGACTAACCCGGTAGCACTGGGATGGATGCCACTTGCATAGTTCTGAGAAGCCGCGGTATTGACCACTGCCGACGATCCTAAATCGCCACTGATGACGTGCTCGCTATCGCGGGGGAACAACACGACATCGCCCTGTACCAATTCGATAACGGTGTTTTGCTTTTGGTCGCATTCGCTGTGTTTATCACCTTCATGTTCACTCTCACGTTTAACGCTAGGCAAGGTCAAAAAACACGTGCCGTGGCTAACAACATGAAAGTTCATGTAATGTGTGCCCGAAGTATTGATGGCCCAACTGCCACAGTATTGCCCGTTGTGGAAGACGTTTGCAGAGACTTTAAAGGTCGCGAATAATTGATTTAATACATCCATAGACGTTGTGACATAACCTCTGGTTTTATAGACATAGTGGCAATACTCACCACTGTTTACACTATTCCTCGTTGACTGCTTCAATTTTTGAACATCTAAACCGAGGACATAAAAATGAAAAAACTATTTACCCTTAAATCACTCTTTACTGCTGTTGCCATTACGGTATCAAGCTTCAGTTTCGCCGGCGTTGATACCCAAACCGATAGCAACGACGTTATTTTAGCCGGTCATGACGCCGTTGCTTACTTTACGCAAAACAAACCTGTGCTAGGTAAAGCGGAATATACTGCTGTGCATAATGATGCCATTTATCGTTTTAGCAGTGCTGCGAACCGAGATGCATTTAATGGCAACCCAGATAAATATGCTCCTGCATATGGCGGTTTCTGTGCCTTTGGTGCTACCTTCGGTAAAAAATTCGACATCGACGGCAAAGCTTTTGAAATCGTTGATGGCACCTTGTATGTAAACAAAAACCCTGACGTGTACAAAGCGTGGAAAGAAGACATTCCTAAGCATTTGGTTGAAGCCAACGAACAATGGCCAAGCATTGAGTTCACGCCGAGTAACGAGCTTTAATCTTATCGACTAGTGTGGCGTTTCGCTTCATATGCCGTTATTAGCGGCGCACTCATTCGCTATGCCATGGTTCGTAAAGCATGGCTAGTGCGTCTTTACTGCCAATGAGTGAGCGCAGCACGAAAGCATAACCCCACACGTTGGGGTTTGTTCGTTACTTTGTCGGGTAGTGTCACATCAGACCGGAGCGACATTGGTATTCATTCACTTTGATTGACCTTAAAGCCGCACACTGTTGAGTGAATACAGTATCGTTGGAAATCAGTTTTATAATGTGCGATACGAAGACGGGTAGGGTGCTAAGGCTTGGGCAAGTGATTAATCGAGTTGCACTGCGCGCAAAGTCAGGCGCCAGAGACGTTCGAGCTGGTAGATCGCCAGAATATGCACAATGGCAAGCGAAAGTGACGGATAAAAAGAGTGAAGAACGTGACAGAAAAACGGTCAAACCGATCGAATAAGCTGCAGTTTGAACAACAAATAAGCGAACGAACAAGGTAAAGCATATTTCTCATTGCAAAAACGCCAGATTTCCGTATTATGCGCGTCTTCGGTCGGTGTGTAGCGCAGCTTGGTAGCGCACTGTCATGGGGTGTCAGGGGTCGTAGGTTCAAATCCTATCACACCGACCAATTCAACTGCCCTCAAATTCCTATACCAAGAATTCCTACTCTATCAAATATCTCTGAACCTATGAAATCAGCGCGAAGCGATCACAGTCGTGTTCACAAAGTTGTCGGGAACAATTTTGAACGTGCGCAGCACGGCCCGCAGGGCGACATATTTATAGGGGAAGGGATGTGCGGAGTAAATCCTATCACACCGAGCAATCTATCTCTTATTTTTCAATGATTTACCCCATTCATTGAATGCCTCTCTAAATTAGCGTCCTTTAATCGCCCCATAATTGTCACAATATACAGTTCTTGTATCTTGGATATCAGTTGCATATTTTGTTCACCAAAATGACATCGTTACTCTGGGTCTTAATTTGGATTGTTATCGAATTAGAAGTGATAAATTTTTCTAGGCTTGAAACTAGTTATTCCTGAGCTTTACTAAACAGGACTTAATTATGAGCAACAAAACAAGTCAGCGTGATCTGCAAATCACTTTTATTCATCAATTTGAATGAGCAACAAGCCCCACATAACACAATTACATAGACACCCATCTTTAGAATCTAATAAAAAGACTCTTGCTCAGAGTGGGAAATGCCCCTAAAGAAGCGTTGAGGTACTTTTCATCTGAACGATCAGGGATTCTTACTGGCACAATTACATAGACACCCATCTTTAGAATCGTATAAAAACTCTATTGTTCAGAAGGGGGCAATACCACTCAACTAGCGTCAAGGTACTTTTGATCTCAATGATCGAGAATTTTTACTGGAATATTGCGCTTTTACGAAGAAAAAGCAGCGCAAGGTCAGTTTTTGTGCACGCGGCAACGCTACAAGATATGCATGATTGTACGGTTCGAAATTGATTTAGGCGCGCCTTAACAACGCTTTCGCTTTGGTCATTCCTCGCAGCCGTTGATGATGGGTATGGCGCTTAAACGCATTCATCATTTGCTCCGCGCCAGCTGCGTAGCAGAAGTGTTTTTCGAACTCAGTGGTTAAGGTTAACCACTGAGCAGCGTCTAATCCCAATCTTTGTAGAATAGGACTGTGAGTGTTATCAATATGATCGGCCTTATCACCTCGAATGCATCGGCCTGTTGTGTCTACCAATTCACAATAGCCTTTGAGTGAGTAAGCGATACCTTGAGGCATATTTTCACGATGATTTCCTACAAACGGCATTAAAGCACTCGGTTGCTCTCGTTTATTTTTAACCGCCTGAGCACGTTTTTTGATACTGGTGTGCTTTGACGTTTCGGGTGTTTTTGCCATTTTTGCACGAATGGGATTCAAGTCCACATAGGCCATACACGCTAAGACCGCACTCTCATCTAATAGGGCTTGTGATTTAAATCGTCCTTCCCACTAATTTATCAGGAGTAAATTAGAACAGCTTTAGCTGGCCCGCAGGGAGAGCGCCAAGGATGGCGGCGAATAAAAACGACCGGTGCAACCATCCTCTTTATTAGCTTCACGAGCAATATACTCATTCAAATCACGCATAAACCAGCTTATGTCATACAAACGTTACCGATAGGTTTCAACGGTCTCATCAAAGGTGATTAGCTCGCCTTGGCTCAGCGTATCGCCATTCATAAATTTCTGAGTCAGCAAAGTGCCTCTGTGTAGCTTGTGATAGCGCCTCAACACTTCATCGCTATCCCAATTATCAGCCAAGACTTTATCCACACAAAGCACCACCTGAGTCTACTTCAGGCATCCTGCCTTACGCCCTTCGGGCCAGCTAAAGCTGTTGTAAAATGTTCCCGACATTTTTACTGATTATTCATGACCGCATAGTCACAAATACGGTAGCCGCGCTATCTATGGCGAATACCGTAGATAAAAACAATAAACGCTCTGCTACCGAGCCTCGGGGATGCGCGTAAGTTTTTTCAGAATATTCATCGACCCATAAAAATCAAGTGTATTTGAGCACCGCAAATCACTCAGTTTTAAGATGAGTATTATCACTAATTGTTAAATACATATGAAATTTTGTGCATTGTTGACAATTTATTGTTAATAAATATATTATCGTTAGCGTGAAAAAAATTAACCTAAAGTTAACGGGTTAATGAATGGGTAATCTATCGCTAGTCTGTGGCCATTGGTAATAGCTTGTTCGAATTACTATGAAAAAATAATGGCAACATGGATATTTTATTACGACACAACATTTAAGCCTTCTTACTCAGTGTTGATTTTTGTTGAGTACTAAACGCTATATTTTACGTTGCTACAACGCAAAATGATAAACGCGACATCTGGTAAGTTATTGAAATAAGAAATGGTAAGGTAAAATTTATAATGATAAAAAAATACAATAATAAATGGTCTCTACAAAAAGTCGCTGTAACGCTTTTGCTTACAACGACTTCCAACAGTTTTAACATTGTTCATGCAGCGGAAAATAAAGTTTCTGTTGATGTTAATTTAGACACTAAACATCGTATAGGTAATATTGAGCGCTTTAACCGTGAAAAATTCATCTCATTGCATTCGGCCCCAACAGAAAATGAATGGGATCATGATAACAAAGGCAACAACGCCAAATCAGATCTAATTGGTAGCTTTATTAATGGTTATGATGTGTATTTTGGCCGTGATACGGGATACATGAAAAATCAATTATTTGCTCAAAAGCAAGATGGTAATCGTTTAGGCTTTATTGATGAATCTGTTTTAACTACGAAGGGCAATGCCGCAATTAACTCGTTTGAAAACAGTAACGCTACTCGGTTTGTTAACGCCAGACGCTTTAAAAATAGATCTAAAGATATGGTTGTTGGTGGGCAAGTACATCCTTATTATCCTGACGGCACTAATATTGGTAATAGTAATTGGGCATTCTCACAAAAAAACACTGACCAAGAGCCTATTGGTACCGCCACAGGCCATTACATGGGGCAGTTTCTACAAAAATATTTTGCGCAAACGAACACAGCTGCAGGTGCGCCTAAACCTGCTTATTTAGAAGTTGTAAATGAACCTTTGTATGATCTAAATATTGCACCTAAAGACGGACGAGATAAGGCACCTATAGCTGATATCTTCAAATACCATAAAAGTGTCGCGCAAGAAATTCGTAAAAGTAATAATCAAGCATTAAACAAAAATATTAAGGTTGCAGGCTATACCGTTGCCTTTCCTAACTATGATTGGGATAATTTTGAACGCTGGGAAAGTAATGACAAATTTTTCATTGATACGGCAGGTGCCGATATGGACGTATTTTCTATTCATCTGTATGACTTTCCAACTCACCCTCGAGGAGAGGAATATCGACGAGGCAGTAATGTCGAAGCAACACTCGATATGCTAGAGCAATATTCAAATATTAAATTCGGTCGTACTAAACCATTATTAATTTCAGAATATGGTGCATCTGTACATGCTTTGCGAAACAAACCATGGTCACAGGTAAGAGATGCTGAAAAGTTACGCGGTTATAATGCACTATTAACCCATTTTCTAGAACGTCCTGACGTTATAGCTAAAGCAATTCCTTTTATTCCCGTGAAAGCTGAATGGGGTCGTCATGGCGACACCGGCTACCCTTATGAAAATAGATTAATGAGACAACAATTTGAAAAAGCAGGGCAAACAGGAACCGATTGGATCTACACTGACTTAGTAAAATTCTTCGAATTGTGGTCTGAGGTTAAAGGTATACATGTAGACAGTTGGGCATCTGATCTTGATATCATGGTCGATGCATATGTACAGAATAATAAAGCACATATCATAATGACGAGTTTAGAGTTTCAAGATACTGATGTTGCATTAAAAGCACTTGGGATCGATGGAAATACGATCAAATCAGTCCAAGTAAAAACCTTGTCTTATGATAATAACAACCATGCAAAATTGGCTACTAAAACAATGTCATCGGTACCTAAAACCGTTTCTTTGCCGAAAGAAAGTACCCAAATCATGACAATTACTTACCACAATAAAATTAACATTGATAAGGTGAACCAACAGAACAAATATTATGCCACTACCTATAAGCAGCCTATAAAAGCGAACGTGGATATGTATTTTAATATCAAAGATGTGGAGGTAGGAGCACAAGGCGAAGCCGTTTTACGTTTAGGTATTGGTCGAGAACACGGTAAATCGCTCACACCGACAGTAAACGTGAATAACGTACCAGTTGAAGTGCCTACTGACTTCAGAGGGTATGACCAGAAACAAGGTAAAACTCGCAACGGACGCGCAAGTTTCTTTGGCGTCATTGAAATACCTGTGTCACATGATCTACTACAAGGCAGCAATTGGATACGTATCAACTTTGATGATGCCGGCGGATTTGTAACAAGCGCAGCTTTGCAGGTTGTTAACAGTAGTGACGAGATTACGCGATCACTTTAAAAAATCAAAGGACGCGAACCTGACACAACACATTTGGTCTAGATTTATAGTTTGTTGCTCATTGAGCTAATGACTATGTCTAGACCGCTTCGAGTGGATTATAAAATGTGCTTTATCATGTAATGAATTGTGAAAGAGGGTGTGAAAGAGAGTGTGAAAATAGCTTTTGAGTGATAACGACGTTAAGCCTTTTCTATACTGCATAGAGTTGGCATCGTTTCGATTCAATATTGAAGCGGAGTCACATTTTTTAATCAAAAAACACATGGAAAAATATACACATACCCCATGCACAATAATGAGTTCCCCATGGCTCAATGCTTTGCCTCTTATAAATTTTTGAGTCAACAAGGTATCCTTGCGTAATTTGTCATAACACTTCAACACTTCGTTAACGGCTCAGTTAACTGCCAACGCATTATCAACACAAAGTGCCACAAGAGTCTGCTTAAAGCATCCTGCCATACACCCTTAGGGCCAGCTAAAGCTGTTGTAAAATGCTCCTGACATTTTTACTGATTATTCATAACCGCACAGGCACAAATACGGTAGCCGCGCTATCGATGGTAAACACCGTTGATAAAAACAACATACGCTCTTCTACCCAACCACGGCGATGCTCGTGACTTTGACCAGAATATTTATTAATGCCGGATAAATATGACTGGCGAACGCAGCGAGAAACACAATAACAAATTTATCGGGAAAAATTTGAGCAGCTTTAGCTGGCTTCTAAGAAGTGAACGACATGGATGTCGTGAATAAAATAGGGCGTGTCGATTAAACTAATTTGGCTTTTTCGAGGTTGAGGCATTATCCATCTACCTGACAAAAATGAGACGCAAATCTAGTCTAGTTTAGCCCTGAAAATTGACCATTTTTATCATGGGTGTCATTATAACGAGCTTGTATTTAAAAAAGGATTTTCATGCTCATAAAATTACTAGGTCAGTTTCTTATTCTCGTGTGTATTAGCCATTTTTGTTTTGCAGAACAAACAAGTTTTGTATCACAAAAAATTGATAAGCATATTGGGAAATATGTTGAGGAAGAAGCTTTTAAAGGGGTCGTATTAGTTGCTAAAGAAGGGAAGGTGATCTTTAAATCTGCATATGGAAATGCTGATGAAAATAATAGTATACCCAACACAGTGGATCACAAGTTCTTGATAGGTTCATTAACAAAATCATTTACCGCTGTTACCGTGATGAAATTAGTTGATAAAGGTAAATTGAATTTAACCGCCCCGATATCTACCTACATACCGAATTTACGTAAAAATATTGGCCAAGACTTAACGTTACACCTGTTACTAAAGCATCAGTCAGGTCTTCCTCAGCATTTAGAAAGACTAGCGAGTTTTGAAGATAAAGATGTTTCTTCAGACGAGATATTGGCCATTATCAATACTGCGAGTTTGGCCTTTGTGCCTGGAACACAATATCAATATTCAAATTTAAATTATCACCTAGCCGCCATTGCAATAGAGAACGTGACGGGCAAGACGTATGCTCAAGTTCTTCAAGATGAGATTTTTTCTCCCTTGAAAATGGGCAGCTCAGGCGTTGAACGTCTGAATAATGTCCCTGTTAATAGAGCAAATGGTTACCGCAAAGGATTTTTGGGTACCAACAGGGCAGAAAACATTGTGTCTTATGCGTTGGGCTCTGGGGATATTTATTCTACAGTGGATGATTTACTCACTTGGGAACAATCACTATACAACAACCAACTTTTATCAGAAAAGAGCCAAAGGTTGTTGTTTGCCGGTGAGAACAATGATTTTGGAGATTATGGCTATGGATTTAGGGTGCAGCAATATCAAAGAGCCGCTGGCAAAAATAATGGTACCTTAACAAGACATGGCGGGTCGATGGATGGCTTTTTAACAAATTTACACCGTTATACAGATGACAAGCTGACTGTTATTATCTTAGCGAATATCCGTAACTTTCCTATCAGGAATTTAACCTTCGAGATTAAGGAAATCGCAATGGGCCTTGCCGTTGGTGATCGTAACCGAGCGGAATTTGAGTGAATTTTGATAACTAGCTTAAAAGGACATAACAGCAGTTTATTGGGCCTTCAGCACGCAAGTTAGCAGCTTTGGTTCGTGCAAGGATCCTGCTTTTAGAAAGAGAAGTGAGCACAGTCAATCGATGTTTTAATTAATTAGCCAGCGCAGCTGAATTGAGTCAGTGGTGCACCTCAACGTTATGTTCGCGCCGTGTATTAAAAGTGACTTCGATGCCCTCAAAATGACGAGAAAACGCTCAATCATTGCGATTGGGAAGGGAGCAAACGGCAGACAGCGCCTGAGTTCATAAACTGGTAAATCAGTATGTCACGGCATGTCTCAAAAAGTATCTTCGTGACACGAGCTAGGGTATGGATGATATTGACGTTGTTTAAATAGTTTTCGCTTAGGTGTCGATATTATTAACGACAGCAATGGTACTTTTTCATTGCTAGCTTTGTGCAAAGCGCACAAAGTCGCACTGTGAAAGCGTTACTCCCATCACGCTATATGATCTTATCCTAAGTTGATTCACCCAGTTTAGCGCTGAATTAAACGCACATTAGATTTCGCGCATAAGGAAATACTGAATGAGAAAAGTCGTTATGTTTTCTAAGACTAAAAAATGGTGGCATGAAAGCCCTGATCTAGCGTTGTTAAATACCCAGATTAGTGAAATGGAAAAAGAGGGGTGGGTTATTGTGTCTGTTTCAGCAAACACAAATTTTTTAGGATTTATCTCTTCATACACAATTTTAATAGAGTCACCTGATTGACCGCTCTCAACAAAGTATGAATAACGCATCCGCTTTAATTCATCTGCCTAGATGCTGATGATTGCTCCGGTGCTTGAACACATTCATCATTTGCTGTGTACCTGATGCGCATTTTTGTAGGGCCATATGCTGGCCATCCACATTTTAGTATCTCTGAGTACCGAATTTACGCTAACCTTCCTCATAACGAACGCACTAATAGCCGCTTTTTACAGACATCAGCAGTGCTTCACTTAGTGATGGATAACTTCATAGTAGGGAGTAAACGATATGAATATTAAAGATATTGGATTTAACTCTGAATACGCAGAAGAGGCGTTTACCTTTGATGAAATAAACGAGCTGAACGGTGATACTATACTGGATTTTGGCGCGCCTTGGTGCGGCCATTGTCAGGCCGCAAGGCCTGCCATAGAAGAAGTCGTTTCAGAACACGCTGGACTGCGGCATATAAAAATTTATGACGGAAAGGGGAAACCTCTGGGCCGTAAATTCAAGGTTAAACTGTGGCCGACTCTGATACTGCTGCGCTCTGGTAACGAAGTGGCTCGACTTGTTAGACCGTTAGAGGCAGATGAAATTCGCCAACTGGTTTCGTAAATCGGTTAGCGACTAATAACCCGCTAATAACATTCGTTACACAACCATAAAGGGAAGTTTTGGATTGAAATTTGTATTTTTTGCCTTGGTTATTTTCATCGGCTTGAAAGCGTATGCCGCTGAGCATTACATATCTCTGCAAAAGCCAAGATTTGAATTGATTACCGACCGTTTTTTTGGTCAGGCGCTGGACTTTAACTCGTTACCTGATACCAAAATGGTTAATTTGACCTATTGGGGAAGCACACCGCAAGCTGAAATTAAATATAACGCTAGTAGCTTACTTGTGCGTGCTCAAGAAAATGAGTTGCAGCGAGTACATTTGCAGTTTGGGCAAAACGTTAAAACCATCATTTTCAACATGCAGACTCAGCCCGCCGAATATGATCAAGAATATATCCAAATGCATGAAGGCAAAGTTAGCATTGAAACGCCTGAAGTTTACGAGCTGAATAATATCATACTTACTTTAGCTGATAAGTATCACCAAACACAGTACCGAATGCATTCAAAAGGGCGGTATTACGCTGATGTATTAACATGGTTTTCGCCTTTTAAAAATCACCCAATTTTCCGTGCGCTTGATGAGATAAACTATTACTCGTTAGTTGAAAACGGCCCAGCATATTCCTTTGATGGGGATAAAATAGCGCGTTCGACTGTATACCAGGGTTTTAGGGCGGCTGATGCAATCAAAGACAATAAGGCTTTATTAGAGGATTTTGCGAGAAAGAGTGACTTTAGGAAGTTCTACCAACAACACCGTCGATATTACTCACAATTGAGTAAGGTATTCGAGCTAGGCGCTCAGCCAAAAACGATTTGGCAATGGTTAGAATCTCACTTTCCGGCGAGATATCAAAGCTATCGAGTCTTTTTTTCACCATTGGGGCCTGGCAATAATAGCTCTCGCATGTTTGATGACAATGATTTTAAAGAATCAATTATGTTTGTCAGTGCGCCTAATCGCTATGAGAGTGAGCACGAAGCATCTGGTATTCAGTCGATAAAGTTAACACGTTCATTTTTTACCGAAATAGACCATACCTATGTTAATCCAATCTCCGATCGGTATATCGACGATATTAACGCTGCTTTTATAGATTTAGCACCTTGGTACAAAGGTGGGGGATATAACAAACCTTATCTAGTATTTAATGAGTACATGACGTGGTCGATATTTTCTCTGTACGCGAGGGAGCATTATTCAGCTGATGATTACGCTTTTATAAAAAACTATATCGAACACTTCATGGTTGAAAAAAGAGGGTTTTATAAGTTCAAAGGTTTCAACGAAGAATTTATTCGGCTGTATGTCAACAGACCCATCGACGATAAAATCACTGATCTCTATCCCAAGATGATAAGTTGGATAACAGATAACGATGACCATTAGTGCCCAAAAATTCGAGTTCAAGTTCCATTTTTGGCATGACACTGGGCGACTAGAGCAAACCGCTTTAACTAGATAAAGCATATGCTAGCGATTGGAGCAATATTTAACCGATTTATCATGTCTAATCAACTCGCTGCTTTATATATCGCTTTGGCGATTCCCCTAGAATATTTTTGAACATAGTAATAAAGGCACTGACAGAGCTGTAACCTAAGTATTCAGATACTCTTTGTACGGTCATGTTGGTCATCAGTTTTTGCACGGCAATGATCACGTGCATTTGAGCTCGCCAGTGGCCGAAGGTCATGCCTGTTTCGCGCTTTATTAATCGTGCTAGCGTGCGTTCAGACATAGCGAAGTAGCTCGCCCATTGGGGAAGCGTTTTTTTGTCATCGGGATAAGACAAAAGCTGCTGGGCGAGCTTAGCCACCGTGGGGTGACTGGGTAAAGGTAAATTCATAGGTTGTTGGGGGGATTCACTGACGACGTCTATCAGAACCTGAGCTAATCTGTTTGTCGGGCTAAAGTGTGGGTAATGCTGATCTTGCTTGGCAAAATGGCAAATTAGTTCCTTGGCCAATACGCTTAACGCGAATGTACAGGTTTTGTCAGGCATGCGCAGTTCGCCAGGTTGAATAAACACGTGGCACAGCTCAGCATGATCAGATGCACGATTACTGTGAAGAGTGTGAGTGGGTATCCAAATTGCGCTCTGGGTTGGTACCATCCACATTTTCCCCTGTACTTCACAGGTGACATGCCCGTGCAGCGCGAGTATTAGTTGCCCCTTCGAATGGGTGTGCAGCGGCAATTCATGGCTGTTATTCACCTTCTCAATACGCGCGACCACGGGCTGGGGCATCACCTCAAATTGCTGCAAATCATCCCACTGTATAAAATTCAATAAACTCATTTGTCAGTATTTAGCTATATGTTGTCTCTATTTGTAAATTATAAGCGCTGACGACCTTTTATAATACCCACAGTATTACAACGCCATGCTAGGTTTGCGCCTTAGTTGAAAATAGGTGATGAAGATAGTGGCTGGGAATGTGACGACTATCGATGCAAATTAGATTGACGTTGGTGTAAGCCGCGCCTGTTTCACTCATTCAACGCTTGGCAAGAGCGCAATAAATCAAAGAGAGTAAAAGTGGGATCTATAAGCGGGTTAGGGCGGTTAATCCCCAATAAAATCGTGGCATCTTCTGTTGTGTTGATCGCAGGCATTCTTTTGGTCGCGGCAAACTTGCGCGCGCCCATTACCGGTATCGCCCCCATTCTTGAGCAGATCATTCACACTTTCACATTGAGTAGCACACAAGCCGGAATGTTAACCACTTTACCGCTCATTGCATTCGCGGTCGCCTCGCCAATGGCTGCGTCACTCGCCAGAAAAATAGGCATTGAAAGCGCTGTATTCATCGCACTTATTTTTATAGCCACAGGTATAGGATTGAGGTTAATCGATTCGGTATGGATGCTTTATATGGCCACAGCGGTGATAGGCGTAGGGATCGCCATAGGGAATGTGTTATTACCAAGTTTAATTAAGCGTGACTTCCCAGCAATGGTCGCGATGATGACCTCTTGCTACGTATTGGCAATGGGCATTTTCTCTGGCGGTTTTTCCGCCCTAGTGACACCCCTTGCCAGTATGAAATGGCTTCAGTGGCAAGGTGCGTTAGGGGTATTCGGCCTCGTTACTTTGGTCAGCATTGTGCTGTGGCTGCCTAGGTTAAAAACGAGAACGATGCCGGATGCTGCTTTGACGAACCCAACTGAGCAAACTAACGCTGGCTCTGCTGGCATTGACTCGGCTGACAGCGAACAGGCTAATGGCGCTGCGGCCAATAGAGTGCCGCCTCATACAGCAAAACCAAGTAGAGTATGGCATTTTTCGCTGGCGTGGCAGGTGACGATTTACCTTGGTCTTAATTCCTTTATGACCTACGTATTGATTGGTTGGCTACCCAATATATTGGTTGAAGCGGGGTATTCTCAGGTCTACGCGGGCGTGCTTCACGGTTGGTTGCAGTTTGCATCGGCTGTTCCCGGTTTTGTACTCATACCTATTTTGGCGCGATTGAAAGACCAGCGTGTACCGGCTGTAGTCATATCCCTGTTAGGGGCAATTAGCTTGCTAGGCTTGTTGTATGCTCCCCAGTTTGCGTTTTTGTGGACCGTGCTTGTGGGCTTTAGCTCGGGGGGATGTTTCATTTTGGGGCTGTCATTTATTAGCTTTCGCAGCCAGAACGCGCTTCAGGCCGCATCATTATCTGGCATGGCTCAGGCTTTTGGTTACTGCTTAGCCGCTGTTGGGCCGATGTTGGCTGGCTATCTTTATTCGTCTTTGGGCAATTGGTCTGGCAGTTTATGGATGTGCGCATTAGCCAGTGCATGCTGCGCGCTTGTCGGTTTAGGTTGCGGGCGAAATAGAGTACTGCCACACTTTTAATACAAAGCTGGGAAGGGGCACGCCAGCAAGGCTGGGCCTAAAGACTTTACAGTGAGGCCTTGTAACATTTACTGCCATCATTCGTTTTACGCCGTTATTGCTGTGCACTGGCTATTCAGATTTTATCAATACACATTTTATTACGTTTGCTCTAGCGCATTAATGGCGCAGCCTCGCGGCCTTCTATTAAGTTACACACTCGTGCAAAATCCTTCTTGGCGTTGCATTTGCTCCCTTGGTCCTCGACTCCACATCCATTCATTTTAGGAGAGAGATTATGTCAAACACAGTTAAAACGATTAACCCAACTACCGAAGAGCAGCTAAAAGAATACACGCTGTTATCTACCGACGAAGCGATTAAAGCTGTCGATAATGCGGATGAGGCATTCCAACAGTGGAAGCTCACCAGCAGCGAAGAACGTGCAACACTGCTAAACAAAATGGCTGATGTGATAGATGCCAATAAAGACGAGCTTGTTACCCTGATGATAGATGAAATGGGTAAAGTAAAAGAGCAGGGCTATCAAGAGGTCGAATTGTGCGCCTCAATCTGCCGCTACAGCGCAGAACAAGGGCCGGAAATACTCGCCGATGAAGAGCGCGAGTACGAGCAAGGCAAAGCGATTGTTAGTTATCGCCCAATCGGGGTGGTGCTAGGCATTCAGCCATGGAATTTCCCGTTATATCAAGTGATCCGCTACAGCGCATCTAATTTGATGGCAGGTAACGTCACTGTACTGAAGCATGCTGCTAACGTCTTTGGCATGGCGGTTAAAATACAAGAGATGTACGAAGAAGCCGGTTTCCCTAAAGATGTCTACCAATCCTTATTGATTGATGGCGAAGCAGCAAGCGAATTGATTAAACACCCGAAAGTACGTGGTGTGTCTTTCACTGGCAGTGATGGCGTCGGTAAAAAGGTTGGCGCGTCTGCTGCTGAAAACGTGAAGATTTCGGTACTGGAACTGGGCAGCAATGACGCCTACGTGGTGTTAGATGATGCAGATATCAAAGTGGCCGTTGAGGCGTGTGTAATGGGCCGTGTTATCAATAACGGTGAAACGTGTGTATCGGCTAAACGTTTTATTGTGACACAGAAAAACTACGACGCGTTCAAAGAAGCATTCGTTGATGCTATGAAAAACATCAAAATGGATGATCCTAACCTTGAAGGCACTGACATTGGCCCCATGGCACGGGAAGACTTGCGTGACAAGTTACATGACCAAGTGACAGAATCAATCAAAGCGGGCGCGACGTGTTTAACCGGCGGTGAAGTACCAGATCGTAAAGGTTATTTCTACCCAGCCACTGTGCTTGAAAACGTTGAGCCAGGCTCACCCGCCTATGATGATGAGTTGTTCGGCCCGGTCGCATCATTGATCAAAGCCAAAGACGATGAAGATGCGATGCGTATCGCTAATGACTCGCGCTATGGTCTGGGGGGCGGTATCTTTAGTCAGGACGAAGACAAAGCCATTCAGCTCGCTCGTGATGTGTTCGATACGGGCATGATCAATATCAATGGTTACGGCTTAGCGCACCCAAATCTGCCATTTGGCGGGGTAAAAGACAGCGGGTACGGTCGTGAACACGGTGGCTTTGGTATCAAAGAATTTGTCAATGTTAAAGCCATCATGGTGACACAATAAACCGCTTTTTCGATGAGAGCGCATGACAATCAAAACGATGTTGATATGCACTCACTGATGACAAAGGGATTTAAAGGGATGATAGAAGGAATTTAAAGGGTTTAATAAGCGCAATATGAAGCGCAATATAAAAAGGCAGCCAGATTATTCTGGCTGCCTTTTTAGTTTCTGCTCGCCAATAGGGTATGTATTCAAGCGCGAGCCGCCTTAAAAGTAAGCAGTCGCTCCTTGCAGATACTGATTGAACGCGCCCTGATTGGCTTGTTTCAACTTGGCACACTGCTTTGACTCATCTTGCGCTACGTCATAGCTACGGGCCATACCATCGTATTTGTCCATGTGCTTTTGATAAAAGCGCTGGGCTAAATCAATGTTGTGGTCGCTACAACTAGATGATACATATTCAGGCATACGCGCCACATGATAGGCCGGCATTTTCGCAGTCACTTGTTCCATGTTTTCATCTAACCATTGATACAATACATCCTGATCTTCTCTGGCTTGACTGGCCGTTGCAATAAACCCGAGTACATTGGCAGGGCTAACGGCATCATTTAATGCCATATCAAGTACTTTACGCACAGTCACTGCCTCAGGGAATAACATGCCAAAGCGGATTGCGCTCTGGGTGTTAGCATCATTAGTGGCTAAATACGCCGCTTGATACTTGTCAAACCAGCGCTTGTCGCCATTAATCGCGAGGCTGCGCATAGCATTTGCGGCAATCGCTCGGCCAGTACTGGTGCTGTCATGCAGAAATTTTTCGGTGATGCGTTTGCTCTGTGCAATGACGTTGTCATTTTGAGTGTAGCGGCTAAGAAGGCCAAACACAGCATTACGCAGTCGACTCTGATCGTTGCTATCATTTTTGCCCTCAACGGTGCCTAAACGCGCAAACCAATGGCCCAATTTACTGTTTAAGAAATTAGCAAACAGGGTTTTGTTGTCGTTATCGACTAAATAGGTGAGGTCGTTCAATGACGCTACCACAGAGCGTGCAACAACAGGATCTTTGTCCGTCGCTAGGGCATCAAGTACTGCCATATGTTGGTCTAAAGTGATTTTGTCAGCGTTGAGCAAAGCATCTGAGTTATACAGCAGTGATTTTTTCTCTCTGGCATTCAGCGCTTGCGTGTCTTCAAGTAGCGCATGCAATTGCGATGCAGGGATCTGCCAACGCATATAACCCATGGCATTATCGTTAGGGTAAATCCACTGGGCTGCGGCCAACTCAGGTAGATTCGTGTTGGCTTTATCTAAAAACAAGCGTGTGCGAATGATTTTGTCGTTTTTCTTGTACGTGATCGTAAGGGGCACTATCCAGGTCTGTGGGGGCACCTCGGCACCGGCTAAATGGTAACGGCTTTGGCTGATATCGCCGTTTTTAGCGAAGCTAACAAGAGGGTAAGCGGGTTGCTCTAAATACGTTTTCATCAACGCAGGCACATCAAAATCTGCGACAGTCGAGAGTACTTCCCACAAGTCATCTGCTTGGGCGTTACCCCAGGCATGTTTTCTCATGTAACTTTGCACACCTTTTTGAAACGGGGCTTCGCCCACTAACGCTTCGATCATTTGTAGAACCGACTCGCCCTTGCTGTAATTTAGGCCTAGGCCGTCCATGACATCGGTTTGGCTGCGTACCTCTTTTTTTACTGCACGTGTTGTCGGGCTCGCATCGGCTGCAAATGCACCTTCTTGCACCAGTTGCGCTTGGGTGTTTTGCTCAGGGTAAAGCGCCATGGTTATCTTGCTTTCCATCCAAGATGCAAACGCTTCGTTTAACCATAAATCATCCCACCACGCCATGGTGACCAAATTGCCGTACCACATGTGCGCAAGCTCATGGGCGATCGTTTGGGTCGGCCCGCTTTGCTCCGTTAAGCGAGGCTCATCGTCAAGCAGTAATAAGCTACTGCGATAGGTGACTAAGCCGGCGTTTTCCATTGCGCCGTGGGTAAAATTAGGCACGGCAATAAAATCGAGTTTTTCATAAGGGTAGGGCGTGCCGAAGTAATCTTCTAAGGCATCCAAAATTTTGGGTGTTTGCGCCACCGCGAATTTTGTACGGTGGGCTTGGCCTTTGGGGGTGTAAATCCTACCGGGCACGGATAATCCCGTGATTTCAGCTGAATCCATTTCGCCTACGGCAAAGGCGACTAAATAGCTCGGCATGGGTTTGGTCTTTTTAAATACGACGGTTTGCCACCCGTCAGCTTGGGTTCTTGATTCTACTGGGGTATTGGAAATCACCGTGTTGACCACAGGCGAAGTGATTGTCATTTTGTACGGAATTTTATAACTTGGCTCGTCAAACCCCGGAAATGCGCGGCGAGCGTGCATGTCTTCAAACTGGGTGAAAATGTAGTTTTTGCCCTCAAACGCGGATAAATACATGCCGTCTGAGGTGGTATTCACCTTGCCGGTAAATTGCATATGCAACTGATAGGTTTTGGCGGGCAATACGTCAGGCGCCTTACCGAGCTGTATATCATAGGATTGGCTTTCGACCGACAACGGGATATGACGCGAGCCGTCAATTATCTCGGCTTTATGCACGTCTAAATCACGTTGATAAAAGCGCACTTCATCGGTGGCCTTCTCTATTGTCACTGTGATGGTGGTTTCACCGCTAAAGGTCGCTTGGTTTGGATCGATCTTCAACATAATTTGTTGAAAGCTAGGTGTTACGTTATTGCCTAGGCGATAGGCCTCTTTATCGTCGTGCCCTTCGCCGGCAAACGCCTGTGTCATTAAAAACATGCTAAAGGCGGCTAGGCATCGTTGCATCAAACTCATAGTAAATCCCTGTTATTAATTGTTTTTAACTAAATGCAATGGCTTAGTGTGTTAAGCGCTTTGACTGCATTTGTTTGACGCGCAGATTAGGTGAAAACGGCAAAAATGCAACTAACAAAAAGTTAATACTTGTTTCGAAGAATAAGACGATGAGAACAGATGAGGAAAGGAAAAAGGCTCATTGCTGAGCCTTTTTACGTGATGGTGACATTGAATTTCTAAAATAGATTCAAAAATTAACCCGCTTCAGGAAACTCATAATCTTCGAAGGATTTACGCAGTGCCAGCTTGTTCAATTTACCTGTGGCAGTGTGGGGCAGTTCATCTACAAATACCACATCGTCAGGCAAAGACCATTTATGCAATTTGTCGGTTAGGAAACTCAATATTTCAGCACTTGTGGCCTGTGAATCTGGGTTACGTACAGCAATCAATAACGGGCGTTCTGTCCACTTAGGATGATAACGACCAATGGCCGCAGCTTCTGCGATAGCGGGATGGCCAACGGCTGCATTTTCAATATCGATAGAGCTTACCCATTCGCCGCCAGATTTAATCACGTCTTTGGTGCGATCGGTAATTTGCATATACCCATCGGCATTAATCGTTGCTACGTCACCGGTATCAAACCAGCCTTTATCATCTACCGGGCAGCCTTCTTCGCCCGGTGTTTGCGACATGCCGTAATAGCCACTTATCACCCATGGGCCTCGAACTTTTAAGGCGCCAAACGCGACACCATCCCAAGGTAATTCGTTGTTGTCTTCATCGACGATACGCATTTCGATACCAAATACACCGCGGCCCTGTAGGGTTTGTAAGTCAGTGATTTGCTCATCGGTGTAGTCTTCCATACCGGGTTGTAAACCAAAGAATGTTCCCAAAGGGCTTGTCTCTGTCATACCCCAACCCTGATACACCATAGTGTCATGGTTGTCTTTGAAACGCTCAATGATGGCGCGAGGACAAGCCGCGCCGCCTACCGTTACTCGGCTAAGAGAAGGTATTTTTTTACCACTTTTATCTAAATAGGTCAGTAGGGCCAACCATATAGTGGGTACACCAGAACTAAACGTGACTTTCTCAGTTTCAATCAGGTCGTGGAGTGTCTCGCCATCACCCATTTTAGGACCAGGCATCACCAATTTAGCACCAGTCATAATGGTAGCGTAGGGTAAACCCCATGCATTAACGTGAAACATAGGGACTACTGGTAACACGGTTTCTCGCCCTGATGCATTAGTTACATCAGGTAGCGCCCCAGCATAAGCGTGCAGTAATGTTGAACGATGGCTGTACACCACGCCTTTAGGGTTACCTGTGGTGCCTGATGTGTAACACATCCCGCTGGCGGTGTTTTCGTCAAACTCAGGCCATGTAAAATCACTAGACTGGTCAGCAATGAGTTCTTCATAGCAAAACACATTTTCAAGCGTGGTATCAGGCATATTGGCTTTGCTGGTCAACACGATAAACGCTTCTACTTTGGGCAGATGAGGGGCAAGGGCCTCGACTAATGGCATGACCAACACGTCAACAAAAATGAATCTGTCTTGTGCGTGATTAATGATGTAGTTAACCTGCTCTGGAAACAATTTAGGGTTGATGGTGTGGCACACCATACCACTGCCTGACACGGCGTAATAAAGCTCCAAGTGGCGGTAGTCGTTCCATGCTAGCGTGCCGATGCGATCTCCAAACTTAGCACCCAATGACGCAAGCGCGTTGGCTAACTTACGGGTACGCGTCGCTAAATCTTTGTAGGTATAACGGTGGCGCGGATTGTCAGAGGTAACAGAGACGATTTCACGCTTTGGATAGTTCCTCTCAGCGTGTTTTAAAATGTTTGAAATCATCAACTGTGAGTTCATCATTAGAGCTTGCATTTACGGTTCCTTATTCACATCAAAGGGCAATTAGATTGCCCCTTTTAATACATTAGTTAATAGCTAGTTTTTCGTTACTACCAAGCAGTCACACCACCATCAAGGGCGATAGATTGACCTGTCATGTAGGTGTTGCCGGGTGAAAGCACTAATAGCATGGCGTTAACAATTTCTTGGGGCGTAGCAAGGCGCTTCATCGGGCAACCTACTGCTAATTGATTAATGCCTTCTTGCGATATTTCACCGTCAATATTCAATATATTGGTTGGAGTATAGAAAGGACATATTGAGTTTGCGCGGATACCTTTGCGTGCATATTCAATCGCCGCCGTTTTGGTTAACCCGATAACCGCGTGTTTTGCTGCTGAGTAAGCAGCGCCTTTCGGTGCACCACCCAGACCAGCAAGTGAACTCACGTTTAGAATATGACCGCTACCTTGTTTAAGCATGACTTCAATTTGGTACTTCATGCCGAACATAACGCCTTTGACGTTCACGTCCATTTGTTTGTCCATGGTCGCTTCATCAAGGGTGTGCATAGGTGCCATGCTGTGAGCGATGCCTGCGTTGTTGACGCCAATGTCCACTCGACCAAATTTGTCCATCGCGCTGTCAACCATGGCTTTGCAATCAGCTTCTTTTGATACATCGCAATGCTGGGCGACAATGCTATCTGCAAATTCACTCAGGCCTTCAACTGTTTCGGCTAAACCTTTTGGGTCGATATCGCTGATCACCAACTTACAACCACGCTCAGCTAACCCTTTTGACAATAAACGACCGAAGCCACTGCCTGCACCCGTAATTAATGCCACTTGACCGTTAAAATCTAATAATGAATCCATGTTGATACTCGCTTTTAATCTGTTGAAATGGGGTTGTCGTTAATAAATTGCAGTAATACTTTCGCTAACTGCTGTGGTTGATCTTCTTGCAAAAAATGCCCGCCCTGCGTGATCGTGGTGTGAGACTGACCTTGAGTGCCAGGGATCAGTTTTTGCATTATTTTATCGCCGCCAGCGGTAACCGGGTCGCTATCGCTGAACGCCGTGATAAAAGGCTTGTTAAATTGCTGTAGAACTTGCCACGCTTTACGATTGTTCTGCGTTTGTGGGTCGTCTGTTGTCGCAGGCACCAATAAAGGGAATTGGCGCACGCCTGCTTTGTGCGCTTCAGTAGGAAAGGGCGCATCGTAAGCGTTTAGTACGTCAGTGGATAACGCTGTCACTGTGGCGCCTTTTATAATCCCTGCAACCGGAAATTCAGGTACTTCTTGTGAAAAAGCGCGCCACTTCATAAAGGCTTCACCTGGGGGATGATCGCCGGTGGGTAGCATAGTGTTTGCTGCTAATACACGTGCAAACAACTCTGGGTGCTCAGCCACTAAACGCAACCCGAGCAAGCCGCCCCAATCTTGGCAGACTAGTGTGACTTGCTTTAAATTAAGTTGTGTAAGGATGTTACGGATCCAATCGAGATGCCGCTGGTAAGTATAGTCGCAGCGCTGGGTGGGTTTATCAGAACGTCCAAAACCAATTAAGTCAGGTGCAATGACCCGATAGCCTTTATCGGCAATGGGTTTGATCATGTCTCTGTATAAATAACTCCACGATGGTTCACCATGAAGCATTAAGACCACTTCACCTTCTTTGCTACCTTCATCTAGGTAGTGCATGCGTAAGTTGCCGCCTTCAAAATCGTCTACTTCTATATAATGAGGCGCGAACGAGTAACCCGACAAACCTTCGAAACAGTCGTCTGAGGTGCGTAAATATTGCATTAATGACTTCCTAACGTTGTGCAAATAACGGTGTGTAAGTGCTTTGTTAATTTTGTAAACGGAGTATTAGAAAATCATTTGGCTCATCAAAAGTCAACTCGCCTAAATTAATGCAGAAGTATGAATTTAATGAATAATATGTGGCAGTTGAATTTTTCTACGTTATTACCTCTAATTATTAATCAATATAAAACCAATAAATTTGGATGATTCAACTCCCTGACCTAGTATTCGTTTACTAATTTATCTGGTAAGAGGTGTTTATGAGTCAAGCAGTGATAGCTGAAGTACAAGGAAATGTCGCGGTTTTGTATATGCAGAGCCCACCGGTTAATGCGTTATCTAAGTCAGTTCGTGTTGGCTTAATTGAAAACATTAACCAAGCGCTGGACAACGATCAGGTCGAAGCAATTGTAATCTCATCTAAGTTAGCATTGTTCTCTGGCGGTGCTGATATCAGTGAATTTTCTGGCGGTAATTTAGAGCCGCATCTACCTACCGTTTTAGATGTTATCGAAAATGCAAGTAAGCCAGTTATTGCCGTACTCAATGGCCCTGCTTTTGGTGGTGGTCTAGAAGTGGCGCTTTCATGTCATTATCGCGTTACGTTTGCCAGTAACAAGGTTGGCTTGCCAGAAGTGAATTTAGGTATATTACCTGGCGCGGGCGGTACTCAGCGCCTTCCTCGTTTGGCAGGCGTGGCAAAAGCACTCGATATGATAGTGTCGGGACGCCCAGAAAAAGCCAGCAAGTTAGCAGGTGTATTTGACTTAATAGTTGAAGACCCAACAAACTTACTCAGTGAAGCAATGGCATTTGTCCAAAAAGTGGTTGCTGAGGGTGCGAAGGTGCGCAAAACCTCTGATGTGGCTATTGATAAAGCTAGCGCGCCTGATGAGCTATTTGCTCAATATCGTCAAGGCCTTAAAAAGCAAGCTCGCGGATTTTTTGCCCCTGAGCGTTGTATCCAAGCTGTTGAAGCATCTGTTTCGTTGCCATTTGAGCAAGGCTTGGTGCGTGAAAGTGAATTGTTCATGGAATGCATGGGCTCGAAAGAAGCTCGCGCACAGCAGCACTTTTTCTTTGCAGAGCGCGCGGCTGCTCACGTGAGCGATTACGACAAATCCACACCTACCCGAGATATCAAAAAGGTCGGCATTATTGGCGCAGGCACCATGGGCGGCGGGATCGCTATGAACTTCGCCAATGCTGGTATACCGGTCATCATGCTTGAACTTAAGCAAGAGGCATTGGACAAGGGCCTTGCGCTTATTCGTAAGAACTACGAAAACTCCGCTAAGAAAGGCAAGCTTACCCAACAAGCTGTTGAAGATCGCATGGCGTTATTGCAAGGTTCAACTGAATACGAAGCACTAAGCGACGTAGATTTAGTTATTGAAGCCGTTTTCGAAAAGATGTCAGTCAAAAAAGAAGTATTTGGTGCACTGGATAAAGTATGTAAGAAAGGCGCCATACTCGCTTCAAACACCTCTACTTTAGATGTCAACGAAATTGCGGCGTCTACATCACGTCCTGAAGATGTGATTGGTTTGCACTTCTTTAGCCCAGCTAACGTGATGAAACTGCTTGAAGTCGTCAAAGCTGAAAAAACCTCTGCAGACGTTATCAAAACCTGTATGCAGATGGCGAAGAAAATCAATAAAGTCGCTGTGCTGGTTGGTGTTTGTTTCGGCTTTGTGGGTAACCGCATGATCGAACCGTACGGCCGTGAAGCCGCTCGCTTAATGCTTGAAGGGGCTACGCCGCAGCAAATCGACAAAGTGATTTACGATTTTGGTTTGCCTATGGGCCCATTCACCATGGGAGACATGGCAGGCTTAGACATCGGTTTTTACGTACGCGAATCACGACGTGAATTTATTGCCCATGATCCGAGTTACTGTGTGGTATCTGACCGCTTAGTGAAACAAGGTCGTGTCGGTCTTAAATCTGGTCGCGGTGCTTATATGTATGAGCCGGGTAACAGAATGCCGATCCCTGACCCTGAAGTGGTTGAAATGGCAAAAGAAGAGGCCGCACGTTTAGGCATTGCCCAACGTGACATCTCAGACCAAGAAATTCTAGAGCGCATTATCTTTCCTTTGATTAACGAAGGTGCATTGATTTTGGAAGAAGGTATTGCCGCTAAATCAAGCGATATCGATGTTATTTATGTTTATGGTTACGGCTTCCCGGTTTACCGCGGCGGTCCTATGCAATACGCAGATGAAATTGGCTTGAAAAAAGTTTATGACGCGATGTGTAAATATCGCGATGAATTAGGTGAGTACGGCGGCCACTGGTTTGAACCAGCTCCGTTGTTGAAACAACTGGCTGAGCAGGGCAAACGCTTTGCAGATTTCAAACAGTAACACCTACTTAACCGATTAAATAGAGAGAAAAATGATGAAAGAAGCAGTCATAGTATCAACCGCAAGAACTCCAATTGGCCGTGCTTATAAAGGTGCGTTTAATAATCTTGAAGCGCCAAGCATGGGCGGTCACGCTATTCGCGAAGCAGTGAAGAAATCCGGTATCGACCCTGCCTCCGTAGATGATGTGATCATGGGTAGTGCATTAACTCAAGGTAGCGGCGGCATGAACATCGGTCGTTTAGCCGGTCTTGCTGGTGGATTACCTACATCGGTATCAGGTATGACCCTGGACCGTCAATGTAGCTCGGGCATGTACGCTATCGCAACTGCGGCTAAGCACATCATCACGGACAACGTACCTGTGATGGTAGCCGGGGGTCTTGACCAAATTAGTTTGGTTCAAAACAAATACATGAA
This sequence comes from Paraglaciecola sp. T6c, assembly GCF_000014225.1. Taxonomy (NCBI): domain Bacteria; kingdom Pseudomonadati; phylum Pseudomonadota; class Gammaproteobacteria; order Alteromonadales; family Alteromonadaceae; genus Paraglaciecola; species Paraglaciecola sp. T6c. The sequence goes on from NC_008228.1 coordinate 2,322,401, forward strand.
TACTCATCGTATGGTTGATCCAGCGTTGGCTAAAATGCATAAAAACATTTACATGCCTATGCTGCAGACCGCTGAAGTGGTTGCTGCACGTTACGGCATCGACCGCGATGCAATGGATGAGTATGCACTACAAAGCCAGATGCGCACCGCAGCAGGTCAAGCCGCTGGTAAATTTGACGATGAAATCGTGCCAGTAACAGCCACTAAAGTGATTGTTGACCGCGAGACAAAAGAAGAAAGTTTTCAAGAAGTAACGTTAAGTAAAGATGAAGGTAATCGCGCAGAGACCACGCTCGAAGGTCTCAAAAGCCTTAAGCCGGTTATTGAAGGCGGCGTGATCACGGCGGGTAATGCCAGTCAGTTGTCTGACGGTGCATCAGCCAGCGTACTAATGGATTCTAAGTTAGCCGAGCAACAAAACTTAACGCCACTAGGTGCTTATCGCGGTATCGCGGTAGCCGGTTGTGAACCAGATGAAATGGGCATTGGTCCAGTATTCGCTATTCCAAAGTTGCTTAAGCAACATGGCCTAACGATGAACGATATTGGTTTATGGGAGCTTAACGAAGCGTTCGCTGTTCAGGTAATGTACTGCCGTGACAAGTTGGGTATTCCTGATGAATTGCTTAACGTTAACGGTGGTGCCATTTCAATCGGTCACCCTTACGGTATGAGTGGTGCACGTATGGTGGGTCACGCGCTTATCGAAGGTAAGCGCCGTGGTGCGAAATACGTGGTATGTACCATGTGTATCGGCGGCGGCATGGGTGCGGCAGGTTTGTTCGAAGTTTATTAAATTTTAGGCGCCCTTAGGGGCGCCAAAATGCAAAAGAGGTTACAAAAATGGAAGGTTATAAAGCGCCGCAGAAAGATGCGTTGTTCGTCATGAATGAACTACTTGGCTTTGAAAAGCACTATGCAGATCTTGGCTTTGAAGATGCATCACCCGATATGGTTGAAGCGATTTTCTCTGAAGCTGCGAAGTTTAGCGAAAACGTATTGGCTCCGCTTAATGCGGTAGGTGATGACGAAGGCTGTACCTGGGAAAACTCAGTGGTGACCACGCCTACAGGTTTTAAAGAAGCTTACCAGCAATATGTTGAGGGCGGTTGGCCGTCAATGACACATCCTGCTGAATTTGGTGGTCAAGAATTACCGTATTCACTTTCATCTGCGTTAGGCGAGTGGCTCTCTGGTGCAAACCATTCATGGGCCATGTACCCAGGTTTAAGCCAAGGTTGTATGGCGACACTTGAAGCACACGGTACGCCAGAGCAACAGAAGATGTTTTTGCACAAATTAGTCGCAGGTACATGGACCGGCACTATGTGTTTGACCGAACCTCATTGTGGCTCTGACCTTGGTATGCTTAAAACGAAGGCCGTCAAAAACGATGATGGTAGCTACAACTTAACCGGCACTAAGATTTTTATCTCAGCCGGTGAGCACGATATGTCTGAAAATATTGTGCATATTGTTATCGCACGCTTACCTGATGCGCCTGAAGGCACGAAAGGGATTTCTTTGTTCGTTGTACCTAAATTCAATGTGAGCCCAGACGGTGAAAACGTAGATCGTAACGCCGTTACGTGTGGTTCAATTGAGCATAAAATGGGTATCAAAGGTTCTGCCACCTGCGTGATTAACTTTGATGGCGCAAAAGGCTATTTAGTGGGCACAGAAAACCGCGGTTTGAACTGCATGTTTACCTTCATGAACTCGGCACGTATCGGCACCGGCCTTGAAGGTTTGGCATCAAGCGAAACGGCGTTTCAAGGTGCTTTAGCTTATGCAAAAGACCGTTTACAGTTTCGTTCAATGAAAGGGGTGCAGAACCCAGATGGGCCTGCAGATCCAATCATAGTGCACCCTGATGTGCGCCGTATGTTATTAACCCAAAAAGCCTTTGCTGAAGGCAACCGTGCACTGGCGATTTATGCCATGAAGTTGGTTGATATTACCCTATACAGTAAAGATGAAGCCGCTAAACAAGTAAGCGAAGCTAAACTCGCTTTCTTAACGCCTATTGTGAAAGCCTTCTTAACTGAAACGGCACAAGAATCAACTAGTTACGGTATGCAAGTTTTCGGTGGACACGGTTTCATCAAAGAGTGGGGCATGGAGCAGTTGGCCCGTGATACGCGTATTTGTACTATGTATGAAGGCACGACGGGTATTCAAGCGATCGATTTGCTGGCGCGTAAAGTGGTTGGCTCAAACGGTAAATTGCTTGAAGTGTTCACTCAAGAAGTACGTGATTTCTGTGTCAGCATTCGTGACAAAGGTCAATTCAACGCATGGTCAAATGCAATTGAAGTACACCTTGATGAGTGGAAGCAAATCACGGTCGATATTACTAAACGTGCAGCACAAAACCCTGATGAACTAGGCGCTGCTTCAGTTGATTACCTAATGTACTCTGGTTACGTGACGGTAGGTTATTTCTGGTTGAAAATGGCCGTATTAGCCCAAGAAAAACTTGATGCAGGTGCAGATAACGCTGATTTTTACCAAGCGAAGTTACATACGGCTAAGTTTTACTTCGACCGTTTGTTAACCCGTACGCGCTCGCTTGTGTCAGCAATCGAAACCGGATCTGACAGCTTAATGAGCATGCCAGTTGATCAATTCGATCTAGGTGCATAACACTTCACTTATTCATTAGAATAAGCAAAGGCGAACCTTTTCATGTGAAAGCGTTCGCCTTTTTTATTAAAGGGACAGACGATGCCTATTAGTCATCATTACGCGGATATAAACGGCGTGTCATTGCATTACGTCGAAGCGGCGTGTCACAGTGATAACCCCAATCCCGAAACCATTGTTTTCCTGCATGGGTTCCCTGAATACTGGGGCACGTGGCAGGCACAAATCGAGTATTTTCGTGAGCAATATCGCGTCATTGTGCCCGACTTGATGGGCTACAACTTAAGCGATAAACCAAGTCAATTAGCTGCCTATACGGTGCCGAACCTTATTGCTTTGTACGCCAAATTTGTGGAAAAAGTAAGCCAAGATAATCCAGTGCACTTGGTCGCCCATGATTGGGGCGGTGCTATAGCATGGCCCTTGGCCGCGTTTCACCCGCAACTTTTCAATAAGTTGATTATTTTAAATGCGGCGCACCCAAGCACGTTTACTCGAGAAATGGCGAGCAACCCACAACAGAGACAAAAAAGCGCTTATATTCATCAGCTTGTCGCTGACAATGGTGTCGAGTTTGTGAAGAGTGACGATTTTTCGATGTTAAGAAGTATGTTGTTTGAGGGAATGCATGAGACTCAGTTTAGTGAGCGTCAAAAAGCAGAGTACATACGTGCGTGGAAGCAACCTGGCGCCGTTAACGGAATGCTGCAGTATTATCGCGCCATGCCTCAATTACCTCCGGTAGAAGCTGCAGAGATAGTTATTAATGACGTAAAACAGACGTCTGAAAGCGAGCCCAACGGGTTCAAGATCCCCAATATTCGAATTGAGATGCCGACATTGATTTTGTGGGGGGAGCAAGATGAAGCGTTTGTCACAGACGTTTTACAAGGAATTGAGGCCTACGTACCGGATTGTGAAATTGTGCGTTTTAGCGATGCAACTCACTGGCTACATCATGAGAAACCTGACGAGGTAAACTCTGCGATTAAGCGCTTTCTTACAGCCTAGAACGCTTGATGATATCCGACACGAACTTACCTTAAGGGGGAAAGTTTGGCGCGGTATTTTTAACGCGTTAGCTATCGTAAAAAATAGCTCGCGCGTGCAATATTATTGCTTGGCTTCATCATCATGAGCGATGACCTGATTACGGCCATTTTCTTTGGCATAATATAAACGTCTATCTGCTTTATTTAGCAGTTGGTTTAAATCTTCCCCGTCAGCACCGTAAGTAGACAATCCAGCACTTAGGGTAATTTTGATATCACATTTAGTGGTTGAGAAAGGCGTACTCATTAGCTTTTTACGCAATTCATCAACTTGTGTAAAACCTTTTTCTATGGGGGTCGCTACCATTATTAAGGCGAATTCTTCGCCACCGAACCTGGCTAATAGGTCGGTTTTACGGGTATTCTTGCGTAAAAATGTCGCCACATGGCGAAGCGCATCATCACCTACTGAATGTCCGTGGACATCATTAATGGTTTTAAATAAATCCAAATCAAACAACACAACGGTTAGAGGTGTATTGTGGCGAGTGGCTAGGGCGCTAAGTTGTTGAAACCCTTCATTGAGCTTCATGCGATTCGCAAGGCCGGTGAGTGGATCTGTGCCGGCAAGCGATAATAGACGCCCTTCGTTCTCTTCTCTTGTCCGTTCATAGACATGGGCGAACGCCATCATTAAAAGAGAACTCAATATCACGTTGGTGGATATAGCGACATTGAGTGACAACAGGTGGTCTTCGCGAATAAAGCGCCAGTGATAGGCAAAAATACCACAAATAATGAAAGTCGTTGAAAACCAGAACCCTCTGACTCGGCCCATCAAAAGGTATGAAATAACGGGTATGGTTAATATCCATACGAAAATAGATTCAGATGATTGGGGCAGTGACAGCCCATAAATCATAATGATAAAAAACGGCACCACATAAATGGTAACCCAGCGCTGAAAGTGCTTGGTGTTCTGGATCCTAAACCAAAGCCAAAGTGAAAATACCCCGTAGGATAATTCAATAGACGCAAGAGACCATAAACCTCGATAAAAATTGATTATCGAGAAAATAACCCCACCGAGAAAGGTCACCATAAGCAACACGACCATGATATCTCTGCGATACTTATAGTTCTGTACTAACTGATCCGTCATTTGTATCTCGCACAACACTTACATCACAGGCTAGGGTAAATGAAAGTAAAAAATGTTGGTGTTCCGACCGATAGGCGAATACACGTTCCTAAAGAGACGCGGGTAGTCTACTCGATATTGTGTTTAACATTATCACTAATGGGCAAGTTATCAATTGATTAAAGTTAATTATCACCAACTTGCGTAAATTATCGGTTAGGGAGGAATAGTTTATTGGTATTGATGTGAGGGCTTTTCAGGAATATAAAAAAACGGCCTCAAAAGAGGCCGTTTTTAAAGGAGTCAGGTAGCGCTACCTGACTTACCATGTTGAAACTTTTTATAAGTGTAGTGATTAGATACGGTCGTTCAATACCGCAACAATAGGCGACCCTGTTAAACCGTTTTCTGTGGCCCAAGCCACCACTGTTTTACCGTCTTGCTCTGGCGAACTTAAATCGCTCTTTGGCATCTTTTTTACCATCAGTGTGCCAGTCTCTACGGCATCATTTAGCATAGCAGTGCGTATTAAGCTGTTGCCGCCGCAGCTGATGCCTGAATAGTAATCTTGTAATTTAAGGCGATAGTCAGACTGAACGCGTTTCATTTTTTTACGCAGTTCGCCTTTATCATCTGCTTTAACGATAGTGCAGATATTTTGCAATGCTTCTGCAACGTCAGCTTGAGCAGGCGCAGCGAAGATAATAGAAGTAGTAGCAATAGCGATAGAAGCTTTAACAATTTTCAACATGGTCAGTTCCTCGGTGTTTATGTATTTGGTAACTCGTTTCGATGGAGTGATTTAACCCGATCTAATCTGATTAAAAAATCTACAAGTCGATACTTTGGTATTAGGTTTAATACCTTTGGCTAATACGTGCAGAATGAATTGCTAAGATGCGAACGCATCAATTAGCGTGTATGACGAATGTTGAAAAGAAGGGCTTATGGGAAATGAACAACGATGAAAAGCGACAAGCATAACATTGTTTATGCTTGTCTTCTGAATTATAGCAATGTCACTGTTACATCAGGCGAATTAGATACTTAAATCAAGTAGGTTGTAATCTTTGAGCTTATCTAAGGTATTGGTTTGCCAACTGAAATCTACTTTGCTGTGGGCAAGAGGCTGATACTGGTAAGCGGTTTCATCTGGGTATTGTGCTTTTCGCGCCTCAATGGCGTAGCCCAGAGCATGGGAGCGCTGCTCAATTAGTTTTTCGTCATACACCACGGCTTCACTGTGAATACCCGCGCCTTTTACATCCAGCACAGACGAGCGCTTATGAAAGCCAAAGTTGATAGTAATACGTGGTTCGAACCCAGTATTAGCAAATGAACCGTGAACCAGTTGACGATTACAGATAACCACATCGCCTGGGTTACAAATAATCGGTAGTGCATCTGGAATGCGTTCGCTGCCGGCCTCTTTGACCAATTGCTTTATGTCTTTTCTACCTTCTTTGTGTGAGCCAGGGACCACCCACACACCATTGACCGCTGTGCTGCCGTAAGCTTGTGCCATGAAATTAAAACCATGAATTTGTGAATCAAACTCAGGGTTGTCCCAATGGGTATCCCCATCTTGATGCCAAGAGACCGCTGCCCCTAAGCCTGGCTCCTTGATAAATAAACATTCATGAAACGGCGCAAAGTCTCGCCCATTAATCGCTTCCGCTACTTTTAATAATTCAGGGTGAGCATACACGCGCAAGCAAGCAGGGGAGAACTGCAATGATCCTAGCAATACAAACGGTGATTCTTTTGGGGCGTTACTGGCTGCGGTCGGCTCGAACAATTTCACTTGATGACGGCCGTTTGCGATGGGAGTTCCCCCTAAAGGATCCCCCAATGGTTTAGCCCAAAGGAGATTAGGGGCTTTGCAATCTACGCCTAATGCGGGCTCACCTTTTGCATTCACCGTTGCACCGTTTTCAGTAGCAAATCGTTGCTTCAACTGAGCCAAATCTTGCTCTATATCTGCAAGCTCACGCGCACTTAACACATTTTCGAAGATATAAAACCCATATGTGTCGTACGCCTCTAAAATCTTCTTGTCTAACTGGCCCTGTTGATTAAATAGCAAAGGTCCGCGATTCGGCAGTGCAACCGCTTTGGCTTGTCCGTCTAGTAGGTATTGTCGCATTGCGTCAGCATTGTCACCATAGTGAGTCGCGCAGGCGTCGATAGACGCGCTGATATCTTTCATCATACCGTGTTCCTCTTTTGTAAATATTTCGTTAACGCAATCATTCTTAATCTTTTGTAAATTTTATTCAACATAAAATTTAATGCGTGTTAAAGTTTACTGGTTGGAGCAATACGAGCAAATTATATGAAGGCAGCTAGGGCACAGGGTGGGGTGGCAACACGCACAGCCAATAAACTGAAACGCAAGCAGACAATTCTGGATACCGCACGCAGTATTATCGCCAGTGGTGGGTTTTCTTCTTTTACGTTGGCTGAGTTGGCCAGCTCAGCCAATGTGACTGTGCCGACCATTCATAATTTGATTGGTAACAAGGCTGAAGTACTGAAACACCTTGTGGTGGATATGGTAGAGCGCACCGAACTCGTGCTGTTTTCAGATACGTTTAAAGATCCGATTTCTACGGTTGAGTCGTTTACCGATAACTTAATGTCACTTTATCGAGATGATGAAGCCTTTTATAAAGCTGCCTTTGTGGTCGGTGAGCAAGAGTCATTATTTGAACATGGGCATGCGGCAGGTATTTTCAAGAAATCCTTAAAACTGGCTTATCATGTATGCGTGGACGCCAAAGAGCACGGCTTTTTAAACGGTGAGGTGGATACTGACTTACTCGCCGATCGTTTATTCGCCAACCAACGTATCGCTCGTTACGACTGGATGCATGGCTATATTGACCTTGCAGAATACCGCAAGCAGATGATTTGCGGCATGTTGTTAACGTTTGCTGCCGACGCTACCGACGCTTATCGCCCTGTGCTGTTAGCGAAAATCAACAGCGTATTTGCCCAAGGGTAAATCGATTTTATTGAGTACAAAATGGGGTTATCTTATCTTGAACTCCTATGCAGAGTGGGCGTCAAAAAATTCACTCTGCGTAGCCCAAATGCAAAAGACTGTTATGTGGTTTTTATGGTGGTCTGTCATTCAAGCACCTCGGTTATGCCCTTTTAAATTTTTGCTAAGCGGTTAATTATTTGCTGGAGTTGGTATTATACTAGCGTTAGATGAAAGGATCCGATGCCGCTAAATAGTCGATATGAAAAAGAGTAAGCAAGTGTGGTTGTTTTTTTTATTGATGTTTTTACCACTAAACTTGGTGGCCGAGTCCTATACGTCTCACTGTCGCAATCATCCCCCGGAACTATTTTTTGATGATGGTAAATGCCTCGGCGTCATCCCTGAACTAGTAGACGATATATTTCGCGAGCTCGGTCATGAAATAACGTGGTTAGAAGCACCGTGGGGGCGCTCATACCGAGAGGCTAAAAAAGGCACCGTCGATATATTGATTCGGCATTCTATGAATCCCTCCAGAGAGCCTTTTCTACGTGCTATTCCCTATGGATATAATATTAGAAATCTAGCGTTTTATATGTCGCCTACCTTATCTGCTGACATCACCTCTTATGCCGATTTAGCCAAGCTTAATGTAGGAGCCGTTAGAGGGGCATACTATTCGCCCCACTTTTCTAACCTTGACCCACTTGCCATGACCTTGGTTGGTCAGAGTGAGCAATTATTAGCCATGTTGGAACGTGGTAGAGTAGATGTAGTGGTCACCTCCGAGACTCAATGGGAAGGCCTATTTAAAAGTCGTTTTAAAAAGGCGACCTTAGTGGATAGCTTCGAGAATGTTTATTACATAAGCATTGCTAAAAACGCCAAAGCCAATGCCATTTATGATGATGTGGCAAGGACCATGTTGGAATACCGAAAAAGCGGTAAAATAAACCGTTATTTCGAAAAATACGGGATAACGCCGCCATTACAAAATTTTGATTAAATGAAGCGTGTTTTGATTAGATTAGGTCAAATCAAATAGAACTAATCTCAAACATATCAAGTATGTTGAGCAAACTTAAGGGGGAGAAGTGGGACTGATTTTAGGGCCATTGGTGATATTCTGGTTAGCTATCACTATGTTTGTATTGAATATCGGTTATGTGCTTTTAGATGATTTAACGAGTTATAGAGATATTGCCCTAGTGTGCCTTATGGCTATTCTATGCTTTGTATCTTACGTCTATTGGGGATTCGCACGATTCAAAAGGTGCAACGAACTCGCATGGTATGATATCCCCCTTTTTTTCACTGCCAATAAGCTTAGTCTCATTGCTTTTGTTAGCGCATTAGGTGTTCATTGGCTGGGCGTAAATCAATGGATGAACGAGTTTCTACCATCCTTGCCCGTTATCATCATGTTTACCCTTTCATTTGGTGCGCTCTTTGGTACATTTTGGGCATCTAGATTTATGAAGTATCGCGGTATTCAGCAGATCCATTAACTTTTAAGCAATCAGCAAAAGACTCTGGTGCCATTAGCTGGTGCACCGTTGAATTAATATAAGGCTTAGCCATAGAATGGACGACCCCATAATGCGTTTTACCCGAGACTTAGTCGCCCAATTGGACTTACGCAGTCCCGCAACATCGAAAAATCACGCACAAGGACCTGATGTCAATAAAATCAAACTCATCATTCATGCTGGCACGCCAAAAACAGGCACTACGAGTATTCAAACCTACCTAAGTAAGAAACAGCGTAAATTAAGAGGTAATGGAATTTTGTACCCGCATAACTTAGCGGCATCAAATAATCCCGGTGCACCTGCTCATCAATGGTTTGAGAAAAATCTAGTGACCACGCATGTGGAAAATTTTGTGGCCAACATGAGCAATGTCATCTCACAAATAAAAGATGATACCCATACCATTATTCTGTCATCAGAGGGGATCTATAACTACTGGTGGGATTTCCCAGATGCTTCAAAAACGTTATTGGGGGAGCTTGCCACGTTATTTGATGTGCAGGTGTGGGTATGGTTTCGCGAGCCTGTCGCATTTATCGAAAGTTATTACAAGCAATGTATTCGTAATCCTCAGGTGGCCAGTAACCCTTGTTATGGTAAAAATTTATCATTCGCTGAAATGTTAGACGTTAAGTGGTTTTCGCAACATCTTGATTACCGAGGATTTGTAAATGAGTGCAAAACGATTTTCGGACAAAACAGTGTGTCGGCCTTTGAATATAACGATGATGTGGTTCAACAAGTCAGTCGGCTGTTGGGCTTGGCAACCGCACATGACAACCCCACGCCTAGGCAGAATAATAGCTTAAATAATGCGTCAATCAGCTTGTTACGGTCACTCAATCAATACGATGTAAAAGCCAAAGACAAGGAACGTTTGATGCCTCTTTTGAAGGAAATTAACGGCATAATGGACAGCTATGTAAAGCCTAAGGACATGCACGACAATTTGATTGACGAAGTGGTCAGGAAACGTGTTCTAGCGCTGGCATCGCCGGTTCATTTCTAACGGTGGCTACCTATTTTCGGTCTTTAAATTTCATGGTGAAGAAAAACAACAAAAAGTAGCAACCAAACGCGAACCAGTAAGGTAAAGCACCATCAATTGAGTACAAGTACGTGCCTAATAACGGCCCTACAGTAAACCCTAAAGGTGGACAGGCACCTGCTACGCCAGCAACGGCTCCTTGCTCGTCAGATGATACCGCAACTGATGCTCCCGCCATAAACCCAGGCCCTGCTAGGCCCATGCCTAAGCCAAGAATACACATGGCTAACATATACATGCTTTGGGTGTCCGTTGTCGCCATAATCGCAAATGCAATCATCATCATAGGCATGGATATGCGCAGCAGCACGAAAGGGCGTACAGATAATCGAGGGATAACCAGTAATTGGACAATTAGCGCAGCAGCGGCTGATAACATGAGGCTTATCCCCACGATTTTTGCTGTTTGTGTGCCATCAAGTCCAAGTACATCTTGAAAACGAAAGGCGATAGTTTGTTGCACTATGGCAAAGCCCATAAATAACATAACTCCAGCTATCACGAGGGGAAATATGCGCGGGTCAGTGTATTTTAATTTCTGAGGCTTTCTAACATGCTCTGGTCTAGGCAAAATGGGTAGGGCGTAAACGGCCAATATGGCGGCTGCCAGCGTTAATAATACCGAGAAATACAAAGGAGTAATCAAGCTGATACTTGCCAACAAACCACCTATGGCGGGGCCTAATATTGATCCAATATTGGTTGCGGCGCCTATGGCTCCCATGCCTTTGATACGATCTTGTACTGTCGTTATGTCTGCCATGTAAGCGTTAGCTGAGGGAGAAACCGCTGCCATCACCACCGCATTGGCTACTCGTGTTGTGATCAAAAGCGCAAGGGCAATAAGGGGGATCAGGTAACCCAGCAGGGCAGCTTGAAATACACCCGCGAATAAAATGGTACCTGCTGAATAGCCAAACAAACCAATCAGCAGGACTTTTCTTCTGCCCCACATGTCACTGGCGCGTCCCCACAAAGGACTGACCAAAAATATGGTTAACGAAGAACAAGAAATAATGGCCCCGATTTGCACTTCCACTAAACCAATTTCACGCCCAAGGGGGGCGAGTATGGCAAACAGCACGGTTTGGGCAAATCCCATGGCGCCTGCAGCTAACAATAAGGTGCGTTTGGCTAACGCATTCGCTGCACGTGGATGGTTTACATCACTGGCTTGATCATTGTTTGATTGGGTCATAAAACGATAATTTGAACACTGTATTTAAAGCGCTTTACACATTGGAAAATGTAAAGCGCTGATAATATTACGACAAAGTCGCTAACTTACACTAAGGTCGCTAATGTACATCAAGGTCGTTAACTTACACTAAGGTCGTTAGCGCTTCACCTGAATACTGTTCTAGTTCTTCAAGTTTTCCGTTGCGAATTTTATTGGTCCAGTTTGCGTCTTGCAGTAACGCACGACCCACGGCAATTAAATCAAACTCGCCCTTGTCCATACGCTCGATCAAATCATCGATAGAGCGTGTATTCGAACCTTGACCTGCAAAGGCACTGAAAAAGTCTTCATTCAAGCCCACAGAGCCAACGGATATAGTGGGTTTACCGGTGAGCTTTTTAGTCCAGCCAGCAAGGTTTAAATCGCTGCCTTCAAATTCATTTTCCCAGTAACGGCGCTGAGAGCAGTGGAATATATCCACACCTGCATCACTTAAGGGCGCTAAGAACTCTTCAAGTAACTGCGGCGTTTCAGCCAGCCTTGCGCTGTAATCTTGTTGTTTCCATTGTGAGTAACGTAATACGATGGGGAAGTCAGGTGAGGTAGCTGCGCGTATTGCTTTGACAATTTCTACCGCTAAACGAGAGCGATTAGCCATGCTACCACCCCATTCGTCAGTACGTTGGTTAGTGCCTTCCCAGAAGAATTGATCAATTAAATATCCGTGAGCACCGTGAATTTCAATACCATCAAAACCAATTCGCTGAGCATCCGCAGCTGCAGTCGCAAAGCCGTTAATAACCGTTTCAATTTGTGCTTGGGTCATTGGCTCAGCACCTTGTTTACCTGGCTTGAACAGTCCAGAAGGGCCGACGCTAGGTAATTCAGGAAACGGCGCTTTTTGCGCTACGCGCGCCATGCCTACGTGCCACAATTGAGGCATGATTTTACCCCCGGCACCGTGTACTGCATCAACGGTCTTTTTCCATCCTGCAAGAGCAGCATCCCCATGAAACTGAGGAATACGATCACTCATGGTTGCCACAGGATCGTTTATGGTCGTGCCTTCGGTGATAATTAAGCCTGTTCCACCTTGTGCGCGGCGGCGATAATAATCGGCGACGTCTGAAGTAGGTACTCCACCAGGAGAAAACTCACGGGTCATTGGGGCCATTACTACGCGGTTATCTAGCGATAAGCCTTTGTGGGTAAAGGGGGCGAATAATGCGTCTACTTTGTTACTCATAGTGTTGTCCTTGATAATGTTTATTTTCGTTAGTTTTGTCTAATTTGAAACTCTAATTCGAAACTCTAATTCGAAACTTTCATTCGAATCCCTAAATTGAAACTGATAAAGCGGGTGCAACGCTAACTGAACGCACTAGGGACTCAATCATGACGGTTGCAAGCTGCGCTATATCTCGTTGTTCACCCAACATGTGCGATAAGTGCAACGATATCAAGCCGTGGACTCCGGCCCAAACTACATAACATATATCTGTTGGGTCACCTTTTAAGATCCCAGCGCTTACCGCTGACTTCACCACTTGGCGCATCGGCGCGCTACTACGTAAAATCTCACGTTCAAGAGCTGCATATTTGCTTAAGTCAGGCTGAGCTACGCTATACATGACGCGATAGGAATCTGGATATTGCAATGCAAAATCAAAATAGGCATGGCAAAGTGCGCTCAGCTGCTTATCTTGGGTTGGCTCTTGGGCTAAAGCATTTTCGAGGGTGTCGGCAATCCGTGCAAATTCACGCTGGCGCAGCGCTGCAAGGATATCAGCCTTGTTTTTAAAATAACGATAGGGCGTAGTGCGACTGCAACGTAAATCAGCGGCTAATCCGCGCAATGAAATACCCTCTACGCCACTTTTAGCAAATGAAACCAAGGCGTGATCGCACATTCGATTGCGAAAACACTGTATCTCTTCATCCGTTAACACTTTAGGCATTGAGGCTCTTTAGCGCTTCTGGCACATACATTTTTTGCATACACTTGGGTTTACTATTTCGGTGTTTGACGCCCATAATATATTTTATATTGACACTGTCAATTTAAAATAAAACACCCATAAGCCAGTCTCGATATAAGTGGACTACCATGGATTTTTTATTATTAACTGCTCTTCAATTTGACAGTGATAATTGCGCAGTACTCAAGGAATGCTAATTACTTGGGTAAGATAGTTAATCCTTGATGCGCATCCGTACTTGAATCTGAATAATTGGTTTCACTTTTAAAGTAATAGTGAGTCGAGTAGATACAGTGGAATACTTATAAGTATTAACGTCGGGTTTGGGCGTAACCATTGTGCTTAGCTGGGTCTGGGGAATTTTTCCAGCTAAATAGAGCACTTGACCAAAGTGCATCATAGAGAGTCGTTAAGCAATGCAACCAATTGGTCTATCGCCGGAGTCGCAATCGGTTGTCGTAATTATTGTCGCCAAGGCAAGTTCAGCTGTATCAGCTATCGCCCTGGTTTGATCCGCTTGAGGGAGCCTTGATAGTAGAGCGGGTAGTAAGACGCTAACTGAGCTTTACTATTTTCAGTCTGTTGCGCCTAAACGCGAAGATAGGGTTACTTGGTAAATTCTGAGACTTGATCTTCGTAGTCCAAATGCAAATTATCCAGTTTGCATGCCTAATACGGCATTTGCATAAGAAGAGCGCTACTAACACGAAAGTTGAATAATTGTGACATGAGTAACGCGTCAGCGGATGTAAGCGGACAAATATTAATGCGCCTTTAATCTGTAAGAAGATAAATAAATATTGTAAGAAGATAGATAAACGCTCAAAGAAAAACCCGCTCAGAAGCGGGTTTTAATAATATTTTCGCTATTGCTGTAAATATTCGTTACTCAGTGTCTTCTGGTTTATCTGTTGCCTTTTCTTCCGCTTTCTTCACGCGTATTTTATTTGCACCTAAGGTATGGCCGTTCAGATTAATAGTAGCGGCTTTTGCATCGCCTGCTTTTGGCATTTCAACAAAGCCAAAGCCTTTTGAGCTTTGCGTTGCGGGATCAATCACAATAGTGCATGACTGAACAACACCATAACCTTCAAAAAGGGTGCGAAGCTCGTCTTGCGTGGTGGCTCGGTCTAAATTGCGGATCAATAATTTCATGGTAACGCCCTTATAAAAAATAATGGGCTAATGATAACAGCGTTTGCTGTGTATCAATACGGGTTAATGCTAGTGGCTGTTGATCCTTGATGTGGTTTTTTACATCCTTGTTATCTAGCTTCACTCCGAATTTGCGTGAGGTCATTGAAAAAGACTTCACTTTTTTTGTTCTAGGATAAAATATTTTTGAACCTCTACCCTTGGTAATGCTCGTCCGAATTGTATCCTATCGCCCTCGTTAACGTGTCGCTAAAAGCGGTTAACGTTAAATTTTTAGCACTTCTAAATTTCACAAATTTAAGTGTTTAATATGATTTTCATGGGATTATATAGACAAAATTCAGTATTTTTAGCGAATTTACAGGTTTTTGTAATTAAGGCGGTTTTGGTTTAAATGTGTCAATCGTGCTTTTATTTAAGTCAGCAACATATGTGTTTTTGGGTAAAATAAATTCCTTTGGCGTGGGGCTAGTAATTCTAAATTTGTTGTCCTATTATCCGCACTCGCTCTCGGGGCGCCTTTTTTGGCTGAGATGTAGTAATACAAACCCGTAGAACCTGATCCGACTAGTATCGGCGTAGGAATGAGCAGCACATCCTCACAAGGGATGTTTGTTTTCGTTTTCCGCGCGCCTGTATTTTTTTAAGGAAAACAAAATGAACACTGTCCTTTCTTCCAGTGAAGCGGTTGCTAACGCACCGGCTAGTGCCTCCTCTGAAAGTCAAAAAATTACACGCACACCCCTTCCAGCCAGTAAAAAAGTGTATGTTGCATCGCCTAACGATCCTAGCGTTCGTGTGCCCATGCGCGAAATCAGTTTAACCGACGGGACCGCCGTCACTTTGTACGATACCTCAGGTCCCTATACCGATGAAACCGTAGACATAGACGTCAACAAAGGCATTGCTGATGTGCGAAGTGAGTGGGTATTGTCTCGAAACGACACTGAACAATATCAAGGTCGTGAGGTACAACCCCAAGACAACGGACACTTCGATCAAGAACGCGCTTTTCAATATTACAATGATGCTTTGCAGCGCACGCCAAGACGTGCCTTACCTGGTAAAAATGTCAGCCAAATGCATTATGCCCGCAAAGGTATTATCACCAAAGAAATGGAGTATATTGCCGTTCGCGAAAACCAAGCTCGGGAAGCCCTAAGCAATGAGTTCACTACGGATGAGCGTAATAAGCGACTAAAAGGTAATTCTTTGGGAGCCAATTTGCAGCCCATTACACCAGAGTTTGTGCGCAAAGAAGTGGCTGAAGGCAGAGCGATTATCCCAGCCAATATTAACCATACAGAACTCGAACCCATGATAATCGGGCGCAACTTTCTGGTTAAAATCAATGGCAACATTGGTAACTCAGCACTGCGTTCTTCCATTGAAGAAGAAGTCGAAAAGCTGGTGTGGTCAATTCGTTGGGGCGGCGACACCATTATGGACTTGTCAACGGGCAAGAATATTCACTCTACTCGCGACTATATCGTTAGAAACTCTCCCGTTCCCGTGGGCACCGTGCCTATTTATCAAGCGTTAGAAAAGGTCAAGGGTGTTGCTGAAGACCTGACCTGGGAAGTGTTTCGAGATACCTTGATTGAGCAAGCCGAGCAGGGCGTAGATTATTTCACAATTCATGCTGGGGTGCGGTTGCATCATATTCCTATGACGGTGGACCGCGTTACAGGCATCGTCTCCCGTGGTGGTTCTATCATGGCAAAATGGTGCATTGCTCACCATCAAGAAAATTTTTTATACACCCATTTTGAAGACATTTGCCACATCATGAAAGCATATGACGTGAGCTTTTCCCTCGGTGATGGCTTGCGTCCAGGCTCATTAGCCGATGCTAACGATGAAGCGCAATTTGCCGAGCTGATTACGCTTGGTGAGCTGACTAAAATTGCCTGGAAACACGATGTACAAACTATGATCGAAGGCCCAGGTCATGTGCCTATGCATATGATTAAAGAAAATATGGATATGCAACTCGAACATTGTCATGAAGCACCATTTTATACGCTTGGCCCGCTGACTACCGACATCGCCCCTGGCTACGATCATATTACGAGTGGAATAGGGGCTGCGATCATTGGTTGGTATGGTTGTGCAATGCTGTGCTACGTAACCCCCAAAGAGCATTTAGGCTTGCCGAACAAAGATGATGTTAAGCAAGGGATCATGGCGTATAAAATTGCCGCTCACGCAGCGGATATTGCTAAAGGTCACCCAGGCGCTCGCTACCGCGACGATTTACTGTCTAAGGCGCGTTTTGAATTTCGTTGGGTCGATCAGTTTAATTTAGGCCTAGACCCTGATACTGCCCGCGCATTTCATGACGAAACCTTGCCTAAAGATGCAGCGAAGGTCGCCCATTTTTGCTCTATGTGTGGGCCTAAATTCTGCTCTATGAAAATCTCTCAAGAGGTGCGCGAATATTCAGCGGATTTGAAAAATACTGACATTGAGGCCGGTATGGCGCAAAAATCCGCTGAGTTTACCGCCGCAGGTGCACAGATATACGTCGCTCAGACGGAGTAAACCTGTGGCTGTGCAAAGTGAACACAAAATGCGCATTGCCATTGTGGGTGCAGGCATTATGGGGCGAATGATGGCGTGGCAATTATTACACCGCCAAGCGGATATTTCGCTCACCATATTTGATAAAGATCCCATCGAAAGTGGCAGTGCTGCTGCGTATACAGCAGCTGGTATGTTAGCACCGTATAGCGAGCTTGAAAGTGCAGAGCTTGCTGTGTTTTCTATGGGGATGGCGTCTTTAACGCGCTGGCCGGATGTTATTAACAGCCTAAATTTGCACTTGGCTAAACCACTCACGTTGTTCGTTCAGGGCACGTTAGTGGTGGCGCACCGCGAAGATAAAGCCGATTTTCAGCAGTTTTCCCGCCAGTTAATGGGTAAGTTGCCAGATTTCGCGCAAGATGAAGAGTTTTCACATATGCAGTTATTAACCCAAGCAGCGCTTCATCATTATGCTCCGCAATTAGCAAAACACTTTGACGGCGGACTTTATCTCCCGAACGAAGCATGGGTTGATACCGCTGAGGTGATGACAGGCCTTGCATCCTACCTTGAGCAATCAGCTGTGACGTGGCAGTCAAACTCGCACGTGCTCAGGGTCGATAACGAACAGCGAAATAATAATGGCAATAGCGCAGCGGTAGTCTTGCCTGAGGGAAAACAGGTATTTGATTATGTGATTGACTGCCGCGGACTTGGCGCAAAGCAAGTCCCACTTGCTGATACCCAAAGGCGGACTAAGTTCAACTACAACGCCACTAAACAGGAAACGTTCGGGCAGCAAATACCTGAGTTACGCGGGGTGCGCGGTGAAGTCATTACCCTATATGCGCCAGAGGTAGAGCTTAAGCACGCAGTGCGACTGATGCATCCGAGATACAAGTTGTATATTGCACCGCGGCACAACCATCATTTTGTGATTGGTGCGAGTCAAATCGAAAGCGAAGATACTGGCCCAATCACAGTGCGCTCGACGCTTGAACTGCTGTCTGCAGCGTATTCCATTGACGTGGGTTTTGGTGAAGCAAAGATTGTACAAACTGCGACGAATTGTCGCCCAGCATACCCAGATAACCTACCTAAAATATATTTTAATCAGCGGGTTATACGCATCAATGGTCTATTTCGTCACGGTTACTTGTTAGCGCCCATACTCGCTGAACAGGCGTGCGACAGGTTGTTCAATAGCGATTTCAAATCAACATTTGAGAACTTAATTCAGGAAGTAGCATGTTAACTATTTATTTTAACGGCGAGCCGTTCAAGGTAACGCAACAGTCATTGCCTGACGTCCTTCGAGAACTCAATGCACCTGCTATGTGTGCGGTCGCGGTTAATGGACAGTTTGTGCCTAAAAATGAGCATGAGACTGTGGTACTGCAAGAGCAGGATGCTCTTGATGCGTTCACACCTATGCAGGGCGGCTAGCATGAGTTGGCAACTTGCGGGTGAAGTACTCAGCAGTCGCTTTTTAGTTGGCTCTTCTTTATACCCATCCCCACACATTATGCAGCGAGCTATTCAAGCGTCGGGCGCTCAAGTGATCACCGTTTCATTGCGTCGCCAGTCTCCTAGTCAGAAAGGCGGCGAGAGCTTTTGGCAACATATAAAAAGCTTGAATTGCCATATACTGCCCAACACGGCTGGTTGCTATAGCGCAAAAGACGCTGTTCACACTGCCAATATGGCGCGAGAGGTGTTTAACACTCACTGGATAAAACTTGAAGTGTTGGGTGATGAATATAACTTACAACCCGACCCATTCGCATTGCTTGAAGCTACCAAAGAGCTTATCGCGCAGGGCTTTGAAGTTTTTCCCTATGCCACTGATGATTTGGTTTTAGCCGAACGATTGGTCGATGCTGGCTGCAATATAGTGATGCCGTGGGGAGCGCCAATTGGCACGGGACGGGGATTGATGAACCCGTATGCACTCAAAACCCTCAGAGCGCGTTTACCGGATACCACCTTGATTATTGACGCAGGACTTGGCGCACCTTCTCATGCTGTGCAAGCAATGGAGTTAGGTTTTGACGGAGTATTACTTAACACGGCTGTGGCTGAGGCGCAAAATCCTATATTAATGGCCCAAGCTTTTCGAGATGGTATTGTCGCAGGGCGAAGTGGTTTTGAGGCAGGTGTTATTCAACAACGGGACTTAGCGAAACCCAGTACGCCCGTGATAGGTACCCCATTTTGGCACCAAGACAAAAATGAGCGAGGTGGCTGAGCATGATAAGCCATGATGCAATAGTCAGCGATCCCGAGTCGTTAAATAACGGTATAAAGCCGTCGGTTTTGACCTTTTCTGGCAGCGACAGCGCAGGGCTAGCCGGCATGCAAATGGATGTAAAAGTCCAGCATGCATTAGCTGTACACTGCACCAGCGTGTTAACAGCCGTGACAGCACAAAATAACCAACAGGTTTTTGCGGTTAACGCTGTCGATAGCGCTATGTTTCGCGCACAAATTGAGGCCGTATCGGTATTTCGTCCTAAGGCAATTAAAACAGGATTCGTTGCCAGCGAAGCACAAGCGCAACAAAT
Organism: Paraglaciecola sp. T6c; assembly: GCF_000014225.1. Classification (NCBI taxonomy): domain Bacteria; kingdom Pseudomonadati; phylum Pseudomonadota; class Gammaproteobacteria; order Alteromonadales; family Alteromonadaceae; genus Paraglaciecola; species Paraglaciecola sp. T6c. Next base: position 2,342,153 of record NC_008228.1, read on the forward strand.
CATTGCGGTTCGTCAGAGGCTAAAAATCCCGTTAATTTGTGACCCCGTTGGCGCCGCAACAAGTGGCGCTGAATTACACGGTAAGCGAAACACCGACAGCCATAGAAATATAAATAGGCTGCTACTTGCTCACTGTAGTTTGCTCACCCCTAACATTCCTGAGGCACAATCGCTTGTTGGGTTTGATATCGAAACTGCCAAGGATTTAAGAAGGGCTGCTAGAGCTTTGGTTGAAATTGGGGCTCAGGCGGTGCTAATCAAAGGCGGGCACTGGCAGTATGCTGATCATATGGGTCTAGATTTTTTTTACAGCCCAGAAGAGCAGTTTTGGCTGCAAAATGAACCGGTAGACACACCTCATACACGCGGCACCGGCTGCGCACTCGCCTCAGCAATAGCCAGCGCTATCGCCCTAGGTTACTGCTTAAAAGACGCTATTGTCATAGGGAAAATGGCCATTACCCAGGGCCTACACAATGCGAAAGGCCTACTCGCCAAAAGCGTGCGTTATCAAGACGTGCGTTATCAAGACACCCATGATAAACAACGTTATCAAGACACCCATGATAAGCAGATTAAGGAACTCGCTTCTTTCGACACGCCTGAGTTAACAAGTGAGCAGAGTCTTCGACAGCAACAGAGCCAGCTGAATTATCAAGACACCCATGATAAGCAGATTAAGGAACTCGCTTCTTTCGACACGCCTGAGTTAACAAGTGAGCAGAGTCTCCGACAGCAACAGAGCCAGCTGAATTATCAAGACACCCATAACAAAGGTGGCGTCGAAATCCTTTGTTTTCCTGCCACTCAGCGCAGTTTACCCGGTCTGTATATTGAGTCCCTGATGGCGACGAGCGAACTTAGCTCTCTCGTATTACAGAAACAAGAGAACCCATTTCCAGGTATTGGCGACGAATCACTGGGCTTATATCCCGTTGTTGATCGCGCACACTGGCTGGATACCTTGTTGCCACTTGGGGTGACTACCATTCAACTTAGAATAAAAGATTTAACTGGGCAGTCACTTGAAGAGGAAATCAAACGCGCGGTTGAAATAGCAACGCGCTTCCAGTGTCGTTTGTTTATCAATGATTATTGGCAACTGGCTATTAAGCACGGGGCCTACGGCGTGCACTTAGGCCAAGAAGATTTAGTCGCTGCCGCTCAAAATGAGTCGAACCCAATTAAGCAATTGTTAGAAGCGGGAATGCGTTTAGGCATTAGTACCCATTGTCATTATGAAGTTGCACGCGCCCATGCGCTGAAACCTTCTTATATTGCATATGGTCCGGTTTTCGCCACACAAAGCAAAGACATGCCGTGGGTCCCGCAAGGGTTAGCAGGGTTAGCGTACTGGCAAAAATTATTAGATTACCCTGTGGTTGCCATTGGGGGGATTGATCATGAGCGAGCAAACGCGATCCACGGGCTTGGTGTATCGGGTATTGCTATGATTAGCTATATTACTCAAGCCGAGAACCCTATTAAAGTGACAAAATCGTTATTGAGAGCGCTGGCATTATGAGCTTGTTTAGCGCGGGTGAGTGGCAGCAATACCAACGCCATATACAATTAGATGCGGTGGGGGTTGATGGGCAATTTCGCCTTAAAAATGCCAAAGTGCTGGTTGTTGGTGCTGGCGGACTAGGGTGCCCCGTGGCGATGTACTTAGGTGCTGCAGGGGTCGGGAATATCACCATCATTGACGGTGACAGCATTTCTCAAACGAATTTGCATCGCCAAGTTTTGTTTGCCTACACAGACGTGGGTAAACCTAAAGCGCATGTTGCTGCAATCCGTATTCGTGAGAATAACCCTTTTATCACTGTGGCAGCGCTGGATGAGCTGCTTAGCGAGTCGAATATTGATATCTTGGTAGCGCAAGCAGATATTGTGCTTGATTGTACCGACAACTTTGCGACACGCTTACAGATCAACGATACCTGCCGAGCGCATGATAAACCTTGGGTTTATGCCAGTGTACTTGGGCTAGAAGGGCAAGTAGCCTTGTTCACACCTAGCTGCGCTTGCTTCAGGTGTATCTTTCCCGATATCCCGGCTGACGTCGCGGATTGCAATTCAGCGGGTGTATTGGGTAGCGTGGTCGGTGCAGTGGGTCTGCTGCAAGCCAATACCTGCTTGGGCTATCTTTTAGATTTACAAGATGAAAGCCAGGGCAAGTTACATTTCTTTTCAGGTATCAGTAATCAGGTTCGCAGTATTGCATTGCAGCAGAATAAGCTGTGTACTTGCGCGAGTCCGTCACAGGTACTACGTTGCCAACCTCTTAAAACTGCTGACCCGATTGAATCTAAAGAGCTTGGGCAAGAACCTGGGCTACACATCACTGATGACATTCAGTCGCAAATTCGGTCGCAAATTGAACTGAGCCCCGAGCAATTTGTTAAACAGCTCGGGCGTTTAGAGGGCGCTCCTGAAAGTTGCCTTAACAGTGCCCGTAAAAGTAAAGTGATAGACATCGGTTTAATTGATGTGCGAAGCGCAGACGAGCATCGAGGCTTTAATATTGGTGGCCAATGCCTGCCCTTGAGTGATGACTTTGCTGATCGGGTTGGCACAAAACTCTCACATAAAACCCAGCCTATTTTACTCTATTGCCAGTCAGGCAAACGTAGCTACAAAGCGGCCTTACGTCTTCGAGCGAAGGGGTATGGGCGGGTGTATAGCTTAAAGGGCGGTTTAGGCGAGTTACTTAGTCACTCTCAATTCGTGAAATGGTTTTAAATGTTGTTCAGTTTGAAGCAGTGACAGTATTGCATGACACTTGCAGTCAGCATTTTTGGCTTAGCAACTTGGCACTCAATCTCTTTACCGCCTTGCTAAATAAGGACACAGCGACAAAACTCATGACTCACCCACATCAGCAAAAAGAGGATACACAATGAGCAATCCAGTAGGATGGTTTGAGATATATGTAGATGACATGCCACGAGCACAAGCATTTTATCAAACGGTATTAGCGGTTGAACTGGAATCGTTAAGCGATCCTACAGACGGCAATGCGCAGATGTTAGTGTTTCCGTCAGACATGGAGAATTACGGTGCCTCTGGGGCGTTGGTGAAAATGGACGGCTTTAGCGCTGGCGGTAACGGCACGCTTGTGTATTTTGCGTGTGAAGACTGCGCCATCCAAGAGAGCCGAGTCGAGGCTGCAGGTGGCAAGGTTGAACGGGCAAAAATGTCGTTAGGGGAACATGGGTTCTGCGCCTTAGTAACCGACACCGAAGGCAATATGTTTGGCCTGCATTCTCAGCAGTAACGCTCAACAGCAACTCGTTTTTACCGGCGCATGCTAAAGGCTGCGCTTTTTCATTGGCTTATAATGCTCTTGTACGCTTTTCTAGTGCTTAACGTTTAATACACGCCCTTGGTCGTACACTTTGCATTCCGCTTGGGTCTCAACTCAGCAAAGCTACCTCCGATACAGACAGTTCTTAGTATGTGTTTGGCAAGAAAGGGGCGATAGTAGCAACGCCAGCTAAACGAGCGCATCATCCATGCTTGAATTTTGCGCATACTCTCTCTATCAATAGCAGCCTCTTTGTTCGCATTCTCGCAATACTTTTTGTGCTCAACGCCCTGTTGCTGTGTGCCTTAAACATTTGCAATAAATTTTCGTTGGCACTGCTTTCGCTGGCACCGCACTCCTTTACACGAGATTGGGTAAGGCTCTTAAAATGGTATTGGTTGTTTTACGTAACGTTGAAGGCGAGAGCTAATTCTTGTTGGCCTATGAACGCATAAGGCTAACATTGAAAATTGTACAAGATTAGGTAGCAGAACAAATCTAGTCAGTGTGGATAGTTAACATAAACTTTTCATGCCCTAATAGCTTCTTGATTTTAACGTCAATTAAAACATTGGGTTACGTAATTTTTGCCGTATCGTTTCAAAAGTGTACTGTTAAAATTATGTTGTATATTTTTACTGAATACGTATGCAAGACATTGAGCATTCACCATGTGTAACTGTAATATCGCGGCAACTAGAACAAAGCTGTAACATTTGACTACAAGTTGTTAACCGATACCTAGGTTTCCATTTGAGTCTCGAACCGGGATACACACACATGAAAAATTTTAAACCTAATTTAATCAAGGCCGCGCTAATCACTAGCGGTTTTGCGTTTGGTATAACACCCACAGCATTTGCTCAAGAAGCAGCTGCAGATGCCCCAGGGAATGACACAGAAGTTATTCAAGTTACGGGTATTCGCGGGTCTCTTATCCGTGCCCAAGCAGTAAAAATGGAAAACACCTCGATTGTTGAAGCCATTTCAGCTGAGGATATTGGTAAATTACCAGACTCGTCTATCGCTGAGTCGTTAGCGCGTTTGCCTGGTATGTCAGGTGAAAGGGTAGGCGGTCGTACTTCAGGTATCTCTGTTCGTGGATTTAAAGAAGACTTTACTGGTACCTCACTTAATGGTCGCGAGTTAATCGGCATTGGTGATAACCGAGGTGTAGAATACGATTTATACCCTTCAGAAATCATGACCGGAGCCACAATTTATAAGACCGCAGAGGCCGGCCTTATGGTGCAAGGCATTGGGGGTACGGTTGATTTACAAACTGTTCGCCCATTACAGGCTCAAGAAACCTTAACCATTAATGGTAACTATGAATTATCGGGTCGAGACTCTGACAACCCCGAGTTTGACAACACTGGCCATCGCTTATCTTTGTCATTTGTTGAAAAGTTTGCCGACGACACCATTGGCTTGGCCGTTGCACTCGCCAGCACAGAATCGCCAAACAACCAGCGTAAATATGGTGTGTGGGGATATAACACCAATGATGAAGGTCAAGTAACGCCATCTGGCCTAGATAGCCAAGCTATCAGCACCGTTCTTGAGCGAGACACTATCTCTGCTGTGTTGCAATTCCAGCCGACAGAAAACCTAGACATAGTGATTGATGCACTTGATATAAGCTACTCAGATTCTGGTGTTATTCGCGGCTTTATTGAACCTTTCTCTGCTGGCAGTATTTCAGGCACAGGTACCGAGACTACAGGTACTCAAGTTGGTGTTAACCCGGTCCTACGAACTGATCCATCTCAGAAGGACGGTGATTTACAGGTATTTGGTTTAAATGTTCAATACCATTTGAATGACAGTTGGTCAGTAGAAGTTGACGTAGCGAATAGTGAGTCTACGAAGCGTGATTTGCGCGGAGAGTCATACGCAGGCTTAGCGCGCTCTGGCGCACTAGATTCTTCAGGGTTAGGCACGCGTGATTTTGTGATGAGTCAAGATGGGATCACCTTTACTGACTCTTCTGGTTTAGATGCATTCTCTGATCCAAGTGCTTTGCAACTGACAGGCCCACAAGAGTGGGGTGGTGGTTTAGCTAATTTAGCGGATCAGTTTACTAGCACTGAATTAACCGCCAATGGAGCTCCTTATAGTTACTTGAATGCCCAGGACGGGTTTTTGAATTATGCTGATTTCAGCGAAGAGTTGACCACCTATAAGTTTGAAGTGGTGGGATTGTTGGATGGTGATATCTTTACTCAAGTAACAGCGGGTGTTAATTACAGTGACAGATATAAAGACAAAGAAAATAAAGGTTTCTTTGCTACATCGTCATCATACCCAGCCTCTACTGCTATTCCTCAAGCGTATTTATACAATGGTTTAGCCGATTTAACCTGGGCGGGCATGGGATATGTTGTTGCATATGATGGTTTTGCACCATACAACGATGGCGAATATACCTTAAATGATGCGGGCTTATTAGAGCCGGATCGTTTAGGCGATACCTATGTAGTAGAAGAAGAAGTCACCACTTTGTATGCAAAAGTCGATTTCAATACTGAACTGGGTGATTTTCCTGTTATGGGTAACATCGGTGTTCAGTATGTACAAACAGATCAATCCTCTTCTGGTTTTACAGGTGTGGTTGGGTCAAATTTTGCCGTGTGTGATGCAAATAACGATCAGCAAATAGATGACGACTGCCGAACATCTGTTAGCTCAGACTATAGCCATGTTTTGCCAAGTCTGAACGTCAGTGTAGAAGTGGCAGACAACAAGTTTGTGCGTTTCGCTGCGAATAAGACGATCAGCCGTGCACGAATTGACCAAATGAAGGCCTCTGGTTTTGTGAAGTTCGACCAAAACATCGATTTGTTGTCTATACCGAACACGCAAGCTGCAGTGGACGAATATGGCTCACCTTGGTCTAAATTTGCCGGTAATCCATTGCTGAAACCGTTGGAAGCGAATAATTTTGACTTGTCATTTGAAAACTATTTTGAAGATGAAGGCTATGTTTCAGCCGCGGTCTTCTATAAAGATTTAGTCAATTGGACAAGAGACGGCGACCTAGACATCAATTTCAGAAATGATGTAACCAATGACGGTGCCGATTACTTCATCCCAGGGTTCCACGACCGCGTCGCTGTTGAAGATGGTCTCTACGGGCCAGCAAACACGCCTTATTCAGCAGGAGATGTCATTACACCCCCTGACTTTGGCACCTTTTCCTACTTTGAAGATGGCTTAACGGGTGATGTTAAAGGGCTAGAGCTAACAGCGAACGTGCCATTAAATATGCTTGCTGACGCACTTGAAGGCTTTGGTATTGCTGCTTCAGCTACGTTAATTGATGCGGAGCTAGAGGACGGTACTGCCATTCCAGGGCAATCGGATCGCACTTATTCATTGACCGCTTATTACGCAATGGGTGGCTTTGAGATTCGCCTTGCTGGCACCGACCGTTCTGAATTCAGCACATATCAACGTGGTGGCTCGAACAAGGTTGAAACGGCAACACGTAACGGCGTTACCTTGTTAGATGCACAAATTAGTTACGACTTTGAAGATTCAGACATTGATTATTTGCAAGGTTTACGCGTTTCGTTACAAGGAACGAATTTGACCGACGTCGATGAGGAGACGCTGGACAGCGATGGTATCGTCACAACTCGTCGTCAATTTGGCCCTTCATATATGATGAACTTTAATTATTCGTTTTACTAACCTCTATTGAGTTTATAAGTGCAAGGCCCCTTAGCGACACCGCTAAAGGGCCTTTTTGGTTTTTGCGACGTTCAACTTTTTGCGACGTTCAACAAGGTAAAGAATGTAGGTATGATGTAATTCATGATCAGTGACTTATGTGTGAGTCAGGTCTTAGGTTACAAATTCCCTGTTTTAATTTAGTAAGGCGTAGTATGTCTCAACCATTTAATATTGTTATCCTTGGCGGCGGCTCAGCAGGTTGGATGGCGGCTAATTTATTTGCTCACAAGTGGGCTGACAAGTTGGTAGATAAGTCCTTAACAATAACCTTGGTTGAATCACCAGATATCGGTATTGTCGGGGTTGGAGAGGGTTCAACCCCCACACTGAAACGTTTTTTTAGCATGCTTGGTATTGGGGATAGCGACTGGATGCCTCAGTGCAACGCCACGTACAAAATGAATATCGCCTTTGAGAATTTCAGCCCTGCATCGGGTAACACGCGATACAGCCATCCCTTTATATCGCAAATAGACACCTTCACCCAACGGGCATTTATGGTGAACGCCCGCACTCGTCGCCTCGGGCTTGATACGCACACAAACCCTGGCGATTTTTTATTAAATGGCGTACTCGCTAAGCAGAACAAAGGCCCACACACACCGGCTAATTTTCCGTTTAGTATAGAATACGGTTATCACTTTGATTCCCACTTGTTAGGTGCCTTTCTACAGCAACATGCTATCGGTCTAGGCGTGGATCACGTTCAAGCAAATGTAGAAAGCATCAAGCAACATCCTAATGGTGATATCGCGGCGCTGCACTGTAAAGAAGGCATTGAGATAAGCGGTGATTTATTTGTAGATTGCAGCGGCTTTTCCAGCGTACTGATGCAAAAGACCTTAGGCGTCAAATTTAACAGTTACAAAGACAATCTATTTAACGACTCTGCGGTTGTGGTGCCAACGCCTATAAGCGAACATATTCCGGTTGAGACGACATCCACGGCCTTATCAGCAGGCTGGTGCTGGAAGATCCCCCTAACGAATCGATTCGGTAACGGTTATGTCTATAGTTCCGATTTTGTCAGTAAACACGACGCTGAACGAGAGTTGAAGAACCATCTGCAACTAAATGAAAATACTGAATGTCGTCATTTATCCATGAAGGTGGGGGCCTTGGAGAAACAATGGCACAACAACTGTTTAGGTATTGGGCTGTCAGCAGGCTTTATCGAGCCCCTTGAAGCAACCGCTTTACACCTTACGCAGATATCCATCGAGCAATTCATATTAGAATTCGAAGAGGGCGACTTTTCTAATCGTTTGCAAGGGCAGTTCAACGCCAAAATGCAATTTAGAACGGAGCGCACGCGGGATTATATTGTGGCGCACTACAAGCTCAATACCCGCAACGACAGTGAGTATTGGCGAGCGAACCGCAATAATATGCACCTGTCTGAATCACTGTTGCAGATATTGGACGTTTGGTATAAACGTGGGGATTTAGAAGCAGAGATCACGCGCCAAGACCTTTCTACGCACTTTAACGCCGTATCATGGAATTGCTTGTTAGCAGGTTATGGCGCATTTCCGGCACTGGCCGCAAAACAGCCTGGCACAGGCGATTTGTACAAAGAACAAAACATCGAAACGTTCCTACAAGGGTGCGCATTAAACTTCACCAGTCACGCTGGTCAGTTGTTTTAGGTTTTGCTCTCACCGCTTCGGTCTTTCAATCAAATACAGTCTTTGTTCATGCACGGCCGACAAGGACTGCCAATAACACCCATTTGATTTTAAAGGCTGTTTAAATTGCCCTTTGGCACATCGGCACCATATTTTTGTTTACAAAATATTGTGCTTGTAGCCGTTTTTCGGTCTTATCATTGCTCTCTTTGTTAAATACCCCTCTGTCGACTTTTGTAAATAAATAGCATCTAACGTTCGGGATATCGTACCTATATTACAGAAAATGTACCGCTGACGTTTTATCCTCTTTCTACATCTAAATCTTTAATGTTAATAAATTGTTGAATACGTATGCAGTGCGTTGTGTTGCTTATTAACTCAGCGTTAACATCTTTGGCTGGGAACAACAAGGTGTACTTCGTTTCAAAAGTTAACACTTATCTTGCGTTGATAAATGACCAAGAAGGTGTGAAACGGACGTTCGCCATATGTAATGGGACACACGCATGAAAAGATTTACACCGAATTTGATTACCGCGGCGTTGCTGGCAAGTGGCACTGCGTTTATCGCATGTTCAGCAGTAGCACAGCAATCGGTAGATGAACCAATCACAGCAGGGACCGTCAGTGAAAATGACGAACAAAAACAAGGCCAGGAACTCGAGCGCATAGAGGTCAGAGGCTTTGCCACCAGTTTGATCCAGTCACTTAACCAAAAACGTTTTAGTGATACGGTATCCGAGCAAATTTCAGCAGATGACTTGGGCGGCTTGCCCGATGTGTCCATGGCAGATGCATTGACTCGATTACCCGGTATTTCAGCTGTAAGAACTGGCGGCCAAGCAGCAGAGATCAACATTCGTGGTATGTCGGGAGACTTTGTATTCTCGACCCTCAATGGCCGCGAGCAAGTGTCTACCAGTGGCTCGCGCTCTATTGAGTTTGACCAATATCCTTCAGAGCTGATTTCATCGGCTGCAGTGTATAAATCCCCTAAGGCTTCGCTGATTGAAGGCGGTGTGGCCGGTAGCGTGGAGCTGCAAACAGCTAGCCCGTTAAGTAACGATCAACAACACACGTTTAATGTTAACGCTCGAGGTATGTTTAACGACAGAGCAGGCGAGGTGTCTGATGCGGAAGAGTTTGGCCATCGTTTAAGTTTGTCTTATCAAGGTAAGTATTTAGACGATACCTTAGGGGTAGCCCTTGGCTACGCACGCTTATTTCAGCCAAGTGTGTCAACCCAATTCGTTGGCCTTGCCTATAACGCCACTAAAGACGTGGATAATGATGGTGACGAAGAGTTTCTAGGCGAGGGCTTTGAGTTACAACACAAAGGTGGCGAAGAAACCCGCGACGGTTATATGGGCGCGATTGAGTGGACGCCTGTTGATACCTTTACCCTAAAGGCGGATGCGTTTTTCTCAAAATTTGACTCTGAAGAATTCGCCCGTGGGTTTCGGGTCAAGCTAGGCGGTGCATCTGCTGCTGTAGCCAACCCTGTGCTCAATGGTAACGCTGTAATAGGGGGTACGTTTAATCGCACATCACAAAGCTTTACCCGTGTGGAGTTGGTTAACGATGACAACCAAGACTATGACCAAGTGTCCAGCTATGGCATTAACGCCGATTGGCAAGCGACAGACAACTTAACCTTGGCATTTGATGTGTCACAGTCAGTTGCTAAGAGTGACTTTAGAAATGGTTTGTTATGGGCCCTAGTGGGGGAAGATGCCAATGCTGAGCTACCCGTTTTCGATAACGACATCTCCATTAGTTACCTGTTGCACGGTTTAGATTTACCCGATGTCGGCTTTAGCCAAGCCGAGGCCTTCACTGATTTAGATAGGGTAATGGTCACAAAATACGGTATTTACCCTTACGAAAACGAAGATGAGCTGAACGCTTATCGCTTTGATTTGACCTACGAAATAGACGACAACGCTTTTTTCTCTTCAGTTGAATTTGGTGCGCGTTACTCTGATCGTGAATACAGCAACGACCGTTCAGTATTCGAATATGGCAGCGACTCTAGCTTTTCAGCCAGTCAACCGCCGCTGCGCTTAACGGACGATATGGTGGATGTGGTCGATTGGGAAGGTGACTTTGGTTATTTGCCTAGCTATCTTTCTATCGACTTAAATTCAGCGCTCAATGCGTGGTTCCCCTCCGGCATACCGCAGCCAGTTAAAACGTGGGGGGCAGGTAGCCCCGGCGTGATAAACGGACCGGGCGAGGGGCCTAACACCAGCTGGACCATGCTTGAAAGCGGTAAAGTGTTTGAAAAGGTCACCGCTGCATACATCATGGCAAACATAGATACTGAGCTGTTTGGCTTGCCCGTTACCGGAAACGTGGGTGTGCGTATGGTGGAAACCGAGCAATCATCTACAGTACTGCAAGACGTGTCTGAAGACATCATTGACCCAGATACAGGTGAAGTCATTGATACCCGAGGTAACCCAGCCAACGGTGCTCAATTTATTACGGATGATGCGGGCTTGGTGAATGACTTTTATCGCCCAGCACTGCTGACTGATAAATACCGAGATTACCTACCTTCAATCAACCTGAACGTTAAGCTGACTGACAGTGAACAGCTGCGCTTTGCTGCGGCGAAAGTGCTTGGCCGAGCGCCGATTAATCGTTTGTTTGCCAACGCCACTTTGCGGGTGGAAGACGTACAAGCCTTTCGTGACCAAGACACAGGCGAGATTGTTTTATCAAAACCGACGGCAGTTATCTCTGGCAGTGCCACGAACAGCCCGTACCTTCGCCCGTTCTATGCCGATCAATACGATATCTCTTACGAGAAGTACTTTGAAGATACTGATGGTGCCTTCATCGCGGCGTTATTTTACAAAGACATTAAGTCGTTCATCAATACCTTTAAAGAAGACCCGTTTGATTTCACCGGTAACGGATTCACCATCCCGGCAGACATTACCGTACTGGTGACAGATGAAGAGGGCGAGCCGTTATTTAATGACGATGGTTCACGCTTATCGGTGCAAGTACCCACTGAAAATGGTGGCTATGAAACCGCCGTGAATAACGACAAAGGCGGCTATATTCGCGGCGCTGAGTTGTCATATACGCAAATCTATTCGTTTCTTCCTGACATGTGGTCGGGCTTGGGCATGAGTGCCAGCTATTCCTACACAGAAAGTGAAATTCAAACCCAAACCACATTAGGCGGTGCATCGGTAGAGCAAACCTTGCCAGGTTTATCTGAAAACGTCGTCGCGGCCACGGTGTTCTGGGAATACGAAGATTTCGAAACTCGATTAAGTGTGCGTTGGCGTGATGCGTTTGTGTCAAAGCAGGTGGCGGTGAATGAACAAGTGGTTAATTTCGATTCAGAAACCGTGATTGATTATCAGGCGTCATACAACATCAACGAGAATCTCGGCATGTTGTTTCAAGTGAATAACCTGACCGACGAGCCAACCAAAAGTTATTTCGGCAGTGAAGCGCAAACGGGGACCATTCAGTACTTTGGTCGCCAGATATTTCTAGGCGTGACGTACTCGCTTTAATTGCTAACGCATTTTCATTTATGCATGACTAAATTCATTGCGCCAGCGTTGCGTGATGATTGTTATTTGATAAAAATTTTATGGAGTATAAACGTATGTTTACTCGCACCAATAGTCTGCCTTTGTTGGCAATTTCAATTAGTTTACTTAGCCTCAATGGCTGCGGTGGTTCAGGCTCCGAGCCCGGCACCACATTATTAACCTGTAGCATCCCTAATGTGCCCGATGCCGCTGGCACCAGTTGCGTGGCCCCAGAGCCGATTAGCTGTGCGCCACCAACCGTGCCTGACGCCTTAAACGAGTATTGCGTGGTAGGGGCTGACCCTGCAGCACCTGCACCTATGGCAAGCCCCGCGATGGACCAAGCCGTATTGTATTTTAACTTAGCCGCTAAAGGCGCTGACAACAGCCAAAATGATGAAACCTACACTGGCTATCGTTTACATACTTGGAATAACGATACGTGTGACGCCTACGCCGATGCTGACACCGATTGGGCGAATGGCCGCGAACACACAGGCATCGACCCCAATTATGGTGCGTACTGGGTCCTTGAATTAAAACCGGATTACGCTGGCACACTGGGTGCGTGCGGTAATTTCATTATTCACGTAGGCACTGATGACGCTGGCAAAGAGCTTGGTGGCGGTGACTTTACAATGCCTTTATCACAAGACGATCCCGAGTTTGCCAGAATGAACTTTACCTTCACTGACGTGGCTTCTATTTTCGAATTCCCGATTGTGTCGTTAGGGCCTCAACCGGTGAAAATTGATGGTGCGGCTGCCCATTGGATAGATGGCAACACGTTACTGTGGGATATAGACCCTACCGCTGTTAGCCAAGTGAAATTACATTATTCAGCCAATGCAGACTTAAGCGTTGACGTGGACACAGGTCTAAGCGGCACGGCAATCGAGCTTGAAGAAATCGAGCTCACCGACGCGCAAAAAGCCCGCGTACCTCATTTGGCCAATATGCAGGCATTTGCAGGCGACTGGAGCACGGATGAGGCAAAAGAGGTGGTTAAAACCCAAGCGTTATTGGCCTCGTATGATGCCGAAGGCGTGCTTAATGGCGCGACCCAAATTCAGTTAGCTAACGCCATAGATGCGCTGTACACCCAGGGCGAAAATGATGCTGATGAAGCCCGCTTGGGGGCGGTTTACAGCGACGGGGGGATTCAAGTTAACCTATGGGCTCCGACTGCTCAGTCAGTGAGTTTGAAACTGTTTAATGATGCAAAAGCAGAAACGGCCAGCTACCCCATGGCGCTTGATAGCAATAGTGGCATATGGCGCTATGAGGGCGGTGCAGAGCTTGACCGTCAATTGTATCGTTTCGAAGTAACAGCCTATCATCCAGTGACTATGTTGCTTGAAACCATGCTCACAACGGACCCTTATTCGTTGAGCTTATCCACCAATAGCCGCTTCTCGCAGTTTGTAAATTTAAATGACGAAGACCTCAAGCCTGAGGGGTGGGAAACCCACGAGATCCCTACCATCTCCAACCCTGAAGATGCCGTGATCTACGAAGGTCATATTCGGGATTTCAGTGTGCGTGATGAAAGCACCAGTGCACAACATCGCGGTAAATATTTGGCGTTCACCGAACAGGGCAGTGTGCCCAATCAGCATTTAGCGAAATTAGTTGAAAACGGTTTGACTCATTTTCATGTGTTGCCAGCAAACGATATGGCGACGGTTGAAGAAGATGAAAGCCAAAGTGTTGACTTGACCAGTACTGTAGCGGATTTATGCCGCCTAAATCGCCAAGCGGCCGTGTGCGATGAAGAAAACGCAGACGCGACTCTGCAATCTGTGTTTGATAGTTATGACGCTATCGCTGAGCCACAAAAAGCCCAAGCTCTCACCGAGCAAATGCGCGGCGATGATAGGTTTAACTGGGGCTACGATCCTTATCACTTCAACGTGCCAGAAGGGAGCTATGCCACTGACGCGGATGGTGTAACACGCATAAAAGAGATGCGTGCGATGAATCAATCATTACATGAAATGGGCATGCGAGTAGCGCTAGATGTGGTGTACAACCATACCAATGCGTCTGGCTTAAATGGCAAGTCGGTATTGGATAAAGTCGTGCCGGGCTATTATCACAGATATGACACCATTACCGGTGGTATCGTGCGCGAAACGTGCTGTGACGACACCGAGCCACGCAATCGCATGATGGAAAAGTTCATGCAAGACTCGTTGGTGATGTGGGCCACGCAGTACAAGTTCGACTCATTCCGTTTTGACATTATGAGTCAAGCCACCAAAGACACCATGCTGCGCTTAGAATCCGCTGTTAAAGCGGTGGATGAAGACAACTATTTCTATGGTGAAGGTTGGATAAAAGAAGACCGAGGCTACGAGCAAGCTACGCAGATTAATATGGCAGGCACACAAATTGGCACCTACAACGACCGCATTCGCGAAGCTGTGCGCCAAGGCCAAATATTCAGTACCGAGCCAAGCGATAGCGCATTAGCCGCCCAAGATAACGTTAAAATGAGCCTAGCAGGTACGTTAACTGACTATATTTTGGAAGATTACAAAGGCGCAGCGTCAGCCACCAGTAATATAGGTGGCTACGCAACTGACCCAGCTGACATCATCAACTATGTGTCAAAGCATGATAATGAAACCTTGTGGGATCAATTGCAGTACACCTTACCCAACGATATGACCTTGGCCGAGCGGGTACGGGCGCAGAATATTGCGGCGACCCTTCCTTTGATGTCTCAAGGTATTCCGTTCTTTCAATTAGGCGGTGATTTCTTGCGCTCTAAATCGATGGATCGCAACACCTATGATGCCGGCGATTGGTTTAACTATGTAGATTTCACTATGAACAGTAATAACTGGCTGGTGGGGCTACCGTTAGCTCAAGATAACGAAGGTCGCTGGGCAGAAATGGCTAATTTCATCTACAGCCCTGAGCGCGCCGCCAGCATGACCGAAATTGAGTTTGCATCTAATGTGTTTAATGAGTTGCTTAAAATACGTAGTTCATCAGCGTTATTCCGCTTAACCACCGCTGACGATATTATCGACCGTATTGGCTTTCATAACATCGGCGCCCGTCAAACCCAAGGTTTGATTGTGATGAGCATTGATGATGGCATAGCGGCTGACAATGCCGAGGCAGGTGAAAACCAAACACAACGAGCTGACATTGACCCAATGGCTGATGCGTTAGTGGTGATCGTCAACAGTAGCAGCGAACAGCAAACCCATGGCGTGCCAACCGCACAGGGTTTCGAGTTACATTCAGTGTTAATGAACTCAGTTGATAGCCAAGTACGAGGTGCAAGCTTTGCCCAAGGTGAAGGGGATAACGAAGGCAAAGGCATGTTCACGGTACCTGCATTGACCACAGCCGTATTCGTTAAACCACAAATGGGCGCACAAGGTGTGGGCTTATCGGCTTATGCGACATCAGGTGCACCAGATGTTGTCCCGTATGGCAGCACATCTGTGTTTGTGCGCGGTGCGATGAATGGCTGGGGTGAAGTAGATGAAATGGTTTATCAAGGCGATGGTGTTTACGCCGCAGTAATATCCATTGAGCCTGGTGATTATGAGTTCAAAGTGGCTTCAGCTGATTGGTCTACCGTGGATTTTGGTTCCGATAACGGCGATGAATCTGTGGTGCTTGGTGCTGATAAAACCTTAACCGCTGGCGGCACAAATTTACAGTTATCCCTAAGCCAAGCTCGCGTGCTTAAATTTACCTTAGATGCCAGTGATAAATCAGCACCGGTATTAACGGTGGATAACGAAGAGCCGTTTTTTGGCACGACCGTGTTTGTGCGCGGCTCACTCAATGGCTGGGGTGAAGATGACCCGATGGACTATGCGATTGGCGGTCAATACAGCAGAACCATCGAAGTAACAGCAGGTTCGTACGAGTTTAAAGTGGCTTCTGCAGACTGGTCAACGGTGGACTTCGGCTCAGCAGATGCTGATGTGAATGTGACGGTAGGCCAAGGCAAGGCGCTCGCGCCAGGCGGCTCAAACATGACGGTGACCTTCGACTATGATGGTCAATACACCTTTGTATTTGATGCCAGTGATAAAGCCGCACCGACGCTCAGCATATTTGACGCCGAGATGTTTGGTGAAAACACGGTCTTTATTCGCGGGGGAATGAACGGCTGGGGTGAAGTTGATGCACTGGTATTTAACGCTGACGGTAGCTACACCGTTGATATTGCCATTGACGCCGGCAGTTACGAATTCAAAATTGCCACGGGCGATTGGTCAACGATAGATTTGGGTGGTGTAGGGGATGACACCCAAGTCATTGTTGGCCAGGCTAAGCAATTGACTTACGCCGGTGCTAATTTAATGATTGATATACCAACAACGGCAACTTATCGTTTTAGCGTTGTCGGGCCTGACCCTTCTGCGCCAACAGTCACGGTGACGCAGTTGTAGGCTGACTGCTGCATGCAAGCCATGCAATAAAGCACTAGCAAACTCAAAACGCGATATTTATTATCGCGTTTTTTGTTTTTAGGCAGAGTGATAATTGTTCTATGGCGTTGGTATTAACAGTATTTATTAGAGCAACGGCAGCAAAGTACGTAAAGCGGAAGTTGGCACTAAAAAAGTTGACTGACGTCAATGAGCGATCAGGAGTCCCTCGACTGATTCTAACCTTCTGCATTCAGTAAAATAGCTGACTAAAATATTTTTGATTATTTAGGCGAAAACCCCTGTTTGGATATACAAGTTAAAGAGCTTTCCCATATATTTAGGAAAACGACCCAGTCGCTCGTTTTTGTTCTTATCATTTTATCTAGATCGCCAGTTTTCCTTTATGTAGCAATATGATAGTTAGTTTGGTATTAATAGCGGAAGTATAAAAGTGAGCGATGCGTCGGCAGAAAAACGCGCAAATCGCGCTATATTAAATTGTTAGATACTCGCAGGTATCCATGGCATTATTTCTATTTTTGGCTTGCATGCTTAATTTTTTCTTTCTTGGTGGTAGAGGTTTACTAATTGCTTCGAAACTAAAACAACTAATCGAGTACAACGGAAGTACACTAAGCCTTTATTACACAATACAGAATAGAGCTTTTTCAAATTCCAATACTCTAGTAAACGAAACAAATTCTGAAGCCCTAACTCTACTAATTCAATGCAAGCAAAATATAAGAGTCATGTTTGCAATTGGCTTCGCATGTATTGTTGCCTCAATTCCTTTTGCATAGTAAAAACGTATCTAACAAAAAAATTAAGTTCGCCCGCTGCGCGGGCTGGGACGCAAACATGTGGGCTGCTCACTTCGTTCGGATTTTAGCCCTCATGCCTGCGCCCCTTATTTAAAAGTTAGGCATCAAGGATAGTATGGAGTCTGAATTAAAGATTGGTGATTGGGTTCGAAGTTACGGTTCTGGAATTTGGAGAATAAATAGAATTCTAGAACTAAACGAATTTGATATTCCATCACAAAGTTACAAACCAAGAACAGCAATATTTTCTTCTCGTTTTATTAACGACTCTTTTAAGCGTTCATTTTCAACTGAAAGTTGCGACTCAGCTTTCGTTTCTCATTTGGAGCCAGAAGAAAAGGAAAAGCTTGATTCATATATCAAACAAAACCAAGATTTGTTGTCCAAATTTGATACTTATAAACCAAAATCAATTGACGCTATTTACAATGCAAATGTAAATATACCAACTTCGAGAAATCAATCTGAACTTGAAGAAGATCTATCTGAGTTTAAATCACTTAATTTAGAGCAGCTTTATTCTAAGCTATTATCCTCTGGTTTAGGTTCAAGTGGTAGCAAAGGTTGGACGGCACAATTTGTATCCAAAAATCATTGTAGTGTTGGTGGTAAATTGGTGTATAGTTTTTCAAAGGTTTTAGCGTTTTGAATGCCTAACAAGCTAATAAATAAGGACAAAAAACAGTTGGCTGTTTTCGTTCCTCAACATTTTAGCCAACAATTTTTTGCCTATTAACAGGGCGCTGGGGGATCCCCTCATAGAATTGGTCTTCCTTCTTTGTGAACCCAGGTAATATATTGGGCGATAGCCCATGTCATTTGGGCTGAGTTCATCCTGTAATCTTTTGCCCTTTTCCTGACTTCTCTGCCTAGCCTAATGATAGATAACACGCGCCGATGACGGATGGTGTTAGCTTGAAATGCTCTTTCCCAATTTTGTTTTTGAGCAATGATACCGAGTAACCGCAATAGCCATTCTGCGAGCATCGCTATCAGCAGTAATATGTCGAATCGTTTGGTACTGCGACTGTTGCTGTGGCGCAGTCCCATTCCGTATTGAGGGCTTTTAATATCACGGAAGGTTTCTTCTATTTGCATCCGTCTTGCGTAAAGGGAAACCAGCTGTTTTGAGTTAAGCTTATCGTTCTCGGGAAGGTTAGTGGCGAGTAGCCAAGGCTCTTTACTACCCGCACGATAGCTTTGCTGGGCGGTGTGGTTTCGACCTGCCTTTGAAGAACGGTTGTCCTTTCGATGTTTGGCCTTTGCTTTGTACAAATGCAGGTGTGCATGAAGCGGGCTTTTACGCCCTAATTGCCCACACCCAAGGTATTTGGCGCGAGAATTTGCACTGGGATAAAACGACTTATTACTTTGCCATGATGCTTGCCCATCACGCTTAAATCCCACATCACCGCGCACTCGGCCTAGCCAGAACCATCCATGCTTTTCGACTTCACGAAACCAAGGGTTACGATAGCCTGCATCGGTCACAATCAACGGGCAACAACCCGACGGCAGGATACTCGCCAACTCCCGTAAAAACGGATTATGACTAACAGGTGAATTGTATTCACCGAACGAAAATACGCGCTCATAAAGCGTGACAGAGCGCCCCTGAACACTGACCGATGCACGTAAGGTTAAATGCCTGAGCTGCTCACGCACATCAGACCAATCCACAAGGACAACGGGCATGGGGTTAGCACCGCAAAGCAAGCGAGCGTGCCAACGATAGATGTCGAGCCGTTCATTATGTAGGTTGTTATTACCAAGCAGCCTGTCGATGCGTTTAATGTTGTGTTTCGGGGCCACGGAGCCTGAGATATTGCGTCCTAATTCGGTCAACGATAGGTGCTGGCCATCTAGCAAAGATTGGGTGGCAACCATCAAAGAGGAAAGACGTTTGGCATGTAGATTAGGGCATTGTTTTTTAAGCAAATCGTGTAAGATATGAATATCACGCATGGTGTTGTTATCTAGTTGGTTTTTGGCGAAATCCTCTTTCTTGATAAAAGACATCAAATGGCGCTATGCGTGTCTATATTATTGTTTCTGCTCATAATTATGAGGGGATTCGTTAGATTGAAGCGTTATGAGTAAATGCATGGAAGAGTTAATCTCACAGTACCCATTCTTATCAACCATATTCTTTATATGTATAGCTTGTGCATCTATGTATTTAATGTCAATTTTTAGTGGTTGGCGTTACTTAGCAAATACTTATGGTTACACCGGTAAAAATAGAGGCATTGCCACTAGAATGCGAACAGTAAAAATGGGAACATATTTTTATAGTAATTGCGTTACGCTAGGTTTAGATAATGAGTATGTATACTTTTCACTTTTCTTTCCATTTAGCATTGGTCATACGCCGCTAAAAATTCCGTATAAAGATATAATCAGTGCTACTTCAACTGGCTCATTAGATAATTTATTGAGTTTTGAAATTAATGATTTAAATATCAAGTTACCGAAAATGGAAGTTGAAAAAATGATAAAAGCAAGTGGAGGGACTTGGAGTTAATTTTACTCATAACAAGGGTTTTCAAGACGGACTGATAACAGTTTGCACGGTTCCGCTTCGCTACACATTTTAGCAAACTATTATCAGCCGCTTAAAACGGCGCTGGGGGATCCCCTCATAGAATTGGTCTTCCTTCTTTGTGAACCCAGGTAATATATTGGGCGATAGCCCATGTCATTTGGGCTGAGTTCATCCTGTAATCTTTTGCCCTTTTCCTGACTTCTCTACCTAGCCTAATGATAGATAACACGCGCCGATGACGGATGGTGTTAGCTTGAAATGCTCTTTCCCAGTTTTGCTTCACGGCGATGATACCGAGTAGCCGTAATAGCCATTCTGCGAGCATCGCTATCAGCAGTAATATGTCGAATCGTTTGGTACAGCGACTGTTGCTGTGGCGCAGTCCCATTCCGTATTGAGGGCTTTTAATATCGCGGAAGGTTTCTTCTATTTGCATCCGTCTTGCGTAAAGAGAAACCAGTTGTTTTGAGTTAAGTTTATCGTTCTCGGGAAGGTTAGTGGCGAGTAGCCAAGGCTCTTTGCTACCGGCACGATAGCTTTGCTGGGCGGTGTGGTTTCGACCTGCCTTTGAAGAGCGGTTGTCCTTTCGATGTTTGGCCTTTGCTTTGTACAAATGCAGGTGTGCATGAAGCGGGCTTTTACGCCCTAATTGCCCACACCCAAGGTATTTGGCGCGAGAATTTGCACTGGGATAAAACGACTTATTACTTTGCCATGATGCTTGCCCATCCCGCTTAAATCCCACATCACCGCGCACTCGGCCTAGCCAGAACCATCCATGCTTTTCGACTTCACGAAACCAAGGGTTACGATAGCCTGCATCGGTCACAATCAACGGGCAACAACCCAACGGCAGGATACTCGCTAACTCCCGTAAAAAGGGGTTATGACTGACAGGAGAGTTGTATTCTCCAAAGGAAAATACGCGCTCATAAAGTGTGACAGAGCGCCCCTGAACACTGACCGATGCACGCAAGGTTAAATGCCTGAGCTGCTCACGCACATCAGACCAATCCACAAGGACAACGGGCATGGGGTTAGCACCGCAAAGCAAGCGAGCGTGCCAACGGTAGATGTCGAGCCGTTCATTATGTAGGTTGTTATTACCAAGCAGCCTGTCGATGCGTTTAATGTTGTGTTTCGGGGCCACGGAGCCTGAGATATTGCGTCCTAATTCGGTCAACGATAGTTGCTGGCCATCTAGCAAAGATTGGGTGGCAACCATCAAAGCGGAAAGACGTTTGGCATGTAGATTAGGGCATTGTTTTTTAAGCAAATCGTGTAAGATATGAATATCACGCATGGTGTTGTTATCTAGTTGGTTTTTGGCGAAATCCTCTTTCTTGATAAAAGACATCAAATGGCGCTATGCGTGTCTATATTATTGTTTCTGCTCATAATTATGAGGGGATTCGTTAGATTGAGGCGTTATAAGTCTTAAGGTTGGATATGCCAATATTTGCTCAGGTGTTGTTATTTGTTGGCTTTACTTGCGTCATGATTTCGACGGTCTTGGTGTTCGTTTTTAAGCTGCCGAATACCAGTGCGCTTAACCTTTTGGCTAAAGGCAGTTTCGCTTTTCGGGACTTACATAATCATGTGGCAGTAAATTGGGTTAAACCAATATACTCAATAACCTGCATTGGTTTAAGTTGTATATTAATAGCAATTTTAGGTGTGCTGATAGTCAATGTATAAGACCTATAACAAGCCAAGTCAGCGGGAATTTTACTCGCTGAAAAACACTCATAAAATCCCCTGCTTGGGGCGTTAGCTGAATAAATCATGACCCCAGCATTTTGGTATAAAAAAAGTGAATGGATTGCTTCGAATAGAGGATTCATTTTTAAAGTTGCGATAATTTCTTTACTCGTTGGTTTAAGCGTTGGTTTGATCTCTGATTACTTAAATATCCAGTCAAAAATACTGATACTAATTGCTATGATTGCAGGATTCACTTTTTTTGGGGCTTGCAGTTTCTTTATTGTTTGGTTGTGGTTTCGGACGCCACCCACGAAAACCAATTCAAAAAATATGATTCTAAAATCTGGTCAAGTTGTTGGTTCGTCTTTGGAGTGGTTTTTTGCGGTATTTCTTGGTCTTTGGTACACGGGGTTGTGCTTGTTTACAATTGCTGTCCCCTTTAGTTTAACACTTACAAAGACATCCATCTTTAAAATCCCCTTTTTAGGAGGGGGGAATACCCCTCAACAAGCATTAAAGTACTTTTGGGTTTAGTGATTGAGAATTTTCCTGGAATATTGAGTGTTGAGTAAGTAAGCGGCGCGCAAGGTCAATTTTTAGGCAAAGTAGTCGGCTACAGGGTTTGCAGGGTATGTAATATTCGAAATTGATTAGTTGCAGTCGTTTTAAGCCCGCCTTAACAACTCTCTCGCTTTGGTCATTCCTCGCAGACGTTGATGATGGGTATGGCGTTTAAATGCATTCATCATTTGCTCCGTACCTGCTGCGTAGCAGAAGTGTTTTTCGAACTCCGTGGTTAATGTTAACCACTGAGCAGAGTCTAATCCCAATCTTTGTAGAATAGGGCTGTGAGTGTTATCAATATGACCGGCCTTATCATCTCGAATGCATCGGCCTGTCGTGTCTACCAATTCACAATAGTCTTTGAGCGAATATGCGATACCTCGAGGTATATTTTCACGAGGGTTTCCTACAAACGGCATTAACACGTTCGGTTGTGGTTGTTGGTTTTTAATGGCGTGAATGCGCTTTTTGATACTGGTGTGTTTTGACGTTTCGGGTGTTTTTGCCATTTTTGCACGAATGGGATTCAAGTCCACATAGGCCATACACGCTAAGACCGCACTCTCATCTAATAGGGCTTGTGATTTAAATCGTCCTTCCCAGAAACGACCAGTGCAGCCATCCTCTTTATTGGCTTCGCGAGCAATATATTCATTCAAGTCACGCATAAACCAGCTTATGTCATACAAACGTTGCCGATAGGTTTCAACGGTCTCATCAAAGGTGATTAGCTCTCCTTGGCTCAGCGTATCGCCATTCATAAACTTCTGAGTCAGCAAAGTGCCTCTGTGTAGCTTGTGATAACGCCTCAACACTTCATCGCTATCCCAATTATCAGCCATTGTTTTATCCACACATAGCACCACATGCGTGTGATTATTCATGACCGCATAGGCGCAAATGTCGATGGAATATACCGTAGATAAAAACAACAAACGCTCTTCTACCCAACCACGGCGATGCTCGTAACTCTGGCCAGAGTATTTATCTACTCCACACAAGAAAGAACGCCGCACACACCGGGAAACACAATGGTAATAAGGGGTATCGACTAAACTGATTTGGCTTTTTCGAGGTTGAGGCATAATCCATCTACCTGACAGAATGAAACACACATCAAGTCTAGTTCAGCCCTGAAAATTGACCATTTTTATCATGGGTGTCTTTCTTTTTTTTCGCTTAAATCCCACATCACCGCGCACTCGGCCTAGCCAGAACCATCCATGCTTTTCGACTTCACGAAACCAAGGGTTACGATAGCCTGCATCGGTCACAATCAACGGGCAACAACCCGACGGCAGGATACTCGCCAACTCCCGTAAAAACGGATTATGACTAACAGGTGAATTGTATTCACCGAATGAAAATACGCGCTCATAAAGCGTGACAGAGCGCCCCTGAACACTGACCGATGCACGTAAGGTTAAATGCCTGAGCTGCTCACGCACATCAGACCAATCCACAAGAACAACCGGCATGGGGTTAGCACCGCAAAGCAAGCGAGCGTGCCAACGATAGATGTCGAGCCGTTCATTATGTAGGTTGTTATTACCAAGCAGCCTGTCGATGCGTTTAATGTTGTGTTTCGGGGCCACGGAGCCTGAGATATTGCGTCCTAATTCGGTCAACGATAGGTGCTGGCCATCTAGCAAAGATTGGGTGGCAACCATCAAAGAGGAAAGACGTTTGGCATGTAGATTAGGGCATTGTTTTTTAAGCAAATCGTGTAAGATATGAATATCACGCATGGTGTTGTTATCTAGTTGGTTTTTGGCGAAATCCTCTTTCTTGATAAAAGACATCAAATGGCGCTATGCGTGTCTATATTATTGTTTCTGCTCATAATTATGAGGGGATTCGTTAGAGTAAGGCGTTATGTACTAAGTCGTAATTTCAAAATAAGGAAGTTGTAAAATGTCCAATGAACTCGTACCTATAAAAAGGACTCTTTTCTCACGTTATAAATTATTAATTTTTTGGGGCTTCATTTTTTACATTACGAGTTTCTTACTCTACTTCATTTTCCGAGAGAACTTGGAGATTTTTGCGCTTAAAAAAGAAGTGGCTATAGCTATTAATGATATGCTTAACGCATTTCTATTGCTTTCAGTCCCTTTCGTTTTTGGAACAATTGCAGCTTCTACTAGAATTCTTATTTCAGAGTTATCTATCAAGAAAAACTATAAAATCATTTTTGCCTCAGGGTTAATGGCTTCTTTTTCATGGTTAGGAATTAAAAGTAAGGTTTTTGTAGCACTTTTAACTCCATATATCGCAAAAAGTTATGAGGTAAAAGAGACCTCTCTTCAAGAGGGGTCTGGTGAGTTTTATTCTATGGCTTTGGTCGCGGTTTTAGTTGGAGCGTTTGCTTCAAATTTATACATCTTTGTAAGCCAAAAAGTTGAAGTTCTTTCCAGTAATAAACGTACATAACAAGAGACTATGGCGTCAATAGCTAATTTGTAGTCTTCGGCGCTTCCCACATGACCCCGTCTCTGAGCATTGAATTTAAGATAACAACCATCTTTCTAATGCACGCAATAATAGCCACTTTCTTAGGCTTTCCTGCTGCGACTAATCGTTGATATGTTTCCTTAAATACGGGGTTACTTTGTATCGCTGACATCATCGCCATGTACAAAACGGTTCTGACTTGATGTCTGCCACCTTGGATTTTCCGCAACCCTTTATAGCGCCCACTTTCTCGATTCATGGGAGCCACACCGACTAACGCAGAGGCTTGTTTGTTGGTCATGTAACCTAACTCTGGCAGGTTACTGATGATGGAAGCGGAGGCTATTTTTCCTATTCCTTTCATGCTCTGTAAGATGCAATTCTTCGCTTGATAATCAGGACAAGATTCAATGAGCGCGACAATTTTATTCTCGATTTTGGTTATCTGATTCTTAAAGGCAGTGAGAATAGGTTTGATGGTCATGGCGAGTTCTTTTGGTAGAATTTGCAGGCGGTTTTTTTCCATTGTTTGCATGACGAGCAATTGATTTCGCCTTGCAACTAAATCACTCATAGCCTGCATAGTATCTGGTTTTAGTTGAGATAACTTAGGCTGAATAGCTTCACCATAATGAGCAATCAATTGAGCATCTAGTTTGTCTGTTTTAGCTCGCTGACCTATCGCCCCAGCAAAGCGTTTAATGTGAATGGGATTGGCGACAACGAAGGGTAAATTAGCATTTGCACACGCGATAATAAACGGCATTTCTAATCGGCCAGTTGCTTCAATGACGATACGCCCAGGCGAATGCTGTTGGATTTTTTTAATGGCTTCTTTGATACCCTTTTCATCGTTAGAAACAGTGAAATAAATATCGTGAGGGCGGATATAAATATCCAATTGAAACTTGCCCGTATCGACACCGACGTTAACGCTTTGATTTGTTTTTGGATTCATAATAAGCTAACTCTTGCTTGCATAATGCGGGTTGAGACCCAGTAGACTATTCGAGTGTTTTGCTTGGAGTCCTTTGTGGTGTTCTTTCTTGTTATCGGTCTCTCAACTGAGGAGCCATCGCTCAATCGAACTACCACAAAAGAAGGCTTTAGTTGCTGCTAAAGCTTGGGTCTCACTTTACCTCACCCCGATTAAAATCAGGATGATTTACCTGAGTTATTATCCATACAAGCTGTTAAACAAGGACAAAATACAGTTGGCTTTTGCTCCTTCGTCGCTTATTTTAGCCAACTCTATTATTGCCTGTTAACAGGGCGTTAGCCACTTAAAGGAAATCATATGACAGGCAAGGTTTTTAAGATCGCAACGGTTATGGTCGTTCTATTACTTCTAGTAAGACCAGACACTATTATGTTGGCTTTGTTTATAGATTCTGTTGGTTTAGAACTTTTCTTATTTCTAGTCAGCCTTCAATTTAAAACATTTGCAATGTTTTTGGGCGCATATATCCAATCTATCCACCGAGTTATCACTAATAAATTTGAATATCGTGATAGTTTTTATTTTCGGCCATCACTGGAATCAATTAAAATGCAGCCCGCAATCGCTTGTCACGCAATCCCTTGCTATGGCTATTTATTAAATGCAGTGTGGCTAATAAGAGGGCAACCTCGTTGTTTTTAAAACGTGGCTAACAAAAACATCATGGTGGGAATTTCACTCGCTGTAAAAGCGCTCCTAAAATCCCCATATTTTGAGCGTTAGGCATCTAGGAGGCAGTTTGAAAATTTTCGCACTTTTTATTGGTTTCATTGCTTTCACATCCAGCTTTGCAACCCACGGATTCGCTATGAGGGTGGTTGGCTCTTGTCACGACAATGTATTTTCACTTGAAATCTCTACTTCCTTTCATGGACAAGTTACTTTTTCACTTTGTGAATCTCAAGAAAGTAAAAGCCTCAGAGTTAAAACCCTAAACATCGTTTATGACGAGAATAATAAGAAAAGCGTAATGACCGAGGTCACGGAAATTAAAGATTTAACAGGCGATAGTTTCGATAAGATTGTTGCTATGTACGAAGAGGCCTTAGCATTTAACACAATGGATAATGCCAATGGTTTGGATGGCTCGACATGGTGTATAAAAACATATCGAGGTATGAACGATTTAAAGGCTTGTTTTTGGACTCCAGGGAGTAATACGGAATCGCGAGGTTTAAGCGGTCTTTATAATTTGGGTGAACATCTTTGGGATGTTGCAAACTTAAAAAACAATAAACAATTTCAGTTTTATTAATAGATACCTAACAAACCAAGTCATCGGAAAACCACTCACTGGCTGCGCCAAAACGTTCGCGCTTTCCGCTGCTTGGGGCGTTATGTCTCAAAGGAAAATCATGATTAAAAGGATATCGGTTTTAGCTTTAGTTCTCCTAGTTGGCTTCTCTAGCGGATGGATTACTAGTCTTTTATTGCTAGCCGAAGATACAAAACAAGAACATGTATCAACCATAACTTCAGGTCTTAAGAATGATTTTGAGATAATTAAGATACTAGAGGAACAAGGCGTTTTTACGACTAAAGTAAAGCGGCAGTTTGATGAAAAATTTTCACAGACAGCTCTTCTTCTTATGATCACACGACCTAACGTCCAAGAATTAACCGCCATACCCACGCAAGAGATATGCGAATTAATCGAATACCATGATAGCTATGGGATTACAGTTGATGAGACTTTAGATTCTAATGTAAACACGTATTTAAAGAGCATCAGCTCAATTATCAAACAAGAAATGACTAATCTTCAAAGATTCACTGGTGGAGAAGGTTGTCAGATAAGTGGCTCAGGACCTAAAGAGTGCAGATACCGTGACGCAGCTCGTTGCAAAAATGAGACATAATCGGGTAGCCGGAAGTCTCTAACCTCCAGCCCCCACAACACACTGCATGCGGCTCCGCACAGGGCGTTTCACTTAGGATAGTGAAGCGCAATTCAACCATCACGTAATGAATAAAGCCCTACGGATTTTAAGTA
Organism: Paraglaciecola sp. T6c; assembly: GCF_000014225.1. Lineage (NCBI taxonomy): Bacteria > Pseudomonadati > Pseudomonadota > Gammaproteobacteria > Alteromonadales > Alteromonadaceae > Paraglaciecola > Paraglaciecola sp. T6c. The sequence continues at coordinate 2,369,882 of NC_008228.1, forward strand.
ATCAAGTGACAAAGCCTGATTGATCCCAGGGGATTTCGCACTGCGCCATGGTCCTTTGCTGGTGATGCCACAGGCAACTGCTGCTTGTACTCGCACCCGAGCGTCGGACCGTCCCAATCTCATTAAATTCCTTACTTTGGTACGTAGAATCCTAACAAAAATCCTAACAAAGACAGCCATCTTTAGAATCGTATAAAAAACTCTCCTGTTTAGAACGGAAAATACCCTTCAACAAGCGTTAAAGTACGTTGGAGTTTAGTGATTGAGAATTTTTCACTGGAATCTTGAGCGCTGAGGAAAGAATCGGATAAAAATGAGACACACATCAATTCTAGCTCAGACCTGAAAATCGGCTATTTTAATCATGGGTGTCTTTCCTTTTTTCTTTTTTTTGATTAGATATGAGCGACTACATATTAGATGAAGCTTGTTTCTTCAAAGGTTATTCCCCGTGATATCTGCATTTTATGTCGAAAGCTTCGCTCTTTCTCTGTCTTTATCGCGATGTAACCCATAATTGATGGGGCGTAAGCTTTAAACAAAGTCTCAATGTAGGCGCGTGTTCAGCTACTTGTCAGGGTAGTGGTTGTAGCGCTGATATTGGCTCTCATGTTGGCGCTGAATGTGCTACTGCTTCAAGCGAACGTAGTTTATGTGTAAACACGTTAGGCGTGAATACATTGGCCGAAGGAGTACAGAACCATGATAGTGACGAGTTTCGAGTACGAAAAATGGCAAAACGAATATGCTGCAAGAGCAAATGATGTGGGTAAAGCAACTCGCGGTGATAATACCAATCAGCAAACGGCTTCCGCTAGTGGGCAAGCATTTGCCGCTGAGTTGGCTGTTCAACAATCACATGAGCAATCACATCAGCAATCAAAGCAGCGAGATAGCATCACAGAATCTAATCACGTAAATGAACCACAGCAGGGCGAACCAACGTTTGGCGATGAAGCTTTTGAGTACCTGTTAGCGAACAGGCTGGGAGTAGATAAACGTACCCTTGATGAGCTAAAGGCAGAGCTTGAAGCGTTAGCGTCAGAGCGCGACAACCTGATAGAAAAAGAATCACTGAACGAAGCACAACAACAAAGGCTTGAAGTGATAAATGAGCGTATTGATGCGTTAACACAGCTCATGCAAGACTTAGTGGAGCAAGCAAGTGAACGAACCGCCGAGCATGAAGCACAACAGGCGTTGTTGTCAGGCTTTGCACAAAGCAATCAAAATGAAACTAAGCGATCATTTGGGATATGATGATATGTGTCGCAGGAAATAGAAGAACATTGCGTTGCTGTGCATATAAAACACACGAGCAACGCTCGGTCATCTTTATGAGATGCCGTTGTTCAATATCGTTGTTAGATACCGTAAATTGCGTCAACCAATGGGCCAACTTTTACATCACTAGCGATGTTTTGGCCGTTTAAAAACGCTTCGATGGCGGTTTTGTCTTCTTCGGTAGCATTCCCGTAACGATCAGCAGAGGTAACGAACCCTTCCAATGTTTCGCTTTCATCATTCAGCGTAATGTAAAGGTTTTGCGCAATAACAACATCAGCAAATGTGTTGAAGAACGCTTCGTATTCGTCTTCTGATACTTCAGCCAAATTACAGCTAAATTCAAAGCCAAGAATGGCCCATTCGTCTAAATGAAGTTTCTTACGAATACGTCTGTTTCTCGTTGTTTTCTCTGTCATGGTATACCTGTAAAATATGTGCGAAATAAATGGCGCTAACATTTGCTCACGCATGTAAAACGTGAAGGCTAAACGTTGGTTACGCCGTTAACGCGCGCATACTAACAGCTTTTGCGCCGCTTTATTGAAACAAAGAAAAAATATAGAAAGAAAACTAGGCAATCAATCACATAAAGAAAAACGGCAGTCACGAAAGAATCGTAACAGCCCATACCTGATCGGGTATAATACATTCACTTGGCGCTTTTCACGTGTCAATTGCCCCCTTTAGTTTGATGTTTGACGACGTCATTTGGCCGTTAAACAGAAAATCGTAATCAATAGACATAACACTTAGACATATAGAAAAATGAAACATGAATAGAAAGAAAAAGCTCACTCAAATCCACAAAAAACGTGTGAAGGCCGTTGCTGCCAAAAATAGTGGTAAAAAGAAATCAGGCTATGTGTCTAAGGCCGAGCGCGCAAAACTTGAAGCCGCTGCACAAGCCGAAGAGCAGGAGCAAACCGAATAACGGCTTTTACAAGCTTGTATGTTACACCATCCAATATTCAGTTCATTCAACTGCTCGCTTTGAGCCAGTTAATGGGGTTCTACCAAAACAAGGAACGTTTCTATGCACAGCACTATCCTGGCCTTATGCCTTTCAATCTTACTCTTGTTTACAGCCAATGCTGTGCAAGCAGTTACCGCAGAACAAGCGTTCGCCAGTCAAAAAAGTGATGTGCAAGTCAAGAGCATGGGGACTGTGACCAGAGTTTTGAGAGACGATAATAAGGGTTCACGTCATCAAAAATTCATTTTAAAGCTGGTCTCAGGGCAAACCATCTTGATAGCCCATAACATCGACCTAGCGCCGCGAATTGTTGGTATCGCCAAAGGCGATACAGTACAGTTTTATGGTGAATATGAATGGAGCAGTAAGGGCGGCGTAGTGCACTGGACTCACCACGACCCTCAGAATCGTCACGTACCGGGTTGGTTAAAGCACAAAGGCAGAGTTTACCAATGAACGATTTGCTTGGCCCTTGCTTCTAAAAAGGGCATCAAAGCAAGGCTCCGATAGATAGCTTTAAAATACCGCTTAGACACCCAGACTCGAAAACTGCTTTATATAGCAAAGGTACAAAACGAAAAATTTATTGTGTTAGCAGAGCTAATCAAAGGAATTACCTAGTGCTTGGTTAATCCCTGAAACTGCTTTGTCGGCTGCGTATAACGCGCCTTCTAAATAGCCCGCATCCTGTTGGGCAAACTCGCTACCAGCGAGATGCAATTTAAGCGTTTTTAGTTCGTCTTCTAATCCTCGATGATTGAAATCTGGGTGTTTCGATGGCTCATTAATGTCTCGCTCCGTGGCGCAAAACGGATCAACCGCCCAATCTTTGACGTAGCAATCAGTAGCGCTATACGCGTCATCGCCATAAAAAAACGCGAGTTGATCGAGGCAGGCTTGTTTTAACTGATTTTCAGTCAGCTGATTGCGCTGCGATACGGGAATACCAATAAACCCGAATATTCCGAAACTATGATTTTCACTGGCGCTGGCATCGTGCATTTCAACCATAGGACCAACTTGGCTAAATGCTTGGCCAGAAAGGCCTTTGTCACGCCAAAACGGCTGAGGGTAGGTGGCCACAAATTTAGCCTGTGCACCCATCCATGTTTGCACCGTGCTTAAACGTTGGTTTAGTAGAGGCGAGCCCCACACGTTTGACGCCAAATCACGCTGTATAATACGCGGAGGTAACGCGAGCACTAGATGCTCTGCACTGTAATCAAAACGTTGAAGTGCTTGGGATGGATGTTCGCTAGCTTGGATTTTGATAGATGTACGCGCTAGAGCGCTATCTTTGGGTGCGCGGTTGGTGCCAGCAACGTGGCCTGAAATGGTCCAAAGTCCGTTTTCTTCGTCCCGCATTATATTGCTAACACAGTGCTCTAGTTTGATTTTGTCCTGAGAATTTGTCCGAGCTGTTTTATCTTTCGAGCTCTTCGGGTCAATGCTCGCATGTAGTTTTTGGATCAACTGAGACATACCGCCTTCAACTCGAAACAACTGCATCGCTTCCGCACCGCTAATGTGTTTGGCCTTCGTTGTATTAGGTGCTTGATAAAGCACGTCACCCGCGGTGTACTGCTCAAACAACTTAACATCCAACTTTGCGGCTAGGGCCTGCATTTTTTGCTGATGAGGGAAAATCCACGTCGGGCCCATATCGTGACTATTTGCAAATTGATCGGCAACCTTAGCAGCGAACTCACCAAGTTCGCGCGTAGCATATGCTGCAGGCACAGAGCTAATGCGCCCACCGAGTAGGCTTTTAGCTTCAAGTAAAACATAGGGAATGTGCAGAGCCTCAAGCCTTGCCGCTGAATATAAGCCCGCTAAACCACCGCCAATAATAATGACTTTTGTTTGTTCCACACCCAAACCTCTGATACTTGAATATCGTTACTATAGCAGTATTTACTTGGTGTATCTATCGGTAGATAGTTATCATCCATATTGTATGGATCTGATGCATATTTTGATTAATTCGTTATCATGGGTGTCTTGATAAAAAGGCCTATGAGCAAGTATACGTAAGCAGCTGTTAACACTAAGTAAAAAAGGGAGCACGATGACATATGGAGCAAAAGCACACGGAGCAAAAGTATATTTCCGGTATGGGCAAAGCGTCAGTGGTACCAGAAGAAATAAAGGGGTGGAATTGGGGCGCCTTTTTACTGAATTGGATATGGGGTATCGGGAATAGTACCTTCATTGCTTTGCTGATGTTTGTGCCACTGGTGAATGTTGTGATGATGTTTGTTTTAGGGGCTAAAGGAAATGAGTGGGCTTGGCAGAACCGTACCTGGCGAGATGTAGCACATTTCAAATCCGTCCAAAAAAAGTGGCGTAATGCGGGTCTTACGCTGGTGTTTGTTGTCTTCCCGCTCATGTTTGTTGCGGTGATGAGCATGATGAAAGGGGAGGCGTACGATTTGTCGGTACAAGCCGTCAAAACGCACCCTGGGGTTATCGCCTTGGTGGGTGAAAACCCTGAGCCTGGTTTTTTTGTGTTGGGTGAAATCACCTATTCAGGTGAAGGTGGTAAAGCAAATTTGAATTACACCATTAGCGGTGATAAATCCGCAGCCGAGGTCTATGTTTATGCCACTGACGTGGCAGATAAATGGGTACTGCAAGAGGTTGCGGTGATTAATAAGGAGCAAGGCGAAATAATTTTTGCTGTATCTGCGCAATAGTCATGGGAAATGAACTTGGCAAGTTTTGAATGAGGATTGACTTGCGCTGGGGGAAGCCATTTGTTGTGTTGCAACTTAGCGTAAAACGCTCTGTGAATATCAAATAGGCAGTGAACACATGGTGTTGGTCACTGCCGTCATCTGCCGTGATATAGCGTGAATAGAATGAGCTACTGCGGCTAAGCCTCTATTTTGCGTTCAGATGAATCGAATTACCGTGAAATATAACGCTACCTCAGGCACATTGGTTACTCTACCTTATGAGTTTCTTTATAAAGCATATTGATCATTGCCATGGTTTTAAAATGATGAGTTTTTAGCGCATGATGCGCTTCGGCGGTTTTTGCATGTAATTGCCGTTCATGTTGATGCACTGATATTTCTTTACGATCAGCCTCTTCAAATACGTTACTGCTTGAGTCTTGCTCCGCTGCTTTCATGATTTTTTCGTGTTTATCATCACTTTTTGCATGTTCTTGAATCGCATTCACATGTTGAGACAGTGTGCTTGACTGTTGTTCAAGAACTCTCTCAATATCTTTAAGTTTGGTTATTGCTTGCTCATGTTCTTTTTTCCAGAATGCGACTTCATCTAACCATAAAGCATGCTCGGAAGCCCATAAATTGTGTTCTTGATGAGCCGCTTTATGGTTTTCTGTTACTGCATCTTGTGCTGTATTTTTTAGGGTCGTGGTGAATTCCAATAACTCTGTGGTACTCGCATTAGCAATACTCTGTAATTTGCTCCAAGCTGAGCTATTTACATAAGCGAGATCGAACTTGATTTGGTCCTTGTAAGCCTCACTTACGCCCTCAACAACGTCACCCCATAATCGCAAATGATCTTTTAATTCTTTGCTGGCCAGTTGAATTTTTTCTTTGCTGATTTGTGCTGTCTCGCCTAGCTTTTCCTCTGCTGCGTGAAAAGCCTGCTGCAACGTTTTACCTTCTTTGACCACAAATTCCTCTACACTATCCACCATCGCGTGATAGCTCTCTTGTAACTCGCTTAACCGTTTGTTCGCGCTCATAGTCAGCTCCCTTTTAATCAAAAGTTTTAACCTACTTTAATCATGGGATAGCACACCGTCATACGCTATTCGGCATTGTACGTAGCGTATTGCGGTAATTACCTACGCTGGTTTTATGAGTTGACTGTGAATAAGACTGGCCACCGACCCTTAGTCTGTCTGTTAACAACCCAACTGTTCGGTAATGATGTTTGCGGTGTCGGTTAGGTGGTTGATTAAACGGTCTTGTTCAAGTTGTTTACCGAGTTTGCTGTGTAGTGAAGAGACCGCTAATGATGCGATAACTTTTCCTTGGGGCTGGCCTATTAAGGTTGCGACATCGGTTACCCCGTCAATCAAGATGTTTGATTGCACATAAACACCATCTGCTTCGATGCGTGCTAGTTCTACTTGTAAGTCCTGCTGTTGTTTTTTGCTTAAGCTAGCGAAATCAGGGTCGTGTTCGAGTAACATTTTTCTTACTGAGGGGTTACTGTTAGCCAGCAGTACCTTACCCGCTGTAGAAGTAAGAGTTGAGAATAATGATCCTTCGGTAATATTCAGAAACACAGGGCTGTGGCTGCGCGCTTGGATAATTACCATGGTTTGGCTTTGATACAGCATACATAGATAACACGACTGGCCAATTTTAACCGCAAGATCTTCCATGTAAGGCAGGGCGCATTGACGCATTTGGTCAATCGGCGAAATACTGCGAGATAAATTATACAGTTTGAATGAGATTCGATATCGCCCTGATATATCATCTCGCAATAAATAACCTCTGGCCTCTAAGCCCACCAACACACGAAATATTTCATTTGGGCTGCGCCCTAAGCCATGGGCTATTTCGCTTTGGGAGCGGGGTAATTCTTGGCTGGCTAAATATTCCAGTATGTCTAAGCCCTTATCTAGGGCAGGTACCGCGTATTTGGTTGTGGGCTTGTCACTCAATGAATATTGCTCCGTGATTTTTCAGGTCTGATTTTACCTATCGATAGGCGCAAAGCCTAGCATGATATTGATACACAACAATAAATTAACATTCATATTTAAATATTATATTTTTATATGAATTTTAACTTGCGTTTATGTTGTTTCTATTTCAATATTGTTAACAATTTACGGTTGAGCTGAATAACAAGAGGACAACATTATGAGTAACATCACTTTAACTGAGCAACAAATTGCTGACTTTCATCGCGATGGTTATGTTATCGCTCGCGGCTACTACAGCCCTGAGGAAATAGATCGTTTACAAGAAAAAGCATTTAACGATGATTCGTTAAATGATCGAGCATGGCACAAGAAAGACGCGGGCGGCGCGGTAAGTAAAGTGTGCTTGTGGCAAGAAACCGGCAACGACTTATACAGTATGTTTTCACGTAGTCGCCGTTTATCTGATGTGTGTGAAACCCTTATCGGTGAGCCGATTTACCACACCAGCACTAAGATCATGATGAAAGAGCCCTTTGTAGGTGGAGCGTGGGAATGGCATCAAGATTTTGGTTATTGGCACCGTGACAACTATATGCTTTACCCAAAAGCGATCAGCTGCATGGTGGCGATTAACCGCGCAACGGTTGAAAACGGCTGCTTACAAGTATTAAAAGGCTCACACCATTTAGGCCGTTTAGATCACAATAAAACCGGCGACCAAAAAGGGGCTGCCCTCGACTTTGTTGAGGAAGCAATGAAATTTCACGAGTTAGTGAATGTAGAGCTTGAACCTGGTGATGTATTGTTTTTCCATTGTAATTTGTTGCACAAGTCAAATCAGAACCGTGCAGCGGAGCCTCGTTGGTCGATGATCTGCGCTTATAACGCCATCAGCAACCAATCTTTTGCAGAAAATGAAGCTAAATTCTATCCGTTTAGCCCTGTCGCTGATGACGCTATTATCAATTGGCAAGAAACTGAAGAAGCTAAGGCCTCTTAAATGCCGGTTATAGATTCTCAGAAATTTAATCACAAAAGCCCCCAAGGGGATAAGTTGCAATCAGGTTGGGTGCTGCCTAAATCTAAACGTGACCCACATGGAATGATAGTGGGGCAAGGGCAGTTTAGGTATCGAGTTAATGCCTATTGGGGGCGACTTGATAATAGCCAAACACCGGTTGAGAACTGCCACGGTCTTGATATCGATGCTAAAGGGCGAGTGGTGATGATAACTGACGACCCGCGCAATAATATCGTGATTTACAATCGCGATGGCAAACTGATCGATACCTTCAGCACACATATGCCAGGCGGCCACAGCATCAAAATAGTCAATGAGAATGGTGAGGACTTTATGTATCTCGTTGATAGCGGCTGGGTGAAAAACCGCTTATGGGATGGCCATTCTACTGAAGCATGGGATTCGCCGTATAATCGCGTTGTTGCCCAATCTGGTTTTATCGCGAAATTGGATATGGCTGGGCGACTCATATTCAGTATTGGTCATCCTCAAACCTACGGCGTTTATCGACCCGACCAACCTTTTAGGCCGACGGATATTGCTATTAGTGATAATGGCGATTTGTACGTTACTGATGGCTATGGCTCTGACTACTTACTTCAGTACGATAACCAAGGGCGTTTTATTCGCCGTTGGGGCGGCCACTATAATATCGATGCAAACTACAATCTATCGAATACCCATGGTATAGGCATAGACAAGCGTACAAACACACCTGAGTTGATTGTTAGCTCCAGAGGGGCACAATGCTTAAAGCGCTTCACCCTAAGTGGTGAGTATTTAGGCACTATTGATGCGAATGGTGCCTATATTGGCGGTCCTATATTTAAGGGCGAGCATTTCTATGCGCCGGTATGTTGGTCACATATTGATGGTAAAAACCAAGACGATTCGGGCTTTATCAGCGTGTTTGATAAAGACAACCGCGTGGTAGCGAATATTGGCGGCACTACACCTGAGTATATCAACGATGTGTTACAGCCGATGCAAACCACCTGGGATGTGTTTAACCATTGTCACGGCTTATGCGTGGATGATGACAGCAACCTTTACGTGGGCCAATGGAATGCGAATCAGAGTTACCCCATGAAGCTAGAGCGCCTGTAAACATGTGGCTGGTGCTTAAACCAAGCTAATCGATTTACCATGGAAGACCCGCTCTTGCGGGTTTAATGTTCTAGGCGAAAATGTAGCTTTTGGGCTATCAACCTCAGTGGGCTAAGGCCATCGAGTGCTGCTTGGGGCAGGGTAATAGCTCAAGATGATCAGGTATTAACACAGATTGCTACCTCGTGACCTTAGGTTGTTTGTCCTGCCTTAAGCTCTACTCCTGTTTCCGCGATATTGTTACATCAACAGGGATTACGTTACGTGTTGGCGCGCTCTATCATCGTTTCTAAGTGAGCCCCTGAACTCATGACTAAATGGCATACTTGCAACACGCCTTTGTTGTGGCACGCTTGCAAAGCTTCGCCGGTTAATCCGTTGAGTTTTTTTACATTTACCGCGTATAAGTCGTTAAGCGTAATGTCACCATTTTTGAGCGTTACGTTTAGTTCAACTGCTTCGAGTAACTCGTGAGCCACTAGTGTGGCTATGACACTTCGGGTCTGTTCGCTGGCACTGAGCAAATGAGAAAATAGCGTTTGATAATGCAATAACGTCGCTGTTGGCGAGCCATCGCCGTTATAGAGTGGCTCCCCCTTAGTCGCAGAGAACTGCGCACTGCTTGGGTCTATGGCTAAGTGCCCAGAGGTGGGCTTGTTGCCCTGTCCCTCGACATTCTGAGCTGCGCTGCTTTGGGGAGCTGGTACATGCAGCTGAAAAGGGCGGCGCTGAACGTCTAATGGCACATAGCGAGACACCCACTTGCCACCGTCTAAAAACAGGTTTTGGCCAGATTCAAACCCGAGTAATGCCGCTAATTGAAACTCGCCACTGCGTGCAGACTTATAAAAAAACAGTGGATATTCGTGTACGAGAAATGCTAACTCAGACACCATCACCGTGCTTAGGTTAACCGCGAAGCTTGGGTCGAGGTATTCACCACGAATAACGTTAAGTTTGCCGTGTGCTTCAGAGGTAAGGAGTTGTAGTTGTGCCATCGTTTTCGTCTCTTTTTTGTTATCTATTAAACTGGCTGATGCATTATATAAATTAGAATTTTTGCAAGCCGAACTGGTGTATCTTGTTGATCAACGCGCGATTGCTTATCGCTTTGTTTGATAGCTGAGCGGTAAAACCTTGAATCGATGACAAGAGTTGTTCGCTGGCCTCAAGTATTCGTGGGTCTGGTGTACAAAGAAGCTTCGTTTTGAAACCCGCTCCGTACAGAACAAACTGATAACTGGCTGCTTGAAACACTTCATCCCTGGCCGGAAAATCGGCAAAATCCGGCACTTTATGGCGCCACATGAGCAACAGCTTTTTGAGTGAGGCCGGAATTGAGCGCTCGGCTCTGTTGTCTTGCCAAAAAGCGGAGGTACGCTTGCTCAGCACATAATGTAGTTTTAAAAAATCAATGATACGTTGCCAGCGATAGGTGAACGTTTGATTAAACCGCTCGGCTACTATATCCATACTCTGGCGCGTCACAGGTAATTGTTCGGCTAACATATTGGCTGACATCTCAACCAGTACAATAGCTGACGCCTCCAAAGGCTCAATAAAACCTGCAGATAAACCAATGGCCACGCAGTTATTCTTCCAAAACTGCTGTTTATAACCTGGGGTGAAGCGGATATGTTTGAAGGTAAGTGAGTCGGTATCCTTATGTCGCCGCCGTATGTACTGCAATAACGCGTCTTTGGCGCTTTCATCATCGCAATAACGGTCACTGTAGACATAACCAACACCACGACGATTAGGTAAACCTATATCCCATATCCAGCCGTTGTCTTGGGCGGTTGATAAGGTAAATGATTCAATTGGGTCTTGGTCAGTCGCGTAAGGCACGTGCGTTGCGATGGCATTGTTGGCAAATAGTACATCTTCAACAGACGTATTTTCTACGCCTAGAGTTTGCCCTAATAACAGGGCACTGAACCCTGTGCAGTCGATAAATAAATCACCAGTGAGATGTGATAAGGCGCCATTATTTGTCGGTATTGCTTCTGTTTCTCCTTCTGCCTCAACCACCTGCAAGCCCGAAATGTCGCCGTTGCTTTCTTGAATGACATGTTTGACCTTGGCGAATATGTGCTTAACCTGCAAATGATTAACGCAATGCTGACGTAATAATGTGGCGAATAGACCTGCGTCTAAATGGTAACCGTAATTGGCAAATCCGCTGTATTCAGCGATTGTGATCAACTTTGGCGCTAAATGCTGATTTGCCAGTGCACTTTGCAGGCAATAAGCGTGACTAAAGGGAACGTGCTTGTTGGTGTACAACCAATGCTGGGCTTGCGCCCCTTGGTTTGCCTGCTCTGGCACATCAAAAGGGTGATCGTACTGGCTAGCGATTTCATTATCCCAATGCATAAAACGCGAGCCCTGTTTAAATGACACATTGCACTGGCGAATAAAATCCGTTTCCGATATGCCTATTGTGTGTAACGTGCTGCGAAGCGTGGGCCAACTGCCTTCACCTACACCTATGGTTGGCATGTCGGGGGATTCACATAAGGTGATAGTCAGTTCATCGTTGTTAATTCGCGAAGACAAACGGGCAGCGAGTAAACCCGCAGTAAGCCAACCTGCAGTGCCACCGCCAACAATCACAACATGTTTTATCGGGTTACTCTGTTGCACTCATTTTCGCCTTTTGAACGTTTGTTTGCTTAGCATTAAATCGCCGAATATCGGCCAATTATTTCCAAACAATGGCAGTAAATAAAAAGCCCCATGAAAAATATTCATAGGGCTTTAATAGAGCGTACTAAGGTCATTTATTCGGCGTTAAGGAATAGCGATTAAACGTACGTTATCAATATAGTACTGGGCGTTTGTTTCCGTGAGCATCACGTTCAATGTCATGGTTTCTTGTGACCAATCAATCGCTGCGCTGCGGCCAAACTCTTCAGTAATGATGATGTCTGAGGTTTTACTGTCAGCTCCCTCAGTTGTACCGCTACCATTGGCGGCGATAGTTTCTGTGCCATTAGACAGGTTGATTTGGTACAGAACAACCGTACTCTCGCCCGCAGTATATAGGGTGTCGTGGTTTATTAGCTGCGCATCCAATACCACGGCGTAACGGCCACCAGCGTTAATTGCTCCAGCTTTGATGGGTAGGCTAATCGTCACGCCATCTGTGGTACCTGTGGTATCAACGAATAATTTTTGCATGCCCTCGACGTCGCGTATTTCAACGGTCCCGCCGTCGCTGATAATGGTTTCAGCGTTTTCAAACAGGCCGACATCATCGATCAACATGTCATGCACAGCAGTATCAAAATGCCCATATTTGACCATATTAAGATCGTCAATATTGTGTTTACCACCTGCGTAAGAGTCATCATACTTGAGCAAACCAAAGTGCACGGGAAGCGTTTCATAACCGTCCCAGTTACCATGTTCGCCAGTATTAATTAACTGCACATGTTCCATCCAAACATTTAGAGATTGATCGAAATATCGGCTACCCATCCAGAATCTATTATTCAGATCAGACCCTTCGTTTGGTGTCGTAAATAGTGGTACATATGGGTTGCCATTCGTTCCGTTAGAGGCTTCATTGTTTAGCCAATACGACATAGCGTATTTTTGATTGTCTTCTAAAGAAGTGACGATGTTATGTACTTCAAAATGGCAAAAACTACCTTGCATGAACAGCCCATAGTCACCGGTTTTAGCCGCATCACTGCGGATCTCTTTAACAGGACAGCCCCAGTTGGCGAATCCCCATACGAAGCCTGCTGGGTTGACCGATTTATCGAGTGGTCCTAAAAATGTAGGATCTTCAAAATCGGCGTTAAACCCAGATGCCGCTACTAGGTTTGTTTCTTCTCCATTTATAGTAACGACTAAACTTCTCTCTCCATCAGCGGTATTACCGGCATCATCTGCTACCTTAAATAGGAATGAAAGGGCGATGCTTTGGCCGTTAGCGACATCATTAAAGTGGGCGTGAGGATCAACGTGAAGCATATTTCCGTCAAGCTCAACACCGTAGGGTAACTCTGCTTCGCCATCGAGGGTTAGATCAGTTATGACAATTTCATCGCCCTCGCGTTCTAATGTTTCTTGAGTTAAATCATATGTTTGAACGGCATCCGTTTCATTGGCACTCGCTTCTAAAAAGTAATTTAAGATAAGTGGAGCGCCAGGAATGTCTTGTACACCCAATATATTAATCATTAAATTGCGATCAATCTCAAAGCGGTGATCTTTGACTTTATAGGTATAACTGAACGTAACTTTTTCACCATCTGGTATTTGTGATTCAACCGCACTTACATCAAGCTCTAACTGGCTATCTTCATTGATAGTAAACGGGATGCTGTATGGATTATTGGGATCTGCGATGACATCAAATGCGGTTAATGGTTCATCATCGCCATCCACAACATCTTTGAGCAAATCTACGACCGCCGTACCTGTATCACGCGTAAAGTTACCTGCAAGATCACCTTCTGCCACTGGCGCTACATCTTCGCCGGTAATAGTAATAGTGGCTGAACGAGCTGTGGTATTACTGCCATCAGTAATGTCGTAGGTGAGTGTCATTGTTAAAGACTCACCCGTATCTAAGGTGGGTGCGACAGCTTCTGGGCGTATGCCTAAATACAAGCCGTCTATCTCAAAGCCTGTCATGTCCGTTAGGTTTGAGCTGATGTTTGTGATGCGCAGGATATCGCCGTCCATGTCGGTGGCCACACCCGTACCACTATTTTCACCGGCAGGTGTACCTAGCAGAAAAAGACGTTTGAACGGATCTTTCTCTGAATAGGTCAGTGAAATATCGCCGCCATGGGAAGGTGAGTTACTTGAAACTGTGGGCGCTGAACTACCGCCACTGCTACCACCGCAGGCCGTAATGACCGAGCAGGCGACGCTAGCTAACAAAAATTTAGATGCTTGAGTTGATTTCATAATTTTATACCGTTGCTGTGAGTCAGGTGCGCTTCGTCACACACCTCACTTATGCCAATCTTAATAAGTCAATTTAAAACGTAACGTTCACACCTAAGCGATAAGTCGTGCCGACTTTATAACGTGTGTATGTGCGCGAACGTGTCGCGTCTCCGTCTAACGGGTTACCTTCTTCAAAGGCAACGAATTGATAGCCCACATCGTTGTCAGCGAAAATGCGGTCTACTTCTAATTCTCGGCTGGTGTAGTAGGTTCTAAATTCATCATCGAGCAAGTTGATGGCTTGCAATGAAAAGGTAACGTTATCGTTTAGTTTGTAAGATGCTGACAAGTCGAGGTTACCGCGACCTTCGTTCCAAATAGAGCCTTGGTTCCATGTACGCCCTTGTAAGCCCGTGTTGTAATCAGTACCCACAAGTGAGTCACTGGTACCTCGGTACGCTAAGCGGATCTGGTGGCCGTCTTGCTCCCAGAATAGGGTCGCGTTGTAGCTGTGCTCAGGTGTATCGGCCACAGGGAATGACGGTAAGGTTTTGCTTGGGTCAATGCTGGAACGGTCTGGATCATACTGACTGTCTTGATAGGTATAGTTAGCCGACACCCCTAAGCCAGATAAAAAGCCAGGTAAAAAGTCGTAGGTTTGTACATAGCCTAATTCCACACCGGTAATTTGAGCACCTTTACCGTTGATGATTTTGCTGACGCTGTATTGGGCACACAGATCACGCAAATCGTTACTGAAGCGGGTAGGGTCCGAAGGCCACCAACCGTAATCAGCTGTTGCGCGAAGCGGCATACAACCGTTTAATCCATGATCATCTGTTCCATCGTCTTCGGCGAGCAAAATGATTTCGCTGCCGCTAACTGGGGTGTCAACGTTACGCACATCTTTTAGATAAGTAACTGCATTTTCAACCGTGGTAAAATTTGACATATCCTTATGGAATACTGCCACACTGAGCATAGAGCTTTCGTTAAAGTACCACTCAAATGATACGTCTAAATTGTTGGACTCTAACGGTTCAAGCTGGGTGTTGAACAATGAAACTTTACTACCGGTGTTCGGATTACCTGAGCCCCAATAACCGTTTTCGTTCAATTGAAATCCTGGGCGAAGCTGGTCTATTTCAGGACGGGTCATCGTTTTAGAAACCGAGAAACGGCCGACCATTTCATCAGAAATAGCGTAGTTTAAATTTAGACTTGGCAACCAATTTGTATAGGTGTGGCTGTCGCTAGAGCGAAATGATTGAAGCTCTCTGTTTCGAATCGATGACGACGAAAATTGATTGGCATTTACGGTTGGAATTGGGGTCGTCCCATCGTAAGCAATCGTGCCATCCCAGCCATTATTGCGGGTGGTCGATACGTCAGCGTAGCGCCACATATTTAACCAAGTGATCGGGTCTGCTGGCTCGGGTAAGCTTGGGTCCTGCTGAAATGCAGACCACTGGGCAAATAGAGGGTCATGACAAGGGCCCTGATCCGCAATGCGAGTCCAACCAGAGGGATCAGGACCACTGCTGGTATCCCAACCTTGACCATCAACCCGTTGGTATTTTTGCTCATAACCTAGCGGTTGATTCGGATCTGCGAAAACAGGTGAACGGCACTCAGGCAGACTTGTGTCTCGCAAGTCACGCAACATAACGCGGTCGTATTCTCGCTCAAGTGTCTCAGTAAACTGCCAGAAGTCAGCGCCTGAATAGCCCTCTGCTGCGATGTCAGTTTTCACGTAGCGCATACCGATATTACCGGTCAAACGACCATCAAATAATTCAAAATTAGTTTTAAAGTAATAGGCTTGCGTATCGATATCTGTGATCCGTGATTCGGAGTCATTGGGCGTTCTTACGGTGTTTTCATCGTCTAACAGCAGGCTAACGGCGTAGGCTGGGTCTACTGGCGTCCAACCGGTTGTGGCCTCATTGCGCTCGTAACCCAATGACTGCATGAAGTCGCTGGGTACGACACCGTCACGTGCTATCAAATTAGCGCGAATGTCTAATAACGCGCCGCCTGGAATAGCAACGGGGTTACCAAATTCGTCCTCGACGACCTCTGTGGCTGTGACTGAGTTAAATTGGTATTTTTGATTATCCACGTCTTTCGTACGTTTGGTAACTTTAGCGCCAAACTCGAACGAGGTAATGCCATAATCATCAAAGTCATATTCAAAATCGACTTGGCCATTTGCCAACTCATCGCTCACTGTTACGTCATTTTCACTTAAGAAGCTCAAATGCTGTGCGTTAATATCTGCGGGGTTGTAGCCCGTGAATACAGTATTATCTTCATATCCGGGGACAAATAAGCCAGTTTCCGGATCGGTTTGACTGACAATTTGTTCGCCAAGATCAGCAAATGAACTGCCAAATACCATGCGACACGTTCCGCTAGTGCAGTCATAACCAACAGGTTCGATATCTCGGCCTGCATCATAGAGTTTTATCGCGGGCACCTGGGGGAAATTTTGCATCGCTGCAAATGCACTGGGTAAACTTTCTGATTCACTTTTGGAGTAACCAAATTGG
Organism: Paraglaciecola sp. T6c; assembly: GCF_000014225.1. Taxonomy (NCBI): domain Bacteria; kingdom Pseudomonadati; phylum Pseudomonadota; class Gammaproteobacteria; order Alteromonadales; family Alteromonadaceae; genus Paraglaciecola; species Paraglaciecola sp. T6c. The sequence goes on from NC_008228.1 coordinate 2,386,378, forward strand.
CTTGAGACACGAAGAGAGTCGGTTAATTCACGTTTGTACGTTAATGAGATGCTGCCATTTTTTTGATCATTACCGCCTTGTGAGGATTGTAAGTCACCTGCACCGAAACGATTCAATTCTCGTAGCATGGTATTGTTCTGTGTATCGACTACATACCAATCTGTTTGTGGATCGGTGAAGGGCGCTGCAGGACGTTGACTGCCTAGCGGCTCAATGCCTTCGACAAAATTTTGATTGCCCGTAGCTCGACTTATTACGGCATCTTGACGTGTTGCATATTCTTGCTGTGAGTAAGTAATATCAAGATTCAATTCAGAAACATCGTCTGGTAGAAATTGCAGCCCTAAGGTTATGCCCTGACGTTCGGTGCTATTTTGATGCAGTTCGTAACGCGTGGCCGTAGGGCGTATCGCCTTGACGCCAGAGATGGCATTTCCGTCCATGTCGCTTGCTGATGCGATAATAGTAGAAGCTGCGAATCTGTCTATTCGGTATTGGTCGCGCCGAATACTTGAAGTTTGATCATAGGCTGAAAAGGCAACACCAAAGGTATCATCGAAAAATTTTTCAGTGAGGGTAAACTGTACTTTATGATCGCTCTCTTCCGAGAAATCATTGTATCTGCCCTGTGCAGTGAAGGAACGCACGCCTTTCTTTTGATCAAGAGGCTTGAGTGTTATGAGGTTAATATTGGCCCCCAGAGATCCTTCGTCTTGGTCGGCACTTGATGTTTTCACCACTTCAAGCTTTGACAAAATGTCTGCAGAGAAGGAGCTTAAATCAACCGCTTGACTGAAGTCTGTTGAGGTGAGTTGCTGACCATTAATAGTAATATTATTTTGGTTAGCAGTGGCACCACGCACGGTGACTTGAGTACCTTCGCCATCACGCGTAACCAATGAAACGCCCGTTACGCGGCTTAATGCATCTGCTACGTTTTGGTCGGTCGACTTACCAATGTCTTCGGCATTAATTGTGTCGACTAAGTTCTGAGAGAAGCGCTTATCATTGATTGATTTTTTGAGGCTACTCTTCAAACCTGTAATTTCAATCACTTCAATGTCGCTTGTTTCGCTAGATTTCGCTTCAGGTGAATTCAGCGCGTTTTGTTCTTCCTGCGTTTGGCCAAATGCGTTAGATGCCATAAAAAGCGCAATTGAGATAGCGCTTAATTTAAAGGGTGTGGTGAATGCTTTAGACATAGTTAATTGTTCCCGGTAATTATAAATGTCGTTAATCGCCATGGCTTGGTTAGCGTGCATCACTAAACCAACCAGACTTACTTCAAGTGCTTATGTCTAATTTCATATGAACATTTTATTACACTTAAAATGTAAAGCATATGTAAACATTTGGTTTGGTTGTTGTCAAAGGTTTTTTGTTAACAATTAACTGTGGGGAGGTGGTTATTCATAATGATTGTATAAGTGTACTTAAATCAAGCTAATCAATGGCTTACGCGTTATTAAAAGCGTTTATTTTTAGAGGGGGTAGGTTAACAAAACGAGATGCATTGTAATTTTAATGGTTCTTTTATAACTGACTAGTTACTTTAAATAGTCATTTATGCCAAAAAATTAACGCCTGCCAGTGCAAAATGTTACACGCAGATGTCGGAAGAGTAGAAATAAATTTTTGTTAAAAATCAGTCAACATTCGTGTTTGAATTAAACACGAAGCGTTCATACCATACATGTTAGAATAATAGATATATCAGGTTAAACGCACAGCACAAAAGCGCTAGCCTGATACTCGCCGTATCATCATCGCTGTATCATCAGGCTACTTAAGTATTTTCCCACTAGAAAAACAGCATATGCAAGCAGTACAGACTAGATTTTAAACGTCCCGTTTAGCGAGACGAATCATTCGTGTGATTTGCGGTTATGAAGAGGTGCTATGGCGAGCGATATTCAGACAGTGGATGAGCCTTTAGGAGCGCGGCAAACCTAAGAATCCTGGTTAATAAAAAAGGCGCGGTGATAGCGCGATGCCATGCACCCAATTCAAGGGCTCAATACCCATGTCGAAATGGGTAATTTAAAAAAAGCCCTTCAAGCCTACTTTGTAAAACACTTAATAACGAGCAGTACAGGGAAACTAGCTTCCAGTCTTTATTCTATCGTTCAAACGCGTCTTTTAAGCGGCGTACTTACGCCAAAAACTGATGTCCTTTGGGCAGTTGTTGCGGGCTGCACGCTCACAACGCATAGATGCAATGACTTCAAACGGGTCAAGGGAAAGCATCTCGGCTATCTCTACAGCAAGTTTGTCATCGATTGAGCCCGTTTGATTACGATAACGACTTACCGCAGACCGAGACACACCGAGTTTTTTAGCCACAGTGTTATCAGAGCGAAGCCTATATTTGTGCCGTAACATATCGATTAGCTGCATGCTTTTATACATGGTGTCTTCCTTCTACTGTCGTTAATAAACCCTTATGTGGGTATCTATCTGCGAGTACCCATTTTCGATTTAATACCTAATGGGTGCTCGGGTTTACTGCTATATCTCAGTTTGTTAGTTACTGTTTTGAAACGTGCCAGCGTCCAATACTTGTTTCTTTAAACGATAACGACAAATGTAATTCCAATTCCAACTGCTATCGTATTTATGGCATAAACCCCAATGTAAGCCCGGGGGAGAGGTGTCTTCTATGTTGCTTGGCCGGTATAAACCAACCGCTTCTGGCGCCCCTTTGATATGGGCTTTGATATCAAAATTAATACCGTCAGGGGCAAACTGAATGGTGTTTTTCTCAGGACCGTCAGTGGTCAATAAGCTTGCAACGCCACCTTGGTAATTCCACACCACCACTTCATGGCCGCTGTTGCTGATCGGGTTGTATTCTGATTTGTGATAAGGCCCTAAAATGTCGTCGGCGATGGCGACCCCATGCTTGATTTCGCGCCCACCAAAGTTCATTTCTTCGCCCATGGTCTCGCCTTTGTAATACAGGTGGAACTTGCCATTAAACACCAGTAAACATGGGTCATGCACTTTATGGCTATCAAAGCTGCCCTTTGAATGCACGTGGAAACGGTTGTCTTCATCACCGCGCCATTCGCCGTCCATGGAAGGACTCAAAATCGGTGCGGTGGATTTTATCCAAGGGCCAAAAGGGGAGTCGGCATGGGCAATGGCGATTTGTTCTATTTGTCGATTGGTATAAGGATATTGCACGGTTTGATAGACCAAATAGTATTTACCATTATGGGCGAGTACTTCGGGGGTAAATACGGCACGATCATCAAACGCACCAGGTGTACCACGGGTGATAGCAGGGCCTTGCTCATGCCACGTTTCGCCGTCCCTTGAGGTGGCGTGCCAAACTTCGGTTAAATCCCATGGAAACACTTTATCATCTGGGTTAGTACTACCAAAGCCCACGGTTTCGCCAGTGCCTTTGGTGTACCAACAATGATAAACATCATCGACTGAAATGACCGATGTGGGGTCGCGGCGAATTACCCCTTCTTCAAATGCAAAGTCACCCTTTAATGGGCTGGTTTCAAATTCGATCATCCAGTCAGCATTTTTACTGTCATAGCCTCGCTCGATAGCGCGCTTGGTGGCAAGGCTTTGTTTTTGCTTAGCCTGAGTCATGTTATTTCCTCTTAAGATCTGTTAGATGCGATACCAATTCACGCAACGGTGTGATTGGCTAAACGTTGACGAAATGCATCGAAAATAGTGTGCTCAACTATGGCGCCCTGATGTTGCACCACTAGCCCCGCTGCTGCGGATGCGTGTTCAATAGATAATTTCATAGGTTTATCAGCCATGCGGCAGGCCAAATATACACCTGCAAAAGAGTCTCCGGCTGCGGTGGTATCCAGCTGTCTGTCCGCAGGGGTAAAAGGCACATGGCATAGGGCTTGGCCACAATCGAAAGCGAAAACACCCTCTTTGCCTGCTTTGACGACCAGCTCCTGAACATCGTACTGCTTACAGTAATTTACAATCTCAGAGACAGATGCATGTCCTAATAGGTCATGATGATCCTCGGTGCCTGGTAGTACTATGTCACTGACTGTGTATGCCGCTTCAAGCCATCGGATAGCATGCGCTTTGTTCGCCCACATCTTTGGGCGGTAGTTGGGGTCAAAGGCCACTTTACTGCCTTTAGCTTTAAGACGGGTGATTAAGTTGATTAACTTGTCTTTATCTTCATCGGATAAAATCCCTAGGGATATTCCACTGAAATAAACCAAATCAAAATGTGGCCAGTGGGATTCACAGTCGCTTTGTTCAATGAGGGACATGAGTTGGGTGGCCGCTGACTCCTTGCGCCAATAATCGAAGTGGCGCTCTCCACTGTCGTCGTTCTTAATCGCGTATATACCCACGTTATGATCATCAGAGGTAAGAGCAAACTCATCACTGATACCATGCTGTTGCCAGTGCGCTGTCATCAAGGTGCTAAAGCTGTCTTGGCCGATGCCTGATAGAAAGTAGCAGTCTAACTCGTTGTGCCAACGCTTGGCATAAACCAAAGAGTTATAGGTATCACCGGCATAAGAATGTTGTAGTTTATTTTGAGCGGTAACACTCAGCTCGACCATGCATTCGCCGATCGCAATAAATGTAGGGTTGCGCATCTTAGACCACGCTCGCTTTATCTTTTGTGCTGTCTAAATCGAGTTCAATTTCTTCAATCGTCTTATTCTTGGTTTCAGGCATGATCTTAAACAAGATCACGAAACCTATAGCACCACTGATAGCGTAAAATAAGAAGATGTCACTAGCCCCCATATGGCTTAACTGCCATGGGAAAAACTGCTGTACTAAATAACTCACAATACTAGCAAGCAATGCAAACATGGGAATGGCGGTTCCACGAATAGCGATTGGGAATATCTCTGAAAAGAGCACCCACATCACCGGCCCAATTGAGAAATGAAAAGCTGCTATATAACCCATGACGCCAAGTAGGATCATGTTTGCGTTCACATTAGTCGCCATTTGCATCAACTGGCCTTCATGGCGTCTAAATTCTTCGATACCAATAACCGACTGCAGCATATTCTTAAATTCAATATCAGATGAAAACGCAGTGGACACCATATTCTGCATGCTGGCTAAGCCATGCTCAGTGGTAAACGCGTTAATCTGCTCAGGGGTAAGGATATAAGTGGCCTGACTGAAAGCGTAGTGACACATAAATAGGCTAATAGTGCCCGCTGCAAGGCCGTAAATCACCAGTGGACGGCGGCCCAATCTATCGACTAACAACACTGCTGCTATGGTGAACAACACGCTGACCAAACCGACGATAAGTGCTTGGAAAAAGGCAGCATTGGTGCCCAAACCGACTTGCTCAAAGACCGTTGGGGCATAAAACATGATCGCGTTAATTCCGGTAATTTGTTGCACCACCCCCATGGTTAAACCGATTAATGCGGCTTTACGCATTTTGCTGCCAAACATGGCTTTTATGGCTTCAGCGGTGGATAAAGCGTGTTTATCGCCTAAATCGACGCTGTGCTGAATTTGAACCAGTTCTTTTTCGACCTCTTCGTTATTCAAAAACTGATGCAGTACACGCTTTGCTTCATCCAAACGATTGTTCATGACCAACCATCGAGGGCTTCTTGGGATCGTAATAAGTAAGAATAGCCATACGATGGCTGGGATAATCTCAATGCCGAGCATCCACCGCCAAGTATGGGTATTGATACCAAGAGACATGACCCAGTCGGTCTCTAATTGCGACACCTTTAATATCATGTAATTGGCAAAATAAGCGGCTGAGAGACCGATAACGATATTTATCTGGATCATGGCCACCAATTTACCGCGTAGTTTTGGCGGTGCAATTTCGCCAATATACATAGCCGCTACTGACAGCGACGTAAACGCAAGCCCGCCAACAAATCGAGCCGTAACCAACATCTCAAAGGAAATAGCACCAACAGACGCTACCGCAGACAATATATATAAAACAGAAATAATGAGCAGGGCTTGGCGGCGACCATATTTGTCACAAATATAGCCAGTAATGAGTAACGCAAATAAAACACCGAAACCAGGTGCACTGACCACAGCCCCAATTTGCAAGTCAGAGAGGGCAAACTCGGCGGAAATAAAGCGCACAGTGCCTGAGATAAGCGCGGCATCTAAACCAAAAATGAATCCTCCGAATGCCACTACGATTGCGCAAAAGAATACATGCCTAACTTGATTATTCATTGGTGTTCCTATTTAGCTTGGATGACGTCTATTAACTTAGGGGGACCTTTGTTAACAAAGTGACGTAAATCGTCGATGAATTATGCTAACGCATATATTGATAATTGTTAACAATTAATTATCGTTGCAATGTCTCAGGTAAGTCAACATACTTTTACAATTTAGTTATTTAATAACACAATACGTAAAAGCGTTTGATTCTAATAATAAGAACATTAGTAGGCTTAGCCTTTGATTTAAGGCTATTAAATTTTTCAAAGACGAGAGTGCATATTGATAAAATTGACAGAGACATCATACGTTACTTTAGATTTTAACCTCAACACAATAGTCAAATATGGTGTTTCGCACGACTCGCATTAATGTTGTTTACTCGCACTATTTAATTAATTGTTAACAATTTACATGTCGAGCGTGCTGTGTATAATCCCAAAATGTAAATTTTGTTAATACTTCTCAAGAGGGATAATTATGAACGCCAGTAAAAAGCTTTTGTTTGTTGCGATTGTAACAGCGCTAACTGGATGCAGTGCGAGTGAAACGAGTGACGAGGTTAGTCACTCCTCAGCCGCAGAGGTGCAACCAGTTGATCACATTGAGCAACAGGTAAAAACACTTAAAACATTGTTTACTGCCAAAGATAGTGACTCCCTCAAGCAGGTTAAATACACAAATGCCAGCGGCACCGTGGTTGGTACATCAGGCGATTCTCTCAAAGTAGTCTTTCATGGGAAAGAGAATATCAACAGTGCTGTTGAGTTTATCCCTGATGTTGCTTGGGATTGGAGCGATTTAGACGATTTTAATATCGCTTTTGACATCGGTAATGAAGGAGAGCACTCAGTTCAGTTATTCCTAAATATATCTGATACCAATGGCGATACGTATACCCGTTCAGTCAGTGTGCCTGTTGGGCCACAAAGTACTTATTATGCAAAAATGGCGGGGCACGACCTCGCCAAATCAATCAGTGACGATAAGAACGAATTTAATTTTACCTCGGGCTTACGCTCTAACCCAGACACGTGGCATTCAGATGACAAGCAGTTTATCTCTTTGTGGGGTAAAAAAAATCTTAAACTCAGTGGCATAAGCAAGATTTCGTTAAGCGTACAAAACAATTTATTCGATAAACAAATCACTATAAACGATATTCGATTACGCCAAAATCCGCCTATGGATACGCTCTACCTTACGGGTGTGGTTGATCAATTCGGGCAAAATGCAAAGCGCGAATTCGACGGGAAAGTGCACTCGTTAGAAGAGTTATACAGCGCAAGAGATAAAGAGTTGAAAACCTTAGACGGAAAATGGAATGCGCCGCGCTCAAAGTGGGGCGGTTGGTTGAACGGACCTAAGCTGGAAGGCACGGGCAACTTTCGAACAGCTAAATATCAAGGCAAATGGAGCTTAGTTGACCCCGACGGTTACCTGTATTTTGCCACTGGTGTCGATATCATTCGCTTGGCTAACTCGTCTACAATGACCGGTTATGATTTTCCGCCGGAGGTGTTAGTTAAAGCAGATAACGCTGATGTGACGCCATCTGATTCTCAGGGCCTTAATCGCGTTGCTGACAGTGCCGTGCCATCACGTTTTGTAGCATCTGAACTCAGAAAAGATCTGTTCACTTGGTTGCCAAGTTACGAGGAACCTATGGGGCAGCACTATGGTTACCGTACTGGGGTTCATTCAGGGCCACTAAAACAAGGCGAAACCTATAGTTTTTATGCAGCCAATTTAGATCGTAAATACAGTGAAATGACACCTGATTACATGCAAAAGTGGCACGATGTGACCCTAGATAGAATGCGTAATTGGGGGTTCACATCCTTAGGTAATTGGACAGATCCTGCATTTTACGACAACCAGAAAGTACCGTTTTTTGCTAACGGTTGGATCATCGGTGACTATAAAACCGTCTCTAGTGGCGATGATTTCTGGGGCAACATGCCGGATGTGTTCGACCCTACATTCAAAGAGCGTGCGTTGCATACTGTCAGCGTCATCGCACAAGAAGTGAAAAACACCCCTTGGTGCGTGGGTGTATTTATCGATAACGAGAAAAGTTTTGGCCGTAGTGAAACGCCTCAGTCGCGCTACGGCATCGTGTTCAATACCCTAAAACGCGATGGTAGTGAAGTGCCGACTAAGGCGGCGTTTACGACAATGCTTAAAGATAAATATGCCAGCATCGAGGCATTAAATGCCGCTTGGGGTAAAAACATTTCCTCTTGGTCTGAGTTTAATAAAGGCATTGATTCAGTGCTAGCGACTGATGAAACGCACGCCGAACAGCAATTAGCTGATTACAGCGATATGCTGTATGCCTATGCCGAAAAATACTTTTCAACAGTTGATGCTGCTATGCAAACTTATTTGCCTAATCATCTCTATTTAGGGTCTCGCTTCGCGGATTGGGGCATGCCTATGGAGGTGGCAAAAGCGGCTACTCAGTACGTGGATGTGATGAGTTACAACGTATACAAAGAAGGCTTACATCCAAAGGGCTGGGGATTTCTAAAAGAGTTTGACATGCCATCAATTGTGGGCGAGTTCCACATCGGAGCTACTGACAGCGGTTTGTTTCACCCAGGCTTAGTACATGCTGCTAATCAGCAAGACAGAGCTGATATGTACCAAGATTATATGGGAACGATTATTGATAATCCGTACTTTATTGGTGCGCATTGGTTCCAATACATGGACTCGCCAATTACTGGTAGAGCCTTTGACGGCGAAAACTACAACGTAGGCTTTGTTAACGTGACTGACACCCCTTATGCGCCTATGGTCAATGCTGCCAAAGACCTACACAAAGGCATGTACGAACGTCGTTTTACATCTAACTAATAACCCTTTAAAGAGCGCGCAGCTCCTTGGCTGCGCGCTTTAAGGCAAGTATCGATTATAATCATACTTTCGGGTTTCATCCTGTCTAATCATTTTAACGTCACAGTTTAGGTGTTGGTAGCTGTCGTTATTGCAACTATTGCAACTATTGCAACTACAGCAACTACTGCGCACTGTTTCTGCCGTCCCTGGTTGAAATCAAAGCATCATTTCGATGCTTAGCACCGGTTAATAGTATACCTATGTATATTTTCCTAGATAAAAATATCGCCAAAATGTAGATATAATATAAGTTTACTGTGTGAGCGCTTCAATCATGAGCCTAATCGCCGCGTAACTATTCAAGGAACATCCGTTAATCAAAATGAATTTGCCCAACTCGATAAAGCCAAGTGCGCAAAGTGGATTTACTTTGATTGAGCTAATCATCGTCATCGTTATCTTGGGGACATTAGCCGTCACAGCTGCACCAAAGTTTCTCGATTTAAACGGTGATGCGAAAATTGCTGTGCTTGAATCTGTAGGGGGCGCAATGTTGTCTGCTAGCAAGTTGGTATATGCTAAATCAGCGATTCGAGGGCAGAATAGTTTGCAGCTTAGCAATATTGATATTGACGGTGACGGTTCTTCGGACATCGAAACACGATATGGATACCCAAGTGGCTCTCGAAATAGCGGAATTTCTGCGGCAATGAGCAGCAATTTTGAGAAAGATTGGATATGGTCAACAGATTATCGACGGACTAAATTATACCTTACTTTTGCGTCGCTCACCCACACGTCAGGTGCCTATGTAAACCAAGTACCGATAGTTGCCACCAATTGTTATTTGATCTATTACCGTGCAGAAAACTTGGGGGAAACCCCTAGCATAGAATACACGACTTCAGGTTGTTAATTCGGCTTAAGATGCCACATATGCCAGGCCATTATGGTAGAAAAAGACTCCTTTGAGATGATGGGCATTTACGTGATAATAAGTAATAGCTATTTCACCCTTGCAACTACTGTCCTCAGAGGGTCTATTGTCGCTAAACTATCTTTTTTAGATGATTTTCAGTAGGCTAGCGTTGCTTTTTTGCAGTACAGCTTCTCTTTATCATCTCTTTATCAGGTTTCTCATTTTGCACACACTGAATCAGCTTAAAACCGGCCAACTTATTGGCACATCAAAACTCACTCTATCTGACAACCTCACGGAATTTCCTTTAGAGATTTTAACACTCGCTGATACCTTGGAAGTACTTGATTTATCAAATAATAAATTGCGCCATCTACCCAATGAGTTTGCCCAATTAAAAAATCTTAAAATTCTATTTGCCTCTAACAACCAGTTTGAAGTTCTACCAGACGTATTGGGACAGTGTGAAAATCTTGAAATGGTCGGTTTCAAAGCCAACAAAATCAAGCGTGTGCCTGAGAACGCTTTACCCATAAAGTTGCGCTGGCTGATTTTAACCGATAATCAAATACATAGACTGCCAAACTCGTTGGGTGAGCGACCTAGAATGCAAAAGTTAGCCCTTGCGGGTAATAAACTCACGTCATTACCTGAGAATATGAGCCAATTGCACAATCTTGAGTTGTTGCGAATTTCGGCGAATGATTTAGCGCAATGCCCAGACCAGCTATTAGATTTGCCCAGATTGGCTTGGTTTGCTTTTGCGGGTAATCCATTTTCCGCAGCGGATTTGCATATTGAAACAGTGCCTCATGTACCCTCTACGAGCTACCAATTGCATGATGTGCTAGGGCAGGGAGCATCTGGCGTAATCTCAAAAGCGACTTGGCGTAAAGCACAACATGACATGCCCGCAGAGGTGGCGGTTAAAGTGTTCAAAGGCCAAGTCACCAGTGATGGCTACCCGAAAGATGAGTTACAGGTTTGCCTGAAAGTGGGTCAACATAGCAATATAGTCAAACCGCTGGCACAGGTGACAGAGCCTGACTACTTGGCGTTGGTGATGGCGTTAATCCCAGAGCATTTCCGTAATTTAGGCTTGCCCCCGTCGTTAGACAGTTGCACTCGAGATACCTTCCCTGAAGGGTTTACATTGTCGTCTCAGCACATTGAGAAAATCATTTCTCAGATGCGAGATGTGTATGAGCATTTGCATATAAACCAAGTTTGCCACGGTGATTTATACGCCCATAACACCTTATTTGATGATGAGGGAAATATCATATTCGGTGATTTCGGCGCCGCGAGCATGTACCACATGTTAAGCGAGTCACAACAAAAGAAAATCAAGCAAATTGAAGCTCGAGCACTAGCTCACTTTATAGAAGACATCCAAAGTTTGAAAGTGGGCTAGCGTTTGTCGCTCGTCTGATAGGTGAATTAGTCTTTTTTCTCTACCGTGATGGTAATGTTCTTCGATGAGCCTGCGTACCATTTTTGTACATAGACTGAGCCTAACACTGGGGCTTTGCCTTCTTCTGGCACTTCCTTATAACGAACGCTGTTTTTAGTTTCTTTTTCTAGGGTGAAGTTAAGGGTAACGGCAGACATTTTTTAACTCTTTTTATATGAAAGGTCGATATGATTGCGTATCTGCAAGAGTAACGCAATCTGAGATTTTGAGACCGTCTTTGGCCACTAACTCTGTGTTGTGTAACACACATTTAATTCACAATTGATTAACATTATCGATTAATACAATCTGTTTTTCCGTCTGCAATAAATTTACGTTGACTCCTATAGTCATTAAGCAAAGTGACTAATCTAAAGGACATCAGCATGTTACCTAGAGTAAACAAACGTTCAAACTGCATTGCTAAAAAAACCTCAAATCGCCTTATTAGTGCCGTATCTTTGGCAATAGCCTCATTGTGCATCAGCCAGAGTGCCTTAGCCGATGGTATGCCTAAGACCAATACATTTTGGTGGCCAGAGCAACTGAACTTGCAGCCGCTTAGGCAGAATGATGCGAAATCGAACCCCTTGGGAGGAGACTTTAATTATGCAGACGCATTTAAAACGTTAAATTTAGCGAATGTGAAAAGCGATATTAAAGCACTGTTAACCTCATCCCAAGATTGGTGGCCAGCAGACTATGGCCATTACGGACCGTTCTTTGTGCGAATGGCGTGGCACAGTACTGGTACCTATCGCATGTCAGATGGACGCGGGGGCGGGGCAGGTGGCCAGCAGCGGTTCGAGCCGCTCAACAGCTGGCCGGACAATGTGAGTCTTGATAAAGCAAGGCGTTTGCTGTGGCCAATTAAGCAAAAATACGGTCGCAGTTTGTCCTGGGCTGATTTGATGGTGCTTACCGGAAATGTAGCGATGGAGTCTATGGGCTTTACTATTTATGGATTCGCCGGCGGTAGAGAAGACGACTTCGAACCAGATTTGGTTTACTGGGGGCCGGAAAAAAAATGGTTAGGGGGGAATGAGCGTTATTCTGGTGAGCGAAAATTAGAGGAGCCTCTGGCAGCGGTGCAAATGGGTCTAATTTACGTTAATCCTGAGGGGCCAAATGGTAATCACGACCCTATTTCAGCGGCTGCCGATATTCGTGATGTGTTTGCACGTATGGCCATGAATGACGAAGAAACGGTGGCACTCATCGCTGGGGGCCACACGTTTGGGAAAGCTCACGGTGCGCACAAACCAGATGAATGCTTAGATCCTGCTCCAGCCGGAGCAACGATTGAAGAGCAAGGTTTAGGCTGGAAAAACAAGTGCGGAAAAGGCAATGCAGAAGACACCATTACTAGCGGCTTGGAAGGGGCTTGGTCTGTCAGCCCAACTCAATGGACCATGCAATATTTAGATAATTTATTTGGATTTGAATGGGTTGAAACCCAAAGCCCCGCGGGAGCGACTCAGTGGATCCCTAAAGATAATGCGGGTGCGAATTTGGTGCCTGATGCACATGTCAAATCCAAGCGCCATGCGCCCATTATGTTTACGACTGATTTAGCGCTGAAAGAGGATCCTCAGTACAGAAAAATCGCTGAACGCTTTCATGCCAATCCGAAGGAGTTTGAGTTAGCGTTTTCAAAAGCATGGTTTAAATTAACCCATCGAGATATGGGCCCTCGCGCGCGTTACGTAGGTGATGAGTCGCCAACGGACGACTTCTTATGGCAAGACCCTATTCCTAGCGTGGACTATTCGCTAATTGATAAACGTGACATCCAACACCTAAAGACGAAATTACTTGATGGTGATGTTACGCCTGCTCAATTAGTCAAAACAGCATGGGCGGCTGCAGCCAGTTTCAGAGCGACAGATATGCGCGGTGGTGTGAACGGCGCTCGTATTCAACTCGCGCCACAAAAAAACTGGGAAGTGAACAATCCGGACGAATTGAACACGGTTTTAATGTTCCTTAACAAGGTGAAAAAAGACTTCAATGACGGGCAAAGTGGTAATAAACAAGTATCGTTAGCGGATTTAATTGTGCTTGGCGGCGCAGCGGCCATTGAACACGCCGCGAGTAAAAATGACTTCGACGTTGAAGTGCCCTTTATACCGGGGCGCAGCGATGCAACCCAGGCTCAAACAGAAGTGGAATCTTTCGCGGTACTAGAGCCAAAAGCGGATGGGTTTAGAAACTACTACGCTCAGGGAAATACCTTATCACCGGTTGAGATGTTAGTGGACAAAGCGAATACTCTAGATTTATCCGTTCCCGAAATGAGTGTGTTAGTGGCAGGTTTGAGAGTGATGAATATCAATGCCGATGGTAGTGATAGGGGCGTACTGACAGATAATCCCGGAACCTTAAACAACGACTTTTTTGTTAATTTACTCGATATGTCAACGCGCTGGGAAAAGGCGAAAGACCAACAGGATCTCTATCTCGGAATAGATCGTAAAAGCAACAAACAACGTTGGTCCGCCTCCTCAGTGGACTTGATATTTGGCTCTAATTCAGAGCTAAGAGCGGTCGCAGAGGTGTATGCGTCTGATGATGCTCACCAACAATTTGTGGATGATTTTGTTAACGCGTGGACTAAAGTCATGACCTTAGATCGCTTTGATTTGTAGTAACTAGGTAAGCATTCGCTCGATTGGATAATCTTTAGAAGTCATCACAAGTAAAAAGGCCAGATGTATATTATCTGGCCTTTTTTATTTGACCTCTCCCGTCCTGAAAAATATAAATAAAGGCTTAACGCGCCGTCCAGCCGCCGTCTATAACGATGGTCTGTCCAGTAATATTACGCGCGCTGTTGTCCATTAAAAAAGCGGCGCTGCTGGCCAGCTCATCAATATCAATGAAGGACTTTTTCGGCATGGGTTCGAGCATGATTTTATTGATAACATCTTCTTCGCTCATACCATGTTCTTTGGCTTGGGCTGCTATTTGTTTCTCCACTAAAGGTGTTTTGACATAAGCGGGGCAAAGTGTGTTGATTGTGACATCACAATCACCCGTTTCCAGTGCCAGTGTTTTCGAAAAGCCAAGCAACCCATGTTTTGCCGCTACATATGCCGATTTATAAGGGGACGCAATAAGGGAATGTACAGAGCCAATATTAATAATTCGGCCGTAGTTTTTACTGCGCATGGTGGGCAGTAACGCTTGCGTCAACATGGCGGGCGCCACCAGCATAATATTGATTAATTGCTGCCATTTATCCCCAGGGAATTCTTCTAGTTTGGCAACATGTTGAATACCTGCGTTGTTAATTAAAACATCTACCGTGTCAGGAGCAAGGTTAGCGCTAAGGTTATTGATATGCTCTTGATTTGTGACGTCAAGTAAAAGGGCGCGTGCGCTGATCCCCTGTGCCCCTAGTTCTGCGACGGCATTTTCAGCCGCATCCATATTCATGTCTGCGATAACGATTTTATGGCCGTTGCTGCCCAATTGTTGGGCTATCCCTAAACCAATCCCGCTAGCGCCGCCAGTGATCAGAATCGTTCTGTGTTTTATAGCGTGTGAGTTGTTCATTTTGTCGTCTCTTGTTTGGCTAATGCATGAATCATATTTTTAACGGCTTTTATTTGTTGACCTTGGTTGTTGGCATAATCGTCTCCCGTGTATCCCCACCAATCCCAGCAACCTTGGGGATTTAACGGCATCATCATGGAGCTTTTAGTTTGCGGGTAAAGCACCAACATATGATTGGTATCTGCCCAGTTATTGAGGCCAGTTTGCGTCGCGTAGTCGTCACCTACGGCAGCTGAATTTTGGTTACAACCATGAAAGCTCACATGTACGGTGCAGGCTTCGCCTTGTTCGCACGCTTGTGGAACGTACACATACCCCGTATCAGCAAGCGTTGAAGCGGATTCACCGCCAAGTAAATGTTGGTCTATTTGCATCAACTTACCTTGGGGATGCGCACTGCGAGGGCTCAGTTCAGGGGACATAAAATTAAGCATTTCGCCCGCTGCATCGTAATCGCAGTTGCCGATAAAGGGGGCGCTTGATACATCGCATGTTGTGCCTGAATTAAGCGTAGGGAATAAATGCGCAAAGGGTTTGTCATTGACATAGTGAATGTTTTCAGGCGTCACCCACTGCTGATACTGTTCAAAAAGCGCATCGTTTACTTGCCCAAGTACCTTGGTATCAAGCGTACCGCTTAATAACCAAACCTTGTGTTGCTGTAAATGGCTTAAGTCGGGCAGTTTGCCTTGCTCCTGCCATTTTTGCGTTTGGGCATTGAGGGCCGCTAAGTCCAGCGGAGTTTTGATTTGATTAACGCACTGACTAAGGGCAGTTTGTATGCTGTTTTGAGCACAATAGTATGGCCCAGCGGCGATGATACCCACACCAGAGACCCAGTCTGAATGAGCGAGTTCGAACTGGGTAGCCATAAAGCCTCCACTTGATAATCCAGATAAAGTGATTTTATTTAGATCTAAATTGAAGCGTTTCTCGTCTTTTGTAGCAGCTTCTGGTTGCGCGTTTTGTTCAGGTTGCGCGATGGCCGAGGCACTTAATATTCCACTAAGTGACAGGGTTAAAGCGGCGCTAACGGCCTTTGTAAGGAAACAACAGCGAGAACTGCGTTTACTTAACTGGGTAAATTCCGATAATGAGAAAGTCATAATAATCCTTTTTTGTTCTTACAAATCTATTGTTTGTCAGCTAAGAATGCGCTGATGTCTGACGCCGCTTGTTCGATACCTACTACACCATTGAGATGGCCTAGGTCGCCAGTTAACTCACGGTAAGTGGTATTTTTATGGAGTTGCTCTAAGGAATTTGCCGTGTCTTTGGCTAAATAGGGCATCAACAACAAGTCATTGAATGATGGCAGAAAGAGCGTTTTTGCTTTGACTGAGGATAGCGCTTGTTTCATGTCACCTGAATGGCCTGCCATATAAAGCTGTGAGGCCCGCACTAAATACAATAGATGGTTAGCATCCATCAATTTAGCTCGGCTTTGAGCTCGTTTTTTTAACCACTTAACAATACTATGCTGCTGGCGAATGTCGTTTAACGGCGCTTCTTCAAGGGCAAAGTAACCTATGCCTTTACCTGTTTGATTAAAAAAAGTCGGTGTAAGTGCGTCTTGGGTAATGAACATTAACGCAGCAATTAACCCTTGGGTTGGCGGTGTACTATCGTAGTAATCACCGTTCTTCCAGTTGGCGTCCAGTTGAATGGGTATTGCCCATTTTTCTAGCAAGGCGGTGGTCCATGCATCACTTTGACCTGAGCCTATCACTGAGATCATTCTAGGCACCCATTCAGGATAAGCCGTCGCCCAATCTAACGCTTGCATAGACCCCATTGAACCACCAACCACCGCATGTAGTTTGGTTACGCCTAACGATTCAAGCAATGATTTTTGCACGTTTACGAAGTCGCGAATAGTCACCACAGGAAACGTTAGCCCATAGCGTTTTCCTGTATCCGGATTAACAGACGCAGGCCCAGTGGTGATCACATTGGGGTCGTAAGCATTTAAGTTTGCGAGTGTATCAACACTTAAAACAAAGTATTTGTCGGTATCAATTGCTTTACCTGGGCCTATTATGCCGTTCCAATATCCCGGCGTTGCTTCATCCGGATGATATTTACCTGCGGCATGTGAAGTCGCACTAAAGTAATGGGTGATCAGCACCACATTGTCTTTTGCTTGATTCAATGTACCGTAGCTTTCCCAACCGACGTGTACCTGCTTGATGGTTTTACCGCCGAAGGTTTCGAAACTTTCTATTTCAAAGCGCTTTTTCTCGACTAATTCGACCGATGCTGCATACGCCTGCGCGCACATGATTAGGCTAAAGGCGGCCAAAAGACCTTTGTTAAATACCTGGGTTAAGAACATAAAATGCACTCTCTCGTAAATAATTTGCACACTAAAATAGGTTAAATAAGGCGATAGCCAACACAAGACCACATAATGGCACCACAACCGTTAGTGCGCCGACTGACCAATATGACCGTTGGTGAGTCTCATTACAAATTGCCCGGATTAATGTCACCACATAACCATTGTGTGGCAGAGAATCTAACGCACCTGATGAAATAGATACAACCCGATGTAGCTCTTCAGGGTTCACACCTTGGTCGATGTAATGCGGCGCGAGTAAGGGCAGGGCGATAACTTGCCCGCCTGAAGCCGAGCCTGTTAAACCGGCTATAACACTGATGGCAATTGCTGCGCCAATTAACTCATTTCCCGGTATATGGGTCATGACTTCTACGGCGACCTGAAACGCCTCGGTAGCTTTAGCGATACTGCCAAACCCCACCACCGCTGCGGTGTTACCAATGGCGACCAAAGCACCTGTAGTGCCAGCGGTGATGGCATTTTGCATATTCATAAAATAACGGTAGTTGATGATCATCAGGGTGAGCACACCGCCACCCAGCGCAATGATCAAGGCTAAATGACCTAGGCTATCGTGGAGCAAAAAGGAAAGTACGAGCACCACTAACAGTGGAATTAACCCAGTTATGGGGCTAGGAAGCGCCCGGTCTGTGATTTGAGGATCTTGTTCCCAGTGTTCAAATTTTTCGCCGTTCGCTAATGCTTTGTTGATCATCCGGCGCATCCACCAGAAACCAAAAACCGCCATGAAAATCGCCACTACTAAGCTTACTTCCCACGCGGCAAAAGGTGAGGTACCCAAGTATTTAATGGGGATCCAATTTTGAATTTCTGGGGAGCCAGCGGATGTCATGGTAAAGGTGACTGAACCAAATGCCAATGCAGCGGGAATAAAGCGTCTGGGCAAGTTGGCATCTTTGAATAAGCTCAACGCCATAGGATAAACCGAAAACGCCACAACGAAGAGGCTAACCCCGCCGTAGGTCAAAATAGCGCAGGCGAGCACTACCGCCGCAACCGCTTGGCTGCGGCCCAATCTTGCTATGATGAAGCGTGCTACTGCGTCGGCAGCGCCTGTGTCTTCCATGAATTTACCAAACAAGGAGCCAAGCAAAAACATGAAAAACCAAGAAGCAATAAATCCAGAGAAACCCTGCATATAGCTACTGACAAAATTAACATCGCCGATAAAAATCGGGATACCACTGGTAAGCGCGACAATAAGTGCGCACAAGGGGGCGGCGATAAACAAGTTCATGCCACGAATAGTGAGCACTATTAGCAGCAACAACCCGCCTATCAAACCAATTAAACTGAGCATATTATCTTCCTTTAAATGAATACTTGTGACCGCAAGCAAACACGTAAAGTGATGGTGCAAGTGTGTCTTAGCCCAATGAAATTGCCCATAGTACTATGGTACTAAGGACGGCCTGGCAAAACTCGATTAAGGTATTTACGACCGCAGCAAGCAGACAATGAAAAAAACGAAATACTGCAATCAAGGACACACTATGAATAAACAACGATTCACCCAATCCCTTATCGCTGGCGCTGTTGCATCAGTGTTGTGTTACCAACCAGCGTTAATGGCTCAAGAAGCAGATAACGCCACTCAGGCTGAGAAAAAAGGGCTAGAGCGTATTGAAGTCACAGCGCGTAAAACCGTAGAAAGCCTGCAAGAAGTGCCTATTTCTGTTACATCTCTTGGTGCCGTTGAGTTAGATGAAAAGGGAATTTCGGTTATCACTGAAATCCAGCAATTCTCACCCAATACCACTTTGCAAAATAGCCGCGGCACCAATTCGACGCTCACTGCGTTTATTCGTGGTGTGGGCCAACAAGATCCACTTTGGGGTTACGAACCAGGCGTGGGTATCTACATTGATGATGTTTACGTGGCGAGGCCTCAAGGCGCTGTATTAGATTTACTCGATGTTGAACGTATTGAAGTACTCCGCGGCCCACAAGGCACGCTATATGGTAAAAATACCATAGGCGGCGCGATAAAATACGTGACGAAGCCCATGAGCGGCGACCCCACCTTGAACATTCAAGGCACCGTAGGCAGCTATTCACAGCGGGATATCAAGCTTACTGGGCAGTTTCCCGTCATCGAAGACAAGCTTTATGTAGGTTTTGGGATCGCAGATTTAACTCGCGACGGGTATGGTGAATACCTTGAATCGGCTCTTGAAGGGCAAGACTTAGAAAACTACAACAAAGACTTAACCGCGGCTCGGGTGACGGTGGAATTTACCCCATCAGATGATTTGTTTTTTCGCTTCGCGTGGGACAAAACCGAAGATGACTCTAATGCCAAAGGCGGTTATCGCTTATTGCCAAGTCGTTTGACTGATGCCCCCGTACCCAATAGCGTATTTGATTCTTACACCAGTTTACCCACTGAAAACAATGTTGAGCTCGAAGGGTATAGCTTGACGGCCAATTGGGATGTAAATGATGATATCAGCTTAAAATACATAGGCGCACATCGTGAAAGTTACTCGCCAACCAATATTGATTTTGATAACACAGCCATAGATATTTTTGATGTACCCGCCATTTATGAAGATGAAAATGACACTCACGAACTGCAATTAGCATACGCCGGTGATGGGTTTAACGCCGTGGGAGGTATTTATTATTATGACGGTGAATCGTGTGGTCAATTTGAAGCCATACTGGGCTTTCTTGGTCGCGCCGCATTCGGCGTACCTGGTTTAACCCGCGAAGTGTCTGGCTGTAACAACAGCGAAAGTA
Source organism: Paraglaciecola sp. T6c (assembly GCF_000014225.1). NCBI lineage: Bacteria > Pseudomonadati > Pseudomonadota > Gammaproteobacteria > Alteromonadales > Alteromonadaceae > Paraglaciecola > Paraglaciecola sp. T6c. The sequence continues at coordinate 2,406,442 of NC_008228.1, forward strand.
TTGCCGCGTACGTGCAGTCATCTATTGATGTGACCGAGCAACTGTCATTAACCCTTGGCGCACGTTATACCGATGAAGAAAAGCAAGCCACAGTTCGCAATGGTCTAATTTTCGACAACGTATACCCAGAGTCGAACTGGATCCCAGGTTACGTGCGCCCAGAAGGTGAAATAGTGCCACAAGTTTTGGGCAGCGATTCTGACGGTGACGGTATTTTGGATGCTCCAGCAAAAGAAAGCTGGTCACGCTTTACACCCCGCGTAGGCGTTGAATATCAAGTGGATAATGATTTGATGTTTTTTGCCAGTTATTCACAAGGCTTTAAATCTGGTACTTACAATCCAAGAGCGACCATCAACGAGCCAGCGGTCGACCCAGAAGTAGTAGATTCGTTTGAGCTTGGCATGAAAAGCGACTGGAACGATAATTTACGGGCAAATGTTACTTTATTCGCTTTAGAGCATAACGACCGCCAGTACATCTCAGTGTTGCCCGTTACGTCACCTGAAGACTTACAACAAATCTTGGGTAATGTGGGTAAATCTAAAGCCAAAGGGGTTGAAGCTGAAATTACTTATGCCGCTACCGATGAGCTAACCTTTGATGTGTCACTAGGGTACATCGATGCTGAATTTGAAGAGGTATTCCAAGAGACACTGGAAGGGCGAGTCGATGTAGCCGATACCTTTGCTATCTCGAACACTCCTGAGTACACAGCCAATTTCGCTGCTAACTACCTACTTAGCACAGACATGGGCGATTTTGTTTTTAATGCTAACTACTACTACCGTGATGACTATACGATTACGGAAACGTCAAACAGTTTGATCACCCAAGACGGATACGGTTTAGTCAACTTAAGCGTGTCGTGGCAAAGCGAGGACGGCAACTGGTATGGTGGCATTCATGCTAAAAATCTGACCGATGAGGAATACGTAGTGGGTGGCTATCAGTTTGTGGTAGAAAACCCTGATGATCCTACAGGTTATACAGCCGGCACAGGTGGTGATAATACGTTAATTGGTTATTACGGCGACCCACGCACGATCAGCTTAACGGTTGGCTATCGCTTTTAGTCGCAAAACCAAAAAGGGCGCGGGTGAACGTTTATTTTCACCTCGCCTGATTTCAAATAGACACGCGCACGATAAAAATAAGCATAAGGCGTGAAATGGTAATGACGTTTGGCAGTGAAAACTGCCTTTTTTCGTCTAGGCAACTTACCGTACTGCTCAGCAAACCACTGCAAACCCACTTATTAACTGTAAATTTGATGTAATTAACAAGGACAAGTGATAAATTTATTAAAAATCAGGTAGCTAGCGTCCAGACGTTATCCTACCCAGTGACAAATAAGCCTCCTTATTGATAACCGAGTACCTATAATGCACGCTAAAGCCATCGTTGCTGACGACCATCCCTTGTTTCGTAGCGCCATGAAACAGGCCATTCAAGGTGTATTGGGGAACGATATTCTTGAGTCTGCTTCCTATCAACAAACTATCGACTTATTAAAGCTACACAGTGACGTAGAGCTGATTTTTTTGGATTTGAACATGCCGGGCAATGACGGTCTAACAGGCTTGACTATGATCCGAAGTCATTTCCCAGATGTGTTGGTGGCGATTGTATCCGGTGATGAAAGCCCGAGTATGATCCGAAAAGCCATGGATTTTGGCGCCTGTGGGTATATCCCTAAATCAACACCGTTACCGGTAATAGCAGATGCTGTGCGTGAGTTGTTAGAAGGCGAGCAATGGTTACCTAATGAATTAGTAGAGCAGGTTCAAAAAATAGAAGACAGCCAAGAACAGGCTTTCGCGGGCAAACTTGCTCAATTGACTCCTCATCAACTAAAAGTCTTACAGCTTATGGCTGATGGCCTTTTGAACAAGCAAATCGCCTATGAATTAGGTGTCAGTGAATCGACTATTAAACAGCATGTGTCTGCGGTGTTGCATAAGCTTGGCTTTAATAACCGTACCCAAGCAGGCGTGCTATTCAAACAAATGCTACAGGTCGAATAAGCTAAAGCGGTAGCGTAAAAAAGCCGGTAATGTTACCGGCCTTCTGCACATAATGTGGCATGCCATTGTTTGGCTTTAACCTGGTAGCTTAGACTCATCATTGCTGTTCTCAGCAGTGATTTCTGCTTTAGCAATCGCTTTTTCTATCGGCTTTTCTGGGTTCACTAAACTGACAATCTTCCAATCTGATTTAGGCTTAACGTTGTTTGATGTGGTGAACATATGCACATGATTATGTGTATCTAAGGCACACAATTTAATGGCTCGCTCGTTGTACTGCTCTTTGTAGTCTTCGTAGGTAAAAGAATCCGTTAAACGGGTCGTTTTAATTAACGACCCTTTTGCTACCAAGCCAGCCAGCTTGCCATACGTCGCATCATCACTGAATAAACCAAGCTTCTTGACGTAGGACTCTGACACCTGATGACTCGGGCGCTGCTGCTGTTCGTTATTGTTCAAACCAAGTACTGTGCCTTTGCCCATTTCGTGCTCAAAATGGTAGGTCACCATGGGGTTCAATTGGCGATAGGGTGACATCACTAATACTTTACCAAACATCGACAAATCTAGGGTACGCGCCGCATGTTCTGACATTGGGTTACCAAAGTAGGTGGGGATGTTCTCCATACGAGCTAAACGCATATTATTCCAGTTGGTATCCGTGATGCGTACTTGTACATCATGGCTCATCAATTCTTTAGCGAACAAACGGCTAAACAACCCCCCCCCGAAGATTAAAAAACCGTGCGGGGCAGGTGCGCGCATATCAAGCTTTTTCGCCACAGAGACTGAGGTAAGACTCTGCAGTACAACCGTGGTGATGATCACCAAAAACACCATAGGCACCAGTAATTCAGCCTGTTCGTACTCTAAGACTTCTAGCTTTAATGAAAACAAAGCAGATACCGCTGCTGCAACGATGCCTCGCGGTGCTATCCAGCTAAGCAGCGCGATTTCTCGCCAGTTTAAACCAGTCCCTAACGAAGACAGAATGACACCAACAGGACGTGCGACAAACATGATAGCAACAAGCACTAAAATGGAGCCCCAACCAACACTTAACACAGAGTGCAAATCAATACGCGAAGCGAGCAAAATAAACAGGCCCGAAATGAGCAGTACGCTCAAGGTTTCTTTAAATTCTAAGATGTCTTCCACATCGACGTTTTTCATATTCGCCAGCCACATACCGATAATGGTTACGGTCAACAAACCTGATTCGTGGGCAATAACATTCGAGCCAGCGAACGCGCCTAACATTAACGTGAGTACAGCGGTGTTTTGTAAGTAGTGGGGGATCCAGCTATTACGCAGAGCCAAGCCCAGCAAATAGCCAGTTGCAGCGCCAATACCTAAGCCAACACTAATGGTCAGCCCGAAAGCGTATAGAGTGTGGCTAAGCGCATCTTGGGTAGAGATAATATATTCGAACACAAGCACGGCCAATAACGCACCGATAGGATCGATGACAATGCCTTCCCAGCGTAAGATGTTGGCGACCTTACTGCTTGGGCGCACAGTACGCAGCATAGGGACAATCACCGTTGGACCGGTTACGGTTACAATCGCGCCAAACAAAAAGGCCAACTGCCATGAAACGCCTAACGCATAATGCGCAACAGGGGCAGTAACAAGCCAGGTGACTAACGTGCCCACGGTGCAAAGGTTACGCACCATAGAGCCATGACCCGCCAAATCACCAAAGCGCAGTGTTAACGAGCCCTCAAATAGAATGATGGCCACAGACAAGGACACAATAGGAAAGAGTAAATCACCGAATAGCGCATCGGCGTTGATTACGCCATACACAGGACCGACTAAAATCCCCACGACTAACAAGGGCAAAATGGCAGGTAATTTAATCCGATAAGCAAAATACTGACAAGCGATAGAAATAAGGCCTACCGCCACTAGGGGAATGATTGGGTCGCTCACGTGAGATCCTTGTAGAACGAATAAACATAATTACTTAGATCAGACCACAGGTCACTCGCTAAAAGCAATAATACCTTTGATTGTTTGAATCAGTGCTCGCGTTAAATTAGTCATATGCCGATGTGACATGTTCGGTTTTGCAGCACTACCATCCTAATGATTAAGTCCTTACATTGCTCATTTAATGGTCTGTAAGTTTGGCATAAACAGCACTGTAATTTACATGTGTATTTATACAGTCCTAGCCGCTATCTCCTATAACAGCAAGTTCTTAGCAAAATGTCGCATATCAACAAAAGTGTTTTAAGAAACCGGAAAGATAGCTAACCTATACAATGACATAGGAAACATGTTAAAAATGATGATGTATATATGCGACAAAATGCCGTGTTTAATACGCGGATGCAATCACCTCATTTTGCAAGATATTAATATTGTTATACGTTTAGTCATATCACGGAGATTGTGATCAATTATGGAAGAAGTATTCGTTAGGTATCTACACTTTTTAGGAATTATTACTTTAGCCTCTGCGTTACTTGGTGAGCATTTATTAATTTCTAAAGAAATGGATCTAAAGTCCTTTAAAAAATTAATTATTGTCGATGCTATTTATGGTTTAAGTGCAATCGCAACATTAGTTGGAGGTGGTTTATTATGGTTTGTAGTTGGTAAGCCAGCTGCATTTTATTCTTCAAACGTCATTTTTCATATTAAACTAATTTTATTCTTATTAATCGGGCTGTTATCAATATTACCAACGGTTTTCTTTCTTCGTAACAGAAAGGCAACATTCGAGTCAATAACAATACCAAGGTATATAGTTAAAATTATTCGCGTAGAGCTTTGTTTATTAGTGGTTTTACCTTTATTAGCAACTCTAATAGCTCGCGGAGTAGACAACGTATAACAAGAGACTATGGCGTCAATAGCTAATTTGTAGCCTTTGGCTCTTCCCACATGACCCCTTTCTGAGCATTGAATTTAAGATAACAACCATCTTTCTAATGCACACAATAATAGCCACTTCCTTAGGTTTTCCTGCTGCGACTAATCGTTGATATGTTACCTTAAATACGGGGTTACTTTGTATCGCTGACATCATCGCCATGTACAAAACGGTTCTGACTTGATGTCTGCCACCTTGGATTTTCCGCAACCCTTTATAGCGCCCACTTTCGCGATTCATGGGAGCCACACCGACTAAGGCAATTACATAGACACCCATCTTTAGAATCGTATTAAAAAGCACACCTGCTCAGAGTGGGGAATTCCCCCTCAATGAGCATCAAAGTACTTTTGGGTTTAGTGATTAAGAATTTTTCTGGAATATTGCGCCTATAGGAAGGAAACTGCGCCAAGGTCAATTTTCGGGCAAAGGAGTAGGCTACAAGATATGCATGATATGTAATGCTCGAAATTGATTTAAGCACGCTTTAACAACGCTTTCGCTTTGGTCATTCCCGGCAATCGTTGATGATGAGTGTGGCGCTTAAATGCATTCATCATTTGCTCCGCACCTGCTGCGTAGCAGAAGTGTTTTTCGAACTCGGTGGTTAACGTTAGCTACTGTGCTCCTAAATCGCTAAAGCATAAACCACTATTTTTTAGCCAGCAGTTGTTTAATCAGTCTTTTCAAAGCGAGAGGTTTAAGCGGTTTTGGTAAATAATGCATTTGCTCATCTATCGCTTGTTGTCTAATTTGCTCATCTTGGCGCGCAGAGTTAAGAATACTGGGAATGTGTAAGCCAGCTTCGCCAATAAATACTTGCCTGATAGCGTGGGCCACATCTATACCGGTTTCACCATGGTCGAGTTGGTAATCGAGTATCATTAAGTCTATCGGCTGATTGAGTAATTGCAGCGCAGTTTTAGTATCTTTGGCTGCAATCACGGTTGCGCCCCAATCAACTAATAACCGTTGTAGCGCGTCTAGGATCTGAGGCTCGTTATCAACAATCAGCACACGTTTGTTATGTAGCGGCAGGTTAACATCATTGCTTCCACGGGCTGCTGTTTTTGGAGAGTTATTTTGTTTATTCCCTATTGGTACGGCGATATCAAATGACGTACCTTTGCCCAGCGTTGAGTGTAACGTTACAGGGTGATTAAGTAGGGCACTGATACGCTCGACTATGGTTAAACCTAAGCCCAAACCTTGAGCACTAGGGTTGCTGTCTAACTGATGAAACTCCAGAAATATTTCTTGCTGTTTGTCTTCGGCTATCCCGGCACCGGTATCCATAACACATATTCTAGCCTGACCATTTTGCCTTTTTACGCCCAGTAATATACGCCCAGAATCGGTATATCGGATAGCATTTGATAATAGGTTTTGTATTATTCTTCTTAGCAACTTAGGGTCGGAGATTACACATAAATTAGCGCGTACATAAGTTACGCGTAACTTTTTTTGTTCCGCAAGCACTGAAAATTCATTGAGCATGGGGCGTAAAATACTGTCTAACGGAAAGGTTTGTACATGTGGCGTCAACGCCCCTGATTCTAAACGCGTCATGTCGAGTAACATTGACAGTAAAGACTCAGCATTACTCAGTGAATCGACCAGATTGGAGCTCATCTCTGCCATTTCTCCTGGGGGCGATTTCTGTTTGAGCATGGCGGCAAACAAGGAAGCCGCATTGAAGGGCTGCATGAGATCATGACCCGCAGCGGCTAAGAACTTGGTTTTGCTGTCGTTAGCACTTTCCGCATCGCGGCGTGCTTTCTCAAGATCAATATTGGCAATTTGTAGCTGCTCGGTGCGTTCTTGAACCCTGGATTCTAAGCTCGTTTTAGCCTGTTCAAGTTGCTGCTGAATATTGATGTATTCTGTAATGTCACTGTAGGTGGTAACAAAGCCGCCACCGGGTAATGGACGACCATTTAATTCAATGACCTGACCATTCTCTTGATGACGAACATATTTATAGGCGCTGCCTAATTGCATAAAGGCAACGCGCTTTTTAATCTCCATTTCTATATTGCTTTGCCCCGTGTCGGCGTTATGACCAAATAGTCCTCTTTTGGCATTAAATTCTAGCAATTGATAAATGGACATACCCACTTGTACAAAACCTCTGGGGTAGTTAAACAGCTCAACATAGCGCTGATTCCATGCGAGCAAATTTAGTTCCCGGTCAAGCACGACTATGCCTTGTTGAATATTCTCCACTGACGATTGGAGTAATTCATGGTTAAACTGAAAGGTTTGGCTAGCTTCTTCAACCAACTCTACGAGCTCTGACAGCTCAACATCCCGCTTCTCACCGATGGCAGAAAGCAAAATACGCGCACTGGCACTGCCTACTTGCCCCGCAAGTTCGCTTTCAATGGTAGATAACAGCTTGGGGCTAGCGTAGCCCGCAAGTTGTACTGGAGTCAGTTTATCCAGTAATGCTTGGTGACGCTCAGCCCCCCATACTCTCTCTGTAATGGTTAATAGGTTTGATACTTTTACCGCGTGACCAAAAGGTTGGGTATTGTGAGTAATGGCATCGTGTACCATGTTCTGGCTGCGCATACCTTGGATAAAAGACACCAAGAAAAAACACACAATATTGACCCCTAAACTGAATACAAATCCTTGTGCAAGTTGAATGTCTGAGGGAGCATCGTTGAAATAATAGCTTGCGGTAATACTGGGCCACAATAACCAATACGCCCAGCAAAGGAAGCCACTGGCCAGAGCCAACTGCGCGGCTAATCTGGTGCCCCGTTTCCAGTATAAACCGAGTAATAGGATAGGAAATGTTTGCGACAACAGCGCTATCGCGATAACTCCACTTTGCACCAACGATGCCGATTGACTGATATTAACGTGATAAAAATAAGCCACTCCTAATACGACTAACACTGTGGCGCGTCGAATGAGTAAGATACTACTGGGTTTTAAGCGGTGTCGCTGTTGGGTGCGTAACTGCAACGTTAACCACAATGGGGTGGCGATGTTATTGGATATCATGACACCCATAGCAAGGGTGGCCACTATGATCATGCTGGTCGCCGCTGCGAGCCCACCAATGAAGGCAATAATGGTGACCCATGCATTTCCTGACGCCACAGGTAAGGCAAGAGCGTAAGTGTCTGTGCTGACACTGCCTTCAGGAAAGAGCATGTGCCCAGCTAGGGCAATGGGTAGCACGAATAATGTCATGCCTAATAAATACAAAGGGAACAGCCAACGGGCGGTGGTGATTTCTTTGTCACCATTGTTTTCGATAAAATTGATATGAAATTGCCGGGGCAAGCAGAACATCGAACAAACCCCAAGCAGCATTTGACTGGCGTAGACCCACACTCCTGAATCTGCGTTGATGGTTTCGCTCGCGCGTTGGTGTAACTGTGCTTTTCCTAACAAGTCAAATACACCGTCATATAAACTGTAACAAACGAACAGACCTACAATCACTAAACCTGCCAGTTTCACAACAGATTCGAACGCCACCGTGAACATCAAACCTGGATGTTTATCGGTGAGATTGAGGGAGCGTGTTCCGAACAATACTGCGAAAATCGCCATTAATACTGCTACATAGAAACCTACGCCGTCAGGCCAGAGATTATCCGCTCCTGTTACCACGCGAATACCACCGGTTACGGCGTCTAATTGCAACGCGATATAAGGTACAACCCCAATAAAACACAGAAGCGTGACAAGAGCCGCCAAGAAGTGAGACTTGTCGTAACGCAAACTAAGAAAATCAGCGAGGGAGCTTATATTATGCTGGTGACATACATTGGCCACGCGTCGAAGGATAGGGTGAGCAAATAGGAAAACACAAATCACCCCCATATAAGTAGGAATAAAAGCCCACCCATAATGCGCGGCTTGAGTGGTGGTACCGAAAAATGCCCAAGACGTACAATGAACCCCAAGCGCCAGGCTATAGATATACGGATGTTGCTGATGGGCTTTTGCACGTTTATCGCCCCAGAAGGCCAATAGAAACAATATCAGTAAGTAGCCAACCACGATGGCCATCAAGGACAAGACACTAAACATAGGGATTCGCATTTATTATTATATCAATACTCTATCTCGAACATCGTTGATGTAAAAGAGCGTATTTTTATTGATCAGGCGCAATCTTTAGACACAATTTTTTTAAAACATCGAAAAAAGACCCTTGAAGAGCCTTAAAGCAACCCCATTAATAGCTGCAATCGAATTTAGCTTTAATGTGATATTTAAGAACGGAGTGAAAAATGAGTAACGAAGAGCAAGCTCAAAAAGATGACGCCCAGCCGGTCAATGAAGCCGCTATCGACGCCACTGCGGAACAAGCAGATGCAGAGGTTGAAGAGTTAAGCGCTGAGCAAGCACGTATTCTTGAGCTTGAAGCAGCATTAGCCGCATCGGAAGCCACGTTAGCTGCACAAAAGGACTCAGTTATGCGTGCCATTGCCGATGCCGACAACGTACGTAAACGTGCTGAAGGCGAAGTCGATAAAGCACGTAAATTTGCCCTTGAAAAGTTCGCATCAGAGCTTTTACCCGTTGCAGACAACTTAGAGCGTGCACTGCAAGTGGCAGATAAAGAAAACGAAGCGATTAAACCTGTGATTGAAGGCGTGGACATTACCCTTAAATCATTTGTGAGCAGCATCGAAAAATTCGGAATGAAAGTTATCGATCCACAGGGAGAAACTTTTAATCCAGAACAGCATCAGGCTATGTCGATGCAAGAAAACGCAGAATTGCCTGCTAATACAGTGATGGCAGTGATGCAAAAAGGTTACGAATTAAATGGTCGTCTTTTACGTCCAGCAATGGTGATGGTATCCCGTGCCCCTGAAGGCGGCGTTGATACCCAAGCTTAATTCGTGGGCTTTGACTAAAAAATACGAAAAATATTCACAAAAATGGGGAATTTTTTCAATTAGCTAATTGAAAACTGATGAAATAACCCCACAAAGTGTACAGGCATTATTAAACAAATTTGGAGAAAAACTAATGGGTAGAATCATTGGAATCGACTTAGGTACAACTAACTCTTGTGTTGCTGTACTTGATGGTGAAAAAGCAAAAGTAATCGAAAACGCTGAAGGCGATCGCACAACTCCCTCAATCATCGCTTACAGCCAAGACGGTGAAACATTGGTGGGTCAACCTGCAAAACGTCAGGCTATCACCAACCCTAAAAATACCTTATTCGCGATTAAGCGTCTTATCGGTCGCCGTTTTGAAGATAAAGAAGTACAGCGTGATATTGACATCATGCCTTTCGATATCATCAAAGCAGATAATGGTGATGCTTGGGTTCAAGCAAAAGACGAGAAATTAGCACCACCGCAAATCTCTGCTGAAGTTTTGAAAAAAATGAAAAAGACAGCTGAAGATTACCTTGGTGAAGAAGTAACAGCAGCGGTTATCACCGTGCCTGCATACTTCAACGATTCACAGCGCCAGGCAACTAAAGATGCAGGCCGTATCGCTGGTCTTGAAGTAAAACGTATTATTAACGAGCCAACAGCCGCTGCACTTGCATACGGCATGGATAAGAAAAAAGGCGACAGCGTTGTTGCAGTATACGATTTAGGTGGTGGTACATTCGATATTTCTATCATTGAAATCGATGAAGCTGACGGCGAGCATACTTTTGAAGTACTTGCTACCAATGGTGATACACACTTAGGTGGTGAAGATTTCGATAACCAAGTTATCAACTACTTGGTAGAAGAGTTCAAGAAAGACTCAGGTATGGATTTACGTAAAGATCCATTAGCGATGCAACGTCTTAAAGAAGCCGGCGAGAAAGCGAAGATTGAATTGTCTTCTGCACAACAAACTGAAGTGAACTTGCCGTACATTACTGCTGATGCGTCTGGTCCTAAGCACTTAACCATCAAGCTTACTCGTGCAAAACTTGAGTCACTTGTTGAAAAAATGGTTAAAGCAACCCTTGAGCCACTAAAACAAGCGCTTGCGGATGCTGACTTATCAGTAGGTGATATCAACGATATCATTTTGGTCGGTGGTCAAACGCGTATGCCTTTAGTACAGAAATACGTAACTGAATTCTTTGGTAAAGAACCAAGAAAAGACGTTAACCCTGACGAAGCAGTTGCGGTAGGTGCAGCCATTCAAGGCGGCGTATTGTCTGGTGATGTTAAAGACGTATTGTTACTTGACGTAACACCTCTATCACTAGGTATTGAAACAATGGGCGGTGTAATGACTGCCTTGATCGAGAAGAACACAACTGTACCGACTAAGAAGTCTCAAACCTTCTCTACAGCTGAAGACAACCAGTCAGCGGTTACAGTACATGTACTTCAAGGTGAGCGTAAGCAAGCTGCTGGCAACAAATCTCTTGGTCAATTCAACCTTGAAGGCATTCGCCCAGCACAGCGCGGCGCGCCACAAATTGAAGTCACCTTCGACATCGATGCTGATGGTATCTTGCACGTATCTGCCAAAGATAAAGACACCAACAAAGAGCAGAAAATCACTATCAAGGCTTCTTCTGGCTTGAGTGATGACGAAGTCGAAAAAATGGTACAGGACGCGGAAGCGAACAAAGAAGCGGACAAGCAGTTCGAAGAAATGGTTCAAGCACGTAACCAAGCTGACGGCCTAATTCACGGTACGCGTAAGCAAGTGGAAGAAGCTGGTGATGCTTTGTCTGATGAAGATAAAGCAGAAATCGAAGCTGCAGTTGTTGCTCTTGAAGAAGCAGTAAAAGCAGGTGAGAAAGAAGCTATTGAGTCTAAAACTCAAGAGTTGATTCAAGCTTCTGCGAAGTTGATGGAAGTGGCGCAAGCACAGCAGGCAGCTGCCGGTGCTGAAGGCCAACCAGAAGACGCTTCTGCTAAGCAAGACGACGACGTTGTTGATGCCGAGTTCGAAGAAGTAAAAGACGACAAAAAGTAATTTTGTTGACTACATCAGTCCGAGCGTCTCAACGACGTTAGGGCAAGCTCGGGCGCATGGAGTTAATTCATAGCGCCCGCGTTTGTTTCATAACCTCATGTGTTTTGGCTATCACCAAACTCGCGACAAGGTATGAAATTGCAATAGAAGAATAGGTAGTCAGCGTTGTGGGCTACAAATATCAGGATAAACAAGCTATATGTCGAAGCGAGATTATTATGAAGTGCTGGGTGTCGAGAAGTCGGCTTCCGAGCGCGATATAAAAAAGGCTTACAAGCGCCTTGCGATGAAATACCACCCGGATAGAACTCAGGGTGACAAAGCCATGGAAGAGAAATTCAAAGAAGTGCAAGAGGCTTATGAAATTCTCACCGACTCGCAGAAACGTGCGGCGTACGACCAATATGGTCATGCGGGCGTTGATCCGAATCGTGGACATGGTGGCGGTCATGGTGCAGGTGATTTTGGCGACATTTTCGGCGATGTATTTGGCGATATATTTGGTGGTGGTCGCGGTGGCGGTCGTCAGTCGCGCGCTGCTCGTGGTTCCGATTTACGATACAACCTTGAGCTGAGCCTAGAAGAAGCTGTTCGCGGGAAAAGTGTTGAAATTCGCGTACCTACTTTGGCTGAATGCGATACTTGTGATGGTTCTGGTGCCAAAAAAGGTTCAAGTGCGAAGACGTGTACCACGTGTCATGGACAAGGCCAAGTGCAAATGCGCCAAGGCTTTTTTGCTGTACAGCAAGCGTGCCCAACCTGTGGTGGTAAAGGTAAAATCATCACTGATCCGTGTGATGTATGTCACGGCCAAGGACGAGTTGAGAAAACCAAAACCTTGTCTGTAAAAGTGCCAGCAGGGGTAGATACCGGCGACCGTATACGTCTTTCTAATGAAGGTGAAGCGGGTGAAAACGGTGCTCCAGCAGGCGACTTATACGTTCAAGTCCATGTTAAGCAGCATAAGATCTTCGAACGTGACGGTAACAACCTGTACTGTGAAGTACCGCTTAGTTTCACTCGCGCTGCTATCGGTGGGGAAATTGAAGTCCCAACCCTTGAAGGCAAAGTTAAATTGAAGGTCACGCCAGAAACACAAACCGGTAAAATGTTCCGTTTGCGTAACAAGGGTGTGAAATCTGTACGCAGTGGCAGCGTCGGTGATTTGATCTGCAAAGTGGTTATCGAAACCCCAGTAAACTTAAATAGCCGTCAGAAAGAATTGCTTCAAGAGCTCGAAGAATCTATGGGTAAAGGTAAAGAAACCGCTAAGAACCGCCCGAAAGAGAGTGGCTTTTTTGACGGTGTTAAAAAATTCTTTGATGACTTAACTAACTAGCCACAGTAGCCATACTGCAGTTTAAACCGCTAGTCATTGTTGAAAGCCGCTGTAAAGCGGCTTTTTTATACCTGCTTGCCCAATGTGTGAACGCGATAAACGCTAATGACTGTAAATTTGCATGTATTCAGCTTTGGTTTTTGGTAGCCTAAGTGAGTTGGCACTTTGCATTAATTTTCAGTATTTCAATGACCTAGGATACGAAAATGATGCAGAGTAAAAACAGTTATTCACATATTGTTGTATCAGGCAGGTTTATTGCTTCTACTGAATTGAAAGACGTAGCTTTAGTTTTATAGATAATCAATATATCTATAGGGAATGAATAAACCAAAACACCAAACAGGCGAGGGACTATGAAAAAATTATTAGTAAGTGCAATAGCCAGTACCATGTTACTAACCGCTGGAGTGTCAGCGCAAGAAGCCAGCTCTGAAAAACAAGCCAAAAGTGCGGCCCAATTTCGCCAAGCATTGTTGCAGCTCGTGCGCAGTAATGTAGGTGCTTTAGGCGCTATGGCGAAGGGCGCTATCCCTATGGATACGCAAACTATAGAGACGAATGCCACCCGCTTAGAGCAATTGTCTTTGATGATGGACGACTATTTTGCCTTAGATACGTCTAGTTTTGATATTGAAACAGAAGCGTTACCGAAAATTTGGCAAGACCGCGCAGATTTTGCTACTAAGGTAGACGCATTAACTGACGCTTCTCAAGGCCTAAAATCAGCTGCCATGAAAGGCGATGAGAGTGCATACAAAGCGGCTATCGGCAGTGTGTTAAAGAGTTGTAAAGGATGTCACGACAGCTACAAAGCTGAATAAAATAAAGATGTATTCTGACTAGAAGGCGCTGCGGCGCCTTTTCTGTTTTTTACGAGTAAATTTTTAGGAGCGCAAAAGGTAGCGATATAGTAACAGTTTTGGGTCTTTCGCCTTGAGTTACCCCTTTACAATAGGCAGTTAATTGAACAATTTTGATAAATATACCGTTAATCCTAAAAATATCCCTAATTTTCTTTATATTTGAACTTGATCCAGTTAACTTGAGCGCCATATCGAGCCCTTAGGTATTATTTTCATTATTTATTGGTGCATAACACGTGACATTAAGCAAAACAGACCTTTACCAAGAGGTCGCTCAGCAAGCGCAGGCCTTGATGGCCGGTGAAAAAGATTTAATTGCGAATTTGGCTAATTTGAGCGCGCTGATGTATATGCGTTTACCTGAGCTTAATTGGGCCGGTTTTTATTTACTCAAAGACAATGAATTGGTGTTAGGTCCGTTTCAAGGTAAGCCTGCCTGCATCCGCATACCAATGGGACGCGGTGTGTGCGGTAAAGCTGCTGAAACGGGGTTATCTCAGTGCATTCATGATGTGCATGCTTTTGACGGGCATATAGCATGTGACGCTGACTCTAACGCAGAAGCGGTGCTGCCTGTATATCAAAAGGGACAATTGCTTGGCGTGATGGATCTTGATAGCCCTCACACGGGGCGATTCGACCAAGATGACATGACCGGTTTACAAAACTTGGTCAACATATTGCAGGATGCAATTGCATGAAAAATTCTATCGATATTCATGTGGCACTCGCCACCCTAGACGATATGGAGTTTTGGGAGGATAATGCCGAAGAAGCGATGGACCGTTTCAATTCGTTGTTGCACATGCTGTACGACAATGCAGATGAAGATATAGAGACCGTCAGTTTAGAAAATATGATCCAATATATTTGGGAAAACTGGCGTAACGACAGTCATTTACTTGACATAGACGATGATGATTTATTTGATTGGGTTGACCAACTATTGTCAACTTGGGATGATGAGCATCAAGAACCCCGCTAACTACACACAACTAGAATATTTAATGGATAATCCTCAAAAGTTTTCAAACAGTAAAGAAGTCATCAATTTTTTAAGTGAGTCGTTTCCTGCATGCTTTAGTGTGACAGGGGATGCGAAGCCGCTAAAAATTGGCATTTTCCAAGATTTAGCTCAGCGCCTTGAAGAAGAAGAGCGTGTAAGTAAGACATTGCTTCGCTCCTCTCTTAGACACTATACAAATAGCTGGCGTTATTTGCATAGTGTGAAAGAAGGTGCTTTTCGCGTTGACCTTGACGGTCAGCAGGCTGCTCCTATTGAAAAAGAGCATGCAGACCACGCCCAAGCACAGCTTGAAGAAAGCAAAGCGAAAGTAGCAGAAAAGCGCAAAGCGCAGAATGCTGCCAAGCCTGGTGCAAAGAAAAGTTACAAATCCAAGACAGTTCCTGCATTTAAATCCTCGCCCAAGGGAACTAATCAGGATAATGTGAAGCCAAAAGCTAAGTTACCACCCCCAGAGAAGCTATCAGCTGAGCAATTAGTCGCGGGAACTTCCGTTACCGTAAAAATAGGTAAATCGCCTATGCCTGCTACAATTACTGATGTCAGTAAAGATGGTGTTCAAGTACAGCTTGATACAGGTATGGTGGTAAAGGTTCAAGTAGATAACTTGAGGTTGGCCCGTTCTAAGAGGTAGTTTAATGATCAATTCAATTCGCGTTACCGCTGTATCAGCACTTTTTGCATTTAGCTCGGTGGCCCTTGCGGTCACGCACGCAGAAAGTGTCGACGAAATTCCTGTTCTTAAGCAGGAATCGCAACATGCAGTGTCGGTTAAACGCATTTCATCTAATTTTTTGCGTTCGCACTACAAGCCGATCACATTAGATGATGCCCTGTCAGAGAAAGTATTCGATCGCTACATGCGTTCTCTTGATATCAACCGTAACGTGTTTTTGAATGCTGATGTTGAAAAATTCAAAGCAGAGCAAGATCATTTTGATGAAGCCATTGAGATGGGCGACTTAGATATCGCCTATCAGATTTATCAACTGAATATGCAGCGCCGTATCGAACGATATGAGTATGCATTGACCTTACTTGATAAAGAATTCGATTTTGAAAAGAAGGGTGACACCTTCACTTTCGATAGAGAAGAAGCAGCTTGGCCAAAAAACACCGCTGAATTAGATGAGCTGTGGCGCGAGCGCGTGAAGTATGACGCCTTGAACTTAAAGTTAGCCGATAAAGAATGGCCAAAGATCCAAGAGTTGTTAACTAAGCGTTATGAGCGGGCTATTAAACGCTTAAAGCAAACGACCAGTGAAGATGTGTTTCAAACCTTGATGAATTCGTTTGCGCGCAGCATCGAAGCGCATACCAGTTATTTGTCACCACGTAATGCAGAGCGTTTCCAAATGGAAATGAATTTGTCATTTGAAGGCATTGGTGCCGTATTGCTAAGTGAGGACGATTTCACCGTTATCCGCAGTGTTGTGCCTGGTGGTCCAGCAGATCTATCGAAAAAAATTAAGCCAGAAGATAAAATTGTCGGCGTCGCTCAAGATGACGAAGACTTTGTTGATGTTATCGGTTGGCGCTTAGATGAAGTAGTTGAACTGATTAAAGGGCCAAAGGGGAGTGTGGTTCGTCTTCAAATAGAGAAAGGCGATTCAGAAAGCACGGTTCCTGAAGTGGTGAGTTTAACCAGAGATAAAATTAAGCTAGAAGACAGAGCCGCGAAGTCTGAAGTGTATGTGCCTGAAACAGGCCCGCATAAAGGCGAAAAACTCGGTGTTATCACTATTCCCTCTTTCTACAACAAACTGAGCGTTGATGTTCGTAAAGAACTTGAAAGCTTAAAAGAGCAGAACGTCGAAGGCGTGATTGTTGATTTGCGCGGTAATGGCGGAGGCTCCTTAACTGAGGCTACGTTGTTGACCGGTTTGTTTATCGACAAAGGACCTGTGGTACAAATTCGTGACGGTGCAGGGCGCATACGTGTTGAACAAGATGTTGATGGTAAAACCTATTATGATGGTCCGCTCACCGTATTGGTTGATAGGTACAGTGCGTCTGCCTCTGAAATTTTCGCAGCGGCGATGCAAGACTACAGCCGCGCTTTGATTTTAGGTGAACAAACGTTCGGTAAAGGCACCGTGCAACAGCATCGTGGCTTAGGGCGTATTTATGATTTATATGAAAACCCCTTAGGCAGTGTGCAATTTACCATTGCAAAGTTTTACCGCATTGATGGCGGTAGTACGCAGCATCAAGGTGTGGTGCCTGACGTATTATTTCCCTCGGCGATTGATCCTAAAGATTGGGGTGAAAGCCAAGAAGAAAACGCATTACCATGGGACAGCATTAAACGCGCAACATACTCTACGTTTGGCGATACATCACAAGCGGCTAAACAACTGAGTGAATTGCATGAAAAACGCGTGAAAGCAGATCCTGAGTTTGCTTATATTTTCGAAGATATCGCTCAGTATAAAAGCAAAGAAGATGATAAAACCCTTTCTTTGGTAGAGTCAGAGCGTATCAAAGAGCGTGAAGAGCGTGACGCAAAACGTCTAAAACGCGCCAATGAGCGTCTTGTTCGTCAAGGTTTAGAGCCGGTAAAAAGTTTAGATGATTTACCTGAGGACCAACCTGAGATTGACCCTTTCTTAGATGAAGCGGCAAACATTACTTATGATTTGCTGGGCACAGGCAAGTACGCCATTCACGCACAATAAGTGTAAAACGATATCGAGGGGCTAGTAAATCTAGCCCCTTTTTTGTTTGTGTTGCTTTTCTAATAGCATGGTACCAACCAAACCGATAAACTAACGGCAAATAAAATAACAATATCAGCTTGGTAGGTAGATGTTCTGATTTGCCACTTCTGATAGAAATAATAAACCTCATAAAAACTACAATAATGATAAAGGTGATTGATGAGTGCACGCGGAGAATTTTCGTCTCGTATAGGTTTTGTACTAGCAGCGGCAGGGTCAGCTGTTGGTTTAGGTAATATTTGGGGGTTTCCGACTCAAGTTGCCAGTAACGGCGGTGCAGCGTTTGTACTCGTATACATTTTACTGGCGTTTGTGTTGGCTTATCCGGTCCTGATGGCCGAGCTTATTATTGGTCGTGCAACGCGCGCCAATATGGTGGACGCTCTAGGCAAAATATCAAACAGCAATATTGGCCGTGCAACGGGAGTATGGGGCTTTGTTACGGTTTCTATGATCCTCGCCTTTTATGCCATTGTTGCCGGTTGGATGATCAGTTATTTCTTCGAGTCCTTCACGCAAATTATTGGCCTAGACGAAGCGTCTCAATGGCTTACTGGCTCATCTACTGCCCGTAGTTTAATTTTTTGTGGTTTATTTATTGCGTTAACCGCTTCTATTGTCGTCGGCGGTGTGAGCGATGGTATCGAGCGCTGGTCAGTAAGATTAATGCCCACCTTGATTTTGATTATCTTACTGTTAATCGGCTATGTAGCCACCTTGGACGGGGCGATGGATGGCTGGAAGGCCTATTTAGTGCCAGATTTTAGTGCCATTTTAAATGCTGAATTGCTTATTAGTGCCATGGGGCAAGCATTCTTTTCTATGTCTCTGGGTGTGGGCACCATGCTAGTTTACGGCTCTTATGTGAGTAAAAATGAAAACTTACCTGTGCTTGGTGCATCGGTCGCGTTAGTCGATATTGGTGTTGCTATTTTGGCTGGCATGTTGATTATTCCTGCAATGTACGTAGCCCTAAATAATGGCGTACAAATATTTTCTGAAAATGGCGAGCTTATCGCCGGTGATAGTCTTATTTTCACCGTGTTGCCAGCACTCTTTAATACGATGGGCGTGGTAGGTTACTTTGTCGCTTTCGCTTTTTTTGCATTAATGGTCATAGCTGCATTAACGTCGTCCATTTCGATGCTCGAAGTGCCCGTTGCATATGTCGTTGAAAGTAAAGGACTCGCCCGTAAAAAAGCGGTTTGGCTGCTTGGCACCATTATTTTCATTATGAGCAGTACAATTATTTTCAATTTTGGTGCGCTATTTGGGCTGGTGATATCTGTTACCACTGAGTATAGCCAGCCACTGCTTGGATTAGCGCTGAGTATTTTTGTCGGCTGGGTATGGAAGCGAGATCAGATCCTAGCCGAAATAAAGCATGGTAATGAACAAGCTGAGCATAGCTTTTTCTGGAAAATTTGGCCTTGGTATCTGAAGTTTGTGTGTCCGGTTATCATCCTTTTTATGTTCATCCGTTCACTTAATATTTTGGATTTCTAATGATGGAAAATACAACAATAAAACAAAAGAAAGAGCCTAGTTTATTAGATGCCCTTATTCCATTACTGGTTCTAGTGACATTATTGAGTACATCGGTATTT
Organism: Paraglaciecola sp. T6c; assembly: GCF_000014225.1. Taxonomy (NCBI): domain Bacteria; kingdom Pseudomonadati; phylum Pseudomonadota; class Gammaproteobacteria; order Alteromonadales; family Alteromonadaceae; genus Paraglaciecola; species Paraglaciecola sp. T6c. Next base: position 2,425,836 of record NC_008228.1, read on the forward strand.
TTGTTTTCTGATAACTCATCGTTTGGCCCGAATCAGATTGCCTTACTTTTTTCTATGGGTGTCGCAGCTGTTATTGGTTTAAAAAACGGCTATACCTGGACGGAAATTGAGCAAGGCATCGTAAAAGGGATTTCATTGTCCCTTGGGGCGATACTGATCCTATTAGCCGTGGGGGCACTCATTGGGACGTGGATGTTGTCAGGCACAGTACCTACACTTATTTATTTTGGTTTAGAACTGTTAAATCCTTCATTCTTTTATGCCGCAACTTGCTTGATATGTGCCATTGTCGCCATGAGTATCGGCAGTTCTTGGACAACAGCTGCAACCGTTGGTGTTGCTCTGATGGGCGTAGCGTCAGGAATGGGGATGTCTGATGCGGTAACCGCAGGTGCGGTTATATCGGGCGCCTATTTTGGGGATAAGATATCGCCGTTGTCGGAGACCACCAACCTTGCGCCAGCTGTCGCTGGAACTGAACTATTCGAGCATATCCGCTACATGCTGTGGACGACTGTCCCGAGTTTTGTCATAGCCTTAATTCTGTTTACGATAATTGGATTTTCTGGCGCTGAGTCAGACACATCGAGCAACATCGAACAAATGCAAACCTTGCTTGCTCAAGAGTTTAATATCAGCTGGGTGATGCTAGTGCCTTTAGTCGTTCTATTGACCTTAGCCATTAAAAAAATGCCAGCTTTTCCAGCGGTCGCCATTGGTGCTCTGTTGGGTGGTTTGTGGGCAGTGATATTTCAACCTGATGTAATACAGAGTATGTTTGATGAAAGCCAACAGGGCGTTTTGGGTGTAGCGTCTGTGGTGTGGACTTCGTTATTCGATGGCGTTGCATTTACCACAGCCGATGAAAATCTAAATGCGCTACTTAGTCGCGGTGGTATGTCAAGCATGCTAAATACCATTTGGCTAATTATCTGCGCTATGAGTTTTGGTGCGGTGCTCGAGCGTACTGGATTATTAAAAGCGGTTGTTGCGCTGTTTTTACGTGGTGCTAAATCTGCTGGCAGTATGATTAGTCGTACTATTTTGACCTGTATCGGCACCAATGTAATCACTGCTGATCAGTATATTTCTATTGTGATGCCAGGTCGTATGTATAAAGAAGAATATGCTAAACGTGGTTTACATCAGTTAAATTTATCTCGCAGTCTGGAGGATGGCGGCACAATTACCTCGCCACTCATACCTTGGAATACCTGTGGTGCCTATATGCAAGGCGTGTTGCTTGTGCATCCTTTTGATTATTTCATGTATACGTTCTTTAATTTGATTAACCCAGTATTGGCAGTTATTTACGCCTATCTTGGGGTGAAAATATTGCGTATTCCCATTCCTGAAGTAGCGGTTGAAGTTGGCGACGAACAAGTGCCCGTGCATCAAGCTACCCAGACAAAAATCTAATAGCAGACTAAGTGATGCCGTTTGGTAGGGTGGGGCAAAAGCTTTGTGCTCAAGCATCAAACGGTATATTAGGCTCCTAGCTCATATTAAGAGGATACTATGACGGTTTCATCTCCTATTGCTAAAAAACGCAGTGATTATCAAAAGCCCGATTTTTTGATTCGCCACGTCGATATGGTTTTTCACCTCGACATTCAAAAAACACGGGTAATTACTACCTGCCAATTCAGCCGAAATGGCAAGCACAATCGCCCGTTAGTGTTAGACGGTGAAAGCATCACTCTGATTAAAGTCGTCCTTAACGACAGCCTAGTTAGCGACTACGACGTGAATAGTGAACAGCTGACAATCCCCACTACGGAAGATGAATTCACCTTGTGTGTGGAAACCGCCATTAACCCTGAGGAAAATAAAACCCTGGAAGGGCTGTATTTTTCTGCCGGAGCATATTGCACTCAGTGTGAGGCTGAAGGTTTTCGAAAAATAACCTATTTTCTAGACCGCCCAGATGTGTTGGCAAAATATGATGTCACCATTTATGCCGATAAGGCGCGTTACCCTCATTTGCTTTCAAACGGTAATCAAATTGATCAAGGCCAACTTGAAGACGGTCGCCATTGGGTAAAATGGCAAGACCCTTTCAATAAACCCAGTTATTTATTTGCCTTGGTCGCGGGTGATTTCGACTTGCTGACCGACAATTTTATAACCCAAAGCGGGCGTAATGTTGCGTTAGAGTTGTACGTCGATAAAGGCGCACTGAATAAAGGTCACCACGCATTAGCATCTCTAAAAAAAGCCATGGCGTGGGATGAGCAGGTGTTTGGCTTAGAATACGATCTGGATATCTACATGGTGGTCGCCGTGGACTTCTTCAACATGGGGGCTATGGAAAACAAAGGCCTGAACGTGTTCAACAGCAAATTTGTGCTGGCTGATGCAGAGTCCGCTACTGATGATGATTTTTTCAATATTGAAGCCGTCATCGGGCATGAGTATTTTCATAACTGGACAGGCAACCGCGTTACTTGTCGAGATTGGTTCCAGTTAAGTCTAAAAGAAGGCTTAACGGTATTTCGTGATCAGCAGTTCAGTGCTGATATGTCGTCACCCGTGTTCAACCGCATTAAGAATGTACAGATAATTCGTGAACATCAGTTTGCAGAAGATGCCAGTGCTATGGCCCATCCTATACGTCCAGAAGAAGTTATCGAAATGAACAACTTCTATACGGTAACGGTGTACGACAAGGGCGCTGAAGTGATCCGCATGATGCACACCCTTCTCGGGGCGGATGGCTTCAGAAAAGGCATGGATCTTTACTTTGCTCGTTTTGATGGTCAAGCGGTCACTTGCGATGATTTTGTTCAGGCCATGCAAGATGCAACGGGCGTTAATTTAAGTCAGTTTACGCTTTGGTACAGTCAATCTGGCACCCCTAAGGTGATAGTGAGCGATGAGTTTGACGATAAAACAGGTCGTTATACGATAACCTTTAGTCAAACGACGCCGCCTACGGCAGATCAAAAAACCAAGCAAGCGCTGCACTTTCCATTTCGGTTCGAGTTATTGGACGAGCAGGGGGGTGTCATCAGCGATGACTCCGTACCTGAACTAAAAGCTAAGATGATTCAATTGACACAAGATGTGCATTCAGTCTCGGTTAATGGTTTGAAAGCCAAGCCGACACCGTCTTTGTTGCATAATTTTAGTGCGCCAGTGAAAGTGGATTATGCGTACACCCATCAGCAACTAAGCAATATAATTTTGTATTCGGGTGATGAATTTGCCCGTTGGGATGCGAGTCAAAGCTTGTACAGTCGTTGCATCCACAATTTAGCCACTGCACCCGACAGCCCCGATAATGCGTTATTTGACAGTATGCTTGAATCCATCGGCGGCGTATTTGCATTAGCTGATGCTAAACCAGCTTTGGCTGCAGCGATGATGAGTATCCCGAGCTTTGAAACTCTGAGCCAGCAAGTGGACGAAATTCAAGTGGAAGCTCTATATCATGCCCAGCGCAGCGTTCGCCATTTAATTGCGACCGCGTTATCTGACAAATGGCTTGCCTTGTATAATAAACAGGCTGTTGGCGCGTACCAGTATAAAGCGGACGATGTCGATAAGCGGCGTCTTCGTAATGTGAGTTTGAGTTACCTAGTACAGGGTGATGCCCCTAATGCAAGTGAATTACTACAGGCGCAATTTACTCAGGCGGACAACATGACGGATAGCCTAGGGGCACTGAAAGCAGCTCAATATGGCAATCTTGAACAGTTTGATCAGTTAATGGTTAAGTTTGAAGAGCGCTGGCGTCATGATCCCCTTGTGCTTGATAAATGGTTTGCGTTGCATGCCAATATGGAACGTAGCGATATACTCGCGCGTTTACCCTTATTGCTCAGCCACGAAAAGTTCAGCTTAGACAACCCCAACAGAGTGCGTTCGGTATTGGGGAGTTTTGCTTTTTATAATGTGCTGGGTTTTCATGCTATCGACGGTAGCGGTTACAAGTTTCTAGCGGATTATCTACTGAAGCTTAACAGCGTAAATCCGCAAGTTGCTGCGCGCATCATTACGCCATTAACTCAATGGCAAAAATTTGATCCTAAACGACAAGAGTTAATGCGTTATCAATTAGCTCGGATCGCAGATTGCAAAGAGCTGAGTAAAGATTTAATCGAAAAAGTCAGCAAGAGCCTTAACTACACAACAGACTAATGCAAACTCTATACTTTCGACTAGCGCTCAGTTATGAGCGCTGTGAACCCCTGTATTTAACCAGTACACAAAACGTAATTGTGCTTGCCGACAATGGGAAAAGAGTGCAATTACCGGCTAAAAATTTACGTCCTTTCATACAGCATAATGGCATTCACGGCCGATTTCGCTTAATTATCACTGACACTAATAAGATAAGTAGCTTAGAAAAAATAGTCTAGTCGGTTTGTTTTTTATACAATGAATACTGCAACACATTGAAAACAAACAGGATATACGACTAAATACTGGTACGATTAGTACTTGCTATCGAGGCTATTTGGTGTAATCATTTTGTTAAATTTGAGTGGTTTAATTGAATGTCATGTTAGTACCTAGTGCTAACTAATAGGGAGGTATGGATGAGTCGTGAATTCTTCGGGTTTAAAAAGTCGCCTATAGCGTTAGGTGTGATGGGGCTTATGGGCGCAGCAATGATGCCAGCGCAAGCCGCCAGTTGGAGTGATGGCGATTGGTCAGTTACCTTTGACTCGAACTTTTCTTTGGGTACCAGCATTCGTGTTGAAGAGCGCGATTTCTCACGCGTGGGTAATAGTAACGGTGTACAGTTTGATTGGACAGGTTATAACCCTGCTACCAATCCTATTTACAGCTCAGCTGACGTGTGGGCATTAGGTACAGGTGGTTACTCGACAAATGGTGACTTAAGCACCCTGAACTACGAAAAAGGAAACCCATTTTCGACGCTGTTCAAAGGCGTGCATGAACTTGATATCCAATACAAAAACATGGGCGTTTTCATGCGTGGAATGTATTTCTACGACTTTGAAATGAAAGATAGTTCGCGGGATTGGCAGAATCCGATTACAGGTAAAACACAAGACCCTTGTGCTTCGTCTACCGCTAATGATGAACTATGTTCAGATGTACGTTTGTTAGACGCCTACTTCTACTCTGATTTCTATATCGGCGATATGCCGGTCACATTCCGAGTGGGTGACCAAGTGGTGAGCTGGGGTGAAAGTACGTTCATTCAGCATGGTATTAACTCAACCAACCCTGTGGATGTCTCTCGTGCTCAAGCACCAGGTGCTGAGCTTAAAGAAGTCTTTATTCCAGTGGGGATGGTATTCGCTCAGTTTGGTTTGACCGAAAATTTAAGCTTGTCTATGTACTACCAGTATCAGTGGGAGCGTAGCCGATTACCACAAGCAGGTAGTTACTTCGCTACCAATGACTTTGCTGGCGAAGGCGGTCAAGCGCAGAATATCCAGTTAGGTTTTAGTGGTAACCCTGATATCGATTTGGATTTCTTGTTATCAAGTTTGAACGGGCTTGGAGATTTACTACGAAGTGGTGCTGATGCAGCTCAAATAGGTCAGGCCTATTTAGCTTATCCAACTAAAGTGGCTGTGCGTGGTTATAGTGATTCCGCACATGAAGATGCAGACGACCAAGGTCAGTATGGGATAAAAATTGGTTACTACGCAGAAGACTTGAACGAAACTGAGTTCAATTTCTATATGCTTAACTACCACAGCCAACGCCCATTAATCTCTGGGTTAACGTCTGATTTTACTTCTGCAAGTATTGCCGCTGATCTTGGTATGTTGGCCACAACTGAAATCACTAAAGACAATGTAACAGACCTTAAAGCTTTCACGAAAACAGGCTTTGTTTATCCTGAAGACTTGAAACTGTATGGCTTTAGTTTTAACACCAATGTAGGTACAACAGCTCTTGCGGGGGAAATCGCGTACCGTGTTGATGAACCTCTGCAGATAGATGACGTTGAACTGTTGTATGCTGCGATGCCACAGCAATTAGCGATTGCGGGTTTACGTCCTGATTTAGCGGGTATTTCTCAACTAGACGGATATCAAGGATTTACAACGGGGCCTGGGGAAACGGCAACGGGCTACATTGAGTCTGATACATTGCAAATGCAAGTCACAGCAACACATATTTTTGGCCCTGCTTTGGGTACGGATAATTTAGTGGTGTTGGGCGAAGTTGGGTATGTCAGCATTCAAGACTTCCCGGATCCAAATGTTATTCGACTAAATGGTCCTGGTTCTGTGCGTACGCCTTCGCTTGAGCCAACAGCGGATGGTAACACCCGAGAAGGTTTGCATATTGGTCTGTCTGATGGCCCAGAAACAAACCCATTCCCAACGTCGAGTGCTTGGGGATACCGCTTACTGGCTAATGCGTCATTTAACAACGTTTTCGCTGGTATTAATCTGCAAGCACGTGGCACCTTTGCACATGATGTAAATGGTATTACGCCTGATCCATTATTCTTATTTATCGAAGATAGAAAATCAGCTAGCGCGTCATTAACGTTTGATTATTTAAGCAAATGGTCAGCAACGGCTTCTTATAACACGTTCTGGGGCGGTCAAGGCACCACCAACCAGCTGTCGGATCGTGATTATGTCTCTTTTAACATCAAGTATTCTATCTAGGAGCTATATTATGATTAGAAAATTTGCTCTCGTCGCGTCTGCAATGGCGTTAACATTTAATTCTGGCTTGATTCAAGCCAAGGTATCTGAAACTGAAGCCGCTAAACTAGGCGCTGAATTGTCGCCAGTTGGTGCTGTTGTAGCGGGCAACGCTGACGGCAGTATTCCTGCGTGGACCGGTGGTATTACCGAAGTTCCAGCGGGTTATAAAGAAGGTGATTTTCACCCTGACCCATATGCTGATGATAAAGTGTTGTTTACTATTACCGCTAAAAATTACCAAGAATACTCAGCGTTTTTAAGTGATGGTCAAAAAGAACTCTTTAAGGCATATCCTGACACATATAAGATGCCGGTTTATGAAAGCCGTCGTTCAGCGTCATTACCTCAGTTTGTGTATGATGAAACAGCTAAAAATGCGGTCATGGCCGAATTAATCCAAGGTGGCAACGGCGTCAAAAATGCAGCAATTGGTATTCCATTTCCTATTCCGCAAAATGGGGTAGAAGCAATATGGAACCATATTTTGCGCTATCGCGGTGAAACGGTAAAACGTTTTGGTGGTCAGGCTGCGCCGACTGCATCTGGCGATTACAACGTGATCGGTTTTGACGAAGAGTTGATTCAAAAATACTCCGCAAAAGACGCGACACGCGAGAAACTGCTCGAAGAAAACGTCATTTCGAAATTTAAGCAAAGTGTTACGTCTCCCGCGCGTTTAGCCGGTACTGCTTTATTGGTACATGAAACCATGGACCAAATTCGTGAACCGCGTCAAGCATGGACATACAACACAGGTCAACGCCGTGTTCGTCGTGCTCCTAACGTTGCATATGATGCCCCAGGTACGGCGTCAGATGGCTTAAGAACATCCGATGACTTTGATATGTTCAATGGTGCCCCAGATCGTTACAACTGGGAGTTGAAAGGTAAGCAAGAATTGTACGTTGCTTATAATAATTACCACCTACACAGTGATAAAGTGAAGTACGAAGACATTCTTAAACCAGGTCATATCAATCCAGATTTAACACGCTTTGAGAAACATCGCGTCTGGGTTGTGGAAGCGACACTTAAACCTGAGTTTCGTCATATTTATCAAAAACGCGTGTTCTTTATTGATGAAGACAGCTGGCAGATCCAAGTTGCGGACATGTACGATAATCGTAACGAGTTGTATCGTGTAGGCATATCTCATGGTATTAACTATTATGAAGTTCCTACTCAGTGGTCGACATTAGATGTTTATCATGACTTGAACTCTCGTCGTTATCTCGCTTTAGGATTAGATAATGAAGAGAAAATGTATGAATTTAATGTAGATTTAAAAGATCGCGAATTTACCCCTGAGGCCATGCGCCGAGCCGGTAGACGCTAATCGAGAAAAAACGGTTGGCCTTTGCCAACCGTTTTCATTTTTATGGAACCCAATTACTATGAAATTATCCCTTGCAAGTGCAGTGATTGCCGTTTTACTTGCGCCTTTAGCGTCTATCCAAGCCGCTCAGAGTAGTTTTCAAGCCCCTCTCGTTGACCAGTCTTTATTACTTGATATCGCCCACAGCGGTGACCAACTTATTGCCGTAGGTGAACGCGGACACATTATTCGTTCAAATGATGGTCAGGCATGGCAACAGATGGATGTACCGTCAACATCGACTTTGACTGGCGTTTATTTTGTTGGCCAACAAGGCTGGGCAGTCGGTCATGACTTCATCATTTTACACACTCAAAACAATGGCCTCGATTGGGAAATACAACATTTCGCTCCAGAACAAGAACGCCCATTGTTGGACGTTGTCTTTTTCAATGAAAATGAGGGCATTGCGATTGGCGCCTATGGCGCGTTTTTGCGCACTGAAGATGGCGGTAAATCATGGCGTAATGAATTACACGCCGAATTTGTGAATCAAGCTGACCAAGAGTATCTAAATGAATTACGCCTTGAAGATGAAGCGTTTTACCAGGAAGAACTCGCCGCTATTTTACCTCACTTAAACAGTGTTTCTGTTTCTGGCAATGAAGTTTATTTAGCTGGTGAAGCAGGCCTGCTAGCGATGAGTTCAGACAAAGGCCAAACGTGGAAAAGAATGGATATTGACTATCATGGCTCCTTTTTTAACATCGCCAAAACCGAGTCTGGCGATCTGATTGCCACAGGTCTACGCGGAAATGTATTTAGTTACAACAGTGAATTGCAAAAGTGGCAAGCTGTTGACTCAGGTAGCAAGGCATCCATGAATGGTATTGTTTCTGTGGACGAGTCTCGTACGGTATTGCTTGGCAATAATGGCGCCGTGGTGACTATGCAGGGCGACGATGTTGACTATAAGCAACAAAGCGATGGCCAAGCGCTTATCAATGGTGTGTTGTTCAACAATCAAATTATCGCAGTGTCGATCGACGGCATTAAACATTTGCAGCAAGCACGGTAGTCGTTCATGAGTAATATTATAAAATTTTTAGAATCCTTGATTTTCAAAAACCGTATCGCCGTTCTGTTGCTCTTTTTGGTAGCGACTATTTTTCTCGGATACCAATCGTCACAACTCCGTCTAGATGCGGGCTTTACCAAGAATATCCCCCTTAATCATGATTACATGCAAAACTACATGAAGCATGTCAATGATTTTGGTGGTGCGAATAGTATTTTGGTCTCTGTTTGTGACAAAGACGGTGACATCTTTAATCAAAACTTTTTTGATACTTTGAAAGACGTACACGATCAGTTATTTTTCATTAATGGTGTTGACCGCTCTTTGGTTAAATCACTCTTTTCATCCTCAACGCGATTTACTGAGATTGTAGAGGGTGGTTTTGCAGGTGGTCCGGTTATCCCTGCTGATTTCAATTCTTCTGAGCAACGTGGCTTAGATAAAGTGTCATCCAATATTGAAAAAGCAGGTATTGTCGGCAGTTTGGTGTCTGATGATTATCAGTGTGCCATGGTCAACGCAAAATTATTGGATTTGGATCCAGAAACGGGTGAGAAGCTTGACACTCTGGCCTTAGCGGATGAGCTCGAAACTCAGCTTCGTGGTCAGTTTGAAACCGACGATATCTCTATACATATTATTGGCTTTGCAAAGATGATTGGTGATGTGGCCAATGGTGCTAAAGACGTATTGGTGTTTTTTGCCATCGCTATTGCGATTACCGCAGTGCTCGTTTATTTCTTCTGTAAATCGCTGATGTTGACCGTATTACCACTGCTGTGTTCAATCATTGCGGTGATTTGGCAAATGGGGTTGCTCACGTTACTGGGTTTTGGTCTTGACCCCATGTCGATATTAGTGCCTTTCCTCGTTTTTGCGATTGGGATTAGTCATGGTGTACAAATGATCAATTCTGTCGGTAAAGAGGTCACTAAAGGCAGTTCCTCGTTTGATGCCGCTAAGCTGGCCTTTACCACCTTGTTAATACCTGGTGGCGTGGCGCTACTGTCCGACACGATTGGCTTTATGACATTATTGGTTATTGATATTGGTATCATTCGCGAGCTTGCTATCACGGCAAGTATGGGTGTGGCGGTAATCATTTTAACGAACCTATTGTTGCTGCCTGTGCTGATGTCTTTCGTTAAATTTAGCGAAAAATATAAGCAAAAATTTGCAGGTAAGGAAAATCGCGCAGATAAGTTTTGGGATGGGATAGCAGCATGCTCTAGCCCGAAAGTGGCGATTGTTATACTCGTTGTCACTGCAGTCTTATTTGGTTTCGGTTGGATGCAAGCCCAAAAAATGAAAATTGGTGATTTGCACGCTGGTGCGCCTGCGCTTCATGCATCGTCTCGTTACAATCAAGACACGTTTTTGATTACTGACAAATATGAAATCAGCACTGATTACATGTCGATTCTGGTCGAAGCGACCAAAGATGCTTGTACTTCATATGACGTGATGAATTCAATTGACGAACTACAATGGCGCATGAGCAATATCGAGGGTGTGCAATCTGCAGTTAGCTTAGCCTCGGTGGCTAAAATTATTAATGCGGGCTACAACGAAGGAAACGCGAAATGGCGCGTACTTCCGCGCAATCAACAGACTTTAGTTCAGGATATCGCGCGGGTTGATACCTCATCTGGTTTGTTAAATGGTGATTGTTCTGTGATGCCGATTATTCTGTTTATGGAAGATCACAAAGCAGAAACCATTAATCGTGTGGTTGATGCGGTAAAAGCCTATCGTGTTGATTTTGAGACACCTGAATTGCAATTTAAATTAGCCTCTGGGCCAATTGGGGTTATGGCCGCTCAAAATGAAGCGGTTGAAGCATCTCAAGATCCTATGATGTTATACGTGTTCGGGGCCGTTATTCTATTGTGCTTGCTGAGCTTTAAGTCTTTACGTGCAACACTTGCGGTGGTTATTCCTTTGTATGTGGTATCGGTTTTAGCCCAGGCGTTAATGACGTATTTGCAGATTGGTTTAACGGTTTCTACATTGCCGGTTATTGCGCTAGGCGTGGGTATCGGTGTTGATTATGGTATTTATATCTTATCGACTATGAATGCGAAATTAAAAGCGGGTATGGCTGTGCGTCAAGCGTACTTTGAAGCACTTAAAGAGCGGGGCAGTGCCGTATTGTTTACTGGTGCAACCTTAGCCGTTGGCGTAAGTACTTGGGTATTCTCATCACTTAAATTCCAAATGGATATGGGAATTTTACTCACGTTCATGTTTATCGTGAATATGATGGGGGCAATTATTGTATTACCCGCGTTAGCCAGTGTGTTTTGGCGCAAACAAAAATAATTCCGCATAATTATTTAAAAATTTGCATAAAAAAGGCCGTAAGGCCTTTTTTTATGTTCGAAATTCAAATAACTATATTAGTTGTAAATACGGCGTAAATTTAGGGCTTTTCAAGGCCGAAAATTTTAGCGAGAATAGCGTTATAAAGGCTAAAAACTGTATATATCTCAGTCTATTGTCTAGTCTCATTAATTGTCGTCGATAGAACTAACACTGTAACAATTTGTTAATGCATCGATTAAATACCACTGTTACTTCCATAAAAGTAAGGAATAGGTAAATTCATGACGGTTGCAACACACCAGCATTCAGTTTTGTTAGAAAACGTAGTCAAACTCATTGAGAAGAAAGTCGATAAATCCCAAGTTGACCTTGTAAAAAATTTCTCGCGTATTTTGTTCAACAATATTTCCCCAGAAGATCTTGATAATCGCAATGACAGCGATCTTTACGGTGCAACATTGAGTCTGTGGAATAAGTTTTTAAACTTTGATGCCAGTAAGCAAATTATTCGTGTCTTCAACCCTGAAGTTGGTAAGCATGGATGGCAGTCCACCCATACTATCGTTGAAATTCTGGTTCAGGACATGCCGTTTTTAGTAGACTCAGTGCGTATGGCGCTTAACAGAATGGGTGTTACCGCTCATTTGTTGTTGCACAGCCCAATCACATTACAACGTGATAAGGAGCATAAGTTTAGTGGTTTCGTTGATGGCAAAAAGACAGTAAAAGATGCAAAAAAGGAAACAATTTTCTTAATTGAGGTAGACCGTCAGACAACCAAGAAAGCTCTAGACGCCCTCGCTACAGAGTTAATGTCTGTGGTGAATGAAGTCTTCTTGGCGGTGCAAGATTGGAATGCAATGAGTGATAAGCTCAATGCGATTATTGAAGCGTTTCCGACTAGCCCGTCGCCGGCATCAGAAGAACAGAAAGAGCAAACCATAAAATTTCTAACATGGTTAAATGATCATAATTTCACCATCATGGGATATCGCTCATACTGTGCGAAAGCGGTTAAAGGAGACTACCGTTGGTTAGCCGATAACGAATCGAGTTTAGGGTTGATGAAAAACTCAGCCAGTGAGCGCGAGCGAGTGTTATCTAATATTCCAGCTTCAGCTCGAGAAGAAGCGTTAAGTAATCACCCGTTACTGTTGACTAAAACGAACAGTCGCTCCCGTGTGCATCGCCCAGCGTATATGGATTACATCGGTATAAAACGCTTCGATGCTCAAGGAAATGTGGTAGGAGAAGACCGCTTCATTGGCCTTTATTCCGCTTCATTTTATAACAGTAGCGCTACGCAAGTACCTGTACTACAAAATAAAATTGATAACATCTGTCAAAAGTCCGGTTTTGAAAAAGACTCTCATGGTCATAAAGCATTCTTAAACATTATTGAAACCTATCCCCGAGATGAGCTATTGCAGGGCAGCGAAGATGAGTTAGCACAAATAGCCTTGGGTATTTTCCAAATGCAGGAAAGGGGGATTTCGCGTTTGTTTGTGCGTAAAGATGTGTTCGGGCGTTTTATTTCTTGTATGGTTTATGTGCCAAGAGAGCGTTACAACACCCAATTGCGAAAAGACACCCAAGTTTTGCTGCAAAAGTCATTTAACAGCCAAGAAGAAGTGGAGTTTACCACTTACTTTTCAGAATCTGTGTATGCCAGAACGCAATATATCGTTAGAGTGAAAGACAACAATTCGGAATATAATGTGAAGGAAATTGAAAAGAACATCATTGAGCTCACAAAAAGTTGGAACGATAAGTTAACCGCCACCATTCGTTCTACCTACGGTGAAGCCGCAGGCAAAGTGCTTGAACAAAAGTACGACGATGCGTTTCCCCCAAGTTACAAAGAGCATAATGTTCCTAGTGCCGCGTTAGTTGATTTAGAAAAAATCGAGTTACTCAGTGCTGAGCACACCTTGGACATGTTGTTCTATCGTCCACAAGAAGAGACAAACGACAGCGAAGTCGTCAAGTTAAAGCTATTTCACAAGAATGAACCAATACATTTATCCGCTGTATTACCCATGCTGGAAAACTTTGGCCTGCGAGTAATTGATGAAAGTCCTTATCGGGTGAAATCCAGTGACGGGGAAGTAAACTGGATCATGGAATTTTCCATGTTGCACAGTACCAGTAATCGCATGGACTTAGAGCGTGCTCAAACACTTTTCCAAAATGCCTTTGCTAAGGTTTGGTCGAATGAATTAGAAGATGACGCGTTTAACCGTTTAGTGTTAGGGGCTGGTTTGCCTGGTAGAAACGTGACTATTCTGCGTGCGTATGCCAAATACATGCGTCAAATTGGCAGTTCATTTAGTAAAGACTATATCGCTAACACATTGGCCCATTACCCAGATATTGCCAAAATTTTGGTGTCTTTGTTTAACCAACGTTATAACCCCAAAGTGCGTCGTTCTAATAAACGCGAAGAAACTTTATTGAACGAGGTGAAAAAGCACTTAGATAATGTTTCGAATCTGGATGATGATCGTATTATTCGTCGTTACTTGGATTTGATCTTGGCCACAACACGCACCAACTTTTATCAAAGTGATGACCAAGGCAATGAAAAATCTTACGCCTCATTTAAAATGTTACCTGAGCTCATCCCTGATATGCCGCTACCTCGTCCGAAATTTGAGATATTTGTATATTCACCGCGTATAGAAGGTGTACACCTTCGTGGCGGAAAAGTCGCGCGTGGTGGGTTGCGTTGGTCTGATAGACAAGAAGATTTCCGTACTGAAATATTAGGTTTAGTTAAAGCGCAGCAAGTTAAAAATACCGTGATTGTTCCTGTGGGCGCTAAAGGGGGTTTTGTATGTAAAAATCTGCCGCTAAATCAAGGTCGCGAAGCGTTTCAAAAAGAAGGCCAAGCCTGTTACAAAATTTTCATCCGTAGCTTGTTAGATATAACCGATAACATCGTCGATGGTAATATTGTTCATCCTAAAGAAGTTGTGCGCTTAGATGAAGACGATGCCTATTTGGTTGTTGCTGCAGATAAAGGGACCGCGACATTCTCAGATATTGCCAACGGGATCTCAGAAGAATTTAATTTTTGGTTGGGTGATGCGTTTGCATCCGGTGGCAGTATTGGCTACGACCATAAGAAAATGGGCATCACCGCGCGCGGTGGATGGGAGTCTGTTAAACGTCATTTCCGAGAAATGGATATTGATTGTCAAACCACAGATTTCACCTGTGTCGCCGTTGGTGATATGGCGGGTGATGTATTTGGTAATGGCATGTTGTTGTCAGAGCACACTAAATTAATATGTGCATTCAACCATTTACACATCTTCTTTGATCCCGACCCTGATATTAAAACTAGTTATGCAGAGCGTAAGCGTTTGTTCGAAAACCCATCCTTGGGATGGGATGATTATGATAAGTCGCTGATCTCGACAGGTGGCGATGTATTTAGCCGCGCATCTAAATCTATCAAGCTAACAGCTGAAATGAAAAAATGGTTAGGGACCAAACAACAAACCATGACCCCTAACGAGCTTATTCATAATGTATTGCAGATGGAAGTCGACTTGCTGTGGAACGGCGGCATTGGTACATACGTAAAAAGCAGCAAAGAGAGTCACTCACAAGTTGGCGATAGAGCCAATGATGATACCCGCGTTAACGGCGCTCAGGTGAGAGCGAAAATCATAGGGGAAGGCGGTAATCTTGGTTTGACCCAACTTGGGCGAATTGAATTTGCCCGCAACGGTGGTCGCGTTAATACTGACTTCATTGATAACGTAGGCGGTGTAGATTGTTCTGATAACGAAGTTAATATCAAGATCTTACTCAATGCTCTGGTTAGTGCAGGGGACCTAACCCTGAAACAACGCAATAACTTGTTGTTTGAAATGACAGACGACGTGGGCGAATTGGTGATCCAAGATTGCTATCGTCAAACTGAGTCTATTTCCATTACTCAACTAAGCGGCGGTAGTCAGTTAAAAGAGCAACTTCGCTTTATCCATAACTTAGAAAAAGAAGGCAATCTAAATCGTGAGATTGAATTCATTCCCACTGATGATGAAATATCCGATCGCTTAGCCGCATCTCAAGGTTTGACCCGTCCTGAGCTTTCAGTATTGATCGCCTATGGAAAAATGATGTTGAAAGAACGATTCAACATACCTGAGATCACTGAGAACCCTTATCATCAAAAATTGTTGATAGGCGCCTTTCCTGAAGTCTTGCAAAAACGTTATGCGGCTCAAATGGAACAACATCCATTGCGTAGAGAAATTATCGCCACCAAGTTGACCAATAACTTGATCAACGACATGGGAATGAATTTCGTTTTTCGTATGCAAGAAGAAACGGGCGCCACGATAGATGAAATTGCCAATGCCTATTGTGTTGTTAAAGGCATCTTTGGTATGGAATCTTTATGGGAAGACGTGGAAGCGTTAGATAATAAAATTAGTGCCAATACTCAGCTGTCGATGCTTGAAAGTATGCGCCGTACTTTGCGCAGAGCATCTCGTTGGTATTTACGCCACGGCGTGAAATCCATGAGTATTCAAGATGCCATCGACAGTTACAAGTCGACGTTTGCTGACTTGTTTAAAAATCTAAAAGACTATTTGGTTGAAGACGAATACAGTGAACTTGAAGAAAACTGTACACGATTGACTAAGGAAGGTGTACCTAAAGATATCGCTTACAAAGTATCAAGCTTAAGTAATCTGTTCCCATGTTTAGATTTGGCACAAATTGCTAAAGCAGAAGGTCGCAGTATTAAATTGGTGGCCAATTTATATTTCAAATTAGGTTCGCGTTTAGAATTGCATTGGTTCTTGGAGCAGATAAACCATCAAACAGTGTCGAATCATTGGCAAGCATTGGCTAGAGCATCTTATCGTGAAGAACTTGACTGGCAACAACGTGCGTTGGCAACAGTTTTGCTAAATGGTGCACTTGAATGTGATGATGCAGAAATTATTTTAGGTACATGGATGGAACATAATCAGGCTCTATTAGAGCGCTGGTATAGTATGATGTCGGAATTCAAAACCAGTAGTACTCATGAGTTTGCGAAATTTTCGGTCGCATTACGTGAATTAATGTTGCTTAGCATTAACGCTAACGCTTAATATTAAACGTACGGTCTATAATGCCCTGGTGATAACCGGGGCTTTTTTTTGTCTAAGGAAAACACACACCATGTATGCCATTTTACAGAAATTTCTTTTCACCCAAGACGCTGAGTGGAGCCATGATTTCACGATCAACTGGCTCAAGCGAACACAACATAATTTTTTGAACGTGGCTTACAAACAACATATTGATGACAAGCCTGTGGAATTCCTTGGCATAACGTTCAAGAACCCAGTTGGTCTAGCCGCAGGGCTAGATAAAAACGCAGAGTGCATTGATGCATTTGCCGCAATGGGATTTGGTTTTATAGAAGTAGGAACGGTCACGCCGAAGGCGCAAGCAGGTAATGACAAACCAAGAATGTTTAGATTGCCAGCAGGGCAGGCGATCATTAATCGTATGGGCTTTAACAACAAAGGGGTTGATTATTTAGTTGAGCAAGTGAAGCAAGCTAAATACAAGGGTGTCCTAGGGATCAATATAGGCAAAAACAAAACCACGCCTGAAGATGAAGCGCTAAATGATTATTTGATCTGCTTACGCAAAGTGTACGCCCATGCGAGTTACGTCACCGTTAACATCTCATCTCCGAACACACCTGGCTTACGAAACTTGCAATACGGGGACGCTTTAACCCAATTATTGGAAGGTTTAAAAGAAGAGCAGGCCAACCTAGAAGTAAAACACAATAAGCGTGTGCCTATCCTTATTAAGATCGCTCCCGATCTAGAGGATTCTGAATTAGATTCTATGGTTGATTCATTTTTAACCGTCGGGATCGATGGCGTGATCGCAACGAACACTACGCTCGATCGAGATAGGGTAAAGGGTCAAGAACACGCCGAGGAAGCTGGTGGTCTAAGTGGGTCAGTACTTACTGACAAAAGTCAGCAGATCGTTAGCTCGTTATGCACCAAGCTCGCTGGTAACGTGCCTGTGATAGGCGTTGGGGGAATTGATTCACCACATGCAGCCAAGGCGCGGATCGAAGCGGGATCACCTTTAATTCAAGTGTATTCTGCGCTGATCTACCAGGGGCCAAAATTAATAAAAGAGATCGTGGACTCGTTATAATGATCAAGGCGTGATCGCCTTTCTTTATCACAAATAGATATGACGAAAGTGCATGATTTCTAAGTCATTTATGCTAGTTTCTTATTAGGATTTAATAATAATAGGCTAGGGGATCATGTTACTTCCGAACACGAACTGGTTTTGGTATACACATGAAAATGAATTGCGTCTTGACTTAGGTGACACACTGACCTTTGTTGCGCCCTTTGCATTAAAAAACTTAGTCAATCTTCCCAGCGATAAACAATTGTTCAGTTTAGAAGACACTGAGCATTACGTGGCACTAGCTGAAAGCCTAGACAATAGTGGACTCGAGTTATCAGACGGTGAGTTGGTTCAAATACTATTGAATGCGACTGCAGCCCTTAAGTTTCATAAACCTATAGGGATGAAAAGCTGGTTGTATAAAACACAAAGCACCAGTGGTGTACATTATCAATTGGCCTTGCTTGAGCCTACTGATACTGCATACCCTGAGTTAGGCCAAGTCATTGTGATTGAGCAAGATGGTGCCTGTGCCACGTGTATGTTGATATCAAACGAATTTGCAGTAAATAGCAGCAAAAAGTTCTCTAAGTTTGAAATGATTAAGGTAATGAATGACCGTCTTATCCCTTGCTTAGTGGATATTCCTGTATACAAACGCGCTTAGCCTCATATCACTGTAAAGCCCTCACAACGCTTCTGTTTCATCTCTTCAAGAACAAATTGATTTTTACGTATTTAGCCATGCGACATGCATTTATTTGCCGTATAATCGCGCCCGAAGAATTAACTGAGTTGGTATATGTTTGAATTTTTAGTCACCACGTCCAAAGGGCTCGATGAGCTGCTTGCCCAAGAAATAACGAAGTTGTGTCCACAACTGTCTGTAAAAACCAAACCTGGCCAAGTGCTGTTCACCGGTGAGATCGAACAAGCATATAAAATTTGCTTGTGGTCACGCCTTGCGAACAGGGTGATGTTGAAATTAGCCGATGGCCATGTAGACAGCGCGGATGATGTATATCAAATTACTAGCAGCGTAAACTGGACATCGCACTTCAGCGTGAATAGTACATTTGTCGTTGATTTCGTCGGCGCGAGTCATTGCATTAACAATAGCCAGTTCGGGGCGTTGAAAATTAAAGATGCGGTGGTAGACCAATTTAATGAATTATTTGAGTCGCGGCCCTCAGTGAGCAAAATAGAGCCCGATATTCGTATTCAAGGGCGAATGTGGAGCGACAAGTTGACTGTGTATTTAGACTTGTCAGGTTCAAGTTTACACCAACGCCATTACCGTACCAAAACTGGTTTGGCCCCTGTTAAAGAGCATATCGCGTGCGCTATGTTGGTTCGCAGCGGATGGGCCAATGATCAGCAAGCGCCATTAGTTGACCCTATGTGCGGTGCGGGCACTATTGCTATTGAAGCAGCGTTAATGGCAGCCAATATTGCCCCTGCACTTAAGCGTGAACGATGGGGTTTTACCCGTTGGTTACAGCACGATGCGACGTTGTGGCAGTCATTATTAGACGACGCAAACGCTCAAATTATTACCCCTAACTGTGTGATTAGCGCCAGTGACATTGATCATGGTGTTGTGTCGATAGCGAAAGAAAATGCGGATGCAGCAGGGGTTTTCTCTGGGATAAAATTTAACACCATAGATGCCTGCAAAGTTATTCCACCTAAAGGACACACCAAAGGTTACATTGTGAGTAACCCTCCTTATGGCGAGCGCTTGAGCGAAATAACAGCGCTGTTACCGTTATTTCAGGCGTGGGGAACAAGTCTTAAAGAGCATTTTAAAGGTTGGAACTTATCTCTATTAACGTCTAATCGAGATTTGTTACGCAGCATGAAGATGTTTGCTCACAAAGAATACAAGTTAATGAATGGCAAACTTGAGTGTCAGTTAGTCAATTTCGCTTTGGATGAAAAAAACTGTATTACCCGTGAAACAAGTCTGAGTAATAATGATTTCGCGAATCGTTTGAATAAGAACATCAAACGTTTGAGCAAATGGCTCAAAAGTGAGAATACAAATTGTTACCGTATTTATGATGCTGATTTGCCAGAATACAACGTCGCTATTGACCGCTATGGTGATTGGTTGGTCGTACAAGAGTATGCTGCACCAAAAAACGTACCTGAAGCCAAGGC
The DNA here is from genome assembly GCF_000014225.1 of Paraglaciecola sp. T6c. Classification (NCBI taxonomy): domain Bacteria; kingdom Pseudomonadati; phylum Pseudomonadota; class Gammaproteobacteria; order Alteromonadales; family Alteromonadaceae; genus Paraglaciecola; species Paraglaciecola sp. T6c. Next base: position 2,445,553 of record NC_008228.1, read on the forward strand.
GAAACGCCGGTTGCATGAAGTGATTGTGGCATTGCCGCAAGTCGTTGATGTACCAGCTGAACAAATTGTCATGAAGGTAAGAGCGCAGCAAAAAGGTAAGAGTCAGTACGAAAAGGTATCGCAAAAACAAAAAATGCTGGAAGTGTTTGAAAATGGTGCCAAATTCAAGCTGAATCTGACCGATTACCTTGATACCGGTTTGTTTTTAGATCACCGAGTAACACGTCAACTTGTGCAGCAACGGGTTAAAGACAAGGACGTTCTAAATTTGTTTGCCTACACAGGCAGCGTTTCCGTGCATGCAGCGTTGGGTAAGGCAAAGTCAGTTACCACGGTAGATATGTCAAATACCTATGTGGATTGGGCGAAAGAAAACTTTGCTTTAAATAAGCTAAAAGGGCCTTATGAATTTATTCAAGCTGACTGTTTAACCTGGCTTGAGCGCCACAACAATCAATATGATTTTATCTTTATAGATCCACCGTCGTTTTCTAACTCAAAGCGTATGGATACGACGTGGGATGTACAACGTGACCACGTGGCGCTTTTACGTAACGCGGTTAAATGCTTGCGCCCAGGTGGAGAGATCATGTTTTCAAATAACCTGCGCCAGTTCAAGTTAGATGAAGAGGGCGTAAGTCAATTAGGCTTAACAATTCAAGATATAACCCAAAAAACACTGCCGGAAGATTTTAAGCGTAACCCTAAAATTCATGGCTGCTGGGTATTAACACTTAATGCGTAGGCCTGATATATATTTTTACACAGGCAAGAATTGTTGCCTGTGTGATGACGCACAATTGATATTAAATCGAGCTGCGCCAGATGTAGATTGCGTCAAACTTGACGTCAGAGAATCTACCGAGCTGTACCATTTATATGGCGCACGGATCCCAGTACTGAAACGCCAAGATTCAGAGCAAGAGCTCGGTTGGCCTTTCGACGAACAACAATTAAGAGAGTTTTTGTCTTGAGTTTATTACAACTTAAAAATGCCAGTATTATCTTCGGTCACCCACCTTTATTAAGTGGTGTCGAACTTGTCATTCAACCTGGTGAAAGAGTCTGTTTAGTAGGCCGTAATGGTTGCGGTAAGTCTACTTTGCTTAAAATTATTGCCGGTGAGCTAAAACTTGATGATGGCCAGCGCTTAGTTGGCAACCAAGTTAAAATTTCGCGTTTACCGCAAGATCCACCGCAAAGTGTAGAGTGCAGCTTATTTGATTATGTCGCTGAAGGCATGGCTGAGGTAGGGGAGCTACTTAAAGCCTACTTCCATCAGACGCATGTTATTGCAACAGATTACAGTGAAGCGCAAATGGACAAGTTGGAAAAGCTTCAGCAGCAATTAGACCATCACAACGCCTGGCAGTTTGAACAAAAAATCATGCAGGTGTTAACCCAGTTAAAGCTAGACCCTGATCAGCAGTTATCTTCATTATCTGGTGGCTGGCGTCGTAAGGCTGCACTTGCCCGTGCCTTAGCGAATCAACCCGACATTTTATTATTGGATGAACCAACCAACCACCTTGATATTAGTATGATCAAGTGGTTAGAGAACACCGTACTGGATTACCAAGGTGCGGTTGTGTTTGTCAGCCATGACAGAGCGTTTATTCGTAATGTTGCCACCCGTATTGTTGATTTAGACCGTGGTCAGTTGGTCAGTTATCCAGGTAATTATCAAGAATACCTAGATAAAAAAGCCCACGATTTGGAAGTCGAAGAAACCCAGAATGCATTATTCGATAAGAAGTTAAGCCAAGAAGAAGCATGGATCCGCCAAGGTGTGAAAGCACGCCGTACTCGCAATGAAGGGCGCGTTCGTGCACTGAAGGCTCTGCGCAATGAGCGTAGCGAGAGGCGAGATGTTCAAGGCAGAGCGGTTGTTACCTTAGGACAAGGGCAAAATTCAGGCAAAATTATATTCGAAGCAGAGAACCTCAGTTATAAAATTGAGGATAAGAATATTGTCGACCATCTAGATTTTACCGTGTTTCGTGGTGACAAAATTGCACTTATTGGCCCCAATGGTTGCGGTAAAAGTACGCTTATAAAATTGCTGCTTGAGCAACTAGAACCTTCATCAGGCACAGTCCGCTGTGGCACTAAAATAGATTTGGCTTATTTCGATCAGCATCGTTCACAGCTAGACGTATCACTAAAAGTGATTGATGCCATTGCTGATGGTAAGCGTGAAGTTGATATAAACGGTAACAGCAAGCATGTTATTAGCTATTTGCAAGATTACTTGTTTACACCTGAAAGAGTTAATGTACCCGTCAGTTCTTTATCTGGGGGAGAAAAAAACCGCTTGTTGCTCGCTAAGCTCATGTTAAAGCCGAACAACCTATTGATACTCGATGAACCCACCAATGACTTGGACGTGGAAACACTGGAGTTACTTGAAGACATCTTAGGCAACTATAAAGGCACGCTTATTTTGGTGAGCCACGATAGAGAGTTCGTTGACAATGTAGTGACCTCTAGTTTGTTTTTCGAAGGTGAGGGCAAGATCAAAGAGTTTGTTGGTGGTTATGCCGATATTTATCAATGGTATGCCGCCAATGCGGTCGCTAAAAAAGGAAATAAGGCTGAAACTTCTAAGCAAAGTGAGAGTCCTAAAACCAAGCCGAAAACCGTTCCTAGTAAAAAGCTATCGTATAAGCAGCAATTAGAACTCGAAAAATTACCGGTTTCTATCGATAAACTAGAGCGAGAGATAACGCAGTTACAGTCGCTCATTAGCGATGGAGATTTTTTCAAGCAAGATAACGATTCTACATCTAAAACATTGGCACAACTTGCTGATGCTGAAAGTAGCCTCAGTGAGGCATACGCTAGATGGGACGAACTTGAAGCATTAACTGAATAAAACTAAATATAAAAGAAATCAGGATTTTAAATGAATAAAACAAGACTGGCAGTATTCACACTTTCTGCATTGACGATGTCCATGGCAAACGCTGCTCAATATACAGTGGTTGAGCTAGAAGCGAATGATAAAGGTGTGAATGTCTTCCCAACGGATATAAACGCCAGCGGGCAAATCGCTGTCAATGTTTCTACACCTTATAATCCGCCGATTGATGAAACGTTGATTGATTTTGACTCTCAATTGCTGATTGATAACCTAACCGATATCGAAGCGGCTAAAGTGGGTAACTATAACGACGCAGATTACATACTTTTATATGCCTTGATTACCGATAACCGTGAAGGGTTGACGACGCAACAAATTGCTAGTCGACATGCTTATCTAGAATCTGATGGTAGTGATATGTTTATTCCTGGCTTTGATGTCCTAGATACAGATAGCAACGAATATACCTTCAGTAATGATATAACGGTGCGTGGTTTAAATGATGTAGGCACAACAGTCGGCAGTAGTTTTGATGTTTTCTACCCCCTTGATTACACATTAGAAGATGGCACCGAGTTAACTTATGTTGTTAATGATTTCTATACCAGAGCATATGCCACAGTAAACAACACCACTGTTGAACTACCGCCAATTGACGATACCGCTGGGGGGGTGAGTGTTGCTTATGATGTAAATAACAATAACCAAGTCGCAGGTTATAGCACTTCGTTGTTAAATTCGACCTCTTTGCAAACGTCTGTGGACAACTGCAACGATGATGACATACGTGCTGATGAGCCGGTTGAAGTGTGCCTAAGGCGTATCAACCTAGCTACCTCAACAAATGGTGAGAAAGCATTAGAGTTCAGCTTTCAGCGCCGCGCTACTATTTGGCAGTTAGATAATCAAGGTCAGATCATCAGCACCAAAGAGCTTGGTTTGTTGTATACCCCAGAGGAAGATGACACTAATAGTTATGAAAGTAAGGCTTTGGCTATTAACGACAATGGAGTTGCAGTCGGTGAATCCCAGGATGAGTATCGGGACAGCGGTTTTATACGAACATTTGCCGCGGTTTTTGAAGGCGATACCGTTAAAGGTATTACTGATGATGAAGATTTTACCTCAAGCACGGCCACAGACATCAACAATAATGGTCTAGTGGTTGGCTCCGGTGTCAAGCAAGTGAATGGTATATCACGCAGTAAATTTTTTGTGCATGATATCAACACCGATGAAACCATTTTTCCAGAAGACTTCTTCTTAGGCTCCTCAAGCTTTGCTACCGCAATTAATAACTCAGGTATTGTTGTGGGTCGAGGTGAGGTGGAAACGGGTGTATCAGCACGTAGAAGCAACGCATTTCGTTATGATACGAATACATCAGAGTTCGTTAACATGAACGATTTAATTCAATGTAACTCACCATACACTTTGGTGAATGCAACGGGCATCAATGATAATGGTGTGGTGACAGCATCAGCTTTAACGCGTGTACCTTCCAAAAATATTTTGGGGGAGACATTACTAGACAGCAATGGTGACGAAGTTATAGTTGATAAAGTCATCAGTGTTCGCCTTGAGCCAATAATGGGTGGGACCGTTGAAGATTGTGATGTGACTGAGCCTGGAGAAGACCCTAGTGACGGTAATGATTCAGACCGTAAAGGTGCAGGTTTTGGTGTGCTATCACTTTTCGGTTTAGTGGTTGTGGCAATCCGCAGACGTTTTAAAGCGTAGAGAAAAATACACCTCTGTGAAGCCCGCATCTAGCGGGCTTTTTTATGCCTATATGACATTACTATTACAAAAAATCATAAGCAGTACCTTTGCTATTCTAAATAGATTTAATGAAAATATTCAATAAAATTCAATTGGTTACCTATTAATAGGTATTAAGATCAACAAACACTATTGAACCAAAAAGGCAGTTCAACTATCTCTATACACGTGCTTATTTAAAGTACGATTTCAGATAGCTACGTAAAAAGGAAACTCGATTAAATGAAGAGACAAAAGAGAGACAAACTTTCCAGAGCGCATTCAAAAGGGTACCACGCTGGCATATCCGGCAAATCTAAAGAAATATGTCCATTTCAAGCTTCAGAAGCTCGTTCAGAATGGTTAGGAGGGTGGCGCGAAGCGATGGGAGACCGAAGCTTTGGCCTTAAACTCTAGTCAATTTTAGCCCCTAATGGGGCTTTATCATTTTAACGAGGCAATAAAAAAGCGCGTTATATAAACGCGCAATTTAGAGGCACAGGATTAGTTCACCAGAATGAAATTAGAAATTGCTGGTATCTTGGAACAAACCTACTTTTAGATCTTTCGCTTGATAGATAACGCGTCCATCTACAGACACTTCACCATCACCGATACCCATAAATAATTTACGTTTAATGACACGCTTCATATCGATTTTATAGGTTACTTTCTTAGCGGTTGGCAGAATTTGACCAGAGAACTTTACTTCACCCACACCTAGCGCACGGCCTTTGCCCGGTCCGCCACACCAACCTAAAAAGAAACCAACTAATTGCCACATAGCGTCCAGGCCTAGACATCCAGGCATAACAGGATCGCCGGGGAAGTGACAGTCAAAGAACCATAGATCTGGCGTAATATCTAATTCAGCAATAATGACCCCTTTTCCGTGCTCTCCGTCTTCTTCAGATATTTTGACGATACGATCCATCATTAACATATTAGGGGCGGGTAGTTGGCTATTGCCTGGGCCAAATAACTCACCTCGACTACAGGCCAATAATTCTTCTTTTGTAAAACTGTCTTGGTTGATTGTCATAGTATTCCGAGTTTAATATTTGAAAGGACGTAATTTAGCGAACAGTTGTACGCTAAACAACTCTGAACAGTGAATTATTTTACATCTTTGTCATAGTAAAGGATGATAACCACGAAATTATCCTCCTTTTAATAGTGAAAAATGACACCCAAATGAAAAACCCTAAAATGGTTGCCAACGCAGAAAAGCAACGCAGATTCAGAGAAAGACAGAAAGAACAGGGAAAACAGCAAGTTCGCGGCTACGTTTCCCCCCAAGGCATGGAAAGCTATAAAGAATTATCTGCTAAGACTGGATGGTCTGATAGTGAGCTGTTATCCAATGCGTTACGCATAACCTATGCAGCCTACAAGTGTGGGCAAATAAAGCTCTTAAATGAGTGGCTCAAAGATAACGATAAGTAATCCCGCTATACCGTGTAAATAACCTCTGTAAGAATTCTCGTTTTGCTGCTCGAGTCTGCTTTAGGTGCCTTTTACTTATTTTTATTCCTGGAGTGTGGCTCGCCGGTCAAACGAGCAAAGAATTGTGGTGTAAGAAATCAAATAGATAAGCATTTTAGTGATTGGCCCGTCATGATTAGAGACTCAATGCCAAGAGTGCTCTGATTATGGAGCACACTTTTGTACGCTGTTCGTATACCACTGCCAGTAAATAATTAACCACTGGAACATTATTTATTGGCATTAATATTAGGTGTGTTAAAGACAACACTTTTTATATTTCTTACCACTGCCACACAAACATAGATCGTTGCGTTGTGGCTTATATAAACCACCATCTTCGAACAAGGTACCATTGTCGTAGCGCCACAGATTGTTTTCCCGATAGAAAGTCGAGCGTTCGTGCAATTTATATTTCGTATCGTTTACTTGATAGTAGGCGACAAATTCAACTTGCCCGCTGAGATCATCTTTACGGGTCTGCGTGTTCAGCACATCAAGTCGTAACCACTGCGTTTCATTTCCGCCTCGCTGCAGGTCTTCAAGTGTCAACGATTCACGCTGATTGACAGTGTAAGTATCTAATACGTATTGGTAGTTGCTGGTTGCGTATGCACTGTAACGCGAACGCATGAGTTGTTCAGGTGTATCAGGAGAGCTCAAACCTTGTAGGTAAGGTTTGCAGCACTGCTCATAGCGAAGACCGCTATGACAAAAACACAGATGTAAATTCATTAATCTAAATTATCAGCCTCTAGTGAGCTGATCCCTCTAACGCGTTATTTTCAATATGAGCTGATCATACACGGTTAGAGACTAAAAATAGCCCATGACCTTAACTTATAAAAATTCTAGCCAGCACAAGCGAATCACTATAGGTGTATCGGCTTGCAAGATTATCTTGCTCCAATCGTTACCCAGTTACACGAAACAACAAACGAGCTCAGCTATTCAGCCAAGGTCCTCTTACAACGTCGCCGTGGGCATGGGTCATGACGTTTACTAGATTAACATTGTGTAGAACACAAAGCTGGCTAAGGCGAGCCTGACTCATCTCATCTAGCACTACATGCTCAACGAATATATTGGCACATTGGCCGCAAGTAATTAATTTTTCTAGCCACATGACTAATTGCTCAGGGCTAGGCATGTTGAGTTTAATGCAATGCTCATCCGCTTGCTTGAATGCAATTTTATCTGCAATAAGATAAGACCACTTCGCCTTATCTGCACTATTGTGTATGGCTTGTAACCGTTGCTGATTGAAAACCGAAACGCTATCGAAGTGACTGGATTTAGAGACTGATATTGCGTGTACGCTCGCCATGTGTTTATGCCTGTTTGTTTATACAGTGGTTGAGGTAACAATAGTACTGTATAAAAATACATGCAAGTTATTTCTTTCTAATTTGGTTGCTTTTTATTCGCTTTTTAAACCACCGCTTAAGCTTATCTTGTCTATAGGCCAGTAAAAAAGCGGTCAATACCATATAAATTGTAGGCTCTAATATGGCTGACTTAACGGACCATAAAAAATGTATCGATACTAGAATCGCTGCTAAATACACCCAGTTATGCAGACCTTGCCAGTGTTTACCTAATCTTCGCTGTGCTTTTTTAGTGGATGTGAGCGCTAACGCTAGCAGAATAAGCCAACCAGCAAAGCCTAGGGTGATGTATGGGCGCTTCACTATTTCACTTACCAGTAGGGGCCAGTCAAGTTGTAAGTCGAACAACACGTAACTAGCGATATGGGCTAGCGCATAAGTGAAGCTGTATAACCCCAGAAGTCTACGAACATGCATTAATGGACCTTGTTTTAAAAAACGCGCTAAAGGGGTCACTAGCAATGAAAGCAGCAGTAATTTAAATGCACCTAAGCCAGTAAAATGCAGTAATGCGCTGACAGGATCCCCCCCTAATTCATCATTAAAGGCATGAAAAAAGGTTAATAATAATGGAACGAGCGCGCTCGAATGAATAATCAACTTTAACCAGGGCAGGTGTGCAGGTTTAAGTTTAAAAAAATGTAGTTGCGCCATTAAAAATGCTTTCTTAGATCCATGCCTTGATATAAAGCAGCGACTTCTTCGTAGCCATTAAACATCTTAGTATCAATTCTATTTCTGGAGAATAAACCAGCACCGCTAATGCGTCTCTCGCTGGCTTGGCTCCAACGGGGATGATCAACATTAGGGTTAACATTTGCGTAAAAGCCGTACTCGTTAGCTGCTAACCGGTTCCAGCTTGTAGGCGGGCGCTTATCCGTTAGACGGATCCGGGTAATAGATTTAATACTTTTGAAGCCGTATTTCCATGGCACGACTAATCTAATTGGCGCGCCATTTTGGGCTGGCAGTGTTTTGCCGTAAAGACCTACCGAGAGTATGGTGAGGGGGTGCATCGCTTCGTCTATCCGTAAACCTTCAATATAGGGGTAGTCTATTCCTCCTCCAGCAAAACGACTCCTTTGGCCAGGCATTTGTTCAGGATCGTATAAGGTCTCAAATGCGACGTATTTTGCTGAGCTCAAGGGTTTGGCTTTTTTTATCAAAGAAGCCAGAGAGAAACCAACCCAAGGCACGACCATTGACCATGCTTCTACGCAGCGTAAACGGTATATCCGTTCTTCTAACGGAAAACGCTTAAATAAATCATCATAATCTAACGTAAAGGGCGTTTCGGCCAACCCTTCGATACTCAGTCGCCAAGGATTAACCTTAAACTGCTGCGCATTTTCCACGGGGTCAGACTTACTGGTACCAAATTCGTAAAAATTATTGTGAGAAATGATTTTTTCTTCAGGCGTTAACGTGGTACTGGTTTTTTTAGGGGAGGCCGAAAAGCTAAGTTTTTCAGTTTTGAACGTTTCAGCATCGTCACCACCGAAAAAGCTCGCACGAGCGGGTGTGCTGGTAAGCAGCGCTGAAGCGCCCATAAAGCCCATAGATTTAATAATGTCGCGTCTTTGGTTGTATACGCTTTCGTCTGTTATCTGGTTTTCACGGATAACACTTGCTTTCGGGGTTTTGATTAACATATCGGCCTTAATTCAACATAAACCATACTGATTACTACTTAAGACAATGAATTAAGACCAAAAATTTCAATTGTTTTTATCTAGGTGTTAAATTCCAATACTATCCGCACTCGCCCCGCTCTTAGGAATAAACAAGTTGGCATAGAGTCGAGAGGCAAATTCATCTGTCATACCGGCTATATAATCGCTGATTATGCGCATGCCGTTATTGCGACTGTGTGCTTTCAACCAGCGCTGACGTGTGTTCTCCGGTAGCAATCGTTCGGGATCTGAGGCGAACGCTTCAAATAAACCCATCACTACTTGTTGACCTTTATATTCAAGCATCTGTATCTCAGGTTTACGTATCACTTGCCTGTACACGAATTGTTTAAAAATAGCCAAAGCTTGCTCGTATTCAGTTAAAAAAACCGCGTTATACTTTAACAGGTCATTTTGATAGGCAGGGTCGGTGAGGGTGATATCAATGTGCGTGATGAAACTATTGACCAATGCACCGATAGCGTCTTTACGTTCATGGTGGTGTTGGCTGAACAGTTTTTTGGCTAGCATTGAAATATGTCCCGCCAACCAAGTGTCACTTAATGCCTCAATTGGCTCTACGATCTGGGCTTCAAATTGCTGTAAATTAACAATACCCATGACTATGGCATCTTCTAAATCATGAATGCCATAAGCGATATCATCGGCGAGCTCCATAATCGAGCAATCGAAGGATTTATATTTGGTTTTATGATGTCTCTGTTCAGATGGGCTGCTGAGTATCTGGCCGAACAAAGACTGATCCTCTTGTGAAAGCGGCGCCACCAACCAATCGAACATATTTTTATCACACTCATATAATCCCTTGGGTGGCACCCAGTCTGCTGCTTTTACATTACGATGTGACCGTTCTCGCTCAGTTCTCTCAATGTCTGAAGGTGTGATATTAGCCAATGCGGGAATAAAATTAGGGTACTTAACCAGCCCAAGCAATGTTCGCCGACTTAGGTTCATCCCATTTTCAGGCGTGTAGGGCTCAAGTTGTGTCACTATTCGAAATGTTTGGCCATTGCCTTCAAAACCGCCGTGATCACGCATCATGTAATGCAAAGCAACTTCACCACCGTGACCAAAAGGAGGATGTCCGATGTCATGTGCCAAGCACAGCGCTTCAATCAACGTATCGTTTAACCCTAAGGTTTCGGTTAACTCTGGGTGTTTCTGGCGAAGTTGCGCTGCTATTCCTTGGCCAATTTGTGACGCTTCTAACGAATGAGTGAGGCGAGTACGGTAAAAATCGCTCATGCCTACACCCAATACCTGTGTTTTTGCTTGAAGACGCCTAAATGCGGCGGAGTGAAGAATTCGGGCTTTGTCGCGTTGAAAAGGTGAACGGTGATCACCGTCGCGTAGAACATGCTGCGAAAAATGGCGGGCTGACCACATCGTGTTTAGTTGCGTTATTTCTTGCGTTACATTTTGGGTAGTGTGTTGCGCCTTTCGCTGCATCTCGCTGTTCACCTTATCAATTATGGAGTAACACTTATTCCTTTACCGGTCGCTGCCCAATATAACCCACCATATATGTGCTGTAAAAACGCATTATCTTGATAGGTAATGGGTTTGTGCCCCAAGGCGGTATAAAAAGCACGTCCACCAGCATACTCGTGGTACCAGGCAATAGGATGAAGTGCGCCCATACCCTTGCCAATGTTATCTCCCCACTTAGCTTCGGGATTAAATGTTCTCTCATCCACCGTAAGTAAGTACGTTAAATCATTAACTGTTGCGGGGCCAAACTCGTACCATTCATCCGTCCATAACACCGAGTTCGGAAAATATTCGAGCCCGGGAAAGTTTCTTGTTTCGACGTTAAGTTGGGCGCTTTGAATTTCTGGATGGATCTTAAATACGTGGCCCACAAGTTTAGTGTACCAAGGCCAATCTTTTTCGGTATCAGTTGCACTGTGGATCCCCACAAACCCCTTTCCTGATGCAATGAAGCGTTGTAGTGCTGCTTCTTGTTGGGTATTTAAAATGTCACCGGTGGTGAGAAGAAAAACGATCGCATCGTATTTCTGAAGATTTTCATCATGAATTAAGCTTGCATCTTCTTGCCAATCAACCCCAAAGTGATGCTTTTCTCCTAATTGCTCTATGGCTTGAACCGCACCATTAATCGATTTGTGATGCCAGCCAGCTGTTGTAGTAAATAGCAGTACGTTAAATTGGTTTGAATAAGCGAGCGAGGAGTAGGTAATAACAATGCTGGCGGCAAATAAGTGGGTTACGGTTTTAATCAATATTTTACAGAGACGACGCATACATACTGTCCATTTCTTAAAGTGACCAAACATATTAATCGCCAATGTTTGTTAGGGTATTCAGTTAATTGGTTTTCGGCCTCTGTTATTTGTTTTTTTCAGGTTTGATTCACTTATCGAGCGACGTTTAGCTAACGCGTCGCTTATATGGCCATTCTTGGTTTACAACTCATGCTCTTCTTGGGTGATTTCATCCAAACTCAAACTAAAGCTTGGCACATAAGCTCGCATAAAATAGTCCACCTCTTCTGAGTGGTAATCTTTTAGAATTTTGTCTAAGCGTTTTTTAGCCAATACAAATTCTTGGTTACCGGCTGAAAGTTCTTCTAGTGTTTTTAGATACGCACAGATTACATCGGCGGCTTTAATGATGAATGCTTCGCTTTCGTCTTGACCCTCATGCTGAACAAGCGCTGCATAATCTTCTTTAAAGTCTGCAGGTGCCATATCAATCAATTTTTGCTCAGCAATTTTTTCAATCTTCTTGTATTCAGTTTGAATGGCCGGATTGTAATACTTTACCGGGGTAGGTAAGTCCGACCTATTTCGAATTGCATATTTGTCACTTGAGTAGGGGGGAGGGTGTGTTTCCAGCAAAATAAGACCTTTAGTTAATCTTGATTAGTTAATTATCTTAAATAATGTAAACAGTGTCACGAATATGCCAGCTGTAAACAAATGTCACAGCAAGAAAGTGCTAGTGTAAACAAGTGTCACTTCTAATCCAGCTCGCGGAATTGGATGAGAGAGTCAATGCAAGCTGGCCTGAGTATGAACAGGATTTAAAAAAATAACCATTACAGTCCCTTTGAGCCTACTATCAAACGATCACCTATCAGATTCCGATCTGTTTTTAAGTTGTTTCAATCCATGTTTTGGATCCAAGCCTAACGCTTCGCAGTACTGCACATATTCATAAATAAAAAGTTTTCGCTGTCCCTTTTCTATTTTACTGACTGTTTGGAAAGGCTCGTCCAATAGTAAGCCTAACTCACGCACAGTCATGCCCTTCTTAATACGCTCATTTTTAAGCCAAGAAAGCAATCGGGTGTAACTTTGGTCATTTGTGGACTTTTTCATCTTGTCCCTATTATGACGACATGGTACGATGTCCCGAAATTAGGGACGAGTGGATTGGAAATTTGAAGTATTGTGTCAGATTTTAGCTGGCCTATTTCAAAATGATAATGAGATTAGAATTCGTATGCCTAGTGAATAGAAGAAGTTAGCTGCCCTATTTGAAATACTTGTCTATCAGCAAAATATGATAATGAATATCTAGAATTTACTTTACCTTTAGAAGAGATTGGGGGACTTGGGAGTCTATTGACCGCGAGGGCACTAATACTATTGAGAAAAGACATTAAATTAGAATCTAAACTATAAACATGAGGTATTTTTCATGAGCAATGAAGATAGAAATAAGAATAGCCAATATACAATGTTTAAAACATTAGACGATAACGGTCTGCATTCAGCGCATATTACTATCTCAAACCCAGCAGATTTGGCCATAAGAGTTGACACATCTAACTCAGGCGAAACCACTTCTCAATTGACAATTGAAATCGCAGGTGAGGACTTTGATAAATTAACGAAAAATTGGATTGAGATGAGGTCGAAGGAAGAGCGGGGTTGAAGCATACACCGATAGCGATTTACGTTATAGATGTTGTGGCATTATGGGTGACTCTGCCGCAAGCCAAGGATATTGCTTTCTAATCCAAGATGAAGAGAGGGGAATAAATATCTCGGCCGCAGGCGACCGATTTTCAAGAACTGTTTAGCTTAAGCAACACCGCTAAGTGAAATAGTATTAATAAATTTTAAAGCATCATAAATATTCACCCGCGCTACAGCAACTTTCGCTGTGCAGCTAAGTTCCAATATTTTCGGGTTCGTACTATTTGGCGGCGGGCTTATGACTGTCAGCCTATGTTTTAATTTTAAAACTATTTGTTATTCGTCGTTTACCGCAGTTTCTACTAATTGTACTTTTAAATTAAATTGATCATATAGTCGTTTAGATGAAGATGAGCATACCTTTGCTACTTTTTTACACCAGTCTATATAAGCTAACTTCCGTTCAAGCGACCACTGGCTAGGGATAGAAGATACGTTAGATATTACGTCAGCTAATTTGATTGATTGCGCTGCTTTACTCCCTATGGCAATCTGATTTAATAACGCTATTTTTTTATTATCAGAATTGTTCGCTGAGTTGCACGTCAGCTCTTGTACTATTTTTGAAACTTCGCTCCCAAATAGGTATTTTAGACCAATACTAGTAACCTCAGTGTCTTCTAAAATGTCATGCAAAGCTGCGGCTATCATAGTATTTTCATCGCTACTTGATTCATAACGCTGGATGAGTTGCACCACTTCAATCAAGTGGTTTACATATGGCTCGCCGGTACTCTTACGTTTTTGGTTCGCATGATGTAGTGAGGCAAATTTAATCGCAGATTGTAGAGACCAGGAGTGCTTATATCCGTATAATTTAGCGCTGAATACACAGCGAATTGAAGTCTCATAGGCTTTCATCTCATCTGTAGTTGTATGCTCAATAGGGAGTGTCGATAAAACAACAGCATGTAGCTCACTACCTTTAAGATTGCTATTTGAAATTAAGCATTGATATTCGTCTGGTAACTCATATACGTCAAAATTCCCTAGGCCAGCATAGAATCCGTATAAATATTTCTTGCGCTCTGGACTGTAATAAAGAGATTTAGTTGCTATCCAGTTGCTGATATTTTTTAACGCTACCTTAAGACTTGTATCGTACCCCATGATTTCTCCCGTCTAGCTTTCTATTAATACGCTGAATCCAAATCAAGCAGCCAAGACTGATGTATGAATAGGAGAATTAGCAATGTGAGTTCATATCATCATTATTACCGTTGCTTAGTCGAATCTTAATTCATGAAAAATAAGCGGTCAATGAAAAAATAAACGTAACCAATTGAATTTAATGGGCTTTTAAAATAAATGATTGACAAAATATCAAAGAATATCTCTTCACTAAACCATTTAGCTGCTGGTAACTATTAACAAATGTAAATCAATTACCTGAAACAGCTCATCAAGCTTAATAGTCCTAATTGTTTCATTCATAGTAATGTCCTTTTTTAAACTTACCGATATTTTTGAATTTTAGAGGATGCCGTTTCTAGCTTTTAAATAAGGCTATTAAAGAAACCTTCGTCTTTACCAAGTGTGTAGTCTAGTTGACCATTTTGTAATGCCAGAATAAGGGAAGCTTGTCTGACGTAATGCATGTACGTTGTCTTTATGTCGTTATGCCCAAGCTGAAGCCTTAATTGCTCCTCAACAGCTGCATCATAATGTAGATTGTTGATTTGGTTTAAGGTTAAGTGCCTGATGATAAAGTTAGTTGCATACCAATCTCGTGCGCTATGAAAAGACCATGGAAATGCGTCAAAGTTTTGTTTAGCTAGGTATGTTTGATCAGCTATATTTTTTGCTGTAACTGGCTCTCCATTCTTTTTTAAGAAAAAGTGAGCGTTACTATTTTCACCTGGAAATTGCTTTTTAAACAGTTTTTTACGTTCGTAAAACAGTGGAAGGTACGAATTGCATATCGTTTTCCAAGCTGCCATATTAACTTGAAGGGTTCGTACTTTGTTGCCTTTTTCCTTTACTGTAAAATTAAACGTTTTTGCTGTTTCGCCGTTTTTCAGTTCATTTTTTATTTCTGGGTAAGGTCGTATGTGGCTATTTACGCCTACACCGATGAAAGGCATTGAAACACACCCTTGTTCGCGCAATCCTGTTGCCAAAGCAAGCATCAATAGCGCAGAATAAACTGGATCTTTGTATTCCGTCATCAAAGCGCTAATATCATCATCTGACATTATTAACGTTTTCTTACTACTTGGTGCGTTTCTAGTTGTTTTTCCACCCAAATCGATATTGGCGTGGTCGGGGGATGTCCCACTTATCATGCTCTTTATCTGAACAATTTTACTCTCATGTTTAAAATTGTATTTCCATTCTTTACTAGTATTGTTGATTATTACAGGGAAGTCGGAGTCACTTGCCCAACAGTAAAAGTGATAAACAATCTTTGCCGATTCTAAAATAGTCTTGTCTGATGGTTTTTTTAAACCTTCTAAATCTCGTTGAGAAACCAGTCTCCCTTGCCATTTTCTTATGTCCTCCATCTTCGCTGTGCGCCAAATGTTGTAATCTATGCAATCTTGGCTTTTTTGAGTTATTAAGTAATCTATAAAGCGTTTTATGGCTGATGAGTATCGTTCGCTAGTTTTTAGGCTTCGACTGGCATGTAACTTTAAATAGATGTTAACTGGGCTCAATAAGGTTTTATTGTCAGTTTCAGCAAGAAGTATATGGTGAGAATAAGTTTTATTTTCATACTGATATTCTATGAGTTCTCGCTTTATATTCATGATTATTTAATTGCCAACAAAGCACTATTTAAAGAAAAATAAGAAACAGATTCAAATCCATCATCAAGTGAGGGGTGGCATATTTTATCGTAAAGATTTTTTAAAAACTCATCATTGAACACATTCGGTCCATATGTTGTTCGACAGAAAAATCTGGCACGAGCTAAGTCAATACTTTGTGCTACCACAGCATGTATTGCTGTAACGGGCAGACTATCAGTAAGATTTTTATAATACTTAGGAAGGAAAAGGTTACTTTCGATTATAACAATAGTCTTTGCTTTAATATGCATCGGTACTTCGGTATGACTACAACTTAGGAAAGGTTGGAGAAATAAAACAGCATCTGGTGGTGATGAAATACATGCGTCAATTGCTTTATCAAGATTTTCTTTTTCAGCTGATATGAATAGCTTTAATACTTCTTTTTCTGTCAGCGTGTTGCTAATAGAGTCATATTTAGCTTTAAAGTGGCTTTTAACCTTCGACAAAACGCCACCTGATAATTGTTGCTTCTGATCATTTAAGTTTGCTCTCAATGTGGCGAGTTCATTAAGCTGCCTTCTATTTAAGGTTTTTAACTCGTCATTTTGTGTTTGCAATTTGTTTAATGAATGGTCCGTTTCTTGTGCCGAGAAAGTTTTTAAATCCTTTACCATTAACATAGTTAAGATGCTTTCTTTTTGTTTGTTTAACTCCAATTCATGCCGTACTTTAAATTTCTCAATATCGCCCTCAAGCCTTCTAACTTTTTCCTTCCAGGTTTCTTCCAAAGGTAAACTTTTCAATTCAACATCTTGTTCACCACTGATGTAAACATGAAGGTGTTTATAGTCCCTTGATAATAGCGTGCGACTAATTCCTGCTTGCTCAGCAACGCTTTTCTTTGTCAGTACTTTAAGACCCGTTTTTTCACGTAGAATCTTTATAGCGTTTTTGATTTTTTCTTCTGTTGCATTAGACCCCGGTTTATCGAGTAGTTTCTTAAAGTTCTTATATAAATACGCTCTTGATACGCCAAAACACTCTGCAAGTGCTTTAACTGTATAGTTATCCGAGGCTTTTAGTTGAGCGATAGCTTCAATAACACTTTCATTGTCAATGTCGACTTTATTAGCCATCAATATACTTTTCACTAACTGGATTGCTTAGACTTTTTCCAAGGCGATCAAGGAGCTGCTGATGTTCAATGACTTGATTTTTATAATAAGACACGACACGCTTATCTGCATCTACAGGTAAGTATTTTTGTTTTTGCTCATAGTATGAAATTTGTGAATTAATGTTAGCCATAGACTCGTCATTGTGTAGAACATGTGAACATTTTTTATAATCACAAAATTCAATTTGTGGTAGTTTCGCATCGCTTCGTTTCATACATGGAGGTACGACCTCAGATTCACCAGCTTTTATACAAAACGCACCAATAGGTAATCGTGAAATAAACATAGGTACGCCCGCTTGTATTGCTTCGTGAATAAAGCTTTCTACGTCAACTGCCAAAACTTGCCCCCTGTAATTTTGTTCCTCCATTCTTTGTTTAATTTGACTGAATAGATTGCCTGCTGCTTTACCATCAGAAATTGACTGAAAAGCATCATTGAGATCTTCTGTATAGTTGTGTTCAATCAGTTCCATTACACTACCCACAAGCAGTTCATTTCTTAATATATAACGTAAAGTCATGCCGAAAGATTTATGACCGAAAAGTTGACGAATCAATTCAATATTATGTTCGCTTCTTGATATAAGTAGCCAAGCTAGTGTTTTACGTAGCTGATGTGAGTGACCGTCAGTGCCCGTTACGTCAGAAATATATTTTCTAATATCCTTGCTTACAGTTTGTATTTTAATCTTCTCATATTGTTTGTGTGTTAAAATATCAGCAACTAACAAGTAATCACTAGTCATCTGTTGTCTATTTGCTTTAAACAGTCTGATTAGAACATTGACGGCATCGCATACAATTTGTGGCACAGGTATTTCATCTGGCTCACCTGCTCCAGAGGCATCATCAGATGTTTTAAAACGTGTAATTGCTAGATACCAATCGCCATTCTTTTTGAATGCAGGGGTAGACTTTAATTCAGCTATTTCCCGCCGCCTCATGCCTGTAAATAAGGCAATCAAAACAATACAAGCTCTTTTTAAATTAATAACTTCGGGTCTTACTTCTGAAATATTAATTGTTGTTCTTAGTTGCCAACCACAAATGTATCCGCCGCTCTTTACTTTTTTGGTTTCTGGAGTGAAGTTGAAAAGCTTCGTTTCGGTATCTAGCATCGGTACCTTCATGTCGCGTAAAGTTTTGAATAACTCTTTCGATTTACCATCACTTCTAATTTGCCCACGGTATTTACGGTTTGCAGTTCCGACTAAAGGCCTGTTACGGATTAACTCTTGGCACTCAATAATAGTGTCTGCAAAGTCATACAAATAGCGACATCCATCTTTATAAATTAGCTCTATGACTTCGGGTGCCAATGGTTGCCAAGTGTCACTCTGATTTTCAATCAACGAGTTACATTTTGAGCGAATATCTTTTGTCAGTATATTGTCAATATTTACATCCAAACCGTATTCTTTGGGAAGTAGCTTTCGTCTTGTAAAATCAGACCAATCTTGAAGTGCATTAACGAAAAACCGATATCTTTGGGTGCTTCCTGACACTCCAAGCTCAAGTCGCTGCATAATGATATTTAGATGGTCTTTTAATTGCTTTTCAGTAACGGAAGAAAGCATTTTTGCTGACAAAAGTTGATTCGGCCAAATAAAATCTTGAATAAAATTTATAATTGATAGAAACCTACTGTGTGTGGTGTTCCAGCTTGAAATATTTAGATTTACTTTCTTGGGACAACAGTAGTAAGTTATCATTTTAGCAAATCGATATAGTTCCGAATGATCGGTTAAAGAACAACTTTCTAGCTTCACTCGACCAAAGTCCAACAACAAGTGCTCGGATTGTGCCCACTGTATATGCCACTTGAGATCATTGAACATCACTCCGTCCACAACCAAAAAATTTTTACTAAAATCATGTATTCTAAAATTAACTAATTTCATTAAAACGACTCACTTATAATTGGTGGAAGTAGGAAGTCGTTTAGAATTGTCCTTTCCTCTGCTTCTTCTATATCCTCAGGATAAGGCCAACTATCGATTACTTCTTTCGCAGCAAGGTATTCGTCCATAAACACAGATTCAAATGCGTTCGCTCTTAATTTTCTTTTTTGTTGATCTAAATAAAGATATCGGTCAACAACGAATGGAATGTTGTCACTGAACACTATTGAACGAGAGCAAAGTAAACATTTGTTGAACCTACGACATACGCCATTTGTTCCTAGTTCTAACTCAAACCCTGGCCAGTCGGGGCTTCGGTTATCCTTACATACAGCCAAGGGAGACTCACCTGAGTGATCAGTGAATATGGTAATAATCTTATCTTTAATCTTCTTCTTTTGTTTAAGCGGAGCTAAAGTGCCTTTGAATGAGCCATCATCAATGGACTCCTGTATTCCTTTTAGTTCAATTGCCAGCTTATCTTTTCTAACTTGTTGGAAAGGAGCCGAGTCTTTATAAAATTCATCTGTTATAGCAGATGATGAATGGCCAAATAATGCAACTTGAAGTAATAGCGGTAAGTTTTGATTTTTTTCTCGTAAATACAAGCAAGTAGGGCGTAGCTGTCGGACGTCAAAACAAAAACCTAATTGTGATTCCATGAACCGCTTTCTGGTATTGGTCGTTTTCATGGCAACTCTATCAGGATGGCGAGCTAGAATTGGTGTGCCGGAACTTTCATTGTAATAAATGAAGAATGGTTCAGTGTTAATTTCTATGACTAAATTATCATAATTACGACCTGTCCGAAGTCGCGAAGATCTTTCAACAAAAAGTCGAATTAAATTATATGCACTAAAGGGGTTTGTTTTTGAACTGGGATGGATAAATTGTTTTGCCTCCTTTATATCATTGTTGCCATTGACCCCTTTTTGTTTAGTAGTTTTAATGAATGCAAAATCTGAGTCTATAGGAATTGGACAGTAAAGATAATCGTTATAATTTATACGTTCTACCATGTCCTGACTCCAGCCGGTTTCAAGACATATCGCCCATGTAATAATGTAAACTTCAAAAATTCTAGGATAGATCAAGCCAAATATGTCTATAAAGTTCAAATCAGATGCATCTGCCAAGAATGGAACAGAATTTTTTAACCTTTGTACTCCAAGTCGCTTGAATATCAGCTTGTAAGGAGTGTCAAGTAAGTCATAATCGACGCGTCTGATGACAGCGTATTCACCACCATCTTTGAATTGTTCTTCTGATGCATCATTAGGGAATTTAGGGTTCTCTAGATAAATTTGATATACACAGTCATTCAATGTTTTTTGCCACTTCCAGAATGAAGGTGGTGATTTATTGATATGTGTTTTTTTAAACGTTTCACCTGTTTCTTGGATCGGCTGACCATCCCTTAGTGCCTCTTTACACGTCGTCTCTCTTTGATAAATAGTTTCGATTTCTCGCTTTAGATAAGATTCTAACTTTTCTAACTTCTCCTCATCTAATGGTTCGAAGTGGCTTGGAGATGGCTTTGGTGGGCAACTGAAATAGCGAGGATGTATTTTGAATTCGAATCCTTCATTGTGTTCTGAAGTCATTAGTCTACGAACAGCTGTCATGCAGTTGTATATTGCTGTCAACGGTTTGAAGGTTTGTAAATAAGCATGAAATTGCAAAAACTCAAAATCACCAAAATAATGCAAAGGCATATCTGATATTGATGTATAAAAGCAGTACTCATCAAAAGTAGCTAAATACTCTCGATCAGACTTGCGTAATGATCGCTCAATTGCTTTTGATATAAATTGTCTCAACGTAATCATAGTTAACACCTATTACCTTTTATTATCATCCATCTTTCGTTCTTCTTTTATGTCCGTTTGTATCTGTTCATTTATCATTCCCCCGAACTACATTCTTTTAGTTTTAGCATGAAAGTTAATCTTATTGAAGTCTTTTGGTAAATTGTGTTTGAGTTGTTTGTTAATAGTGGTTTTGCTAACAATATAGTATATAAAACAAAGTGTTGCGTTTTTCATTATAATGGCTTTATTGGGGTTAAAGAGGGGGTTTCCGGTTCAATTTTTTTACTATTTCTATAAGTGGTTGGTTGTTTTTTTATTGATTGCGCTATAGTTCTTATAATTAATTTTTTTGGTAATAATGTAGTATATAAAACAATGTGTTGTGTTTTTATTATGATAATTTTGTTGCTGAATGAACGGACGGTTTAATGAAAGAATTTTACCCAGAGATAGAGAGGCTAGCTAATTGTTACTAGATGCGTTTTAATTGATAGTGTTTTAAACATGGCAAAAAGCCCAAACAGTAATGGTCTAATTAATCAAAACACATTATAGAAGGTCAGGTTAGATTAATAGGATTTAGTCAAATCTGACAGTCGCATTTGTGCCAATAGCGGTCGTTCAGTTTAGTAAATTTAAATGACTGCTGTGTACGTAAAGCGGACATAAATACTACAACAAATCTACGGTAGTTTTGAGCGATCAACGGACATTCAAACGATCTGGGTCGTCTGGCCACTATGTCCGAAGTAGCGGATGCATCTTTTCATTGTCTATTGTCAGCTGCGAGCGAATTGAGGGTCATCAATTTGTCATTTATGACGATCGGCTGTGTTACGAAAATAGACAAACGTAAAACTACAAGACTTGTTGATGTAAGTGTCACTCTTCAAGTAACTGCAATACCCCACATTCTTTAACTTTTCTATTATCGGTGCATGCCGAAGCCATCTCAGATAGTGTAAGTTTTAGCTCCTCAAGCTCTGCAATGCGATGAGTGACGTCAATCATATGTTGGTGGATCAAATTGTTCACACTAGAACAACTTTTATCGGGATTATTTTTTGTATCCAATAACTGCTTAATTTCAATTATAGTCAATCCTAAGGAACGGCACTGTTTAATGAATTGCAATGTCCTTAACGATGAGGCGTCGTAAATTCTGTAGTTGCCGTCACTGCGATTGCAAGCTTCCAACAAATCCTGTTTTTCATAAAAGCGGATCGTCTGGATAGTACACCCACTCTTTTTTGATAGTTCACCTATTTTCATAAACATGCCTTTGTGCTGTTGACTCTATACTTAGTATAGACTTTACACTGTGGCTACGGTATTTGGAATAAGAGTTAAACAATGAGTGGTTGCGGTTGCGAAGTAGAAATCAAGAATTCGTCACAAAAGCGCATTTTGTATTGGCTCCTAGGCATCAATGCGACGATGTTTCTTATTGAGATAACTATAGGTATTTTGGCTGATTCCACCGCTTTGATAGCAGACTCGCTGGACATGCTGGCAGATGCAATTGTGTACGGCATAGGTATTTATGCTGTGGGTCAATCTATACTTTACAAAGCCAAAGCTGCGCAAATCAGTGGTTACTTTCAGCTGTTGCTGGGCGTGATCATTCTCATTGATATTACCAGAAGATTATTCTTGGGCAGTGAGCCTATCTCATTATTAATGATAGGAATGGGGTTCATTGCACTCATTGCAAACGTCGCTTGCTTGGTGATTATTCGTAATCATAAAAACGACGAAGTACATATGCGAGCCAGCTGGATTTTTTCAGCTAACGATGTCATTGCCAACATGGGTGTCATCATCGCCGGTGTTCTAGTGGTATGGCTTGATAGCAGAGTACCGGATCTGGTTATCGGCTGTATAGTGTCAATAGTCGTGCTACGCGGAGCGTGGATGATCCTGAAAGACGCCAAGCAGGAAGCACTTAATAACGAAGTACAGAAAGGTAAAGCGGGTGATCCACTATGACATACAATAAAGCCGTTAAGCCGCATATTGATTCCAAATTAACCGATTACTTAGATGCAATGTCTAACAATAATGAGAGGCAGGCATTTGCAGCGCTGGAGGATGCGCATGTAATTGGTCAGCACTCTACTTATTATCATTGTTTAATCCATTATAAAATGCTGCGACATGGTTTTCTAAACAAAGATTGGAGAGCCGTTTTTGGACAAGTTATAAGAATAATTGGTGCTGCAACCAAAACCGCTATCGGCCTTGTACCCAAAGGGAACACAGGTGGCACTAATATCAGTCCATTCAAACGACTACCGGTAAGTACTAAAAATCAAGCGATATTGGAAAAAATCAATCATGCATAATCATAACCACAGTCACAGTAATAACAGCGCTTCAAAACGCATTGGCTGGGCATTTTTCTTGAATGTCGTATTCACTATCATTGAATTTATAGGCGGATGGCTGACAAACAGCACGGCCATAATGGCTGACGCAGTACATGATTTGGGCGATAGTTTATCTATTGGCACTGCATGGGGTTTGAACAAGCTAAGCGATAAAGACGCGAATACCACATTTTCATATGGTTATAAACGATTCTCGCTGTTAGGCGCTTTGATCAACGGAGTTGTTTTAACTATAGGCTCAATATGGATTTTATTCGAGGCCATACCTAGGCTTTCAGCACCTGAAATGCCGCAAGTGGAAGGTATGCTATTGCTTTCGATATTTGGTATCGCGGTAAATGGTTTTGCCGCGTATAAACTTAGCGAAGGGAACTCCTTAAACGAGCGTATCTTAAACTGGCACTTACTTGAAGATGTATTGGGTTGGGTGGCAGTACTGATCGTATCGATTGTGCTGATGTTCAAGCCATGGGCAATTTTGGATCCCATTTTATCTATTGGCTTTACATTATTCATTTTATTCAATGTCGTCAGAAATCTAAAAGAAACCTTATTGTTATTTTTGCAAGGCACGCCAGATACGACGCAGATGGTAAAAGTGCGTAAAGTGCTCATGTCAAACGCTGATGTGGCGGATATACATCATTTTCATATCTGGTCTTTGGACGGTGAACATAGCGTCATGACGGCACATGTGGTGTTGAAACAAGATGTTTCGATTTCTCAATTGAGAACACTCAAAGACGAATTTCGTCACGACCTTGGTGAGTTTGACTTTGTGCACACTACCATTGAAATTGAATTTGCCAATGAAGATTGCCGTGATAAATAATGTAATGGTTGAAATACTTTGTTTTGGTTGGTCGATTGGTCTTAGTTCGATAAGCTGTTAACATAAACATGATGAGAGAAGATAGATATGTTTAGTGTAAGGGTGG
Organism: Paraglaciecola sp. T6c; assembly: GCF_000014225.1. NCBI lineage: Bacteria > Pseudomonadati > Pseudomonadota > Gammaproteobacteria > Alteromonadales > Alteromonadaceae > Paraglaciecola > Paraglaciecola sp. T6c. Next base: position 2,469,646 of record NC_008228.1, read on the forward strand.
CGAGTTACCTGTTGATTTCGCTGATTTTGTTTCAGTCGTTTTCGGCTGTCGCCAATTCCTTGGATTTTCATTCTATCGACTCGCAACATCTAAGCGAAATACACGAACATCAGGCGGGAGATAACACTGTTTCTGCGAAAACGCTTGTTCAACAGCAATCTAACGAACAATCCAATGCTGATAAAATCACCGTAGATATTTCTCATAATCCCGCTGATTGCCACCACTGTGGTCATTGTCACGGAACCCATGCTCACTGGCTTGGAAACAGCAATGGCATCGAACTCGAATCTGTTACCACCCATCACGGTTTCTATTACTTAACGAAAATAATAGAAGGACCCGTCACACAATTGTTACGCCCACCTAAAGCATAACCCTGAACTAATCAAACACCGTTCGCCAACAACTTGGCGATATATATTTTTGATAATTTAGGAATAAAACAATGATGAAATTTTCATTGAGTAGTCCTGTGCGTGTGCACGCTTGGGTGGTTTCCATGATGATTGTCCTTTTGACAACACACACCGTGGTAGTAGCACAAACAAACAGTACCACCAATCGAGAAATGACGTTGCAAAGCGCCATACAGCGTACATTAACTAATTCGCCAGAATTGCATGAGTTCACATATAGGCAACAAGCAGTTGAGGGGGAAATTAAAACGGCGTCTCTCAAACCTGAGGTTACAGCCGGTATTGAACTAGAAAACTTCTTAGGTACAGGAGATGTCTCAGGAACTAAGGACACCGAGATGACTCTCACATTGTCGTCGGTCATTGAATTGGGCAATAAACTCAACTCACGTAAGGAGTTTACTAAGGCGCAATCCACCTTAGTCGAAGCACAAAAACAAGTGCAAACCTTGGATGTTTTAGCTGAAGTGACACGTCGCTACATCGATGTCTTAGCGCAACAAGCGCTAATTGACGCGCAACAAGAGACAGAAACTCTTGCCCGATATACCTACCAAGCGGTCACAAAGCGTGTGGATGCGGGAGCATCTCCAGTATTTGAACAGCAACGTGCTGAAGCTGCACTGGCAAGAGCTAGACTGGATGTGGTGACGGCACAGCAGACTAAGCAAGCTATGATAAAAAGTCTGGCTATTATGTGGGGGGAAAAAAATCCTACTTTTACTGGTGTTGAGGGTGACTTATTTACACTGCAATCATCTCCTTCATTAACCTCGCTTTTCAACACACTATTGGACAGTCCCAATCTTGAGGTCTATACGAAAGAATCGAGATTGCAGGCATCTCAAGTCCGCCTTACTCAAGCAGCTAATCAATCAGATTTAAGCTGGACAGCAGGAATAAGACGTATTAATGGGATTGATGATACCGCTTTCGTAGCAGGTGTCAGCATGCCGTTGTTTGCGGGAAATCGAAATATTGGTGAGTATGAAAAGCAACGGGCTGTTCAAGGGCAATTGGAACAACAAAAACAGTCTGCAACCCAAAACCTTTACCATCAACTAAATATGGCGCTAGTAGCGAGAAATAATGCGCTGCTCAATGTACAGACACTACAAGACTCGATTATCCCGCCGTTAGTTCAAGCGCTGGAATTGGTAGAGCAAGCCTATATCAATGGGCGTTTTAGTTATTTTGAGTGGGTCAGTACCCGTCAAGAACTACTTAATGCCAAGCAAGCCTTAATTCAGTCTGCCAAACAAGCACATCAGCGGGGGGCGGATATTGAATCACTCACTGCGCAACCGCTTGCTGATGCAAATGTCACATCTTCTTCGAGTAAAAATCAATGAATAACAAAACATTAATCAAGACACAAAACACCCTGCGAACTTTCATAACATGCAGTGTGTTCATATTGCTTATAAGTCGTCCAATATACGCATCAGAAGGCGAACATGGGGGGGAAGATTACCATGGTGCTGAATTTGTACTCATCTCTGACAGTATGGCGAAAAAAATGGGAGTAATGACTCACAGTGTCATCGCGGGACAACTCAATATCACCACAACCGTTTACGGAAATGTGGTGACCGACCCGGCTTCACTGAGTCATATCCGTGCTCGGTTCGACGGCATGGTGACTAAGGTTAACGTAAATTTAGGTAACAAAGTTGAAAAAGGCCAGACACTGGCAATCGTTGAATCCAACGAAAGCTTGAAAAGCTACCCCGTTACAGCTCCGTTTTCAGGTAGCGTGATTGCTAGGCATGCGAATGAGGGGGAGTTATCTAATGGACAAGTGTTATTTTCAATTGCCAACTACGAGGATGTGTGGGCGCAGCTTAAGATTTTCCCACAACAACTCTCAGAGATAGCTGACCAACAAAGCGTTCAGCTTAGTTTGTCAGAGGCAAAGTTAAACACAACTATTCAGCATATTTTACCATCACCCGATGAAAAGCCTTACGTCTTGGCTTACGCAAAAATTGCCAACACGTCAGGTAGGTGGCCTGTTGGTGCGGCTATCAAAGGTCTGGTCGTTACAAATACTTTAGATGTGGCCATGATGGTACCTAAGGCTGCTATTCAAGAATTTGAAGGGACATCTGTAGTATTTGTTAAAGAAGGTGAGGAATACCATCCCGTTCCCGTTATGCTTGGTCAACAAGATAGTAACAATATCGAAGTGTTATCAGGCCTGCATATTGCAGATGTCATTGTCAGCCAGAATAGTTATCTATTTAAAGCCGATTTAGAAAAGTCGGAGGCTGGTCATGATCATTAATCACGCAAGACTATCTGTCTGGTCTATCGCCCTAAATATTGGGAGGCAAACACATGATTGAGTCAATACTGCGTTTGTCTATTGAGCGTCGAGGTTTAATGTTGATGCTGATTTTTCTTGTGCTGGGAATGGGGCTATTCAGTTACCAAAAATTACCTATTGATGCGGTACCTGATATCACCAACGTGCAAGTGCAAATCAATACACAAGCACCGGGTTATTCGCCCTTGGAAACCGAGCAACGGATCACGTTTGTAGTAGAAACAGCATTGGCGGGATTGCCTGAACTATCCTACACCCGCTCTTTATCCCGCTACGGGCTATCTCAGGTAACAGCGGTATTTGATGAAGGCACTGATCTATATTTTGCGCGCAATCTCATCAATACGCGACTGGGAGCAATCAAAAGTCAGCTACCTGAAGGTTTAGAGCCAGAAATGGGTCCTATCGCTACGGGATTGGGAGAAATCTATATGTATACCTTGCGAGCTGATCAAAGTGCCGTGCAAAAAAATGGTGAGCCATATGACGCAATGGCTCTTAGGGAAATTCATGACTGGATAGTAAAACCTCAGCTTGCACTCGTTAAAGGGATCACAGAAGTCAACGCCATTGGTGGTTATGTGAAGCAATACCACGTCAATCCTGATCCACAAAAAATGCTTAATTTCGATGTCAGTTTGAGTGACGTCCATAGCGCACTGACACGCAATAACGCGAATCAGGGAGCGGGGTTTGTTGAGCGAAATGGGCAACAAATTCTAGTGCGCTCACAAGGTCAACTCCAGACACTTAACGATATAGAAAGTGTGGTGATTAAACGCATTAATACTGTCCCCGTTGCGGTGAAAGACATTGGCAGTGTAGCTATTGGTAAGGAGCTGAGAACGGGTGCGGCAACGCAGGAGGGTGTAGAGACCGTTTTAGGTACAGCAATGATGCTAGTCGGCGAAAACTCACGAGCCGTTGCCCAATCCGTTGCCAAAAAGGTGAAGGGCATTCAATCCAGCTTACCTGATGGTATTGTCATTGAGCCAGTCTACGACCGCACCCTACTAGTCGATAAAGCTATCGACACGGTTCAGAAGAATTTAGTAGAAGGGGCGTTATTAGTCATAGTGATATTGTTCATATTGCTTGGCAATATTCGCGCCGCGCTCATCACTGCGGCAGTTATTCCGCTAGCGATGTTGGCGACCATCACAGGGATGGTTAATACCGGTGTGTCTGCCAATCTGATGAGCCTTGGGGCTTTGGACTTTGGATTAATTGTCGATGGTGCGGTGATCATCGTAGAGAACTGTATCAGGCGGTTATCCGAGTCTCAGAAGCGCACAGGTGGAGTCTTGCCACTAAAAGAGCGGCTAGAACTGGTTTTTCAAGCGACCAACGAAGTCATTCGTCCTAGCTTGTTCGGTGTATTGATTATTACTGTGGTGTATATCCCGCTGTTCTCATTGACAGGCGTTGAGGGCAAGATGTTTCAGCCAATGGCGGCAACTGTCATCATGGCGCTGATAGCAGCGATGCTGTTCTCCATTACCATTGTACCAGCGGCAGTTGCGATGTTTATGGGCGGAAAAGTCAGTGAAAAAGAAAGCTTCATTATTGTTGCAGCCAAATTCGCCTATCGCCCCATCATTCACCTTGCACTGAAATTACGCTGGATAGTGCTTGTCGGCTCAGTAGTGCTAGTAGTAGGCAGCTTATGGTTGGCAACGCGATTAGGCTCTGAGTTTGTTCCCCAACTTGACGAAGGAGACATCGCACTGCACGCCATGCGAATACCGGGCACAGGTATTGAACAAGCCGTCGCCCTGCAAAAGACGCTTGAATCTACCTTGATGGAATATGAACAAGTGTTGACCGTATTTGCTAAAACCGGCACCGCGGAAGTTGCTACTGATGCAATGCCTCCCAATGTGACCGATACTTTTGTGATGCTTAAGCCACGTGCGCAGTGGCCAGATCAAACATTGTCAAAAGCGGATTTTGTTGAAACCCTTGAGCAGGATCTGCAAGCGGTAACTGGCAACAACTATGAGTTCACTCAACCGATCCAAATGCGTTTTAACGAATTGATCAGTGGGGTGAGAGCTGATCTTGGCATTAAAGTCTTTGGAGATGATTTAACCACGCTTGTTGCCTCTGCAAACGACATCTTAACGGTTTTGCAATCAATAGACGGCGTGGCGGATGCACGACTTGAGCAGGTCGATGATATCCCTATCTTCACTATCAATCCTAAGCCAGTCGATTTGGCACGTTATGGGTTGGACGTCGCCGACTTGCAGGAGTGGTTGGCGTCGGCCATCGGGGGTAATACCGCTGGCTTAATTTTTGAAGGAGATAGACGATTCGAGTTGCTTGTGCGATTTGATGAAGGTATTCGCACCGATTTAGATGCCATTGGCAGCACTCCTATTATTACATCCGATGGGGAATTTGTACCGTTATCAGAAGTCGCTACACTGAGTTACTCGTCTGTTCCCAATCAAATCAGTCGAGAAAACGGTAAGCGCAGAGTCGTGGTTACCGCCAATGTCAGAGAACGCGACTTAGGGAGTTTTGTTGACGAAGCAAAAATCAAAATAACCGAACAGGTTGCACTGCCCGCAGGCTACTGGCTGGATTATGGCGGCACGTTTGAGCAGCTTGAAAGCGCTAGTCAGCGGCTGTCTATTGTAGTGCCTGCCACGCTTATTCTGATACTGGTGTTACTGGTAGTCGTGTTTGGCTCATTTCGTGATGCTTTGATAATATTCACTGGCGTGCCTTTAGCCTTAACGGGAGGTGTTTTCGCGCTCTGGATGCGTGACATGCCACTGTCTATATCTGCCGGAGTCGGGTTTATTGCGCTTTCTGGTATTGCGGTACTAAACGGCTTAGTGATGTTGTCATTTATTAAGCAGCGAGTACTAGAAACAGGTGACTTAATTAACTCAATCGTTGACGGTGCTACCACAAGATTGCGTCCGGTTTTGATGACGGCACTGGTAGCAAGTTTAGGCTTTATTCCCATGGCACTTAATGTCGGAACGGGAGCTGAAGTGCAAAGACCGTTGGCAACGGTAGTGATTGGCGGGATCATCTCATCGACCATTCTAACATTGGTCGTTTTGCCTATTTTGTATCGGGTAATGCATTCGAAATCACACAAAGTGTGATTGTTAAGCACCGTATTTAAGAAGATACGGTGCTCTTCGTCTGGAAATTCAAAATAATTGAAAATGATTACTGGATAGTGTATTCACCATTAAGGAACTGATTGTTCGGGCTGCTACAATTGCCACTAATTCAATCAAGGTCGAATAAAGATCAGCGAATGACAAAACATCTTCGGCAGGTTTAACGCTCGCCTGTCCGCTTAGGTCCACATCTGCCTTCCAGAGAACTTCTTCTCAACGGCTGCAATTGGCACATGGAAAAAATCCATTGCCACAAGCCTGACCGTCTCCTGCTTGTCTTGAGCGGACTACTATCGAAGTTTCGCCAATGACCGCTTTTCGCTCATTTGAGACTGTCAGACTCTCAAAATAAACTCCAACTGCTAAGGTCGTTGCTACAAAGCCGCTCGGTAGTCAGACTGATAGTCTCCCTCGGTAATCACACTACTGCACTTAATGTTGTTAACACCTAATGTTCATTCTTTTGATGAATTATTAAAAATGACTATTAAATTTTAAAGTGCTAATAACTTTATGTAGAAAGCTTATCTAAAGTCAAAGTGCAACTATCCAAAAATATTTCAATGAAACATTTGACTTCGGGCATGTCTTCTTGAAGTTCTAAAAGCTTCTTATCCAATTTAACTTTTACGTGCTGGAATTCGTCATTATTGAAACGGAGTTCATTTTGAGTTTTCACATAAGCTTGGATGATATCTGCTGCTTTAACTATACTTTTGTATTCAGGATCTACTTTTGATTGAACAATTAAAGGCTCCATTTCACTTTGTAAATCTTCTGGGAGTGAGGCTAAACATTCCTTTTCTGCTAATTCTTCAAGTTTCTTATATGCTTTCGTAAATTCTGGATTATGGTATTTTGTATTAGAGTTCATGTCCTGTAGCTTTGTTTCCGATACCTCGTGGTATAAAGCTAAAGTAGCCGCTTTGTCTGGGTTCAAATTACCACCAAAACGTTTATTCTTGATGACAGTCAATAAATGAGCAATAACCGCTACTTGATGACAATGTTCAGAAACATTTTCTGATTGAAAGCAGTGCATTAACGCCCAACGTTCTAACAATGGCATTCGCGTTATCCATGCCATAAATTTACTTTGATCCATAATTAACCTGCTAACTTTGAGGGAGAGTGTAAACGAGTGTAAAAATTCGAAATAACCTCAAAGTTTACACTTTTTAAGAATTCGAAATAATCGCCCGTAAGAACCTCCGATACATCGTGAAACATTGCTTGAGTGGCAATTTTGTATGGGTTAACACTGCCATTAAAATACTTGTTGCGGATTAACGCTAACGAATGCGCCACCATGGCCACTTGTAAACTGTGTTCTTGCACATTTTCAGTACGTACGTTACGCATCAACGGCCAGCGGTTAATGAGTTTCATGCGGGCTAAATGGGCGAAAAAATGGCTTTTTTGTGGGGTACTCATAATAACGGGTCTGCCTGACGATAGTGTTTAAAGAAATTGGCGATACGCTCTATGGCAGGGCGCAGCACATCAACGTGGGGTAAGAAGACTAAACGGAAATAACAGCCATGGGTCAAATTAAAGGCGTTGCCGTGCACAAGCAGTACTTTTTCGCTGCGCAGTAAGTCCATGATCATTTGTTCATCACTGGTGATATTAAACTTCTGAGCATCCACCTTAACAAAGCAGTACATAGCCCCCATAGGTGCCACGCATTCGAGGCCGTCTACTTGGTTAAGCATCGAAGTAGCAAGGTCTCGCTGCTGCTTTAAGCGCCCGCCATCAACAATTAAATCATTGATGCTTTGATACCCACCCAGTGCCGTTTGTATCGCATGTTGACTTGGAACATTGGCGCACATGCGCATTGAAGACAACATATTTAAGCCATCAATATAATTGCTGGCTAACGCTTTATGCCCGCTTACTACTAACCAACCAGCGCGAAAACCGGCTACTCTGTAGTTTTTGGACAGGCCACCTAAGGTGATAAAGAAAATATCGTCTGCCAGCGCAGCTATACACTGGTGCTTAGCTTGGTCGTACAAAATTTTGTCGTAAATTTCATCACTGAAGACCATTAAGCCGTGCTCACGCGCCACTTCGATCACCTGTAAAAGCAATGCTTTACTGTAAACCGCCCCTGTCGGGTTATTGGGATTGATCAATACAATCGCTTTGGTGTTCTCGGTGATCTTACTCTTGATATCTTCTATATCAGGCTGCCAATCAGCATTTTCGTCACAGCGATAGTGAACAGGCTTACCTGATGACAGGCTGACCGATGCCGTCCACAACGGATAGTCAGGACTAGGGAGAAGTACTTCGTCGCCATTATCTAATAACGCCTGCATCGCCATGACAATAAGCTCGCTCACACCGTTACCAATGTAGATATCGTTAACTGAGATGTTTTTAATGCGTTGTTGCTGGTAGTACTGCATCACCGCAACCCTAGCAGGGTAAATCCCCTTTGAATCAGAGTAACCTTGGGATTTAGGTAAATGATGGATAACGTCTTTTAAAATGTCATCGGGAGCTTCAAAGCCAAAAGGTGCCGGATTGCCAATATTTAACTTCAAAATACGGTGACCTTCGTCTTCCATTTTTTGTGCTTGCTCTAGAATGGGACCACGAATGTCATAACAAACATTATCGAGCTTTTTAGATTTATTGAAAGTGCGCATGAATTACGTTAGCTAACGGTAGGTGGCTCCAAGAGTAATACAGCGCACTAGGGGATGTTAAGCATAAATGTATGTTCTGTGCGTTTATTTCGTCATAGGAGATACATGAAATTTTAAAGCTAATGGAAGAGGAGGTTAATTTTGCGACTAAACCTGTAACAGGCGATACAACACAACCAATATACAATCAATATGTTGCAATTAATCGACAAATGTTATGAGTTAGATCTTTTTACCTGACAAGTCCCGTATATAGGATTAGTCTAAAAGAGCTGTAAAACAAAACAGACGATAAATTTCTTTATTTTGTTTGGAGTACCTCACTATGTCACAGTCTTTTAAAGACGCCCCGCAAAATGCGATTACAGATAGTCGTATTGCCCGCGTTATACCATGCCGCCAATTGTCGATATCTGATCCCATCACGTGGCTTAAGCTCGCATTTCAAGATGCCATGCGAGCACCCATATTAACGTTAATTTTTGGTGTTTTCTTTGCCGCAATTCCATGGTTTATCACATATTTAGTCAAACTAACGGGTTGGCATTTAGTGATTATGCCGGCAATCGTGTGTTTTATGTTGATTGGTCCCTTTCTGGCCGCCGGTCTTTATGACATTTCCTGGGAGCTTGAGAAGGGGCATAAGCCTTCGTTGTGGCACAGTATTAAAGCAGTTAAACGCAACGCCGTGAACGAATGGGGATTGGGCATTTTATTAATGGTGTTAATGATCTTCTGGTTACGTGTTGCATCGTTGATCCATGCACTTTACCCGCCTTATTTGGATGAAAACTACGCGAATCTATTTCCATTTCTTGCATTAGGAGGAGTGATCGGAGCGGGCTTTACCTTGCTGGTGTTCTTTTTAAGCGCTTTTACTCAGCCTATTTTAATGGAGCGCAAAGTCGATTTGGCCACTGCGGTACTAACAAGTATGAACGCAGTGTGGAGCAATAAAATTCCCATGTTATTTTGGGCCAGTATTATTTTTGTAAGCGTTTTGATTGGTTTCGCCACACAGTTCTTTGGTTTTATCATTCTTATGCCCTTGATTGGCTATGCCACGTGGCACGGCTATATCGACTGCATTGAAGTTAAACGCAAACGCCTTTATGCCTAAATGGCTTACAGGCAAATGCAATAAGAGCTGCAAAAGGTGACTAATCCAGTTTTAGCAGAATGCGTCGCCTCTATCTATTTAGTAAGGGTAGAAAGAGGCATCGCTCTTTGCATAGGATGTTTATCTACGTCTTACACGTTTTTGTGTGCCTTCTATTTCCTTGAGCCAATTCCAATACATAATTTTCCCTGAGCGGCTAATTGTGTATTGGAACCTTTATTCATCTCGACGTCTTATTTCTTAACCGCCAATCAACTTTGACGGCCATAGTAGTGTTGCTATTTAAAAAGCGGATAAACATCATGTTTCGGCGTATTAATTAGAATGCTTATTCCTTCTTTTGTTAATTTCCCTTGGAATTTGGAAACGAATCATCCTAGCAATTGCACTAGCATTAACACTCAAATAACAATTTATAAACATCATCAATTTTGGCGGTGTTGGTTATATAAGAGGGTTTATGGTGGACGAAAGAAATCATCTCTCGGATGTGGGGATCAGTCACAAGGTTAATGTTATTGATAAAGGCACGGTTGATATCCCTATGCTGCAAATATTGCGGCCAGATGGCAGTGTGCACAGTGACGCAGACATGCCTGAAATTCATAAAGAGGCAGCGTTAAAGATTTTCAGAACTATGCACTATATACGCGTTCTGGATGAGCGAATGGTCGGGGCTCAGCGCCAAGGTCGTATCAGTTTTTATCTAGCGTGCAGCGGCGAAGAAGCATCTACCATAGGGAGTGCAGCAGCCCTGAGTGATAGCGATATGATAATGTCGCAATATCGTGAGCAAGGCGCATTAGCCTATCGAGGTTATCGTACTGAACAATTCATGAATCAGATGTTTAGTAATAAACTTGACCCTAACAAAGGTCGCCAGATGCCGATTCACTATGGTGATAAAGCCCTTAACTTTATGACCATATCATCACCATTAGGTACGCAAATTCCCCAAGCAGCAGGTTATGCCTATGGCCAAAAAATGGCAGGAAATGAAGCCTTAACCATTTGTTATTTTGGCGAGGGCGCCGCTTCTGAAGGGGATTTTCACGCCGGCCTGAACATGGCTTCGGTGTTAAATTGCCCCGTAATCTTCTTTTGCCGAAATAATGGCTACGCGATTTCGACACCGGCCAATGAACAGTTCAGCGGTGATGGTATTGCATCTCGCGGATTAGGTTATGGCATCAAAACGATTCGAGTCGATGGTAATGATGTACTTGCCGTATACCTCGCAACACAAAAAGCCAGGGAAATAGCCCTTAAAGAGCATTGCCCAGTATTAATTGAGGCCATGACGTACAGATTGGCGGCGCACTCTACGTCAGACGATCCAACGGGTTATCGCTCAAAAGAAGAAGAACAAAAATGGCGCGAGAAAGACCCAGTTCAACGCTTCGAAAACTGGATGAAAAGCAAAGATTGGATCGACGAAGCGCAACACAAGCAATTTGTTGAACAAACCCGTCAAGACGTGCTCGCTGCAATGAAAAAAGCGGAGCAAGTCGATATTTGTGACATTGATGATTTGATTAACGATGTGTATGACGCCCCCCCTTGGCATTTAAAGGAGCAATTGAGCCAATTGAAACAACACATCAGTTTGTACCCAGAAGCGTATCCGAAAACAGCTGGGAGGATCCGCCATGACTAAAATGAACATGTTACAGGCGATCAATAATGCCTTGATTACGGCCATGTCCGGTGATGAGAAAGTCATGGTATTTGGTGAGGACGTAGGTCACTTCGGTGGTGTATTTAGAGCGACCAGTAATTTACAGCACCAATTTGGTAAAGGTCGCTGTTTTAATACACCGTTAACTGAACAGGGGATTATAGGCTTTGCTAATGGCCTGGCATCGCAAGGCTCTGTGCCGGTGGCTGAAATTCAATTCGGTGATTATATCTTCCCTGCGTTTGATCAAATTGTGAATGAAACTGCTAAATTTCGCTATCGCTCTGGTGGTCAGTTCACCTGTGGCACCCTGACCATTCGTACTCCATATGGCGGTGGTATTGCTGGTGGCTTATATCACTCACAATCTCCAGAAGCTTTTTTTGCTCACATACCCGGCATGAAAATCGTTATCCCGCGTAATCCATATCAAGCTAAAGGCTTGCTGTTGGCGTCTATTCGTGACGATAACCCTGTTTTGTTCATGGAGCCTAAGCGTTTATACCGCGCGTCTGTAGGTGACGTACCTGAGGACGATTATGAGCTACCTTTAGGCAAAGCCGAGGTGGTTAGAAAAGGTGAGCATATTACCTTACTGGCCTGGGGGGCTCAGGTTGAGGTCATCGAAAAAGCAGCTGAAATGGCCGAAAACGATGGCATTTCGTGTGAAATTATCGATTTACGCAGCATTTTGCCTTGGGATGCCCAAACGGTGAGCGAGTCGGTGAGAAAGACCGGGCGATTACTTATCAACCATGAAGCACCGCAAACGGGCGGGTTTGCCAGTGAAATATCCGCTACCGTACAAGAGCGTTGCTTCTTGTATTTAGAGTCACCGATAACCCGAGTGTGCGGATTAGACACGCCATATCCGCTGGCACATGAAAAAGAATACATGCCGGATCGTCTTAAAACTTACGAAGCCATTAAGCGCTGCGTGAATTTTTAATCAACCATATCGAGGAAAATGAAATGAAAGACTTTATTTTGCCAGATATTGGTGAAGGGATCGTAGAGTGTGAATTGTTAGAATGGCTCGTCTGTGAAGGCGATAGCATAGTAGAAGATCAGCCCGTCGCTGAGGTCATGACAGACAAAGCCACAGTGCAAATTCCCGCTATGTACAGTGGCACGGTAAAGAAACTCTACTATCAAGCCGGTGAAATAGCCCAGGTCCACAAACCTTTGTTTGCCATGGATATTGAAGGGCACGAAAGTAGCCCATCCATCGATTTACACGACACTACAGATAAATGCGCTACTGATCATGCTAACGACAATGACCCCAGTAAAAAAACCAGTAACGTTAATCAACAAAATAACAAAAATGGCCAGGCGACAGCGTTTGAAGCAGCTCCAGATGGTCCCTTAGAAACTTTTATTTTGCCAGATATTGGGGAGGGAATTGTAGAGTGCGAACTCGTCAAGTGGCTGGTAAGCGAAGGTGAAGACGTAATTGAAGATCAGCCCGTGGTGGAAGTCATGACCGACAAGGCATTGGTGGAAATTCCGGCTAAGCACAGTGGTACGATTGTTAGCCTGTGTTACCAGCGAGGTGATATCGCTAACGTTCATTCAGCACTTTTTACCATGCGTGTGGCTGGAGTTGACGACAAAGCGCTGCCGCCATTGGCAAGCGCTACGCCATTGACATCAACAACTGAGATAACACAGACGTCAACCCCATTGGCTGGCGTCCAAGCGAAGCAGGATACTTCGTCTAAGATGTCAAAGGTAAATCACAAAGTTCTGGCTAGCCCAGCGGTTCGTCGTGTGGCCCGAGAGCAAGACATTGATTTATCTAACGTGCAAGGGTCAGGAGAAAAAGGGCGTATTTTGAAATGCGATTTAACGAAGCAACCATCGAAGGCTAGTGTTGTTAGCGCGCAAACGCAAAGTGATTCTGTAGGCGTCATCCAGAGTAAAGTACAAGGTGGAACGCGAGTAGAGCGTATTAGCGGGATAAAGGCCGCGATGGCTAGGCAGATGAAGCACAGTGTGTCGACTATTCCGCATTTTACGGTCAGTGAAGAGATCCAAATGGATGCTTTAATTGCCCTTCGCAGTCAATTGAAAGATGACTTTAGTGAACAGGGTGTAAAATTAAGTTTTATGCCGTTTTTCATCAAAGCCTTATCATTGGCATTGAAAGCCTATCCTGTGATCAACAGTCAAGTTAACGATGACTGTACACAGCTAACTTATTTCAACGAGCACAATATTGGGTTTGCGGTGGACGGAAAACTCGGTTTGATGGTACCTAACATCAAAGGCGTGCAAGATATGTCGATATTCGATATTGCCAAGCGTGCTTCTGAGTTGATTGAGCAGGCAAGAGAAGGGCGTTTAAGAACGGCTGATATCTCTGGTGGTACTATTAGTATTTCAAATATCGGTGTACTGGGTGGCACCGTCGCAACCCCGGTGATCAATCATCCTGAAGCCGCGATTGTGGCCTTAGGGAAAATTCAGCGCTTGCCGCGCTTTGATGAAAACGATCAGGTGCGAGCTGTGAACATCATGCATGTAAGTTGGTCAGGTGATCATCGCATTATCGATGGCGCCACTATGGTCAGGTTTAATAACCTATGGAAGTCGTATATTGAACAACCAATAAAAATGCTAGGCACACTGCGTTAGCGTGTACATCAGCGAAGTAAGATACTGAGAAAATGGCCAAACCCAAGCCCGCTACATGCGGGTTTGTTTTTGCTTAACGTCAATGACAAGGTAAACTAGGCCCTATTGGCTATCACGCCAAAACTATCACGCCAAAAAAAGTATCGAGTTATCAAGGAGTCAATCAGTTGTTTAGTTATCGCCACGGCTACCATGCAGGTAATCACGCAGATGTGTTGAAACATATTTGCCAGATGTTGATCATCGACAAGTTAAAACAAAAAGATAAAGGGTTCACTTATATTGATACCCACAGTGGCGCGGGCTTGTACGACTTGTCCTCTGAACAATCTTTAAAGACCAATGAGTTTCAGCAAGGTATTTCACGGTTAGCTGATTATTCGGGGGCTGAACCAACGGTTTTGGCATATCAAGCGCTTACCAGCAGTTATTTAAAGCATCAGCAATATCCTGGATCACCTGAAATTGCCCGTGTGTTAATGCGAGATCAAGACCAGCTGCACCTGATGGAGTGGAATAATCAAGAGGTGATTAATCTGAAGCGCCAAATAAAAGGCACGCATATTTCAGTTCATCACAGAGATGGCTACGAAGGCTTGATTGCGTTGACGCCTCCAAAGCTAAAGCGCGGCCTCGTGCTGACAGATCCGTCATACGAAACATCAGAAGATTATCAATTAGTGGTTGACGCTATCAGTAAGGCCTATAAACGTTGGCCGACTGCTATTTATGCTATTTGGTATCCTTTGCTATCGAAACGCGATGAAGACCAAAATGATGGTTTTGAACGGGCCACGACTAAGCATAAGAAAAGTCAAAAAATGCTCGACGATCTTACTCAGCATGGCTTTAAGAATGTACTGCAAGTCGAGCTGGCGGTTCAAAACCCTGATACATTTGCCGGAATGTATGGCTCAGGTATGGCGATCATCAATGCGCCGTGGCAGTTAGACGCGCAAATTCGTGATTGCTTGGGCGAACTAACACCTGTTATGGCTCAACACAAACACGCTTCATTTGTGGTTAACTGGCTGGTGGAAGAGGCCTAAGGCGCTCGCAGTCTCAAGGAATCTATGGTTGCCCAAACAGATCTTAAACACTTTTATATCCCTGATGAACAGTCTATCTATTTGTTATCCCACAAGGACGCGCAAAAGCTAAAAGATTGGTTCAAGCTGTGCACTGAACAGCTAACACGATTGGGATATCAAGACATAGAGCTTATCGGTAAAGGCGCGTTTGGTTTTGCCTTTGCGGGTAAGCCAACGCATGATCCGTCAAAACATTATGTGTTTAAGTTCTCCCGGGCCAACTTACCTCAGCACGTTCAAGATCGCCTCGAAGAAGAAGCGTATATGTTGGGTCATGTTGCCCACGCTCACGTTCCGAGCTTAGTCACTTTCCAGCGTATCAAAAAGCAATCTATCTTAGTGATGCAACGAGCCCAAGGTAAAGATCTGGAAAAAGTGTCTCTAGAACACGGGCCATTATCCCCAAGGCTGGTAGTAAAAATTGCCGTGCAGTTAGCTGATATTCTGCAAACATTGCGCACGTTTAGCCAAAATGGACACCCAAAGCCGATAGTACATGGGGACATAAAACCGTCTAACATTGTGTTTGACCCTACGACCGAAGAAGTGGGTTTAATCGATTGGGGCTCATCTGTGTTTGCTCAACTAGATGCCCAGGGCAATTATTTGGCAAATAATGTGATGGACCTTATGTCCAATGATATGCAGCAGACCAATGCTAGGTTAGGGGATGTATACTTCATCGGACCAGAACAACTGAGCGGTAATTTATCATCCCCTCGATTTGATGAACAAGGTTTGGCAAGTACCTTATACGCGTTGGCGTCTGGTCAATCTAGTCGTTTTGGGGCACAAGTTATCAGGCCGAACGCGTTGGGATTACCTAAAATGTTGGCTGAGATATTAACCGCCATGCTCAGTGATGATAAGCAAAAGCGCGCTCAGGGTGGTGATTATTTACTCAACAATATTCAGTATTTAAAAAATCTGGTGTTTAGTCCGCAGGATCCTCCACAATCCACAGCTATGATCCCAGGTTGGAGTCATCAAAAATCTCGAGAGATAGACACGGTCGTATACAGCTCAAGAAAGTCATTTTTGCGCGCCGAAGCATACCAAAGCACTGAAGAATTGCGTTATCTCAACGACGAACAATTTGAACGCTATTATAAGAATTACTTACAAGGGATGGGTGAAACTGAAAAAGCCTTTATTTCAGAGGTCAGTCGCTTAGGTAAATACCCAGTAGTGGGCGGTTTAGCCGTGCGCTGGACTCCGCAAGGGGTGTATATCGACTCCAGCTTAAACATTTACGACCCACAGCTAAAAAGCGCATTTGATGCCACGGTGAATAACATTGTGACATTAGCGCGCTCTATTCATCGGGTAGGGGTATTTAAAAGTTGCATGTTCAACGCACGTGATACCTTACATATTGAACGGGATGATGAGAACACGCCCTTTGTCCCAGAGACCAACATGCGTATAGCTTATGAGCTTAACAACATATCAGTGCAAGAAGATGAAAGTCGCATGCATTCCTATTTCGAAGATGGGGCTGATCCTGATGAGCTGCTAACTTTGCCCGATGAGTTAATGAGAATTATTCACCAGCTAAACGCAATTCATCACACTGGTTGTATCATTTTCGAGGCCTTGCCGACCCACCTTAAAATTCACAGTTATTACACCTTGCTTGATCACACATCAGAAGTCGAATTTGCTCATTTACTGAGTGAAATTATTGCCTTAGTACCGACCATTGAAGGGATCGGCATGTCAGGTTTTATGAAGCTACCCTACAAAGATACGCGTTTTTTCGAGCATCAAGCCCATTTACCTGATAAATTTTATCCACGAAACCCTTACATTGACCGAGCAGCAGGCTCGTGAGTTTGTTAACACAACACACATTATGCATACCTTTGAGAGATTATGAGCGATATTAAATTAGTAGATTTACTCACCCTAGAAAAAATAGAAGACGGGTTATTTCGCGGACAAAGCTGGGATCTTGGCTTTCGCGCTTTATTTGGCGGCCAAGTGATGGGACAAGCTATAGCAGCGGCGCAATTAACCTTGCCAGAGGGGCGAGTTGCGCATTCATTTCATGCCTATTTTTTGTTACCAGGGGATGCTAAAAAACCAGTGGTGTTTGATGTGCAAACCGTACGTGACGGGCGCAGTTTCTCGACTCGTCGGGTAAAAGCTATTCAAAATGGTCGCAGTATTTTTTATATGACAGCGTCTTTTCAGCAACCGGAGCAAGGATTAGAGCACCAGTTTGCCCAAATGCCAGATGTACCCATGCCAGAAGATTTGCCCAGAGACACCACATTCGATGATAAGGAATTGGGAAAGTTATCAACACGCATGCGCGAAGCCATTGCCTATCATAAACCCTTAGATATGCGCTCTGTTCAGCAAATTGATCCGGTGAATCCAGGTGTGCATGAGCCAAAACGCTATATTTGGATGAAAGCGGAGGAGGCGTTGCTTGGTAATGTTCATTTGAACCAAGCGATGCTGTCATATGCGTCAGATTATCATTTTTTGTCTACTGCCATTCAGCCCCACGGTGTGTCCGTTCGAGATAAAAATCTAATTATGGCGACAATCGACCATGCGGTGTGGTTTCACCATCCATTCGATTTTGATGATTGGGTTTTATATTGCGCTGAAAGCCCGTTTAGCGGCGGTGCACGTGGTTTGGTGCGTGGTCAATTCTTTAATCGTCAGGGCAAGCTTGTTGCGTCAAGTATGCAAGAAGGCTTAATGCGCAAAATTTAATCTAAGGAGGAATCATGTTGTATTCATTAGGAAAGGACACCGTTAGCGTTGGTAAAGATGTTTTTATCGCGCCTGGTAGTCATGTTATGGGTAAAGTGGTTTTAGCAGACAATGCCAGTGTTTGGTTTAATGCTGTTCTTCGTGGCGATTGTGACGTTATTTCGATTGGTGAGGGCAGTAATGTGCAAGACGGCAGTGTGCTGCATACCGATTTTGGTGTGCCTCTGATCGTTGGTAAGGGCGTTACCATTGGTCACAAAGTTATGTTGCATGGTTGCGAAGTAGGTGACTACACGCTCGTAGGTATCAATAGCGTGATTTTAAACGGCGCTAAAATTGGCAAGCACTGTGTGATTGGTGCCAATAGTCTAGTCACAGAGAATATGGTGATACCCGATGGTTCATTAGTGATGGGCTCGCCAGCCAAAGTAGTAAAGAGTATTCCTGATCCTCAGAAAAAGATGCTTGAAGCCTCTGGTCAACATTATGTTGAGAATGCTAAGCGTTTTTTGGTAGACCTAAAAGTACAAGAGCAGGAGTAGCAGACAAAAAAATGCTCGGATCGTAAGGATAGATCCGAGCAGAGGGTATGGCTCATATAGAGCCTTGCGCTAACTATATCCAATGTACTTATAGAGTGTAGAAGAGTTACTGGAATTTACTATTTTATTGCCATTTAACTTATGTACGAGCAAATAAATTTCTCAATGAAGCGCTAATTCACTACCAGTGTGGGTTGACACGCCCTCAGCGCTAGAGTGATTTTCATGTTTTTTCGAAGGTATATTCACTGAACGAAACTCTACCTGACAATCTATTCATACTGTTTATGTCGATTATCCACCTCTTGTTGCGAACTTATTTATAGGTAACATGGCCTTATACCAACTTATATAAGGCTAAGGATAATCATGACAGCGCAATTCAATACTTTTATTCCACCTGTTAGGACATTAATGGGCCCAGGGCCATCAGATGTCGATCCTCGTATTTTAAACGCACTTTCTCGTCCGACACTTGGGCACCTAGACCCAGCGTTTATTCAGTTGATGGACGAAGTTAAATCATTACTGCAATTTGCATTCAAAACCGACAATCAACTCACAATGCCCGTGTCTGCGCCCGGATCAGCAGGTATGGAGTCCGTCTTTGTAAACTTGCTTGAGCCAGGAGATAAAGTCATTGTGTGTCAAAATGGCGTGTTCGGTGGCCGTATGCAGCAAAATGTTCTACGCTGCGGCGCGACAGCTGTAATGGTTCAGGATACATGGGGTAAGCAAACCGATTTACACAAGGTCGAAGATGCCCTTAAGGCAAATCCTGATGCAAAAGCTGTGGCATTCGTTCACGCAGAAACATCCACCGGTGTGCGTAACGATGCCAAGGCAATTTGTGAGCTTGCCAAGCGATACGATTGCTTAACCATAGTCGATGCAGTGACCTCATTGGGCGGCATTGAGCTGGACGTTGATGGTTGGAATATTGATGCTATTTATTCAGGAACTCAAAAGTGTCTGTCATGTGTACCTGGCCTATCACCTGTTTCATTCAGCCCGGCTGCCGTAGAAGTGATCAAAAATCGCAAGACACCCGTGCAAAGTTGGTTTTTGGATATGGATTTAGTGATGGGGTACTGGGGCAAGGGCGGCAAACGCGCGTATCATCACACAGCACCAGTAAATAGTTTATATGCCTTGCACGAATCGTTACGCATTTTACATAACGAAGGGCTTGAGCAGGCATGGAAACGCCATGCAGACATGCATCAAGCATTAAAGACAGGCCTTGAAGGCATTGGCCTGGAGTTTGTTGTTGATGAAGCCTATCGTTTACCGCAGCTCAACATGGTGAGCATTCCAAGCGGCGTGGACGATGCACAAGTCCGCGGCCAATTGCTAAATGAATTTGGCTTAGAGATTGGTGCCGGGCTAGGGGAGTTGGCTGGAAAAGTATGGCGTATCGGCCTGATGGGATATGGTAGCAACAAGAAAAACGTTGATTACTGCGTGAGTGCACTCACACGCGTGTTAAACCGATAAATACCCAGACGACTAAATATGCGTGGCCTTACTCAGGGCGCGCATATTCATCATCACTTCCTGCATTTTAATATGCGCTAAAAAATCAATTGGCCAATTGGCGTTTAAATAATTTCATGTTCACTTTCCATTTTGTTTTTAGCTTGTTTTTCAAACTTCTTGGTTTCCAACTATTATAAGATATGCATTTCTCTGCAAGCCTTTGTTCTACCTCTGATACTAAGTTAAACGACTTTATACAGCTCCATGGCACATTATCAAACCCCAAGAATGTGTTTACTTTGTTTTCCATATGAATAACTGACATCCACATGGGTTTGTTTCGAACAGACTTAAGCGCTTTAACATCGCTCCACTGTCCGTGACGATCTAAAAACCACACTGTTTTTATCTCACCTGCTTTCTCTATTAAGCTGATGAAAGGGTTATGCACATGTGAGCGTTTTGCAAAACACACTTGCGGTTCAACTTGCAAGGTATAGCCATCTACAATATCAATTGCCATAAACGACTGCTGAGCAAAATGACTTTGGACTTCTCTGACATAATCTTGGTGCAAGCTATCGTCGTTATCTAAACGAGATGTGATGACATAAGGTTGTCTGAGACGTTGTTTAATCTGAACACGAATTTGCGACTGAAACGCATCCATACCATCTATAAAAACGGGCGTAAACTGGGGGAATATCTGTTCGAGTCTTGCTATTTCACGCCGAAATTTATCAGGGGTCGTAACGTCAAAAAACACAAGCCACGTAAAATTTTGTTGAGTTTGTGCTGTAAGGGAAGAGAAGCAATAATTCTCAAACAATGCTAGGCGATTGCTCATCCAAGTGTCGGTCAACACAGGGGCGTTGGTTTTCGACAACGTCCAATCTACCTTACGTAAGTTAAATCGCGTAATAATAAAATGCTGAAACATTTTTACCCCAGATTATACAGAATGAGTTGTTTTTGAATTATGTCAGAACCCAGATATTCCGCATGAAAATAACGCTAACAGAATTGAAAGATTACAAATTAAATCAGACATAAAACATTTAATTTACATTTGTATTAAATTTGAAAGCGAGCACTAACTACGGGGTATTGCTTCTAATATAGCTGGCTATAAGTATCGTTAGCATATTTCTAATCAATCTAAAATATCGCACTGCTGCTAATTTAGTCATTGATATAGAGTTGACTTATACTTGATTGATCAAGTATTTGTCATTCATCGTTCTTTGTTGTAAAGTATTCGTCTAGGGGTACTCAACGAGTACTTTTTCAATTGGAGAAAACGGCATGGAACAACTTCCTTCCTCTTTAGCGTTACTATTCTCATTGTCGGGAACGGTTGGGAAATTAAGTAAAAAAGCAGACCGTGCGCTTGGTGTACACGGCATTAGTTTGAGTGAATTTATGGTGCTGCATCATTTACATTATGCTCAGAATCAAGTGATGAGTCGCACCGAGCTTGCTGATGCTGTCAACCTCACTGCGTCTGGGGTGACACGCCTATTGATACCGATGGAGAAGATCCATCTCGTTGAAAAAGAAAAAAACAATCGAGATGCACGGGTCAGTTTAGTTAAACTGACTTTCACAGGGCGTGACATATACAAGTACGCATTTCTCAGTTGTAAAAATACGTTTGATGAAGCCGTTAAAGATATCAGCCCTAAGCAGCTATCAACCGTATTAGAGGTGTTGAAAAAACTTTCTTAAGCAAAAGCGCATCTGTTCGCCAATTTTTGCAAAGATACATTGAATGACAATGGGATAAGAGAAAGGACGTACATGAGTATCAGTTTATTAAACGTTAGCGCCGAGTTTTCATCAACGTTTGGGTTGCATGAAATCAATTGGTCCATTGAAAAAGGTCAACATTGGGTGCTCGTAGGCCATAACGGTGCGGGAAAGTCCGCCTTAGCTGCGCTGCTTGCAGGCTATGGGGAGCTGCAAGACGGAGCGCTAACTTCAGATTTCAAACGTATCGAGCTCGTGTCCTATGAAAGCCAACAAGCGTTGATTGAAAAAGAACGAGAAAAAGACTCTGCTGATATTTTAGATGTCATAGCGGTTCCCACCAAGGTGCATGAACTACTGTGTGCCGCTGATGGAAGTGGGTGCAGCAGCTTGCAGTCACCCTTGTGTCTTAGGCTGATTGAACTGTTTAAGTTTAACGGCCTTTTATCAAGAGATTTCGTGGCGTTGTCGACTGGAGAAACGCGAAAACTATTGCTTATTAAAGCACTATTGGCCAAACCAGATTTGCTTATTTTGGATGAACCTTTTGATGGTTTAGACGCTGATATGCAGCTCAGATTACGTCAGTTATTAGATGAGCTTTCAGTGGATATTACCCTAGTTTTTGTCCTCAATTGTTGGTCGGAAATTCCTCAATTTGTCTCTCATTACGCACTGGTTTCCCGGGGGGAATTACAGGCGACTATCTCAGCGAAAGATACATCAGCCGTTGGGGATTTATCGCGCTTATTGTCCCTTCAGCAGTCTAATTTTGTGCTGCCTGAAGCTGATTCTGATGTTACGCGTAACTCTTTCGTACCAGGAGATACAATAGCCTCCCTTAATAAAGTCGCCATCAATTATCCACAAGGAGCTATAATCGAAGATTTGTCTTGGCAGATAAAATTGGGGCAACATTGGCAGTTAAGTGGCCCTAATGGCTCGGGTAAAACTTGTCTTTTGCAGCTTATTTCTGGCGATCATCCTCAGTGTTATATAAACGATATTTTTGTGTTCGGTTTTAAACGTGGAAGTGGTGAAAGTATCTGGGACATTAAGAAGCACATAGGGTTTCTTTCCAATGCGTTTCACCTTTCATACAGAGTAAATTGCAGCTTGGTGCATGTGGTGCTTTCTGGGTTTTATGACAGTATCGGTTTGTATCAACAGCCGACGAAAAAACAAATACAGTTAGCGCAACAATGGTTAGGCGTGATTGGCTTAGCCGATCACGAAGCCACGCCTTTTCAGCAATTATCATTTGGCGATCAGCGGTTAGCCCTCATTGTAAGGGCTATGGTCAAACACCCACCTTTGTTGATTTTAGATGAGCCGTGTAATGGTCTTGACGAAATCAATCGTCAACGTATTCTCGCGGTCATTGAAACTATCGCTAAGTCTACTAGTACATCGGTTATTTACGTCAATCATCACAGTGATGACGTGATTGATGGTATCACTAACCACATTTTACTGGATGGCGATTCTCCTGACTGTGAAGTTCGTTATGCCTGCAGTGATGCATAACTAAAGATCTGACCCTAGGAGTTTATACCAATCCGCATTAATAAATGCCCCTCAGAATGCGTCCAGCGTTTTTGATTGAGGCGTTACTATGTAGTAATGGTTGTTCCCTTTCAAATAGTGAGAACGCAGAGCAGAAGTCGCTGGATAAAGCGCGAATGAACAAAAGAGATAAAGAAAAATGAGCAATATTGAGATCAGAGATGTCAGCGAACAAGATTTTGAGCGAATTGTCGAACTTAACCTTGCTGAAGTGGCACATACCAGCACCATGAGCATTGAAGACGTAGCGCGTTTGCATGCCATATCAGCCTACCACCGAGTCATAATGTTTGACGATATCATTGCTGGTTTTTTACTCGCTATGGGGCCTAAGAGCCCCTACATAAATGACAATTATGCATGGTTTAAAGTGCATTATCCTAGCTGTATGTACATCGATCGCATTGTGCTTGATGCCGAATACCAAGGTAAGCGACTGGGACAACTATTATATCAAGATCTATTTTCATGGACTCAAGAACAAAACGTTATCCATGTCGTGTGCGAATATAATGTGATGCCACCGAATCTGCCATCAGCCAAATTTCATCAACGATTAGGTTTCAAAGAAGTGGGTTTTCAATGGTTGCCTCTTAATAAGAGCAGCACGGCGACATTAACGACTGATGATGAGATTAATGTCAAAACATATAAAAAAGTCTCTATGCAATGCTGTGACTTGTCCCGCTGTTGAGGTACCTTGCTCATCGGTATGGGATTACTTTACCTAGCGACACATAAAGAAGGCGTAAGCGCGTTTTAACACTACTGCTTACAGGTATGTCAAACACCTGCAATGGCGCGATAAAATCGCAATAAAAAAGCAGAATAAAGAGAAAATAAGAAGGGCTATAAATGCAAAATATTGTGGATAGCATTTACCAAGAGATGCGTAGTCGCACGGATCGCGGCAAAGTCGCTAATTATATACCGCAACTAGCCTGTGTTGATCCCAACCAATTCGCGCTGACTGTGGTCACTCAAGAAGGAGAGGTGTTTAGTGCTGGTTGTGCTCAGACTTTGTTTTCTATTCAAAGTATTTCAAAAGTGTTTACCCTAACGATGGCATTAGGCAAACTAGGCGATGCTTTATGGGCACAAGTAGGAAGAGAGCCCTCTGGTGACCCATTCAACTCCATTGTTCAGCTTGAGCATGAAGGCGGGATCCCGCGAAACCCATTTATTAACGCCGGGGCCATTGCGGTCGCTGATGCTATTATGGGCCACAATGAACCTAAAGAAACCTTAGCTGAAATCCTGCATTTTGTACGTTTTGTGGCAAATGATGACAGTATCTCAATTGATGAGAAGGTCGCTCAATCAGAAATGATGACGGGCAGCAGAAATGCCTCTCTAGCGCATTTTATGGCGTCTTTTGAGCGCTTAGAAAACCCAGTAGACAAGGTACTGGGCACCTATTTTCATCATTGTTCGATATCCATGACCACAGAACAATTGGCCAGAGCTGGCATGTTTTTAGTGTCAAACGGCACTAATCACTGCACGGGTATGCGTGTTGTACCTGAGCATCGTGCCAGGCGCATTAATTCATTAATGTTGATGTGTGGTCATTACGATGGTTCAGGGGAGTTTGCTTATCGAGTAGGCTTACCGGGTAAAAGTGGAGTAGGCGGTGGTATTTTGGCCATTGCCCCTGGCAAAGCGTCTATCGCAGTGTGGTCCCCTGGGTTAGACAAGATTGGTAACAGTAAATTAGGTACTGAAGCGTTGGAAATGCTAGTACAAGAAACTGGTTGGTCCATTTTCGGCCACTAAGACACTACCTTTTCTAAAAATAGTATATAAAATAAGGAGATACGGCTTTAGGTAGCACTCTAGCTATAACCTGCTTTTTTATTGTGCCTCGTTAGGAAAACTGCATGTCAACCCATCGTCATTTTTATCAGCCTCATCAAGGGCACGCATTAAAACATGATCCGTTTAATGCGATTGTCGCGCCGCGTCCTATTGGGTGGATTTCTACCAGAGCATCTTCGGGGGAATTAAACCTCGCTCCTTACAGCTTTTTTAATGCGTTCAACTATCATCCACCTATCATCGGTTTTGCCAGTATCGGTTATAAAGACACCATTAAAAATATCGAACAAAGTGGCGAGTTCTGCTGGAACCTAGTGACGGAATCGCTTGCTCAAGCGATGAATCAGACCAGCGCAACCCTGCCAAGCCACGAGAGTGAATTTGACTTCGCTGGCTTGGCATTAGGTGAATCACATGTGATTGATGTACCTCACGTCGCGGCGAGCCCATCTGTTTTGGAGTGCCGAAAAAGTCAAATCATTCAGTTGACTGGTGCCGATGGGAAGTTGGTCGATACATGGATGGTAATGGGTGAAGTAGTCGGTGTACATATTGATACAGCATTCATTGTTGATGGCGATTATAACACAGCATTAGCAAAGCCCGTATTACGAGGCGGTGGAGCCGGGGATTATTTTAAAATCGATCCCGCACAGAAATTTACCTTATCTAGGCCATAATAAAGAAGCTAATGAAATACTTGATATAGAGGAAATATGGAAATTATCAGAAGTAAAAAATTTACCGCATCACTTCCTTGGGGATCAATGAAAATAGCTAACATGAACGGGATAACCACTAAGCTGCATTGGGCAAACGAACCCTATCGCTGGCATGTTAATGAAGGTGAGGAAGTGTTTGCCGTACTCGATGGCATGGTTGAAATGCAATACATGAAGGACGGGGTGGTGCACACCAGTTTGCTCAATCAAGGTGATATTTTTTATGCCAATGAGGGAACCGAGCATGTCGCCAGCCCGGTGGGAGAAGCACGTATTTTAGTGGTGGAAACTGAAGGCAGTATTTAAGGTTTATCTAGTGTAATGCTAAGCCCAAGTCGAGGCGACGACTCGGGCGGCTTGCTTATGCATAATTTTGTAAGAATGCAAACATGACTTTCAGTGCGATTTCTATATCTGGCACCTCTATCGCTTCGCCAGGATGATGACTTAATCCTTTTTCGCAGCGCATAAACAGCATAGCAACGGGGCATACATCAGCCATGGCCATGGTGTCATGCCCAGCACCAGATGCGAGCGTAAAAGGCAGAACTTCACTAGTTTTACACGCATCCAACAATTGTTGCTGCAAATTCTCGTCACATTTTACCGCTGGCGCTTGGTGCGTTGGCGCGATATCCATTTTTACACGTCTTTTCTGTGCGATAAGGTTTAATTCATCAATGATGAGTTTTAAGGTCTCATCCCTTAGGGCGTCATCAATACTGCGTATGTCTAAGCTAAAAGTGGTCGCGCCTGATATAACATTAACCGCACCTGACAAACATTTTAGATGACCCACAGTCGCCACTATGCCTTTTTCTGTGGCCAAACGCTCAATGGCTAAAATCATTTCACTCGCTGCAGCAAGTGCATCTTGGCGCATGGGCATGGGGACTGTCCCCGCGTGACCTGCTAAGCCTTTTAGGGTGATAGCAAAACGTTTTGCTCCAGCAATGCCATTGACCACACCAACGGCTAAATCGTTGTCTTCAAGTACTGGGCCTTGTTCGATATGAAACTCGAAAAAGTCGCTGACATTAGACTGGCTGCGGGATGCGTTGTGTACTTCGGCAATATCAAGCCCAGCATCGAGAAACGCTTGGGTCAACGACACACCATTTTCATCAGTCAAATCGTTCCATTTTTCTTGCCACGTACCGGCGACCGCACAGCTACCTAATAAGGTTGCTCCAAATCGTGTGCCTTCTTCGTCACCAAACCCCACTAACTCTAGATGAAAAGGTAACTTGATATGATGATCATGTAGATAATGAATTAAGCTCAATGGCGCCAATACACCTAAGATCCCATCGTATTTTCCGCTATTGGGCACGGTATCTAAGTGGCTACCTATGACTAACGTTTTGGCATCAGGATGACTACTTGGATAACGCCCCCATTGATTGGCGGCTGCATCTTGCCAGGTTTCCATGCCTGCTTGTTCCATCCATAAAGCCACCTGGCGGTTAGCTTGTAAATGCTCAGGCGTTAGGTACTGCCGGTCAATACAATCTGGGTCTTGACTAATATGGGCGAGCACATCACAGCGCTCGTATGTTTGAATAGCGTAGGGGGCTAATGTGGTCATTAACCTTTCCCGCTGTACACAGAGAACGCGCTATCAATGGCTTGGCCAGCCTGTAATGTGTGGCCGGCTCTGCGCAGTAAGGTTTCAAGGGATTGCAACGTATGCAATACCGTGTCCTGACGAGCGTTATAACCCATGGTGCCGATACGCCAAATCTTACCGTGTAGCGGCCCAAAGCTCGTGCCGATCTCTATATTAAAATCGTGCAGTAATTGATGACGAATTTGTTCACCATCGACACCCTGTGGAATATAGACCCCGACCACGTTGTTCATCTTGTGACGTAAGTCCCCAAAAGGTTTTAGGTTCATCCCTTGAATACCAGCCAGCATGGCATTTCCGTGTAATTCATGACGGGCGATGGACGCTTCAACGCCTTCTTCTAACAAATTTATCGCGCATTCGCGGGCACAATAAAGCATGGACGTTGCTTCGGTGTGATGGTTTAAGCGCTCTTCTCCCCAGTAATCAAGGATCATGGGAATATCAAAGTAGTTCGAACGAATGCGGCTGCCATTGCCGGCATTATGATGATCGGCTTTTATGCCGGCCTCAACATGTTGTCGCCCGCGGACTAATTCGACGTAACGTTCGCTTAGTGTAATAGGCGCACTTCCACTAGGGCCGCCTAAACATTTTTGTAAACCAACGGACACTGCATCTAATTGCCACTTATCGGTTTCAAAGGGGTTGCCGCCTATGGAGGCTGTGGCGTCTGAGTAAAAAATGACATCATGGCGACGGCAAATTTCACCTATGTGCTCAAGCGGCTGCAACATGGTAGTAGAGGTGTCACCTTGCACTAAAGCGAGGACTTTAGGCTGAACGCGCTTAATCGCCTCTTCAATTTGCTCAGGCTCGAATATTTCGCCCCATGTGGCTTCAATGCAGTGCACATCTGCGCCTGCTCGTTCGGCAATTTCTTTAAGTAAATGCCCGAAACGACCAAAAATGGGTACCAGAACTTTATCTCCTGGTTCGATGCATGACACCAAAACAGCTTCAATTCCAGCTCTTGAGGTACCGTCAATCAATAGTGTTGCCTTATTTTTGGTCATAAACACATCACGATATAAACTCATGACTTCGTTCATATAACCGGTCATAACTGGGTCGTACTGACCGATCAGTTGCGTAGACATGGCACTCAACACCCGGGGATAACAGTTTATTGGTCCTGGGCCCATTAGCAGGCGAGGAGGGGGAGTAAGGTGTTTCACTATGCGTTGCGCTCCAAGGTAAACATTAAAAGATAAAATTAAAAATGGGTTTTACTCACACCGTTATATAAATAACTGTGCAAGCATGCGTGTGCCGGTGATGAGTAACACCACGGCGAAGATTTTTTTCAACATATTGGCATCAAGTTTAGAGGCGATACCTGCACCGATAGGCGCGCAAATAACGGTTAACGGCACAATGCAAGCGAAGCCTACAAGATTGATGTAACCGAAAGTGCCAAGTGGTGCATCTTGCGGTGTTTGGCCGAAAATCAGTAAGTAAAGTGCAGCAGGAAACGAGATGATCAGGCCAATCGCAGCGGCCGTGCCCACGGCCTTGTGGGCAGGATAATTAAAAGCGGTTAAAATCGGCACGGATAACGTACCGCCACCGATGCCCACCATTGAACTGAAAAAACCGATACAACCTGCAATAATAGATTGACCTATACGGCCAGGTAAGCTATTGGCTAGCGCTGATTTCCCTGTTCTAAACAACATGTTAAGGGCAGATAGCGTCGCTACGATCCCAAATAAGGTTGTTAGGTATCGGCCATCTACCTTGGTCACAAGCCAACTGCCAATCAGTACGCCAATTAAAATCAATAACCCCCATTGCTTGAGTAAGTCTGCATCAACATTGCCTTTTTTGCGGTGTGAGCGAATCGAGCTGATCGAGGTCGGAATAATGGTTGCTAAAGAGGTGCCTGTTGCAATATACATGGCACTTTCTGGGCTGACACCGAAGGACTGAAACAAGAAAAACAACACGGGTACGATCACTATTCCGCCGCCCACACCAAGCAATCCTGCCAGTAAACCCGCGAAAATGCCTGTGCCGATCAATGCGGCGATTGTTGGCAGGTTGTTTAACACTAATTCCATCATTTTATTATTCGTCTCTATCAAGTTGTAAAGTATGTTTTCAGTTATGCGTGTAGCGCGATTAGTCTAAAGTGTGTGCTGCAAATGCGTTTCCGTCACTGCGAGGGTCGGTGGCAGCTGTTACCGTATTATCAGGTCGTTTAACAACCGCGCCAGCGTGACCCATTAACTCATTACATGAATCAACCAGCGCAATATCATGACCTTTAGCTATGAGTTCGTTTTGAATAGTCTCTGCTAAGTCTTGCTCAATTTTCAAATTGTGACTCTCATCCCCCCAAGTTCTGCCAAGTAACCAGCGACCTAAGCGAATAGATTCAGGCAACGACTTTTGCTGATAAATATAGCGCGCGAACAAGGCGGCTTGTGTTTGAGGTTGGCCTTCGCCGCCCATGGTGCCATAGCTTAAACGCCGACCGTCTTTCAGCTCAGCAAAGGCAGGGTTTAAGGTATGAAATGGTTTCATGCCTGGGGCCAGTTCTTGTAAGCTATCAGGGGTTAACGAGAATGATGTGCCACGGTTATTCCACACAATCCCCGTTTGTGGCGAGACAACACCACTACCAAATTCCCAGTAAATACTTTGGATGTAACTAACCATTCGGCCTTCACCATCACATGCTCCCATCCATATTGTGTCTCCGGGTTTCGCTTGATGTGGCCAAGGTAACGCGTGTTCAAGGGTGATGTCAGCTAGCATACTATCTAGTGATTCTGCCGATAGCAGGCTTTGCAAATCGACGTTCAAGCGACTGGCATCACCGACAAATTGATTGCGCTTGATAAAGGCTTGCTTTGTGCACTCCACTAACAAATGCACAAACTCGGCTTCTGTTGTGGCCAAGTGTTGTACTTTATCGAATAAGGCCAGTATTAATAACGAAGCAACGCCTTGAGTAGGGGCCGGTAAGTTGTATAAGGTACCTACGGATGTGGTTACCGAGAGCGGCTCAACAATTTTAGCTTCGTAAGCGTTAATATCTTCAAGGGTGATAGGGGAGCCCGCTGCGTGCAAATCTTCTGCTAACGCCTGGGCTATTTCGCCTTGGTAAAAATCCTGCAATCCATTTTCTGCTAATTTGTTCAAGGTTTTTGCGATGGTTGGCAGTTTTAGGATCTTCCCTTTTTTCAAACTCTTACCTTTGATCAAGAATTGTTCAAAGTGAGGGATGGTTGATAAGTCCTCGAATGTTTTTTCACTGGCGTCTTGCAAACTTTGTGTGACTTCAATACCCCATTCAGCTTGGCCTATCGCTGGGGCGAGTAGTTCACTCAGCGGCAGAGGTGTTTGCCATGTTTTACTGATCTCCAATGCTTTATGCCAACCTGCGACAGCGCCTGCCATGGTCAACGCGGCTTTAGAACCTCTTGAAGGAATAGCAGATTGCCCAGCGTAATAACTAAGAGTAGCGTTTTTACACGCCGTACCGCTGGCATCAATCGCTATGGGGGCTTTTCCGGGCTCACTGATTAACCAAAAGCCGTCACCGCCCATGCTGTTCATGTGTGGGTAGACCACTGAAATAGACGCAGCAGCAGCCACCATGGCTTCTATGGCGGTACCACCATGTTGCAAGACGTTTTGTCCAACTTGACTCGCTGCGTAATGTGGCGCTGTAAATGCGACAGGTTTTGATGTGTTACTCATTATTATTCATTCTCTAAAAGCATGCGTGCGATTTCGATTAACTGTTTGTCATGATTTTTTTGGCCAATTAATGAAAATCCAATAGGCGCCTGCGGGTTAATGGCTAGCGGAATATGTAACTGAGGTAGACCACATAGACCTGCAATACAGGTAAGGTTCATCAGGGTATTCCGATAGGTGGCTAATTGTTCACTCGGCGTATTTATCAGTGGCGCGGCGCCGGGCGTTGTTGGTAAAAATATCACATCGCATTGACTAAATAGATGCTGGATGTGAGAAATAAATTCTTTTTGTTTTTTCTTTGCATTTTGCTGCTGATCTTCAGTGATAGTGGCACACCATTCGAATCGCTCTTGTATATCAGGAGCAAAGGTAGGTTTTAGCTCTGTTATCCACTGCCCATGGGTTTGCCAGATTTCATAGCCTTGCAAGATACGAAAGGTTCCGCTGGCCTGAGTTAATAAATCCGAAGATAAACCGGAGGATAAAGTGCACTGGCGCTTAACCATTCTATTGTACGCAGTACCCAGTGTGTCAGAGTATTCACATTGGGCGGCTAACTCTTCAGCGAAGCCGATTTTAGCGTCTTTCACTGGGCAAGGTGTTTGGTCGTCGTCCTTGTTAAGCAATACCTGCGCGACCTTATCTAAGGTCGATAAATCCCGGGTTATCCAACCCACAGTATCAAAACTCGGTGCAAGGCTGACCATATGCTCACAGCTAACACGCCCATGCGTGGGGCGCAAACCAAACAAGCCGTTATAGCTAGCCGGTACACGTATTGAGCCACCGGTATCAGTGCCCAAACCTACTTGTGCGCTGCCTTCGCGCACAGCCACTGCCGATCCACTTGATGAGCCTCCGGGCAGTCTATCTGGTGCGGATATATTAAATGGCGTTCCGTAATGAATATTCTGGCCATTTAAGCTATACGCCAATTCGTCGGTGATGGTTTTACCGACTAAAGATGCACCGGCATGTAAAAGAGCGTTAACTGCAGGTGACGTTTGCTGCGGTGCAGGGTGGCTCGCTAACCAATCAGGATTCCCAGCGGTGGTGGGTAATCCCTTTATATGAAATAAGTCTTTAACCGCTAACGACACACCGTTGAGGGATGCATCGCTGCTTTGCTTGTCTTGGTCTGATTCTTGGCCTGGTTCTTGGTTTAGTTGTAATACGTATGGTGTCTGACTGATAAAATGCGATGCAGCGTTACTCATATAAACTTAGAAAGTTGACCAAATGGTCCTATATGAAACAAATGTTTCATCAAATAGTCAAGAGAAACATGTGTAATATTTACTATATCGGGATCATTATGCGCTGCATATAAAATTACCGCGATAAATCAGCGGCTAAAGAGCAATGGACTGAACCGAGAACGAGCCACAAGGCTTGAAACGAAATAGGCATAAATCATCGTTTATTAGGTTGAGATCATACTGAGTGCGCGCTGCTCTTAGCGAAGAGGGCTACTCACAAGAGATGGGGACACCGCGCAGGCGCTACTGTGGATTGCGCCGCTTGAGGAAGGCCTCATTAAACCTGCACGGTTTCGTCGATACGTTAATTAAGTCATCGATTTTGGATCGAGTAATTTTTCAAGTTCCTCCCGAGGAATGTCTGTCATTTGTGCGGCAACATCAATGACTGGGCGTTTTTCCTCATACGCCGCTTTGGCAATCAATGCGCCTTTCTCATAACCCACTCTATTGTTTAATGCTGTAACTAATATGGGGTTCATGCTGATCGATTCGGCCATACGATCACTGTTGGCCCTCATAGTGACAATCGCTTTATGGGTGAGGGCGTTAATGCCGTTACTTAAGATGGAAATGCTGGTTAACAAGTTGTACCCAATAAGAGGTAGCATGGTATTTAGTTGAAAATTACCTGACTGGCCTGCAATCGTGATGCTTTGGTGATACCCCATGACTTGTGCGCACACCATAGCCAAAGCTTCAGGTATCACGGGGTTCACCTTCCCCGGCATGATGCTACTTCCTGCTTGCAGTTTATCTAGCGCTATTTCCCCAAGTCCAGTCAGTGGGCCGCTGTTCATCCACCTGAGGTCATTGCATATCTTCATTAAGCTTACTGCCAGCGTATTGAGATGTCCGCTGACTTCAACCGCTGTGTCTTGGCTGCTGATGGCAGAAAAATAATTATCCACTGGCATAAAACGCAGGCCAGTTAATTGACTTAAATGGCGACACGCAGTGGCGGCGAAATCCCGGTGGGTATTGATCCCAGTGCCGACGGCTGTGCCCCCTAATGCCAATGCGGAAATACGCGGTAATACTTCAATTAGACGGCTAATTGATTGTTGAATTTGCTTGCTCCAACCACTCAATTCTTGGCCCAGCGTAATCGGCATAGCATCCATTAAATGAGTGCGACCTGTTTTCACCGTATCTCGATACAAAATGCTTTTGGCATCAATGGCTGATTGTAAACTTTGCAATCCAGGTATTAAGTGCTGGCTTAGGGCTAATGTTGCGCTTACATGAATAGCGCTGGGGATAACATCGTTTGAACTTTGCCCCATGTTAACATGATCGTTGGGGTGTACATGCCTGCCAAGTTTTCGTTCGGCTAAGGTCGCAATAACTTCGTTGGCGTTCATATTGGTGCTGGTGCCAGATCCTGTTTGATACACATCCACCATAAATGCGTTATCGTGATCGCCTTGTGCAACCTCCATAGCAGCGCGCTGTATGTCGATGGCTATTTCACTGTCTAAACCAGCCACTTCAGCATTGGCATACGCCGCGCTTGCTTTTAGTAACGCTAACGCATGAATGAACTCACTTGGCATGGGCGTGCCGCTTATTTTGAAATTATCTAACGCGAGGGAAGTTTGCTCTTTATATAGCATCTCGGGTGCTTGAGAGTCGCCAGATATGGTCTCGGATGATGAACTTAGTGAAGTTGGATGTTCTGGAGATGAATCAGCGTTCTTGTCACGTGGGCTATGCATAGGTGTTCCTTACAGTACTGTAGGGGAATAAAAATTATCTACAGTAGACCTTGGTGTGAATAGACGGTTTTCAAGGGAGCAATTACTTATTTACTCATTGTCAGCCTCAAAGCCAAGCCATCATGCAGCCCACCACGTAGTCTTTAGCGCTTTTCTAGCTCGTCTAACTCTTCATACAAAGAAGAGATTTCACTGATGCGACGATCAGCGGTTTTATCAAGCAAGGTGAAGACTTGATTGCAGATAATTGATATCACACTCATGGGCGCTGCATAGCTATCTAAGGCTTGCTCTTGCCCTAGTTGACAGATTATCAATTGCTTCACTTGATCAGCATAAATTTGCCCCGAGGGATCGGCTAATAAGGCCACGTTGTGGTGTTGAATTTTATCCAGTAAGGGTTTAAATATTTTAGGTCGGCGGCGAAAGCCAACCAGAATAACCAATTCGTCTTCACTTATATCTCGTAATTCTTCACTTAAAGTTTGCCCTGGTTGGGGTAATAAGCGCACTTTGCTGCGGATCTGCAGCAATTGCTGCCTAAAATGCAGTGCAACTGGGTAGCTATTGCGAAAACCAATGAGGGTAATTCGAGACGCCTGGCAAATAGATTGGATCAAGCCATTTAACTGAGTCTGATCAAGATTGCTCCACGTCTGCTCTATGCGCTGGATCTCCCGATTAAGTGCTCCTCCCTGATCAGACTCCATATACATGGGGTAACCATTGGCGCGAAACGTGTTCAGCTCTTGTTTGGCGTCATGATGTGAGTCATAGCCTAATTGGCGAAAAAAACGACTCACCGTGGCTTTAGACGTTTGTGTCTTTTCGGCGATTTGCGCCACAGAACAACTAAGAACATCTAACGGGGTATGCTGTAAATGATCGGCAATTAATCGGGCATTTGGAGAAAGGCCTTGATACTGCTGTTCAATGCGCTCAATGAAGGGTATTTTTGCCAAAATGTCGTGTTCATTATAATAAGTGGCTGTATAGCTTATACCAATTTGTTGTTATAAAGGAACCATTGCTCCACTCAGTTGCTCTTTGCAGCTTGAAGAATTCGCCCGGTAATTTGATCGATACCCTATAAATGACCATTAGAATTTTTGGTGTATTTGACGGCAATTGTATCCCTAGGTCGATAAAACGCAGCTACCCTAACCACGCGATGATAGCGCTAAGAAAGCCATAAGGTTAAAATAGGCCATTGCATTCATATAGATACACCTAATAGAGAGCGTTCCTAGTGTTTGAAAGAGGATCTCAATTTAGCCCTACGATGGCAGCTGAGGGTTGGCCAAAAATCGTTATTTTAACAGGGGCAGGCATTTCAGCGGAATCAGGTTTGAAGACGTTCCGCGATAATAACGGATTATGGGAAGAGCATTCAGTACATGATGTTGCAACGCCAGAAGCCTTTGTTCGAAACCCTGAATTAGTCTATCGATTTTACAACCAGCGCAGAGCGCAATTGCAAAGTGACAATGTAAAGCCGAATGCAGCACATATTGCACTTGCTCAATTAGAATCTGTATTACCTGGTCAAGTATTGGTGATTACCCAAAACGTTGATGACTTGCATGAGCGGGCAGGAAGTAAACATGTATTGCACATGCACGGTGAGTTATTATCTGCTCGCTGCTGCCATAGTCAACGCCGCTTTTCGATGAAAAACCAGTTTGATGGCAACAGCCGATGTAAATGTTGTACACCAAGCCAAAATATTAGACCGGATATTGTCTGGTTTGGTGAAATGCCCTTTTATATGCAGGAGATAGAGCGTTCAGTGCAAGAGGCCGACGTGTTTATATCCATCGGTACGTCAGGCAACGTTTATCCTGCAGCGAGTTTAGTGCAAATAGCGAATGAATATGGAGCACATACTGTTGAGTTGAACTTAGCGCCAAGTGAGGGGAACGATAATTTTTTAGAGGCGTACTACGGTTTAGCCAGTGATGTCGTACCTAACTACATAAAAAATATATTAAGGGTAATTAAATGGAGCTGAGTCTTTATTGGGGCGAGTTCTTAACAATCGCCGGGGTACACTTGTTGGCAGTGGCAAGTCCAGGTCCAGACTTCGCAATTGTGCTAAAGCACAGCATCAATTATGGTCGGCGCATCTCGATGATCACCAGTGTGGGCGTCGGCACTGCGATACTCTTGCATGTGACTTACTCTTTGCTGGGTATTGGTCTGCTGCTTAAAACGAACCCTTTGGTTTACACCATATTTAGTTATTTAGCAGCGGCTTATCTAGTCTATATCGCGATAGGCGCACTTAAAAGTAAGGCGCCAGATAACACTGCACCGGTGTCGGCCAACGTGACACAAAGCACCATCAGTGACAAAAAAGCATTTGCTGTGGGATTTTTAACGAACGGATTGAACCCCAAGGCAACGTTGTTCTTTTTATCGGTATTTGCTGTGGCTGTATCAGCCGAAACGCCAAGCAGTATCAAATTGGTCTATGGATTGTATCTCGCAGTAGCTACAGGCGTATGGTTTTGCTTCTTGTCATATTTACTTGGCACGCGAAAAGTCCGTGCCTTTATTCGCCAATATAGCCATTGGTTTGACCGCATCATGGGGGGAGTTCTTTTGCTGCTGGCAGCAAAATTAGTCATGACGTAAGTTAGATAAGCGCGCGTTGGCGTTCATCGTTGACGCGTCTATCTTCGCAACTTTTCTGCATTTCAGATAAAATAATTAAGTCGTAAGAGCAAAAGGCAATTTGGTGGAACAAAACAATAAAAACACACTGGGCGGTGACATTAATCAATCGTTGTCTGGCGATACGCAGCTTGATCTCAATGCATGCGTTAAAGAAGGCTGGTTACTGTCAAAACGTCACTTTTATCGTATTTTGCAAGGGGCATTATTCACCTTAGGCATGATCCTGCTATTACTGATGTTGATAGGTCGATTCGTCAGCATTGAAGAATTACAAAACCCGTCGGTGTCCCTCAGTTTCGGCCTAAACTTGCTTTTTACACTCATTACCACGCCGCTTATCACTGCGCTAATGATGATGGGGATTGGCCATAGCGTTGGCCTACAAGTAGCCTTTATGAACTTGGTAAAGCGAATGGCGGGGTCGGCTATGTTGATTTTCTGTGCTTTGATGCTAGGTGCTCTAGTCAATTTGGGATTGGGCTTATATATTTTGCCTGGGATATATCTGGCTATGTCCACCGGATTTACCCTAATTCTTTTGGTTGAGAAGAAATACCGACCCAGCCAAGCCATATTGGTATCAATGCGCGTGTTTAATCGCTATTGGTTGCCGTTGAGCCAGTTTTATATTGTTTCTTTTGTCCTCTTTATTGCAGGCCTGTTTACCTTTGGTATTGCACTTGTTTGGATTGTGCCTTGGTACCTTCATACTAAAGGCGTGTTGTACCGTACTTTGTTTGGTGTTGAAGTCAGTGGCCAACCTTCGAATAAAACAGACAATAAAGACTCGGTTTTTTATGCATAACACCCATAAAACATATCAAAAATTTCGATATTTTGCAGTCGCATGTGGCCTGTTCGCCATTATGTATATTGCCGATGATTATTTTAAAAACCAATTACCTGATACTGCACTGCAACTCAGTGACGATGAGATGCGTATTTTAATTGATGATATTGGCCGGCAGTCTAAGGCGTCTCCTCATTCCCTTGAGGCCAAAAAAATCCCGAACTTCAAAAAATATGATGACGTCATTGAGAAGAAGCGTGCATTTTTCGCCTATTTATTACCTGAAATACAACATCAAAATACGGTAACATTGATTAAGCGCCGCGCGGTCAAAAGCATCGCCCAACAACTTGAAGCGCATCATACTTTAAGCCCCTTTACTGTTAAATTGCTGAAAAATATGCGACGCGAGTACAAGATTGACAAGGGATTGACAGATCTTCAAGCGACAGCAGTGTTGCTGCATCGGGTAGATATGATCCCCCCTGAGCTGGTGCTCATTCAAGCGGCTAACGAATCAGGATGGGGCACATCTCGCTTCGCCAGAAAGGGCTATAACTTCTTTGGCTTGTGGTGTTTTAAAAAAGGTTGCGGTTTTGTTCCTAAGCGCAGAAATGAAGGCACTGTGCACGAAGTGGCAAAATTTAAAGACTTATCCCACGCAGTTAAAACCTATATCAGAAACCTAAACCGACATTATGCTTATAAGGAACTACGGGATATTCGCGCTGACCTCCGCGCTCAAGATAAAACAATTACCGCTAGCGCGTTAGTGCATGGCTTGCAAAGCTATTCAGAGCGCGGCCAAGATTATATCGATGAATTATTAAGCATGATGAGAGTCAATAAAGAGTACATGAATTTATGAAAAAGTGGTTATTAGCCGCTTGGGTCATACCAAGCTGCTTCGCAGTAGCGCAACAACAAAGTCACAATCAATCATCAATCGCGAAAACGTCT
The DNA here is from genome assembly GCF_000014225.1 of Paraglaciecola sp. T6c. NCBI lineage: Bacteria > Pseudomonadati > Pseudomonadota > Gammaproteobacteria > Alteromonadales > Alteromonadaceae > Paraglaciecola > Paraglaciecola sp. T6c. Next base: position 2,508,085 of record NC_008228.1, read on the forward strand.
ACATTAAATGTTGAGTACAGCAGTTTTTACAGTCATGTGCGCAAATTGGATGACAAAGATACCAGTGCTCTACAATTTGCGTTTGGCTTCAAGCACGTGCAGAGCAAAGCGCTTTGTCATATTACTCAGGCGTATATCCACACTCAGAAGCAGGATATTCCACTCACGGTTACAAACGAACAACGCTTTACTGTACCTAGCGAAAAAGCCTTGAATATGGCGAAAGCCCAAGTCGCGTTAACGTTGACTGAGCCTGCGAATCAATGTGATATGTCAGTGCAGCTTGAAACCAAGCCAGAGTGGCTAAAAAAGCAATATACTGCTGACGAACTAGCAACCTTGTTCACTCAATACCAAACTTTCTTTGATGACATGGGCAGTTTTCTGTCGTTTCTGATGCCCTCTGTCGATGGGCTAGCCGTGCACTTCTCTGACCTTTCCCTCAACAAAACGCTTGCGGACGGTGCTGTAATCGAACATGGCAGTTTGCACCTTTCTAAGGACTGGTTGAACGAGAAACACAGCTTGGAATTACCGGTTTTACCGTTACGCATAACCGCTAAGACCACTAAGTAAGCTGGTTTTTACATTAAATGTCTGTTTTATAAAGGTTAGTGAAGATGCTAGCCTTATAAGCGGATAATCTGTGATGCTATGAAGCAAAAAAGCATACAGTCGACACCATGCTAGGCAACAAAGCTAACATATTTAGTCATAAATCGGATGCCAAATTGCTTCAGGTAAACGCGTTAACGCAACCACTGTAAACGGCTCATTAGTAGTGTGTTGTCTGAACTAATCTAAGCGTAATTGATAGCGAATTTGATCAGCAATACGCTTTACACTGTTTCGACCTTCTTCAATTAGTTCTCCCGCCCGGTAGAACTCCATCATGCCGAAATCACGTAGTTGTGGCTCTATCAGAATATCAGGGGGATTACCGGCTAAACGTGAACGGGTGACACGTGCTTGTAATATATCTAAAGAGCCAGCCATGACACCTATCATGCTGGGGGGATGGTTTTTAGCCGCCCGGGGGCGAGCTGCTTCACTGTGAAGCTCCACATCATCTTGATCATCAGGTTTGCTGTCTTCATCAATGTCCTTGTTGTCTTTGTCTTTCTTATCGCTTTTGAACCATTTTGACAGTGAGTTTTGACTTTTACTGAACATGTCTGAGATTTTTTGTTGATTGCGCTCACGTTCTTTTTCGTTGTTATCCATAGCTTGTGGCCGAAAATCAGCACTGAGGTTAACGGCAAAAACGATATCTGCACCTAAATGACGACATAAGTTTACGGGGACCGGGTTAACCACACCACCGTCGACTAGCCAGCGGTCGTTGAAGGTTGTAGGGGGGAATAAGCCTGGAATAGCACAAGACGCGCGCACCGCATCAACCACAGAGCCAGTTAAAAAATTGATTTCTCGGCCGCTGTATAAATCGGTTGCGACACAAGCAAACGGTTTACATAGCTCTTCAAACGTTTCTTCACTGAAGTTATCTTGCAATGCTTTGAAAACTTTCAAACCGCTGACTAAACCGCCGCGGTATAAGCCGACACCCATTAAAGCAAACACTTGCCATTCGGTTAAACTGCGAACCCACTCTTCTAATGGGTCTAGTTTGTTCGACGAATAGGCTGCGCCAACGTAAGCACCAATTGAGCAACCGGCAACCACATCAATTTTTATCCCTAGCTCTTCAAGCGCTTGGATCACACCTATGTGTGCCCAGCCACGAGCGGCTCCACTGCCGAGGGCTATTCCTATCTTCAATGTGTGGCTCCTAATCTATTCGTGTAATGGGGACTGCCAAGGTATCCACTTTTGTTACGGGCGTTAATTCAAGGGGATCAAACGCGGTATCGCCTTCAATGCTTGTGCTGTTGCTGTGGTCAAGATCATTGAAATTAAACGCACCAGGGTCTGCTAGATGTGACGGCACGACATTCTGAAGCGCCTTAAACATGGTCTCAATACGACCAGGAAATTGCGTATTCCATTGCGCTAACATTAGTTTGACTTGCTTACGTTGTAAGTTTTCTTGAGAGCCGCATAGGTTACAGGGGATAATAGGGAAGCCTGATAAAATCGAATAATCCGCAATATCTTGTTCAGCACAATAGGCAAGGGGGCGGATCACCACATTGCGGCCATCATCACTGGTTAACTTGGGTGGCATAGATTTTAAACGTCCATTATGAAACATGTTCAAGAACAATGTTTCGAGCATATCATCCCGGTGGTGACCCAAAGCGATTTTTGTGACGCCCATTTTAATCGCGTTGGAATACAAAATTCCGCGACGCAAACGTGAGCAAAGCGAGCAGGTCGTTTTTCCTTCAGGCACCTTATCTACGACGATTGAGTAAGTATCTTCTTCGATAATGGCGAAGTCTACACCTAGGCCCTCAAGATAATTTGGTAAAACGTGCTCGGGAAAGCCAGGTTGTTTCTGGTCTAGGTTTACAGCAATAATCGAAAAGCTAATCGGGGCAGCCTTTTGCATATGTAACAACATGTCGAGCATGGTGTAACTGTCTTTACCTCCTGATAAGCACACCATGACTTTGTCGCCTTCTTCAATCATATTAAAATCAGCGATGGCTTGACCGGTTTTACGACGAAGTTTTGTTGTGAGTTTTTTTAGGCGCTTGTTGTTTTGGTCTGTCGCATCAATGTGTGATGAGGTGAGGTGCTTACTTGGCGCGGTGTCAGGTTTGGTACTAGAAACATGGTTCATGGATTAGGCAACTGTTGGATAATAAAAAGAAAATACCAAAGGATTATAGCGAAGTTATTGGTTTAATTTAAGCGACATTCACTTGCTAAAGCACAAAGCTGCTTGTCGTATCCTCGAATTTTTGAGCACTTTTTCTGAAGAGATCAAATCGATTTCGAAAATTTCAGTTTCATTAAGTTTAAGCGAAACACGCTTTAATTGACCATTTTACCGAAAGTGCGCTCAAGCGGTACGTGCTAACAGCCGATGACCTAGATAAAACACGCTGGACCCCAAGTACAAAGGGTATTCTAATGTAATACTAAGCAACCTTCGCGGCGTCTAAAGAAGTGGACTATCGCTCATTATTCTTTTCAAGAACAGTCCACCGGGGACTCGTAGCCGTCAGGTTTGATGGCCAGTACGTCACAATTTAGCTTATCAATGACATGTTCAGCAGTATTGCCGATCAATACCCCTGAAATACCTTGACGCCCAACAGTGCCAAGGATCACAAGCTCAGCATCAATTTTTTCAGCAAGGGCAGGGATAACGTCTTCTGGTAATCCTTCTTCAATATGACTACATATTTCAGGAATGGCGTGTTTTTGAGCGTGTCGCGTCATGGCACCTTGATGATGGTCTTTGACTGAATCACTGTACACTTGTGGGTCAAACTCAGGAATTTCGATGGCAATGTTAACTGGCGTGCCGGGATACGCATTGACTAAATGCACTTCTGCTGAGAGTAACCCAGCAAACGCTTTGGCAGTGCGTGTTACGCAATCGTTGAGGGCGGTATGGTCGTCATCTTCAACACCCACGCTAACAGCCGCAAGTACTTTGCCCCCTGTGGGCCAATCATGATCTTTAACCAATAAAACCGGCACCGGGCTTTTTCGCATAATGTGCCAATCTGTGGGGGTAAAAATAACCGCTTTGAGGGTGTCATTGAGTTGCGTGCCTTTCACGATCAGGTCGTAGTCATGTTTGATAACACGGCAAATAATGCTTTCCCACGCGCGATTATGCCACTCTACATTCAGATCAATTTTAATTCCATGTTGTTTCTCAATGGGCGCTACCATTTCAGCGAGCCAAGCGCTCTTGTCTTCAATCACAGCGAAACGCATATTTTCGCGTTCGTCAGTGGACAACATAGTGGTCATTTCGTATGACAAGTCATAAATGGGTAAAAACGCAGTGATTTTGGCGCGGGTTATTTGCGCGATTTCGATGGCACGCAAAAGCGATTTTTGCTCTTCGTCTTCAGGATCGATAACTGCGAGTATTTTTTGATATTTCATCATTATTCTCCGTCGCTGATGTGACACTTTGAGTGTATGAGAGTAACGTTATAATTGCCATTTAAGTTACTATTTTACTGATTTAACGCAAGTTATTTTGATAAAAGGCGATGCGCTAGTTAGAAACGGTAAGTGAAAACGAGTATGGTCATCGGCGTCAACAGATTAGGCATAAGCTTGCCAGAGCATATATAGCCCGAACACCAGCAAGCATATTGCAACCACTTGACGGGTTTTAGGGGCCGCTAAAATCTGTTTAATCGATTCTACGCCCGCCGCCATAACCACTAAAGCCGGTAATGTGCCCAAACCAAAGAACAGCATGACTAAAGCGCCATTTATAAAGCTACCGCTGGCTAAACTCCAAGTTAGTGTCGAGTAGACTAAGCCGCAGGGAAGCCAGCCCCAAATAATGCCATAGGGCAGCGCATAAAGCGGGTTTTTAAAAGGTAGTAATGCTTTAGAAAGTGGACGAATGTGAACCCAAAGTTTTGCGCCAACTCTTTCTACATAATGTAAACCCCGCCACCAGTTTCCCACATAACATGCCATTGCAATTAGAAATAAGGCACTGATGGTGTGTAGCAGTGGTGTGGCTTTTAATATTTCAGCTCGCTCAACAATACTGCCTAAATAGCCGGTCAGAGCACCTAAAGCGGTATAACTGGCGATACGACCTACATTATAGGTTAATACATAAGGCCACTGTTTTGCCCCTTTTGGCACCGCAAAGCTGAAGGCGCTGACAACGCCGCCACACATACCAAAGCAATGCACACTGCCCGCTAATCCGATTAAAAAGGCTGAAGCAATACTAAGGCTGTTCATTGCCACTCTGGGTTTTTTCGCCTTGGGAGCAGTTCTTATGCTCAGTGGTGGCGAGCGGTTGGCTCGACTGGTTTTTTTGGGTTGATTCGGGTTTTATGTCATCGTCAAAAAGTATGCTGTAGCCATGGCGCTCTAGATCTTCAAACTGATTACTTTTGACCGCCCAGAAAAAAATTCCGATGGCCAGAGCAACAATAATAATAGCGAGCGGGATTAGGATATAAATGATACTCATGATGAAGCCTTAGGTGTTTATTTAAGTAACCGCACGGAATTAACCACAACAATAATGGAGCTAAGGGACATACCAATGACTGCCATCCAAGGCGTCAGAGCCCCACTTACTGCTAAGGGAAGTACCAACACATTGTACCCTAAGGCCCAAGCCATATTTTGTCTGATTTTTTGCTTGCAGCGCTGGGCCACAATGAATACATCAGGCAGCTTACCTAACGCATTTTTAAGCAAAATAATATCTGCCGATGATTTTGCTAAATCAGCTCCGGCACCTAAGGTGACAGCTACATCAGCTTGGGCCAATACGGGGGCATCGTTTATACCGTCCCCAATCATCAACACGCTATGCTCGTTTGCTTGTAATTTTTGAACGTAAGCTAGTTTATCCTGTGGCGTTTGTTGAGCGAGCCAATTAGAAATGCCGATATCTGATGCGATTTGACTTACATTTTTTTGATTGTCGCCGCTTAATAACGTGATGTCCTTGCGGCTCATTCGCAATAGCATGTCAGGTACATCAGGTCTAAGTGTGTCGCTTAGCTCAAATCCGCAAACTAGCTCACCGTCGATATGCATAAGCACACTGCTAGTTTTTAATGCCGGATCGTTAGGGCGTTCATGGCTATGCGCTGCACTTATTTCGACTTGTTGGTGATTAACTATCGCACTTACACCTTCACCCAGGGTAAAGCTGAATGCCTTTACATCAGAGAAAACCGGATATGCTTCAAACGCTTTAGCAATAGGGTGCTCAGAATATTGCTCTACACTGTGAGCGTACATAAGAAGTGTTTCATCATCGAATGATGAAATATTATGTATGGCCGCCAATGACACTTCGCCTTCGGTTAAGGTACCGGTTTTATCTAATACAATATGATCGACCTGCGTCAGTTGTTCTAAGACATCGGAGCGCTTCAACAGCACCCCTTGTTTGTTCAAATTTGCCATAGCAAATGATAACGCCGAGGGCGTTGCTAGGCCTAGCGCACAGGGGCAGGTAGCGATAAGTACCGAAATAGCAATCCAAAAAGCATCAGGATCACCTTGTAACCACCAATAAATAAAACTGCCAGATGCAAAAAACAGCACTGCGACAACGAAGTACTGGGAGAATTGGTCTGCCATGGCGGCAATTCTTGGTTTGTTGGCCATGGCTTGCTCTTGCAAACGGGCAATTTGATTGACTAAAGCGTATTTAAATTGTGAGGTGACTGTTAAGGTCAAGGTGCCGCTTTTGTTAATAGTGCCGCCGTATGCCGCATCGCCAACAGTTTTATTGACTGGGTAGAATTCTCCCGTCAGCAGTGATTCATCAACTTGTGCATGCCCGCTTAGCACCGTGCCATCGATAGGCACGGTTTCGCCAGCCTTAACTAAAATAACATCGTCGAGCTGCAGTGATTTTGCAAGCGTTGGCTGAATTTCATTTTCTACCATCAAATTTGCAGTGAGGGGAATATATTGCAGCATATTAGCCGAAATTTGTGCTGCTTTGTGCCGCGCCTGATGCTCAATAAAACGGCTCACGAGTAACAGGAAGATAAACATACAAACGGACTCAAAATACACCTGCCCCTGTTCGAATACTGTCGCCCAAACGCCAGAAAAATAGGTGGCGAGGAGCGCTATTGACACGGGGACATCCATGTTCACGCTTTTGGCCCTTAGGGCTTTAAAGGCACTTTGATAAAACCCCGCACCCGAATAGAACACCACTGGCGTGCTCAACACCAGACTGATCCAATTGAAAAATGAGCTAGTTTCCCTCTCTAAATCGCCAAATAAATCAAAATACACGCCTATTGCAAGCATCATAACTTGCATTGTCATCAAGCCAGCGAGCCCAATACGTTTCAATTGTGCTTTGTGAGATTGTTGAAATAGGGCCTCGTGCTGTTCTTGTTGAAAGGGGCTAGGGTGATAACCAATACGTTCAATGGATGCCATGATCTGGCTTAAGCTTAACGCGTCAGAATACCAACTGACTAATGCGCGGTTCGCCGTAACGTTAACAGAGACTTGCTTAATGCCGCTGACTTTTGATAACTGCTTTTCAATTAACCAACCACATGCAGCACAGCTGATCCCACTCAAGCTAAGTTGAATTTCGCTGATATCACCTTGATGAACAACAAAATCTTGTTGAATACTCTGTTCGTCGAATATGGATAATTGCTCGAGTGTGTCTTGAATATTATCACTGGCTTTTACCCCAGGCTCGGTACGAAATCGGTAATAATCGTCTAAGCCATTCTCTACGATGGCTTGAGCGACCGCTTGGCAGCCTGGGCAACACATTTGTCGCTCTTGGCCTAAAACGGAGACGTTATATTTATCGCCATCTACCGCAGGTAGGCCGCAGTGGTAACAAGATACGCTGTCAGTCATTAGGGATTAAAAGCTATGCTGTCGTCACTTGGAAAAGAAAGCGTCTGTTGAATCTTCCATACTTGATCGTGTGGCATCAATGCTACCTGCCATTTACCGGTCAAGTCATTTTCAGCACTGCCACGATAGATACCTTGAGCATCGCGAAACAAATCAATGGTTTGATCTTTAGGGGCCTGCGTGACGTGATAAAAGGCTAAGCGCAAAGCTGCACCGGTTTGGGGAGCACCGCTGATAAAACGTACACTGACATCTTTTTCAGTGACATTGAGCTCAGTTTGAATGTTAAGGGCTTTTGCGGCTTGAATTTTCTCAAGGCTAATATTGATTGCTTTACCTTGTTTATAGTAATCATCGACTACCATGGCGTCTTGTCCGTCAAACGCGAAACGCAGCATATTAAAGCTTAGAATCATGGAGCACACTGGGATGGTAATAAGAAACCACGGCCAGAATTGTTTATACCATTTTTTGTTATCTGTAATGGACGGCTCAGAAGTAGGGGACATAACAACCTTAAATAAATGATGTATATAAAAAAGCCTCGCACAAGCGAGGCTTATTCTAACCGAAAACGGTGCTATTTATCTTGCGATAAACTGTAAACATATGCTGCAACCAAGTGAATTTTCTCATCGCCCAAGGTTTTCTTGAATGATGGCATTACACCGTTACGACCATAGGTTAAGGTTTCCGTTACCGCTTTGTGGCTGCCGCCATATAACCAAATATTATCGGTTAAGTTCGGCGCACCAAGTGCTTGATTACCTTTACCGTCAGGACCATGACACGCTGAACAGATAGCAAAACGAACTTTACCTTTCTCAGCTAAGTCTGGGTCAACCTGACGTCCGCTTAGGCTCAATGCATACGCAGCAACTTCTTCAATGCCTTTTTCACCCATAGACGCTAGCTGTGCCGGCATCGCTGCTTGGCGGCCCAAGGTCAAGGTTTCAATAATTTTGGCAGGCGTGCCGCCATATAACCAATCGTGATCCGTTAGGTTAGGGAATCCGCGCTGACCGCGAGCATCAGAACCGTGGCACTGTGAACAGTTTTGGCTAAACAAGCGCTGACCCACTTTTAACGCTTCAGGATCTTTCGCTAATGTTTCGATAGGTTGCTTTGCATACGCATCAAAAATAGGTGCGAAACGCTCTTCGGCAAAATCTAATTCGCGGTCGTATTGAACGATGTCGCCATTTTCTTTTGCATCAATGCGAGCTTGTTCAGACTCCGCCAGTGAACGTATATCTTGGTTAGAACTCTTCCAACCTAGCACACCTTCAAAACTACCTAGCCCAGGGTAAAGTATGAAGTACAAGAAGCCCCAAACGATGGTGGCGTAAAACATAATTGTCCACCAGCGAGGTAACTGATTGTTGATTTCGATGATGCCATCAAATTCATGATGCATATCTTCACCTTCAGCAACGCCGGTTTTGTTGCTTAAACACCACCGCAATAACAAAAAACATCCAATAATTGTTCCCAGTGTAATAACTGTGATCCAAATGCTCCAAAAGCTACTCATGTGTGCCTGACTCCCGCTTTTCTTTTTTGTCCTCATCAGCAAAAATCAAATTGGCGGCTTCGTCGAAGCCGGCCTTAGAACGTTTGCTGTAGGCCCAAATAACAATACCTATAAATACAACGAATACGATTAGGGTAAATATGGTTCCTGTAATTGCGTAATCCATATTACTTCAACGCAGTTCCAAGAGACTGTAGGTATGCAACCAACGCATCAATCTCATATTTACCTTCAACCGCAGCTTTCGCCCCTGCAATATCTTCGTCGGTGTAAGGCACACCAAAGTCACGAAATACAGCAAGTTTTTTCGCCGTTAAATCGCCCGAAAGCTGATTTTCAAATAACCACGGAAAACCAGGCATATTCGATTCAGGTACCACATCACGTGGGTTTCTTAAATGAACACGGTGCCATTCATCACTGTAGCGACCACCCACACGGGCCAAATCAGGACCTGTGCGCTTTGAGCCCCACAGGAATGGGTGTTCCCAAACTGACTCACCAGCAACAGAGTAGTGGCCGTAGCGTTCAGTTTCAGCTCGAAAAGGACGGATCATCTGGCTATGACAACCAACACACCCTTCTCGAATGTAAATGTCACGACCTTCCATTTCTAGGGCAGTGTACGGCTCAAGACCATCCACTGGTTTCATTGTTTGTTGTTGAAACATTAACGGGGTGATTTCAACCATGGCGCCAAAACTGATGGCGACCAAAATTAAGATTGTTAATAAACCAACGTTCTTTTCTACTATCTCGTGTGCATTCTTCATCTATGCGACTCCTACGCTGGTTGAACTTCGGCGTCTGAACGAGCAGTCTCGTCTTCAGACTTAGAACGGATGGTCATGTAGCAGTTGTAAGCCATAATCAGCATACCAACGACAACAAAGACACCGCCTAGGAAGCGTACAAAGTAGAAAGGTTTAGACGCTTCAAGCGCTTCAACAAAGCTATAGGTAAGTGTGCCATCAGCATTCACCGCGCGCCACATTAGACCTTGTAGAACACCTGACATCCACATCGCTACTATGTATAACACCACGCCAATTGTCGCTAACCAGAAGTGAACGTTGATAAGGTAGATGCTGTGCATTTTGGGTTTATTAAATAGCACAGGAATAAGGTGGTAAATAGAGCCGATAGACACCATCGCTACCCAACCTAATGCACCTGAGTGAACATGTCCTATAGTCCAGTCAGTATAGTGAGACAGTGCATTAACCGTTTTGATTGCCATCATCGGGCCTTCAAACGTAGACATCCCGTAGAATGACAATGAAACCACTAAGAAGCGCAAAATGGGATCGGTGCGCAGTTTATGCCAAGCGCCTGATAGGGTCATAATACCGTTTATCATGCCGCCCCATGAAGGAACGAACAGGATGATGGACATCACCATACCGACAGATTGGGTCCAATCTGGCAAGGCAGTGTAATGAAGGTGATGAGGACCAGCCCAAATGTAAAGTGAAATCAAAGCCCAGAAGTGAACAACTGACAAACGGTAAGAGTACACCGGACGTCCAGCTTGCTTCGGTACGAAGTAGTACATCATCCCTAAGAAACCGGCTGTTAAGAAGAAACCAACAGCGTTGTGTCCATACCACCACTGCATGATGGCATCTACCGCACCAGCATACATTGAATAAGATTTAAACAACGAAACGGGCACGGCCATACTGTTACCAATGTGAAGTACAAGCACGGTAAGGATAAATGCACCGAAGAACCAGTTGGCTACATATATATGAGAAACCTTGCGGATAATCATCGTTCCGAAAAAGTTAATCATGTATGCGGACCACACTAAGGCGATGAGGATATCGATAGGCCACTCTAATTCAGCGTATTCTTTGGTTGAGGTCAAACCCATAGGTAAGGTGACTACCGCCGAAAGAATAACCGCTTGCCATCCCCAAAAAGTGAATGCTGCGAGCTTGTCACTGAATATACGTACCTGAGAGGTACGTTGAACCACATAAAATGAGGTTGCCATCAATGCACACCCACCAAACGCGAAAATAACCGCATTGGTGTGTAAAGGCCTTAAACGTGAAAACGTTAACCATGGTGTGTCAAAATTAAGGGCTGGCCAATATAACTGGGCCGCAATAAACACGCCTAACGACATGCCAATAATGCCCCAGACGACCGTCATAACTGCAAACTGACGAACAACTTTGTAGTTGTAGTCAGGGTGTACTTGAATCGCTTCACTCATTTTAATGAATCTTCCACTTCAATAAGGATGTATGTGTGTCTCGTGTGTGTCTCAAAGCATGTTCGTTTTGTGTATAAGTACATCATTTAAGGTAAGCAATACCCATACACAAAATTAGCATACTAAAAACCCGCGTATAATAATCAAAATGAGCCCAAAAAGATAGGCTCAAACACACTTGTAAGCCGTGTTTCTATATTGCAAACTTGATACAAATCAAGTTATTAAAATAGCAGCTCGTGAATCGTATGATTATCACTCGTTTTTGGCCATTTGCATTAATTTTACTCATCATTTGTATTGTTTACGTTAATTCAGTCGTTAATGTGAGTGCGCAAAAGGGAGCTCAGTGTCAGTTAAGCGGCACAAACAAGTGCAAAGTAGATCTAAATGGCGTTCAATTTTCTGGGCGTTTTTTACAAAATGCTGAAGTTGAAGAAGAACTGAGCATAGAATTGGTCTACCCAAGTCAATACGATTTACAGCAGAGTTACGTGCAAGGTGTGAATATGTATATGGGGCAGACTGCATTATTGAATACCAGAGTCGCGACCGTAGACAATAAAACCGTCTCAGAAAATTTGTTGTTTCTAGGGGCATGCAGTGAACGAGATATGCGCTGGCAACTAGTGTTACTTTTTGTCAATCCAGCCACAGAGGATGAGAAACGAGTGTTCTTTAACTTTGAAACACATTATTGAGTGGCTATTGATAATGTCGAAGGTTAGTCATTGGGCGGTTCAAGCACGATGATAATGTTAAGTGTAAAGTAAGCAACCGAGAACTCGTTGTACACGTCAGACTCAAAAAAAATGCCTAGACAGGGGCTGACTAGGCATTGATGACAGAAATAATTTGCTGCTGTAGTTTACATCTGAGACTGCAAGTAATTAGACAGACCAATACGTTTAATTAAACCAAGTTGTTGCTCTAGCCAATGGGCATGATCCATTTCCGTGTCATCGAGTAAAACCATTAACATGTCCCGAGTGACATAATCTTGTTCAGTTTCTGCCAGAGCGATGACTTCTTTTAGTTTGTCACCCACTGCATATTCTACGCGCAAATCACTTTCCAGCATCGAAGGAACATCAGTACCAATCACCAAACCGTCACGATCAACCATGTTCGGCGTGCCTTCAAGAAACAACATACGCTCTATCAACTTAGTTGCATGACCTTTTTCATCATCAAACTCATGATTGATACGTTCATATAATTTGTTTAAGCCCCAGTCTAAGTACATTTGTGAATGTACAAAGTACTGATCCATCGCAGCTAATTCGTAAGCGAGTAGGGCATTAAGGCCTGAAATAACGTTACTTTTACCTTTCATTAGTCTTCCCCTTCAATCACTTGAGCTTGAAGATAGTTTTGCAAGCCCATGTGTTGTATTTGATATTCTTGCGTCTCAATCCAATCTAGATGATCTTCTTCGTACTCTAGAATATCTTCTAATAGTTCGCGCGACACATAGTCCTGCTCCTGCTCACATAAACTAATGGCGTCTTTGAGCACAGGGATCTGATGTTTTTGAAACGTTGCATCGCATTGCAACATTTCTTCGGTGTCTTCACCGATCAACAACTTGCCTAACATTTGCAAGTTGGGTAAGCCTTGTAAGAATAATACGCGCTCGATGATTGCATCCGCTTGTTTCATATCCTTAATAGACTTCTTATAGCATTTTTTATCTAGCGCATTTAAGCCCCAGTTTTTATACATTCGAGCATGCAGAAAATACTGGTTAATTGACGTAAGCTCGCCAGTTAACACATCGTTTAATGCAGAAACAACTTTTTTGCTGCGCAACATAATTTCACCTATTGAATCGTGTGATAAGGTGCAAAGCAGCCCTATCTGTAACCGAATGCGCGGAGTATAGAATACTATTGCGAGCAAATCAAAAAAAACCTTTTATTTCATATAGATAGATAATAGAAATGAGAATAATTGATGATTGTATCTTGATTCTTAACCGCGCAGAAAACGTGGCTAAAATGATACAGTCGACACTCCGTTCAGTGTCGTTAATCAGCAAGTATAATAGCAGTGGTGTCGTAAGACAGCATAGTCGGGAATAAAATCACACAACGCCATATTTACTTGCCTTAATGAGTAACTTGCTGATGAGTGCAGAAATTTAAATTAAATGTGTGACTTTTTAGCGTCGCACTTCGTCCAATATATAATACATCGCCTCTAGCGCTTATCTGGAAAGTGTTACACGTTCCTAGTTGGGATCTGTTCGGGTGATAAAGTGTACATCTGCACGTAGGAGAAAATACATGAGTGATGATGAATATAAAGCACTTGAGCGTCAGCTTGCTAAAGGTGCATTGACCAATCAAGTGCTTCCAGAGCCTGAGGCCATGGCAGCGAAAGTGGTGAAGCACGATAAATCAAAAGAACTCGTGCGCTTAGGCGTGCATGGTGTTTTCTCTATGTTGTTAACGCTCTTTGCCCCACTGATGATGAGCCACAGTAAAAAACTATTAAAGAAAAAGGTTAAACCTCAATGAAAGAGAATATTAGTATTTGGTTTGAAGCGGTGTCGGGCTCCCTTGCAGCGCTGCTAGAAGAAATCGCCGCATTCATCCCTTCGTTATTTGCAGCACTCGTCATTCTGCTTGTGGGCTATTTTATATCACGGGTTTTGCGCTTCGCAGTCTTTGCAGTATTGAATAAAGTGGGCCTAGACAAATTAGCGAAGGCCACTGGTATAGATCAGCAGTTGACCAAGTTTGGTAAAGACGTGTCTGTATCTAGCACACTCGCCATGTTGGTATTTTGGATTACTTTTTTGGTCTTTATCGTAACCGCCGCAGATTCATTAGGCTTATCACAATTGGGCGAAACGATGGATCAGTTCCTACGTTTTATTCCTAAAATCATTGCTGCCACGTTAATCCTGCTTTTTGGACTTGCGGCTGCCAACTTAATTAAAAACGCTATTTTCAATGCCGCCAAAGCCGCAGAGTTTGATTTCGCTCGGCCGTTGTCAAAAGCGGCATATGGATTGGTCGCTATTTTAACCTTGTCTTTGACTATCAATCAGCTTGATATTGACACTGTGATACTGGATACGATCATCGCCATTGCCCTTGCGACGCTAGGGGTTGGTACTGCTATCTCGTTAGGTTTAGGAAGCCGTGAAGCTTCGCAGAACATTATTTACTCTTTATATATATCAGACACGGTCAAAGTTGGAGATACCGTCACTACAAAGGACGGTATTAAGGGCAACGTGGTAGAGATTACGGCCGTGGTCACCATTATTCGTACATCGGACGAAAGCCTAAAAGTAATTGATAACAAAGTGTTTTTGGACGGACTGACCATACATTAAGCCTGATGTAGCGGTTAATTAATGTGCATGACTTAACGGATGTTCAACTAGTAAAACGTACTTTGCAACGCCGCGGCGATGCATCGATGGCCTTTGCTAAGCTGTATGGACGATATCAAGGGAAAATCGCCGCTTATATTGCAGCGAAGGTTCTGTACAACTCGTCGTTAGTAGACGATGTACTGCAAGACACCTTCATGACTGCATGGCACAAGCTAGAGCAACTCAAAGAGCATGATAAGTTTTTTCCTTGGGTGGTTACCATCGCGCGTAACACCGCTATGGATGTATTACGTGAAAAAAAGCGCGTAGACGATATCAGTCATCTGTTAAATCAAGAAGAGTCCGAAACCGAGGAAGAGCTCGACCTTGGAGCAACTGAACAAATGCTCGCAAGCTTGGAGCCCCTAGACCGGGAAATAGTGGTCATGAAAGCGATACTAGAGTGCTCATTTGACGAAATAAGCTTGCAGTTAGGTTTAGCGTTAAGTGCCAGTAAGATGCGCTATTATCGCGCACTCGACAAAGTGAAAAGCGATTTATCCCAGCAGTGACATCTGCCTTCATAAGACCCATCACCATTAAGCAAAGTCATAATATTATGAACATTGATTAATAATTTTCGCTGTTTATAACTTCCTCCATTAATAACCCCTCTGTTCATAAACCTCTGCATTTACATTGAATTTGTGACTTTTTGGTTACAACCAGCGTCTATTTCTCAAAGCAGGTTAACAGCAAGGGTATATAGAAACCTTTGCGCGACGTTAACGCGCAATATTGACTAGCACAGGAGTGATTCAGTGAATTTATTCAAAGGCCATTTTAAACGCAACACTTACATAGTGTTGGTCGTCCTATTTGCCATATTTGTGTTGCAAAATATGCAGTTAGATTATGTATCTTTTCTCTTTTGGGATTTTGCGATGCCGCGATTACTTTTAATTTTAAGCACGCTGCTTGTCGGCATTATTATAGGGGCCCTCGTTCCATTTAGAAAATTACTGCCCCAGAAAAAATAAACGGCAATTCAGTGACTTTTTTGAATAGGCAGCGTCTATTCAGCAACTATCTCGCTAATGCAGCCTTAGCTGTGTTGGCGACGTTAAAAAATAAAAATATAAACACTTAATGGAGAAATAATAATGAAAAAACACACGCTAGCAGTAGCCATTTCTTGTGCCTTGATTGGCGCAACTGCTCACGCTCAATCATCATCTGAAAAAGAGATTTGGGGCGGCGTATTTGGTGAGTATTACTCAGTTTATCCTGACAAATTTGAGCCTAACACTGATTATGACAGTGGGTTAGGCTGGGGCGGCGAAATTGGAGTTAAACTAAATCCAGATTGGGGTTTTCGTTTTGAAGTGGCTAAGTTAGACATAGATGCCGACACAGGTAATGGCAACATAACCGGTGAGCGTATCGGTGTAGATGCGATGTACTTCATCAATCAGAGCAACTATTACATTTTTGGTGGTCTGAAAAACCAGCGCTTTGACGAAAGCTACCGTATGGCTGATCTAGGTTTAGGTGCCCATTGGCAGTTGAACGACAAATGGAAAGTGATCACCGAACTTGCAGGGTACTATGACTTTGGTCAAGGTAACCCTGAGTACAGCGCCAAACTTGGTTTAGCGTATAGTTTTGGTAAAACCGGTGGTAAGCGAGTCAGTAAAGATTCAGATAACGATGGTGTCATTGACCAACGCGATTTATGCCCAAATACACCTTATGGAACAAGCGTTGATGTTGATGGTTGCCCGATGACAGCGGTTGATAGCGACAATGATGGTGTAATCGATGCCAAAGATGCGTGTGCTAACACGCCAATGAACGACAAAGTAGATGACAAAGGTTGCAGTATTTTCACTGAAGAGTCTAAAACAATGTCGCTAAAAATTATGTTCGACAATAATTCAAGTAAGTTGAAGAATATTGATAGTGCTAGCGTGCAAGAGTTTGTTGATTTTATGCGCCGTTACGGAACAACCAACGCTGTAATAGAAGGTTACGCTTCAGCGCCAGGCACGGATGCATACAATATGAAATTGTCAGTTGAGCGAGCACAAAATGTTCGTCAATATCTAGTCGCTCAGTACAACATTGCTGGCTCGCGCTTAGAAGCAGTCGGCTACGGTGAAACGAAATTATTGGACTCGGCCAATACCCGAGAAGCGCATCAGAAAAACCGTCGTATAGAAGCTTATGTCACAGCAACGGTCAAGATTGCAGTATCAAAATAAAACACGTTTGTCTTTTGCTGTGCACTGCATTAACTAATTAGCACTGTAAAAGCAGTCGTGATATGGATATTTATGCTAAAGGCACTCTAATGAGTGCCTTTTTTATGACATACTATTTGCAGAATAAGCATTAACATTGCGAACTGTATAAAACGATAACTCTACACAGGTATTTATTGTGCAAATCTTTTTAACCTATTCATTTTCCTGCGCTTTAGCGTTAATTCCATGCATAAGCACGGCGCAGCAGCTTGCTTCTGGTGAAAAATCGTTGGAGCAATGTATGCTCAAACAAATGGAATTATCTGCCGATGAAATAACGCTCGGGGAGATACGAGCACTCTGCTCACAAGACAGCGCCAACCGTGTGCAGAAACGAGATCGCCTCGAACATAGAGCGTCACTCAATCCATTTGCGCTCTTACCTCACAAACCGAATTACTTATTACCCGTTACTTTTGCCAATATCAGCAAGCGGCCCTACGAGGGAGATCCTAAAGCTGAAAAATACCAAGACACAGAAGCAAAATTTCAAATCTCTTTGAAATATTTAGCGGTTGAAGATTTAATGTGGGATGGACTTGATGTACAAGTTGCCTTTACGGTCGCTAGCTATTGGCAAGCTTACAATGGGGAGATATCGGCACCATTTCGAGAAACAAATTACGAGCCTGAAATTATTTTTAACTATAGCCGTCCATGGAGTTTGCTCGGGTTACCGATAGAGCAAACTTTCGTATCGCTAAACCATCAATCTAATGGTCAAACAGGCGAGTTATCCAGAAGTTGGAATCGTATTATTGGTGGTGTTGTTTTTGCGCAGAATGCGAATGTCACTTGGGGTTTACGAACATGGTGGCGAATACCAGAAGAAGATAAGCAGTCTTTTGATGATCCAGACGGAGACGACAACCCGTATATCGAGCGCTACATGGGGTATGGTGAAATTGGCGGAGTATGGAGTATATCTGACAATCACACCTTAGAACTCTTGTTGAGAAATAACCTTAGAAGTGATAATCGCGGCGCAGTGCAACTGGGTTGGACCTTTCCAATCACTCGTCATCTCAGAGGGTATGTGGAGTACTTCAATGGATACGGAGAAAGCTTAATCTATTACAATCAACATACTCAACGCTTGGGTCTTGGGGTTAAACTTACCAACTGGTTATAAGTGAAGTGGGCAAATGGCTCTGCGTGATAAAGTGGGCGGTTAGCTTAAATTCTAAGCATGCTAACGCATTTTGTCCTCACTAGCTTAATGTGCAACGCGTAGAGCTAATTTAATCACGTTGTTCAATTCATGATACATAACGGGTTTCACCAAGTGATAGCTCATGCCAGCTTCCTTTGTTTTTAGTTTGTCTTCTTCGTAGGCATTGCCGGTAAGCGCTACAATTTCAGTATCCACACCTTGGGCTTTAATGCATCTTGTTGTTTCAATACCACTCATATCGGGCAGGTTAATATCCATTAAGATTAAGTTGAAAGGTACCGTTGTTGCTAAATGAAGAGCCGCTGCACCAGTCGTTGCCACTTCGACTGTGTGTCCGTTTCGCTCGAGCATTGTTTTAACGACCTCTGCATTAATTGGCTCGTCTTCCACAAGAAGTACGCTAGCAGGCTCAAAGGCTTCTGTTTTTAAAGAGCTTTTGTCAGACAGCACTCTGATTGAGTCAATAAATCGATTTTTATCCATTGGTTTTGCGAAACCTTGCCACATATGTTCGGTATTAAATCGATCATGACGAATGGACTCAGGCGAAGCTGATATGAAGATAAAGGGCGGGGCACTGGTACCAAACATCGCATGGATAGTTTCCGCTAATTCATAGCCGTTATACCCAGGCATATGAATATCAATAATTAACCCTGCATAATCTAAAATTTCGTCTTTCATAAGCAAGAATTGGGTAGCGGAGTCAAACAAATCTACCGTGAAACCATCTTCTTGCAGTATATGTGAAATGTGTAAACGGCTAGTTTCTAGATCATCAATTACGGCGAACTTCGCTTTAGGATTAAGGTTCAGTGGCGTATTTGACCCAACACACTTTTCACTTCGCCCAAGTGGTACAGAAAGTGTAAACGTACTGCCTCTTCCCAAAGTACTGCTTAACGCAAGATCCCCGCCCATTCCTTGTGCAAATTCTTTCGCAATGGTTAATCCCAACCCCGCACCGCTCATCGCAATGTTTTTTGTTTTGTCGACTTGGAAAAATTTATTAAAAATTTGATCTTGCTTGTCTTGCTCTATACCAACGCCAGTATCATTTATAAAAACGTCCAGCATGTAATGCTTGTTAACGATACTAAGTTTAACGTTGACTGAAATTCCACCGTTTACCGTAAATTTTACTGCATTATCTAGCAGGCTCTTTAATGCTTGAGTGAGCCTAAGTGGGTCTCCTATAGCGAATTGAGGAAGGGCGGAAGCCGCATTGTAGGAAAAGGTTAAGCCTTTCGTTTCAGCACTAGAAGCAGTAGGGGCGATAACTGAATCTAATACGGTCAGCAGTTCAAAATCAATTTTGTCAAAGGTTAGTACTTTTGCTTCGATGCGTGATATGTCTAATAACTCATCCACGAGGGACAAAAGTTGATTGCCCGCTTTTTGCGCTTTTTGAATGTAAGCTTTTTGATTATCTATATCTGTTTCTTGGCTGGCTAGCTCGAGCATGCCAAACATGCCACTAATAGGAGAGCGTAGTTTGTGGCTCATATTTGACAGAAATTGATTCTTTGTTTGTTGGTCCAATCCGGCATCTCGCTTTACTCGATATGCGCGCTTGGTATTAAGAGAAAACCGATTTATCAGTTTAAAAAGCATTTGTTCGATAGGATAGATTAGGGCCACGATCGTTATTGCAAAGACAATCAAACTGATAATGCTAGCAAGAATGCTAACGTTAACCATATGTCGACGGGCTTGTTTTTCATTTTCAGTAAATTGTGCTTCTGCTTGATCTAAATGATCTACTAGCGGATTATACTTGTTGGATTCAATGGCTTGGTTGTTTCGGGTTTCGATCAATCCTGATGTAATAATTTGTTCAACATAAGCAAAAAACGCTTTTGACAGGCTATCGATGTTAGCTGAGTTAGAAAAATACAGATCATGAACGGAGTGATTACCTCCTTGAAAGACATTCCGTGGTAAGTCAGCAATTAAAAAGTAACTGTGATTATCACTAAATTGCTTCATCAAAACGATACTCTGACGTCTCAAAACGCGCTTTTCTTTAATGGCGAGCGGCTGTTCAAAACGATATAAATTTAGCGTGATGTCACGAACAAGCAGTGACTGCTGAGAGGATAATTGAACAAACTCACTCGCTTTAGCTCTATCTTGTGCGCTGGAATAAGCATACAACCAAGGCAGACAAAGTAATATCAAGCTCACGACTGCGTAAATGACATAGCAACGCCTAATCTTTTGTTTAACAATGTGTTCAATATTCAAAATATGTCATCCAAGTGGCGTCAGTAGTCGGGTTGTCGAGCTGATTACCGCTCAGTCAGTGCTAATAACTGAGCTGCACGTGACGGGGCTGAATAAGTAATCCAATCGCTGTCTCGGGGGCCAGTGAGGCGCCTAAAAAATTAAAATCAGCCAGCGTGATATCAGGAAAATGCTCCACAATGGTTTGCTCAATCATCTCTACTACTTTGGAAGATTGACTTACCAGTTCGCTCCTCGCTAGCGCATTGTCGAATAACAGGCCGTTTAAAATTAGCTGTCTATTGATTGGATCAAACACAATATTGCCGGTTAATTTAAACGGAATATTAATGCTCTCACCATGGCGCTGAGCAAGCATTGAAAACTCAACGGTCACGTGTTGTTCTAAAACGTTTAATACTAATTTGGGAGCAAAAAACGCGGCTTTAATGCCATTAAAATCCAATGCAAATGGGAACTGCTGGTTAAGTTGATGACTGATCTGCCTAATTGAAACACGATGCTTACCGTGATCATCTGCTGATGCAGGGAAACTCAAAACAATTAAAGCGACACACACTGTTATTAAGCTCTGCATAACATTACCTACTCCTATCTACTTACGTTCAGAGTAATCTTTTACGCAAAATAGTCACTTGTACTTTAGGCGTATGTTTCACGCCTTGGGTTAAGAACACCTGCGCAGTACATATTCAAGCATTAACGGTCTGCGCATTAAATTGCAGTAAATGAATGGTAAATAAACTTCACCAGGTATAACATTGAACAGACGATTTGTTCAGTATTTGGCATTAAAACGTTGTTTTTATATAGGTAGAATGCTAACGGGCAGGGGAATGTGTCGTGTCGTTTTACTTTAAGATGAAGAGGCGCATACTGTTGGCTGCTTATTCTGCTATGTGTTTATTGCTCATCAAAGGAGGTTAAATCATGGTTTATGCCGCATCGAGATATGTTAGTCAGTTAACGAAAGATACGCTTGCATTGGTGCTTGCCGGTGGCAAGGGCACGCGGTTAAAAGAGTTAACTGAGCATCAGTCAAAACCCGCATTGCATTTTGGGGGCAAATTCCGTGTCATAGATTTCACTTTGTCAAATTGTGTTAACTCAGGCATTCGGCAAATTGGTATTGCCACCCAATATAAATCGCACTCACTATTACGTCATTTGTCACAAGGCTGGAGCCACCTTAATCGTGATATGGGTGAATTCGTAGAATTGTTGCCAGCGAGTCAGCAATGTTCATCGCGTTGGTACCAAGGTACTGCAGACGCCTTGTTTCAAAATATTGAATTTATCAAAGAGCAGTCCCCCAAATATGTATTGGTGCTTGCGGGTGATCATATCTACAAGATGGATTATGCAGACATGTTAGCTCAGCATGTGCAAAGTGGTGCGGACGTTACAATAGGGGGGATTGAAGTACCTGTCCATGAGGCGGCGAATGCTTTTGGTGTGATGCAAATAAATAAATCAGGGCGTGTTGTGTCTTTTGATGAAAAGCCTGACTCGCCGTCGCCTTTGCCCGAGGATCCCGCCCTGGCATTGGCGTCAATGGGTATATATGTGTTTAACACTGAATTTCTGCTAAACGAATTACAAAAAGATGCTCATTCCTTAACCTCGGAGCATGACTTTGGTAATGATATCGTTCCTCAATGTATTGCCGATTACGAAGTGCATGCGTTTCGCTTCACTGACTCTCTTTACGGACTCAAACCTTATTGGAAAGATATTGGTACATTGGATGCTTTCTGGCAGGCAAATATCGATTTAATTGAGGTGACACCGAAATTAGATATTTATGATGATTCGTGGCCTATCTGGACTTATCAAAAACAATCCCCCCCAGCAAAATTTGTGTTTAACAATGACAATCGACGAGGTAGTGCAACTGACTCAATGGTCTCGGGCGGTTGTGTTATCTCGGGGGCGACTATTGACCGCTCTTTGCTTTTTGTAGATGTGCGTGTTCATTCCTACAGCAAAATAACAGAGTCAGTCATCTTGCCCAACGTAGAGATTGGTCGTGATGTGAATATTCATCGCGCCATTATTGCTGCTAATTGCAGTGTTCCGAGTGGGATGAACATTGGGTTTGATCACGACGAAGATCAAGCACGTGGCTTTAGGGTAAGTCCGAATGGCATTGTATTGGTTACCCAGAACATGCTTGAAAACCTGCGGGAACAAGCGCCCTGGGAGCATGCGATTCAACGTTATTCACAGCCTAAACACCTTCATTCTTAAGTGATCATTTATGGTCTATAGTAGGCCGAAAGTTGGGCGTGTAATACCTTATAAAATCGAACCATGCGGGTTTAAAAGAGTCGTCGCTTGAGTTTATAGGTATAAACCGAAACCGATTACGCACAACACCGCATATCGAATAGCTGAGCAGGTGGTTATTATAATAAACACTACCTGCTTAGCCAGAACGTTTATAAGGAATTCACTATGACCCAGTCTCATTCTATACAAGGCCCAACGTGTGAACATTGCGCTCTATCAAGAAACTGTACAGAAAAAGCGGAACAACTAGCAAATAAATCAAATAATCCGGTTTTGACCCACAAAATTTACCATAAGGGTGACAAACTGTTTTGTGCTGGTGATGCGTTTAACGCTTTATATATTGTGCGCTCTGGCTCAGCTAAAGCGAGTATTTCATCTATGGATGCTGAAGAGCAAATCGTTGACTTCTGCTTTCCGGGCGATTTAGTAGGTACTGATGGCTTTGCACAACTGCAACACGCGCAAACGGTCACATTTTTAGAAACTAGCAGTGTGTGCTATATCAGTCTGCATTCAGTGAATGCTTTGCTGGCGAATTCCGAGCAGGGTCGTCAACAGCTTTTGGGTAATATGAGCCGAAGCTTACTGATGCAACAACAACAAACCATGAGCTATCACTGTATGACATCTGCACAGCGCGTGGCAGGATTTTTACTAGATCTCTCGGCTCGACTCGCTAAAAGAGGGCTGTCTAGCAACCAGCTAACGTTAAGTATGACACGTATCGATATTGCTAATTACCTTGGCATGGCAATCGAAACCATTAGTCGTTTGCTTACGACGATGCAACAACAAGGCCTTATTCAAGTTCAAAGACGCCAAGTTACCTTGTTGGATATACCTAAATTACAAGCATTGAGTCGTTTTGAAGTAGAAGAAAACGATTCATTATTTATGCAATCCAATACGGCGTTATTACATGCGAATTCGTATACTTCGCAAGCCATGATCCAGTAATACCCAAAACCATCAATGACTCACTAAGGACGTTGGGTTAAGCTAATCAGATCATTTTCAATGAATTTAAGGTTAGATATGGCTAAAACATTATTAGAAATAGTTGAAGAAATTAAACAGCATATCCCACATTTTGATTGCGATACGGCTGCAGTTAATCGAGCAAAAGACAATGGTTTACTGATTGATGTTCGTGAGCCATCAGAGCATGAAACAGAAAGTGTCACAGGAGCAATAAATATTCCTCGTGGCATATTAGAAATGAAAATGCTCACCTTAGAGCCGAATAGATCCCGGCCTATATATTTACATTGTGCCAGTGCGGTGCGCGCAGCACTGAGTGCGGAGCAATTGCACCGAGTAGGATATACCCATCTCTATGTAGTGACTGGAGAATTAAAAAATATCATTCAGGCCCATGCTTGATCATTCGAGGAAGAGGCGTTTAGTCCAATATTAAGTCTCGACTTGTGTTGGGTGTCAAGTCCGGGGTGCCGAAGCAAATTCCCATCGCGATAGCGGTTTGAAGTGTTAAGTCATCAACAGGTACATTACGCGTCTTGTTTGCCACGCTCTCAAGTGCGACGTGGGAAAGTCTATTGCCTTTTTGGATCACAGCGCGGTTGAATTGTTTACTTTCCACTAATTTGGCGGCATAACTGCCCAAATTAGTGGCAAATACTCTATCGAAAGATGTAGGGGAGCCGCCACGCTGAATATGGCCTAAGGTAGTTGCTCGTATCTCTGCATCCATAAACTCGCCTAATTGCACCTTCAATTGTTCTCCGATCCCCCCTAATCGGGAAGGCTCTGGACTATCCACAATATTTTCTCTTACGCTTACTTGGCCATTGACTGGCCTTGCTCCCTCTGCAACCACCACGATAGAAAAGTGATGGGAGCCCATACGTTCAGTGCACGCTTTGGCAACACGTTGTATATCGTAAGGATATTCAGGTATAAGAATGCTGTCTGCACCCCCTGCAACTCCAGCATGAAGGGCTATCCAACCGGCGTTACGTCCCATTGTTTCAACAATCATGATCCGCTTATGAGATTGTCCTGTGGTGCGTAAACGGTCAATAGCATCGGTAACAATACTAACCGCTGTGTCAAAACCAAATGTTCGCTCAGTACACATCAAGTCGTTATCTATGGTTTTAGGGACGCCAACGACATTGATGCCTAATTTGCTCAGCTCATAGCCAATACTTAACGTACCATCTCCGCCTATGATAACCAGAGCATCTAATTGCAGTAGATCGTAATAGGCTTTAACCTCACCAGAGCAGTCTTTGCCTTTATAGTTAAAGGGATCTGCACGGTTACAGGTACCGATTATCGTACCGCCTAACGCAAAGATTCCACTGCAATCTTGATAGCTTATGGGTCGACTACGACGCTCAATAAAGCCTAAAAATCCATCTTCAATGCCTACGATTTCAGCGTTTGATGTCAGCATAAGTGTTTTCGCGACACTACGTATCGCCGCGTTTAGACCAGGACAGTCGCCACCGCCGGTCAATATTCCAACGCGCAGGTTATTGTGGGTTAGTAACGCCATTAACGACGGCTCCATTGTGTTCAAACTGATCGATATTATCTAAGGTGACCTGTGCGATTTTTGTCATTGCTTCTTTGGTGAAAAAAGCTTGATGACAAGTCACGAGTACATTTGGAAAGGTAGTCAAGCGCGAAAACACGTCATCTTGAATGACGCTGTCTGATAAGTCTTCAAAAAAGAGTGCTTCTTCTTCCTCGTAAACGTCTAATCCTAATAACCCGATCTTGCCTGCTTTAAGCACTTTAATCGCCGCCTTAGTATCAATTAACTTACCACGGCTCGTGTTGATAATCGTTACGTTAGGTTTCATTTTTGTTAATGCTGCTTCATCAATCAAATGATGAGTTGAATCATTAAGGGGGCAGTGCAGTGAGATAATATCACTTCGTTGAAACAGTGTTTCTAGCGACACGTACTCAACGCCGCCATCGATACATGAGTCATTTTTTTGCACATCATAGGCGATAACACGACAGCCAAAGCCAAGCATTATTTTGCTGAAAATTTGGCCAATTTTGCCTGTACCAATAACGCCTACCGTTTTGCCATGAATGTCATAACCCATTAAATTATTAAGTGAAAAGTCACCTTCTCGGACGCGGTTATAGGCTCGATGAACCCGCCGGTTAAGGGTCATCAGTAAGGCGACAGCATGTTCAGCAACGGCGTAAGGTGAGTATGCAGGTACGCGAACCACGCTTAAACCCAGCTGTTCTGCAGATGCTAAATCAACGTGGTTAAAGCCCGCAGAGCGAAGAGCTATTAATTGAATGCCTTTGTCTTTTAACGCGCTAAGCACCTCGGCATTTAGGCAATCGTTAATGAAGGCACACACTGCTACTTCGTCGGTTATCAAGTTTACCGTCTGAGCATTTAAATGCGGTTCAAAATAGCGAATGTCGTGATGATGCTCTTTGTTTTCTTGCGTAAAATATTCTCGGTCGTAGGCTTTGGTATTATAAAAAGCAATTTTCATCAATTTGTTCCTTAAGCGTGATACCCGTTAGCAAAAAAATATTGTACTCATTGTCTGTTCGGACAAATTGATAGTGAGCAATTTTCTCATTTTTTTACTCGTCCTTTTTATTATAATTTTTTTTAAGATTTATCTATATAATATTTAGATTAACTTACTCAAATAGAGCGTCGACAATATGAATTGCTCGTCGCTTTTAGCATATCTTGTAGTGATTTTTATTCAGTTAACGTGATATTTTTTATAAGCCACTGCCGTGTTATTTTGTTCCCAAGTTTAGGAATGGATTTTGCTTAATAATTACTATTGAAAAAGCAGAACTGATGTTTTTTATTCACTAGAAAGGAGTTTACTTTTGAATCAACCCACTACATTCCTGACTAACGACTCGTTAGCGAATGCAAAAATTTTAGTGGTGGACGATCAACCTATTAATATTCAGGTGATCAACCAGATACTGGGGGATAGCTACCAATTAAACTTCGCTAAAACGGGCCAAGAAGCGTTAGATATTTGCTTACGTGACGCACCGGATCTGATCCTGATGGACGTTATTATGCCGAATTTAGATGGCCTTACCACCTGTAGAATTATTAAGAACGATCCTGAAATAAGTGACATTCCTATTGTATTTATTACCTCATTGCAGCGCTCAGAAGAAGAAAACGCGTGCTGGCAAGCCGGTGGCATTGATTATATGACCAAGCCGGTGAATCCGTTGCCGTTGAAAAACCGTGTTAGGGCGCACCTCACATTAAAATTTCAAGCTGATGTTCTTAAGAAGCTAGCCTACCTTGATGGCCTAACTGGGGTGTACAACCGGCGCTATTTGGACGAGTATTTGGCGAAGCAGGTAGCGCAAGCAAAACGGACTAATCAGCCAATTTCTTTACTCATGGTCGACGTTGATCTGTTCAAGCAGTACAACGACGAATACGGCCATCTAGTGGCCGACGACCAGTTGAAACTTGTGGCCTTAACGGTAAGGAGCAGTTTAAATCGCCCAACTGATATTGCGGCAAGATATGGTGGTGAAGAATTCACGTGCGTGTTACCTAACACAGACGAACGCGGCGCAAAGCATGTTGCTAAAAAGATTCAACAGGCTGTTGACCAACTTAAAATCTCTCATCGGCTGTCACCGCATCAAATTTTGACGGTCAGTATAGGTGTATCTACTATCTTGCCAGACCAGAATTATTCTAGTGATCTTATTTCTATAGCAGATAAAAACCTATATAAAGCCAAACACACAGGGCGTAACAAGGTCGTATAAGACTTCACCATTTCACTGCTGTTCATTCTCGTTTGTTGTCTCAAGCATTCTGGCCTGTTAAGTCAAGCACACTCACACTGTCTTACCTTCGAGGGGCTCAGTGCATTAGGCTTCCAGCATAGATCTGATTGTCGTCCAACACTTTGTACTTGACCTATGAGTGGCACATAGGTTTAACATGCATTCACTCGCTCAAAGTCAGCCTACGCAGAGGAGCACAATATGTTGGTCAAGCAATTAGCAGATCTTGTCGGTGTAACATCCGACACAGTGCGCTATTACACTCGGGTGAAGCTACTAAACCCTGTCATTAGTGACACGAATGGCTATCACTCATATGGCGCTAGCGATCTACGCCGCTTGCGTTTTATTTTAAGTGCAAGGCAATTGGGATTTTCGGTAAAAGACATACACAGCATTATTAGCGAATCGGAGCTGGGCAATTGTCCGTGCCCGTTAACAAGAAAGCTCATTACCCAACGACTAGCTGAAACTGAGGTGCTGTTTAACGAAACGTTAGCGCTGCGTAATCGCATGCAATCAGCTGTAGCACAATGGGACCAGGCACCTGATGGTGCCAGTGCAGAACAGGTGTGTAGTTTGATTGAATCGTTTGTCGACCCCATAGCGATGGAGGCCCAAAATGAGCAGTAAAAGCAAAGTAAAAACACAATCCTTTATGATTGAGGGAGCAAGCTGCGCAAGTTGTGTGAGTAAGATTGAGAAAGCGTTAGCAAGTGTAGAGGGAGTGACCGGTGTAGAAATGAATTTTGCGCAACGAACCGTCACGATTGACGGCGATGTAAACAGTCATTCATTAATCCATTCTGTGACGGATATTGGTTATAACGCCACACCGATGAATTCGGGGTCAGAGCAGGATGCATTAGCTGAAAAAGCCCAAGCCGATGAAGCGCATTACAACAATTTGATGCGCAATATGGTAATTGCTTTGGGCCTCGGTATCCCTTTAATGCTGTATGGCTTATTTATTGGCGATATGAGTGTTAACACGTCTAATCAGCGCATCGGATGGGCGATTGTAGGGCTTGTTACGTTAAGCGTAATGATAGGCACGGGAAAACACTTTTATATTGGTGCTTGGCAGTCCTTCAAACATCACTCAGCAAATATGGATACCTTGATAGCACTTGGGACGGGCACTGCTTGGGCTTACTCTATGTTGGTCATACTAGTACCCAACCTGCTACCTGAAATGGCGAGACACGTCTACTTTGAAGCATCAGCAATGATCATAGGGCTTATTAATCTCGGGCTAGCGTTTGAAGTCAAGGCAAGAGGGCGCACATCTGAGGCGATTAAAAGACTGATTGGCTTGCAACCCAATACCGCACGAGTGGTGAGAAATGGGGAAGAAGAAGACGTTGACATAGCTCAAGTTCAACTTAACGATATCGTGCGCGTGCGACCCGGTGAAAAAATCCCTGTGGACGGCGAACTGACAGATGGGCAAAGCACAGTGGATGAATCGATGTTAACCGGTGAGCCCATGCCGATTAGCAAGACCGTGGGCGACAAGGTGGTTGCCGGCAGTATTAATAAGACCGGGAGTATGTTGTTTAGTGCGACCCATGTGGGCAAAGACACCACTCTATCTCATATTATTAATATGGTTAAAAAGGCGCAAAATTCGAAGCCGTCAATAGGGCGCTTAGCGGACGTGATTTCTGGTTACTTTGTACCAATTGTCATGATTTTAGCAGTGATAACAGGTTTGGCCTGGCTCAATTTTGGGCCTCAGCCAGCCATTGCCTATGCCATAACGGCTATGACTACCGTGCTGATTATTGCTTGTCCTTGTGCGCTCGGCTTAGCGACACCTATGTCTGTTATGGTAGGAATTGGTAAAGCGGCCGAGGCTGGAGTACTGATCAGGAATGGCGAGGCATTACAAAGCGCCTCAAAAATCACCACTATGCTGCTGGACAAAACAGGAACAATTACCCAAGGCCAGCCCGAAGTAACCGACATATCAACGTTTGAACAACGTCAAGAGTCTTGTGTCATGGCGTTAGTAGCCAGTTTAGAGAGTCAATCCGAGCACCCCTTAGCCCAAGCAATTGTGGGGTATGCGAAACAGCGCGATTACCCGCTTAATGCAGTCACCAAGTTTGACGCGATCACCGGTAAAGGGGTGACAGGCTACCTAAACGGTGAGCATTTGTTATTTGGTAATGAAGCACTAATGCATCAATTTGGGATAGACGTTAGCGTTGCTGTTGAACAAGCAGGGACACTAGCAAATGATGCTAAAACGCCTATGTATTTTGCGGTCGACCAAAAACTGAGTGCTTTGATCGCGGTATCAGACCCGATTAAAAGCGATTCTTTAGCTGCCATAAAACGGTTGCAAAACAAAGGTATTCACCTTGTCATGCTCACCGGTGATAACGAGGCTACAGCGAAAGCAGTAGCAAAACGAGTGGGCATTGATGATTACATCGCCCAGGTTATGCCCCAAGACAAGGTGGAGGAAGTAATCAAGCGTCAAAAACACGGAGAAGTTGTTGGTATGACAGGGGATGGCATCAATGATGCCCCGGCACTTGCGCAAGCTGATGTGGGGTTTGCGATAGGGACAGGCACAGATGTCGCGATTGAAAGTGCAGATGTGACGTTAATGCGCGGTTCCCTACATGGTTTGGCTGATGCGTTGGCAATAAGTCAAGCCACCATTACCAATATAAAACAAAATCTGGTCGGCGCGTTTATGTATAACGTTGCTGGAATTCCCATTGCCGCCGGTGTGTTATTTCCATTTTTTGGCATTTTACTTAATCCTGTTGTCGCAGGCGCGGCCATGGCATTGTCGTCGTTAACCGTGGTGAGTAACGCAAATCGATTACGTTTTTTTAAGGTTAATAAATCAGCTTAGAGCGTATTTTCTTAAGACATGTTTGGAGTTAACAGATGTTGTTCATCAACCTACTAGGTGCACTGCTTATCGCGGCTATCGTGTGGTGGTTTTGGCTTTATACGCCTAAGCGTGCGCAATCTACCAGTAACCAAATTAAGATTTTAGTCAATAATGGGGTTTACCAACCTAGCAATATAACGGTGAGCGCGGGTACGAAGATAACGTTGGATTTTGACCGTCAGGATCCTGCACCTTGCGCTGAAACAGTGATCTTCCCCCAATTGGACTTAAGCTTGGCGTTAAAAATGGGACAAAGTAACCGTATTGAGCTACCTGCGCTAAGTGAAGGCCAATACGACTTTCACTGCCAGATGCAAATGTATAAGGGAAAGCTCATCGCAGAGTGATGTTAAGGGCGAGTTAGAGTTACGTGTAATTATTTCATCTTCATGGTGGCATTTACTTTCCTAATGCCCTTATGTATATGTTTCCATCTACGAACTTAGCGCTCTTTGCCTTGAATCCTTTGGGATAGGGGCGCTTTGCTGATGACAATAAGGCTGGCATATCCATTGCTATCACATTGACAAGACAACTTGTTTTAACAAATGCACGTGATAACGGATAGCAAAAATACGTTACACCACTGATATAGCCAGTAAGGAGAGTCACAATGAAAACATTCCAAGACAGATACAACCTACACGCAGACATTGAGTCTATCGAAAATTATATTGATGGTACGTTTCGAAAGCTAAACAGAACGTCTCGCTCTTTGCATAAACCTTTACAGGTCAACAGGTATAAGTCTAAGTGGAATGATGAAGACCAACCTCGTCGCTTCTCGCACTAATAGTGCAAGATTAGCTTCACCCATGCCGATTTAATAACACCTCACCTTTAAAAAGCGCCTATATCGATGGGTATTGCTCAGCTGACTATACTGATATAGGCGTTGATTAAACAACCTCACCGTTCGCGATACGCCAAATTAAGCTTTGATAACTTCTGCGTATCAAGCCTCTCCTTTTACAGCACATTCAAAGTTAGTTAACCCTCATGCTACCACGTTATGTTTGTTGGCCTCATTTGCCATGGAGCATGTTCCGATAGTGGTGTTACTTGCGCCTGCTGGCTACGTTCGTTTTATTCGGACTTGGCTTGACATGGATCAAGCTTCTTTTTCTCAAATCGACTTTAATTATATTGTGGGATTGGTGTTAATAAATCCATATGCGGAATGAAAATGTCACCTTTGACATTAATATAATGAGGAGAAAACAATGCTCGGTTATCAAAAGATATTGGTTGCGTTAGATATTAACAGTCCTGGGAACTTAGTGATGAGTAAAGCGCTCGCAGTGGCTGATTCACCCTCGAAGCTGAATCTGTTATATGTCACGTTTGCACAAACGTATTTCGAACCTTATGGTATTGCGTTTGAAAATGACGAACTAATAAATCTGCAAGCACAATCTGAACGCAGACTAGAAGAAATTGCCGTGACATCAGGAATACCGAAAGAGAACACACACGTTGCGGTGGGCTCTCCTGCTGATGAAATACACCGATATGCAGAGCGCATCGAAGCTGACTTAATTGTTATCGGTACGCATGGCCAAAGTGGGCTAAAACTGCTGTTAGGATCCACCGCTAATGGTGTACTGCATGGGGTCA
This sequence comes from Paraglaciecola sp. T6c, assembly GCF_000014225.1. Classification (NCBI taxonomy): domain Bacteria; kingdom Pseudomonadati; phylum Pseudomonadota; class Gammaproteobacteria; order Alteromonadales; family Alteromonadaceae; genus Paraglaciecola; species Paraglaciecola sp. T6c. The sequence continues at coordinate 2,540,012 of NC_008228.1, forward strand.
AATGTGATGTTTTGGCGGTAAAAGTGTAGGGTACTGAACTCAAAAATAGAGCGTAGCGTCATGTTAGAATGGGCACAGCTAAGCGTGGCGAGGCGTGCTACAACCTTGGCTAGTGCTATTAAGTACTATCAAGTGTATTGAGAAGTGTATTAAGTCATTAGGAATGAAGGATAGTTTATAGCGCTATATGTTTTGAATGACGCAAAACTCAATGCGGCTTTGCGCCATTTATTATCTGTTGTACATCATGCACCAATACATGCTCTATAAAGGGTTTTTCAATAAAATCAGCAGCGCTAGCTCGCATAGCTCTTACCGCAGTGGGTATGTCACTGGAACTTGCCATAACAATAGTCGGTAAATGAAAACCACGTTTGACGAGCGTTTCTAGTAGCTCTATGCCACTGTCTTTTTTATCCTCGAGATGCGCTTCAATGATCATGCCGATTGCGTCATCACTGATTTGCTGACGCATAAAACTTTCAGCACTGGCAAAACATTGAATCGTTACATCCAGGGGAGAAAGTAATTTTGAGAGCGCCGCCCGAGCATCCTTCTGGTGATCTACCAAATAGATGATTGGATGGTGATTTTTGGTTACAAGAGTACTAATCATAGAGATATTCGACGCACGATTAAAGATATTCTAAGTAAAGATATATCCCACGCCAAAAAGGATGTTGCGCTAGATCAAATTACCGCCACATTAAGTGATCTGAATTAAAGATATGAATTAAAGATGATGAGTATTGATTACTCTTTAGCCACCACCAGGGTAACAAGTTCAGCTAAAGACCTTACCTGCATTTTGTCCATAACATTTGCACGGTGGATCTCAACCGTGCGTTGACTTAAATTTAGCTCACTGGCTATCACTTTATTTGCTTGACCGGCAATCACCCTATGCATCACTTCAGTTTCTCGCTCAGTAAGAGATTGGCATCTTTTTTCTACCTCTAATGCGTGCAAGGTACGCTGTTGGTTGTCTCGATTGACCTGTAAAGCGTGCTGTATGCAGTCGAGCAGAACCTGTTCACGAAATGGCTTCTGAATAAACTCTATCGCGCCTTTTTTCATCGCCTCGACAGCCATTGGTACATCGCCATGGCCGGTAATAAATATGATGGGTAAAGGACATTTAAGCGCTTCTAAGCGCTGTTGGCATTCCATTCCACTCATACCAGGCATGCGGATATCCAGTACAATGCAGCCACTTAGCATACTAATATCGTCTGATGAAAAGCTGTTTAAGAATGCTTGTGCGTTAGCATAAATGGCGTTGTGCACACCAACGGAATCCAACAACATACTGAGAGAGTCAAGTACTGCCTCGTCATCATCAATAATATGTACGATTTGTTCTGTTTCAAACGACGTGCTTTTATTCTTCATTGTTAGTTACTTCATCGGTTTTGTGATTAACGATAGGTTTAGCGGGCAGGGTAAACGAAAAAACACTTCCTTGAGGGCTACCAGGGCTATGCTTTAGTTCACCTCCGTGCGACTGTATGATGGACTGACAAATAGGCAGCCCCATGCCCATACCAGACGTTTTAGTAGTGAAAAAAGGGTGAAAGAGTCGCGCCCTATTTTCTTCTGTTATGCCATAGCCAGTATCGCAAATAGACACTTCCAGATATTGTTCGTTTATCCATTTTGTGTGGATCATTACAGGCGCCGAGGGTTGATCTTCCATGGCGTCAATCGCGTTACGAATAAGGTTAAAGAGGACTTGTTGTAACTGTACTTGGTCTACGAGCAAGCACGGGGCGGGAGCGTTACATAACGTTAGTTTTATACCATGATCGAGTAGGCGAGTATCAACTTTCGCCAAATCAATAGTGTCTTGAATAAGGTCATTAAAGTTAATGTACTCTCTTTCTGTATTGCGCTTTTTGACAAATTCTCGTAGGCGCCGAATAACTTCAACGGCTCTTAGGGCTTGGTTACTGATTTTTTCTAGCGTATCAGTTAATTTTTGTTTTTGAGATGCATTGGCTAAGCTGTTTTCGCGTTGCAATAAATTCTTGCACGCTTGGGCATAACTACTTACGGCAGATAAGGGTTGATTGATTTCATGGGCAATCCCTGCAGCCATTTCTCCCATAGTACTAAGCCGGGTTACGTGAGCTAATCTTTCTCGATTAGCAATAGCATCTGAGCGCGCTTGCACTTGATCGGAAATATCACGAATAATACCAACAAACTGTTTATGGCTTGACTCTTTTACTTCGCCAACAGAAAGCTCGATAGGAAATATCTCACCGTCTTTCTTGCACGCCTTTACCTCACGCCCAATACCAATAATCCGAGCTTGATTGGTTCTCATATAGTTGTCTAAATATTGATCATGCTCTTTACGATAGGGTTCAGGCATCAGCATCTTAATATTTTGGCCAATTACCTCTTGCACTGAATAGCCAAACATTCTTTGGGCCGCTGCATTAAATAATTCAATCGTGCCGGTATGGTCGATAATGATCATTGCATCGACAGCCGCGTTAAGTAATGCGTTTAATTTGGCGAGGGCATCCGCTTCATCCTGATCAGGGGTAGGTCGCTTATTTATGCTGTCCACAGTGCTCCAAGGCAATCATGTTAAGCCTAATGCTTAGGTTAAATCTCGCTGCCAAATATTATTCGACAATCATTAGCTCTAGATTTTAAAATACCCAAAATTATTATCTTAGGAAAGGTAAACTTCTTTTTATCTGCGTATTTTGGGCGTTTATAGACAGGTAAGAGTGCAGCGACTGGGCTTTTCAAAGGGATCATAAGTAATGAACGTGAAGCGTGTTTTACTAATAGAAGGTTGCGTAAACTTATTTATATGTTGCGTTAAGTTAGCCGTGGGGATCAGCGCTAATTCAGCCGCTGTCATTGCTGATGCGGTACATTCTTTTACGGATGTGGTGAATAACATCATGGCGTGGATGGCGACCAATATTGCTAATTCGCCTGCCGATAAGGACCACCAATATGGTCATCAGAAATTTGAACAGTTAGCAGTGTTTGGTCTTGCTTCTTTGTTGAGTATCGTCGCATTTGAAATGTTAATTAATGCATACAACCGCTTCGGTCAGGCGGTGGAGCAGAACTACTTAGGGCTTATCGTGCTGACCGGTACGCTTGTTGTTAACATCTTGCTAACGATATGGCAGAGGTACTGGGCAAAAAAGTTAGCGTCAGACTTGTTACAGGCTGACGCTAGCCATACCTTAAGTGACGTATTAACCACAATTGTAGTAATAGTCGGCTGGCAGCTTGCTGCGCGCGGTTACTATTGGCTAGATACTGCTTTTGCTATTCTGGTGTCTTTACTCATTTTTTATTTGGCCTTCAAACTTTTTCAGCGCGCTATCCCAATATTGGTCGATTATAGCGATGTAGACCCTGGCGCTGTTTCAGCTGAAATTAATCGCTTGGATAGCGTCGACTCAGTTATTCGCGTGCGCTCAAGAAAAGTACCGAATGGACGGGTGGCGGATCTTGTCGTCACAGTTGACCCAGAACTCAGCACGGCAGATTCACATCTCATCGCTGATGAAATTGAACGGGTATTAGCCAAAAAATTTAATATTCAAGATGTGTTAGTACACATAGAGCCAAGACACAGCGTAACTGATCATGAAACTTGATGCTTGATAGCTAATTTTTGCCCTGTAGACTGATTATGTTTCTAAGAATCGCGCGAGTTGCCGTTGCAGGGCATGGTTTTCATATTCGAGTGCTTCTCGTTGCTTCAAAAGCTCAATCACCATCGCCACACCTACCCAGTCAATTTCTAACTGTCGGTTAAGACGAATCGCTTTTTTTAACCAATGCACTGTGGAAGTGTCAAACTTCCAGTCTTGAATTGTATTTCCCTCTACAGGCCGAGCAATGCCAAATTCCACCACTTCTATTACCATAGTCTGGTCAATGTCATCACTTTTACATAGCTCTTCAATGGAAACGCTGAGTATTGACTCGTTCATATTGTTAACTCCATTCTTTTCTGGGATCGAAAGCACTTGTTTTAGCAAGTTCATTCCATAGGGTTAACGTTCGTTCGTCAGGTTCAGGCGGATTAACAATTTTGAGCACGGCAAAAAGATCGCCGTTGCCGGATTTACGTTTCAAACCTTTTCCTTTAATTCGTAATTTTTGACCTGTTTGGCTGTTAGGTTGCACGGTCATTTTGACTTTGCCGTCCAGTGTTGGAATAGTGATTTCTGTACCCAATATTGCTTCCCATGGGGCAAGTGGCAGCGTAATCGTTAAGTCATGACCTTGCACATCGAAAAGTGGGTGGGGGACCAAACGAATATGTAAATACAAATCGCCGTTTTCACCGCCTTGACTACCTTTACCACCTTGCCCTTTAAGACGTATGCGCTGGCCATCTACTACCCCTTGCGGTATTTTTACTTTCAGGGTTTTCTTTTTCTTGACCAATTGAGCGTTAATCACTTCAGATTGCATAAACTCGACAGTTTTAGCAGATGAATGCAGGGTATCTTCTAAAAATATAGGCACTTCAAGCTCAGCATCTTGCCCCGTCATTGGATAATCAGCCCGAGTGTACCCTTGACTAAATGGGTCATTGTGAGGCTGCTGGCGAGAACGACGAGCTGAAAATACAGAATTAAAAAAATCTGAAAAGTCCTCACTATTGCCATCCCAATGGGTGTTTTGTGATCCACTTTGCCAACCTGGCGGAGGCGTAAAGCCTTGCTTTTGTCCCGCGCCATATTTGCGAAGCTCATCATATTCTGCGCGTTTTTCAGTATCTTTGAGGACTTCGTATGCTTCAGCAACTTCTTTAAACTTTTCTTCGGCATCGTCTGCGGCATTCATATCAGGATGGAATTCGAGCGCAAGTTTACGGTACGCTTTTTTAATCTCTTTAAGCTCGGCGTCTTTGGCAACACCAAGGATGGCATAGTAATCTTTAAATTCCATTATCTATCTCGTGGTAATCATGCCTGAGGTGCGCGATGTGCACGAACTTTAGGCATACAAGTATTGCGATATATACTAAAAATGTCTGATGAAAAGCGCGGCTCTACCGCGTTTAACCTTGTATTGTTTAGTATGAATTTTCTGTGTTACAGCTTCTTAGGGCACTTGATATTGTAAGTAATTAGTATATTGAATCGGTTTAACTTTATATTTTGGTTGTAAAAAAGCCACCACGTCTATCATCTCTGTAACCGTCATAACGTCGTTAAATACGGTCATTTTTGACTGTCCATTTTCATCAACGACAGGCACTAACGCGCGCGAGCGCGGCGCAAGCTCATGTGAGGGGTTTATGATCGAAGTCACAAGCTGAGCATAAGTTTTCACTTTGGCTGATGTGCCACCAAGTGGGATCGGATCAGCAAATACTTTGCCCAAGGCCGCATCGTCATAACCTTCAAGGGTGTGACACGCCAAACACTGGTACTTGTTAAATACTAGTTCTCCGTTTTCTACACTCCCTTTAGGTAGACTAAAGCCCTTAGGTGAATCAGCTCCTTTTCCGCACCCAGCTAAAAACATCACCAGAGTAATTAAACTGATAAACAATAAATTTTTCATGTTAGCACCTTTTAAAATCAGCGATTAATGTTGCTCTTACGCATAAAAAATAACCAAGCCGGGCATAAAAAGGAAGTACCTATCTAAATCCTTATTGATGCTGATCAAGATTGCTGAAAATTGTGTTGGTGTAATCGTCGTTGGCGTTATTTTCACTGGTGTTAGCTGCACTGGTATTAGCCGCTCTGTGAAAAATAATTGTTACGAGTTCGCCGCTATCTCTTGCCCTTACAGACAGATTGTTGACTTGCCTTACTGGTTAATTGATCGGCGTCAAATTCTCTGTTTCTTTATCAATTAACGTAGATAGGAATAAACCGGCAAGAGGTTGAATCATCTTTAATCTCTTACATAAATCAATGAAGAGAGTGAGTGATTAAAAATGAAAGATACTATGCAAAGTACAGGGCATGCAGATAGCGCTGCATCAACTATCAATCCGTCTCATGTGCCTGGCGAGTTGTGCCATCATATTTTGGATGGTAAAAAAATTACCATTAGGCCTATCAATCTAAAAGATAAGGCATTAGAGGCAGATTTCGTTAAAAATCTATCTGCTCAGACCAAACATTATCGCTTCTTAGGCGGCATTAACACATTATCTGAGTCTATGTTAAAAACCTTGTGTACCATCGATGGTGAAGATTCGATGGCATTTATCGCCACAGAGCATGATCCTATTACTGGGACTGAAAAAGAAATTGGCGAGAGCCGTTATGCCTATACGGGCGATGAAAACGCACATGAGATTGCAATAACCATCAGTGATGCTTGGCAACACAAAGGGTTGGGTAAACTATTGACCGAACATTTAATTGACTATGCAAAAGTACATAATATCGGCTCTTTATACGCCATCGAATTGGCAGATAACCAAGATATGCGGGCGTTAGCGCGCGAACTGAACATGAGTGAAAAGCGAGATCGAGATGATGCCCATCAAGTTATTTACTCATTGACCCTATAAAGTTCAATATTATCAGCCTTTATGTCCCTTTAATCGTTAGCCTTGTTGTTATCGATTAAAGGGGGCTGTGGTTTTTATCGCGACAATTGGGCGCAGGGGGGAGCTTAGCAGTGCCTTTATTTAATATCGGATTTGCATGTGCAGTGATGCCGATATTCTTTCATAGTATATACAAAATTAAATTAAGCTCAGATTTGCAAACGGTCTGGACTGCCATCCCCACACCTTCGGGTAAATGGCAATACCAATATGGGTACTAACCTAGGGTTGAATGATCAGCACATCGGTTTTTAGCAAGGTCAAAACGCTTTCTGCTGTGTTGCCTAACACTTTCGCTTTAAGGCCCTTGCGGCCAACACTGCCCATAATGACCAACGCCGCTCCCACATCTGATGCAACACTGGGTACCACTTTATCGGCGTAACCTACTTTAATATGTATGTTTTCTTCTAGGATACCTTGGCTGCCAAACATAGCCTGTATTTTGGGTATGTATTTCTTTTTAGCCTCTTTTAACGATTTACGCTTATCGATGATGCCTAAATCTTTGAGAACAGGTGACAAGGCGAGACTAAAACATACATGTATTGGCATATTGTTCGCGTTGGCTAGCACTTTCCCCGCATCGATCACTTTTTGATTAAGTGCTTGCTTGGTCTTTTTAGTCGAAGCCATGTCAAGAGTGAGCATGATCGATTGCTTTTTGCGCCATTTCTTTTCAGCCACTAAGAGCAATGGCACATTACCGCTGCGTAATAGTTGCCAGTCAGTAGGTACATAAAACGCGTGTTCGCTGCGATGCCCAGTTTTGATAATTAAATCATACTGGTGAGTTGAGCAATGTTTAGTGACCCAAGCGGCAATGTCTTTACTCCACACCATTTCGTCCGTTGTTGATACTGGTAATGACGATTCAGACACGGTTTCATCTAACCACGCTTGGCTGGCTTGGACGATCTTTTGCTTAGCAGTATCGATGTCACTTTTAGACATGCTTTCATCTAGCACGGACAAGCGTTCGTAACAAAAACCGGCTACATGAATTGATGCATTAAACTGCTTAGCCATCAAAGTTGCATGGGCTAAGGCTTGTTGCGAAGAATCCTTACGATCGGCGATAACTAATATACGCTTAACATTCACTGGGGAACTCCTTGGTTATAAAGGCAACTTACAATTGCTTTAGTATCTGCTTTATTATCATACTATTTTAATTTTTATACCAAAATATTGTGCTAAAACAAGTTTTTAAACGAAGGCGACAACTAAATGATTGGCTGAACAGCATACGCATTTCGGATGTGAATTCACGCGGAAAACCACATAAATGAAGAGACAATATAACGTCCCTATGACCGAAATTACGCGCCAGATGATGACGTCGGGATAAAAAATGTGGTTTCCACTGAAATATGAAAGGGTAATAAAAATACTCTCATTGAAGCAAAAAAAGACTGCCGTCCCACTGGTCTTATTATACTAAAGTATATAGTCTGTACGTCCTGAATGTTTGGTATTTCGCCAATGTTGTAAGACTCAGGGCTAACTAAGGATTATTAATGGCGCAGGCGATTCCTCCTCTTCGTAGTCAATTTAAATTTCATAAGCATGTACTACCCATAACGTTAGTGGCTATTTTGCTCCTATTGGCCAGCGCAGTGGCGGTTTTCGAATTTCAACTAAGCCAGTCTGTTACAGATGAGTTAAAGAGCACTCTGTCTGCAGCGGGCGATCAAATCAATGCACAGGCTCAAGAGGACATCGAAAATTATCGACAAGATTTACGCTTTCTGCACGCGACTCCACCAGTCAGTGGGTTACCCAGAGCATTGGAACACAACGGTGTTGATCCGCTCGACAACACTACATCTGCCCAATGGCGTCAACGCTTGGAAATGATCTTTTCTGCTTTTTTAACCAGTAACCCTGAGTACGATCAAATAAGGGTGATAAGCGCTGATAAGTCCGCCATGGAGTTAGTGAGGGTTGATAGAGTGGCCGGTAATATTGAAGTAGTGTCACCAGAGCAATTGCAAAGTAAACGGGCCAGTGAGTACGCCCAAAAGAGCGCAGCTTTGTCAGAAGGTGAAATTTACATGTCGCGCATTTCGCTTAACAAAGAGTATGGCAAACTGGATTATCCATATCGACCTATGTTGCGATTATCGCTGCCGATATTCGACGATAGTGGTAAACGCTTTGGTTTCCTTATTGTTAACATTAATACCTTGCCGCTGTTTAGCTCGTTGAGCAATACGTTGGACTCGCCAAACTTTCTAACGTTAACTGACAGTGATGGATTTTTTCTTATCACTCCCGATGAACAATATCAGTACAGTCACGACCTCTCGCCGGAATTTAACTGGAACTCAGTATTTAGTGTTACAGAAAACATCTCACATCGATTTGCACAAATCCGCTATCGCAATAAAGAAGGTGATGTTTTTTACGTATTAGATCAGAAAGTGACGCTCAATGACGATGTGGATGGTGGCTTTCTTCAAGCTAAGTTGATTGCACCAGCGCGTTTCGTTCACGCCATAGAAACAACCAGAAGAACCACGGTTTATGCTTTTTTATTCAGCGCGACAATTGTCATGTTGATTGTGCTCGCCTTTTTTAATCGCAGTGCAAACAAAAGCAAACAGCTAGCAGATGCTCGCGCCGAGTCAGCTGCGATCGTCAGCGCCTCTAAAGATGCGATTATCAGTGTTGATCTGACGGGTAGGGTAAAGAGCTGGAACAATGCGGCCAAGGGGTTACTTAGCTTAAGTGCTGTAGATGTGATTGGCAAAACCTTGATGGAACTTCGGGTATTTGATGACATTGAATTGAGCGATATATTTGAGCGGCTGTCGAATAAACACCGCCAATTGAATATTGAAACGCAAATTGAATCACAAGAAAATTCACCAATATTTTTAGCGCTTTCATTTTCTCCTATTGCGAATAGCGAAGACCGGATCGAAGGCATCGCTATTATTGCCCGGGATGTGACTCAAGAGCGCATTGCAGATGAAAAAATAAAACAGGCTAACGCTGAACTTGAGGAAAAAGTCGCCCTTCGCACAGTAGAATTGCAAAAAGCCAGCGGCATCAAAAGTGCGTTTATTTCCAACATTAGCCATGAAATGCGAACGCCCCTCAATGGGATCATAGGCACATTAAACTTGGTTAAACGTGAGCACTTATCTGAAAACCAGCAGCGATATATTGAGATGACGGAAGTCAGTGTCAATACGTTATCGACGCTGGTAAATGACGTTCTAGATCTGTCAAAAATTGAAGCGGGCAAGTTAGATTTAGATATTAAGCCTTTCAATCCAGTAAATTTAATTGAGAGTCTGTGCGGCAGTATGGCGGTCAAGGCTCAAGAAAAAGGCCTAGAATTTATCATTGATGTGTCAGCCCTAAATTACCAGTCAATGGTTAGCGATCCTCATCGTTTTTCACAGATTCTGACTAATTTAGTCAACAACGCGATTAAATTTACTGAAACGGGATACATAAAAGTATCCGCTCATACTGAACTTGTGAAGGACAAGGTACATTTACATTGCGCTATCGCGGATTCAGGAGAAGGAATCGCTAAAGAAAACCAGGACAAACTTTTCAGCGCTTTTTCGCAAGCAGACAGTAGCGTTGCCTCGAAGCATGGGGGTACGGGGTTAGGATTATCTATTTGCCGGCAATTAGTCACTTTATTAAAAGGTGAGGTGAATTTTACGTCACAGAAAAACCAAGGAAGCGTATTTTATTTTTCTATCAGCGCAGATGCCAATTTGTGTCAATTATCACCACCTTCCACTTGCTTAGCAAATATCAGCACGGCGGTGTTTATTGAGCATAAAGCGCTATATCAAAGCACTTGCCAGATGATCGAGGCCTTGGGTGGAACGATAACCCCTGCTGAGAGTTTCGATAAAATGTTTGCTGCTGAGATGCCTAGCACTTGGTCAGAGCCGCGAGTAGATTATATTGTGATTGACCAGCAACATCCTGACTTAATGGCGCTGGATGATAAGTGGCTAGAATGTATCGCCATAGATGATGGAAGCGCTAAAGTGGTTTTACTTAAACGTGACGGTGAGCCCACCGCGTGGTTGAAAAATATCAAGCCAACCGTGCTGACTAAACCAATTTTGCGTACTGAATTTCTGCAAAAAGTGACACGGTTAAATACCAATTCTTCGAGTATTGAGGCTGCAAGTGTAAACCGCCCCCCAGAGATTAACGGCCAGATTGAAAACCCTCCTGGTGATTTTGAGAAAATAAAAGGGGCTCGGGTACTGGTGGTGGATGACAACGAAATAAATGTTGAAGTGGCCAAAGGCGTGCTGTCGAGATTGCCTGTGACCTTACTTCAAGCGACAAATGGCAAAGAAGCCTTACAACAACTGATATTGGCCGAGCGCAGGAATGAAGTCATTCACTGCGTACTAATGGATTGCCAAATGCCCATCATGAATGGATATGAGGCCAGTCAGCGTATTCGGAAAGGCGAAGTAGGGGAGCTGTATAAAAATATTCCTATTATTGCCATGACAGCTAACGCAATGTTAGGCGAGCGAAATAAGTGCTTAAGTGCAGGCATGGATGACTACTTAACAAAACCCGTCAACGAAGACATTATGCAAGAAAAAGTCACTAAGTGGACATTGTCGGTTTATCAGGCACCTCAACGTTAATTTCCCAGATACCAATATCAGAAAATAATTAGAGCCACTTAGTGAAAATTCAAAAGGCCTCAATTAATGACCATGAACGAGGTAGTCGCGCGTTTTAATCTTGGGGCGCGCAGTACAAAGTATACAAGGTATTAATAACCGCTTTTACTTCATCACTGGCCAAAGAATAATAGATCGTTTGGGCGTCACGTCTGGTCACCACTAATTTTTCGCGTCTCAACGCCGCCAAGTGCTGAGATAAACTAGATTGGGGGATCGCCACTTGTTGATTTAACGAGGAAACTGACATTTCACCGTTATTCAATAAGCACAACAACATTAACCTATGCTGATTAGCCATTGCCTTCAAGAGCGCTGCGGCTTTATCTGCGTTGTCGCGCATATCATCAAGTGTCATATGGGTTATCCTAATTTTTTGCTCATTTTAGAGGCGCTAATCATACCAACTACCATAGAGAGTATGAAAGCATATATACCCATATCGCCACTGGTTATGTTGGTTAATGCAGGCCCTGGGCATATTCCGGATATTCCCCAGCCGATACCAAACAGCAATGCACCGAAGATCAGCGGTTTATCGATGTCAGTTTTTGTTGGCAGATGAAGTGAGCTACCAAGTATCGTTCTATTTTTGGGTTTAACGAATGCCCAATACAAAGGCATGTACACGGATATTCCACCCATCATCACAAAGGCGAGGGTTGGCTCCCATGCACCAAATACATCAAGAAAGCCAATGACACGAGCAGGGTCAACCATAGTTGAAATTGTTAAACCGGCGCCAAATAAAATCCCCGACAACAAAGCAACTAGATTATACGTCGAAGTAGAAACCTGTGATGTAACCGCATTGTTACGGGCATTAGTCACTTGCATTATGCACCTCCAAACAGGTGTTTAATCATTGCAACCGTGAGAATGGCGGAAACCATAAACACACAGGTTGCGGTAATTGAGCGAGCAGATAATCGACTAATACCGCATATACCATGGCCACTGGTGCAGCCTGAACCCAGGTTAGTACCAAAACCCACTAACAAACCGCCAATTACCATCAATGATATATTGATGACATTGTTGCTACTCGCACTAAAAGCACTGGGAAAGGTATCAGGCAATGAAAAGCCAAACACACTGGTGATCAATGGCGCAATCACTAACCCAAGAATGAAGAACCAACGCCATTTGTTGTTCTCGCTATTGTTATTTTTACCACCACCATTGTGACTAAAAATAGCGCCGAAGGTGATACCGGAAATACCGGCAATTCTGCCATTAAACAGCATCAGCGCAAAAGCACCTAAGCCAATTAAACCGCCGCCTAAAAAGGCCTGTAGAATCAAATTAGTGTTCATATTTAGATAAACCAGGTTATAAATATCGTTATTCGTAAATATACGATATTAAGGCGGCAATTTAAAGTGGTAGTTATTGCAAAGGTATATTGTTGCGTAAATATAAGGGCGTCAATCGAGTAATACGTCATTGAGTGCTCCGATGTCTCATATCATTTCGCAAACCGGTTATCGTCACATCTGCTGATGGCTCATACTAAGAATTGATCGCTATGCATGAGGGTTTAGATTCATTTTAGAAATGTGATTTTCAAAAAATGTGATTTTCATAAGAGACTGCTTCTACGGGAATTGATAACTTCGCGTGTTAGTAACGATGACAAGATTTTTAAGAGTATTACTCGAATTATACAAATTTGGGGATATCCCACAAGGCTGAAAAAAGCAGGCGCTAATGACTATTGGAATGATGCACAGGCTGCTCGTAGATATTACGCAAGCGGATAGATAATAAATGGTGCTGTGCAAAGTCGACACTGTAATTTGCATCATAGGCCAAACATCAGCACAAATGAAAATGCTATGTAATGCGATAGCTGGTTACGCCAGTAAACGTGAAAGCGTGCACAACGAGTTCAGACTATCAAAATGATGAATCTGCAGTGAGCCCAAATGCTCGCACAGATAATAGTACCAATATTCGTATAATGTATATTATGTTAAATTAACTATATTAGGCGCTAAACAAGCTGGTACTCAACAGCGAGCGAAATGCGTGCCCTTCGAAAATAGAATTTTTAATCTTATTATAAGTTGTTCGGTTTACTGCCCAGCATACTCATGGCATCAGACTTATTCACTAAAGACAGCTGTTCGCTATAAACAGACCAATGTATTTCGCGTACTTGCGCACTCACCATAAGCATAACTTAGCGTATCAAAGTGATCTTAGCTGTCGCTGATTGTCGTATACAGTCGCTATGAAAAATGCACTATCACACGGTGCGCTTTAATAGAGGCAATATGAACTTGGCTAAACACAACTCAATGTCACCAGAGATATCACGCATTATCGAGATGGCCTGGGAAGACCGCACACCGTTTGAGGCTATTCATCGGGAGTATGGTTTCAGTGAGTCACAAACCATTAAGCTGATGCGTGCTAACTTACATCACAGGGCATTTAAAAACTGGCGAGCCCGTGTCTCGGGACGTAAAACTAAACATCAGAAAATACGCAATCCGTTAGTGACCCGCGGTTATTGTATGTCCCAATACAAAGTACGCTCTGGGAAATAACAGTAGCGTTACTGAGTACTCTTTTGGGTTAAATTTTGCAACTCAGCCTGTAAGCTCGCTGCAGATACCTCGCCAAAGTGGCTGGAAATCATCTCGCCACTTGCATCGTAAAATAAGGTCATGGGTAAACCATGAGCCCCCATCATTGTGGCGATATCTCCTTTAGTGTCGAGTAAGACATAATTAAAATGTAAATCGATCTCTGCTAGAAACTCGGTGACCACATCCGCGGGCTCTCTTTGATTTAACATAATAAACTTGACGCTTGGGAAACGTTGTTCAGCGCTGTAAAGCACCGGCATTTCGCGTCTACAAGGTCCACACCAAGAAGCCCAAAGATTAATCACTGTTATATTTTGATTCGAGACGTGTTGCAAATTAACTGAAGCGCCCTGTGGTGTATTGAAGGCTAAATTAGGAAGTGCTGATTGTTCATTGCCTGCGTTGATAACTCCTTGAATACTGGTAAATAGCAGGACCGTTGTCGCTGCACCCGCTATCAGTATTTTTCGTTGCTGCGGGTGCCGGTGTATTTGTAACAACAGGATGAGAAGACCTGCAATGAAGCTGGAAAACATATCAAAACCACGGTCACGTATATCTAACACTTGCCATAGCGAGTCGTAACTATCGAAAAACTTAATGACAAATACAATCCTGCCTACCACCAAACTGTAAATGACAATGCTGACCAGGGAGTCACCAACGGAAATACTTTGTTTTCTGCCTAAAATAGCCACCACTAACAGCCCTACCATGAGGCTAACCAGCAGAATAATAGGAGATACAGGAAGCGCGAAAGAACCGAATGTGATTGATGACAAAAGTGGGCCCTTACTGTTTGTGATAATAAATTGAGAGAAATTAGCTAAAACACAGGTATAGCGCCAATTGGCATTCTAAATTGACTGACTGCTGTGGATTACACTTGAATATCGGTAAATTGTATCACTATTCTCGACTTTATCTCCATGTCAGCGGCAACCCACAGGATGAATTCTGAGACGGCAATGAATGATTGCAATGTGTATTACACCCATATAATTAGCGTTATACGGGTATGAAGATCGATAGTAAGCCCTTTGTATCTATCGTTTTATTAAAGCGAAATTTTGAGTGTGATTAATTTATCCAGACTACATAAACGGATAGGCTATTTCTTGCACTACACACCAGATGCCTAGTTGGAGCGCAGCGTAAATAAACTATTATTAATGCTTAATATGCCTGCAGAACGCTTTAAGAAAAATGTTGAATAACGTGATGATAAAACTAAGATAAATTTGAAGTTATTAGATGAATAGGCTTGCTGAAATCGCGATCCGAATGGGATACATCACTCAATATTAAATGAGTTAAGAGCAGCATGTCCCCTGCCCTTAACTCATTATATTGGTTGACGTTAGTTAGGAACTAAACGTTAGTTAAACACTATACGTCGTAAGTGGTTGAGGCTGTATCGCCACCACGACCAGTCCAATTGGTGTGGAAAAACTCACCTCTTGGCTTGTCAGTGCGCTCATACGTGTGGGCACCGAAATAGTCGCGTTGGGCTTGCAACAAATTCGCTGGAAGGCGCGCAGTTCTAAACCCATCAAAATAGGTTAATGCTGAGCTTAAGCAAGGAATGGCAATACCATTCATTACTGCAGTGCCAACCACATTCCTCCACCCTGCTTGAGCAGATTCCACGGTGTCTTTGAAATAAGGCGTTAGCAATAAATTTTCTAGCTTTGGATCGGTATCATAAGCTTCTTTTATCTTGCCTAAAAACGCTGAACGGATAATACATCCGCCACGCCACATTAGCGCGATACCGCCATAGTTAAGCTCCCAGCCGAACTCTTTTGCGGCTTCTTGCATTAGCATATAACCTTGAGCATAGGATACGATTTTAGCAGCAAGCACTGCTTGGCGAAGGTTTTCGATAAAGGCTTCTTTATCTCCTGTGAAGTTAACCTCAGGTCCAGTCACAACCTTAGATGCTTCTACACGCTGCTCTTTTTTTGCAGAAATACAACGAGCAAACACAGAATCAGCGATTAACGTCAACGGTACACCCAAATCCAGTGCGGTCACCCCAGTCCATTTACCCGTGCCCTTTTGCCCTGCTGTATCGAGGATTTTTTCAACCAGAGGTTCACCGTCTTCATCTTTGAAGGCAAAGATGTCTTTGGTGATGTCGATAAGGTAGCTGTCTAATTCGGTGGTATTCCAATGCGCAAATACTTTTTGGATCTCATCAGAGTTTAAGCCAAGTACTACTTTCATTAATTGGTAGGCTTCGCAGATGAGTTGCATGTCACCGTATTCGATACCGTTGTGCACCATTTTTACAAAATGACCCGCGCCAGCATCGCCGACCCAATCACAGCAAGGAACAACTTCGTTACCATTTTCATCAGCCACTTTGGCTGAGATAGCTTGGAAAATATCCTTAACTAATGGCCACGCTTTTTTTGAGCCGCCAGGCATAATAGAAGGACCCTTCAAAGCCCCCTCTTCGCCACCAGACACACCCGTACCGATATACAATAAGCCTTTGCTCTCTAAATACTCAGTTCTGCGATTTGAATCTGGGAAGTGTGTATTGCCACCGTCAATGATGATGTCGCCTTCGTCCAGAAAAGGAATAAGCTGTTCGATGAAATCATCTACAGCTTGGCCTGCTTTGACCATCAGCATCACTTTACGTGGAGTGGCAAGAGATTCCACTAAGGATTGTACGCTGTCTGCACCGCGGATATTTTTACCTTTAGCGCGCCCGCCAATAAATTTTTCAACCTTTGAATAACTTCTGTTATAGGCAGTTACAGTGAAACCTTTTGATTCCATATTAAGGATCAAATTCTCACCCATTACGGCTAAACCGACTAAACCGATGTCCGACTTGCTTTTCATTTCACATTCCTTAATAACGTGTACTGAGTAAAAAAACGCATACCAATATTGCTAAAACAAGGCATGGCTATTAAATCTGATTGGCTTATAAACACTGCATGATTACTGGGGGCAAAAGCGCAATTTATCAAGGTCAACTTTAGCTCTGTGCCCAATCAGTTCAGTGTTTCGATGAGTAACCGCGTAATTTGAATAATCTCTCATCGCCGAACGACGTTTTATTCGACAACTTGGTGACGACCAACCCGCCGTGATCAACATTACTATAAGAAGGTTTCAGGTTATCTTACTAGGCTACGGTTGAAGAGTATGACATTTACTGCTGTTAAGACGCCAGTTACAAGAGCGAAAAAAATGTTTTAACGTTAAATTTAGCCCGTAATTAATCACCCCAAGCATGATTTCGCCGCTAATTTTGTATCAAGCCCTATTAACTGTATTAATATACAGTTAATATGCCGTAATTCGTAAACATTGCTTACTGTTAATTCATGTCAATTATATTTATGCCGCTATTTCCTCATGCTGAACAACTGGACGTGGGGGTTGCTTATATTAATCAACAAGTGATGGACTTTGACCTATCAATAAAGGACGCCGCCTACAGTTACGAGTTAGCCATTGAGTATTTGAGTGAGAACCGTTTTAACGCTAATAACTTTAAGTCGATCCGTAGTGAACTAAATCTTTTATTTAACTGGGCTTGGCGGGTGAAAGAGCTCTCCATTGCTGAAATAGACAGAGTGCAATTACGTAAGTTTGTGGATTTTTGCAATGAGCCGCCATCAGAACTTATCACACATGCGTCATACCCGTTCTTTGTCGCGCACAAGCAAGACGGCACAATTGAGCCTAATCCCAAATGGCGGCCGTTCGTATTAAGAGACGCAGCATGCTATGTGCGAAAAACATCCACCTTAAAAGCACAGCTGTCTCTATTAAGCGGGTTCTTTTTATTTTTAAGTGACATGGAATACTGTGATAAGAATCCTGCGGCTGTGTTGTTGCGCAGGCTGAACGTAAATAATACGCACGTTATCGAGTCTTCTGATGATGAAAAAGCGTTGAGTGAATTACAATGGCAGAGTGTCTGGCAGCAGGTTAATCATCTTGCGGATACTCAACCAGAAAAACACCAACGCACCCGCCTACTTTTCGCCATGTTGTACTTGCTCTATCCAAGGGTCTCTGAAATAGCCGCTAGGCCAGGCTATACGCCTATGATGAGCAGCTTTATACGCCACAGAAGCGGGCATTGGGTGTTTAAAATTCCACGCAGTAAAGGTGGCAAAAGCCGTATGATCCCCTGCCCTGATGAGTTAATTCAATGCTTGAGTCACTATCGACGTTATATAGGACTCAGTGATTTGCCTTTACCTAATGAACAAGTTCCCTTGTTTGTGCGTCACAAAGCCGGGACTCACGGGCGCGAAACAGGCATTTTAACCGCACAGCTAGGTATCGAATCTATACGTAGTATTGTGCGCTTCGTGTTTGATACTACTGCAGATAACTTAGAGGAAACAGCACCTCAAGAAGCTCACGAGCTTCGACAATTTAGCGTTCATTCGTTACGCCATACAGGAATTACCACCTCCATTACTGCGGGGACGCCGCTACAAGTGGTGATGAAAAACGCGGGGCATGCTGACTTATCCACGCTTTCAATTTACATCTCTACGGATATTCAACAACAAGCTGAGGCAACAGTGCCGCGTAAATTATAAAAGCAATTTTTACTCTCACGGGCGTACTTTCTTAAAGAGTAAGCCCAAGAAAGTTTGGGCTTTTAAATATAGCGCTTGTTTTTAAGCCAGCCTCGCTTATTCATCTAGTGCGTAAGCGATGACATAATCCCCTGGAGGCGTTTCCATAAAATGATGCCCCGCAGCGACGATAACCAAGTAACTTTTACCATTTTCTCGGTACATCATTGGGTTCGCTTGACCGCCAGCGGGTAACTCGTCTTGCCACACTGTTTGCCCGGTATTGATGTCAATAGCGCGGATAAGGTTATCCGTCGCTGCCGCTATGAATATCAAACCGCTTTTAGTCACCACGCTGCCACCATTGTTCGGCGTGCCTATGGTTATTGGTAATCCCGATGCAATACCGAAGGGACCATTGTTGCGAGCGGTTCCCAGAGGACGATCCCATAAGGTTTTTCCATTTTCTAGGTTAATAGCTCGTATCCCACCGTAGGGTGGTTGTTTGCACAGTAGTCCAGTCAAAGGCAAACGCCACCCTGCATTCACATCAACTGCGTAGGGGGTTCCTTGCTGAGGGTCTCCAGCACCTTCGGCTCCTCCATCATCATGATCCATTTCGTCTCTCGGTTTCCACCCTTTTTCATTGGCTTCCTCACGCGAAACGAGTCGGTTGTAGTTTGGCATATCATTGTAATTTGCAATCAACACACCTCTTTGCGGGTCGATGGCAACACTTCCCCAGTCTGATCCGCCGTTATATCCTGGGTATTCAATCCAATGCTGTTGTGTGGTTGGTGGCGTGTAAATACCATGATAACTAGCGGTTTGAAATTGAATACGGCATGCCAGTTGATCGAACATAGTGACCCCCCACATGTCTTTAGCGGTGAGATCTGGCTTACGTAGAGTATGAAATGTTGAAAATGGCTGCGTGTCAGATCGCAACTCCGGTAACACTCCCCCGGTAGGTACTGTGCGCTCCTCAACACCCGTTAGCACTTCGCCGGTTTCACGATTGAGTATGTAAATGTCCCCTTGTTTGCTCGTTAGCACTAATGCTGGAACCTGACCATTATTGGTAGGGAATTCAATTAAGCTAACTTGTGAGCCTAAGTCGTAGTCCCAAACGTCTTTGTGTACTGTTTGAAATGACCACGCTGGTTTACCGGTATTTACGTTCATGGCAACGAGGGACGTGGCATATTTTAGTTCTGCTTTAGTGCGCGAACTACTCCAGTAATCGGCAGATGAATTACCCATGGGTAAATACGCTAACCCTAAATCGTTATCACCCGTAGCTGAGGTCCACATATTGGGTGTGCCTCGTGTATATGTTTCTCCTGCAGGGGGTAACTTATCAATATTAGGTTTGACCATGTCCCACGCCCAACGAAGTTCTCCGGTTTGTACGTCAAATCCTTTGATCACGCCTGATGGTGCGTAACGTTTTTGTCCATCTAGAACTTGGTGCCCAGTGATGATCACACCTTTAACAATCACTGGAACACCCGTAATAGCAACAAAGCCACTGGGGGTTTTGCCCATATGTTCCTTGATATCAACTTCACCTTTATTCCCGAAGTTAGAACAAGGTTTACCTGTTTGCGCATCTACTTCTATGATCCTCCCGTCTAACGTGCCACTAATGATCCTTTCGCGACACGCTAGTAAGCCGTCTGTAATGGCGTTCATACTGTTTTCGTTTCGTTTCTCAATATGAACTTCCTCAGTGGGAGGTACTTTATAATAAGCTACACCGCGGCATGCTGCAGTATAGGGTATGTCTTCGTCAGCTACTTTTGGGTCATAGCGCCATATCTCTTTGCCATTCTGTGCATTCAAGGCGATTAATTTATTCCTTGCGGTACACAAGTAAAGTTTGTCATCAATTTTAATAGGTGTCGTTTCAGCGCCGTAGCGTTTAGAGGGGATGTCTTTTGTCCTGTATTGCCATGCTTTTTTTAAAGATGTGACGTTTTCAGGTGTTATATCGGTCACAGGTGAATACCTACTGGCATGGTTATCTCGACCATACACGGGCCAGTCATCAGCACTAATATCGTTTATGCCGTTTTGGTTGCCAAGCTTGATCAAGCTACTTCCTGCTTGAGGAGCCATGGCATTGTGAGTCCAGCCTGTGGGTACGAAAGCCATACTAAACGCGCCAACAAAAATTACCGCGAATGCCCCTGCAAGAGAAAGGCTCGCGCGTTTCGAAAACCCCAGACTAGGCAGTAACAACGCGAGAACAAAACAAAGGACTACAGGCACGCCCATACGAGGAACCCATCGCCAATAATCTGTGCCTGACTCCCAAATAGTCCACCCTAGCGTACCGAAAAAGAGCAGAGTAAAAACCCACAAGCCTAAACGTTGCTTAAAGTAGAGTAAGGAACTACTTAATATTAAAGTTCCGCCTGCGATAGCGTAGTAATAAGAGCCGTTTTCGGCGACTAACCAAACGCCACCTATTGCTAAATAGAGTCCGATGAGAAAGCTAACCACTGAAAACATCCGCAGCGGCCAATTAGATATGCGTCGGTTTGAAGAAGAAGACATTTAGCGTTTTCCTTTTTGAGATAATTAGAAGAGTGACTGAATGTCGAAAACTGACGTGCGACATTGTAGTAAGACAGCACAAATTGCTTATTTTATGACTTCAATCAAGGCAGATGGTGCAAAGCATGCACCACACTTGATGAACCAGAAATTGGGAGGTACAGGGAAAAAGTACCCGCCTGAAATGTAATAATTTCAACGCGGGGGTAATAATTACCAATAAAATTTAGATGAAAGGCTTAATGAGCACATCTTTATTCAAATGCACCAGCTTGAGCACATTTAATGGTCATTACCGTTTCGCCTCGAAGATCAACACTTGGTATTCACCAATATTCAACTGAGTGGCGTTATCCTCACCATGCTCAAAATGAAATTCATTCGGTTCATGATAACCATTTTGCCAATTGAACAGACATTGCCATTGGGCATTATCAAAATGGCTTAATTTATAATTATCAAAGCGCTGATTCTTAAAGTTTATAATTACCAGCAAAGGCGCGACTCCTTCTTTTCGTTCACCGCGCTGATACGCCAGTACTTTGTTCTGGTGGTCCATATGAGTGATATTAAGATGTACACTTTGCAATGACGGATGCTCTGTACGCAAGGCTATTAGTCTTGTATACGCCTTATGAAGTTGCGGGAATTGTTGTTTACGAGACCAATCGATGGGATCTTTGTCATCAAACCATAAATCTTCAAGCAACTCTTGGCCTTGAAACAACATAGGGGTGCCAGGGGCCGTGAGTGTTAGCGCAGCACCAATAGCAGAGCGCTGGCGTGCAAAATAGTCTTTATCAACATTACCGGGGGCTATTTCTTCCGCCAACCGCGCGCTGCCATTAGCCACTTCATCATGAGATTCAACATACACCACACGACTTAATGGATCACCAGAGTATTGCCTGGTTAATGCTTTTTCGACCAAATTTAGATCTCGGCTGTCATCTTCAGGTTGTGTTAGTACATCTCTTATTGGATGAACAAAGTCTGCATCCCATTGCGCGGTATATCCTAACCCACCATGTTCAGTTTTATCTGTGACAAAATCGTTTCCATGTAGGTCCTCTGCGACAACGATTTTCCCGGGGTGACGACGTTGAATTTCGCTATTTAACCAACGAATTAAATCGTATGCTTCTTCAATTGCATCGTCCGGATCTTCAGAGCCACTGACTGAGCGCATGTAGGGGATCATGTCCATGCGCAATCCATCAAGACGGAACTCTTCCAGCCACATCATTGCGTTGTCGTATATGTACTGGCGTACTTCTGGTCGGCCATAATCGGGTCTTGTGTCACCCCATGGCGTATCACTGCGCCAATCGTTATAAAAGTAGATCCCACCTTTGTTATTTTCAGACCATCCATCAAATTGCCATAAATGAAGGTCGCTTGGTCCAAAATGGTTGTAGACAACATCAAGCACAACAGCGATGCCTCTAGCGTGAGCCTCGCGTACCAGATTTTTTAAACCATCAGGCCCGCCGTAAGCTTCCTCCACCGCAAATGGGTATGCCGGGTTGTAACCCCAACTGAAGTCACCCGCAAATTCATTTACCGGCATGACTTCAATACAGTTAATGCCTAGCTTTGCGAGGTAGTCTAATTTTTCGATGGTGCTTTTAAAGGTACCAGGCTCATTTGCTTCGCCGGTTTCACCGATAGCTTTGCAGTTAAACGTCCCTATGTGGAGTTCATAAATAACAAGAGCGCTTCTTTCTGGCATTTGAAAGGGGGATTCGGGCCACTGGTAATCGTCATCATAAACGACTGATGCGCCCACACTGTTCGTTAGTAATCGCGCTCTAGGGTCGTTGCGTTTTAGCACATCACCAGATTGCGTGGTAATACTAAATTGGTATTTTTGATGATTCTTTAACTGGGGAATTTGACCAGTCCATACACCATCATTTTCAAGCGTAAGAGCAACGCCCTTCTCACTCCAATCATCAAACTCACCGCGGATAGCTACGGCTTTGGCATTGGGCGCCCATAGCGCGACTTCATAGCCTTTATCTGATTTGAATAATCCCATGGATGCAATGCGTTCTTTTGACATAAAAGGTCTCGATAAAGGAAATAGAAGAACTGTGCACTAAGCGGAATACGCGCCAACTTGGTGGATTTTTAGTTTGTGAAATAGATTTGCGGTCGGCTTATTGATTTTGTTGGTCTTATTTAATCGTTATTCGTTCAAACATAAAACTTATAGCAAATTTCTTAAACGGCTAATACCGCATTCAGATGAGTAAAATTTTCACTGAAAGAGTAATTTTGTCGTCTATCAATCCCTTATATAGACCCAAACAATTTGTTAATTGCTCCACAAAATACGCTGGACAGCGTTAATTTGCGATGAGTCGAGCCGCGTGCTTATCACTATGTTTAGAGGTATGAGTTTTGCAGCGCTCTTACCACTGAAAGCACATCCATTTTGCTGTGAGAAGATGAATAATTTAAAAGGAAATCGAAATGAGCCAAGAAATCAGAGGTAAAGTAAGTGCCATTTATGGTGACGAGATGGCTGCTAAAAATGCAGCATCAGCAGTGATGCAGTCAACAGGCCTGTTACATGATGAAGTGAGTATCGTGGCACCGCATGATCCACATTTTGGTGAGAAATTAGAGAACGACGACAAGAAAGTCGGACTGTTTATGCTAAAAGCCCATATGGGGTTAGCCCTCATGGGTGTGGTGTTAGGCGTTTTCTGCGGTGTACTGTTAGGGTTTTATGGGCCCGCTTACACCCAAACCAGCCCAGTATTGACTGTTATTGCATTAGCCATCTTAGGCTTTTTTGTAGGCCTGATGATCGCTGGGTTGGCTTCGCTAAGACCAGATCAGGACGCAGTCGTTAATCAAACTCGTGATGCGACCTCAGCCGGAAAATGGGTTGTGGTGGTGAACAGCCCTTCTCATGAAAAAACCGAAAAAGGCTATAACGTTCTGAGTACCTCAGCTGAGTCAATCTCAACGAGTTTGTAATACCGATCCAGTAAATAACTGGCCACTCAACGCTGTGATTTATCACAATGGGTATGAACGCAGCCCAGACCAGACATCGAGGGGAATATTTTTAAGTACGGCTAGAATATCCGATTGATCTAACGATGCCGCGCATTATGCGGCATGACTAAATCAAATAAACAACCAATCACTAGATGGTTCTGGGGATATTAAATAAGGTATAAAAGTTTTCAGTGGTGGCTTTGGCCAGCTCATCCACGGAAACCCCTTTTAGCTTAGCAATGAACTCCCCTACTTCTCGTACGTAACCGGGTTGGTTCTGCTTACCTCGATAGGGAACAGGCGCGAGCCAAGGGGAGTCTGTTTCAATCAGTAGGTTTTCCAGTGGAATTTTCTTAACCACGTCTTGTAATTCTTGGGCACTCTTGAAGGTGACAATCCCTGAAATAGAAATGTAAAACCCTAATTCTATAGCCGCTTGAGCCATTTCCCAGTCTTCTGTAAAGCAGTGCAACACACCGCGTGTGTGAGGCGCTTTGTATTCTTTCAATAAGGAAATGGTGTCTTGGCGCGCATCTCGTGTATGAATGATCAAAGGCTTATTTAATTCGTTGGCTACTTTTATGTGATCGACAAAAGATGTTAACTGCACTTCTTTTGTATCTGCACTGTAAAAATAATCCAAGCCTGTCTCACCTATCGCGACGATATTCTCGGACTTGGCCATTGTGAGTAACTCTTCATAAGTGCAAGCCTCATCTTGGTGAAGTGGGTGTACACCACAGGATGCTGAAACGTTATTGAAGGGTTTAATGGATTGCATCATAGCTGGAAAGTCATTGACGGACACGCAAACACACAGGAAATGCTCGACACCGCGCTGCTGTGCAAAATGGATGACTTCCGCTAATTCTTCTGGGCTTTTATCTAATCGGTCTAAGTGACAATGTGAATCTACAAACAAAGAATATTCCTACTTTAAATCGTTAATCTAGTATCAAGCAAAGTATCAAGCAAAATAGGTTTTCAGGCCTTTAATGCCATCGACTGTAAAATGTTGACAAGCACCAGGGTTTTATTAACGCCTGGGTTACGTAATTGCTCGTTAGCGTTGACGCATCGCGCGTGCATCTGCCATAAGTGTTCGGTGTTGGGCTGGCCAGTTTTAAGTTGGTTTACAAGCCATACCTGTAACCACTTTACAATTGTTATGGCTTCGTCTTGCCATTTCGTTGCCAGCGCGGCTGGGTCCGCCGTACCCACATTCAAATAACCTAGATTTTCAACTAGTTCTTGATAATTGACTTTGGGCGGTGTTTTTAAGTGCTCAATCAGTACTAAAGGAGACGTACCGTATAAACGCAACAAAGCGTCATCAACATTTGCATAACCTTCCTTATTCAACCAATCAATACACTCTTGTTGAGTGGGACTGAATAACGCTACCTTTTCGCAGCGACTTAAAATGGTCGGTAGTAAGCGCTCAGGGTGACTGCTTAATAAGAGCAAGAATGTGTTGTTTGTAGGCTCTTCTAGGGTTTTTAATAATGCGTTGGCACTAGACTCTGTCATAGTGTGTGCGTCATGAATAAGCAGCACTTTAGCGCCTGACAGTTGAGCCGAGCCTGAAAGCTTTTTAATTGCGTCGCGAATAGCATCGACACCAATTTGCTTGTCAGAACGAATTTCGTATAAATCTGGATGATTCCCAGCCGCTGACAATAAGCACGACTGGCAGTGACCACAAGGACCTAAGTTATCTTTCGAGAGAGCAGGTTTATTCGCACACAGTAAAAACCGCCCTAGCTGTTGTGCAAATTCCGTTTTACCTATGCCTTTTTCACCTTTTAGCAATAACGCATGATGCAACGACAACGTCGCCGCGCGCTGGGACAATTGCTGTAAAGAAGCGTGTAACCAAGAATACACTTTACACCGCCAAAAACTGTTGCATGGCGTGTTGAATATCGTGGTGCACTTGCTCGATTGACTGCATTGTATCTATGACAACACAGTTCTCATCTTGCTCAGCCAAGCTGAGATAACGTGCACGGGTACGCTCAAAAAAGGATATATCAAGCTGTTCTATGCGATCCAACTCACCACGGCCTCGTGCACGTGCTAAGCCTATACTTGGTTCAACATCTAAGTATAAGGTGAAGTCAGGCACGAACCCCTTCAAGGTAATATCACGCAGAGGTTGAATCAATGTTTGGGGTATTTCACGCCCTCCGCCTTGATAGGCTTGGGATGACATATCATGTCGATCGCCCAGCACCCAAGATCCTGACGTTAATGCAGGGTGAATAACATTGTGCAGCAGCTGAGCGCGGGCAGCATACATAAGTAACAGTTCAGCTTCTGTGGTTACCGTTTCGTTTGGCCAATCTTTTTTAACACATTCACGAATGGCCTCAGCCATAGCCGTTCCACCTGGCTCACGAGTGCAGGTTAAACTATGCCCAGCTTGCTCTATGCAGGATTTCACGATACTGACAGCGGTGCTTTTGCCCGCTCCTTCTAATCCTTCAATGACAATAAATTTACCTGGGTGTATCAAACTTCATTTCCTTTACGCTCACTGTGCGTGTTTATAGGGTGTTCTTAAGTAGCCTGCGTTAACCAAATTAACGATTTAATTGGTACTGCCGTACGGCACGATTATGTTCTTGTAACGTTTCTGAAAAGTGATGACTGCCATCCCCTTTAGACACAAAATACAGCTCGTCAGTGGCTAACGGGTTGAGGGCTGCATTTATCGCTAGCTTACTGGGCATGGCGATGGGGGTTGGTGTTAAACCTTTAATCACGTAGGTATTATAAGGCGTTGCTTGTCTTAAGTCTTTACGCGTGATATTACCGTCGAAATCTTCAATGCCATAAATAACAGTCGGATCGGTTTGTAAACGCATATTTAACCGCAGGCGATTAACAAATACGCCTGCTATACGACTTCGCTCTTCGCCTAATGCGGTTTCTTTTTCAATAATGGACGCCATAATAAGCGCTTCGTAAGGCGTTGCATAAGGCACATTCTGGTCGCGATGTTGCCATTGCAGTGCGAGTTCCTTTTGCATTGCGCTGTATGCCCATTTTACGATGGTAAATGCACTGGTGCCTGCCACAAAATGATAGGTGTCCGGCATCAGCCATCCCTCTAAAGATTGGCCTTCAATGTCGTGGCTAAATCTTTTTACATTTTCGCTAAAGTCATCACCCACCTTAACGTAGGGATGACTCGTAAGCTGCTTTTCCCAATCTTGCCACCTAAGGCCTTCTACCAATGTAAGGGCGAATTGCTTCTCCTTACCACTGGCAATAAGTTGGAAAACATCGATACCGTTCATGCCTGGCTCGATTTCGTAAGTGCCTGCTTTTACATTAGCGATCTCCGGCATTACTTTGAGCATCACTTTAAGACCGAGGGTGTCATCAATCAGTGATTGTTCTTTCAGCTGCTTTAAAATGCTGTTAGAGAACTGCCCTTTCTTGACAGTAAGTAAAAGTGGCTCATTAAGCGTTAATGGTCTTTCTGCTTGTTGCTTTAGATAATGCAAGCCTGTCATTAACGTAACAATCACTAAAGTCATCAATAATGAGGACACTTTGATTACGTTGATTCTCAAGTCTTCGTTCCTTGTTCTTTAATACTAATAATTCATTACTCCGTTTTGTAAATCGCGTGTTTTCTCATTTAAATAATATGCCCTGTGACCATCACTAAACTCAATTGCTGATACCGGGACAATGCCCATCAGGCTATTGCACACGAAAACCTCTGAGGCAGATTGTATGCTATTGAGTCCTTCTCTACACTGATGGATGGGTACTTGATTAGCCAATAAGTATGCCATCACTTGGTTACGCATAACGCCTTCGACACCACTAAAATTAAGCGAAGGTGTATGCCAAGCATTTTCGCAATACCAAAATATGTTTCCCACCGAGGTTTCAACAATCACATCATCAGTATCGAGAACCAAGCAATCATGAAAGGCATCATTAGCTAATTCATGCTTTATCAATACTTGCTCTAAGCGGTTCAAATGTTTCAAACCCGCAAGCAATGGCTGCTTGGCCAACGTAATACTGCTGACATTGAGTTCGATACCCTTTCGCTGCCAGTCTTGGTAGTGAGCAGGAAATGGATGTTGACTAACGATGTAAACAGGGGTTTTCGCCCCCTCAGGGCTATAACCACGTCCACCGGAGCCTCGTGAAATTAACACTTTCAACACACCAAGCGTTTTTTGTTCTGCCAGAGCTGAGACATGTAGCGCTAACTCATCCCAATTTATCGAAGAAATTAACAAACGTTCACAGGTTGATTGTAACCGTGTTAGGTGCGCATCCCAGTACTCGACCTTTCCGTCTCTAACTAACATGGTGGTGAAGCACCCATCGCCATATTGGGTCGCTCTATCTGTGATAGCGAGTTGTGTCGCGGATGAACCATTTACAATCATATGTGAGTCTTTGAAAAAATCATGTCTTAGGATAAATCATGTCTTAGAATAAAGAGAGTAATCTGATGCAAAAAAGCCTGTAATAGCAATGATATTACAGGCTTCGTTTAGATACTATTCGTGCGTGATAAATTACACTTTTTTAAATAGCAACGAACCGTTAGTACCGCCAAAACCAAATGAATTACACAAGCCGTACTCCATTTTGATTGAGCGGGCTTCGTGTGCAACAAAGTCAAGATCGCACCCTTCACCTGGATTATCTAAATTAATAGTCGGTGGGGCTACTTGGTCTTTCAACGCTAAGATAGTGAAGATAGCCTCAACTGCACCAGCGGCACCTAATAAATGGCCGGTCATGGATTTTGTTGAACTAACAAGTACCTTTTTGGCGCTGTCCTGAAAAATAGTCTTTACTGCAGCAACTTCCGCTACATCACCCGCTGGTGTAGATGTACCATGAGCGTTGATATAGCCTACTTGATGCGCATTCACTGAGGCGTCATTGAGTGCATTGTGCATTGCAGCGGCTGCACCTTCACCATTTTCGGGCGGTGATGTCATGTGATGAGCATCACCACTCATGCCGAAACCAACAAGCTCTGCATAGATTTTTGCGCCGCGAGCTTTCGCTGACTCATACTCTTCTAGCATAACAACACCGGCACCCTCGCCCATAACAAAGCCGTCTCGGTCTTTGTCCCACGGACGGCTGGCTATTTGCGGGTTATCGTTGCGAGTTGATAACGCTCTAGCAGCCGCAAAGCCACCTAAGCCCAATGGGCAAATAGACGCTTCCGCACCGCCAGCTAACATCGCGTCAGCATCACCGTAAGCAATGGTACGTGCAGCTATCCCCATATTATGGACACCTGTGGTACAGGCAGTCACAATATTTAAATTAGGGCCTTTTAAACCTTCCATGATGGACAGGAAGCCTGAAATCATATTGGTGATAGTAGCAGGAACGAAAAAGGGCGAGATACGCTTAGGCCCAGAGTTAACTAATTTAGTATGATTTTCTTCAATCAAACTTAAACCGCCAATACCTGACCCAATGGCTACGCCAACTCGAGAGGCATTCTTTTCAGTAATGGCTAAACCTGAGTCCACTAAGGCTTGCTTTCCAGCTGCAATACCAAACTGGATAAACTTGTCCATTTTCTTGGTTTCTTTCTTGGCGATGTAATCTTCAACGTTGAAGTCTTTCACTTCCCCTGCGAAATGCGTGGTGTATTCAGATGCATCAAAAACCGTGATAGGGCCTATGCCACTTTTACCGCCGACGATATTCTGCCACGTGGAAGCATAATCATTGCCCACAGGAGAGAGTACGCCAAGACCGGTTACTACAACCCGACGTTTAGCCACTTTGGCCTCCGAACGTAATATAAATTTGGTGTGTTAGATAAGAGAAACGGCTCAGAAAGAGCCGTTTTTAAAAACTGTTTACGCGTCTTTGTGAGCGTTAACGTAGTCAATAGCAGATTGAACTGTTGTAATTTTTTCTGCTTCTTCATCAGGAATTTCAGTATCAAATTCCTCTTCTAAAGCCATAACCAATTCAACTGTGTCTAGAGAATCCGCACCTAAATCATCAACAAACGAGGCTTCTGATTTTACTTCTTCTTCTTTAACACCAAGTTGTTCAATAATGATTTTTTTAACGCGTTCTTCGATGTCACTCATAATTCTAGTTTTCCCTTAAAAGTCGCTAGATATAAATTTCGAGTAGTGTATTCACCAACCCACCGCCTTGCAAGCAAGACATTGAAGTTTTTTACTGGTCGAACCACTAAAAACTATATAATAATCAACAAAAAATTAACAGGCAAGCAATGTTTTAATAACCTAGGTTATTAAATAAACATACTACCCCATATACATTCCACCGTTTACATGCAAGGTTTCCCCTGTTATGTATGCGGCGCTATTACTAGCTAAAAAGCCAACCGCTGAGGCAACTTCTTGAACAGAGCCTAAACGATTTGCTGGAATATCTTTAAAAATGGCCTCACGTTGGTCGTCGTTCAGTGCCTTGGTCATATCAGTATCAATGAAACCTGGAGCAACTACATTGACTGTAATTCCACGAGAAGCGACTTCACGTGCCATTGATTTAGTAAAACCTATAACGCCAGCTTTCGCTGCAGCATAGTTTGCTTGACCTGCATTACCTGAACTGCCAACAACAGAACCAATATTGATGATTCTACCACAACGTTTTTTCATCATGCCACGTAAAACTGCTTTAGACATGTTAAACACGGATGTGAGGTTGGTATTAATGATATCTTGCCATTCTTCATCTTTCATTCGCATGAGCAGGTTATCCCGGGTGATACCGGCATTATTGACCAAAATATCGATCACACCAAATTGTTCTGCGATGTCAGCTAACAAGCGAGTCATCGATTCTGGCTCTGATACGTTGAGTACCATGCCTTTGCCATTGTCCGCCAAATACTCACTGATAGCGTTGGCGCCAGCTTCAGATGTAGCTGTACCAATGACCGTCGCTCCATCGTTGACTAATTGTTCAGCGATCGCTTTACCGATACCGCGACTAGCGCCCGTTACAAGTGCTATTTTTCCGTCTAATCCAGACATATATATTCTCTATATTATTGAATTGTCGATACTGTTTCTGCGTTGTTTACCGCATCACAGCTCAATGATTTATCTATGCGTTTTATCAAGCCAGTTAACACCTTACCTGGGCCAATTTCATGAATCTGGCTTACGCCTAAAGCGGATAGCTTTTGAATGGTTTCAGTCCAACGCACTGGGCTATATAACTGGCGCAAAAGTGCAGATTTAATATCTTCTACATTAGATTCAATAGCGACATCAACATTGTTTACCACCCCTATAGAAGGGGTTGTAAACTCAATAGTTTCAAATAGCTCAGCAAGTTTATCTGCAGCGGGTTTCATCAAAGCACAGTGAGAAGGCACACTTACTGCTAGAGGTAGAGCGCGTTTAGCGCCCGCTTCTTTGCACAGCTCAGCTGATTTTTCAGCAGCTTCTGCATTGCCTGCAATAACGACTTGGCCTGGTGAATTAAAGTTTACCGCAGATACGATTTGCTGTGTTTCGTTTTGCGCTTGTTCGCATGCTTGAATGACTTTCGCATCATCAAGACCAATGATCGCATACATCGCTCCTACCCCTTCAGGGACAGCCTGCTGCATAAACTGGCCGCGCGCTTCTACTAATTTGACGCCATCTTCAAATGATAGAACACCAGCACACACAAGGGCTGAGTATTCTCCCAAGCTATGACCTGCAAGATAGTGCGGTAAATTAGCGCTTTGTGCTTTTAAAACTTGGAATATAGCGAAACTAGCAGCTAACAACGCAGGCTGTGTCACCTGCGTTTGTCCTAATGTTTGCCCATTGTCGTTTTGTACTACGTCCCAAAGGTCGTAACCTAAGACCTTGCTTGCCCGGCTAAATGTTTCTTCTACTAGCGGATGATGAGCCGCTAAGTCTTTCAACATGCCCACTGTTTGTGAACCCTGACCTGGGAACACCCACGCGCGTTTTGACATAAAACTTCCTTTCATTTGATCACTAAAATAATCGTTACCACCATATTAATGATGCTGGTATTTAATATCGCACTAAAGCAGATGCCCAGGCGAAACCACCACCGAAGGCTTCTAATAGGAGGTTTTGCCCTCTCTTGATACGCCCATCTCGAATTGCTTCATCTAAGGCCGTTGGCACCGTCGCCGCTGACGTATTACCGTAGCGCTCAAGTGTTATAACCACTTGATCAAGCGACATATCTAATTTTTTCGCCGTGGCTTTAATTATTCGGAAGTTAGCCTGATGAGGAACGAGCCAATCTAAATCAGATTTCTGCATATTATTGGCGGCTAAGGTTTCTTCAACGATTTCACTTAACTTTGTCACAGCAACGCGGAATACTTCATTGCCTTTCATAGAGCCCCAGTTTTCGTGGATGGATGATTCATCCCCACGAGTTGGATTACCAATGGCCAATAAATCACCGTATGACCCTGCAGCATGGATATGGGTGGATAATATGCCAGGCTCTTCGCTCGCTTCGATAATTGTTGCACCTGCAGCGTCACCAAATAAAATTACCATAGTGCGGTCTTCTGGGCTGATCATGCGACTTAGGCAATCAGTTCCTACGACCAAAATGCGTTTTGCCATGCCTGATTTAATGTACTGATCAGCCACGCTTAATGCATAGCAATAACCGGCGCAAGCAGCTGCTACGTCAAATGCAGGAATGCCATCGACGTCTAACGCTTTTTGGATCTCACAGGCTGTACTGGGTAGCGAGTAACGTCCGCTGGTTGTGGCACATACAATCATGTCTAATGACTTGGCGTCTATACCGGCTGCTTCCAGTGCTTTTTTACTTGCCTCAAAGCCCATAGTGGCAGCGGTTTCATGCTCCCCGATAATGCGGCGCTCTTTGATACCAGTGCGATCTGTTATCCATTCGTCTGACGTATCCACCATGAGGGATAAGTCGGCGTTCGTGCGCACGTCGCTTGGATAATAACTACCAGTACCAATTATTCTAGAATTCATTTATTACGATCGCTCCATCAAGAGGTTTTCAATCTTATCTTTAATTTTTGTGGGAACTTGCCTTTCGGCTTCTTGAACCGCTTCGCGGATCGCATACAAAAAAGCCTCATCCGAGGCATTTCCGTGGCTTTTGACCACAATTCCGCGCAATCCTATCAGACTCGCACCGTTATACTGGTCGGGGTTCACTCGCAAATAGAGACGACGTAATAGGGGCATGGCCAGTTTTGCCATGATTTTACTCAATATATTTCGCTTAGCATCACGCTTTACTTGCTCTATCAATAACTTAACCAGTCCTTCGCAGGATTTTAAAGCGATGTTTCCTGAGAAGCCGTCGGTGACAATGACATCGGCAATATCGTTAAATATATCGTCACCTTCAACGAACCCAATATAGTTTAAGTGGTCGCTGGCGGCTAATAATTGACTCGCCTCTTTGATATTCGCAGGGCCTTTGATTTGCTCCTCACCCACGTTTAAAATAGCCACTCTCGGGCGTTCAATTCCTGCAATTTGCTCAGCTAATACAGACCCCATCACAGCATTTTGTAGCAACGTTTGTGCGTCGCTTTGTACCGTCGCGCCTAAATCCAAAAGATAGACTTTGTGACCTTTAGCAGTGGGTAAGCTTGATACCAAAGCAGGACGGTTAACACCAGAGAGAGTTTTCAGTTGAGAGCATGCCATTGCCAGCAAAGCGCCTGTATTACCCGCACTTACACATGCATCCGCTTGCTCATTGTGAACGTGCTTAATAGCACAGGCCATAGACGAGTCTTTTTTATGACGAAGCGCTTTAACAGGGTTGTCATCCATCAAAACCTGTTGGTTGCAATGAACTATTGAATATCGATTGGATAAGGAAGAGGAGTGCTGGTTTAACCAAGATGTAATAACATCTTCGTCTCCGCAAAAAATTAAATTTAGGTGGGGGAATTCATTCAGTGCTTTTAAAGCTGCAGATAGAATAATATGGGGGCCGTTATCGCCCCCCATAATATCTAACGCTAAGGTTAGATGACGCAAAGCTATCTCAAATTATAGTGAGAGAACTTTTTTGCCTTTGTAGTAACCATCAGCTGTAACGTGATGACGAACGTGCGTCTCACCTGATGTTGAATCTACAGACATAGTCGCAGTTCCCAACGCATCATGCGAACGACGCATGCCACGCTTAGAACGAGTTTTACGATTCTTTTGTACTGCCATTAGTTTGCTCCTAGTCTCGCTTAAGTTCTTTCAAAACCGCGAACGGGTTTGGACGTTCATCGACCGGTTCAATTTTTCCGAACGTCATGTCCTCTGCTTTTATGTCACAATCCTCCTCTGCATGAAGGGCGACAATTGGCAAAGAGATGATCATTTCGTCTTCAAAAATTTGAAGTAAATTGACTTCTCCGTGGTCATTGACCTCTACCAGGTCGTAAATATCCGGTAACTCATCGGCCTTTTCATCATCAAGTCCCTGCACAGGACTGAAACAAAACGACACGTCTAAAGGATGAGTAAAAACACCATTACATCTTTGACAGACAAGTGATGTTTCACAACGAATTTGACCTTCGAAGTATGAAAGACCCTGCTCGTCTTTTAAAAACTTCACTTCGATATCAACTTCGTCGTCTACGCCAGCAACTGTACTTAGCAATCTCGGCATATCAGCCGTTAACATTACCCCCTGATATTCAGAGCGTTTTGTTGCACTTTTGATTGGGTCGAGTTGTTTAGGTAATTTTACTTTCTGCATAGCGCGCGCATCATAAAGGCTGAAAAGGGTTTAGTCAAAGAAAATATGATCTTAAGTCCTATGTAAATTAAGCAATTTATGCTTTTATGTCGGCCGTCAATAATAATACAGGTCGTCAAATTGATGAAACTAATTCTTGCTTCAACCTCCCCATATCGAAAAAATATTCTTGAAAAGCTGTGTATCCCCTTTTCATGTGCCTCACCCAGCGCGGATGAAACGCCGATGAATAATGAGTCTGCCAACACTTTAGTGGCGCGATTGGCAGCAGAAAAGGCATTATCTGTAGGGGTAACTCAAAAGGGTCTTATTATAGGCTCTGATCAAGTCGCTTGTGTTGACGGTGTTATTCTCGGTAAACCTGGTAATAAGCTCAAGGCATTTGACCAGCTTACACAGCTAAGCGGAAAAACTGTTACTTTTTTTACCGGGTTGTCCTTACTTGATAGTAAAACACAGCGTCAGGAAACGATTGTTGAAACGTTTGATGTAATATTTAAATCACTTAGTGCTAAACAAATTAGTCGATATCTTGAACTTGAAGAGCCGTATGATTGTGCTGGTAGCTTTAAAAGCGAAGGTTTGGGGATAGCGTTATTTTCATCGTTAGACGGTCGCGACCCTAATACCCTTATTGGTCTTCCTCTAATTGCACTAGTGGCGATGCTAAAAAAGTTTGAAATTGATGTATTTGAGCATATGCAGTAGATGAAACATCGTTCAACTATGCTGTTGAGCGACGTTTCTCAAATACCAAATGGATATCTGTTTACCTAAAGATTATCGAGCATATTAGATAATTGCTTGCGCCAGTGGACAGTTTGGACACCTGAATCCTGTTCTGCCGCGGTTTTGTCGACAACAGAAAATGCGGGCCTTTTAGCCGGCGTCGGGTACTGGGCCGCATAGATTGGCTGCACTGAGATCGCTTTATGCAAAAGTCCCTTTTCTAGTGCTAGCTCTTGGATAGCGATAGCAAAGTCATACCAACTGGCCACGCCTGCATCTGTCCAATGGTACATGCCTTTAATATCAGGCTTGTCGACCACCGCCCAAAGCCAATCAGCTAGCCCAGCAGCGTAAGTGGGTGTACCAATTTGGTCTGAGACAATACCTAGCTGGGATTTCTCTTGCATTAACCGCAGCATGGTTTTAACGAAGTTATTACCATGGCTAGAATATACCCAGGCCGTTCGCACAATAATCGCCTCAGGCAGCATGCTTTGAATGGCTAACTCACCTGCTAATTTTGACGCGCCATACACTCCAAGCGGGTTAGGTCTATCAGATACGATATAAGGTGAACACTTAGTCCCATCAAAAACAAAATCAGTTGATATGTGTAACAACCTTGCACCGACTTCTTTACAGCCGTTAGCGATATTCTTAGCACCTTCTTCATTTACTAAGAAGGCGGTGGCTTCATCTGTCTCCGCTTTATCTACTGCGGTATAAGCTGCGCAATTAATAACCACGTTAGGTTGAATAGATGAAAAAATTTCAGCAACTTTTTTAGCATCAGTTATATCGAGCTCTGCGCTATCAAAAGCGAACACCTCAACAGTAGGTTCGGGAGCGCGGTTACAAAGCTCCCACCCTAGTTGACCTTTTTTTCCAGTGATAAGTACTTTCACAATATTTCCGTATCTAAATTTAGATTAAATGTGCATCAGCGCACTGTTAAGCAAATTTTGGGGCATCGCTGAATAAACAACCCACTTTATCTTTTTCCGATAATGCTGGCGTTTCTCCGTTCACTAATGGCCACTGGATGCTAAGGGCAGGATCATTCCATAAAATAGACACTTCAGATTGTGGGTGATAATAATCACTGCATTTGTATACAAACTCAGCTGTTTCGCTGGTGACGTAAAAACCATGGGCAAAACCCGCTGGGACCCACAGTTGTTTATTATTCTGCGCTGACAATTCGATGCCATATGATTGACCAAAGGAGGAAGAAGATTGGCGTAAATCTACGACCACATCATATACACTGCCTTGGGTAACCCGTACTAACTTACCTTGGGTGTGCTCTAACTGATAATGTAAGCCGCGTAATATACCTTGGCGGGATTTACTGTGGTTATCTTGTACCAGTGCTTTCACACCTGTTGCTTCGGTAAATAAGTCCGCGCGGAAGGTCTCCATAAAGAAACCTCGCTCATCGCCAAATACTTTTGGCTCGAATATGAGAACGTCATTGAGTGGTGTTGGGGTGATTTGCATATTATAAACTCAGAAAATTAATTGGGATTACTCGTAACCATTTGCGACTTTGAGCAAATATTGGCCGTAACCTGTTTTGGCCAAACTGTTGCCTTGTTCCGTCAACTGCGCTTTGTCTATCCATTTATTGCGATAGGCAATTTCTTCTAAACACGCCACTTTCAAGCCTTGGCGGTGCTCAACGGTTTGTACGAACTGCCCAGCGTCAAGGAGCGAGTCGTGGGTACCTGTATCAAGCCAAGCGAAACCACGACCCAATAACGACACGTGTAAATCCCCTCTTTCAAGGTACGCTAAATTCACATCGGTGATTTCCAATTCTCCACGCACAGACGGTTTGATATTTTTGGCGATGTCGATGACATCATTGTCATAAAAATACAAACCTGTTACTGCATATTGTGATTTTGGCGCTAGGGGCTTCTCTTCAATGCTGATGGCTTTTTTATCTTTATCAAATTCAACCACACCAAAGCGTTCTGGGTCAGTGACGTGATAACCAAATACGGTGGCACCTTTTGTCACTTGGGTGGCGTCTTTCAACTTGTCAGAGAAATGCTGACCATAAAAAATGTTATCCCCCAATACTAAACTGACATTCGCATCGCCGATAAAATCCTCTGCAATAATAAATGCTTGAGCAAGGCCATCTGGACTCGGCTGCACGGCATATTCGATTTCAACGCCGTAGCGACTGCCATCTCCTAACAAACGTTGAAAGTTTGCTTTATCTTCGGGAGTGGTGATGATCATTACTTCCCGAATACCTGCGAGCATTAATACCGAAAGAGGATAGTAAATCATTGGCTTGTCATAAATAGGCAGTAGTTGCTTTGATGTCCCTTGCGTAATGGGATGTAAGCGGGAGCCTGAGCCCCCAGCCAAAATGATACCTTTATATTTAGGAATGTGATTAGCCATGTTTACTCCCCTTCGCCTAAACGGCCTAGTTTATACTTCCCTGATAACACTCGCTGCCACCATGATTCATTGGAAAGATACCATTGCACCGTCTTTCGCATACCTGATACGAAGTCTTCTTCTGGTTTCCACCCTAACGCTTTTTGAATATGACTAGCATCGATGGCATAACGAGCATCGTGCCCTGGCCGGTCTTTCACAAATGTAATTAAATCAGCGTAGGCTGAAATATCTGCTGCTCTTTGTTGCGGGGCTAACTCATCAAGCAACGCACAAATAGTACGTACTACATCTAAATTACGCTTTTCATTATGGCCGCCTATATTGAACGTCTCTCCTACACTCCCAGATTTAACTACTAGGCATAACGCACGGGCGTGATCTTCAACAAACAACCAGTCGCGAATTTGACTGCCATCACCATATACAGGTAAAGGTTTACCGGCCAGCGCATTTAGAATGACATGTGGGACTAACTTTTCGGGAAAATGATAAGGGCCGTAATTATTAGAGCAATTTGTGATTACCGTCGGTAAACCATAAGTGCGCTGCCAGCTTCTGACCAAATGATCTGAACTCGCTTTACTTGCCGAATAAGGTGAGCTGGGTGCATAGGGGGTGTTTTCTGTAAATAAAGGCAATTCACCGCCTCCAGAGACTTCGTCCGGGTGAGGTAAGTCTCCATAGACTTCATCGGTAGAAATATGATGAAAAATAAACTGCCCTTTGCGCTCTTCTGGCAAATCCTGCCAATAAGCGCGAGCGGCGTCTAATAGTGTATAAGTGCCGACCACATTGGTTTGAATAAAGGCACCCGGCCCATCAATAGAGCGATCAACGTGTGATTCGGCTGCTAAATGCATCACCGCATCAGGTTGGTGTGCATTGAATACACGTTTTATTTCTGCTGCATCACAAATATCTACTTGCTCAAAACGATATCTGTCGCTGTGTAATTCTTGGGGAATGGACTCTGTGTTTCCTGCGTACGTTAATACATCAACATTAATCACACTGTCTTGCGTGTTGGCTAATAAATGCCTGACGACAGCACTGCCGATAAAGCCGGCTCCACCGGTAACGAGTATTTTCATGTAAAACTAAACCCTTTTTTAAATCTAAAAGTAGACATCTTGTCTTTGTTTTTAACTACGAATTTCCAACACGCTTAACGCTCTGTTTAATTGCTTATCGAGTGGGGCTTGAAAACTGACTCTGTCTTCAGTCTTTGGGTGAATAAACGCTAAGGAGTACGCATGCAAGAATAAACGCTTCAACCCTTTTTGATTCATCAGCCCAGTAAACTCTGAATCACCATATTTGTCATCGCAAGCAATGGGATGACCTGCATGCAAGCAATGTACACGTATTTGGTGGGTACGGCCTGTAATAGGTGAGGCTTCAACTAGCGTGGCGCCTGAAAATCTATCGAGTACACGAAAACGTGTTTCAGACGGTTTACCTTCAGTATCCACCGACACTAAACGTTCACCCGATTTAAGAATGTTTTTTAACAATGGTGCATTGACTTTATAACGATTTTCGGGCCATTCACCTACTACTA
Source organism: Paraglaciecola sp. T6c (assembly GCF_000014225.1). NCBI lineage: Bacteria > Pseudomonadati > Pseudomonadota > Gammaproteobacteria > Alteromonadales > Alteromonadaceae > Paraglaciecola > Paraglaciecola sp. T6c. The sequence goes on from NC_008228.1 coordinate 2,579,473, forward strand.
ATGCTTGATAGCGCTTATCCATTTTTTTATCACGAAGTTGCTCATGCAAGTTTTTAAGTGCTGAGCGTTTCTTAGCGATAACTAAACAACCTGATGTGTCTCGGTCTAAACGATGAACTAATTCTAAGAATCGCGCTTGAGGGCGCAATGCACGAAGCGCTTCAATCACCCCGAAGCTCAAACCACTGCCTCCATGCACTGCCATTCCTGATGGCTTATTTAACACGATAAGTAAATCATCTTCGAACAAAATATGAGACTCAAGTGAAGCCACTTTGTCCAATTTAGTGGAAGGCGCCTCATTGGGCTCAGACACACGTATGGGCGGAATGCGTAACTGGTCATGGGCTTGAAGCTTATATTCAGGCTTAACGCGCTTTTTATTAACCCTAATTTCGCCCTTACGCACGATGCGATAAATAAGGCTCTTAGGTACCCCTTTGAGTAAGGTACGTAAAAAATTATCGATGCGCTGACCCTCTAGGTCGGGCTCGATATCGATAAACTGGACTTTCTGAAATGTAGTATCTGTGATCATCAGAGTATTATAACTGGAAGCCCCCCATGTATGACCAGCACTTTATTCGCTTGCCAGCGTTTAGATTTTAATGTGATAATGTGCCAGTCTTGCTATAGGCACACGCCGAACAAGACAAACAGATGTAATAATCCGTTCTGGTAGCAGTGCGATACAAATAAGTCGTTAAATACTGCCCTATCAATCGCGAAGTGAGTAACTTTTCGTGGATTAGATAAAACAGAACCAAGACATCAGCGATGATAAATAACTATTTGATCGCGGCCGATGTAAAGAATGTAATTGAATTGACAACATACTGGGTTTGTTATGCCCATTTTTTTCAACGCATAACCACCGAGTATTAACCGTTTTAAGAAACGAATTTATATAAGTCAGGAAATGCCGAAACTGACACCCAAATGGGAAGTATTTAATACATATATGCGTTAAATAACGCATAAGGTACTTAGGCAGAAACTTAAAATTAGTTAGATACAGCCGCGAGGCTGCATGACAGAAAATTGTCGAAACTCAACGCATGTCTTTCATCCGTGGCGATCGGTACACCACCGAGTCAATAAGAATGAAAAGAATGTTAATCAATGCAACGCAGCAAGAAGAATTGCGTGTTGCCCTCGTCGATGGTCAAAAGCTTTACGATTTAGACATTGAAAGCCCTGGTCACGAACAGAAAAAAGCCAATATATATAAAGGTACAATAACCCGCGTAGAGCCTAGTCTAGAAGCAGCTTTCGTGGATTACGGCGCAGAGCGTCACGGGTTCCTACCTCTTAAAGAAATCGCCCGCACCTATTTTCCTCAAGGTTATAAATTTGAAGGCCGTCCGAATATTAAAGACGTCATCAAAGAAGGCCAGGAAGTTATTATTCAAATCGATAAAGAAGAGCGAGGCCAGAAAGGCGCTGCGTTAACCACCTTTATCAGTTTGGCAGGTAGCTACCTAGTATTGATGCCTAATAACCCAAGAGCCGGTGGTATCTCTCGTCGCATCGAAGGTGATGAACGTACGGATCTTAAACAAGCCCTAAGCAACCTTACGTTACCTGATGGAATGGGGTTAATTGTTCGTACCGCTGGTGTTGGTAAATCAGCTGAAGAATTACAATGGGATTTGAGTGTTTTATTAACCCATTGGACCGCTATTTCTGAAGCGGCGGATTCTCGCCCTGCTCCTTTCCTAATTCACCAAGAAAGCAATGTTATTGTACGCGCAATTCGCGACTACCTGCGTCGTGATATTGGCGAAATACTGATTGATAAAACCAGTATTTACGAGCAAGCCATGAAGCACATCGAGTTGGTTCGCCCTGATTTCGCGAATCGTGTGAAGCTATATCGTGGTGATGTGCCTTTATTCAGCCATTATCAAATTGAAAGCCAAATTGAATCTGCTTTTCAGCGTGAAGTGCGCTTGCCATCAGGTGGCTCAATCGTAATTGACCCAACCGAAGCCCTTACCTCAATTGATATTAACTCTGCCCGCGCTACCAAAGGCAGTGATATCGAAGAGACTGCATTTAATACCAACCTTGAAGCCGCTGATGAAATTGCCCGTCAGTTACGTTTGCGTGATTTAGGTGGTTTGGTGGTCATTGACTTTATTGACATGACGCCTGTACGTCACCAACGTGAAGTGGAAAACCGCATGAAAGACGCGGTAAGACACGACCGTGCTCGAGTGCAATTGGGTCGCATTTCTCGTTTTGGTTTACTTGAAATGTCACGTCAACGCTTACGCCCATCACTAGGAGACTCTGCCCACAATGTGTGCCCTCGTTGTAGTGGTCACGGTACCGTGCGTGGGACTGAATCGTTAGCATTATCAGTACTGCGTATCATGGAAGAGGAAAGCATTAAGGACAACACAGGGCAAATCGAAGCCCAGCTACCTGTTAATGTGGCCACTTACCTGTTGAATGAAAAACGCGGCGCGGTTGCTGGCGTTGAAAAACGTCATAAAGTGCAATTGGTCATTATTCCAAATCCGAACATGGAAACCCCTCACTACAACGTTGCTCGTCGTCGACCCGATGATGCTATTCATGACATGAGCTATAACGTTGAGTTAATGAAAAACGAAGACACCGAAGCAGATAAAGCCGTAACGGCCACACCTGTTAAAGAACAACCTATGCTCCAGAGCTTCGTCTCGCCTGCTAAGGCTGCAGCTGTTCAACCTGAAACACCCAAAAAGGCTGATGTTGAAAGCGTGTCGTTGCTCTCAAAAATTGCTAGTTGGTTGAAGTCGTTATTCGCGCCAGCGCCACAACCTGAGCCAGAGCCTGAAGTTAAACCTCAGCGTAAGCCGCAACAACGTCGCAATAGAAACAATCCTCGCCGCAGTAAGCAAGGTGACAATCGTTCAGATAATCGCGATGACAACCGCTCTTCAAGCAAGGACGACAATCGTTCAGACAACCGCGATGGCAATGAAAAGCCGAATAATCGTAAGCCTCGTCGCAATGATAATCGTAAACCTCGAAACGATAACAAGTCGCCAAAAGAGCTAACTAACACTGAGCAGAAGAAAGATCAAAAGCCAGCAGCTCCTCAAAAAGAAGTAAAAGAGCACAAGGTTGCTGAGCGTCGCAAACGTCGTGATAACAGACGTAGCGTGCGTGTAGATGATAGTAAAGAGCAAACAGCTAAGGCTAAAACTCACACTAGCAATGCTGATATCGCTGCAACCAACAATCATAACGCTCAAGCTGCTGTTGAAGTAGACAGCAAAGTTGCCGCAGTCATTGAGCAAACCGCTACACAGGACACTCCTGCTACCGCGGAAACTCAGGCTCCTGTTGCAGTATCTGCACAAGATATTGAATCACCGAAAAAGTCTAAGACGAAGGCGGAAGAGAAGCGCGCTCAAGAGTCTTCTCACGAGACCCATGAAGACCCAGCTAAACCAGAGTCAATGGATAACACCGGTAACGATAAAGGTGAAAACACGACTCAGCGTACACGCAGTCGTCGTTCACCTCGTCACATTCGTGCTGCAGGTCAAAAGCGTCGTAAAGATGAGGAAGCTCAAGCAACACAGGTGACCGATAACGAGCAAAGCGCTAAGCAGGATGAGTTACAATTTGATGCACCACAGGCTGAAGTAGCGCCAGTGCAAACTGAACAAGCCATCAAAGAAAATGCTGTACCTGTAACGGATACAGTTTCTGAGGTTGCTATCAGTGCTGATGTGACTCAACAAGCACCGGCTCAAGGCGACTTGTTAACTCAACCAGAAGACACTATTTCCAAAGGTGAAGAAGTCGCTGAAGCGCCTGAGGTCACGGCAGTTCAATCTATTGATGAGCAACCTGTCATCGCAAACGATACTAGCGTGGAAAATAACGCACCTGTCGACAACGCAAAGGTTGAAACTGCAGCACCTAAAGTAGACGCGGTTGCAATCGCCCCTGAAGCAGATGAAGTCATTGTGCAAACGATACCGTCAGCTCCAGAAAAGCGTGAAGAGAAATCTAAACCTACGAATAAGCCAAAAGCGAAAAAAGCGGTGTCAAAATCAATTCAGGTTAGCGCTAGCGATACTAAGGCTCGTGCTTCACACCCAATGGCTACGCCAGCCAGTGTTGAGCATGAGTTCAACACGTTAAACATTGGTTCGCTAAGTGATGATGCACGACCGTCTGTAAATGCTTCTGGAAGATCAGCTGCTATGGTGGCTGCATCAACTCGTTCCGGGGCACCGGCTACGAGACCCGCATCACAAGACTAAAATTGTCAGACGCGTAAGCGTTCAATAGTGTCAATATAAAACCGCTGTCAGCATAGCTAACAGCGGTTTTTTTATATTCTCGATTGCTAATCACGGGATATACTGTATCCTCCCGCCCTCTCTATAATGCTTGAAAAAGCAGCATAGAATTTGATAATTAATTCACGACCAGCGAGTAAAATATGAGTTTTGCCGATTTAGGCTTATCCCCCGCAATTTTGTCTGCCGTTACAGCGAAAGGCTACACAGACCCATCTCCAATTCAAGCACAAGCCATACCTGCCATATTAGAAGGCAAGGACATCATGGCAGCAGCACAAACCGGTACAGGTAAAACAGCGGGCTTTACTCTGCCTTTACTCGAATTGCTGAATCGTGGAACACATGCACGTGGAAACCAAGCTCGTGCATTAGTGTTAACTCCTACGCGTGAACTTGCAGCGCAAGTCGCTGCCAGTGTGGTTGACTATGGCAAGGATCTTCCATTGCGCTCAGCTGTTGTGTTTGGTGGTGTTGGCATCAACCCACAGATGATCAAGTTGCGCAAAGGCGTCGATATTCTAGTCGCCACACCGGGGCGCTTGCTTGACCTGTATAACCAGAATGCGGTTAGATTTGACGATTTAGAAATTTTGGTGCTGGATGAAGCGGACCGTATGCTAGATATGGGCTTTATTCACGACATCAAAAAGGTGCTAAAGCTGCTACCAACGAAACGTCAAAACTTACTTTTTTCAGCCACCTTTTCAGATGATATACGTGCATTAGCGAAAGGGCTTGTGAATAACCCGGTCGAAGTATCTGTTTCCCCGCCTAATACAACAGTAGAAGCCGTGGAACAGTTTGTGTGCCCCGTTGATAAGAATCAAAAGACACCCGCTTTGATTCGCATGATTAAAGACAATGATTGGCAACAAGTGTTGGTATTTAGCCGCACTAAACATGGTGCGAATCGGATCGCCAAGCAGCTTGAAGCGCGTGGTATTACCTCAGCGGCTATTCACGGTAACAAAAGTCAAGGCGCTCGTACAAAAGCGCTAGCCGAGTTTAAAAGCGGTAAAGTGCGTGCATTAGTGGCGACCGATATTGCTGCTCGTGGTCTAGATATCAGTCAATTACCCCAGGTAGTCAACTATGACCTACCCAATGTAGCAGAAGATTACGTTCACCGTATCGGTCGAACAGGCCGTGCTGGTGCAAGTGGACAAGCTATCTCACTTGTCACCGCGGATGAGTTTTCCTTGCTGGCTGATATTGAACGTTTTACTAAGCAAATCATTCCACGCAAGGGGATTGAAGGGTTTGAGCCTGTTCATGCATTACCTGAATCAAGATTAGATTCGCGCCCTATTAAACCTAAAAAGCCTAAAAAACCTCGAGTTCAGCACCGAGATGGTCAACGTTCTGGTGATAATGCTCGTGGGCACCACTCTGGTAACCGTCGGGGTAATGGGCCTAAAAATGCCAGCCCTCGCCGCTCAGCGTCTTAATCGTTAAATAGAGTATCCATCCTCTGCGTTTTATCGTGTTTCGGGTAAAGCGCAGAAATTTTTCTTAGATTAATATCTGCATTTTTTGTTACTGTACTAGCCTTGATTCGCTTCTTGCTAGGCTGTTCTCAGTGGGTAAACTGTTTTCTCAAAAGCGCTACGCTGTTCCGCTCCTTTCTTTTGTTATATTGTTCATCATTGTCGCTACAACGTATTTTTTCAGAAACGCAATTAGCATCTTTTTCATAGAGCACTACGCTCGTGATCAACACATCACTGTGAACTGCCTATCGTTTGATATTGATAGCCAATTGAATATCGAATTGGAAGAGTTGTGCTTACAAGCTCCGGGGATAAAAGCTAAAATCGAGGACGCGCTATTCTCGTACCCAAAAAATACACTTTATACTTCATCGCTGATTGTTCATCACATTTCGAGTAAAAGCGCTGATAAACCCTCATCTAATATCGCACCCATAGACATAACCAGCTGGAAACTACCAGTTAACTTCCCCAAAGTAACCATTGATGACGTTACGATTAACAGCGATGTACTAAAAGAGTCACTGACCTTTAGCCTTATTCAACCAACACCCGATTCTTTGAAATTCGAAGGTGATATTCAAGCAACGCTTTATTTGACAACAACTGATGATGAAAGTGAGCAAAGCGCTATTACGGCTGATATCGAATGGGTGCTATCTGAAGTCATCGGTCTCGTTAGCCTTAATGAAACGCAACTAGCGGATCTCAAGCCTTTGCTAAATCAAACTTCTTTTATGAATACTCAGATCAGTACTCATCTCAGATTTGACGGTAACCAGCTTTTCTCAAAACATAGTCTTAATACCTCTTTTCATTACAATCACAATTCGTGTTCAATGCAGCCTGAAATCGATGGGCTTGTGGTTGCTGATATTTCACTGTTAACCCAACAACTCAGTTTAGATGTTTCTGCTTTAGACAACCGTATTGTATTCGGTGACGACTGTCTGGCATTGTTGCCTCAGGTGCCGATTAAGTTACCTAACGTGTTTTCACTCACATCATCAACACCTATGTTAGTCACACTCAATGATGCAGTGGTTCCTTCCTTGTCACTCACTGATGAAAACAAAGCATTAGCGCTAACGCTAATTGATACAGGCATTTCGTTTCCAAATGAAAGATCGCCCATTCATATTGAAAGTAGGCTTGCCCTAAAAGGGCAACTGAATTTAAACAAACACGTAAAACCGAGTGAAAATTTAGCCAAGCGATCACCTCTGCCACCAATAACGCTATCTCATAGTGCGTACGTAGAAGTAAATGGCCGAGATTGGTCATTAAGTCAAATTGATGGAGTCATTGAGGCCGAAAATTTTTCACAGGCAGGTTTTACCAATAATACGTTTTCGATGAGCGCCAGTGGATCTGTATCTTCCCGAAGAGGAATTGCATTGCAATTAACAGCAGATGCAAATGGTTTACGTTATTTGAGTCCAGAGGATGCGAGCATCCCTATCACGATAAAATCAGTGCAGGCCGCCCTCACCCTATCCGGGGAAAATATAAACAATGTTTCTGTGATGTCTGATGTCACCTCGTCGCAAATCAAACGAGATGCTGTATTGGTAAACAAACTAACGAATCACCTAACCGGTAATGTATCTGATTTTAATCGTTTTGACTTTAGCGGTGACTCGATACTCAGTGGCATCGCTATTAATGTATCTGCGAAGCAGTATCTAACTTTTTCGAGCATTGATGTACGGCATGACATTACAGCACAGCGCAGCTCTAGCACATTAAATAGCCAGCACGATGTGTCAATAGAAAAGTCTTTGCAGTTTAAACTCGGCCAATCTGGACAGCAGCTTAATCTAATGATGCGCCAGCAATCCATAGACAGCTTGCAAGCAGTCGCTAGCCGGTTTTTGCCGGAGCTTATACTGCAAGATGGTACATTGGATATTGATGCTCAGATGAAGTCAGACGGTCAAGATTTACAGGCATCTATTGAACTTGTTAACGCAGAGATAAAATACGCAGACTTCAGTGCCAGCGGTATTGCAACTCACAATAACGTATATTCTGATTCAGCGGGTCTTCAGCTTGATGACGCTAGGTTAACTATACTGAATGCGAACACTGGGGTACCTATCAGTAATATTGCTTTGGACTACTCAATCAAAAACAACAGCCTTAAAGTCGACAAAGCGACGGGTAACGTATTAGGTGGTAACTTCATATTAGGCGGTTTCTGGTTAGACAATCGTAACCAAAACGCTCAGCTCACCATGAACAATATTGACTTAGCCAAAATTGTTGAATTACAGCAACAAAATGGTATTGATGTAACTGGCTCTGTTAGTGGGATATTGCCTTTGACGTTAGAAGACGGCAAAGTGAATATCGATAACGGCCTATTAAAGAGTGACAGTGGTGGTGCCCTTAAAATTGATGGCAACCCCGCATTTGATTCCATTGCTCAACAACAAACCGAGTTGCTTTATTTAAAAGATCTAGAGTTTGAAAAACTAAGTAGTAAAGTGAAGTTGAATTCCGATGGATTATTGTTTTTGGATTTCTCTATATTAGGGAAAAATCCAACGCAACAACAAGCAGTTAATTTTAATTACCACCACGAGGAAAATATTCTAACCTTGATGCGTTCCTTAAGATTGACTGATTCGGTACAGAATCAAATTGAACATAACATTAAAAAAGGTGGTGAAGAGTGAAAATGTATTGGCTAATGGCGGCCTTGTTACCGTTGAGCGCTTGTACTCATAAAGTGCAAGTAGAAACGAAAGAACCCATTACTATCAACATTAATGTAAAGATAGATCACGAAATACGTGTGAAAGTTGATAAAGAGTTAGATGACTTATTCAGCGATGACAGTGAATTATTTTAAGGAGTGAACATGAAAACGAACCTATTACCTACATTGCTAGCAGCATCGTCCTTACTATTCGCCAGTATGAGCTTTGCAATAGAATTGGATGACGCTAAAGCACAAGGTTTGGTTGGCGAGCAAACAGACGGTTATCTTGGTGCAGTAGTGAGTAAGCCTGACGTAATGTCTTTGATCAAAGAGGTAAACGACAAACGAAAGCAAAAGTATGCGCAATTAGCTACTAAGAATAACCTTACTCTTGAGCAAGTTGAAAAGTTAGCTGCGAAGAAAGCCTATGAAAAAACCGACACTGGGCATTTTGTGTTGGTTAACGGTGCATGGGTTAAAAAGCCGTAGATAGTAAATCTCATTGATTCAGCATAAAAAGCCGCCAGTGTATTCGTTACACTGGCGGCTTCATTTCTATTTACGGGCAACACGCTTTTAAATAGTTTAGGCTAAGTACCCCCCGTCCACTGTGACTGTTGTGCCTGTCGTGTATGAAGATGCATCAGATACCAGGTACAATACGGTTCCAGCCATTTCGTCAGGCTGAGCAACACGTCCTAATGGGATCGTCATCAAAGCTTGTTTAAGAATTTTGTCATTGGATGTCAAAGCCGATGCGAATTTCGTTTCGGTTAAACCAGGCAGTAATGCGTTCACTCGAATGTTTAGCGAGCCGCACTCTTTTGCAAATGCCTTAGTCATGCTGATCACCGCAGCTTTCGTTACAGAATAAATTCCCTGCATATTGCCTGGAGAAATACCGTTGATCGATGCTGTGTTGAGAATAACCCCGCCACCCTGCTCTTTCATTATGTTTCCGGCGGCGATAGACATAAAGAAATAGCCTCTAATGTTCACATCTACCGTCTTTTCATAAGCCGCTAAGTCAGTATCTAATATATGACCGAAATATGGATTAGCTGCAGCGTTATTCACTAATATATCCAATTGCCCAAAGTCTTTCTTGATAGCGTCAAACGTGGCGTCTATTTGCGCCATTTCACCTACATGACATGCCATCGCAGTAGCTTTACCACCTGAATCGCGAATGCTTTTAGCAACCGCTTCACAACCGTCTAACTTGCGGCTTGATACAATCACATGTGCGCCGTAAGTGGCCAGTAATCTAGCAATAGACTCACCGATACCCCGGCTTGCACCGGTTACCAGGGCAACTTTGCCAGTTAGATCAAATAATTCTGTTTTCATTTATTGTCCTTTAATATTAATAACACGTTACGCAGTCATACCACCGTCGAGTACTACGGTATGGCCGGTCATAAAACTTGACTCTGCTGTACATAACCAAGCAATCGCGCCAGCCACTTCTTGTGGCTCTCCAAGGCGTTTCATTGGATTAGCCTTGACGAGTGCTTTTTGCCCACGTTCATCTAATTTAGACAAAACATTTTCCACCATAGGGGTGCGAATGAAGCTGGGGCAGACAGCATTAAAACGTATATTGTGCCGGGCATATTCCACCGCTGCTGACTTGGTTAACCCCACGACTGCATGTTTCGCTGCGCTATAGGCTGATAACGTGGGAGCGGCGCGAATACCTGCCACAGATGAGATATTGATCACATGGCCACCGCCATTTTGCATCATATGAGCCAATGCCTGCTTCATGCAAAACCACACACCATTCACATTCACCGCGATATTTTTATGAAAGGTAGCGTCGTCTATTTCCAGCATAAATTTAGGATCGTGATCAATGCCAGCATTGTTTATCAACACATCGATATTACCTAATTCATCAATGGCCGAATCAAAAAGTGCCGCAACGGATGCACTTTCGCTGACATCTACTTTAACGAAACGCGCTTGACCGCCTTCATCACAGATGCGTTGAGCTAGAGCATTGCCATCGACGTCGTTTAGATCTGCCAGTGTGATACTGGCCCCTCGTTTACTTAGTAACAAAGCAGACTCGGCCCCAATTCCTGAGGCCCCACCTGTAATTAATATATGCTTTCCAGCAACACTGTTGTCACTCATTAGCTGTATTCCACCTTATACTCAAATTCGTTTGTACCTCTGGGGTTTTTAACAAGCGCAATTTAGAAAGACGGATAGATAACTGGATCCGCGCTTTGCCAATTAAAGCGCTCTTATTCCATAATAAACGCTGCTAACTATCCCTAATTAATATAATTTAAAACCAAGTTTCTTGCATCGCACTGCAGCTGTCACTCATGCTGCTTAACACTTTAAAATCCCGGTCCGTCAATGGTAATTCCCAATCAAGGAAATACTTCGCAGCTTGTAATTTTCCGCGATAAAATGCTTCATCATCCTGTGATACCGCATTTTTATTAAGTGCTTCTTCTGACGTAATTGCCTGCCTGATCCACATCCAACTGACAACTACTTGGCCAAATATGGTTAAAAAGCAACTCGCATTGGCTAGCAGTGCATTTTGGTTTTCACCTGCTAACTCCGCACCTATGACCGGAATAAGCTTTTGCAATCTTAATAAGTAAGGTTGAAGATCAGCGATAAGCTGTTTGCTCACTGGGTGTTGAGCTTTAGCGAAGTCTTCGCCCATGACTTTTTGTAATTGCACTAAACCAGCGCCATCTGCCTGCCATAATTTACGTGTCATCAGATCTAACGCTTGAATACCGTTCGTCCCCTCATGAATCGGATTTAAACGGTTATCGCGCCAGCACTGCTCTACTGGATATTCTCTGGTGTAGCCTGAGCCGCCCAGAATTTGAATTGCTAAATCATTAGCTTTCGGGCCGAATTCGCTGGGCCATGCTTTCACCACAGGGGTTAACAAATCAAGCAGCTCAGCTGTCCTCTGTTTCGCCTCTGGTGTTTCTGCTATATGCAGTTCGTCAACTAGTCTGGAAGCATAAAAACACAATGACATAGCACCTTCGACATATGACTTTTGCGCTAATAGCATGCGCTTTACATCACCATGTTTAATGATAGTGGCTGGTTTGTCGGTCGGTTTGTTGTTTGGCGCAACACGCCCCTGTGTTCTTTCTTTAGCGTAGCCCAACGAGTAACGATAGCCTGAATACCCAAGCATAGCGGCACCAAAACCAACACCAATGCGCGCTTCGTTCATCATCAAGAACATATACTTAAGGCCTTGATGCGCTTCGCCTACTAAGTAGCCGTGGCAATCGTCTTTTTCGCCGAACGATAAGACGGTAGAAGTAGTGCCTCGATACCCCATCTTATGAATAAGTCCTGCCAGTGAGACATCATTACGCTGTGCTGGCTCGCCGTTTTCATCGAGGCGAAATTTTGGCACCACAAAAAGTGAAATACCCTTAACACCCGCAGGCGCGCCTTGAATTTTTGCTAGTACCAAATGCACAATGTTGTCAGATAATTCATGATCACCCGCCGAAATGAACATCTTACTGCCCTTAATACGATACGTACCATCATCAGCCGGCTTTGCATTTGTGGTTATATCAGCAAGAGAAGAACCGGCATGTGGCTCAGTTAACGCCATAGTCCCAGTAAACTCACCTGTGAGCATACGCGGCATAAACTTATCTTTAATACTCTGCTCAGCAAAGTTCTTGATCACGTTGGCTGCGGCAACTGTCAAGAATGAGTAAGATGTGCTGGAGGGGTTCGACGCGGTAAAGTAACTTGAACACGCCATCATAATAGTTTCAGGCAGTTGCATACCGCCATCATCAAAATCGAAACGGCCGGCAATTAACCCTGATTCTGCGTAGGTATCGAACGCCTCCTTTACTTCAGGGATCATGTGAACTTTCTCACCATCAAAGGTCGGCTCATTGAGGTCAGCCTTTCGATTATGTGGTGCAAACTTTTCCCGTGCGATTTTCTCCGCGGTGTCCATGACTGCATCGAACGTATCTTTGTTGTGTTCACTGAATCGCTCTTTATCACATAAGGACTCTGTATCGAGCAACTCGTACAATTGAAATGCTAGTTCTTTACGACTGACTAATTCTTCACTCATTTTACCCACACCTTCTCTGATTAACTTGCCGCTTACGCCAAACATATAAGTATTTGTTGATATGTTTCGACTCTTATAAAGGCAACATTCTTTTAACGGTGCTTAGCTTCGCAGATAAAAGTCAGGCGATTAATTGTCATATATGACATAATAATGGTCGTATATGACAGATATAACGCACCGTGATACGCGCTAAAAACACGGGTTTATAGAGAGGGCGAATTAGTGTACAAAGTGACTATTTTGGGATTCGATCAAGCCTACGCTAGTGCTATCACTGGGGTGCTAGATATATTTGGTTTAGCAGGTATTACTTGGCAGCGGATGCAGGGATTACCCATCAAACCGCTGTTTGATGTTCAAATAGCCTCGTTATGCCAAAAGCAGGTTAAATGTATTAATCAGCTTGAATTGAATGCCCATGTGTCAATAGAAAGCGTAGACAAAACGGATCTCCTCCTTATTCCTACCATTGGTGGTGATCCCATTGATGTCCTTAAAAATAATGTTGAACTCTTAGCCCATATAAGAAAACACCACGCTTTAGGAGCAGATATCGCGAGTAACTGCAGTGGCGCTTTTTTTTTAGCTCAGGCAGGAATACTTGACAAGCGTATGGCAACAACACATTGGGGCTACGCAGACTTATTTAGGCAGCTATATCCCAATGTTAATTTGCAAATCGATAGAATGATCACCGAGCAAGACAACATTTTTTGTTCAGGCGGAGGAATGGCGTGGTTTGATTTAGCACTCTTATTGATCGAGCGTTACGCTGGCCATGATATCGCGACCACAACAGCCAAGGCTCACGTTATCGATTTATCTCGTGGGGACCAATCTGCTTACGCTTCTTTGCGCACTAAGAAATACCATCAGGATGTGGAAATTCTCGCTGTACAACAGTGGCTTGAGGAGCATTTCGCGCAAAAAATTGTGGTAGACACCTTGTGCGAAAAAGTAAATTTAACATCTCGTACTTTTGTTCGCCGCTTTAAGCGCGCAACGGAACAATCCCCCCTAGCTTACCTGCAAGGTGTGAGAGTTGAAGCAGCTAAAAAGCATTTAGAAGCATCTGCTCATAGCGTAGAGCGCATTGTGAATCTCGTGGGTTACGATGATTTGAGCTCATTCACCCGACTTTTCAAAAAACACACTGGTTTGTCTCCCAGCCAATACGGGAAGAAATTTAGACGTTGAGCCTGTACGTTTTTCAGCTGATAACTATCAGGGTATATTTCACATCATAAAGCTTAGCAACGGGGAATTAGCTAACGTAAATCATATTGAGCACAGTTTATGCTTAGTAAAAGCTATTGAGCTGAGTATTAAACACAATACCTAGCTGATTTGCCAGATAATGCGCTGTTAAACTAAAGAAAATTATGCGCATCAAATAGTTACAAGAGTGGTGC